>CAVOHI010000053.1:0-11631 GCA_963695605.1 uncultured Alphaproteobacteria bacterium | reverse complement strand
CTCCTCATTCGCCGACATGGCTTCTTGGTTGATCGCCTTCTGCTCCTCGTTGGCGATCTCGAGTTCGTGGATAGCGCTCTGCAGCTCCTTCCGGGTAGCGTCGAGCTCCCCCTCGAGCTCTGCAGTCCGCGAGAGGTCACCGGGCGGCTCGACCGAGCGGCCCGACCTCGGCTCGCGTCCGGGTTCGTCGAAGAAGCTGACCAACAGCAACTCCTCGCCCGCGCTCTGCACCGGATGGACCTCAATGCGAACCGCGACGCCATTGCCGCCGTCGCTGGCGTGCGCTCGCGTGGCGATCGTCGGCGTGTGCTCCCGGCTCGCCTGTTGGATCGCCGCCCTGAGTTTGCTGCGCAGCCCCTCGCGCGCCATGGCGAGCAGATCGCGGCTGGGCTCGCCCGAGGCCACCCGCAAATAGCGGTCGGCTGGTCCCGAGTAATACAGGCACTCGTGCTTGCGGTTGATCAGGACCGAAGCGGGCGCATAGGTCTCGAGCAGCACCCGCTGCGTGAGGTCGCGAGCGCTGATCGCTTGCGCCGACGCCGCGCTCGTCCGGCCTGGCCAAAGTGTTCGCGCGGCCCCTCCCGGGCCGATCGGAAAATCGACTTCGCCAGGCCGGCTGCGGCCGATCTGCCGATAGATCCGTTGCGCCTTGGAGATCGGCTCGAACCGGTCGTCCAGCCTGCCCACCGTCTCGGAGCCGCCGAGCATCAGAACGCCGCCCTCGCGGAGCGCGAAATGGAATAGCAGAAGGACCTTTTCCTGCGCTTCGGGGCGCAAATAGATCAGGAGGTTACGGCACGAGATCAGGTCGAGGCGCGAGAACGGCGGATCGGCCAACACATCCTGCGTCGTGAAGACCACCGTCCCGCGCAACTCCGGCACCACCCGGTAGCTGTGGTCCTCCTGTGTAAAGAAGCGGGCGAGCCGCGCCGGCGACACATCGGCTGCGATCGATTCCGGATAGCGTCCCTCGCGGGCGAGAGCGACCGCATCCTCGTCGACATCGGAGGCGAAGACCTGCAGCTTGATGTTCCGTTTCGCCGCCGCGATCTCCTCGAGAAAGAGCATGGCGAGCGAATAGGTCTCCTCGCCGGTGCTGCAGCCGGCAACCCAGATCCGCAGCGGCCGGTCCGAGGAGTGCCGGTGGACGAGATCGGGTATGACCTCCTTCGCCAAGAATTCGAAGGCACTCGAGTCGCGGAAGAAGCTGGTGACGTTGATCAGCAGGTCCTTGGCGAGGAGCTCGAGCTCACCTGGATCCTGCCGCAGCATGTCGAGATACCCACCACTGTCATCGGCACCGGCCAGCGCCATGCGCCGCTCGATCCGGCGCAACAATGTGCCCGGCTTGTAGAGCGAGAAATCGTGCGAGGTCTTGGTGCGCAGAAGATCGACGATCTCGGCCAAGCCGATCCGGGGGATGATCGTCCGGCGCCAGGCCCTTCCGCGCACCGTTGAGCACCAGCTGCCGACCGTATTTGGCGAGGATTTCGGAAATCTTCGCCGACCGGCAGCACGAGGTCCACGGCGCCCGTCAAAATCGCGCTCCGCGGCATGCCGTCATACTCGGCCTCGTCGGGATCCTGCACGATGACGAGCCCGCCCTTCTCCTTGACCGCCTTCAGCCCGAGGCTGCCGTCGCCGCCGGTTCCCGAGAGGATCACGCAGATCGCGCGTTCGCCGAGCTCTTCCGCCAAGGAGCGCAGAAAGAAGTCGAAGGGCAGGCGCGCACCGTGACGCTCCAGTGGTTCAGAGAGGCGCAGGGCACCGTCGCGGATCGAGAGATAAGCTGCCCGGCGGAATGAGATAGACATGCTCGCGCTCGAGCGGCATCCCGTCTGCTGCCTGCTGCACCGTCATCGGCGTATGGCCGGCCAGCAAATCGACCATCATGCTCGCGTGCGTCGGATCGAGATGCTGGATCAAAACGAATGCCATGCCGGTGCCGGGAGGGAGGGCAGTGAGTAGTCGGCGAAAGGCATCGAGGCCACCAGCCGAGGCGCCGAGACCGACAACCGGGAAGCTGTCATGCCCCAGCGGCGAGCGACGCCTTGGCGATGAACGCCGAGCCGGCGGCGAGCGAGCTGCACCAGGCTTTTGCGGACCCTTTTCTATCATATGTCAATTCTACCACAACGCTCGGCATCGCCGCGACAATGGCGTTAATCGACAGTGCCCTCGCCGCGGTCGAGGACGGCGCTCTCCTAAGCAGACGTTTCGACCACTCTTTGCAGTTGTCGAGCCCGTATGAGGTTGTGGACGGCCCGTCAGCGTATTTGACGCGCGACGGCGAATCCACCGTCAAGAACCGCACCGAAACGCGGCTGACTGCACCAATCTTTCGAGCAAAGTAGCCGCCGATCAGCAAAAGCATAAGCAAACGAACCTGCGGGAGGGGATAGGCAAAAATGACCTCTCGTAGCGCGATCGCATGATCCCCATGTGTATCGCGACGCCATTTTCCAAGCATCCGCAGCTGAGAAGCCCCAAGGGACTGCCTCGCCGCTTCGAGGGCACCTCTGCGTCCTTGGAGCCATCGCGCGCACGCGACGTTCGCGTGAGCGGTCGAACGCGAAGACTTGGGAGAACGGCGGAGCCGGTGACACGGCGGTCGGGTCAAGGCCACAACGGCGATGGTGCGAACGAGGGTCAGACACAACAATGGAAAAGGTTGCATCTACTTGGCAAGACCAAGGAACACTTACCGTACACCGCTTGCGCAAGACGGTTACCCCTCATCCGCTCCCGCCACGCACGAATTCGCTGCGAAGGCAGCTGCGGTGTACTTTGCCAAGCACAGGCGAGAAAGCAGCACTCGGCTTTGCGGTCGGCAAGTTCTGCTTTCCAAAAAATGAGTGGCGCGCCGACAGCGAACTCTGCAAGAGAGCAGATACCGTTGCAATTGAAGCCGCATCGATAAAATCGGCGTATGCATCAGCCTCTAACCTAGGCGTAGCAATGGCCAGGTGGATAAAATGTACTCACCAGAATTGCTGAGAGTCGAAGCAGCTGAGTGTCGCCGCGGGGCGATCGGCAAGAGCGCTCGTGTCGAAAGAACTTTGCTTGCGTTAGCAGAGAGGCTCGAATCCCAGGCGACGGTTCTCGAAGCGAGGAAGTCGGCTGAGCTGCCACGGCGCCAGGAATTAATGCGTATTCTCCCTCGATCATAGCAGCACCAGTAAGATAGGCGAGACACGGCCGGCAGCGATCGCCACGACAGGGCCAATTGCCCTTCCAACAAACTCCTTTATGCAGCAGCTTCCTCGGCATAGGTAAATTCCGAACCTATTCGTCATCCGCCACCTGCCAGTAGACTCAGGAGGGATTGAAGCCGGCAGCGGTTGTCCTCCGAGTGAGTTCGCTGATGCACGTGCTTCGGGCCTAATGGTGGATGGAGAGCTGGCATGGCAGATGCGAGACAGTTGCGGCTGGATTCCGAAAGAGCCTTCCGGCTGGCGCGAGCAGGCTGCCGCAAGTTTTTCGATGAACTGAACGACCTGGGATGGGATCTTCAGCTGCAGGCGCAGAAAGTCGAGCGCGAGGCTCAGGAAGGTGAAATCAAGAGCTGAAGAGACAATTTGGGTCTACATCTTCCTAGGAGATAGCTGCCGTGACAGGCTTCACGAGTGGGTCTGTTAGCGATAATCCGAAAAGGACTGTCCGATGTATATTTCCCTGAAAGATAGCTGCGCCAACGGCTTCAGGAAATGGGCCGACGCTCATCAGCCAGAGATCAAGAATGATCTTCGCGCGAGCGGGGGCAGCCGGTTGGTCTCCGCAAGTCCTGATCAAGACAGCCCGGTGATGACATCACTCGAGCGGCCGCATCGTCCATGGCTCGTGCCGGGCGCGGGGACGCTATAAAGAAACAAATTCCGCCGAGCCCCCTGGACCATCTCGCGTTGCAGTCGCCAGAAAGGTGACGGCAACGACCATCAAGCTTCCCAGCCTCGTCATTGCCGGCGTCCGAAAACCTGCACAATTCCGGCTGTGCCGGCCAGGCAGCGGCACGGCAGGTCAACCCCAATAAGCGGACCCCCGAACTCGAGCAAACTTACCTAGCGATCCGTCACCCGCCGGCCGGATGACAACGTGTTCGCTTACTCAGTGACCGTTTCGAGATCATCTGCGGCGAACGCTGCCGCAGATTGTGCGGTCTCTGCTGAGTAATTCCATGCTCGGATCCGGCCAAACAACGCCACAAGATTATCCGGAATAGACTGGCTTTGGTCGGCGAAGAGAGCGTGAGTGGGGTCACGGCGGAACCGCCGCCGGGTCAATCGGGAGCACCCACTCATGCGCGTCTATATCATCGGGAACGACGGAATTACGCTGTGCCGCACGGCGCCGGCGGCAGTCAATGACGGCGAGATTGCCGTTGCATCGAATGAGGAGCTGCGCGCTGCCCCGCTCAGCGCCAAGCGGTTGCTGGCGCTGTGGAATGCTCTGCCCGGCGTCGAAAAGCGAAAGAAGGTTGGCGACCGCGACGCGCTGATCGATCAGCTGTGGTCGGCAATCGAGGCCTTGCCGGACCCGGAGCCGCAACCCGACCCGAAGCCCCCCACGAAGCAGGATGTAGTGATTGCGATGCTGCGGCTGCCCGAAGGGGCGACGGTCGACGAGGTGGCGAGCGTGACCGGCTGGCAGCGTCATACCGTGCGCGGCGTCTTCTCGGGGACCTTGAAGAAAAAGCTCGGGCTCACTCTCGCCTCGGCCAAAGAGGAGCGCGGCCGGGTCTACCGCATCGCCGAGCCGGCGAGCCTATGAAATCTCCAGTCCACGATACTTCGGCTCGCCAGCACTCTGGCGAGCCGTCGCCCGTTCCCGGTAGAGGTAGCGACCGGAACGACCGTCTGCGAGGCCCGGACCTGTCCGACCTTGAATGCAAGATTGCCGGATTGATTGGTCAGTCGACACAGGATCTGCGGCGGGCCTGGCGGACACTGCATCATACCGGACCGCCCCTGGGGCTCAGTCGCGATCTGATCATCAGAGGCCTCTCCGATAAGCTGCAGCAACGCGCTCACGCCGGCCCGACCCGCGCCTTGCAGCGCCGCTTGCAGATTTTGGCGGCAGAGTTCGAGAAAGGCGCTCGTTCTTTCGACCCCGGCGGAATGCTGAAGACCGGCGCGACCTTGGTGCGGCAGTGGCGCGGACACACCCATACCGTCCTTGTGGGCGAGGAAGGGTTCGAATACGAGGGCCAGCGCTATCGCTCGCTGAGCGTGATTGCGGAGCGGATTACCGGGGCACATTGGTCGGGCCCGCGGTTCTTTGGCCTGATCAAGCGAGCGCGTGCATTCTAGTCGCCTGAGGCCAGCCAATGAAAAAACCAGGAACCACAACACGGCCGCGCGGAACCGTCCGCTGTGCGATCTACACCCGCAAATCGTCCGAGGAGGGGCTCGAGCAGGAATTCAATTCGCTGCAGGCGCAGCGCGAAGCCTGCGAGGCCTTCATCGACAGCCAGCGGCACGAAGGCTGGCTGTGCCTGCGCGCGGCTTATGACGACGGCGGGTTCTCCGGCGCGACGATGGACCGGCCCGCCTTGCAGCAGCTGCTCGCAGACATCACGGCGGGGCGGGTCGACACGGTGGTCGTCTACAAGATCGACCGGCTGACCCGCTCGCTCGCCGATTTTGCCAAAATCGTCGAGATCCTCGATGCAAGGGGGGCGTCTTTTGTGTCTGTGACGCAGCAGTTCAACACGACGACCTCGATGGGACGCTTGACCCTCAACGTTCTGCTGTCCTTCGCGCAGTTCGAGCGCGAGGTCATCGGGGAGCGCATCCGCGATAAGATCGCCGCCTCGAAACGGAAGGGGATGTGGATGGGTGGCGTACCGCCGCTCGGGTATGGAGTGCAGGATCACAAGCTCGTCATGATCGACAGCGAGGCGGACACCGTTCGCTTGATTTTCCGCCGCTATGCCGAACTCGGCTCAGTCCGCTTGTTAAAGGCGGAGCTCGAAGCGCGCGGCATCAAAAGTAAGTCGTGGACGAGCGCTTCCGGGCGCCTCGTCGGCGGCAAGCCGTTCTCGCGCGGCGCACTCTACCTGATGCTGCAGAACCGCACCTATCTCGGCGACATAGTTCACAAGGGCCAATTCCATCCTGGCGAGCACACGCCGATAATCGATCAGCCGTTGTGGGACGCGGTCCAGGCTCAGCTTGACAGCAACGCCGCCGAGCGGAATTCGGGCACACGAAATCACCAACCCAGCCTGCTCGCCGGCATGCTGTTTGATGGCGACGGCAACCGGATGACGCCGAGCCATGCGCTCAAGATGGGCACACGCTACCGCTACTATGTCTCAGGCTCGTTGATCACAAAAGATCGGACCCAGACCTCCGCCGGGTTGCGGATCCCGGCCGCGGAGATCGAGCAGCTCGTGAGCAGCCGAGTACACCGATGGCTTCTCGATCCGGGCAGCATCTACAAATCGACTTCGGCACGGCTCCCGGACTCATCTACGCAGCAGCGGCTTGTCGCGCGGGCTGCAGACATCGGCAAGAGCTGGCCCGAATTACCCGTGGCACGCAAGCGTGCTGTCCTCACTGCCCTGATCGTACGGATCGAGGTGAGCGTCGACCAGATCGACATCCATCTCCGCCCGCTTCGGCTGGGCGCGCTACTCGATCTACCCGCCACACCATCGCAAGGCGTGAACGACGACGAAATTGAGCTTCTGTCCGTACCGGTGCGGCTGCGCCGTTCCGGGCGGGAGATCAGAATGGTGATCAACAGGACGGATTCGTTTGCCGCGAAACCTGACGCGCGATTGGTCAGGCTGCTCCTCAGAGCGCGCCGGTTCAACACGACACTCGCCCAGGGCGAAGGCGTTCCTTTTGCCGCACTCGCCGAGCGGGAAGGGGTCAGCCGGTCCTATTTCACGCGGCTCGTCCGCCTCAGCTATCTCGCACCGGATATCACCCAGGCGATCCTCGATGGGCGGCAGCCGCCCGATTTGACGGCAGAGAAGCTGCTCGAGCACTCACGTCTGCCGCTTGCCTGGCACGATCAGCGGACCATGCTCGGCTTTGCCTGAGTCCGATCCGAATTCAAAGATCTACCCATGCTAAGCCCTGGTCCTGACTTCGTTCGGACCGTCGTGGCATTGCGCTGACCGCATCATCGGCACTGCGGTACTGGAATATGGCCCGGCAGAGACATTGCCGCCGGTTGGCGCGCAATGGAAAGCCTGGCGCGTCTCTGCTGACCCCGTCGTCAAACCAGCTGCCCAGACCCGCGCGGAAAGCCGGGTTCTCAACGTTCGAAAGCAGAAGCGGGAGAGAGACAGACTGTCTGCTGGAGGGAGATGGATTCGAACCATCGGTACCGCGTAAAAAAACAAACTCTTTTTGGCTGCCCGCGTTCGGTCCCGCAATTCGCCTTCCGCAACAAAAACCGGCTCTTTCGTGCCGGTACCGATGGTTCGAATCCATCTCCCTCCAGCGGGGAGTCAGGTGCGAACTCGACACCGCGGTTCGGCGATCAACGTCCGGTGCCTTTGGAACGCCGCGGTCCGTATGGACAGGCCGGGTGCCCTGGGGTGGCATCACCACGCCGTCGACCGCGGTCAGGGTGCGGTTGACGGGGAGCGTGTCTTTATTGGTGGCATTGTCTCGCGAGAAAAAAGCGCAAGAGGAGGGGAGGCATAGGTGCCTAAATTATACCACAGTGTTATGGTTAACATTTAATGGCGATAATCCGGCTCAAGGAAAATGACAGGTCTATGAGATACAAGAGCTACGAGATCAACGCATCCGAGAATGAGCCCGGCAAATGGCTTGCGAGTATCAGGCGAGCCGATGGAAGCCCCATCACTTGCAGAGGCACTACTTTGCCGTTTTTTACGACGGCCGAAACAACCACTGAACAATACTCCATTGACTTGGCTAAAGGCGCGATTGATGGCGGATTCTTAATTAAGGCATATCAAAACTGTATCCCTACAATGACTGATGAGGGGCTCGAGCTTAACGTGCTGGGGCTTAATATCGGCATCGACGCCGCCGTGCCGGCGCTAAAGCTGCCGGCGATCGGCCGATTGGGGCTGGACCGCTGACGCCCCGCGGGTGACCCCGCGTTAACGTCCGGCCAAGGGAAGGAAAGACTGTGCTGCATTCGGGCCGCGTCGACTTCGGCGAGGGAGGTGGTGGTGTTCGGCAGGCGGGCGGCCGAGGTGGTCGCCGAGGGGGCGCGCCAGCGCGAGGCTGAGGGGGTATTTCTGATGACGAGCGGCACACTCAATCGCACCACCACCGACGACGTCGCGAAGGTCCGCGCCAAGTTCATCGACGCGAACAAACGGCGTTTCGGGCTTCGCGACGGCGGCGTCGGTCCTGTCGCGCGCTGCCAGACGCACCAGCCCACCCAAGCTGCGGGACCGAGTGAGGGGGTGGGACCTAGAGTTCGAATCCGGCTTGCTCCAACCAGCGAGTCACTAGTGCGAACCTGATTCCTCGACTGTGGAACCCGATGTTGCTGCTGGGACTGACGGCGTTTTGCCGATTGGCCGGCGAAGACCAGTTCACTATTTCGGACCGTAGGCCGATGCGGGCATCACCGAGCTCCCTCGGGCTAGCGTGGCAGTCTGCGCCGTGCTGGCGGCCCGGAGGCAGCGCAGGCGCCGACACCAGCTCCCTGGGAGTGGGAAGCAAAGCCGCCGCGGCCGATCGCCATCGGCGGCGATTTCGACGGGCACCATTGCGCTGCTTTCCACCGCCGCCTTCGGCAACAGGCGCTGAAACGAAGAAACCCCGGTGGGGGGAACCGGGGTTTCGTAAGCGGACGATCGGAGGGTGTGGGGGGCACCCGTAGATTAGGATCGTCCTAATTAACCAACATCATCGGAGGCGTTGCGGTTCCGCGACTATGTAGCTGTTTCACCCTGCGTCTCGCTGTCATCCTCGGGTTCGTCCACCGCTTCAGCCGCAGCCTTTTCGATCAGACCGGGAAGTTCACCGGATCGCTCCAACTCGGCGATTTTCTCGCGGATCTCGCATCGCGATCGGCACATGAAACTGGCAATCTCCTCGACCGGATCATTCAGCCTGATGCAATTGGCGAGATCCAAAAGATCCATCTCGGACCATTTTTCACCGGAATTCATGTCGGGCCGGTTTTCGAGATCCTCGGTCATTCGCGTTTCCTGATTTCTTCGTCATTCGAGGCTGACCGACGAAGCCGTGGGGGCTGTCGAGTTCGGCCGGTTCCGGTTGCTGCCGCACCGCCGCGAACTCCGCGCCGATGGGGTCGCCGTCGAGCTTGGCAGCCGTGCCTTCGATATACTGATGGTCCTGATCGAGGCGCGCGGCGCGCTCGTCAGCAAAGACGAGTTCCTGAGCCGCGTCTGGCCAGACACGTTGGTAGAAGAGAACAATCTGGTGGTTCAGATCTCGGCTGCGCCGTTGGGCACCGCCGCGGCGGTGGACGCGGCAGCGATCCTGGCGGCGAAGCAGCACAAGCAAACGGACTTCCAGCCTAGCCCCAAAACCCGGGTTCGCATCGCCATGGCGGAGGAGGGCGCTTTGTGGCGATCCCGTCCTTCCTGTGGATCCAGCAGGGCCTCGGCCCGACCGCTGTGTACGTAGTTATCGCCGTGATCGTGGTGATCGCCGCCGTCGCAGTGGACCCAAATCGGCCCCGAAGCCAAGGGCCTCGCCCTCGACGAGATCGCCCCGCCGACCGCGTGAAGGGCGCCTGTTGATGCATGAGTGGAGCCGGCGATATGGCCGGCTTACTCGACATTCCCCCGGATTCAGTTCAGGTTCGCACCCAACTCTCCGGTGGAGGGAGATGGATTCGAACTTCCAGTACGCGAGCACCGTGCGATGGCACCGAGCCACGGATTTGCCGCTACCTCCCACCGTGAAGCGGCGCTCCGCGGGGCGCCCGCCTCCCATGGCGAGACCGCGTTCCGAGGCGCAGCGGGGTTCCGTGAAGACCGCCGCCATGCGGTCCACCCATCGCGAAATGCGGTGCTCCGCCTCTTGCGTGACTCCCGACGGCGATCGTTCATTCTCGACGAACTCGGCTACCTGCCCTTCGCTCAGACCGGCAGCCAGCTGCTGTTTGACCTGATCAGCCCACTCTACGAGCGCACCTTCCGTCATCAACACCACCACTCTGGCCTTTGGCGATTGGCCCAACGAAGAAAGCCCGGTTCCGGCCGGGCTTTGCACGGGCGCGCACAATCGACCGGGGTGATTTCACGGCGACCTTCTATTGCGTCGGGCGTCCTCGACCCTGCGTCAACAGTTCCCCGATCCGTGCTTTCAACCGTGCTCTGTCGGCGCCTCCGTGGGTTGAGACATCACGGGCGGCCTCGTCCGCCAGAGCGGCGGTTTCATCCCGGACCGCGTCAAAGGGCGGTTCTTCGCCCCGTAACATCAACTCGGCCGCGGCGTCGTCGAATTCGCGCTGCAGCTCCAGGGTACGATCCCTACACCATGCCTTAAAGCCAGCGATCCAACGCTCCGAGAGATCTTCTTTTGAGAGGCGCTCAAATCGCCGACCTCGCACCAAGTAGCTTTCGGTCTCCTCTAGTGCGGCGGCTCTTAGCACGGTCTGCAGTACTTCTGGGTCGTCGTCACTGTTCATTTTCCCCGCCCCGACCCTCTTGTGAAGGGATTTGCCACCCGACTGTGCGGAACCTGAGGGAATTATAGGTCGGTTCCTGGTCAGCGAGGATGGCGGGTTCGTCACCGGCCAGACGATCCACGTCAATTCGGCGGCGCGCATTATTACTGATTTGCGGTCCGGCAGCGGCGAGCGGGCGGCCGCCGATCACCGGCCGGGGTACTGGATCACCGGTCCGGAGAGATGGGCTCATCTCGTACCTCCCACCGGCGGGAGTATAGCTGCGGGGCGGCGCCTTCCTCAGACCTTCTCGATGAGCTCCATCTGCGCGCCGTCGGGCGCGGCAACCCAGCACACATGCCGGCCATTGTTGAAACGCTCTTCGAGGATCTGCGCGCCGTTCTTCTTAATGTTGGCGAGCGTGCCGGCATAATCGTCGGTCTCAATCGCGATGTGCTCGATGCCGACATGCTGCTCATGGTTCTGGTCGGCGATGATCGTCGTCACGTTGAGCTGCACGCCGTGCAGGTCGAGCTGGCAGCCGCGGCCGGGAATTTCCCGCTTCACGGTCGCGCCGAAATTGTCGATGTAGAACTGAGCGACCTTCTGCGGATCCTCTCTGGTCTTGATGTGGACGTGCCCGAGTTGCATGGCCATGCCCGTTTCCTCTTGGCTGGGATCTACCCGAGGCGCGCCGAGGCGGCGCCTGCCGCGGCAGCTTGGCAGCACGGGCACAGGAACTCAATCGGCATTGTCGGCTCCGGGGCTTTTTCGGGAGCAGAATTTTTGGCCTCATCGGTGCTGGGTCACCGCGTCGACCAGCGACGATCTCGGTATCGGGGGGCGAGGCGCGAAAGAAGACTTTCGGACTGAACTCGATGCTCATCCCCCCTCAAAAACCCGCTAACCGAGTATTGGGAGCGGTTCTGCGGCGGAGCGGGATATACGCTACTGCATGGCTGTCTTCGGCTGGTGCGCTTCAGGAAGGTCCGGACGCGGTCGATCGTGCGCTCCTTGAGCTCTGGCGGCTCCTTCCAGGGGTAGACC
>CAVOHI010000052.1:0-34636 GCA_963695605.1 uncultured Alphaproteobacteria bacterium | reverse complement strand
TGAAGGAGATTTGCCATGGCGCCGCGGCCTTCCTGGCGGGGTTATCTGAGGCTGTCGCTCGTGACCTGTCCGGTGGCGATGCTGCCGGCCACCTCTGAGGCGGAGAAGGTGCGCTTCCATACACTCAACCGCGCGACCGGCAACCGCGTCCATGTCTGCTATGTCGATGCCGAGACCGGTAAGCCAGTCGATGACGAAGACCAGGTAAAAGGCTATGAGCGCGAGGCCGGCGAGTATGTCATGCTGGAGGATGAGGAGCTTCAGGCGGTCGCGCTGGAAAGCGCTCGCACGATCGACATCGACTGCTTCGTGCCCGCCGATACGATCGGCTGGATCTGGTATGACACGCCGCATTACCTGATCCCGGATGACAAGGTGGGCGAGGAGGCCTTCTCGGTCATCCGCGAAGCCATGGTGACATCCGACACGCGCGCCATCTCGCGCGTGGTGCTCAATCACCGCGAGCGCGCCGTGCTGCTCGAGCCCCGCGACAAGGGCATGGTTCTGTGGACGCTGCGCTACGGCGACGAGGTGCGTGACGAAGCCGAGTATTTCAAAGGAATTAAGGGCAAGCCCGATCCCAAGGAGAAGAAACGGCTTGCCCAGCTGATCGAGGAGCACACTCGGGGCTGGACGCCTTCCCTTACCGCCGACCCGGTGCAACAGGCGCTGCTGTCGATGATCGCGACCAAGCAGAAGCGCGTACGGACTGCCTCGAAAAAGTCCGCCGCCGGCAAAGCCGGCAACGTCGTCGACCTAATGGCGGTGCTGAAGAAGAGCCTGCAGGGTGGGCTGCCGCAGCGCCGCTGAGATGGTGGCCCTCGACGCATCGGCCGTCGCCGCGCTGCTGGTCGAACTCGGCCGGCGCACCGCGCTCGCCGGCGACAATTACTTCCGCGCGAAAGCCTATCAGCGTGCCGCCGACAGACTCGCCGCGCTGGTCGAGCCGCTTGACCGCGTGATCGCCGAGAACCGCCTGCGCGAGCTGCCTGGGATTGGCGAGACCATCGCCGATATCGTCACCAAGCTGCACCGCACCGGCACGCATCCGCTGCTGGAAAAGCTGCGCAAGGACCTACCCGAGGGTGTGCTCGACATGCTGTCGATCCCCGGTCTCAAGCCGGAGAAAATCCACATCCTCCACAAGGAACTTGGCATTACCGATCTGGCCGCGCTCGAAGCCGCTGCACGCGAGGACCGGCTGAAGAGAGTCAAGGGGCTAGGCGCCGCGGTGCAGCGCAAGATTCTCGATGGCCTAAAAATTCGCGAGCATGCACTAGGTGCTCGCCACCTGCACCGGGCCGAGGAACTCGCCGTCTCGGCCGCCGAGACGCTGCAACATTCGCTGCACGGCCTGATCCGCACGGTAACCGCCGGCGATCTCCGCCGCGGCGGCGAGCTTGTCTCAAACCTTGCTCTGGTTGCCGAGGTAGAACAGGTTCCCGGTCCGCCCAAGGTGGTCTCTTCCGGCGAAATGTCGGTCTACCTCACCGATCCGCGCCGGTTCGGGATCAACCTGCTGTTTGCCACCGGCTCGGCGCGCCACCTTGAGAAGCTGGAACGCCGCGCCGCCGCGATGGGCATGGCGCTCACCCCGGAAGGCCTGCGCTGCGGCCGCAAAGTCGTCGCAGCGGGAACCGAGGCCGACATCTACCAGGCGCTTGATCTTCAATACATCGAACCGGAGCTGCGCGAAGGCCTCGACGAGATCGAGCGCGCGCAGGCCCATTCTATCCCTCCACTTGTGACCGCCGAGGACCTGCGCGGCGTGCTGCACGCGCATACCATCGCCTCGGACGGCGTCGACACGCTGGAGGCGATGGCAGAGGCCAGCATCGCCCGCGGCTACCAGTACATCGGCATCACCGATCACTCGAAGACCGCCCATTACGCCGGCGGGCTCACCGTCGAGGAAATCGAGCAGCAGCACGCCGAGATCGACCGGCTCAACGGTTCGTTCGGCGGTCGCTTCCGCATCTTCAAGGGCATCGAGTCCGACATCCTTCCGGACGGCTCGCTCGACTATTCCGATGACGTGCTATGCCATTTTGATTTCATCATCGGCAGCATCCACGGCCGGTTCCGCCTCGACTCCGAGGAGCAGACCCAGCGTCTGGTGCGCGCTGCATCGAACCCCTTCGTCACGATCATCGGCCACATGACAGGCCGGCAGCTGCTGCGCCGCCCGGGCTATGAGCTCGACATCGAGCGGGTGCTGACGGCCTGCGCCGAGCACGGCGTGGCGGTCGAGGTCAACGGCAACCCGTGGCGGCTCGACCTAGACTGGCGCTGGCTACGCCGCGCCCTGGAGCTCGGCTGTACATTCAGCATCAATCCCGATGCCCATTCTACCGGCGAGATTGCCTCCTCGACCCGCTGGGGCCTGGCGATCGCCCGCAAGAGCGGGATGCCGGCCGACCGCTTCGTAAACGCGCTCGACCGTGATCAATTCGCTCTCTGGCTCGCCTCGCGGACAAATCGGCGGAGATCCCTGCACCGGACGCCGACGCGCAAGCGCCCGGAATCTCGCTTAGGCCGCCTTCTCCCGCTTTGAGGTTTTTGGTTTCGTGGCTGCGGTTTTGCGCGCTGAGCGCTTGGGCTTTGCCGCGGGCGCTCCGGTCACATCGGCACTCTGCCGCAGCGCCTCC
Organism: uncultured Alphaproteobacteria bacterium; assembly: GCA_963695605.1. Lineage (GTDB taxonomy): Bacteria > Pseudomonadota > Alphaproteobacteria > ATCC43930 > CGMCC-115725 > AP-15. The sequence continues at coordinate 31,988 of CAVOHI010000052.1, read as the reverse complement.
ATCAGATCCGTGGGTCTGGTGGGTTCGGGCGCCTTTGGCGCCTCGATCTTGCGGCCTTCCATCTTGGCCTTCACCAACTCGAGCAGCGCCGCATCGTAACGATCGTCGAATTTCTTTGGATCGAACGGGCCCGCCTTTTTCTTGATGATATGCAGCGCCAGGTCGAGCATCTCGTTATCTGCCTTAGAGGCGGGAAGCTCGCCGAACGCTTCCTCGGCGCGGCGCACCTCGTAATCGAAATTGAGCGTGTGCGCGATGAGACCCGCGCCGTGGGCCCGGATCAGCACCGACCGGACTTGGCGGAACAGCACCGAGCGCGCCACCGCCGCGACCTTGGCCTTCGCGATGCCGTCGCGCATTAGCGCGAACGCATCGGCGGCGGTGGGCGTGGCAGGCGCGAGGTAATACGGCCGGTCGAAATAAATATCATCAACCTGGTCGCACGGCACGAAGGCCTCAACCTCAAGCGTCTTGTCGGCCTCCGGCACCGCCTTTTCAATCTCCTCCGGCTCGAATGGAATGTAATCGCCAGCGCCGGTCTCGTAGCCCTTGACCTGCTCCTTCGCCTCGACCGCTTTCCCTGTTTCCGCATCGACAAACTCGCGGTGCACGCGATGCCCGGTCTTGCGGTTTAAGATATGAAAGGCGATCCGCTCCGCGGTCGAGGCGGCCGTGTAGAGCGCGACGGAACACGACAACTCCCCCATCCTGAGAACGCCCTTCCAGTTCGCGCGCGCCGCCATGGTCATTGCCTCTTTAGCAGATACCTGTTTAACCGCCGGCGCGGAGCGCGTGTTCCGGAAACCTTTCCCGCACCTCCCGCAAAGGGCGTTGATATAAGTAGCGAAATGCGCCTCGCTGCTATGCGGAAAATAAACCTAGGCAGCCCTATGCATGTCTGGATTTTCGCCAATAAGGCCCGCTCGGCCATCGCTAGCTTTGCCGCGGCACTGGCGATGAGCGCCATGTTATTATGAAAATCGAATGATCTCGAAGGCCATACCAGGATTTCGAGTATGTCATCGCGGCGGGTCAAAGCAGGATAACCCCTCGCTCCCGGCGACGGCACAGAGGATCGTGATGAGGCTGAGCGCGAGCAGAAGCCAATGAGACCTGATGCAAAAGAAGGCATGGCTCGGTTGTTATTTAAACAACGACGAAGCTCGAACGGCCCGGAACATTCGGGTCATGCGACTGATGAGCCGCCCCACCGCGACACATGCAGCATGGCCTTGTCAGGATAATCGGATGGCCAGGAGGGAGGTGCGAGTAAGCTGGGCGGATGATGGAGCTCTCATACCGTCGTCACCGGTTTCCGTCGGTCGTCATCCAGCATGCGGTCTGGCTTTACCTGCGGTTCACGCTCAGCTACCGAGACGTCGAGGATCTCCTCGCCGAGCGCGGGCTCGACATTTCCTACGAGACCGTTCGGAGCTGGGTGCTGAAGTTCGGACCGGTGATCGCACGGCGGCTACGGCGGCGCCGTCCCCGCCCGAGCGATCGATGGCACTTGGACGGTGTGTCACGAACACATTTCTGAAGGAGGAGATGTGGAGCTGTACGAGAGATGAGGGTGGGCCCCTCGACGCCGGCGATCAGGCGCAGGCGTCAAACCACTGCAAGCTGCTGTTGTCAAAAGCGATGGTGGTGAGCGTTGCAGCAAAAGGCGGGACAAGAGCCCGTCAGGTGAGATCCGGAGAGGCGAGCGCAAGCGAACCGCTGATGAAGTGTCGAAATGCCATAGACGATGTCAAAACCGGGGGGTCGTCCAGCTCCCGGGATCAGTTCGGGAGCTATCCTGAAGACTGCCCGAGCGACGTCCGGCACGTAGGCGGCGCGAAGCCGGATCAGGCTCTTGTGTGGAACGTGAGAACCTGTCGCCCCGATGCAAAGGGAGACGTCCAAGTGGCGAGAACCGCAAGGATCAGAGTACCGATGCGGGGCACAGGGGCGGAGCAGCTCGTAGTAGAGTGGAAAGTCCTGTAATGGGGCTGGATCGAAGGAGCTGCATTGTTCAGCTGCGACCCAGAGCCAACCGGTAACGGGAGGAGCTCTGTGGCCAAGGCAACGCCGTTCGACATCCCGAAGCGGGAAGTCTGGGAAGCCTTCAAGAAGGTGAAGGCCAACCAGGGAGCGGCTGGCGTAGACGGACAGACGATTGCCGAGTTTGAGGGTGATCTGTCGAACAACCTCTATAGGCTTTGGAATCGGATGTCCTCAGGGAGCTACTTTCCTCCGCCAGTACGGCGGGTTGACCTTCCCAAGGGCGATGGCCGAACCCGGCCGCTGGGCACCCCAACGGTCGGCGACAAAGTCGCACAGGAAGTCATCAAACGGTATCTGGAGCCCATCTTGGAACCCATCTTCCACGACGACTCCTATGGATACCGCCCCGGCCGATCGGCGATCGACGCCCTCCAGAAGACCCGACGGCGCTGCTGGCGGTTCGACTGGGTGCTCGATATTGACGTCCAGAGCTATTTGGAAGGTACTGCATAATGCCCCCTGGTTCATGAGATAGGATCGAATAGGTCGGGCTGTTGGCCTATCACTTTGATACGCAGGCCTTTTTGTTTGCCGCGCATGACATGGACGGCGGCGAGTTCGCCGCGCTTGACACGCTGCAATACGGTCTGGCGCGAGACGCCGAGCGCGCGCATTGCCTCGCGCATCGGCAGGAAGTCCTCGCCGGCATCACTGTTGAAGCGATCCTTGAGGTCACTTTGGTGAGGCGGATACGCCAAGGGGCGCCGGGTGTCGGCTGCTCGCCGGCAATAATGCCGTCATTGAGCAAGCGATGGATGGTCGATGGGGCGACGCCAAGCACGCCAGCGGCCTTCTTGATCGTCAATAGTTCGCCCTCCGGCGCACAGGCCGTCGGCTCGTCAACGAACTGTCAGCAGGCGAGGTTTAGCCCCGCGCGGCAGCCTTGGGGGGTTACGCGCGCTGCGGCCAACGCCATGTCAGGAGGGGGCGGCATTGTCCCGATGGCGACCGCCGGCGCACGCGGCGTACCACGCGGCAGCCGCCCCGGCCAATAGAGATGCGGCAGTGGCAAAGCCGAGGATCACGGCGCTTCGACGAGCCTTTTGCACCGCCGTCGTTGCTGCGGTAATCGCGTCTTCCACCCGTCGTTCAGCATCGGGCGGGGCAATCCCGGTCCTTGCAGCGACCAACCTCGCCAAATACGCCTTGTCGTCTGGAGTGATCCCTTGCCGCCCTGTCGCTGCGAGAAGGATGCGTCCGGCCTCGGCCCGGGCATAGGTGATATCGCCCTCAACCGCTCGTCGGTCGCCTCGGAATAGCCGGTCGAGTTCATAGGCGATGATAGGCTCGCCCGCTGTCGTCGACGAAGAAGTAGCCGGCGGCGCTGTCTTGGATCCGAGACTGGCCACAGACACTGCGGCAACGATCCCGGTAATCACGACAGCAAGAGCCCACGCCACGATCCCATGCGTGCCGTCGCGGAACTCGATCACATCGCTATGCGCAGAAGTGTCCCAGCGTTCCCGGAGCCGCCCCGCCACGTACCCACCGATCCCAAAGCTCAAAAGAGCTGCCAGAAGCAGATACAATCCGGAAACCATCGTCAGCGTCGGCGAGGTATCTCTCCAGGTTGGGGACGAAGAGACAATACCAAGCCCGATCGCCGTGCCGAACGCAATCAGCACCAGCGAGACGGCAGAGGCCACAAGCGCGCCGGCGAAAACCGGGGTCCATTGCAGGAAAGAGGCGGCAGTTCCGACCGCCACGATTTCGGTACGCTCCGAGATTGTCACGTTTGTTGTCCTTTCCCAATGCGACGCTCAGCGGAGGCCGAGGAACGATAGAATGAAGAGAATGACCACAATCAGGCCAATGAGGTAGATTAAGCCGTTCACGATTTCCTCCCACGGTTTGGTGGCAACCTTGGAAACGTCAGCACGGAGAAATTGTTCCCATTGCAGCGGCCCCTGCGGCAAACCGACCCCGCGGAGTCATCAAGCGGGTGTTCGGCTTTGCCAAGGTGCGCTATCGTGGGCTCAAGAAGAACACCCATCGCCTGCTGGTGACCTGCGGACTGGCCAATCTGTTCATGGCGCGCCGGCATCTATTGCCCTGCCAAGCGACGTAATGTGTCCACATTCAGCCCGGTAAACCTTGCAGCCCTCCAATACCGCATCAACCCGCGCCAATTCCCCACAAGGTGGCCGGTGAGCAAAGCCGCCATGCTTCCTATCCTTGCTCCAGCCCCTTGTTCAGACATTCCCTAATCGTGTTCGGCTGCGCGCGGTAGGGAGGTAGATTAAGCCGTTCACGATCTCCTCCCTACCTTGCGCACTACTTGCTCAACTTGGACGTTTCTCGCATACATAAGTGAAGTTGCTTCCCCAAAGAGGAACGAAAGGACTGCGCTGACGGGTACGTGACTCCCCGGGCGGTCAGCGAAGGATGATTTCGTCAAGCATAGGATGTAAGATGCCGAACATAGTGCCCCGACTACTCGCCGCCATTCTGGCGCTGCTCGCCAGTGTTCCGCCGAAGCGGCCGCGGCGGCAGATGCGCGGCTAGCGCAAACGTCTCTACAGCTTTCCCGGAAGCACGCTCCGTTCTGCTGAATGAAGAACTCAGCGGAACTCCCGCCAGGGCAGACCCCGGAAAAACTCGGCCTTTCCTGTGTTACACCGCGACGTTTCGTTCTGTTCCGGTCGGCTGCCTGGCGTAGAGCCTTCCATCCCGCTCTTCGATCCGACCGGCCCGCTTGTGCCGGGCAATGGCAGCGCCGACGTGGTTCGGGCGAGCGCCCTTGCACGCTGCGGCGATCTCAGGCTGCGTCTTGCCGTCTGCGAGGGCAAGCACCTGATCATTGAGGCTCGGCGAGCTACGCTCGCCCCCAGCTTTGGTGGTCGTACTGCGCGCCCTCTGCCCTGCTCGCGCTGCGGAAGCCGGATTTTGATGCCCTCGCCGAACTGGAGCCGGAAGCGACAATGCTAACGCGGGCGTTTTCCGGACGACTTGGCCGCGCAATCGCAACCGATTATGTACGCGCTGCTGCTGCTCCGGGCGCGCCGCCGCCGGCACCCTACCCGGTGCAGAGAACGCTGACGGCAGCGATGCGCGATGCGGCCGGGAGGTCGCACGATATTCATCGCATGCAGGCATGGGCAGGCCAGGCGGCGGCGTTGGCGCGGTCTGAGCCCGCCGGTGAGCTCGTGCTTCGCCTCTGGCAGGAGGCGGAAGCCTTGCTGCCGGCTGGTTAGCGGACGGCGATCGGCGCTCGAGCGTGTCGCGCATTTCTTGGTCGAACTGTTGACACGGCTGCAAGCAATCGGCCTGGCAGATGAACGGCTCCTATCAAATGCCGCTGACCCAGGAACTGATCGGCGATGGGCTCGGCTTGAGCGTCGCGCTCGTCTGCTGCTAGCTGAGGCAGCTCCGCGAAGACGATCTGGTCCCCGTCGAGGGGCAAAGAGTGATGATCAAGGATATCGAGGCTCTCGGCACATTGGCCGATTTGAACGAACCTACCTCAGCCTGTTTCAGTTGAACGGGCTTCTCGCCAAGAGCTGACCGCATTCTCCGGCGTTAACTCTCTGCGCGAGCGGTTTCACATGCGAGCGGTCGAGGCGGAAGACGAAGTCGAAGCGGCGCCGGTGTTTGGAAGCAAATAATGGAAAACACTCAGCAACCGAGCGGCGGGGGTAACGGCATCAAGCTCGTTCTCGCCTGAGGTTTTGCCGGTCTCCCACTTGTCTGGGGCACCGTTCAGACCCTCGTCAATGCCATAGGCATTTCAGTAGGAGGTCCTCTGCACCCTCGGCCTCTTCCGGCGAACTGAGCCCGCGATCGGTCAGCCACTGATCCAGTGGCTCAGCCCTCGACACCGGAAGGTGGGGGGTGCCGCAAAATAATCATCCCCGCGCCAGCTGTCATACTCCAGATGTCCGCCATTATCATCCGAGATCAGCCTATCGCGGTCACCGACCCTCGTCTGCTTCTCGACACCGGGGAGCGCGCTCCACAGCGCCAGCAGGCGTTTGCCGCTGAGCCGGGCGGCGTGCAACTCCTCCCTTGAGGCAACAGCAACGTCGCCCTTGTTCACGGTGGCCGGAGGCTCGCGGCACAGGGTGATTCCGTCATTGCCAATGATGTAGATGCGCATCGGTGGGGTCTCCTATTGACCTGCGCGGTTGCGCCGGTGACCCCCACTCACGCTTTCTTGAGCAGTCAAAGCCAGTCTATTCGTCCACATCTCGTCACGCGGCGTTCGTTGTACCCCACATCTGGCCAAAGATGTCGACTTTTTCCGTATCCTGCTAGTGGATAAACGGCGGATTGGCCGTGCTCATTTGACGGCGCCCCCGGTGATGCCGGCAGTAAACCGGTCTGGGAACAGATTGTAGGCGATCGCCACGCCGTCATCGAGTACGCAGCCCGTATCGGCACGCTGAAGGTATTGCCGGGACGGTTCCGTGTTGGGTGCTGGTTAACGGTCGTTCGTTCAGGACGGCGTCGTGCGGCGAGCTATGGCGGGGCCACGTTGCCCAGCACAGGTGCCGCTAATGAGCGAATAGTCTCGTGTCAGCGGAACGGCGTCGACCTCTCGTGCGAGTTGGATCTGAAACACCATCATATTGAGATAGCGGAACTGCATTTCGCAACCGAGTAGATACAATTCCCACATTCGGCAGAAGCGTTCGTCGTAAAGCTCTGCGATCCTCTGGCGGTTGGCGGCAAATCGGCGATGCCATTCCCTCAAGGTATCGGCGTAGTGCAGCCGCAGAATCTCAATGTCGGTGACCCAAAGACCGGACCCTTCTATGGGTGGCAAAACCTCTGAGAGTGCAGGCGCGTAGCCTCCGGGAAAGATATATTTGCGCAACCACGCCGATGTCGTGCCCGGCCCGTCCCGGCGCCCGATTGCGCGCAACAGCGCGACCCCTCGCGTGTGCAGCAAATTTCTGATCTTGGAGAAGAACTCGGGGTAATGACCGACGCCAACATGCTCGAACATTCCGACCGAGACAATTCGGTCGTAAGTGCCGGCTTCCTCACGATAGTCCCGCAAATGAAATCGGACCCGATTGGCCAGGCCCGCCTGGGTCGCGCGCTGGGCGGCATACCGATGCTGTTCCTCCGATAGAGTTAGACCGGTGACCTCGGCGCCGGTCTCTCGTGCTAGATAGAGAGCCAGGCCACCCCAACCGGAGCCGATTTCGAGCACCCGCATTCCCGGCTGGATCAGCAGGCTGGCCGCCAAATGGCGCATTTTATCGAGCTGCGCCGCCTCAAGCGTCTCCTCGGGGTGGCGAAACTCGGCGCAGGAATACTGCCGGTTGACATCGAGGAAGACATCGTAAAGTCGATCCGACAGATCGTAGTGATGCGCCACATTGGCGCGCGCGCGTCTGATCGGGTTGTGCTGTTGTAGTTTGCGTTGTAGCGGCAGAAGCCAATCAATTCCGTGCTGCCAAGGGACCAGACCGCCGTTTTCCGAATTAAGTGCAACGATCTCGAGGAGGTCGCGAAGGGTACCCTTTTCGATTGTTATCGCACCGTCCATATAGGCTTCTCCGAACCGAAGCTCGGTATTCCGGAGGAGTGTCCAGGCGAGGGATCGCTTATGCAGCCGGATCGTCGATTGCGGGCCGGTTCCCTGGCGCCCAAACTCGCGAATGATCCCGCTAGCATCAATAATCCCGAGACTGCCCCGCTTGATCACCCGACGCAACGGCATGCCGAGGGGGAAAAATTGGTCGAGCACTCCTAAGCGGAGGTGACCGTCCAATGTGACACTCATGGCCAATCCTAGTTGATATCATAGCCTATGGCGCCACGGGAGCTGGCCGGAGGCTGAGCGGAGGTGGCGTTTTACAAAACGTAAATGCTCCAACTCCGTTCCTGTCCGAGAAATCTCATTCCAAGAGCCCGAGATGTCGAGCACGTCCGGCGCGCCCTCCGCGGATCGCGGTCCACGTCCTGTGACATTAAGTCGAATGCCCCGGACGTTTAAGATAAAATCTGTCGGTTGGTACCCGCACCGGAGGCTCAGATCGGGGTGGACAGTGCCGTTAGCTGACGGAGAACCTACGCTTTTGTCGCCAAGGCACAGAACCCCTTGTCCGACTCTACCACGTGGGCCTGCTTGAAGCCTGCGGCAGTGAGTGCTTCTGCCACCCTTTGTTCGTCTGTCCCGAATAGGGGGTAAAGCCAAGTGCGATACTTCCGTCGGCTTTCATCGCCCGTCGTACTTCTCGCAACCCAGCGACGGCTTCCCGCCAGGGCTGCATCGAGTTGATCGCCAGCGCCTTATCGAAGCTGTTGTCATCAAATGGCAGGCTTTCCACAGAACCGTGCCGGAGTTCCACGCGACCATCTTCGACGGCGTCGCGTTCCGAGCACGAGCCTGCTCGACCATCTCTCGAGACTGATCAATGCCCGCGACGCGCCCCGCCCGCTTCGCAGGCGTTGAATAACCACGCCAGGTCCGAAGCCCACCTCCAACACCCGATCATTTGGTGTGACCTCAAGAAGGTCGGTGACCCAGCCGCCGCAATCGGCATTGGTGCGCGCCATGATGACAGCCCCCAACCTCCCCAGGATACTTTGGGGCCGACCAAACGCGCGCATTAGAACGCTTCGCATCAGTCTCATCGATCACTCACTGCTCAAACAAGCGTGAGGGTCCCCTGCAAGCGTAAACGCCAGGACGGGACACACATCCGGTAGGGCGCGAAATCGGCGCTCAGCCGGATATTAAACCGCAGATTTTATCCACCAGCGCTCTGACCATCTACGATTGCTAACTTGTTCCTTGCTGCATCCGAGGCCGTGGTAAACGGCGCTGGTCGGATGGTACCGCGTCGCACAGAATAAGAGTGCGGCGTTGCTCCGACGCGCCGCTTTGGCCGCGCACCGGATGCCGGCATGAGCTGACGAGACGGACTGGGGGAGGATACGCGCATGTGGCCGATGAACGCCTTGAGCGAGCGCCTGAATCTCAAATGGCCCGTTCTGCAGGCTCCTATGGGCAGCGCGAGCACGCCGACCCTGGCCGCGGCGGTGATCAATGCCGGGGGGCTTGGCGGCCTCGGCATGTGGGGCCGGAGCGCCGAGCCCGGTTTGCGCGAAAATCGCCAGCTTTCGGCGGGAAACTAAGATGCGGACCCCCGCCGCTTCGGGTGGAAATGCTAATTCCGGGTTTCAGCTAAGGAGGGCAGCCTCGGCCGACGCCAGGCTTGCTTTACCGCTGCAGACCACCGCCGCTCGCGTGACAGATCAAAGGTCACCGCTGGCGGCCAAAGCGCGGATCCGGTCCGCAGTGCGGCATGCGATCGCCTGGATCGTCAGTGAAGGGTTAACGCCGCCGACGGTCGGAAACACCGCGCCGTCGCAGATCCAAAGATTAGGTATATCCCAGCTGCGGCAATCAGCATTGACGACGCTCGTGCGCGGATCGTCGCCCATACGAGCGGTGCCGTTGAGGTGGCACGTGTCGTCGTTCTCGTCCCAAAGCTCGCGGGCGCCGGCGGCAGCGAGGCTGTCGCGCATCCACCTCATGGCGTGGCCAATCAATTTCTTATCGTTGTCGCCATAGGAGAATGTCACACGCGCGACCGGCAGCCCAAACTCGTCAGTCTCATCGGCGAGGGTGACCTGGTTGCGCTCGTCAGGCAGGACCTCGCCAACGATCTTGAGTCCGGCTTGGTGATTGTACTTCTCCATCTCGTCACGCAGCTGCCGGCCCCAAAGCCCGCGCGCGCCGGCCACGATGCCTGACCAGGTGACCGGCAGCGGTCCCTGGCTCATATAACAATAGCCGCCGAAAAAATCCTTGCCGGTGTCGATGTAGTTCCAGTGCTCGGTGATGCTGAGGGAAGGCGGACCCTTGTACCACCGGACTTCCTCGTCCATCGTGCCGTAGACCGCCTGGTTGGCCTGCACCATCAGATTGCGTCCGACCAAGCCGGAACTGTTGCCGAGACCATCGGGATGACGACGATCTGCCGAGTTCAGCAATAGCCTCGGCGTCTCGATCGCATAGCCGGCAACCACGACATTGCGGGCCCGCTGAAACCGCCATTTGCCCTCACGACAGTAATGCACGCCGGTCGCCAGACCGCTCTTCGGGTCGGCTTCAACACGACCGACCATCGCCAGATCGCGGATCTCGGCGCCGGCAGCAACGGCACGTGGTATCCAAGTGATCAGGGCGCTCTGCTTGGCGTTGGTCGAGCAGCCCGACACGCAAAAGCCGCGATAGACGCAAGGCGGTGACCGGCCGCGTGGCGCAGAAATCGTAGCGAGCGGCGTCGGAGACCAGCCGATCCCCATCGCCTCGGCACCTCTGGCCAATACCAGGGCGGCGGCATTCAGCTCGTGCGGCCGATAGGGATAGCGCGGCCGATGCGGCCCCCACGGGTAGCGCACCGGACCGGCGATCTTCAGCGCCTGTTCGACCTCGCTGTAATAACGCCACATCTCGCGCCAGTCGAGCGGCCAGTCCGCGCCGTAGCCGAGCAGGCTGCGCGATTTGAACCACTCCGGTCGGAAGCGCAATGACACCATCGCGAAATGAACCGTACTGCCGCCAATCGAGCGGCCGGAGTTGTTGGCGCCGAGCATCACCGGATCCGCGCCGTCGCAAATGCGCTCGCCGGTCCAATAGAGCTTCTGCTGATGCGCTTCGTCCGAAGCAAAATCCTCGAGTGGACGCCACCAGGGCCCTGCGTCGAACCCGACGACCGAGAAGCCGGCCTCGGCCAGACGGCACGCGAGTGTCCCGCCACCGGCGCCTGTCCCGACAATCGCGAAATCTACCTCTTCGTCCTCGCGATATTCGCGCATTGGCATCCAGCCGCCGACGCGAAAAGGGTCGGGCGCGCGGCCATTCTTGCCGCGCGGCACTCTTTGCGGATCATCCGACACGGGCATTTTCTCGGGCCGCCTCGTCCTCATGGCCGGGCCGGGCCTCGGCCGCTTCCCAAGGATCGCGGCGGTTGAAATCCATCCGCACGTAGCCGCGCGGGCTCGCCGGGCCGCCGAAGCCGATCTCGTTCCACGCGATCGGATGCGCGTAATAGGCTGTGACGATGTCCGGCAACAGGCGCTTTGCAAAGAAGATCGCGCAGTCCATGCCGTTCCAGGCGGCACCGTCGAGCGCGCCCTGCTGCGCTGCGCGAAGGAGGGCATCCTGCTCTGATGTATCGAGCGTGTGAAAGCGCACGCCGTGACGGCGCCGCGCCTCCTCATCGATTGCGCGCAACCCATATGGCCACGCTGTGCGGAGCGGCGGCAGTCGGTGGTCACGATAGCCGTCGCCGCGATCCTCGAACAACTTGGCGTCGACCATCGCCGCGAGCGGCACCGGCGGCCGCATCTGCGGCTGCGGCACGATGCGATCGCAGATAGCTACGAGGGTCTGCCAGTCATCGCCGTCGAGAAAGCGCGGCTCACGCGGCAAAGCGAGCCGCTGGTCGATGACCCGCCGGGTCTGCTCGTTCCAGGACAGGCTGTGCCGTTTCGCGAGCACATCGTAGCCGGGATAGCGCTCGCTCATTGCGCTTCTGCCTCGATCAACTTCAACGCAGTGAGCCCGGACATCGCCAATGCGGTAAATGCCGGAGGTGCCGGCAAAGGCGGGCCATTCAGCAGGTTCTGCGACCAATTACGCCAGCCGCCCATGTTTCGTTGGATGCCATAGGCGTGGAAGGCCGGGCCGACGAAGCCGACGGCGATCAGCAGCCGCAGCCACCATCGCGCGGCCGCTGAGGAATGCGAAGACGACCTCGTGCTCCGGATCAGCAGCACTGAGGCGATGGGCGGTGCGGTGATCGGGATCACCATCGCGGGGTTGTGAAAAGCGCCCCGGAAATGTAGTAGGCCGGCCTCGCCGGCGGTGCCAAGGAGTCCTGCGGCGGTTAACCAAGCCACAACGCGGCCCGGCGTGACACCACCAACTGTCGTGCCACCGGCCCGCAATCGTTCCGCCAATAGGCCGAACATCCCGCCCAACGATAGGGCCGCCGGCGCACCAAATGGAGCAGCGTAGAACAAATTTATCCAGCTGACGCCGCCCGGGCGCTTTGCAATATTGTAAAAATGAAAGCCGAGACCGGCCATGCCATTAACCACTGCCAGCCAGTGGCTAGCCTCCCGGCGGGAATCGGGACCTTGCGCTCGATCAATTGCCCCGTGCAGGCTGGCAACGACTGCCTGCGATGCGATGCCGAGCGGCAGGTACATGACCTTGTTGTGAAACGATCCGCGGTAGTGCTCGACCGCGCTATCCGCCAAGGCCGCGCCAGCCAATAATGCTGAAGTGCGATTGAGCTGCTGCGCCGCCTGTTGCCGCGCTGGCGTGGTCGCGGGCGGCGAAAGCGAGCGGCGGCTCAAATGCCGGCGCTGCGCGCTCCCCAGCACGACAACCGCGCCTACCGCGGCAAGCGCCAGAAGCCCGAACCCAGTCGATGCGCCGGTGTTCGCCACCTTGGCTCACCCGATGCGGTAGCGCTCTGCATCCCGCTCCTTGAAGACGAGACCGAGGCCTGGGCGCGAAAGATCGGGGGCGATCTCGCCATCGCGGGGTGTCGGTGCCCCGTCGAACAGCATCTGCTCGACGCGGACATGGTCGTGGAACCATTCGAGATGCCGCAGGCGCGGCACCGCGCATGCGACCGGTAAATGTAAGGCTGGCGCGCAATGAGGCGAGAGATCGAGGTGCTGCGCCTCGCACAGTGCGGCAACCTGCAGAAAACCGGAGATGCCGCCGCAGCGTGTCGCGTCGGCCTGCAGGACATCCACGGACGGCTGGGCGAGGAGGCGACGGAAATCATCGAGGTTGTAGCCATACTCCCCGGCGGCGATGTCCATCCCAGCCGGCGCGCGCGCCCGCATCAGCGCGAGCCCGTCGATATCGTCCGAGCTCAGCGGTTCCTCGAACCATGTAACATCGTGTTCCGCGATGCGCTCGGCCAGCGCCAGCGCGTGTTTCGCAGCGAACGCGCCATTGGCATCGACGAACAGACCGGCATCCCCGATCGCGTCGCGTGCGCCGGCCACGCGTTGCGGGTCGCGCGCCGGGTCGCTGCCGATTTTCATTTTGACCCAGCGACAGCCATCGTTCTGGACCCAGCCGGCAAATTGCTCGCGCAACCGCGCATCGGCGTAGCAGGTGAAGCCGCCACTGCCATAGATCGGCACGGTATTGCGGCGGCACCCGAGAAGCGCGGCCGCAGAAACCCCGAGAAGCTTGGCTTTCACGTCCCAGAGAGCCGCATCGACCGCTGAGATCGCGGTCGCGACCAGTCCGGAGCGACCGAGATTGCGGATACCGCGCCACAGCGCGACGTTGGCGCCGCCAATGTCGAGTGCCGAACGGCCGACGATGAGCGATTCGAGCTTCCGTGCGATCAACGCGACGATCGAGGCGTCACTATAGGTGTAGCCTAGCCCGGTCTCGCCGCCGGCTTCGATCCGGACGAGCACCAATACGGTGCTGTCCCATTCGAGCGTGCCGTCTGCCTCGGGCGCGTCGGTCGGGATTTCGTAAGCCGCCGCCGAAATCCGCTCGAGAGGTGCTTCGCGCGCCATCACTTGCCCGATTTTCCGGGTAGGATCGACGAGAGCACCTGGCGTGCGGTGCCGGCTATGACGCCGCCTTCCTCTGGGTCGCCCTTGATCAACGCCTCGGCAAAAGCCTTGGCCTGCTTCAGCGTGATGTGCGGCGGCAGCGGCGGCACCTCGGGATCGGTCTTGAACTCGAGGACGACCGGCCGATCGGCGGCGAGCGCCTCCTCCCAGGCCGGGCCAACCCGATCGGGATTGTCGACATAGATGCCCTTCAGCCCGATCAGTTCGGCGAATTGGTGGTAGGGCACATTGGGGATGCGCTGCGACGCGTTGAATTTCGGATCGCCCTCCATGACCCGCTGCTCCCAGGTGACCTGGTTCAGATCCTCGTTGTTGAACACGCAGCACGATCCAGCGTGGGTCTGTCCATTGCCGCCAGTATTTGGCGACGGTGATCAGCTCGGCCATGTTGTTCATCTGCATGGCGCCGTCGCCGACCAGCGCGATCACCGGCCGGTCGGGATGGGCGAACTTGGCGGCGATCGCGTAGGGCACCGCGGCGCCCATCGAGGCGAGACCGCCCGACAGCGAGCACATCATGCCGCGTCGGATCTTGAGGTCGCGGGCGTACCAGTTGGCGCAGGAGCCGGAATCGCTGGTGATGATCGCGCGTCGGGCAGGCGCGGCGACAGTTCCCAGACGACGCGCTGCGGGTTGATCGGGTTGGCCGGCTGCCATCGCGCGCTCTTCGAGTGTCTTCCACCACTTCGCGACGTTCAGCCCTCGATCGTCTTGCGCCAGCCGATCGGTCCTTGCGTTCTGCAGCAGCGGCAGCAAGCGCACGCAGCGTCTCCGCCGCATCGCCGACCAGGTTCACCTCCATCGGATAGCGCAGGCTCAGCATTTCCGGGCGCGATGTCGATCTGCACCCCGCGCGCCTGGCCCTCCTTGGGCAGGAATTCCGAATAGGGAAAGCCCGAGCCGATCATCAGCAGCGTGTCGCATTCGGTCATCAGATCGTAGCTGGGCTTGGTGCCGAGCAGGCCGATCGAGCCGGTGACCCAGGGCAGATCGTCGGGCAGCGCGGCCTTGCCGAGCAGCGCCTTGGCGACGCCAGCCCCGAGTCGGTCGGCGACGGCGATCACCTCATCGGTCGCGTTGAGCGCGCCGGCGCCGACCAGCATTGCGACCTTTTTGCCGGCATTGAGAACCTCGGCGGCGCGTTGCAGATCCTGCATCGTACGGGACGATCTTGGGCGCCGTGTAGCCGATGCCGGAATGCACCGTGCCATGCGCGCGCGGTGGTTCCTCGTAGGCGCAGATCCTGCAGATCGTTCGGAAAGATCACCGCCGTCACGCGGCGCTCGGCGATGGCGATGCGGACGGCGCGGTCGATCAGATGGCGCACCTGCGCCGGCACGGTCGCGGTGCTGCACGAAGGCGCCGGCGACGTCCTTGAACATCGCCGTGCAGATCGACCTCCTGCTGGTAATGTCCGCCGAGCGCCATCCGTGCCTGCTGGCCGGCGATCGCCAGCACCGGCATGTGGTCGAGCCGGGCGTCGTAGAGGCCGGTCATCAGATGCGCTGCGCCGGGCCCGGAGGTGGCGATGCAGACGCCGAGCTCGCCGGTGAACTTGGCGTGTGCCGACGCCATGAAGGCGGCCATCTCCTCGTGCCGGACCTGGATGAACTCGATCTTGCCTTCGGCGCGCTGCAGCGCGCCGAACACGCCGTTGATGCCGTCACCGGGATAGCCGTAGATCCGTCGCACGCCCCACTGATGCAGGCGTTCGATAAAGAAATCGCCGACCGTCTTCGACATGCGTTCCTATCCTTGGCGCGAGGTTCGATCGGGAGGCCAGACGAAACCATTGGCCCCGTTATTCCGTTAAACGTTGCGTCGCTTAGAGGGTTCCGAGCCGACGGAATGACGGAACGGTGAGCAAACGGATCGAGGATTACGCGTTGATTGGCGACCGTCGCAGTGCCGCTTTGGTGGCACGCGACGGCGCAATCGACTGGCTATGCTGGCCGCATTTCGACAGCGATGCGTGCTTTGCCGCTCTGCTCGGCGACGAAAGTCATGGGTGCTGGAAAATCGCCCCGCGCGACAAACCGCACCGCATCTGGCGGCGCTACCTCGGCGACACCCTGATCCTCGAAACTCGCCACGAGGCCGCGACCGGCATTGTCCGCGTCACCGATCTAATGCCGGTCGGCACGAAACATCGGGCGGTGATCCGCCAAGTCACAGGCGAGGCAGGCGAGATTGAGATGGTGCTCGATCTGGCGTTTCGCTTCGACTACGGCAGCATCCCGCCATGGCTGCGGGTTGAACGCCGCACGGTGCGCGGCATCATTGGCCCGGACCTCGTTGTGCTCCGGTCGCCGATCGACATCACCCGCGCCGCTGAGCGGATCGTCGCCGAATTCACGATTGCTGCCGGCAATTGCGTCACGTTCACACTGCAATACGGCCTGTCGCATGAGTCGGAACCACCTGCCATTGACGTCGCTGGTGCGATCGGGGCCACCGAGAGATATTGGCAAGAATGGGCTGGCCGGTTTGTCGTCCCAACCGATTGGCCGGGTGCAGTAAAGCGGTCTTTGATAACCTTGCAGGCACTGACGGATGCCCAGACCGGCGGCATTGTCGCGGCACCGACTACGTCATTGCCCGAGGTGCCGGGCGGTGAGCGCAATTGGGACTATCGCTACACCTGGTTGCGCGACTCGACCTTTGCTCTGTCGGCATTTCTCAACGCAGGGTACCGTGGGGAGGCGCGCGCGTGGCGCGACTGGCTTTTGCGGGCCGCCGCCGGGGTACCGGAACGGTTGCGAACGATGTACCGTTGGGACGGGTCGCGCCATATCGGCCAGCGCGGTCTGCCCTGGCTTCCGGGTTACGGCGGGGCTAGCCCGGTGCGGGTCGGTAATCCCGCAGCAGACCAGTTCCAGCTTGATATCTATGGAGAAGTAATCGAACTCGCTGCATCTTTGCGCGCAGGTCGGTCTCGATGACCGGCCGTGGGATATCGCCATTGAACAAGCAATTGTCGCTCACCTGGAGCAGGTGTGGGAGCGTCCCGACCAGGGGATCTGGGAATCACGCGGGCGGCCGCAACATTTCACTTATTCCAAGGCGATGGCGTGGGTCGGGATTGATCGCTTTCTGAAGCTCGCGCCCATCGACCCAGCGCATCGGAGCCAGCTCGAAAGGCTGCGCGAGAATATCCATTGGCGGATTTGCCGCGACGGGTTCAGTCCCGCGCGCAACAGTTTCGTCCAATCGTTCGGGTCGGACATGCTCGACGCAAGCTTGCTGCTTCTACCGCTTGTTGGGTTCTTGCCGATTGATGACCCGCGGATTATCGCCACAATCGCTGCGATTGAGGACGAGCTGGTCGAGGATCGGCTGGTCCGCCGCTGGTCGAGAGAGGAGGGAGGCGCCGAAGGCGCCTTTCTGGCCTGCACCTGCTGGCTTACGGATTGTCTCCGCATGCAAGGACGCACCGCCGAGGCGCGCGCATATTTCGAGCGCGTGCTGGAGCTGCGCAACGATGTCGGCCTGCTCTCTGAGGAATGGGACACTGCGCGAAAGCAGATGCTTGGGAATTTCCCGCAGGCCCTCAGTCACCTAGCGCTGATCAATAGTGCGCTGGGGCTTTGCGGGGCTGTGCTACAACGCGGCGGCGGATAAGCTGGATTTCGTCATGCCGACCCACATCGAGTGGTCCTCCATCGCACTGGGCCTGGCGCCGACCACGATTGCCCGCCACAATCGGTCACTTGCCCGATTATGCGCTATCACCCGGCGATCATCGCCCAAGGCGCGGCGACGATGGCAGTGCTGATCGAGAATCGCTTTATCCTCGGGCTCGGCGCCGGTGAAGGCTCGGATTGGTTCATCTCGGGCTCCCAACTCTAGCTCTGCTGTTATGTGACCACGATTCCAGCACGAGCCGGGCTAAATCCGCATTCTCGACACACTTCAACTCCTTTAAGTGTGAATCAGCACCCAACTTTGACCCCTGTTGAAATGGCCCTAAGTAATTGGGCGATGAGGAGTTTTTAAGGAAAAGAAGCGATCACGATAGGACCCGATCATGGCCTCCAAGATTTCCAATCTCGCTGTTGTTCCATTCGCTTAGCTCGGAATTCGGGCGCATCCAACCACCGTGCATCTGGGGGCGCGCGTGACGCGATCCCCCACAGCATCAGGCCTGGTTAGCCGCGCTCAAGAGATCTTGGACGATATGGGCTGCCCTTGATATTGACCTTCGCTAAATCCTCTCGTTGAGGATCTCATAAGTTAAGCAGGCCGGCGAGTTCGGCGTCGTGGAGGGCGGACAAAAGCTTGCCGGGCTTCTCGTCTTTATTTCCGATATTCACAGCCTCGGCTTGCAGGTTGCGCAGGGGCTGCAGCTGACCTCGGCCTTTTATTGGGACCAGAACGACCAAACCCGCGCGTGGTCGAAGCGCTTTACGGACAAGATGAAGCGCGAGCCGACAATGGTGCAAGGGGGGGTGTGTACGGTGCGATTCTGCATTATCTCGCCGCAATCAAGGCGACCGGCGGCGACGACGGTCCGACTGTCGTCAAACAGATGAAGACGACTCCGGTCAACGACTTCATGACCACGAACGGCAAAATCCGCGAGGATGGCACCCTCGTCCGCGACATGTATCTGTTTGAGGTCAAGAAGCCTTCAGAATCGAAGGTTCCATGGGACTATTACAAGCAGATCGCAGTGATCCCCGGCGAGGAAGCTGCCCGGCCCCAACCAATGCCCGCTGGTCAAGGGCTGACAACGAGTCGCTGGCAGCCGGGTCTCCTGCTCGCATATGCGACACAGCACCGCACTGGAACAATCAACCCAGGCCCGTGTTTTCGGTGCGTTGCCGCAGTCGGCCGTCCCCCTGGGAATAGGAGATCAGGATGCCGGAAACCGTCGTTATTACCGGGGCATCGGCGGGGGTCGGGCGCGCGACGGCGCATGCCTTTGCGGCGCGAGGGGCGCAGATCGGGCTCATCGCGCGCGGCACCCAAGGGCTGCAGGCCGCCGCGGCGGAGGTCGAAAAAATCGGCGGCAAAGCACTGGCATTGCCGCTCGACATTGCCGATCCCGACGCCGTCGACGCCGCGGCAGCGCGGGTGGAGGGCCAGTTCGGCCCGATCGACATCTGGGTGAATTGCGCGATGGCGACGATCTTCGCTCCGTTTCATCGCATCTCGCCAGAAGAGTATCGCCGCGCGACCGAGGTGACCTATCTCGGTTTCGTCTATGGCGCGATGGCCGCCTTGAAGCGAATGCGGCCGCGCAACCGCGGCACGATCGTCCAGGTCGGCTCTGCCCTCAGCTATCGTGCTATACCGCTGCAATCGGCTTATTGCGGCGCCAAATTCGCGATCCGCGGGTTTACCGACAGCCTGCGGACGGAATTGCTTCATGACGGGGTCGATGTGCACCTTGTTATGGTCCAGATGCCGGCGCTCAACACGCCGCAGTTCGATTGGGCCCGAAACAAGATGAGCCGCCGGCCGCAGCCGGTTCCGCCAATTTTCCAGCCTGAGATTGCCGCCGACGCGATCGTGTATGCTGCCCATTCGCGGCGCCGCGAGGTCTGGGTCGGGGGCTCCAGCGTGCAGGTGATCATGGGGAACAAACTCTTCCCTGGATTGCTCGACCGGTATCTTGCCAAGAAAGGTTACACCGGCCAGCTGACCGACGAACCGGCCGATCCCGGACAACCCGACAATCTGTTCGAACCGGTGCCGGGCGACCCCGATACCCATGGGCGCTTTGACAGCCGTGCCGCCAATTACAGTTTACAGCTGTGGGCGACGGAGCACCGGGGTGCGCTTGTGGCCGGCACACTGGCGATTGCCGCGTTCCTCACGACGTTGATTGTTGGGGGCAAGCCACTGGCGAAGATTTCATCGGGCACATCGGAATAGGCTTAGGTCATTAATTTGGATCAATGACGTCTTGCACTAAAGGTGATGGGCGCAGCTGCGCAGCGGATCAAATTCCCGAATGCTCGGGAACCAAGGATGCTCGCTCGCGTTTAAGAGCGCTGGTTGCGGAGCATCTGGTGGCGATCTTCGGCCCAAGAGCCAACTTGTTCATGAACATCGCCTTGCTCGGGACGGCAGGCCTGTTTGTGTTTCTATTGATCCTCATCTGGGTCGTGCCGGTGATGGGCTACAATAGCCAGGAGCGATACATCCCGCCGCAGCCAGTGCCGTTCAGCCATAAGCACCACGTCAGCGGCCTCGGCCTCGATTGCCGGTACTGCCACACCACGGTGGAGATCTCGCAGAATGCGGGCATTCCGCCGACCCATACCTGCATGACTTGCCACTCGCAGATCTGGACCAATGCCGAAATTCTGGCAGCGGTGCGGCAGAGCCTGGCCGAGGGCAAGCCGCTGCGTTGGACCGAAGTCTACACCTTGCCTGATTACGTCTATTTCGACCACAGCATCCACATTGCCAAGGGCGTCGGCTGCACCGAGTGTCATGGGCCGATTGGCGACATGCCGCTGACCCGGAAAGCGTCGACGCTCTATATGAGCTGGTGCCTCTCCTGCCACCGCGATCCAGCGCCGCATTTGCGGCCGCTCGATCAGGTGTTCAATCCGCATTGGCAACGGACGGCAGATACCCCGTCCGGCGGGGAGTTGATGGCCCAATATCACATCCATCCGGAGACGCTGTCCGATTGCGGCGTGTGCCACCGGTGAGCGTCTCTGGCAGAAATTACTGGCGCACCCTCGAAGAACTGGCAGAGACGCCGGAATTCGCGGCGATTATCGAACGCGACGCGCCGCGTTTTCGCGACGTGCTAGGGGCTTTCGACCGGCGCCGTTTTCTCCAGCTGATGGCGGCCTCGATGGCTTTGGGCGGGCTGTCGGCCTGCGGCCCCGAGCCCAATCCGCGCCAGCTGCTCCCCTATGTCGAGCAACCGCCCGGGATCGTGCCGGGGCGGTCGCGGTATTACGCGACGGCGACAACCCTTGACGGCTACGCGACGGGTGTGCTCGTCGCCCACCAGATGGCGCGGCCGGTAAAGGTCGAAGGCAATCCCGACCATCCCGCGAGCCTCGGCGCCGCCAGTGGGATCATGCAGGCGACGATCCTGACGCTTTATGACCCGCGGCGCGCGCAGTCGATCGTGGGCAATGGTCAGATCGACACGTGGGAGAGTTTCATCACGACGCTCTATGAACGCCGCGACCGGTTGCTTGCGCGTGGCGGCGAGGGGTTGCGGCTCCTGACCGGCAATGTCACTTCCCCCTCGCTCGCTGCGCAAATCGCGGCGCTGCAGCAGCAATTCCCGGCGATGCGCTGGCATCAGTGGGAGCCGTTGCATCGCGACAACGAGTTTGCCGCGTCTCAGCGCGCGTTCGGCCGGCCCGTCGGGCGCGTCTTCGATGTCGCCGCAGCCGACGTGATCTTCGCCGTCGAGAGCGATCTGATTTCTGCCGTGCCTGGCTGGCTCGCCTACGCCCGTCAATTTGCTGCGCGGCGCCGCCCGGACGAAACCGGCGGCCAGATGAGCCGGGTCTACGCGATCGAGAGCACGCCGACCCTGATCGGCGCCAAGGCCGATCATCGGCTGCCGATGCGGCCGGAAGAGGTTGTTGACGGGATGCGCCATCTCGCCGCCGCGGTCGGCGCCGGGCCGCAGGAATGGACCCAATCGCAGACAAAGGACGCGTCCTGGCTTACGGCAGCCGCGCAGGACCTCATGCAGCACAACGGCCGTGCGCTAGTTCACGCCGGCCGCGAGCAGTCGATCGAGGTGCATCTGCTCGCCGATGCCATCAACACCGCGCTGGGAGCGTTCGGGAAGACAATCCGGCCGATCGAGCCGGTTACGGTTTCTCCAATGCACCACCAGCAATCGCTGCAAGAGCTTGTCGCCGACATGACAGCCGGCCGGGTCGACACGCTGCTGATGCTGGAGACGAACCCGATTTACAGCGCACCCGTCGATCTCGACTTTGCGGCGGCGCTGAAGCGCGTGCCGCTGTCCGTCAGTCTCGCGCTCTATGCCGATGAGACAGCCGAGGCGAGCACGTGGCTGATCCCGGCTACCCACGAATACGAAGCGTGGAGCGATGCCCGCGCTTTTGACGGCACGGACACAATTCAGCAGCCGCAGGTACGAAGACTTTACGGCGGCCATTCGGCGCAGGAGCTGTTGGCGGTGCTGCTGGCCGACACGTCACCCGATGACTACGCGCTGGTGCGCGGCTACTGGCAACGGGAGGCGCAGCAGAGAGGGCAGGGTAATTTCGAGGAGTTCTGGCACGAATCCCTCCGCAACGGCGTCGTAAAAGACAGCGCCGCCGCGATGGTCTCGGCCTCTCCGAAGTCCGATATTGCGGCGGGATTGCGGCCGCCGGTGCCGGCCGAAGGCGCGATCACCGTGCTTTTCCGTCCTGACCCGCTCATTTGGGACGGCCGGTTTGCCGACAATGCTTGGTTGCTGGAGATGCCGCGGCCGTTCACCCGCCTGACTTGGGACAATGCGGCGCTGATTGCGCCGGCTACGGCGGATCGGCTCGGCATCAAGACCGAGAACGTGCTGACCATCGGGGCTAACGGGCACAGCGTGCGGGCGCCGTTTTTCGTTCTGCCGGGCCAGGCGCCCGACTGCATCACCCTGCCGCTCGGCTTCGGCCGGCGGGCCGGCGGGCTCGGGGTCGATGTCGGCTTTGATGCATACACGTTGCGCAGCATCGGATCGCCCTGGCTCGCGCAGGCCACTCTCACCAAGACCGGCGATGCGTTGCGTCTCGCCTCGACACAAGGGCATGACCGCGTCGCCGGGCGCGATCTGATCCATGAGGGCACGCTCGCCGAATACCAGAAGAACCCGTATTTTCTCGAGCAGCAGAGGGACGAGGAATCGCTTTATCCCAATTACAGCTACCCACGCAACGCCTGGGCAATGGCGATCGATCTGAACTCCTGCATCGGCTGCCAGGCCTGCGTCGCCGCCTGTCAAGCCGAAAACAATATACCGGTGGTTGGCAAGGATCAGGTGCTCGACCAGCGGGTCATGCATTGGCTGCGCATCGACCGCTATTATTCCGGGTCGCCGGACAACCCGGACATTGCCTTCGAGCCAATGCCCTGCATGCATTGTGAGAACGCGCCCTGCGAGGTGGTCTGCCCGGTGCACGCCACCGTGCACGACCACGAAGGCCTCAACCTGATGGTCTATAACCGCTGCGTCGGCACGCGTTTCTGCTCGAACAACTGCCCCTACAAGGTGCGCCGGTTCAATTTCTTCGACTACACGATCAAAAATGAACGGCCGGCGGAATCGTGGAACCCGGAAGTGAGCGTGCGTGGCCGCGGTGTCATGGAGAAATGCACCTACTGCATCCAGCGCATCCGCACGACGCAAATCGATACCGACCGTGAAGACCGCCTGGTCCGGGACGGCGAGATCCAGACCGCCTGCCAGCAGAGCTGTCCGACGCAGGCGATCATCTTCGGCAACCGTAACGACCCGCAAAGCGCGGTCGCCCGTCGCAAGGCGAGCCCACTTGATTACGTGCTGCTCGAAGGGCTCAATACGCGGCCGCGCACCAGTTATGCCGCGGTGATCCGCAATCCCAATCCGGCGATAGAGAGCGAGAAGGCGTGAACCTTAACGTTCTCCCGAGCGACGCGCCGGTCGTCGAGCCGGGCGTAACTCTTCGCTCGCTGAGCGAGGTGGTCAGCGATCGCGTCTTGCGCCCGCAGGCGCCGCGCTGGTGGTGGATCGGCTTCGGCATCTCGCTGGCGCTGTTCATGACGCTCGTCGTCGCGATGGCGTGGCTGTTCATCAACGGGATCGGCGTCTGGGGGGTCGATATTCCGGTTGCCTGGGGCTTTGCGATTGCCGAATACGTCTGGTGGATCGCGCTGGCCAGCGGCGGCACAATCGTCTCAGCGCTCTTTTACTTGACCCGCTCGCCGTGGCGCTCGGCGACGAACCGCATTGCGGAGACGATGATGCTGAGCGCGGCGGCGTCTGCCGGCATCATGCCGATCATGCATCTCGGCCGACAGGGGTTTTTCTACTGGTTGTTCCCGTATCCGAACGTCATGGGCGTGTGGCCGCAGGTCCGCAGTCCGCTGTGGTGGGACTTCATCTGCCTGCTCTGTTATATCCTGATCTCCATAATGTTCTATTACACCGGGCTGCTGCCGGACCTCGCCACGGTGCGAGACTTGGCGCAACATCGCCGGAAGCAGACGTTTTACGGCATTTTGGCGCTCGGCTGGCGAGGCACGGCGCGCCACTGGCGCAACCACCAGACCGTCTATTTCATCATGTGCGCGATCATGGCGCCGATGGTCATCTCGGTGCACAGCGTCGTCGGCCTGGATTTCGCCGGCGGGCTGACCACCGGCTGGCACTCCACGCAACTCCCGCCCTACTTCTTCTTTGGCGCGGTCATCTCCGGGCTCGCGCTGATCATCATGCTGACCATCGTGGCGCGCCACGGCTACGGCTTTCAGGACATCATCACCGCCTATCACCTCAATGCCATGGCCAAGGTCATGCTCACCGGCAGCGTGATGCTTGGCTTCTCCTATTTTTGGGAGGGATGGGGACCGATTTACGGCAACAACATCGCCGACCGCACTGCGTTTATCGACACCGTTGTCGGGACTTACGCTTCGACCTATTGGGCGAGGGTCACTCTCAACATTATAATCCCGCAGCTTCTGTGGTTGCCAGTCGTGCGCCGCAGCGAAATTTTGCTGTTCCTGATCTCGGCCGGCATCATCGTCGGCATGTGGCTGGAGCGCTTTGACATTGTCATACCGAACCTTGCCCGCGATTGGATGCCGTCCTATTGGGGGGTGTACTACCCGACATTGTGGGATTGGGCGACCTTGGCGGGCTCGATCGGGCTGTTCCTGACCCTGTTCTTCCTGATGATGCGCTTCTTGCCGATGGTCTCGATATCGGAGGTGCGCGAGATCGTCGCAAAAGGGGAGACGAAATGAGCGAGCGCGGGCTGTTCGGGCTGACCGGCAGCTTTGCTTCCCCCGACGCCCTGACCGAGGCGGCGCGGCAACTGCGCTCATTGGGCTTCCGTGAGGTCGAAGCCTATACCCCCTACCCGGTCGACGGCCTCGATCGGGTGCTGCGCCCGGGCCGCCGCATGTGGCTGCCGTTTGTGATTTTTCTTGGTGCAGTCTTCGGCGCCGTCTGGGGCTATTTCATCCAATACTGGGATGAAGCGCTTAACTATCCAATCAATGTCGGCGGGCGGCCGTACAATAGCTGGCCGGCTTTTACGGTCGGGACTTTCGAGTTCATGGTGCTGTGCGCCATGGCAGCTGGTTTCTTCGGACTGTTGGTGGTCTGCCGCCTGCCGCGCCTTTATCATCCGATCTTTTCTGCCGTGGAGTTCGAGCGGGCCTCGGTGGACCGCTTCGTTCTGTGTGTCGGGGCGCACGATCCGAGCTTCGAGCCGCAGCGCGTCCGCCGCATCTTTGAGCGGCACGGCGCCGAGAGCGTCGCCGAGGTGTCCGCGTGAAGCTGACGCCGGTCATCGCTATCGCAAGCCTAGCCATCGCAATGGCCGCTTGCGACAACATGGCCAATCAGCCGAAGCGGCTGCCTTACGAGCTGCCCTACGGCGCCCAGACGAATTGGCCGGCGCTGCCGCCGCCGGATATCGTCGCCCGCGACGAGACGCCGGCAGCCGGTCCCGCCGGTCACGATGGCGCTCCTCGAGCGCGGGCAGCAGCGCTTCGACATCTATTGCTCGCCGTGCCACAGCAAGGTCGGCGACGGCCACGGCATGATCGTAGAGCGCGGGTTTCCGCAGCCGCCCTCCTACTACATTGCGCGGTTGCGCGACGCGCCGAACCAGCATTTCTACGATGTCATCACCCACGGCTACGGCGCGATGTATTCCTACGCCGATCGCGTCGCGCCGGAAGATCGCTGGGCGATCACCGCCTATATCCGGGCATTGCAGGCGAGCGCCGGCGCGCAGATCGCCGACGTTCCGCCCGATAAGCGGCAGACTCTCCAATGACCGCAGACCGTGCCTGGACCCGGTTAAACCTGGCCGCACTCTGCGCGCTCGTTCTCGGCGTGGTCGGTTGTGCGGTCGGCGCCGCGATCGATGTGACGGGCTTCTTCCGCGCCTGGCTCTGCACGTTTCTGTTCTGGCTCGGCGTGCCATTGGCCGGAGTTACCCTGGTGCTGGTCCATGACCTGAGCGGCGGGGAATGGATGGCGACTGCCAGGCCCGTGCTCAACGCGGCGATCGCGACGATGCCGATCGCCAGTCTCGCCGGGATCCCGGCCTTTATCGGGCTGCACGAGCTCTACAGCTGGACGCACCCCGCGCCGAGCCTCGGCAATACCTTTTACCTCAACGCCAACGCCTTCCTATTGCGCTATGCCATCTACATTGTGCTGTGGAACCTTCTCGCGGCCTTTGCGCTGTGGGGACCGCGGCAGGAGGCCGAGCCGATTGCGCCTGCGCTGTCCTGGCTGAGTGGCGTGGGGCTTATCCTGCTGGCTTTCTCCGCAGCCTTCGCCTCGATCGACTGGATCCTGTCGCTGGAGCCAGCGTTCTGGTCGTCGATTTTCCCGATGATAGCCGGATCCGGCTGGTTCGATACGGGGCTCGCATTGGTGCTGCTCGTAGTCGCCGTAAGCCCTGCTCTCGGAGGCAGACATCGCGACCAGATGGCCGATATTGCCGCCATCCTTCTCGCGACGACGATCTTCTGGGCCTACGTCGATTTCATGCAGTTTCTGATCATTTGGGAAGAGAATCTCAAATCGGAGATCCCCTGGTATTTGATCCGGATCGCCGGCCCTTGGTCAGGAGCGCTCTTCGTCTCCGTCGGGTTCGGATTTTTCGTGCCGTTCTTCGCGTTGCTGACGCACCCGGGCAAGCGGAGCCGCGCGCGTCGTCGCGACGGTATGTTTCGCTGATCCTCATCAGCCGCATTGCCGACAAGTGGTGGCTGGTGCTGCCCGAGTTTCGTCAAGCCGGCCCGTTCTGGCTCGACGCCGCCGCGATCCTCGCCCTCGGTGGGCTCATGCTGCTGCCGTTCTTTTGGGGATTGCGCTACCCAGCCGCGGTGAGGCTCGCGCCGATCCACTCCTGGAAGATCCACCATGGCTGAGATCGCCGAGCGCGTCGAAGACAATCCGAAGACCGCTTTCGAGAAATCCGATTGGCCGCTCGGCACGATCGGCTTGGTATTGCTCGGGACCTTGATCTTTCTGGTGATCGCGCCGTTTGTGCTGATCGGCGCGTTTCCGCGAGCCGTCTCCGACGTCAGCCGCGCATTGACGGTCGAACCACCGCAACCGCGCCTGCAGACCGATCCCTCAGAGGATCTCGCGCGGTTTCTCGTCGACGAGGACAAGCGCCTCAATACCTATTACTGGATCGACAAGAAGAAGGGCATCGTCCACATCCCGATCGAGCAGGCGATGCGAGAGCTCGCCGAGGAAGGGATCGACGGCTTCCCGCGGGGAAAGCCGTGAGCGCCGCCTCAGCCGTGCTGGTATTGGCGCTTCTGGCATTGTCGGGCGGGACGAGCAGTGCACTCGCCGGTCAGGACCTTTCCGAATTCGCGTTTCGGCCGCACCCGGGCGCGCATTTGCCGTTGGCTTCGGAATTCGTCGATGAGCAGGGCCGGGCAGTGCCGCTCGGGCGATTTTTTGCCGGCAAGCCGGTGGTGCTGGTTCTCGACTACCTGCGGTGCAAGACATTGTGCGGGCTGACCTTGGAGAACCTCGCCGCCGGGCTCGGTGCGCTGCCGCTCGATGCCGGGCGCGATTTTCAGGTCGTCGGTGATCAGCATCGATCCACGCGACAAACCGGCCGATGTCGCCGCCGCCAAGGCCAAATATCTCGGCGCCTACGATCACCCGGCGGGGGATGGCGGCTGGCATTTCCTGACTGGACCGCAGCCGGTGGTACAGCGCGTCGCCGATACCGTCGGTTTCCCCTATCGGTACGAGCCGGCGCTCGATCAATACATCCATCCTGCCGGTTTCGTCGTAGCCGCTCCCGAAGGCAGCATCAGCCGGTATCTGCTCGGGGTCAACCCACAGCCCAATGAGCTGGAGAGCGCTCTCGCCGATGCGGTGCACGGGAAAGCCGTTGGGTTGGTTAAGCGACTGCTGCTGCTGTGCCACGGCGATACTCCGCAGCTCGGCCGGTACAGCCTGGTCATCGAGGGAGCATTCGTGATGGCCAACCTTGTAGCGATGATCGGCGGCATTGCCGCCTTCGTTGCGATCCGACGACGGCGGCACGGCTGAGGCGATGGATCATTGGATCCCGTTCTGGCCGAGAACCGCTGCCGTCAACGGTGAGGTCGTCAACGCGCTCTACATCGCGGAGCTGGCAGTCTGCGGCCTGATCCTGATGACCGTCGTAGGCATGATGTTCGGGTTCTGCCTGCGTTATCGCGCCGGCACCGCCGCATCACGCGCCAATCTGACCGAGAAAACCTGGCAGTGGGAGATCGGCTGGACCACCGCCACGCTTGTGCTCTTCCTGATCGGCTTTATCTGGGGAGCGGGGGTCTATATCTGGCTTTACAAATCACCGCCCGGCGACCTCGAAGTCTACGTCGTCGGCAAGCAGTGGATGTGGAAGATGGAGCATCCGGGCGGCCAGCGCGAAATCGATGCATTGCACGTGCCGGTCGACAAGACGGTGCGGCTGGTCCTGGCGTCGCAGGACGTCATCCACAGCTTCTTCATTCCGGCATTCCGTATCAAGCACGACGCCGTGCCCGGCCAGTACGAGACGGTGTGGTTCAAGGCGACGCAGCCCGGCACATATCTGATCGAGTGTTCGGAGTTCTGCGGCACCGAGCACGCGCATATGAAAGGCGAAGTCGTCGTTATGGAGCCGGCTGCCTTTGCGCGCTGGCTCCGGGATCAGGGTGTCCACGAGTCGCTCGCCCAGCAGGGCGAGGCACTGTTCCGTGAACACGGCTGCAGCGGTTGCCACGGGGAGAACAGCACGGTGCATGCCCCCACCTTGGCCGGCGTCTACGGCAGTATCGTGCATTTGCAGGACGGTTCCGCGGTGCGGGCCGATGAGCGCTATCTCCGCGACTGCATCCTGCTGCCGCGGACGTTTACCGTCGCCGGTTACCCGCCGGTGATGCCCGACTTTGCGGGCCAGCTCGGCGAGGATGATCTCGTCAAGCTGATCGCCTACATCAAATCCCTTGCCAGATAGGAAGGCGCGCGATGGCGACGATCACCGCCGATGTCCCGACCAGCTATGTAACCTCCGAAAACACGATCAGCTCGTGGCTGCTGACCAAGGACCACAAGCGGATCGCGCTGTTGTTCTTCGCCTCTATCACATTCTTCTTTTTCATTGGCGGCATTGCCGCGACATTGATTCGCCTGCATCTCGCGACCCCCGAGGGCTGCTGCAGCCGACATCTACAACCGCATGTTCACGATGCACGGCATCGTCATGGTGTGGTTCTTCCTCATCCCCTCGATCCCGACCACGCTCGGCAATTTCATCATGCCTTGGCGATTGGCGCCCGCGATTTCGGCCTTTCCGCGGATCAATCTCGCCAGCTGGTATATATTCAATCTGTCGGGCCTCGTGCTTCTCTACGCGTTGATCATGGGTGGCATCGACACCGGCTGGACCTTTTACACCCCTTACTCGACGTTTTTTGCGAACGGATATGTCATTGCCGCGACACTGGCGGTGTTCATCAACGGGTTTTCTTCGATCATGACCGGGCTCAATTTCGTCGTGACGATCCATCGATTGCGCGCCCCCGGCATGACCTGGATGCGGCTGCCGCTGTTTGTCTGGGGAATCTATGCGGTCAGCCTCGTCATGCTGCTCGCGACCCCGGTTTTCGCGATGACGGTCCTTTTGGTCGCCATGGAGCGGTTCATGGGCGTCGGCATCTTCGACCCGTCGCACGGCGGCGATCCGATACTGTTTCAGCACATGTTCTGGTTCTATTCCCATCCCGCCGTTTACATCATGATCCTGCCGGCAATGGGCGTGGTCAGCGAGCTCGTCACCTGCTACGCCCGCAGGCCGATCTTTGGCTACACCGGGATGACCTATGCGCTGATGTCGATCGCGATCATCAGCTTCTTTGTCTGGGGCCATCACATGTTTACCAGCGGCATGTCGATCTATGCCGGCGTGGTGTTCTCGCTGATGACGTTCTTTGTCGCAGTGCCGTCGGCGATCAAAGTGTTCAACTGGACGGCAGCCTGCACAAGGGCTCGATCACCTTTGATGCGCCGATGCTCTATGCGCTCGGCTTTGTCTTATTGTTCACGATCGGCGGATTGACCGGGGGCTAATCGTTGCGACCGTCGCGCTCGACGTCCACCTCCACGACACCTACTTTCGTCATCGCGCATTTCCACTACATCATGGTCGGCGGCACGGTCATGGCGTTTCTTCGGCGGGATGCATTACTGGTGGCCCAAGATCACCGGCCGGCTCTATCCCGAGATGTGGGCGCGAATGGCCGCCCTGCTGACCTTCGTCGGCTTCAACCTCACCTTCTTCCCGCAGTTCATCCTCGGCTATCTCGGCATGCCGCGGCGCTATTACACCTACCCCCCGGAATGGCAGTCGTGGAACGTGCTGTCCTCCGCCGGCGCATCGATCCTTGCCGTCGCCTATATTCTGCCGCTCGGCTATCTTGGCTGGTCGCTGTTGCGCGGCGAGCGGGCGGGCCCGAACCCGTGGCGCGCCACCGGCCTCGAATGGCAGACCTCGTCACCGCCCCCCAAGGACAATTTCGAACATACACCCGTCGTGACCGCCGGGCCGTATCTCTACGACCCCGAGGAAGGCGGCTTCACGGCGCAGAACGGCGCAGTGAATGCGTAGCATTCACCCCGAGATCCAATATGCGACGCTGTCTCAGCAGGGCGAGACGGCACAGCTCGGCATGTGGGTATTCATCGCGACCGAGACATTGTTTTTCGGCGCCCTGATCTTCACCTATTTCGTCTACCGCAACGCCTACCCCAAAGAATTCGCCGAGGCCGGGAAGGACGCGGTGCTGTGGTGCGGCAGCGTCAATATCGGGCTCTTGTTGACCAGCAGCTTGACGATGGTTCTCGCGATCGACGCTGCGGCCGACGGGCGTCGCCGCCATTTGAGAAATTGGCTGCTCGCCACCGCAGGTCTCGGCATCGCCTTCGTCGGCGTCAAAGGCTTTGAATGGTACTTGGATTTCGCCCATCAGGACGTGCCGTCGATCAATTTCATCATGAAGCCGGCGGAGCCGCCGGCCGGCGAGCTGTTCTGGATATTCTACTTCATCGCCACGCCGCTGCACGCGCTTGCATCTGTTGATCGGCATCAGCCTCATTCTTTACATGCTGTGGCGCGTGCGCCGCGGTGATCTGACCCCCGCCTACTACGCGCCGCTGGAGGTGGTCGGTCTCTACTGGA
This sequence comes from uncultured Alphaproteobacteria bacterium, assembly GCA_963695605.1. Classification (GTDB taxonomy): domain Bacteria; phylum Pseudomonadota; class Alphaproteobacteria; order ATCC43930; family CGMCC-115725; genus AP-15. The sequence continues at coordinate 957 of CAVOHI010000052.1, read as the reverse complement.
GTTTTGTCGACACGGTCTGGATCTTCTTATTTCCGTGCATCTACCTCGTGGGCCGCTCATGAAATCCGGGGTCAAGCACGAACCGGCACTGCTCTATATCATCGCCTGGCTGGTGCTGGTGGTGCTCACCGGTGTCAGTATAGGGACGGCCTTTCTCGGGCTCGGGATGTATGCCCCGGTCATCCAGTTCGGCATTGCAGCGCACCCAGGCGGCCATCATCTTCATCCTGTTCATGCGCCTCAAGGGACCCCCATCGCTGAAATGGATCTTCGCCGGCGGCGGCTTCTTTTGGTTGTTGTTTCTGTACGGACTGAGCACGACGGATTACGCGACCCGCCGCGGCTGGCCTTCTTGATCCGGCGGGACCGAACAGATCAGTTGTATACCGGTTTGGTGCCGGAGTTGGCGAATAGCCGAAGCTGCCGCGGGCGATGATCGCCTCGCGGCCGCCCATGGCGGCGATGCGCGCTCCCTGGTCGGCCTTCGCCAATGCGTCGGCGGCGTCAGGATCGACTACCCGGCGCAGCGCCGCCTCGCAATCGGCGACGAGACCCTGATAGCCCGGCTCCCGCGCGAGGTCGCGCGTTTCCTGCGGGTCGGTGTCGAGGTCGAAAAGCTGCGGCGGCATACCGGCGTAATAGACGTACTTGAACGGGACCTTGCGGATCATGAAGGCGCCGGTCGCGGCGCCGGCGGCGTGATACTCCGATACAGGATTGTCCGGCGCGGCGTGGCGCCCCGCGCGAGGTCGAAAAGGGATGCGCCGGGCAGGTCGCTGATCGTCGGGATGCGGCGGCGCACCGGCGCACTCGACGACAGTCGGGAAGCAATCGACCAACGACACCGGCTCATGGAAGATGAAGCCCTTCGGCACATCAGGCCCGGCAAGGATCATCGGCACGCCGGCCGATTCCTCGTACATCGTCGATTTGCCCCAGAGCCGGCGCGTGCCGAGA
>CAVOHI010000051.1:0-16251 GCA_963695605.1 uncultured Alphaproteobacteria bacterium | reverse complement strand
GTGCAGATGCAATCGGCCTTCGTTGTGTGCCGTGCGGTTGATGGCGACGCCCTCTAATCGGGTTCGCGAGAGGAACCGTTAAGCGCTCCGCCCATAAAACGACGGCGCTCCGACCACAACGTCAAAATCCCCAAAATCAGCTCGGTTCGGCTATGCCTGAGTTTCCCCTGCACCGCCGGAGAGAGCGCCGAGCGCAGTGAAGCGCTAAGGGTCGGGCCCGAGAGCCTCACCCAGATCCGCGCGGCGCACGGTTCGACCTCTTCCCGGTTGCAGTCGGCTGCAGGGAGAGGAGATCGGGCTTTCGCAATGAGGTCTTGGCTCTATTTAGCGACCATCACGTCGGATGCTTTGATGACCGCGATCGCTTCGTCGCCGACGCGAACGCCGAGGTCGTCGACAGCCTCGTTTGTGATCGAGGAAGTAATGACCACGCCGTTGCCGATGTCGATCCGAACATGAGCCGTCGTCGCGCCTTTGCGAACCTCGACGACCTTGCCCTTGATCTGATTGCGCGCGCTGAGTTTCATCGCCGGTCACTCCTTTGGGTTTGCCTGAGATCAACAATCGATCGGGGATTTGAGCGTCGCCGCCGCGAGTGCGTCAAGATCGACGGCTGCGGCGGCGTGTGCTTTTGCTTCGATAGAGCGATACCGTTCAACGACGCGATGGCCAAACGGCGTGAGCTCGGCGCCGCCGCCGCCTGAGCCTCCGTGTTTGGCATCGATGACGGGCTCCTCGAAAATATGGTTGAGCTCATCGATGAGCAGCCATGCACGCCGATAAGACATTCCCATCGAGCGTCCGGCCGCAGAGATCGAGCCATAGTCGCGGACGGCTTCGAGCAAGCGGATCTTCCCGTGGCCGATCGCCCGTCCGGGTCCGAAATCGAGACGCAGCGTAAGCCTCGCCATCGAGGGAGTTCCCATCCGGGGGAGTTTAATCGATGCGGCCGGTGCACGCAGCCACTTCAGGGATGGACGGGTCGGTTTGACGTCGATATATTTATTAGAATATATCGCAAATGCGATCGTCGACCATGCCCGTCTCTCAGGAGAATCACTTCAAATGACGATGATTCGCGCGAAGCACCTGACGACGTTCTCGGTGGCCCCTGACGGGAGCAGCGTGGCGATCGGCGTTGCCGACGAGGAGGGCCAAGCCGCAGCGCTGACGCTTCCAGCCGAGTGCTTGAGGGCACTCATCATGACATTGCCCGACATGATGCGGCGGGCGTTGCGGCTGCAGCACGGCGATCCGAGTTTGCGGCTCGTCTACCCGGTCGCCAGCTGGGAAATTGAATACAGCACGCGTCCGGAGATACGCATCGTCACCTTGCGCACGTCCGACGGCTTCCATGTATCCTTCGCTATGACCACGAACGACCTGCGCGAAATGGGTGAAGCTGTGGCGGATAGAATGTTGCACTGAGCGCGGGTGAGTGCGGTGCGTCTATTGATCGGCATTTCCGTCTGCGTCGTGATCATGGCCGCCGGTCTGGTTCGCGCTGAAGACCGCGAGCTGACCGTGTTCGCAGCGGGAAGCCTGCGCGAGGCGATCGGCGCAATTGCAGAAGATTTTGGGGCGGCCCACAAATTACAGATCCGGACCGAATTCGGCCCGTCCGGCCGAATGCGCGAGCGCATCGAGCGCGGCGAACAAGCCGATCTCTTCGCCTCTGCGGATATCGGTCACGCACGCACGCTCGTGGAACAAGGTCGCGCAACCGTCATGGCAATGTTCGCACGGAACTCGATTTGCGCGCTGGCTCCCGAAGGGCTCGGTCTTACGGAAGCGACAATCGTCGATAAGCTGCTCGATCCGGCGACCCGAATCGGCATCTCCACGCCCAAGGTCGATCCGCTCGGCGACTATACCGTCGAGGTTTATCACCGGGTCAGCCGAGAACATGCCAGCGCGGCAGACGATCTGATGGCTCGCTCGACCGTCATCGGGGCGCCCGCGGGAGGCCCTCAACCCCGCTCGGGTGATGCGTTCGCCGATGCGCTTCAGGACGGACGCGTCGATCTCGAGATCCTCTACTGTTCGGGGCGCGACCGCTTCACTCGGTTGCTGCCGACCGCAAGGATGATACCATTCCCGCCGGCACTGCAGGTCGGACCGGAATACGCGCTCGCGGTGCTCAAAAATGGCGATCCCCTTGCGGCCGAACTCGCCCTTTATGTGCTTTCGCCCAAAGGCCAGGCCACATTGGCACGATCCGGATTTATCCCCGTCTCTCTGCCCCACAGCTGAAGCCCTGGTTTCGCTCGTCCGATAACGCCCGCCGGTACAAATCGCTGACATTGCCACGAAACCTAGCGGGCCAGTCTGGGGATAAGACCTTACCTGCCCGTCAGCACCGTCTGCGACCGCCTCGGGCTTATGTGCCAAGTAAGGTGAGAGGCATGAGCCCTTGTCGAGGCTCCGTGCGACATCACAAAGCCGACCGCATCACGGATTCGACACATGCGGCTCCTTACGTTATATTCCATGAAATATAACGAGTAACCGAGGAGAGGACCATGGACGCAGCGACTGCCCATGCTCAGCTAGGAAAGGCCGCTTCGAGCTTTCTCGCCGGCAAGCACCAGCTGCTCATCGACGGCAAATGGAATGACGCTAAATCGGGAAAAAGGTTCGACGACTTCGACCCCGCGACAGGCCAGGTGGTCGCCTCGGTTGCCGAGGCTGATGCTGCCGATGTCGACGAGGCCGTCGAGGCAGCGCGCCGTGCCTTTGAAGGCGGGCCGTGGGCGAAGACCTCCCCCGCCGACCGCTCTAAGCTGATCTGGAAGCTTGCCGACCTGCTCGAAACGCATGCCGACGAAGTTGCGGAGATCGAGTCACTCGACAACGGCAAGCCAATCCGTGACGCACGTAGCGTCGACCTGCCCGGCTCCTACGAGATTTTGCGCTACATGGCCGGCTGGGCGACCAAGATCAACGGCTCGACAATCACGGTCTCGGCGCCTGGCGACTGGCACGCCTATACCTTGCGAGAGCCGCTCGGCGTCGTCGGCCAGATCATCCCATGGAACTTCCCTTTGATGATGGCGGCCTGGAAGATCGCGCCCGCGCTGGCGGCGGGCTGCACGATCGTCCTCAAGCCGGCGGAGCAGACGCCGCTTTCGGCGATCCGCCTCGGGCAATTGATCCAAGAGGCTGGCTTCCCGAACGGCGTCGTCAACATCCTGACCGGGTTTGGCGAGACCGCCGGCGCGGCCCTGGCCGCCCATCCCGATGTCGACAAGGTCGCGTTCACCGGCTCGACAGAAGTAGGCAAGCTGATCGTTCAGGCGGCTGCCGGCAATCTGAAGAAGGTCTCCCTAGAGCTCGGCGGTAAGTCGCCGGCAATCGTCTTCGCCGACGCCGATATGGATGTCGCGATCAACGGCACCTCGAGCGCGATCTTCTTCAATATGGGTCAGTGCTGCACCGCCGGCTCGCGCCTTTACGCTCACAAACGCGTGTTCGACCGATTGATGCAGGGGGTCGCCGATCGCGCTGGGCGGATCCGCGTCGGTCACGGGCTAGACCCTGAGACGCAGCTCGGCCCTCTCGTCTCGGACGAGCAATTCAAGCGGGTGACAGGGTATCTCGAAGCGGGCCGCCAACAAGGCGCAAAGGTGGTCGCCGGCGGCAGCCGGGTCGGCGATCAGGGGTATTTCGTTCAGCCGACGGTGTTGACAGACACAAAGCCGGAGATGTCCGTCATCCGTGAGGAGATCTTCGGACCGGTCGTGTGCGCTATCCCGTTCGACGACGACGATCTCGACCGCATCGCGCGCACCGCCAACGACACGAGCTATGGGCTCGCCGCGAGCATTTGGACCCGTGATCTCGGGATCGCCCACAAGCTCGCCCGGCGCATAAAGGCCGGCACCGTGTGGATCAACACTCACAATTTCGGAGATCCGGCCCTGCCTTTCGGCGGCTACAAGCAATCGGGCTGGGGCCGCGAGATGGGCTACGAGGCGATCGAGCTCTACACCGAAGTCAAAGCGGTAGCGGCGGCACTGTAACGACCGCCGCGGCCGAGAACACGAGCAACAGGAGCACACGATGGCAATGCCACAAACGATCGAAGCCGTCCGGCATCCTTATGCCAATGGCGAAGTCAAGCGCATGCTGATCAACGGCGAGTGGGTGCGCGCCGCGTCCGGCAAGACCTTCGAGAGCCGCAACCCGGCGACCGGCGACTTGCTCGCCACTGTCGCCGAGGGTGACAAGGAGGACATCGACCGCGCCGTGGCTGCGGCGCGGGCGGCGTTCGAGGGACCGTGGAGCAAGTTCAAGCCTTATGAGCGACAGGCGCTTCTGCTGAAGGTCGCCGACCTAGTCGAGAAGCATTACGACGAGCTGAGCTTGCTGGATACGCTCGATATGGGCGCACCGGTCACCCGCACCCGTGGCACGAAACAGCGCGTGCTCGGCATGCTGCGCTGGTATGCGGGGATGGCAACCTCGATACACGGCGAGACAATCGAGAACTCGCTGCCCGGCGAGTTCTTCTCTTACACCTTGAAAGAACCGATAGGTGTCGTTGGCGCGATCATCCCGTGGAATGGGCCACTCGGCGCGTCGATCTGGAAGATCGGCCCGGCGCTCGCCACCGGCTGCACGGTAATTCTAAAGCCGGCAGAGGAAGCGCCGCTGACCCCGCTCCGCCTCGGCGAATTGCTGATGGATGCCGGCGTGCCGCCGGGAGTCGTGAACGTCATACCCGGCTATGGCGAGACCGCCGGTGTCGCGCTTGCCGCTCACCCCGGGGTCGACAAGGTCGCGTTCACGGGCTCGCATCTGACGGGGCAGCTGATTGTGCAGGCCTCGGCCGGAAATCTGAAGCGCGTGTCACTCGAACTCGGCGGGAAGTCGCCGGACATCGTCTTTGCCGATGCCGATCTCGAAAGCGCCGTCCCGGGTGCGGGAATGGCGGTGTTCGCCAATTCGGGGCAGATCTGCAGCGCCGGGACCCGGCTCTTTGTCGAGCGCAAGGTCTATGACGAATTCGTCGGCCGCGTCGCCGATTTCGGCAAGACGCTCAAGGTCGGCAATGGTGTCGATCCCGATACCCAGATCGGCCCGCTGGTCTCCGAGCAGCAGTTCGAGCGCGTCACCGGATACCTGAACGTCGCCCGCCAGGAGGGTGCGCGGGCGATGGCTGGCGGCCAGCAACTAACCGAAGGGCCGTTTGCCAAGGGCTACTTTGTCCCGCCGACCGTGTACGCCGATGTACGCGACGACATGCGGATCGCCCAGGAAGAGATCTTCGGACCGGTCATCTCGGCGATCCCGTTCACTGATGTCGACGAGGTCATCCGCCGCGGCAACGCGACGTCCTTTGGGCTCGGCAGCGGCGTGTGACGCGAGATGTCAGCAAGGCCCACCGCTTGGCGAAAGGGCTGCGCGCCGGTTCCGTGTGGATCAACTGCTACCAGGCGATGGACCCGGCCGTACCGTTCGGCGGCTACAAGATGAGTGGTTATGGCCGCGAATCCGGCATCCAGCAAATGGAAGAGTATTTAAACGTAAAGGCGGTCTGGATCAGAACCGCGTAGGACGGCAGGACAGTAGGTGGGGGCGGCGCTCAGACACCGCCTCCGCCGCACCGGGCACTGTGTCCCAAACTGTCGATCTGATTGCCATATCAGTGACGCCGGCCTGCAGCCGTTGATCAACCAGTGAAACAACGCCGAGACGAACGAACTATCGCATCCGACACCCTGCACCATTTCGCAAACGGGAAACAGGGTGATGCCCAAAGGTTGGCAGCGGCTCGAATCCAACCGCTGCTGCCGCCAGACGGTTTTAAGGAGCGCTATAGCAGTATTTTTTAAGCGTAGTGATCATTGGCGAATCTGGTGATGGTGACGTCGTAAAGTCGGTCAAGAACGCGACAAAGGACTTAGTTCGGCATCCTGGGCCGCTGTACGGCGCTTCCGAATCGCAATGCCAGCTTGAGTAAGGGGATTGTAATTATTTACGAGGGTTCCAGGTTCGGAACCGCCTTCAATAGAAAAGTAAGCTAAAGCACTTGTGCCGGAGGTCGGGTAATTCCCGTTGGAACAGATTGCCGACATTGCGACAAATCCCACCGGGTCAGTCTTGGCGAGAACTGCATTGAGAGTTGCTGTGATGTTAGGGTATTCGTCGACGAGAGAGTTGCTGGAAAGAGGAGACAAAAGACCATACCTGCCCGTCAATACCGTCTGAGCTGCCACTCCATAAGGGGCAAGACTTGGGTCGGCGATCGCCACAGTTGAATATGTATTGGGATCATAGCCGCAGGTGCCGCCCGGATCGCAGGAAACATCGACACCAGGTGTGTTGCTCAATAACGCAAGAACACCAGTGGCATAATTAAAAATATATAACGTCGGAGTAAAATGATAGTTAGAAGAGGTGTTGAGGAAGTCATCGGAAGGGTTGGTGAATAAGTTGTACGGAGCCACCAGTTGAAAGTGATTGAGATAAAGGTCTAGGGGAGTAGCTGCGTCAGCGGCCAAAAAGAGATCTACTTTCAGACTGTTGCCACCGATGATATGATTCTCAAGAGTCGCTGTGGCACCGTTATCGACTACAGTTACAGTATAATTGGGGTTAGCTGTCGTAAATGCGTTAATCAGATCAGTTATCGCGCTATTTGATGGCGGAACGCCGTAAAAATTCGATGCCACAGCAAGGTTGATATTTGCCGTTTTCCTATTATCCCCGTAAGCCGCGAATGAAGACGACAATAAAATACCCACCGCTGCTGCCCGGAGCATCAGCTCCTTCGCGTTGGTGCTGAACATAGTCAGATCCCTTCCTTTGATAGGAGGTTGGTGCGGCACCTACTAACCCTTAACATCGCCTTAATAATCGATGGTCGCGTCCCGCACCTCGATGGTAGCGATATTCGAGACAAATCGGCCGCCGGCCTTGTCTCCGGGAACAACGATCCGCGCAAAACCAGCGGTGCCAAGCGACTGTCCGCCTGTGGCATACGCGACCATGATCTGACTGCCGCCAAAAAACGGATCAAACTCGCCGGCGCCAAACACCGATTGATAGCAGTCGGTGCCGGTTACGATGACGACTTTGTGCAGGATGTCGTTTTTAATGTTCGGGTTCGCGACGATCCCATTAACCGGCGAGTTGTTCAGGAGGTCCCAAAGCAGCACGCCGGTGAATGCTTCGGTGACAACCGACCCCGCGGCAAAATAGGTTACGTTTGCTTGTGCCGGCGGAAATCGTTCGAGCTTGTTCAAATCAAAAACTGCTCGGTTCGTCACGTCGCCGGAGACCTTGAAGGAGGTCGACACCCCGCCTGGGCACGCCGCTTGGAGCGGAGCGCTGCCGGCGCTGACTACGCCGATCAGCAATAGGGCTACGCTAAAGACGGGGTTTCTCATATTCGACCTCTTTTGGTTGTGTTTCATCGAGATGCGAACGTCGATATATATAATCAGATATAACGACCACTGGAGTCAACCCATCGGGGAAACGTTTCTGAGAATGTGAGGCCGTGCCGCCAGAGCGGTTTGCACGGGTAGTGACTCACTTTGCATGAAGGACGACAGCGTGGCCTGGACTACAGTTTCCCCGCGAGCATGGAAGCACCGAGCAACGCGCCGCCCTTCGGGGCGGGGCGGGGGTAACCCCCGGTTCGTTGGAGAACCTCGGCGCTCATTACTATATCGGCAACACTAAAATTGCCACAATGTTCGCGTCTCATGGAGCTTCGGGAAAGCGCCGACGGGCTGCGCTGGACGATTGGACGAGCTGGAGCGATGGCTGTTATTTGGGCGCAAATAGCGAAGACAGCCAGCAGAGCTGTGGAGAGAACCGAGCCTGATGTGCACCTGATAAAACAGGTGGAACAGGTGACAACGCCGGCTTTGGAAGGACCGACGTGGCGCTTCGCCTGGATTCCGAGCATGGGGGCCACGGACGCCGTAGAAATCCTTGTGTTTCTGATTTGGCAATTACTGCATTGGCTGTTATTTGGCTGCAAAAACAGCCATACCGCCAGAAGAGGGCCGAGGGCGACCTGTGGCAATGCTGCCGGCCCAAACCGGCGGTTCTACGAACCGGGCCACATAGGCTACCGAACCGTTGCTCTGCCAAATTCGGTGAGACTGCCATAACCTCGGAAACCTGGCTTGCTGCCCAGATTTCGAAGTGAGTCACTACCGGTTGACGTCAACCGACGCGGTTTCCTATGATAGCAAGGTATCCATATAGATATATCCCTAATGCAACGCCTTCAAAATTCTGCGAGTGCGTGGCTCTCGCGGCTTGCTGTTCTCCTACTGGCGTTCGGGACGCCTGCGTCGGCTCGCTCCGTTGTCGACGCCACGGGACGCACCGCAGAAATCCCGGACAGGATCGATCGGGTGATGCCGGCCGGCCAGCCTGCCGCTGTCCTCCTCTACACGCTCGCGCCGGAGAAAATGATCGGGTGGCCGCATTCGCCAAGTCCGGCGGCCAAAAACCTCCTCGGGCCGAGTATTGCCGGCTTGCCTGAACTTGCGCCGCTCGTCCGGGACGGCAAGGTTCAAGTGGAGCAGATCCAGGCCGCCCGGCCGGACGTCATCCTCGACTACGGCTCGACAGCGCCTCGCTACGCCGATCGCGCTACGATGGTTCAAGCAGCGACCGGAATCCCCGTCCTGCTGCTGGACGGCAAGCTCGAGCGCACCCCGGAAATCTACCGGCGGCTCGGTGCGATCCTCGGGACCGAGGAGCGGGCAGCCGATCTTGCGGCCGCCGCCGAGCGCCTGCTGGCGATCACCCGCGAGAGGGCGCAGGCGCGGCGTGAAGCCCGGCCGATCCGGGTCTATTACGCCCGCAGCGCGGACGGGCTCACGACCGCGACCGCGGCCTCCTCGCTGGGCGACGTGCTCCGCCTCGTCGATCTGGTCAATGTCGCCGACGGCGCCCAACCGGGCGAGCTCTCGCATGTGACCCGCGATCAGGTTTACGCCTGGAACCCCGATATTGTCGTCACCAACAATCCCGGGTTCTGGAAGGCCCGCGAAGGGGCGGATTGGGCGACCCTGCCGGCGATCGCGCAGGGCCGCGTGTATCTGGCGCCGACGCTACCATTCGGATGGATCGACGAGCCGCCCTCGGTCAATCGGCTGCTCGGGCTGCTGTGGGCGGGGCATAGGCTCTATCCGGCGGTCTATCCGGAGGATCTGCGGGCGGAAGCCCGGGATTTTTACCGCCGGTTCTACCGGATCGAGCTCGACGACGAGCAATTCGAAGCGCTGTCGCAGTAAGCGCGGTTGGGAGAACCACATGCGCATCTCGAGAAGGTTTGCCGCCGCGCTCGCCACCGCGCTGATCGCGTTCGGTCCGGGTCAGGCGGCGCACGCACAAGATGTTGTCGTATTCGCGGCCGCTAGCCTCACCAATGCACTCGACGAGGCTGCGAAGCTGTTCGAGCGGCAGGGCGGTGCGCACGCCAAAATTTCGTACGCGGCCAGCTCGACCCTCGCCAAGCAGATCGAAAGCGGCGCGCCGGCCGATATGTTTATTTCGGCGGATCTCGACTGGATGAATTACCTGGAGCAGCGGCATCTGATCCGGCCCGCGACCCGGCGCAACCTGCTCGGCAATCGCCTGGTTCTGATCGCGCCGGCCGACAGCGATGTGCATATCGAGATCAAGCCGGGTTTTGAACTGGCGACGCTCCTCAAGGGCGGGCACCTCGCGATGGCCGACACCGACTCTGTTCCGGCAGGCAAGTACGGAAAGGCCGCCCTCGAAAAGCTCGGAGTTTGGAATACCGTGCAGTCCGCCGTCGCGCCGGCAGAGAGCGTGCGCGCGGCGTTACTTTTCGTGTCACGTCGCGAAGCGCCGCTCGGCATCGTCTATACAACCGATGCGGCGGCCGATCCTCGCGTCAAGATCGTCGGGGTGTTCCCCGAGGACACCCATCCGCCGATCATCTATCCGGCGGCTCTCACCGCGGGCAGCAAGAACCCGAGCGCGGCGCGGCTGCTCGATTTTCTCGCCTCGCCGGCGGCGAAGCCGATCTTCGAGAAAGAGGGCTTCACTGTTCTCGTGCCCGGCGGAGGCGCATAGCCGGTTTCACTCGCCCATCTGCAGCAGTGCGCCGCGCCGGCGCGCGTTATGGAAGGCGACGAAAAAGACGGCGGCGCCCAGGCCCACATAGAACGTGTCGAGCACCAAAGCGGCGAAGAAATAATCGCTTCGGAAGACCCCGCTGAACAGCACTGTTCGCATGCCTTCGAAGACATAGGTCGAGGGCAGCGCCCAGGCGGCATGCTGTAGCCAGCCGGGCAATGTCGAGACCGGGTAGTAGACACAGCTTATCGGTGAGAGGGTGAATACTACGGTCCAGGCCAGCCCTTCTGCTCCCATGCCCTGGCGCAGGATCAGCCCGCAGATCGCCAGACCCAATGCCCAGCCCATGATAAGCAGCGCGAGGAAGAATGCGACGAGCGGAAGCCCCATCGCGAAGATCGAATAATGATAGAGCGGGATCGCCAGCAACGCCGCCGGCAGCATGCCAAGCAACACGCGGATCATGCTCATCGACAGCAGCGAGGCGACCCACTCATAGGGCCGCAGCGGGGTGACAAAGAGATGCCCGAGATTGCGCGCCCACATCTCCTCGAGAAACGACATCGACAAGCCGAGCTGGCCGCGGAACAGCACATCCCACAGCATGACCGCGGCGAGCAGTACGCCGAAGGCGCGGAAGACATAGCTGCTGTTGCTGTAAAGGAATTGGCTCATGAACCCCCAGATCAGCATCTGCAAGGTCGGCCAGTACAGCAGCTCGAGGGTGCGCGGCCACGAGCTGCGCAGCAGATACAGATAGCGCAGCAGCATCGCCCAGACCCGGCCGGCCGAACATCGCAGCTCGCGGCTCATTTTGCCGGTTCCAGCTCGATCCGCGGCTCGCGTGCGATGTGCAGAAAAACCTCTTCGAGGTTGGTTCGCCCATAGCGAGCGATCAATTCCTGCGGGCTGCCCCGGTCGACGATATGGCCCTCCTTCATCATCAGGACCTCGGAACACAACCGCTCGACCTCGCTCATATTGTGGGACGCCATCAGGATCGTGGCGCCGGTGCGCACACGCCATTCCTCCAGATAGCGGCGCACCCAGTCGCCGGTGTCCGGGTCGAGAGAAGCCGTCGGCTCGTCGAGCAGCAACAGTTCGGGCTCGTTGAGCAGCGCCTTGGCGAGCGCCACGCGGGTTTTCTGCCCGGCCGAAAGCTTGCCCGCCGGGCGTTCGAGAAAGACCGAAATCTGCAAATCGCGGGCGAGGTTCTCGATCCGCTCGCGCCGATTCCGGCAAACCGTAAAGCCTGGCATAGATCAGCAGGTTCTGGCGCACCGTCAAGCGATGCGGCAGGTCGACGAAGGGCGAGGAGAAATTCATACGGGGGAGGACGCGATATCGGTGGCGCAGTATGTCCTCGCCGAGGACCTCCACCTTGCCGGACGTCGGCAAAAGCAGCCCGAGCAGGATCGAGAGGGTGGTCGTTTTCCCAGCCCCGTTGCCGCCGAGCAACGCCGCCGTGACGCCGCGCGCGACGCTGAAACTGATTCCGTCCACCGCGATTGCGGTCGGATAGCGCTTGACGAGATTGTCGACTTTGACGGCAGGCGCGGCCATCGCCCCTATATGACTCGTTGGCGGGAGTTCGGCCAGTATGGGCCGGCGTTCGCGAACTCGGACCACGATACCGCGTGCACGAGAACAAACTAGACGAGGGCATCGGGTGACCGACACCAGCCTCATTACCACGAGTGAGCCCGCGACCGGGTTTGGCCGGATCAGCCTACGCACACTGGTGCCGATTCGCTGGGTCGCTATTGCCGGACAGGCGCTCACCATCCTGATTGTGCATTATGGTCTCGACTATCGCCTGCCGCTGGTTCCGTCCCTCGCGGTCGTTGCCGGCTCGGTTCTGCTGAATGCAATTCTGATCCTGCTGCGCCAAGCGGCGGCTCGCCTTGGCGAAAGAGACGCCGCACTGTGTCTCGGCTACGACATCCTGCAGCTCGCCATCCTGCTGTACCTGACTGGCGGTCTGCAGAACCCGTTCTCGACACTGATCCTCGCGCCAGTGACCGTCGCCGCGACTATACTGTCGCGGCGGCCTGTTATTGCGCTCTCGGTCCTCGCCGTGGCGGCGATCACCGTGCTCGCCTTGTGGCACATGCCTTTACCCTGGCGCACCGAGCCGCTCGTATTCCCGCCCGAGCTGGTGCTCGGGATCTGGGTGGCGCTGGTGCTCGCGACGGTCTTTATCGGAGGCTATACCTGGAGCGTGGCGCAAGAGGCCCGGCGCCTGCGGGACGCGGTGGCCGCGACGCAGCTGGCGCTCGCTCGCGAGCAGCGCATTTCGGCGGTCGGCGCGCTGGCCGCGGCGGCGGCGCATGAGCTGGGCAGCCCGCTCGCGACGATCGCCGTCGTCGCGAAGGAGCTGGCGCACGATCTGCCCGGGGACAGCCCGCATGCCGAGGACGTTGCGCTGCTGTTGAGCCAATCCGAGCGGTGCCGCAGGATTCTCGCGGAGCTCGCGCGGCAGCCGGAGCACGATGGCGGCTCGCCCTATACCAGGCTGCCGATTTCGGCCCTGGTCGAGACTGCCGGTGCGCAGCATCAACACGAGGGGGTAAAGCTGATCTTTGCGACGGCGGGACAGCCCGGGCCTGAGGAGCCACTCGTTCGGCGCAGCCCCGAGATCATGCACGGGCTCAACAACCTCATTCAGAATGCGGTCCAGTTCGCTCGCCGCGAGGTCAGCGTCACGACCTTCTGGGACAATGCGACTGTCACCGTCGAGATCGCCGATGACGGACCGGGCTTCCCGCTGCACCTGCTCGGACGAATCGGCGAGCCGTACATCTCGACGCGCGCCGGTGCGGCAGACCATATGGGGCTCGGCATCTTCATCGCGCAGAGCCTGCTCGAGCGCAGCGGAGCCAGGCTGGAGTTCGATAATCTGCCGGACGGCGGCGCGCATGTTGCGATTTTCTGGAATCGTGCCAATCTGGAGATGGTGGAGAAACTTCGTCCCACCGCGGCGACCCCTCCTACACTTCATTCGCCGGAATTGAGCCGCGGACGGCGTCAAAGGCAAGATTATGGAGACTAGCGACCGACCGAACCGCCCTTCCGCGCCAGACGCGCTCTCTGCGGGTCTGCAGGGGCTCCCTGAATCCGAGCGCACGCTGCTGATCGTCGACGACGACGCGCCGCTTTGCCAACGGCTCGCGCGCGCGATGGAGCGCCGCGGCTTTGTCGTGGCGACCGCCGACAGCGTCGCCGGCGGGATCGCCGCGGCGACCGATCAGCTACCGGCTTTCGCCGTCGTCGACATGCGGCTGGGCGACGGCCGCGGCTTCGATGTCGTCACCGCACTGCAGCAGGCCCGTCCGGGCGCCCGCATCGTCATGCTGACCGGATACGGCAACATCGCGACCGCGGTCGCGGCGGTCAAGGCTGGGGCGATCGATTATCTGCCGAAGCCGGCCGACGCCGACGCGGTCGAGCGGGCTCTCCTCGCCCAAGAAGACGGGACTCCGGAACCGCCGGAGGACCCGATGTCGGCCGACCGGGTGCGCTGGGAGCACATCCAACGGGTTTTCGAGCTGTGCGACCGCAATGTCTCGGAAACCGCCCGCCGCCTCAAGATGCACCGCCGTACCTTACAGCGCATCCTGTCGAAACACGCGCCGCGAAACTAAGTTGGTGACGCCGGTTCGTTAACCGGTGCTGCCGCGGGCTTGCTCGGCAGCCGTTCCGCGACAAACCCGCTGATCGCATCCAGCCACCGGTTGCGGATCGGATCTTGCTCGAGGAACGGCTCGTGCTTCGAGTCCGGGAACTCGATCAGGGTGCAATCGCGGAGCTCATGCGCGGCCCGATAATGCGCCGCGGTGTCGACGAAAGCCTCAATCCCCGCGCTGGCGAGCAGGATCGGTGTGCGGATCTCGCGGAGAAAATCGGGCCGGCTGATCCTCCGCACGAGGCGAAGCGACGCATCGAGCCAGGCATAGGTCGGCTGATCGACGCGCAACTGGGCGCGCGCCGAAAACCAGCCATATTGCAAGCGGCACCGCTCGGGATCGCTCGAGGTGCGGCTGATTTCGGGCGACGGGATGCGATCGGGGCGCCAAGGGCCCGCTCCGGGCACGAAACAGAGGCCGAGACCCGAGGCGCGAGCAGCGCTGGCGATGCAGCGTGCGACAGGCCGCGGAACGCCCCCGGTACGGATCCCGAGCATTGGCGCCGACAAAATCGCCGCGTCGAAGAGGCCCGGGGATTGCCGCAGGCAGACCAGCGCGATCGCGCCTCCCATCGAGTGGCCGATCAGCAGACGCGGATGACGGGGCGGCGGCAGTTGCTTTGCGAACAGCCTGAGGTCATCCGCGTCGCGATCGTAGCGGCGCGGGCGCGGCCGGCTCGGCCAACACCGCGGGCGCTCGGAGCCACCCTGCCCGCGCCAATCGAGGCACCACACCGAGAGGCCGCGGGCCGCGAGGTCGACCGTGGTCTCGAAATATTTTTCGATGCATTCGCTGAAGCCGCCGACCATCAGGCATTCCGCGCGCGGGTTGGTTGACGGCAGATGGCCCCACCGCAGCTTCGCCCCATCGGGCGCGGCAAAACTACCCCAAACAAAACCGTGCGGCTCGAGGAATCGAGTCGGCAGCCGCGGAAGCCCGGCCACCTCCTCGGCCGGCCGGCTCGCGCCAGACTTGCGCATCTCAGCGCGTGGCGCTTCGACGAGTTCTGTCCAAGGCATCAACCCACCTGACCACGATACCGCTCTATCCGCCGTCTCACCGATCACCAATATGAATGTGCCATATCCTGCGCCACTAGGATGGCTGCTTGTCGTCGCACCAGACAAATTTTTTCGGCAGCTAATTAACATTACCGCTTCAACATTAAGACGGCATTATCGGACCGACCGTCTTTGGAGCAAACGGCTCTGGCAGTTAGGACGAGCAATTCAATGTTTGCCTGGACACGATTTGTTTAGAAAGGGCAGGCGGGCAACACGCGTAACTCTATCGTAAGAATCCAAATACAATCTGGACTCGAACGAATGAAAAGCGATGCGTGTCCACGCTGGCAGAGCGAGAGTTCGGCTCGCGCCTTTTTCTATCGGCGTCAGATACGCTCTCGCCTCAGGCGAGGGCCGGAACTCCTTCGGTGACCGTTTCGAGTTGCCCCACCGTCTCGCGGCCAAAGACTAGCGGTACAAAGGCGCCGATCGTCACCACCACCAATATCGCGCCGAAAAAGATCGCCGGCGAGGCAGTGTGCGGTGCCATCAGGAAGGGCGCCAGCACTCCCGAAAAGATTCGCCCCGTCGACTCGCCAAAGGCATGTCCTCGTCCGCGCAGCGCCGTCGGGAATTGCTCGGAGAGGTAGATCCGGAAGGCTGTCGCCGCCGACAGCGCGGTAAAGCCGGTCATCAGCGCACCGGTGACCAGCACCACCGTCGCGTAGGGTCCGGCTCGATGCGCCATCATCATCAGGAAAAGGCCGGGCAGCGAGCCGGCGAGGGCATAGAAGATCGTCCACCGTCGCCCGATGATCTCCATCAAGAAGCCGGTGAAGCCCTTTCCCGGTATGCTTGCGGCGAATACCAGCGAGGTCACGCCGAAGCTCAAGGTCACGGCGCCGCCTTGATCGACCAGAGCCTTCGGCAACAGGACCGAGATTAGAAAAAACGCGGTGCCGGCGAAGACATAGCTGGAAATCCCGATTGCCGTCCAGCGCAGTTGCCCGCGGTGAAACAACGCCCGATAGGGCGGCAGCTCTTCACGCGCCACCTGCATATTGTCGCCAAGCGTTGCAAGCGCTAGCGGCGGAACCCGGCTGCCGGCCCCACGGATGATCCGGTTGACGGTATCGACCGCCGCCTCGGCAAGGCCTCTGCGCAAATACCAGCGCGGGCTTTCCGGGATCAGGAAATAGATCAGCGCGGGCATGACGAACAAGGCGAGCCCGCCGGGCAGCGCCATCAGCCGGAAGGCGTTCGGACTGTCGGCGAGCAGACCGCCTACGAGGGGCAGCACGGCGAACGAGCAGGCAAGGGCCATCTCATAGACGGCACTGAAAGTGCGGCGATGTGGCGCCGGCATCAGCTCGGCGGCGATCGGGAACGGCGCAAAGACTGCAAATCCGCCGGCGAGACCGGTCAGCAGACGCACGATAATCAGCTGCTCGCCCGTCTGGACCAACGTGAGCAGCAGGGTAAAG
>CAVOHI010000050.1:0-25361 GCA_963695605.1 uncultured Alphaproteobacteria bacterium | reverse complement strand
GGAACGCCGATCCTGATGCGGACGGGAAAGCGCCGCTCGGCCATGGTGATCATTTCGCGGGGATGGCCCGGCATCTCCAGAGTTCCTCTTTCGTTCTCTCTATCACGATTCCACGACAGTTTGACGGTGTCCAGCCCTTGGGCCGCGGCACGGCTAGCGCTATGGTTCGGATCATGTGTGGACGCGCCCGTCTCTCCTCCGATGTCAGCGAGATCAAGCTTGTCTTCTCGATCCCGCCGCATCGGCCCACGCCCAATTTCCCGCCGAGCTGGAATGTGGCGCCGACCGACTCGCTCCCCGTGGTCCGCTACGACGCCAAGGCCGGCGAGCGCAGCCTCGACATGTTGCGATGGGGTCTCGTGCCGTACTGGGCCAAGGACCTCAACGTCGGTTTCGCCAACATCAACGCCAAGGCCGAGGGGATCGAGACGAAGCCGGCCTTCCGCGAAGCGTTCCAGCGCCGCCGCTGCCTCGTGCCGGTCGACAGCTTCTACGAATGGAAGAAGACCGCGACCGGCAAGCAGCCCTATGCGATCGCGCTCGCCGACCGGAGCCTGATGGCGCTGGCGGGCCTGTGGGAGAACTGGCGCTCGCCCGCGGGCGAGTGGATTCGCAGCTTCGCCATCATCACCACCACGCCGAACGAGTTATGCGCGGAGCTGCACAACCGCATGCCGGTGGTCCTCAAACCCGAAGCCTGGCCGGTCTGGCTTGGCGAAGAGCCGGCCGACCCGTCCGCACTCAAGGCCCTGCTGACGCCGTTTCCCTCCGACGAAATGACCTGCTGGCCGGTGAGCGCGCGGGTCGGCAACGTCAAGAACAACGATCGCGAGCCTGATCGAACCGATCGCTGCCTAGGGCGCGTCCTCAAACCGGGCGGGGGCCGCATGGCTCCCCGTAACCTGCGACGTCACATGCGCTACCGGGGCGTGCGCGTAGGAACCTACCTCTCGGGTCCCTGTTTCTCTTGATCAGCAAAGGAGCAACGCAATGAGCCGCGGATTCCCATCCATGACGGCCCTCCTCGGCCTGCTCGCGGTCGCGGGCTATCAGCACAGGGACAAGATCGCCGAAATGCTTGGCGGCATCGGAAAAAGTACGCCCTCTGGTACCGGGCAAAGTACGCCCGGTGGTACCGGGCAAAAGTGGCATCGGCGGTTTCCTCGGCCAACTGAGCGAAACCCTAGGCGGCGCCGGTGCCGGCGGGCTCCTGAGCGGCGGACTCGGCGAACTCGTGGACCGCTTTAAGCAGAGTGGCCATGGCGAAGCCGCGGAGTCCTGGGTCGGAACGGGCCCCAATAAACCGGTCACCCCGCCCCAGCTCGAACAGGCGATCGGCCCCGAGGTATTAGAAACTTTGTCGAAACAGACAGGATTGTCGCGGGAAGAGCTGCTCGCAAGGCTGTCCCGCGAACTCCCCGACGCGGTCGATAAATACACGCCGCACGGCCAGCTCCCGACGGAACCGGACTTTCCGCGTTCCTGAGGCGGCGACTATCGATACCCCGCCGGGGAGACAAGACGAAATCTCCATCCCGGAAACGGGTTTCGCTAAGGAGACGGTTGGCGGCGGCCAGCAATGAATCCCCAGATCAGTAAGATAATGACCGCCCCGACCACTGCTCCAATGAGGCCAGCGCCTTCGTCCGCGCGATACCAGCCGATCGCTTGGCCCAGATAAGTGGCCACAAAAGCGCCGACTATCCCGAGAATTGTGGTGAGGATAAATCCCGACGGTTCGTTCTTGCCGGGCGTGACGAACTTCGCGATCACACCTGCGATGAACCCGATGATGATCGTCCAGATGATGTGCATGGCAAATTTCCCTTAAGGTGTCGCCCGGCCGATCTGGGTGAGGACGATCTTCGCCACAGCAGCTGCCACTAGTCCAGCCTCAAGCTGGTGGTCTCGTCCCGCCGCATCGAAGCGAGCGCGCAGTCGCGCCGAGTTGGAGCCTGACGCCGGGACTGATCCCGTTCCGGTGGTCCGCTCTGATGCCAAGGTTGGGCCGTGCGTGCGTCAAGAATAATATGCAAGCCTCATCGGACGGATCGGTGCAGCCTCGCAAATAGCGATGTCGCAGGCGCTTACATTCGAATGTACTTGTGAGCCCTTAGAGGAGGCGTGTTGAATGAACCGCAGTATCCCGCACCGGAACGGGTTCTGTCCGCTGGTGTTCGCATTTGAAACTCTAGGGCGCTGGACACGCTCGCCGATCTCCAAATCTCTGTATTGTCAGCGAGATACATAGCCGATCACTGCGGCAGCGCCGTAGAGAACTGGTCGAAAACCCTTCGGGAGGATCGAAATGGCAAAAGCACCGGAACGGACGCAAAGGCGGCATGTGCGCGAGAAAGCAACGATCGACCACCTCGTCCAGGACGTTTACAAGCCGAAGCCGCCTGATGAAAGACATGCTGCCCATAGCCCCACCACATCGACCGGCTTGCCGGTTGAAGACCAGGTCCGCAAGGAATGGGATCCCCGCAAGGGTGGCCTTCCCACTTTTTGACGAATGATTCCGATTTTCGCAGGCCTTAGCGGGAGATGACGGACATCTCGCGCCTTCGCAAGCGACCGCTCGAAGCCGATGCAGGTGCGAGCGGCCGCGACTGCCAACGAGATCGATATCGTCGGCCGCGCGACGATTTCCTACTCATCCGAAGATCCGGCTCACCCGGTTGAGCATCTGCTCGACGGACAATCCGGCCCGGGAGCCACGCGTTGGATGAGCGCGCGCGTCGATACCATCGAGCACATCGTCCTGGAATTCGACCAACCGCAGACGATCTCGCGGCTCGTCTACGAAGTCGAAGAGGCGACGCGTGAGCGTACCCAGGAAGTGCGCGTTGAAGTCTCGGAGGACGGAGCTCGAACCTACCGCCAAATTCTGGTTCAGGAATACAATTTCAGCCCCCAGGGAGCCACCTATCAACGCGAAGAACAGCGCCTTGATCTCGACCGCGTTACCCACCTCCGTCTTACGATTGTTCCGAACAAGAACGGCTCCGGCACGGCGACTCTTACGGCGCTCCGCCTCTTCGCGTAAGCGGCCCGGATTTGACGGTGCGATCGCTTGATGAATGGCGGCGCGGGGAGGCGATGGCGCTGCCCACCTGGGTGAAGCCGCAGCTCACCAAGCTGGTCGACCAGCCGCCGGACGGGCCGGACTGGCTCCATGAAATCAAGTTCGATGGCTACCGCATGCATGCAAGGCTGGACCGCGGCGCCGTCCGGCTGCTAACCCGCACCGGCCTCGACTGGACACACAAATATCCCGAGATCGCCGCGGCAGTCACGTCACTCCCGGCCAGAGAGGCCTATCTCGACGGGGAGTTGTGCGGCATCCGGCCGGACGGCTCGACCTCCTTCAGCCTGATCCAGAATGCATCGGACACGGGGAACGGCGATGCGCTCGTCTATTTCCTGTTCGACCTCCTCCATCTCGACGGCGAGGCCGTCAGCGCAAAGCCGGTCAAGGAGCGGAAGGAGCGCCTTCGGGAGCTTTTGTCGAACGCAAGCTCGCCTCTGCAATTCAGCGACCACCAGATCGGACGCGGCCGGTCCCTTCTATGAGCAGGTTTGCGGGCTGAAGCTCGAAGGAATCATCTCAAAGCAGGCCGATGCGCCCTACGCGCCCGGCAATCGCGGCCTGTGGCTGAAAGTGAAATGCCTGAACCGCGAGGAGTTCGTGGTGGTCGGCTGGACCGATCCCGAAGGCGCCCGGCCCTTCCTCGGCGCCCTGCTCCTTGGCTACTACGATCCGGAGGGCCGGCTGATTTACGCCGGCCGCGCCGGGACCGGCATCGGCCACGCGGAACTCGAACGGCTGTGGCGCCGCCTGCAGCCGCTGGCGACGCCCAAGATGCCGCTCGACATGCCGCCGCCGCGCGACAGCCGCTTCGGATCGCCGCTAACCTTAAGCCGCGTCCATTGGGTACGGCCCGAGCTGGTCGCCGAGGTCAAATTCCTGGCCTGGACCGAGGACAATCTGCTGCGTCAGGTCGTCTACGAAGGCCTGCGCGAGGACAAACCGCCTCAGGACGTCCGCCGTCCGATACCGCACCCTCAACCGGCACGATGAATCCTCGCGCGCCATCCCGGCGCGGCGCAGCGCCTCGCGCCCGTCCGCGGCTTGCATCAGGAACCGCCGCGCGTCCCAAATCCGGCAGGCTGCGGCGGGTCGGCCGTATCGCGCTGTACGGCGTCATCGGCTTTCTGATCGGCTCGATCGTGGTGGTCGCGCTTTATCGCGTCGCTGCCGCCGCCGGGGACGCCCTTGATGCTGGTCCGACTTGTCGAAGGTTACGGCATCGACAAGAGCTGGCGGCGGCTCGATGACATCTCCCCGCATTTGATCCGCGCCGCGATGGCGGGCGAGGACGCCAGGTTCTGCCGCCACCACGGCTTTGACTGGGGCGCGATCGCCACCGCCTGGGATCACTACCAGAGCGGACACGGCCGCCTGCTTGGGGCCAGCACCATCTCGATGCAAACCGCGAAAAATGTCTTCCTGTGGCCCGGCCGCGACTGGCTGCGCAAAGGGTTCGAAGCCTGGTTCACGGCGCTGATCGAGCTGGCGTGGGGCAAGCGGCGGATCATGGAAATCTATCTCAACGTGGCCGAATGGGGGCCGGGCATCTACGGCGCCGAGGCCGCCGCCCAGTATTATTTTCACAAGCCGGCGGACGCGCTCAACCCAGGCGAGGCGGTCCGTCTCGCGGCGGCGCTCCCCGATCCGCTCGGCTGGTCGCCGCGCCGCCCCGGCCGGCGCCTGCTCGCCCGCGGCGCCGCGATCCGCGCGAACATGCCGGCCGTTCCCACGGCACTGCCCTTGCCCTGCGGGGCGCGGGGCGCGTAACCGGGACGCGATGGGTTGCGCGGGCAAGCCCAACGCAACGCCCAACTCAAACCGGGTTAGGGCCGGACCGCTGGCGCGAAACTGGCGCGAAAACAGGTGATTTCCCGCTCCAAACCGCTATGATTGGCTCCCGGAAGGGACGTTTGACTACAAATATATCAATCACTTACGGCTTGCGGCGTCGCTTGCCAAGGTTGGGGTCGGGCTCATGCTTCCGCTTTCTCCCTCGCCGCCTGGAGCATCTGCGGAAGTATATTTTCAATCGCCTGAGGCGAAATCTGCAGAGCCTCAAAACCTGGAGCGTCCGGCTCTGGGATGTTGTCTTTCCCCATCAATTCGACTTGATTTCTGGTGATCGGCGGAGTTGGCAGAGTTTCTGAGACGAATCCAATGACATGCCATAAGCTAAACGGAAACCGGACCAGGAACGGCCTAGTGCCCGCGATGACAGCAATGGTTCTTAGCAATTCTTGATAAGTATAAACGCACGGCCCAGCCAACTCATATAGCTGGCGCACCGCCGGTGCCTGCAATACACGAACTATTGCCTCAGCGACATCCTCCACATAGGCAGGTTGCAGCCTTGTTTCTCCACTGCCGAACATCGGAAATACGGGCATGTGCCGCAACATTGTCAATAGCGGCGTCAGGAACGCATCACCTGGTCCGAACATAACAGCCGGACGGATCAACTTGGCGGAAGGAAAGGCATCGAGTACTGCGGCCTCTCCCCTACCGCGGCTACGGATGTAAGGAGAGGCCGACCGCGCGTCCGCGCCGATTCCGGAGATATGCACGAGCGTTTCCACACCCGCCCGGCGCGCAAGCATCGCGACGCGCCGGGCGGCTTCCACATGGACCGACTGAAATGTGCGTTGTTCGTGTTCGACGTAGAGACTGACGGCATTCACGACTGCCCAGGCACCGCTGACAGCACTCGCCACTGATCCATCATCATTTACGTCGGCACGGAAGGGCTCGATGCCGGAAACATCGCGGGAAAACAACGAACGGCCTCTGTCGGGATGCCGCGAGGCGATGCGAACCGCGAAATCAGCATCTTGCAGATGGCGGACAATGCGGCGGCCGAGAAATCCGGTGCCGCCAAATACGGTCACGCGTCGGCAAGACATGTCACGAAGTATCGTGCCGCCCTGAGCTAAGCGATCATATTCTCAGCTTTTCCTGAAGCTAAGCCGGTATCGGGCTCACGCTCGCAGAAGCCGACGGGTCACCTCGATTGACGAATTCCAAGCCTGTGCTCGGCCCTGCTTTTGCAAGCGGGACCGAGAGACGCTATGGGGCGGGCGGCGAGGAATGGCAACTTCGTCGCTGCATCTAACCGATGGAGTGCCGCAATGCCCCAGCCGAACGACTTGAGCAGGTCCCTCGTCGCCCTGGACCAGAATAGCACGATCATAGCCGTCATCGAGATGAGCCAGTCGAGCTGGCTCGTTGCCGGCATGCTTCCCGGGATTGAGCGTCAGCCGCGCAAGAAGCTGGAGCCGAGCCCAGAACGGCTGCTTGGCCTGCTGCATCGCTGGCAGGATGAGGCGGTCAGGGCCGGCCGCACGATCACGCGGATTGCGCTTGCCTTCGAAGCCGGCCGCGACGGCTTTTGGCTGGCGCGCTGGCTTGCGGCGCGTGGAATAGAGGCTCACGTGATCCATGCCTCGAGTGTCGCGGTATCGCGGGAGCATCGCCGAGCGAAAACCGACCGGCTCGACACCGAGTTGCTGAAGCGCGGGTTCTTGGGGTGGCTGCGTGGCGAACGGGGCCATTGCAGCATGGCGCGCGTGCCCACGATTGCCGAAGAGGACGCCAAGCGGCCGAACCGCGAGCGCGACTGCCTGGTGGGGGAACGCACGCGGATTGTGAACCGGATAAAGTCCACCCTGGCCCGGCTGGGCATTCGCAACTTCAAACCAACCCTGCGCAAGGCGGCCGAGCGTCTTGCAACCGTGCACACCCCGGAGGGCGTGCCGCTGCCGCCGAACACCTTGGCCGAGCTGCAGCGCGACATGGCGCGGCTGGGCTTTGTTGTCAGCCAGATCAGAGAGATCGAGGACGCTCGTCAGAAACGATTAGAGCAGCAGCCTGAGACCGGGCCCCACGCCATGGTTCGGCTGCTGGCCCGAATTGTCGGTGTTGGTGTCGAGACGGCTGATCTGCTGGTCCATGAGGTGCTGTCACGGCCAATGCGTGACCGCAGAGCCGTGGCGCGCTACGCCGGCTTAACAGGCTCGCCGGATGAGAGCGGCGCGCGCCGGCGCGAACAAGGGCTCGCCCGAGCCGGCAACGCCCGGGTCCGCCGCGGCATGATCCAACTCGCCTGGCGCTTTCTGATGTTTCAGAAGGAGAGCGCGCTGGCAGTGTGGTATCGCGCCCGCACCGCCGACAGCCGTAGTGGCACGCGCAAGACCATGATCGTCGCGCTGGCACGCAAACTGATCATTGCGCTCTGGCGCTTTGTCACTACTGGCGAGCCACTGGAGGGCGTCGTCTTACGTCCAGCGTCCTGAAAGGGCTTACCGGAACGAGCATAGCACTCAGCACCATTCGGCGCTCGCGCTGGCTTTTCAGCACGACTGCCGAATTGACGATCCGAGGTGGCGGGATGCCGTATTCGAACCTGGCACTTGATGCCGACCGAGAGAATGGGCCCGCCGCCCGGAGCTTCGCCGCCGATGCGCATGACTGCATCATGGTCAGGATCAAACGATCCTACCGCATACAAGTCTGTGGCACGAAGATGCGCCCCAATGGCGAGCTCCCCTCGGATCCTCAACAGACAGACAGGCACCGTCCAGACGCGAAGCTATGCAAAAAGCCCCTGTCGCAGTTCATCGTCGCTCCGCGTGCTCAGGCGTCAAGGCGCTGCGAAACACAAGCGACGCTAGGCGGCAAGCCGCCAAGCTTTGCTACCGTTTCGGTCCCTTGACCCCTTCCGCGCGCTCCGCGAACCTGATCGCAGGCGACGGGACGAAGAACGGCCTTTCCCGCTCCGAACAAAGAACTGTCAGCACAACCCAAAACAACCACTTGACAGGAAAAGCCCCATACAGGTTCGAATCCCGCTTCCTCCAGCGGGGAGTCAGGTGCGAACCCGACTCACTCCCTGCCCGGCGCAAACGGGCTGCCAGTCGGATCGGCTCAGTTAAGCTGATCCGCTACCTTGTCGACGGACGCCTATGAACCGGTGGCTCTCACTCGGCGGCACGACGACACGGAGTCTCGCGCCGCCCAAACCAACGGTACCGACGTCGCGCGACGAAGCGTAGACAGCGTCGCGCACTGGCCGCGGAATGATGCGGACAACGGCGAGCCAGCGCCATGGCGCCCGAAGCTGGCTCAGAATCTCCACGCCGGCATCGGACCTGGATAATGCAGCGTCACCGCTGAGCACCAAAAAGGTCTGGTCGAGGTCGGATTTCGAGAAATGATGTCGCGCGGCAAGCGCCAACCCCTCGTCCGACCACGCCCCTACAAAACGTAGGGCCCGGTTCCGCTCATGTGCGAGAATAAAAGCCACCATACCACTGCACAGAACGCAGTTGGTGTCGAAAACAACGATCGGTTCACGCATCACCACAGTGACCTGACGCTCGCTGGCGGGTGAGAGGATTCACTTCGAGGCCGGTCAGATCCCACGACCGCACATTATCATCCGCAGAACGATCGCGAGATGAGATATGGTTGCAGGCTGAAGGTATCGGCGGTCTGACGCTGGCTGTCGCCGCGGCGCCGTGACGGCGGGCCTGGAGAGCTCCTCAGTTTACGGCGGGATCGACGTTTCGAATCTTCCCCTTCCTCTAGCAGAGAGAGTCCGTGTCCCTCAAAATGCGATGAGACCTCAGCCCAATGCTTGGCTCAGATCCACAATCAGGTCGTCGGGATCCTCAATCCCGACCGAAATGCGAACCACCAGTGCAAACACCATCTCTTGCACCAGTGCTTACCAGCCAAACCCGCCTCAGTTAGGCAAGGCGGCCATCACCGCAGGGATACGCGCCTCCGTGCTGGTCGCCACGATCACCGGCGCGACCAGCCGGCCCGCCCTTGGAGCAGACGAGCTCTCACGCCGATCGAGAGCGATGTATCGGCACTGTGCCGCTCAACGAGTTCGGCGGGGTTTTCGCCCGACCTGGTGCCCGGACCTTCAAAGCATTTCCGCCGACCTGGCAAGTTATGGTCAGCGCCCTTCCAGCTCTGATCTTGCGAGCGCTATCGCGTGCTCGAACCTTGCCCGTGCAGCTTCGCGAAGACGCCCCAGCTCGAATTGCTCCACCATCCTCCTCAGCACCTGTTCATCATTCATACGGAGACGGACAAACGGTCCGGCAAGGCCTGCGAGCTCAATGATCGGAATGTCGGCGTGTGACCGGATCTCTCTCGAAGTCGATCGATAAGGCACTGGGACGTCGGTCCTCGCACCCGCCTTCCAGAGGCAGATGGCTGACCACGATGTCGAGGCCGAGTTCGTTGGCCAGCTTCTGCAGTTCACGTTTCCACAGCCGGACCCGTGAGCCGTTGCTGCCGCCGCCATCGGCGGTAATCAGCAGCCGGGTCGCGTTGGGGTAACGCGCCCGCCCGAGGTTGAGCCACCACTGGCGAATGCTGTTCACCGCGAAGGCGGCCGTGTCATGGTCGACGCCGACACTCACCCACCCGGCATTCGCGGCCAAATCATAGACGCCATAGGGCACTGCTCGGCCGAGTTCCTTGATTAGAAAGTCGTGCACCCGGACCTCTTCCGGACATCCTTGCGGCCGATACTCGCGGCCATTGTTGCGGAAATCGCCGACCAGTTCCTTCTTCTTGGTGTCGACCGAGATCACTGGCTGCTGGTCGGCCAAAGCATCGGCCACTTGCGCGTTGAGATGGGCGAATTGCGCATCCCGGTCGGGGTGGCTGTCACCCTCCTTGGTCTTGCGATTTCCTTGCAGGCTGTAACCCGTCGCATTGAGCAATTCACCCACCAGGGTGCGGCTCACCTGGTGGCCCTGCTGCTGCAGCGTTTCGGCCAATCGTCGCACGCGATGTTGCAGACGGACGCCTGTCGGTCGCAGACGCGACAGGACTTATTGGCGTCGGGCGAAGACAGATCTACCGACTGCTGCAAAAATACACGCCGGACCTCGACGTGCTCGGCTTCGACCGGGATGTTGAACGTACTGCTCGGCGGACCGCGTTGTTCACAGAGAACAGGTCTGCGCGGATCCCCGGGCTGGGCGCAGACAGCCTTGCCGAGACGTGACGCTCGCCCGCGATGAGTCTCGATCCGCGAGGCCATCGAGGATTGCGCGCCGGCCGGCGAACCAGGACCATTCCACCACGTTGCTGCGGGTCGGAGCCGAAGGCACAGTGGCAGGTGCCACACCGCGACCGCGCGTCACGCCACAGCGTCCGCAGCGCCCGCCGAAGTCATCAATCGAGAGGCCGCCACGCGGCATGAGCCTGTATGGCGACCGGTGACCCGCGCTGGCTCGGGTAGTGGTCTGGCGGTGATGAAGGCGGCGGCCAGCCACGGTTTTAACTGAGCCCCCGGAAGTCAAGGTCCTGTATCAATTCTCCGTCCCCGACGGCGATAAGCGAATAGCTGCCAGATCACCCAAGCCCGCTCAAAGGCTCGTTCCGTTGCCCGTTCTGGGGTTAGGTTGCTCGAGCGGCAGGGATTTTGCCGTTGGCGAAGGTGCGGTGGCGGCCGGCCGCACGGTGGCGGCGGCTCGCACGGCGGGGGGCCGGGCGAGCCATCATGGCTGAGGTATTGCAACGTCACGTTTTCGCCCGGCCGGATTTCGCAATGGGCGGACCGCATGGCGGCGCGCCTCGCGGCCCGATCGCGGGCGGCCTGCACGGCGGCGGAGCACCGCATTTCGCGATGGGTGGACCGCATGGCGGCGGCGGGCCTCACGGAACCCCGCTGCGCCTCGGAACGCGGTCTCGCCATGGGAGGCGGGCGCCCCGCGGAGCGCCGCTTCACGGTGGGAGGCAGCGGCAAATTCGTGGCTCGGTGCCATCGCACGGTGCTCGCGTACTGGAAGTTCAAATCCATCTCCCTCCAGCGGCGAGTTCGTGCGAACCATCGGTCCCTCAGCGGCAGTCGGGCGCCGGTGCCGACCGATAGGACCGAGCCCCCCGGTGGGGGGAACCCGCGCGAGCTCCGAGCGGTTGGCCAGCGAACCGCGCCTGGTCGATCGCCTGCTGCGGGTGCTGCAGGCGAGATTGGGTCACGCTATTCTTATGAGCGTCGAGGAGGCGAAAATCGCTCTGACCACGTCCGACACCGCCGCGTGCCGGCTCGATGCGGTCGAAGAGGGCCTGGTGGTCGCGATATCGACGGCGGACCTCGCCGCGGCGATCAGGCAGGACCTCCAATCGATCCTCGCCGGCATCGCGGAAACCGTCAGGATGGCCGGGCTCCAATTCGACCAGATCGACAAGGTGTTCACCACCGGCGGCTCGACCGCCATACCAATGATGAAAGCCTGGATCGAAGCCAGTTTTCCCCATGCCGAAATGGTCGAAGGCGACCGCTTCGGAAGCGTCGGGAAGGGGCTTGCGCTGGACGCGCAACGACGGTTCGCGTGACGGCCCCGAACTCAGCCGGGATCCGGGCTGGTCGACAGGAAAAGCCGCAGCCGAAAGCGGCCATCGCCGGGGCAAAGTTCCGATGTGCGAGCAACGCTGGGTAGCGCCTCAGTTTGAAATTGCGGTCAGCTGGCGCGGCTTGTACAGGCCGCGCTTCTTCGGTGGGCCTTCACGCGTATCGACCGGCGCCACGATGTCCTGCATCGACCATAGCCCATCCGCGACCCCGGCCGCCTTACCTTGAGCGGCTTGTGGATGCGCATTGAATCACTGTTCGGGCGCCGCGCCCTCTGCTCGTGATCCGGTCTTTGCGTCGGCAAGCTCGATCCAGACCGGCGCGTGATCGCTCGCGTGTTCGCGGGCCCGCACCTCGCGGTCGACGCCGGCGGCGACCAGGCGGCCGGCAAGGGATGGGCTCAGCAGCAGATGATCGATGCGCAGTCCGGCGTCGCGGGCAAAGGCGTTCCGGAAATATTTCCAGAAGGTGTAGATCCGCTCGTCCGGATGCAGCGCCCGCAGCGCGTCGGTCCAGCCCTGCGCGACCAGGCGGCGATAGGCGTCGCGCACCTCCGGCCGGAACAGGGCGTCATCGACCCAGCGCTCCGGCGCGTAGACGTCGAGATCGGTCGGCATGACGTTGAAGTCGCCGGCCAGAACGGCCGGCGCGCCGCTGTCCAGAAGGGTTTGGGCGTAGCCCGTCAGCCGTTCGAACCAGCGCAGCTTGTAATCGAATTTCGGGCCCGGCGCCGGATTGCCGTTCGGCAGATAGAGGCATCCGACAAGCATGCCGCCGATCGCCGCTTCGATGTAGCGGCTGTGCGTGTCGTCGGGATCGCCCGGCAGGCCGCGGCGGGTCTCCACCGGCTCGGCGCCGCGGGCGAGGATCGCCACGCCGTTCCAGCTCTTCTGCCCGTGCCAGACCGCGCCGTAACCGGCGGCGCGGAGCGCGGCGGCCGGAAATTTGTCATCGGG
Organism: uncultured Alphaproteobacteria bacterium; assembly: GCA_963695605.1. Classification (GTDB taxonomy): domain Bacteria; phylum Pseudomonadota; class Alphaproteobacteria; order ATCC43930; family CGMCC-115725; genus AP-15. The sequence goes on along the minus strand of CAVOHI010000050.1, from coordinate 12,937 downwards.
CGCCTTCAGCTCCTGCAGGCAGACGATGTCCGGCGCGGCCTCCTCCAGCCACCCCAGCAGGTTGGCAAGCCGCCCGTTGATGCCGTTGACGTTGTAGGTCGCGATCCGCATCGCAATTGTCCAACTCTGCCGAAGTCTGTCCACGCAGCCGCCGCCGCCTGCTCCGGCGAAAGCCGCAAAACGGAACGCGGTCTGGTTGAACTCCGTTTCACAAATCGTCGATAAGTTTGCAACGGAGGCCAGCCATGGCGCAGGAATTCAGGCCGGGCGAGATCGTGCCGCAATCCGGCATCTACACGATCACCCACGATCCGGCGCACGCCGACATGCCGCACGAGGTGACGGTGATCAAGGGCCGGCGGTTTCCGACCTGCCGGCACTGCAAGGGCATCAGCTTCGAGCTCGCCCATGCGGCCAGGCATGTCGGCGAGATCGACCATCTCGAGGAGGCGCATGCGCCGGCCGGGTAACCGCTTCCATGCCGCCGTCATGGCGCGCACCGTAGCGCGCCGGCGGCGCACCGATGCGGCCGCGCTGCCGGAATGGATCGCGCCGCAGCTCACGCAGCTGGTCGACGCGGCGCCGGAAGGCGACGAGTGGCTGCACGAAATCAAGTTCGACGGCTACCGCATGCATGCGCGGCTCGACCGCGGCGCGGTGAAGCTGCTGACCCGCACCGGGCTCGACTGGACGCACAAATACCCGCCGATCGCCGCGGCCGTGTCGTCGCTCGACGCGCGCCAGGCCTATCTCGACGGCGAATTGTGCGGCGTCTTTCCCGACGGCATCACCTCCTTCAGCATGATCCAGGCCGCGTCGGACGCCGGCAACGCGGCCGGGCTGGTGTATTTCATCTTCGACCTTCTGCATCGCGACGGCGAGGATGTCGCCGCGCTGCCGCTGATCGAGCGCAAGGCGCGGCTCGCCGAATTGCTGGCGGGCGTCGCGCCGCCCCTGCATTACAGCGATTATCACCGCGGCCAGGGCCCGGCCTTCCACGAGCAGGCCTGCAAGCTGGAGCTCGAGGGCATCGTCTCGAAACGCGCCGATGCCGCCTACGCGCCCGGCAACCGCGGCATCTGGCTCAAGGTCAAATGCCTGCTACCGCGAGGAATTTGTCGTCGTCGGCTGGACCGATCCGGAAGGACGGCGGCCGTATCTCGGCGCGCTGCTGCTCGCCTACTACGATCCCGACGGCAGGCTGGTCTATGCCGGCCGCGCCGGCACCGGCATCAACACCGCCGAGCTGGAGCGGTTATGGCGGCGGCTGCAGCCGCTCGCGACCGACAAGATGCCGCTCGACGTGCCGCCGCCGCGCGGCAGCCGCTTCGGATCGCCGCTGGTGCTCAGCCGCGTGCATTGGGTGCGGCCCGAGCTGGTCGCCGAGGTCAAATTCCTGACCTGGACCGACGACAATCTGCTGCGGCAGGTGGTCTATGAGGGGCTGCGCGAGGACAAGCCGGCGAGCGAGGTGCGGCGGGCACCGCCGCACTCACCGGCTGTCTAAGGCGACCTTTCCCAGCCGCCCTTTAAACCAGATTTTGTGTCCACGTGCTCGAAGCGCCAGGCCCACGCCCTCCCGCTGCCGGTGTTCTATTCGGTAACCGCCACGATCATTTCAGAGCGACTTTGTCGGGCTTTCCGTAAGACCGATTTCGCCACATTCACCCTCACCGTTCCAGCCGACCAACAGACGCTTGTGGCGCGGGCAGTATCGACCGGGCCGGGAGGGCCAGGAGGACCGGCCCCATCCTGGCATTCCACCCCATCATTGGGTGTCAAACTGTTGTTCAAAAACCCAGTAAGATATCCGCCGCAACGCTGAGCGAATTGTTCGGTCCCCGCGGCCCAATGCTCAGTCAATCCGCGAGGCTGATCAAAAACCGCAAACGGCACTCCCCGGCGGGCAAGAGCATTGCTTGACGCATCGCCGCGTCCGCCCGGATCGAAATCGTCCCCATGGAAAAAGAACAGCACCACCTTTGCTGTCTGGATACGTTCAAGCAATGGATAAAGCCGCGTCGCGTTCAAGCGCCAACTGTCATAGTACTCAGAGAAATTGCCGTATGCCGCCGGGGCCGTCGCAATAACGGCTTCGATCTTGTTACTCTCATCTGCAGCCATCAGGGCTATGAAAGCGCCGAAGGACTGACCAGCGAGAGCCACTGAACGGTAACCATCCTGCTTTAGCTTATTTACTTCCTCAACGAGACGGTGCGTCGATTCAGGCAGCGTGTCGCCATCCCGCATACGATCGAAGCGGTAGGTATCCCAACCGCCTTGGTGCAGATTCCAGACATAAGGCGGCGTCGGCGACTTCGAATCTTCTACCTCATTACTGTGTCCGTGAGTCCAGATCACCGCCCCGATTGCTTTCTCGGGGCCGAATTCCGGCGTGGCAGGATATGCAGGAGCAAGCACGGTTTGGGCATGTGCGGCAGCAGCAAAAGCAAGAGCCACCCCGCTATTGCAGATAAGCAAAGCGGCGCGGGTGAAAGTATTGTGTATACAATTCGTGCGCTCGTTGAACATTTTAAACAACAACATTCGCAATGCTTCAATGTATCTTAAAACAATACTTTCAACAAACGTCGAATTGTTGGTTAATTCTGGTCGTGCCCGCTCAACCGCCCGCCGCAAACTTTCCAGAACACCCCGACTACGGTTGAATGCCGGGCACTGTTTCACTCCGCAACGGCGTAAAATTTACCGAGTGGGCCAGCGGCGTCACTGCCGCCCACCCCCTAAGAGGTGCCGCCGCCGCGCAGCAGCCGCTTCGAATCGTCGCTGGTCCTGAGCCGCGTGGAGTGGGTGCGCCCCGAGCTCGTCGCCGAAGTCAAAAATCTCACCTGGACCGGCAACAACCTTTTGCGCTAGGTGGTCTATCAAGGCCTGTGCGAGGACAAGCCGGCACCCGAAACCCGCCGCGGCGACAACCTCGGCCATTAGCTCGAGGCGGCGGCTGAAGTGCTCTACCGTGGCCGTCCGTCGAAATGATCGCCCCGGCGGTCGTAGCGCCTGGCAAGATCGACTAGCTCGCGGCGCATGCCCGGCGAATGCGTCAGGCGCGCCAGTTCGCGCAGCTTCCCGGCCATCTCCCGGCAATGATCACCGTCGGCGAGCGCCGCCCGTGTTTCGCTCGCGGCCACGCCCATCCAGGGAACGAACGGGCCGCGAGCGGGTGCAACAATGGGACTGTCACTACAATGACTCGCCAATATCGAGGATCGCGTGTCCACAGATAACCACGTGACTTTATTTGCCGAATGAGATGGACAATTAGCTCGAATGCCCGAAAAAGCCCAGATCGAAAGATCGTTAAAGCCGCCGCAATCATCGTTAAAGGGCTCTCACAGCGACCGATGCTTGCAGAACAGAGCGCGGCTTTTTGACAGCGCGCCCGGTTACTAGCAATCTCACTCCATGGCCTTCGCGGGCGGAAGCGCGCGTTCGGGCTTGAACCCCACGCGCCCCTGCTTTCGCGCGCGACCAATGACGCGTGCGGAATCTTCGCCAGCTCGGCTTTGATCTTTGCTTCGACGTCTTCAGGTATTCGCACGCCGCCGCGCATCCTGTTTTTGGAAAGGACAAACGAGGGGAAGAATTACTTTCTAGATCACCGCCGCGCCCCGATCAAGCGGCGGGATGCTTCGGGTTTACGGCGCCGGATATCGCGGAAACGGCGCCCGACGAGCTCGCCTCCAGGCGCATCGCCGCCTAGCGGCGAATGCTGACGCCCGCTTGGGAGACGCCCTTAACTACCGCCACCCTGCGAAATGAAATCATAGATCGCCAAAACCTCGTCCCGACGCGTCTTGAACCATTCGGTGCCGCCCCCCGCGATCTTGCGGCCGCGCGTCTCCAGCGTCGCCTGAATTGCCCGCTCAAGAGCCCGACACTGGTCGGTCCTGATCTCAATCAGAAGCACCGGCTTGTCGGGCGTGCTCGTGCCGATTTGCGCGGCAATCCGCTGCACCGTGTTCGCCTCCGTGAATCCGACCTTCAAACGATCCTCGCAACAGCGATATCCGTAGGCATAGACGGTGCCCGCGCCCTCGCCTTTCCGGACCACATCCGTCGTGTCGACGGCTTCCTCGACGGTCCTGATCGCCTGCTCTTCGCTAATTCCCGGGTCATCGTCGACGGTTGAGTCGTTGAGATATTGATGGACCTCCGAAGCCGGATAGATCTGACCTTGTGTCACTTGATCGACCGTAAAACCATTCGCAGGCGCCGCCGCAATATACTTCGCCATCCTTTTCGCGAATTTCGCCCGCGTCTCGGGATCTTCGGACAGATTGTATTGGTTCAGCGCCCATGTGAACTGCGCGCGTTGCCCCGCTAGCGTCGCCATCAAGTTCCCCGCCCGCCGGCCGATGCTTCTCCTATACCGCCTCAGGCCCGAGCCCTGCCAGGAACGCGACCTGGTTGCACACCGTTTTTATGAATTGTCGATAAGTTTTTTTGGAGGACAACATGGCGCAGGAATTCAGGCCGGGCGAGATCGTGCCGCAATCCGGCATCTACACGATTACCCACGATCCCGCGCATGCCGACATGCCGCACGAGGTCACGGTGATCAAGGGCCGCCGGTTTCCGACCTGCCGGCATTGCAAGGGCATCAGCTTCGAACTCGCCCATGCGGCGAAGCATGTCGGCGAGATCGACCACCTCGAGGAGGCGCATGCCGCTGCCGGATAACCGCTCCTTACCGGGCCATGGTGCGCACCGTAGCGCGGCGACCAGGCAGCGATCAGGCCCCTTTGCCGGAATGGGTCCGCCGCAGCTGACCCAGCTGGTCGACGCGCGGCGCCGGACGGCGACCAGTGGCTCCATGAAATCAAATACGACGGCTACCGGATGCATGCGCGGCTCGACCACGGCGCGGTGCAGCTGCTGACGCGCACCGGGCTCGACTGGACCCACAAATATCCGGCGATCGCCAAGGCCGTGGCCGCGCTCGACGCGCGCCAGGCCTATCTCGACGGCGAATTGTGCGGTGTCGGCCCCGACGGCCTCACCCTCGTTCAACATCGTCCAGCTCGCTTCGGACAGCGGCAACGCCGCCGGCGCTCGTGTTCTTTCTGTTCGATCTTCTCCACCTCGACGGCGAGGATCTCTGCCGCGCGGCCGCTGATCGAACGCAAGGAGCGGCTCAGAACCCTGCTCGCGAACGCCGCGCCCTGCCTGCACTAGCAGCGACCATGTCGTCGGCCAGGGCCCGGCTTTTTACGAGAAAGCCTGCGCGATGCCTGCGTCGAGGGCATCGTCTCGAAACGCATCGATGCGCCCTACACGCCCGGCAACCGCGGCCTATGGCGCAAGGTCAAATGCCTGCAACGCGAGGAATTTGTCGTCGTCGGCTGGACCGAGCCGGAAGGAAGGCGGCCCCATCTCGGCGCGTTGCTGCTCGCCTATTACGATCCGAACGGCAGGCTGATCTATGCCCGGGCGCGCCGGCAGCGGCATCAGACGACGCCGAGCTCGAACGGCTGTGGCGCCGGTTGCAGCCGCTCGCGACGCGCGAGATGCCGCTCGATGTACCGCCGCCGCGCGATAGCCGCTTCGGCTTCGCCGCTGGTCCTAAGCCGCGTGCAATGGGTGCGGCCCGAGCTCGTCGCCGAGGTGAAGTTTCTGACCTGGACCGAAGACAATCTGCTGCGGCAGGTGGTTTACGAAGGGCTGCGCGAGGACAAGTCGGCGAGAGAGGTCCAGCGGGAAGTGCGACGGCCGAAACCCGGAAGATAAAAATCGCAGCCGGCCTTGGAGGCGCGTGCCTCCGCCACAAGCCGAACCGAACGGGTTATGGCGCTATCGCTGTATGGTGATGACCATGGATGGGCGGCGGATCACGCGACAACACTTCTCTTCGGCGCACCGTACCGAAATAGTACCGCCCGGCGACATCCCGCGCCCACTCCGCCTCATATCCCGGCGCGACCAGATCGATCCCAACCGAGCCATGCTTCGGCCCCAGGACGCCGGGCTCGACAATCACCACGGCATCGAACGCCTTCGGATCGCATACCGCGCCGGAGCTTTTGCCATGACCGAGATACAATTCCCGAGATGTTCGCTTTCCTTGAATGTCGCGGTCAGTGGCTGCCGCTGCTGGCGCAGCCGCGCCTTGCCGTAGCCTTTCTGGTGAAAAATCCCGCTGAGGTGATAGCTGGCATGCGGATCTCCGGCTTCGCGGCCGGCGCGCGGGTACAGGATGAAAACCTCGCCCTTCGGCGAGCAACGGACCCACATCGTCAGCCAAAGATCGGCGCCGTCCCGGATCGCGACCGCGTATTTCTGCTCGCCGGGGACACGCGAAAGCTTCATCAATCCAAGCTTCGGCGCGTTCGCACGATGCTGCGCCGCTTCGTCGAAATAACCGCGCCACATCGCCAGCTCATCCGGGGTAAGCATCGCCGGGTCGACGGCCTGATATTTCAGGAAGCCGCCAAAGGTCTGCAGATCGTCTTCACTGATGAAATCATTATCCATCGAATATAGCTTTCTACTGTTATGCGCACTGAATATAGGATGCGTCTTGCCCGGATTCCAGAACAGCCACTGGGCCCGAAAGCCCTGGGCCGTGGGCGGGCGATCATCCGGATTTCCGCTGTGGAGTTGTCGCCCTATAGACCGGCCTCATTCGAACTTGAACCCAAGCTGTCGGGCCCGCCGACGGCCCCTGGTGGATGGCTCCGGACCCGGATCGGGATCGAACAGAGATAGCGGCGTGGCGGCCTTGCACATTGCCGCAATCTTGCTGACGCACAGATCCTCGGCTTCGCCGATCGGCAGACCGCTGGCGACGATCTCCTCCCGATCGTCGGGGTGAAGCGCGATCACCGCGCAATCGTCTCCGCGCCGGCGGATGAAATACGCCATCCCGCTCCGCCTCGAGGGCCCGTTTCCGGAAATGCGCGTCATCCCGCCAGCTGCGGCGCCGCACGGCGCGCGCGCACCACGCGGCCGACGGTCGAGCGGCTGACCCCGCATTGCCGCGCGAGCTCCAGCTGCGTCGCCCCGGGATGCGCCGCGACCGCTTCCTCGACTTTCGCCCGCCGTCTCCGGCGGCAGCGGCCGGCCCATGGTGCGGCGGCCGGCCGTCAATTCGATGCCGGCCCGGGCGGCGACGCGCCACACCGTGGCGTAGCTCCACGCGCCTTGGCTTTCGCGCGCGACCCGCGAGGCGTGCGGAATCTTCGCCAGCTCGGCTTTGATCGTTGCTTCGATGTCTTCAGGTATTGGCACGCCGCGGCGCATCTTGTTCTTGGAAAGGACAGAAGAGCGGGAAGAATTACTTTCTAGATCACCGCCGCGCCTCGATCAAGCGGCGGGATAGTTCGGGTTTACGGCGCCGGGCCTGTTTCTTCTTAGCGCCGGCGCCTGGCCTGTTTCCCGCCTGCCGGCGTGAGCGGTTACGTGCAGCCGGCCCGTTGTTTTCCGATGGCGGTGCGACCGATTTGGCGGCGCTGGCAGTCAGCGCTCCGGACCGCGCTCTAGTTGTCCGCCTTCCCGGCGACGCCCGGCGCGGCGCGCAGTACGGGAGCGCCGGAAAGGGGAAGGAAAGGACAACGACAGGATTTTCCCCATTGCCGCCATTGCCTAGCGCTGCCGAGGAGTTTCAGTAGGTGGAAAGCGCCGGCCTGAGACGTTCCCTGGCCACTCACGTTCAAAGCGTGTGCCGCCTTAGGCCTTGAGAGCCGCTCAGCTAGGTTGCATTTCGGTCAAGCAGACAGTCGATAAAGGCCCGTAGTGCCGGTTGCTGAAGACGTCGGTTCGAATAGTAGAGGAAGAGCCCAGGAAGTGTCACCGACCAGTCGGTCAGAACGCGCTTCAGTTGCCCTCGTATGATCAAGCCATGAATGCGCTCATCATCGTAGGCGTAGAGGATACCAAGGCCCTGCAATGCACCTTCAACCACAATTTCCTGGTGGTTCGAGATCAACGCTCCCTCCACGCCGATCTCAAGCTTCTTGCCCCTTTTCTCGAATGCCCACCGATGGAGCGCCCCGCTGCCGGGAAAACGCCAGTTGATGCAGACATGACGATGCAGGTCGGTCGGGGTTTTCGGCTCCCCGTGGAGTGCCAGGTAGTCGGGTGATGCCACAGCGGTCATTTCCACATCTGGCGTCAGACGAACGGCGATCATGTCCCTTTCCAGACGTTCGCCAACGCGAATGCCCGCGTCGAAACGACCAGCCACGATGTCGTTCAATCCATCATCAATCACAATGTCGAGCACAACCTGAGGATAGGCTCGATGAAATCGACCCAGCCTCGGTGCAATAAGCTTGTTGGCTGCCATGCCAAGTGTGTTGATACGCAGCGTTCCTGCCGTTCGGCCAGTGGCCTCGACGGCCTCGGCTACCGCCGTGTCCAACTCCAGCATCACCGGCTCGATACGCTCATAGAGGCGAGCACCTGCTGATGTGGGTGCCACGCTGCGCGTAGTGCGATTGAGCAGACGCACGCCGAGGCGCGTTTCCAGTTGACGGATGGTCTGACTGAGCGCCGAGGGTGAAAGTCCGAGATGATCGGCGGCGCGCGCGAAGCTCGCCCGCTCGACGACGGCGGCAAACGCCTTCAGTTCGGCGTAATCCGACCCTCGCATTATGCTCTACTTCCTAAGTAGCCTAGTCATATTATAGGGCATTATCTAATTGGTCGGGAGGCATCATTCTCGCCTCATCGCAAACTGATGGAAGCCGTCATGACCGAACGACTCAACCTGCCGGAACCGATCGCTGCCTATTTCGGTGCCGACAAACGAGACAGCGAGGCCATCGCGGGGTGCTTCACGAAAGACGCCGTGGTGAAGGATGAAGGCCACACCTACACCGGCATCCTGGCCATCAAGCAATGGAAGACCGAATCCTCAACCAAATACACCTATACCAGCGAACCGTTGACCCTGGACCAGCGGGACGGAACGACGGTAGTCACGAGCCGGTTGACCGGCAACTTTCCAGGCAGCCCAGTCGACCTGCGGTTCTTCTTTCGCCTTGAGCGCGGAAAGATCGCATTCCTGGAGATCATTCCATGAACTTTGATCTTCAGCTTGTAGACCGTCGTGCACCCTCCGTGCGGAGGGCGAGCCCGAGCCCGGTGTGAAGTTCGGAATATTCGGGATTTGAAACTGGCTGCGCGAGGCGCCAAGAATGGCGGTCAGTCGCGTATTTGGATCAATAATGCCGGACACATAAGCGAAGCCGCGCGGTTGATCGCGCTGACCGCCCCGACCGTGCCGGTCCCGCCCAAACTGAAGGGTGACGACCCGGCTCCCTGAGTTAGCGGCACGAAACTGCCGCCGCGCCTATGCGCCGCGCCAGCCTTTTGCAGCCCCCCGCATCGCTTCGATCTTGCTCGCGCACACATCCTCGGTTTCGGTGATCGGCAGGCCCGTCGCGATGATCTCCTCGCGATCGCCGGGATGAAGCGCGATGACCGCCAGGGAAAGGACGACGACAGGATTCGACCCAAAGCCGTCATCGAAACCAAGCCGACAAGCTGGAAAGTGGGGGACATCGACTGCACTCTGAAGCTGAGGATCGGACAACAGACTGTTCCATCTAGGGAACGACCAACTCGTAAATGATGCCAGGAGATGACATAATCTGCTCTCTGGGGAACAATGCCGTCCTGGCGCGAGGATGAGCGCTTGCACGACCTCAATGATCTTCTGTTCTTCGCGGCGGTCGTTGAGCACAGCGGATTCTCTGCTGCTGCGCGGTCTCTGAACCTTCCGAAATCAAGCGTCAGCCGTCATGTCGGTCGGTTGGAGGATCGGCTTGGCGTGCGCCTGCTGGAGCGGTCCACCCGCAACGTGCGGCTCACGGAGATAGGCAGTTCCTATTACGCCCGGTGCAAGGCGATCCTCTCGGAACTTGAGACAGCCGAACACGACCTCGCCTTATTGCGATCTGATCCGATCGGCACAATCCGGGTCAGTTGCCCCACCGGCCTTGCCCAATACGCGCTTGCGCGGATCGTGCCCGGCTTCCTGGCAGACTACCCTTTGGTCCGGGTGCAGATCATCGCCACCAATCGCGCGGTCGATCTCATCGAAGAAAAAGTGGATGTCGCTATACGCGCTCGCACACGGATGAATGACGAGACCTTGACGATGCGCCGCCTGGGGAGCAGCACCCTCGTCTTCGTCGCGAGTCCCGATTTCGTTGATCGGCACCCGGTCTTGGTTCATCCATCTGATATTACAGGTCTTCCATTTCTCAGCTTTCAGGAAGATACGGCCCGGCCAAGTTGGACTCTGACAGGCCCCGATGAAGCTGCCACAGTTGTTGCATTCGACCCGATCCTATGGACGAGCGAATTCAGCATTCTCGTGGAAGCTGCTTGTGCTGGAACGGGGATTTCTCTCTTACCGACTGAAGTTGCCGTGCGACCGATCAGAGAAGGACGCTTGGTTCGGATACTCCCCGGTTGGCGCTCTGAGGAAGTTACCCTTCATCTTGTATTCACGACCCGCCGAGGATTGGCTCCAGCGGTCAGGGTCTTCATCGACTATCTCGCCGACCACTTTGTTTTTCGCGATCGTGGCCAGAGGCCGGCGCAGTTGCTCGCGTAGCTCAACCCGCCGTGGCTCGCGCGAATAAGCTGCCTTGGCCGACCGATGGCGTCTTCTCGCGTAAATCGCGTCCGGTGATCTCGAGATTGCCGTCGTCGGTCAGTTGTCGGCGGCGCAGCTTCCGCTCAGCGATCATCTCGAACCGCGTGCGCTGGAGATGGAACGCCTCGATGCACCGCTCCGGCGTCGGACGCTGATCGAGGAGCCCCTGGAAGACGCGACGCGGTACCCGGACCGTGCCTTCGTAGGGGCCGAGAATCACGGAGAACTCGACGCAGTCGCGCTTGTCATTCCAGGACGCGTTTTCGGGAAACTCGAAAAACAGCATTGCCTGACCTCCGGAGGAAGGAGCAGAATGTTCCCATTATGTTCTATTCGTGCCGATGGACGCAAGATGGCGGTGCAGGGCGAGCGGATACCCGGCGGTTTCATCCTCATCACCGGGCTCGACGGCATCCGTTACGCGGTCCGACCGCAGTCGATCGGCATCATCCACGACGCTGATGAATGCCGCGACGAGACCTTAGTGCAGCTTCACGGCGGGCATGTCGTCCGGGTCCCGTGTCCGCTAGACGAGGTGCTCGGCTGGTTCACCTGACGATCGGGTCGGTCAGGCCCGCACGTGCGACGATTGGTCTAATTGACACAAATTGAGCCTTAGCCCAAATTCGACGGATCGCGACAAACACATCCGGCACGAACCGTGCACGTGTGGCGAACATCGGTCGCGTTTAATCTTTTCAAAGCCCGTGAATGCCGTCAGCCTGCCACTGTTTGAGCAGCGAGGACGCAATGGCGTATGACGTGCCCCGGAACAATGCCCGCAGCCGGCTCTCGGAGGAGTGGATTTTGGCGATGTCGGCGCCGGCCGACGGGTCGGCCGCGACCGCCTGCCTCGTTTCGGGCGGCCTTGTCGATCCCGCGGCGATGACCGCGCTCGACGTCTCGACCAAGCAACCGCCTACATTCACTATTTGCGGACCGCCGCGGCAGCCCGACCGCAGGCGCGATCCGACGGTCGTCTAATTGGCAGGACGCCACACGACGGAAACACCGGTCAACCGCCTGAGCGCCATCGATGATTTTGTCACCGCCGGCGGCTGCTTCGCCATAAGTTCTAGTCCACCTTAATATTGATCCCAGGTGATCGCGTCGCCGCGCCGGAGCAAAATTCAGCTCCGCCGCCTGCACAAATTCGCCCGGTCGGCTCTATTCGAACCGTTCATCGCGGCCGCGGTGCTCCCGCGTCTCCCACTGTCTTTCCGCCGCGATTTGGAGTTGAAGCTTCTCATGGGCACGCGCCGCATGTTCGGCAAGATGACGGTCGTGGTGCTCGCCAAGACGAAGAAGCAGCGCGGCGCCGGAATCCAAGATCGCCGCCAACGAGGCACTCAGCCAAGGATGAATTGAGTCGGTCGGAAGACTGTCCATTGTGAGGCTCCGTGCCTCCCCGTGCCTATCCCGCTGCCGGGTCCCCACTGGTTGCCCACCAATCGGATGAGCGGGAGCCTTGCGCTGGCGAAATCGCCCAATGGCATCGACAGCGAAAAGCGCGAATGTGGGGCTGAGGGCAACTGCCATTACGCATCAGTGGATATGTTCAACCCGCTTCGTCGCCCTGCCGGGGCGTGGTGGTATTTCTCGTTGAGTTGCCAGCGAAGCCACCAGTCGGTGCCCGCGAACCCGACCAGCAGCGCAACCAAAGGGCCGAGGGCAGTTGCCGCGTGGATGAGCAAGGACTGCATCGAGCCAGTAAGAAGATCCTCCATCGCCAAGCCTCCCTCACTAAGCGTTAAATGTCGTCGGCGAGGCAAACCGGGCTCGGTCATCTGCCAATGGTTGCAAATCTAGGACGAAAGCGGTCAAGTGGATCTGCGCTTGTGTTATGATTTCAGATTGGGCCAGAGGGTCGCGGATTTCGCGAATGTGTCCCAAACAATGAACTGCTGTCCATAGATCCAGTAGTTGGCGCTCGTCTATTGAATAGAGCATCTGCTCGGTCCCCGTTTATTTTCCAACAGGGTTCCATAGTCTGAGCGCAGCGTCCGGGTAACGTCTCTTTTATCGTCCTTAACGCATCCAAGAGGGATCTTTTCTAACGACGTTTGAGGCAGATTTGGCGAGAATGCCGTTGATGTTTGCCGTCACAGCTCGAGTTCGACCGCCGCGATATACCCCGCGTCGTCGCTGCGCTCGTCGCGGCCGCTAAGCAGGCCATTTTCGCCCTCGTACCGGCCGCTCTCGGCCTGCTTGCGCTGATCCTAACGCTGGCTGAGGTTCAAACTGTCGGCGCCGCAATCATGCCGGGATGCTTCGGAAATCGCGGGCTTTCGTGCCGCGGTACTAAAAGTT
>CAVOHI010000049.1:0-12765 GCA_963695605.1 uncultured Alphaproteobacteria bacterium | reverse complement strand
CGCGTTCTGTGCGGCAGCGGGTTCGTACCGGCAAAGACCGATGCTCGCCACCAGAAGAAGTAGTACGCATCTCATCGTACAAGCTCTGGCGAAATCCATGTACGGTCTATCCTCATGCTTCGGCCACTACACTCACAAGATCTGGCTGGACGGTCGAGGACCTCGATCCTGACGCGGCATGGGTCGAGGGCCGTTCGTAATCCGCTTTGCGCCAGCGGTATACATTGTCCGCCTTTGTGGCCTCGGACAGTTGCACGGCCGAGTCGCCGATATCGGTATCGCTCGTATCTTGAATGAACAGATTCGGGTACATGACAAAGCAGCGGCTCGCAAACATCCGTTTCACCGTATGCAACGCGCCGACATCGAAGGGCAGCATCATCTCCTCGGACTTCATCAGCAGCATCGGGTATGCCGACCGATGAATCGCAGTCGCATGCGATCCGACACTGGAGCCGTTACAGTGATAGAGCCGCCTGTCGCACCAGCTTATCCATTTGGGGGTCCAGTTGTACTGCAGGGCCCCCATGCTCAACAGCATCCAGTCGGCCGGCAAAGCCCGCATGATCCGATCGAACTGGGCGCCGAGATCGCAATGAAACAGGCAGTCGTCGTCGAACACGACGACAGATTCCCAGTCCTCCTCGATCGCGCGCCTGAGAATCTGGATCATCGACAGCAGATAACCCCAAGCCCCGCGGCTCAGGACCTTTTTCTTGTCCCGCTCTTCGAGGTGGGCAACCCTTTGCAGATCATTCTCGTAATTATAATAAAAATCATACTCGTATTTGAACGCGCCGGTGCCGCGGGGATAGGGTTGGACCGGGCTGCGGGCATAGGCCGCCCAGTCCTCGCTCACCGGTGCCTTCGAACCGTCGACCGCCGCGAATCGTTCGAACAGCAGTCCGTGCTTCTTCGCCTGTCGGGAGAATTGTTGTAATCGGTCCGCGCGACGGTCGAGGTTCAGAACGAGCACTCGCTCGAAGACGTCGTTGATCCGAATTGTCCCGGCGTTGGACCGGCTCTGACGAGCTGTTCTGCGCCCTTCTGATGGCTTCGTCGGCGCCTCCTCGGGCAGCGCTTCCGGCCACGGCTCGAGATCCGTTGCTTCAGCTATTCTCTGCTGATCGAGCGCGCTGGGCTTCGGGCCGCCGGTCGCCGACGCTGCCGATTGCACCAGCTGCCACAATGATCTTGCTTGCCGCGCCGCGCAGTGCGGTCGTGTGACAATTCTGTCCGCGAATTCGCGGGACCAAGAGACTGCGACCGGATTATCGGCGCCCGTACCCGAGACGCGAAGTACGACAGGGCGATCCGACCCCAGCGCTTCTGCGATCAGCTCCGACCACCGGTTCCCGGTCCACATGGCGCCGGAGCGAAACCATAGCGCACCCTCAGGTTCGATCCGCTGGAGCAATTCGAGAGTGTCTTGTGCACCGATGGGTCGGCCCGAAGCTATCTCAGAAACAAAATGAGTCTCGAAGGGAGCTTCCGTCTGGATTATGACATCCCTGATCGCATCATCCGCGGCGGCTGTTCGGCTTTGGATGACGACAACCAGCACCCAGTCGACATCGCGCGGCCGCGTGTTCATCCAAGATGTGAAGCTGCGCCGAAATGCCGAGACATCGCGGCTTTCGAACACCGCGGCGATCCGGGGTACGCAGCGGCCTCGCTCAGAGCGGGGCTGAATTGTCACCGGCCATGCCAATCGCGCGATGTGGCTCTGGATTTCCGCCGTATTAAAGGCGCTGCGGCCGCGGTTCGCCGACGCCAGATAGATCGAATTGAATTTTGGATCGGTGGTTACGTTGTCAATCAGCCAATTGTGTGGGCGGGAAATCGCGACTAGCGGGATCCCCTGTCGCTGGGCCGCCGACATGACCCACAAATCCGCCATGTTCTTGTATTGAAACTCGTTCTTCGAGATCGTGAATGTTTTGGGATCGTAGCAGATTGCCCCTGTGCCCAACACATCGCAGTTCAGGTCCTGCCCCAATGCAATGGCGCATCGATTGACTAATCGGGAGCGTGGGTCGTAATAATCCTTGAGTGGCTGGCGCAATTGGATCGCGTGAACTCCGGCGACTGCCCGGCAACCGTAGGTTTCGAGCTTCAGTGCCATCCGCTCGATAAAATTGGTCGGGAAGATGAAATCGTCGTCGACGACAAAGCGGTAGCCGGGGCTCTTATCCTCCGCCCAAAAGAATTTCCCCATGTCTCCCAAGTCCCCATGGTCGCGCGACCAGGCGAGCTCGATCCTCGGATCGTCGAGATAAGTCGGGGCGTCGGTCGAGCCGTTCAGGTATATCCGGATGCGATCGACCTGGTTGTACAAGGTGGAGACCGCATCGAGCAGCATCTCCTCGCGGCCGACGACAGTTGCCATTGAAACGGCCCGACCAGTAGCCGCCTCCGGTGTCAGCGCCTTGGTCGGCCCCAGCCGCGTCAGAATGACCCGATTGAGCCGTAGTTGGTCACCGGCCGCTGCTTTTGGCACGACAATCCGCAGGCAAATCGTCCGCGCACGGTGAAGCGTGCGAAACACGATGCGCTCGCGGTACTGGGTCCGCCGCACCAGTTTCAGATCTCTGCAAACAAGATCGATCCCGACAGTCGGATCATGCGCGAATATGAACAATCGCGCTCCGGCTAGTTTGGCCTCGCCGACTACGGTCAGCTCGAAAAACACGTCGGGATCGACTGGGATCTCAGGCGAAATGACAAAGAGTTCGGTCTGTCCCTGCTTGCCAGACGAGCCCGTCAGATTGACGGTGTAGGGGACGGCGGCGGCAATGATGCCATTGGTCGACCAATCAGCAAGTCCGCCGCTCAAATCATGGTGCGGACGCGAGCCTGTTAGCAGCCAGAGCGGGCGCGGCGGGGAGGCCACATCGGCGCCGAGCTCTACAGCGTGATCCGCCCCCACTGCCGAGTCATTGGGAACGGGCGTCGCTGCCTCAACGACTGCCGCGGGCAATGCCGATGTCTTTGAAATGCGGCCGTCGGCCGAGGCGTGCTCGACCTCGAGATCGTTTTCTCGCAGATTGAACAGGTCTTCCAGACGTGACGTAATCCCGTCGAGCAGCAATGCCGCTTTCTCAAGTATTTCGTCCTGTGAGGGTTGATCGTCGTGTTCGGCCAGCGGTATCCCCCCGATCGAAGGCGCAGCCGCCGGCGTCTCATGCGCACGCGAATCAGTAACGACCAAGAGGGCCTCCGGACCTGTCGTCTATGTAAGGGTAGCCCGAGGCTATCCGTCATTAGTTGCAGATCTATAAACAGGGAGTCGTAGATTATCACTACATTGAAAATTTCAGGTAAATCTGACAACCGCGATATATGATCTTTCCCACAGGTTGGCCATTTCAGCTAAGGTTTCTATCGAACGCGAGAAGAAGTAGACGATATCGTGCAGACCGGTGATGGCATCTCTGCCGACGACTGCAATGGCATGAGCTTCGGATATGTGTTCCAACATTCTTATCGGAAAATCGGCGCCGTAATCGCGATAATGCTGGTTCTTATCGGGGTCAGGAAAGCCCCAATCCAATGTTTCCCAACGCGCAAGTGGCGACGGGACGCACAAATGGACAACTCCGGATTCACCGACGACCCGCAGCAGTTCGATCAATGCTGCGCGATCATCGGCGACGTGCTCGAGAACATGATTGGAGATGATCAGATCATAGCTCTGCGATTGCAGGCCGGTGTCGGCCATGTCGATAAAATTTTCCCGGCCATAAGCCGAGGTGTCGAATTTGGCGAACCATGCCGCCTCGACGCTCTTATCAGGAGCAAATTGCAGGGCGCGCCACTCGGAAAGCAAAGGCAGGACGGCCTTGTAGATCCCGTGAACAATTCTATGCCGCTCGACCGAGTGACAATTCGAACATTCCGGCGGCAATCCAAAACTCAGTCGCCCAAGAAAGCCCGGTTGGAATGCCGTCGAACCACATATATTGCATCGGATCATGCTGAACCGCGGAGCAAAATTTAATTAGGTGTGCTGTGCCTTCCCAGCGGCCGGATTTTGCGGCGCGTCGCGCGCCGGACCAATCGTCAGGTACGAGAACACGCCGACGATACTCGCTGGTTCAAATTAAGGCAGCGTTAACATTGCTGTCACAACATGACCGATCATCCGTTTGACAGATGTCTTCTCTGTTTTGGGTCTCGCACGGGATTTGACATGTATAACAGCTCATACATTTGCGAGAATTTTGCGTGTCTGCCTCAGATAGTGCGGATTCGCGGGATCTGTCCATCTCGAGAGTTCTTTACTGTCGACTTTTTATCATCCGATCACTATCGCTTACTACATATCAAGGTGTTTCCAGCCGAACGGCGGTTGGTGATTAATTCGTTTGTGAAAGATGGGTGGGGCGAGGAAGCGCCCTTCGGTGATCTGGATCTGACTGTCGGCGCGCCGATCGATATGGTCTTGCTGCTGACCAATTTAGGAGTGCGCCTTTCGTTTAACGAACGCGTTCTTGAATTTTTCCCGTGGCGTGCCGCCATTTCAAAAACGAGCGTGATAGCTATCGAGGGGATCGATGCGGCGCTCTTTCGTTCCGGGTGCTGGTCAGAATCGACAAGAGAAGTCGAGATCGCTCCGTCCAGCGCGCTCGACCCCGAAGTCGCTCGATCACTCATCAGCAAGGATGGCTCGCCGCCCGTTACGGTTGATCGCGTTCTACTCGTTTCTGCGATCACCCAGCTCGAAGCGCATATTGAACACGTGACGGCAGAATTAACGAATGTTCGTCACCTGCTCGGCCTCGACTACTCGCGATGATGCGAGGGCGGAAGCCTCGTCTGATTTTGGCTGTCAAGACGCTAAATCGAATTTCGTATTTGCGTCAGTGCCTTGCCACCTGGATGTCGACCGCGAATACTGCCGATTTTGAATGGAAAATCGTCGTCGCCGATGACGGTTCGATCGATGGCACGCTACAGTATCTGGAAACGTTCTCTTCGGCCGCGCTTACGCTCATCCGAAATCGGCGGCGTTACGCGGTTGGTCAATTCAATTCTATTCTGGAGCAAATTGTGGGGGAGCGCTACGACGTATGCTTCATGGCCGACGATGACGTTTTATTTTTGCGTCGCGGTTGGGACCAATCCTATCTGACAGGCATCGAGAGGTCCGGTCATCATCATCTCTGCTGGTTCGATCGAGATTATTGGCATCTCGCCTGGCCTCTTCGACCGCTCCCTGACGGGCGGGTTGACGCGACAGGAACCTGCGCGGGCTCGGTGCGGGTACAGGACTGCTTGGGGGCTTTCTTCACGGTAACACCGCAGTTGGTCGAGACTGTGGGGTATGCCGACGAAGTTAATTTCCCGGTTCGGGGGCAATGGCACGTCGATTATTCGATGCGGTGCGTTCGTGCGGGTTGGAACGAGGCCTTTCCCTTCTACGATGCGATTGACGGTCATCGGAGGGTGAGCGTTCAGGATTTGCATCGGCGGCGGTATAGCCGGTCGATCCCCGACAATTCACCCGGGTTCCGCGGCGTGACGCGAACCGAGACGCTGACGCAGAGGGCCGAAATAATGGCGCGTCCAGATCGTATTTATTTACCCTTGGGGCGTGTCGTCCAGACGCGACACCATGAGGGCGGCCCCACTGCGTCTAGGTAGATGGCATAGGCCTCGTGCAATCTCACCAGCGAGCTGACGCCGAGCGGCTGGTAAAAGCCCTGGAACATCGCTAATTCGCGGTCGAGTACGGACCCTGCGCGGCGCCCTCGCACCGCATCGTCTGGGCTGCAGCGAAGTTCGGCTGCGGCGCTCGAGGACAATGGTTCTACAAAGACGCGTTTCGCGAGAAAGCGTCCCATTTGTTCGAGCAGGCATTCGTCCAGCTCCGGCGGTATTACGAAAACCAGCTCTGCCTTATCGAAGCGCGCACCCTCGAGCAGTGGGCGTATTTCGGCCAGGAATTCATTAGCGGACCTGGCGGCGCTGACCATCAGCAGGCGTACGAGGTTTCGGGGCGCCTCGCAATACTTAGTATCCCTGGCGGTGCCGGAAAGTCGGACGTCGGGCCATTGACCCTCGGCTTGCGCTCGCTCGATCCTGCCCACCAAGCTAGACAAGCGACCAATGCTCGCCATTAGCTTGGCTGCGGAAGCAATTTGCGACTCCGTACCGAGATCGACCATCTTGCCGCCCGATACGGCAGCCGGCCGATCAACCGTCATCGTCAGCTCTAGCATTTTGCTTTCCTGCCGAGATCAAGTCACAATCCCTTCGAGGCGGTCGCCTCTCAGCTTCGGATGTGACGGGCACGTCGGAGGTGCCCATAGATAGGATGCGGGCGGAATAATCCGCCCACATCACCAGCACTGGGCCGGGTTCGCCTACGCTCAATGGAAGAAAGTATGGTCGATATTGGTGATGCCGACCAAGGTCATAGTCGAGCCATCCGGCAGAGAAATGGTCGTGTTGCCGTGATCCACTGTCGCTGTTGCCACTACATGAGCGACCGTCGTGGCATTTTCGCCTGCGAAATGGATCGCGTCACCATTGGAGGTGTCGAATCCGACAACGGTGTCGTGGCCACCGCCGGCGCTTTCGGTGATCAAGGTTCCGTCGGCTCCGGTCGTGATCATGTTGTGCCCGGCCCCGCCGTCGATCGTATCGGGTCCAAAGCCGCCCGCTATGGTGTCGTTGCCACTGTCGCCGTAAACGACGTCGGGCCCGAAGCCGCCCTGTATGAAGTCATTGCCGTGACCGCCGTAAATCGTGTCTGGACCGGTGCCGCCCTTTATGGTGTCGTTCCCGTTGCCGCCGTAAATGAGGTCCGGACCCGAGCCGCCGGTGATGAGATCATTGCCGTTTCCGCCATAGATCGTGTCGGCGCCGCTGCCACCCTGGATGGTATCGCCGCCATTACCGCCAAAGATCAAGTCAGGGCCCGCCCCTCCGGTGATCAGGTCATGGCCGCTGCCGCCGTAAATCGTGTCGGCTCCGTTGCCACCCTGGATCGTATCGTCGCCCTTGCCGCCGAAGATCAGATCAGGGCCTGCCCCACCGATGATGAGATCCCGGCCGTCGCCGCCGTAAATCGTGTCGGGAGCGGCGCCACCCTTGATGGTATCATCGCCCTTGCCGCCAAAGATGAGATCCCCCGAACCCGCGCTGCCGCCGACGATCAGATCTCGGCCGTCACCCCCGTAAATCGTCTCGGGGCCGGTGCCGGCTCGTATCGTGTCGTCACCTTTGCCGCCGTAGATTAGGTCGGAACCGCGGCCGCCTAGGATCGAATCCGAGCCGTCGCCCCCGTACACCGTATCATTGCCCTGCCAGGCGATGACGGTGTGGAACCCGTCGCCGGTAACCCGCACCGCATAATCGCCGGCCGCCATCTCTATCGTACTGCCGCCATCGGATAACAGAGCCACTCCCTGATAGCCGGCCGGCAAGTCGGAAGACCCGCCCGTCGAGGTAACTACTTCGAGATTGAATTCCCCACCGATGGGGGGTGGAAGATGGCTACCGTCTGGTGTGGTGACTACATTGACCTTTTCGCCGTTTGCAGAAGTCTGAAACTGGCCGCCTGGAACTGATGTCATGTTTCCTATACCCCTTCGCACGTCACCAGAGAATGGCGACCGGATGACGAAAACTTATCATCAGTAAGACACTATCTTTCGTTGCTGTCGAGCTATATCGATTCTAATTTAAGTAGCATACATCGAACAGTCTGATGGCTGTCATTTGCTATCGCCTCGCGGGATTCAGTTCCCGGTCAATTCGTAAGGCCTGTCCGAGAGCATCGGACCGTCAGGCACGGACACCCCATGGCGAAAGACAAGCAGGTCGATAGGCGCTCGAACTAATCTGGGATCCCGTGCTTATAGGATTTCGTTTATAATTCTCTCCAATCTTCCGGATCAACGGGGGCTACGCGATCCCCGATCAATCGCACCGCCCTTTGGGCTGGCGACACTCTGGACGGCACCGTCAACTTGACATCTGCAGATTAACGGAAAACGGCGATGGGCTGAGCGATGCGTGGCGATACGCGTGGTATGCGCCATGGCGACGCCGGTGACGTCGGCCCAGGTGGCGAAAGCCTGGGTGTGGCCGGACCGGAGGTTTGCGGCGGTGTCACGGTCTCGGCGGCGGGGGAAGACGTTGGGAAGGCGTTGTCAGGTTAACTTATCGCGATCAGAGAAGCCCGAAGCAGGATGGCGCGATCACACTGCCGCCACTGCATTCCGCCATTCGCTCGTCGCCTCGGCGCGAAAGATCCGCAGCGTTGGTCGCGAGACCAGGTGGCGTTGAACGTTGAAGGTGTTATGGACCGCGGCATACATGCTAAGGAAGCGTTGGGCAGATCGAGCCGATTTGAAACGCTGCATCTTGCGCTCTCGTCGCTGCACAGGCTGATGTGAATTCGCGCGATTATTCTTCCAGAGCGCTTGCTCTTGAGGGCAGGTCAGCTTCAATTGCCGGAAACGCCGAGCCGTAGGAGCGCAGCTTGTCGGTTACCAGCAATTTTGGCACAAATCCTTGCTTTCTGAGAAGCTTGCGCATCAACCGCAATGCCGCCCGGCTGTCGCGGCAACTCTGGACCAGCATGTCGAGGACCTCGCCTTCGTGGTCGACGGCACGCCACAGATACATCCG
This sequence comes from uncultured Alphaproteobacteria bacterium, assembly GCA_963695605.1. Classification (GTDB taxonomy): domain Bacteria; phylum Pseudomonadota; class Alphaproteobacteria; order ATCC43930; family CGMCC-115725; genus AP-15. The sequence continues at coordinate 4,122 of CAVOHI010000049.1, read as the reverse complement.
CTTGCCGGCGATCCGCACAACCATCTCGTCCAGGTGCCATCGATCGCTCGGGCGAGGACGGCGCCGCCGTAACCGCTGCGCGATCAGCGGTCCGAACTTCAACACCCAGCTCCGGATGGTTTCGTAGGAGACGTCGAGCCCGCGCTCGGCAAGGAGATCCTCGACGTCTCGGTAGCTGAGCGTGAAGCGCAGGTAAACCCAGACCGCATGCTGGATGACAACCGGCGGAAACCGGTGGCGTCGATATGAGAGCTCCATCATCCGGTCAGGCTACTCGCACCTCCTCCCCGGTCATCCAGTTATCCTGACAAGGCCCCCGGCATTGACCGTCAGCCGCGCAAGAAGCTGTAGCCGAGCCCGGAACGGCTGCTTGGTTTGCTGCATCGCTGGCAGGATGAGGCGGTCAGGGCCGGCCGCACGATCACGCGGACCGCGGTTGCCTTGGAGGCCCGGCCGCGACGGCTTTTGGCTGGCGCGCTGGCTTGCCGCGCGCGGCGTCGAGGCGCAGGTGATCCAGGCCTCGAGTGTCGCGGTATCGCGGGAGCATCGCCGAGTTGTGTGCGTCAAGTTCAGCAAATTGGTCATGGTTAGGGTGCGGTGGTTCATTCAGGTCACTAGAGCAGCATCCCTTTGTTCGATCGGAAATGACCATCCCTTCGTCCCGACCTGCCTTCCGGCAGAGCGCCGCGCGCAGCGGCAGTCAAGGATGCCGCCGCGACTGCGGCGGCACCGGCGGAGCCGGCGCGCAGCGTCCTGTGTGTCGGACATGTCCGACAGTTTGGGGGTGAAAGTCCCCTGTGCAACCTGATGGAGGTGAAGCACTAGCAAAGCGCAAGGGCGGAACCGCGAGGGACCGTCTGAAGGAAGCGTGGAGCAAAGTCGCGACCCGACGAACAGAAACCGGATATGAGGCAGCGCTGGTCGGACGAGCGGGCAGGATGTCGCAAAGTCCATATCCATCAAGGGCCAGAACTGTAAATCCGGCGGGTGTGCGATGAAGGCTGTCGGGCTTACTCCGAGAGATCTGCACCGTGTCCTTCGGGACTGAGGACGTCGTAAGGCGGCCTGACCGCGGTGCAGAAGTCAGCAGAGGGCATAGTAGGCCGGCGCGCTGGCCGAAGGCCCGAACGGTCCCCGATGAGGGGTTGAAGGAAAGGGCGAGTAGATCGGGCGTCTCATGACCACAACGCGACCGCCATACCAGCTCGAGCTGGACTTGCCGATGCCCGGCCGGGGTGAAGCCCCGCGCCGGGACGTGCAAGAGGTCGAAGCGGTCACGGCGACGGCCGAACCCGAAAGCCCGGCATCCACAGAGCATCTGATGGAGGCGATCTGTGACCCAGACAACATAGAAGCGGCATTGCGTGCAGTGGTGCGCAACAAGGGCGCGCCCGGCGTCGACGGGATCACCGTCAAACGGCTGCCGGGCATCCTCAAAGCGCGCTGGTCTGAGATCGAAGATCAACTGCTCCAGGGGCGCTACCAGCCGCAGCCGGTGCGTCGGGTGAAGATCCCGAAGCCGGCCGGCGGGACGCGCAACCTCGGCATTCCAACCGTGATCGATCGCGTGATCCAGCAGGCGGTCCTGCAGCGGCTGCAGCCGCGGTGGGACCCGACATTCAGCGAGCACAGCTACGGCTTCCGGCCGGGCCGCTCCGCTCACCAGGCGGTGGCGCAGGCGCAAGCCTACGTCATCGAAGGCTACCGGTTTGTGGTAGACATTGACCTGGCCAAATTTTTCGACCGGGTAAATCACGACCGGCTGCTTGCCGCAGTGGCGAGGCGGGTTTCGGATCGGCGGGTCCTCCGGCTCATCCGGGGATATCTGACGGCCGGTGTGCTCGATGGCGGGCTATTCGAGGAAAGTAGGGAAGGGACCCCGCAAGGCGGCCCGCTCTCCCCCTTGCTCTCGAATCTCGTGCTGGATGAACTGGATCGCGAGCTTGAGCGTCGCGGCCACCGGTTCGTGCGGTACGCGGATGACTGTAACATCTACGTCCGCAGCGAAAAGGCCGGCCGGCGGGTCATGGCGAGCCTGACCCGCTTCATCGAAGGACGCCTCAAGCTGCAGATCAACGCGGAGAAGAGTGCCGTCGCCCGACCGTGGCACCGGTCGTTCCTCGGCTTCACGGTCAAGGATGACCCGGCGTTCCGGCGATGCATCGCCGACAAGGCCGTGACCCGGTTCAAAGATCGGGTGCGCGAACTGACGCGGCGGCATCGGGGCGTCAGCCTGGAGAAGATGATCGCCGACCTGAACCCGTTCGTGCGGGGTTGGGCCGGCTACTTCGGCTTCAGCCAGTGGCACGAGTTGCCATCGCTGGATGGCTGGATCCGACGGCGCCTACGTTGCGTCGCCTGGGTCCAGTGGAAGACGCGAGGCCAGCGCTATCGTGAGCTCCGTCGGCTCAAGGTCTCCGAACGGTCGGCCAGTGCGGCCATCTTCAGCCCCAAGGGACCGTGGCGGCTGAGCTTCTCGGAAGCTCTGCATCGCGCCTTCACCAAAGCTCGCTTCCGTCGTCTGGGCCTGATTTCCATGGAGAAGCTGGTGGCTGCTTAATCCGCCGAACCGCCGTGGTACGGACCCGTATGCCCGGTGGTGTGGGAGGGGCGGCATCGCGAGATGTCCCCCTATCCCGAATTGACCGAGCGAGCACGGTGCTAGGCTGAACGGGTGGGGGTCAGGCGGCACGGCGCAGTGCCTCCTTCTTGTGCTCGCGCAGATCGTCCTGAGCTGCTCGAGCCAGTTCTCGTGGGTCTCGACCGCCAGTGCCCGCACCAGCCGCAGGCAGCTCTCGCCATTGGGAAGATGCGCACGACATGGGTGCGGCGCCTGATCTCTGCGTTGAGGCGCTCGAGCATATTGGTCGATTTGAGGTGCTTACCGGCTGCCGCGGCAGCCGGTAAAACGTCAAGGTCTCGTCGATGTTTTCTTTGACCCAGCCGGCAGCTTTGAGTATCACGGCGCGCTTCGGCGAGGCGTCGCGCCGGTCCCCCGGGTCCGCGGTGCCAGCGCAGCTCCTGCAGGCGGTCGTAGTGGGCAGCGCGGCACGTAGTCGAGCGCGTTGCGCAGAAAATGCACGTAGCAGCGCTGGTAGGCCGCCTCCGCCAGAACCTCGCGCAACGCCCCCCGCAGGCCGGCATGATGGTCGGCGACGACAAATTCGACGCCGTGCAGACCGCGCGCCTTGAGCCCACCAGGAAATCGCGCCAGCTCGATCGGCTCTCGCGGATGCTGGCGAGCTCGACCGCCAGGGGTATTGACGACGCTGATGCAGGTCGATCCCGATCGCGATGAGCACAGCCTGGCTGCCGATAACAGCGGGCCTCACGCCGCCACCCGCTCATAGCGCGCGTCGAGGATCAGATAGGGGAAGGCTTCGGCCAAGGGGCGGCCAGCAAATTGCGCCAGGCTCGCATCCAGCCGCTGAATTCATTGCGCTGATCGAGGAAGCCGAAAAACTGTGGCCGCACAGCTCCTCGGTGATCGCCTTCACTTTGCGGGTCGAAACCCCTTGCACGTACATCTCCGCCAGCGCCGCCACCAGCGCCCGCTCCGACCGCTGATAGCGCTCGAACAGCTCGGTCGAGAACCACCAGGTTCGATCCTGCGGCACCCGCAGCTCCAGCTTGCCGATCCGCGTGATCAACGTCCGCCCGTAATAGCCCGACCGGTAGCCCTGCCGGTCCGACGCCCGTTCGCCCTTCTCGGCGCCCAAGGCCTCCGTCATCTCCGCTTCGAGCACCTCCTGGGCGCCATCCACACCGGCGCCCGCAGAAACTCCTCGTCATCCCTCAGAAGGGCGTTGACGTCGATCGCTCCAGATTTACCCTGCCTCTTGGTCATGGTGTGCATCCTCGCCAAAGGATCCGGTGATTGCGTTATCACCCGCATACCATGACCATCCGCTTCACCGGCTTTTGCAGAACTTTCCGGACACTACCGACACTCCAACCGCTTTCAGGCGTAGAGCGACATGCCAATACCGTCATGCCACAGTATTTTGATCAGGTGACCTCTTCTGCCTCTGAAAACGTACAGATCCCGGCGTGCGGATCGCGCTTCAATACTTCTTGGACCTGCAGCGCCAGACTGTTCATGCCGCGCCGCATGTCGGTGTA
>CAVOHI010000048.1:0-322137 GCA_963695605.1 uncultured Alphaproteobacteria bacterium | reverse complement strand
TGCAAGGAAGCGGATGGACCTATCGTCTATGAAGAAGTGACGCGATGTGCCGGGGGTCGAGAACGAAATGAGCAACCGCCGCGGGCTTGGACCGCATGCCTCACGGCGCGCCAGCGCCTCTAATTCATCGGTGAGCCGGGGACCGGATGGCCCCCTGCTGAGGCGAGGGACCGAGATTTGTAAACTCGCCGCAGGAGGGAACCGGATTCGAACCATCGGTCCCGCTCTTGCGAAAGGTCTCTCGGCTGTTGCCAAAGGGAGATGCCGGACCAATAAGCTGGATGGGGTCATTAAGCACAGGTCGTCTACTCGAGACGACAATGGTTGGCCGCGGACCTCTCTCCACGGCCGTCTCTTTCTCGGTCGGACCGATGGTTCGAATCCGGTTCCCTCCAGTGTCGAAGTCCGAACTCGACGGAGCTCGGGTGTAGCGCCAAAGATGTCGCCGTCCTCGCCTACGATGTCTCCCACATCGATACCAATCCTAGAGCAAGCCGTCGCACCCGAATTCGATATGATCCGGTCAAGGGTCAACATGTCGCAATTCGCAATTCCTGCTCTCAGCGTGTCGTCGCGTTCATTCGCGAGCCACATGCTGGGATGTCGCAAGCGTTGTGGCAGAAACGTCGCCGAGATCATTGAGCACAACAGGCAAAGGCAGCATGCCCTGACGATGGCGCTTGCTCGCGGCGAGATGCCCTATGGCCAATTTGTGCAGGAAGACACGCTCCAGCGGGCAATTTGAATACGCTCGGCGGCGGTAGGAACTTCCATGTTCACCAACATGAACGGCGCTGGATTGGCGCCGGTCATCGTTTCCGAACGCCTGAGAAAAATCATAACACGCACTGGGCGGATATCGGCGTGCTTAAGGTCCGATTTAAGTGCGAACCAGTCGATCCATCCCCCTCCCCAAACGGCCGAAAGCGGCGCTGAGGCGACGCCCCGCGCTCAGACGGAGAAGGATTGTCAACCCGCCCTTGGGTGATACGTCAACGCAGGAGCGCCGACAGGATGCGGAATTGACCGAAAATGATGCAGGGGTCGAATTTCCAGCCTGTCGTCAAACCCTTTCAACCTCAACCCGTAATGGGTGCTCCTCGACCTTGGCCATCAATAAGACTTCGCATTGCTTTTGTTCAGCGACCTCAAAGGTATAGGTACCGGCGATGCCCTTACCCTTCGTATGGACGGCCAAGGTCAGGGCCAGGCGTCCAGCATCGAGCGTGCGCCAACGCGATAAAGGGCCACGTGCCGAAGTCGCTGTGACCGTGAAATGATGGGGTGGCTCGTAACGGAGTTGCGTGGCGCAGGCCGGTGATCGGATGTTCACTTCCTACCCGTGCGGACCTTGATACTGACCTGCCACCGAGCAGGGGTTGGACGATCCGGCTCCCAAGAACGGCTCCCAAGAACGGAAACCGAAACGCATTGGCCGAGAGGTGGCAAGCGGAGCTTCCAAAAGTGTTGATTTATGCGGACGCACGTCTGAATAGGGTTTGCGATCACGTGGAGCCAGACGAGGCCGTGATACGGCGGCAGGCTCAGAATACTTCCGGCGCCCCCTCGTGATCATCCTATTGCCTCAAGCCCCCTTCCGCTAGGTATTCTTGCAGCACGCAGGTCGTGATCATTTTCGGCTTTAGCCAAATCAATTTACTTCAGTCGCCGTCTCGACAAGTATTCTGGCGCACGATTGCAGGATCGGAAAAAAACGCTTGCTCAAATCGATCGCCCGGACCCGTGCAGATGATGCACTGACGCTCACTGCAGCAATGATCTCGCCGGTCGATCGGGCGACGGGAACCGCCAGCGACCGGAGTCCTACCTCCAACTCTTCGTCGCTGATCGCATAGCCCTTCTCGCGAACGGATCGGATTTCTGCGACGATCTCGTTCGGCTTCGTGAGTGTCCGCGGCGTGCGGGCAGGCAACGGCTTCCGGCCAAGGCGTTTGAGTACATCCTTGTTGGAGAACTGGCTGAGCAGCACGCGACCTGTCGCCGAGCAATAGGCGGGCAGATGGGCGCCTATTCGGACACCGGTCGATACGATGTGTTCGGCTTCGGCGCGTGCGATAAAAAATGTGAACTCGCCTTCGAGCACGGCGAGCGAGACGGATTCCTTCAGTTCATCCCGTGCGCGGACCAGCAGCGGCTGCGCCAGCCGCGCCAGCCGATCGCGTTTCGTCATCGTTCCGCCCAGTCTGCGAAGTCTCTCCAGCGGCCGAAATTCGCGACCGTAGCGCTCCACATAGCCAAGTTCATTGAGCGTCAGCAGGCATCTTCGGGCCGCAGCGCGCGTCGCTCCCGACGCGCGGGCAGCATCGGCGACGCTCATGACATCGTGGACCGCGAACGCTTCGATAATCGCCAGTCCTTTGGCGAGGCCGGCCATGCCCTCGTGCCTTGGTTCAGTGCTCGGTGAAGCATCTAGCTCAACGCCGTCGGTCGTTCGCTGCATAACGCTACCCTTGACTCTTTTCAGAAGGAGACTAGCTCTCACTTGTTCTCATATAATATATGAGTTCGATATCCGAACACGCTATCTCGCCCTTGTCAACGTGAAACCACGCAAGGAACTGACGTCAGTCATGGCCGAACAGCAAACGATCCCGAAGCAAAGTCATGAGCAGGCGTGGCCCGCCGAGGGGCTGACGCGGGTGCCTTATCGGGTGTTCCAGACCGAGGAGTCCTATCGGACGGAGCAGCAGCGCATCTTCCACGGCCCGAGCTGGCACTATCTGGCGCTCGAGGTGGAACTGCCGGAGACCGGTGATTTTCGCACCACGAAAATCGGCGATATGCCGGTAATCGTCACGCGCGACTCGGATGGCGAGATCTATGCCTTTGAGAACCGCTGCGCGCATCGCGGCTCGCTTATCTCTCTGGATAATCGAGGCAAAGGCAAAAAGGACTTCAGCTGCGTCTATCACGCCTGGACCTATGACCGGCAGGGCAACCTGACCGGAGTGGCGTTCAAGGATGGGGTCAAAGGGAAGGGCGGCATGCCCGATACGTTCCGCATGCAAGATCATCGTCCCCGTAAGCTGCGGATCGCGCTGTTGCACGGTTTGATCTTCGGATCGTTCTCCGAAGACGTGGCGCTGATCGAGGACTATCTCGGCGAGGAAATTTCGTCTCGTATCGAGCGCGTACTGGGCGGCAGAACACCCATCGTTCTGGGGCAATTCACGCAAGTGCTGCCGAACAACTGGAAGCTATACATGGAGAACGTCAAGGACTCCTATCATGCCAGCATCCTGCATCTGTTCTTCACGACCTTCGAACTGAACAAGCTGTCGCAGACGGGCGCCATCATCGTCGATGAGAGCGGTGGACATCACGTCAGCTATTCCGCGATCGACCGCGAAACCCAGAAGGATCTCGAATACGCCAAACAGCAAATTCGCTCCGAGAGCGAATACCAGCTGGCCGATCCGTCACTGCTGCAGGGATTTGACGAGTATCATGCCGGCGTCACGCTGCAGATCCTCTCGGTGTTTCCCACGTTCGTGTTGCAGCAAATCCAGAATGCGATCGCGGTCCGGCAGATCGTGCCGCGCGCGATCGACAAGACCGACGTGAACTGGACCTACATCGGCTTCACCGATGACACCCCCGAAAGGCGCCTGACCCGCATCAAGCAAGGCAATCTCGTCGGACCGGCGGGCTACATCTCGATGGAGGACGGATGTATTGGCGGCTTCGTCCAGCGCGGCATCGCCGGGGCATCCGGGCAGGAAGCGGTTCTCGAAATGGGCGGTAGTCCGGCGCAAAGCAGCGAGAGCCGCGTCACGGAAGCGTCGGTTCGAGGTTTCTGGAAAACCTATCGCAGTAACATGGGCTTGTGAGAGCAGGGCGGCAGAGATGAGCAACAACGTCTATCAAACGATCGCCCGGGAGCTGGCCGAGTATGCAAGATGCATCGACGACGATCGGCTTGAAGAGTGGCCCGACCACTTTCACGGGACCTGCGTTTACAAAATCACGACGGCTGCCAATTACCGCGACGGGCTCGAAGCCGGGATCATCTTTGCGAACTCGCGCGGAATGCTGACCGATCGGGTGTCGGCGCTGCGGGAGGCAAATATCTACGAGCGCCAATCCTATCGTCATATCATCGGGCAGCCTTCGATACTTTCCGAAGACAACGGCGAAGTGCATAGCGAAACGCCCTTCTTGGTCGCGCGCATCCTGCAGGACGGCGATACCAACATCTTCGCCACCGGGCGCTATTTCGATCTCTATAAGCTCGAGGACGGTGAGGCGAAGCTGAACGAGTGGACCGTGGTCTGCGACAGCTCGCGCATCGATACGCTGCTGGCGTTGCCGCTGCGACCCAGTCGACGATTGCATTGACCATTGGCGATCCCAATGGCATCGGGCCTGAAATCGCGGTCAAGGCCGCGGCAAAACTTGCCCGGGAGGGCGGACCGGCGGTTGTGCTGGTGGGGCGACGAATTTGTCGTTCGGATCTATCCGGACCTCTGTGCGAAAGACCTGACGATCCGATCGTTCGATGCCGTGGGTCCCGGGCCAAACAGTTTGCGGTTGCTGGCCGTCGATGCGTTGCCGCGCCGAGCCTTCAGGCCGGGAACGCCGCTGGCCGCGGGCGGGCGGGCAACCGTCGACTATGTCGCTGCGGCGATGCGCTTCGTGAACGGCGGACATGCAGCCGCAAATCATCGCATGTCCGCATTCCGAAACTAGCGTCAATGCGGCCGGCATTCCGTTTTCCGGCTATCCAGAGTCTTCTGGCGCGGCTCATGAACGTGCCCGAAGATGAGGTCTTCTTGATGCTGGTCGGTGGCGGCCTGCGCATAGTTCACGTCACCATCCACGAACGGCTGCATACCGCACTTGGCAGGATCACGTCCGAATTGATCGAGCGGGCGACGCGGACCGCCGGCGCGGCTCTGCGGAAGCTGAATGTCGAGCAGCCGCGCATCGGATTGTTCGGCATCAATCCCCACGCCGGCGAGGGCGGTTTGTTCGGGGACGACGATGACAGGATCACGGTGTCGGCCGCAAAGCGGCTGCAAGCCCTAGGCCTGAACGTCGAAGGGCCGTTGGGCGCAGATCTGATGCTGGGACGTCGCGACTTCGATGCTTTTGTCGCGATGTATCACGACCAGGGACATATCTCCGTCAAACTCCTGGCCGGGAGGGATTCGGCCGCGCTGTCGGTCGGATCGGGTCTGCTGTTCTCTAGCGTCGGTCATGGCAGTGCGTTCGACATCGCCGGTCGCGGTATTGCCGAGCCCGAAGCCGTGTTGCGGTCGGTCCAGTTGCTGGGCGGCGCGTCTCTTTTCGGGGACACGGCGGTCTCATGACGTTCACGGTCTCGGTTGACAAAAGCGATATCGCGTTTGCCTGCGAAATAGGCGAAACGGTTCTCGACGCGGCCGAACGCGCCGGCTATTCGCTGCCCTATTCGTGCAGGAAGGGCGTCTGCTCCACCTGCGAGGGCGAGCTTCGCCGCGGCACAGTCAGTGTGGGTTCGAAGCAATTCGCTGGCCCCGCGGGCGGCGTTCTGCTCTGCCAGGCGGCCTGAGCGGCGGTGCGATCAATGACGCGACCCTCGCCGGAGCTGGCACATTCCAAACCAACAGTTCCGGTACGTTGCACGGGGTCACCGTGTCGAACGGTACGACATTCACCGGTTTGAACGGCACGACAACGAATTTGGTCGGAACGATCACGAACAACGGGACGATCGCCGAAACCTCCACCGGCAGCACGACCGATTTCATTCTCGGTGGGAACGTCACATTGACCGGCAATGGGACCGTGCAGCTGAGCAACAGTTTCAATAACCGCATCTATGGCGGCGGCTCGAACGGCTTGACGATTGACACCAATCAAACTGTCGCGGGTGCCGGCCAGTTTGGGATCAACAATGGCGGGTTGGGCTTCAGCCTTACCAACCAGGGCACGATCAACGCCAACCAGACGGGCGGGACCTTGCAGGTCGCGCCGACCCAGACAGTGACCAATACCGGGACGATGGAGGCGACGAACGGCGGCATCTTGCACCTCCTCGGAAGCTTTGCAAATACGGGCGGGCTGATCCTCGGGACCGGCACGAACTCGACGGTGGAGTTGGCCGGTTCGGCGGTGAGCGGCGGGACTCTGACGACGGCCGGCGGCGGCGTCACCCAGAATACCGGCACGGCGACGCTCGACGGCGTCACGATTTCGGGCGGCAGCACCGTCACGGCGGCCAATGGCAGCGCGACGACGCTGAAAGACGCGATCACTATCGCCAATACCGCCACGCTGGCCGAAATCCTCGACCGGAAGCTTGACGGATATCGAACTGTCTGGTCCGGTGACATTGACCGGCGGCGGCAAGTTGACGCTGAGCAACAGTTTCAACAACCGAATTTACGGGATAACCAGCGATGCCGCGCTGACCAACGACGTCAACAATACGATCCAGGGGGCCGGGCAGCTTGGGATCAACAATGGCGGATCGGGCTTCGCACTCGACAACAAGGGTACGATCAACGCCAACCTAAACGGCGGGACCTTGCAGGTCGCGCCGACCCAGACCGTGACCAATACTGGCACGATGGAGGCGACGAGCGGCGGCAATTTGCACCTCCTCGGCAGCTTTGCGAATACCGGCGGACTGATCCTCGGGAGCGGCACGAACTCGACGGTGGAGTTGGCTAGTTCGACCGTGAGCGGCGGCACTCTGACGACGACCGGCGGCGGCGTCATTCAGAACAGCGGGACGGCGACACTCGACGGCGTGGCGATTTCGGGCGGCAGTACCGTTACCTTGGTCAATGGCAGCACGACGACACTCAAGGACGCGATCACGATTGCCAATACCGCCACGCTTGCGGAGTCCTCGACCGGCAGCTTGACGGATATCGAGCTGTCCGGCCCGGTAACATTGACCGGTGGTGGCAAGTTGACGCTGAGCAGCAGCGGCAACAACCGGATTTATGGCATCACCAGCGATGCCGCGCTGACCAACGACATCAACAACACGATCCAGGGGGCCGGACAGCTCGGGATCAACAATGGCGGCTTTGCATTCGCGCTCGACAACAAGGGCACAATCCTCGCCAATCAGGCGGGCGGTACGCTGCAAGTCGCGCCGACCACGCCCGCGACCAACGAAGCGGGCGCCGTTCTCGAGGCCAATGGCGGCACCTTGGCGTTGCTCGGCACGTTCAACAACAGCGGCTTGATCGAAGGGCTCAACGGCTCGGCCGTCCATATCGATGGCGCGCGGATCAACGGGGGTACTCTCGATGGCCAGGTCACAAACACCGGTGCCAGCGGCGCTGCCACGGTAAATGCGGTGACGATCGCTCCTACAGGAACGCTCACCGGGCAGAACGGTGCGACGACGACGCTGATGGGAACGATCACCAACAACGGGACGATCGCCGAGGCTTCTACCGGCAGCACCACAGATTTCATTCTTTCCGGGAGCGTCGCTCTCAACGGCACCGGGACATTCCAGCTCAGCAACAGCGGCAACAACCGCATCTACGGGAACGGCGGGGACAGTCTCACCATCGGTTCGCAGCAGACGCTTCAGGGTGCCGGTCAGCTCGGGATCAACAATGGCGGCTTTGCGTTTGCTCTCGACAACAAGGGAACGATCCTCGCCAATCAGTCGGCCGGACTGACTGTCGCCCCGACCACACCCGTGACCAACGAAGCGGGCGCCGTTATGGAAGCCAATGGCGGGACATTGGCGCTGATCGGGACGTTCAACAACAGCGGTCTGATCGAAGGCCTCAATGGCTCGGTCGTGCAGATCAATGGGGCAACGATCAATGGCGGTAATCTCGACGGACAGGTCGTCAACAACGGCAGCGCGACAATCAACGGGGTCACGATAAATCCGACCGGAACGGTGACGGGGCAGAACGGGACCTCGACGACGTTGACCGGGACGATCACCAACAATGGGACGATTGCACAGGCCTCGACCGGCGGCACCACCGACTTCCACATCGCGGGCAACGTCACGCTCAACGGAACCGGAACGTACCAGCTCAGCAACAGCGGCAACAACCGCATCTATGGCACCGGTTCCGACAGCTTGACTATAGGCAATCAGCAGACCTTGGCGGGTTCGGGGCAGGTTGGCATCAACAGTGGCGGGTTCGCGTTCAACCTGACCAACAAGGGCACGATCCTCGCCAATCAGTCGACGCCGCTGACGATCGCTAATGGGCCGGGCTCCTTTGACAACCAGGGCCAGCTCCAGGCCAATAATGGCGCGACAATGAATATTTCCGTGCCGTTCACGAACGAGGGCACGATTCACCCCATCAACGGCACGATCAACGCCAATGCCGGCTTCACCGGCACCACCGGAACAGCGCAGATCGATGCGGCGGGCACGCTTTCGATCGGTGCCAACAGCACCGTCGGGACCCTCACTCAGAACGGCACCCTAGCCTTGGGGTCCACAACATTACGGTGTCGACCGATTACAACAACGCCAATTTCGGTAGCGGCAACAGCTTCAACAAGCTCGCCGGTGTGACCGGCACGGGACAGATCCTTGCGGCCGGCCCCAGCCCAGCAAATATGCAGGTCATCACCGGTGCCGATGTGAGCAATGGCGCCACCGCGACACCGACGCTCGCGCTGGGCAACGTCCATGTCGGCAACTCGACGACCTACCAAATCGCGAACCAAGGCACGACTGCGAACCCGTCGCTTCGAGGCGCCATCCAGACCAGTGTCAATGGCGGCAATATCACCCCCGGCCTCCTCTCTGGCAGCGGTGTCACAGCCCAGAATTTTGGTGCCATTGCGCCGGGATCATCGACGGGCAATTTGACGGTGACTGCGGCTAGTGCGGGTTCATTGAGTGGCCAGGCAGTCCATGTCGCCAATAATTTCGGCAACGTCCCGGAACAGACGATCAACATCACCGGCGCCGCTTATGCGCTGGCGAGTCCGACCGTCACATCGTCGCTGACACCGCAATTCAATTTCGGTGTCGTGCAGGTCGGCCAGACGATCAACGACCCGCTGACGATCAAGAATGTGCAGGTTGCCAGCAACGCTGCCTTCCAGGAAGGCCTCAGCGCGAGCTTCGGGGCTCCGTCGACGAACTTCCTGACAACCAACAACGGCATGATCACCAACCTCGCGCCGGGCGGCACTGACAATTCGAGCCTGGTAGTGAGCCTGCATCCGACGGGCACCGGCACGGTGAGCGGCACGGTGCCGTTGACCTTGACCTCGGTTGCGGTGGCGGGGACGGGGCTTTCGAACACCGATCTGTCGCAAAACCTGAATTATGTGTGGCAGTTCTCCGGGACGGTCGTGAACCAGGCGAACCCGAGCATCACGCCGACGACGATCAATTTCGGCAATGTTCGGATCAACACGTTGCAGCAGCAGGCGCTGAACATCAGCAACATCGCCGGAACGCCGCCGCAGGCGAGCCTCGACGCGCAGATCTCGGCGGTTGGCCCGGCGACGTCGAACAATGGGACGATCAGTTTGCTGGCGCCGGGATCGCAGGACACGACCAGCCTGATCGCCGGGCTCAGCACCACCGCCGCCGGCGCGCAGAGCGGCACCGCGACGGTGGCATTGCAGTCCAATTCGACGCCGAACGGTTGCACCAGCAACTGCACCGTCAATCTGTCCCCACAAAACATCGCCGTACAGGGCAACGTCTACCGGCTGGCGAACCCCGCATTGAACACCTCATCGGTCGCCCTGGCGGCGCGGGTTGGCGACCCGTCACCGAGCGGCGCAGTCAGCCTCAGCAACAGCTCGCCCGACATTTACACCGAAGGGTTGAAAGCGAGCTTTGGCGCTTCGCCATCAGCGGCATTCGCGCCGAGCGGCAACATCGCCAACCTTGCCGCCCAAGGCACCGATAACAGCACGCTCAAGGTCGCGCTCAACACCGGAACGGCTGGCACCTTTAGCGGACCGCTTGCCGTCAATTTCACCTCGACCGGCGCGGGGACCGATAACGCCCCGGATGTCTCGGCCGGCAGCGGCAATGTTGCGCTGTCGGGAAATGTCTACACGGCGGCGGCGGCCAATGTCCTCACGACGTCGCCGATCGACTTTGGGATCGTCCATGTCAACGATCCCACACAGACAAGGAGCGTGACGGTACAGAATGGGGCGGCGGCGACGGCGCTCAACGATGTGCTGATCGGCAGCGTCAGTACTAGCGGGGCGCCGTTCTCGGGCAGCGGCAACCTCGGCGCAGGCCTCGGCCCGCAAGCCCAGTCCTCAGCCCTCCAGACCAGTCTCAGCACCACGACGGCAGGCATTTTCTCCGGCACAGCCAGTCTCGCATTGGCGAGCCATGATGCGCAGCTCGCCGACCTGCCGCTCAGCACCTCGCCGCTGGCGCTGCAAGGGCAAGTCAATAACTACGCCGCGCTGGCCTTTCTGCACCAGGGAGGGCAGGGCAGTTTGACCGGCGGCGCGAGCGCCTTCGATCTCGACTTCGGCACCGTGCTTCAGGGCAGCCCGACACCGCAGGCGCTGCTTGCCTTCCTGAACGACAATCCGCTCGCCGATCAGGCGTTCACCGATCTGTTGTCATCGATGGGAGTGGTCGTCTCCGGCTCCGGCTTCACGATCTCCGGCAATTCGGTCAGCGACCTCGCCGGCGGCACGATCCAAGGCGGGTTCGATATCGGGTTCGATACCGGCAATCTCGGCAACTTCACCGAGATGTTGAGCTTCGATGTCGAGAGCAGCAATTCCAGCGGCTACGACCAGATCATCGGCTCCGTCACGTTGACGCTCGAAGGTAATGTCGTGTCGTCGGTCCCGACTGTTCCCGAGCCTGGCACGATGAGCGTGCTCGTCTCCGGGCTCGGTGCGGTCTTCTTCGTCATTCGCCGCAGAAGGCGGGCGCCATAAGCGGAGCTGCCCCGCATACGAGTGACGACGCAGACGAGGGCGCCTGGCTGACTTGCGCCGAGATCACGAGCAGAACCTTGCGACCATCCCCGCGCCGTTGCCGCCGATCGACCTCCGCCCGCGGGGCGCGAGTGACGGCTTTTCCCCGCTGAAATCCCTGGTAAGGTAATCCCGAAGAAAGAGCTGGGCTCGGGCGGGCGCCTCGGCGCGAGGAGGAGGGAATGCACGCGGATTACGTCATCGTCGGCGCGGGGTCTGCGGGCTGCGTTCTCGCCAATCGGCTAAGCGCGGATCCCGCTACGCGCGTCGCGCTGATCGAGGCCGGCGGGCGCGACTGGAACCCGCTCATTCACATTCCGGCCGGCTATATGAAGCTGATGGATCATCCCACTTTGACCTGGGGTTTCACGGCCGAGCCCGATCCCGGCGTCAATGGCCGCGCCATCCTCTACCCGCGCGGCCGGGTATTGGGCGGCTCCAGCTCGATCAACGGGATGATCTATGTCCGCGGCCAGCCCGAGGATTTCGACCACTGGGGACAGCTCGGCAATCGCGGCTGGTCGTGGGACGACGTGCTGCCCTATTTCAAGAGGGCCGAGGATTGGGAGGGCGGCGCCGACGAATTTCACGGCGAGGGCGGACCGCTGCTGACGTCGAAAACCGCCGACAAGCCGCTCCTGTGTCGGAAGCTGATCCAGGCGGGAACCGAGATCGGGCTCGAATACCACGCCGACGTCAACCATCTGCCCCCCGGCGCCGGCGACAGTATCGGCTGGGTTCAGCAGACCCGCCGCGGGCGGCGGCGCCAAAGCGCGGCGCGCACCTATCTGCGTCCGGCATTGAAACGGCCGAACCTGCAGGTTGTCACCAACGCCCTGGTGCACCGCATCCTGCTCGACGGTACCCGTGCGGTCGGCGTCGAGTACGCGCGGGACGGCAAATTGGAGCGCGTCGACGCCGCTCGTGAAGTGATCCTGGCGGCGGGCGCCATTGGGTCGCCGCATGTCCTGCAGCTCTCCGGTGTCGGCGACCCCGACCATTTGGGCCGTGTCGGCATCCCCGTCCGGCATACTCTGCCCGGCGTCGGCAAGAACCTGCAAGACCACTATCTCGCGCGGGTAACTTGCGTCGTGACCGGCGCGAAGACGTTGAACGAAAAGTCGCGCGGCCTGCCGTTTGCCGGCGAGGTGCTGCGCTACCTCTTTGCCGGTACCGGCATGCTGACTTACGCCGCCTCGCTGGTCGCCGCCTCGGTCAAGGTGCTGGAGGAATCGGCGACGCCCGACATTCAATGCCTCCTGGCGTCGGGAAGCTTTGCGCCGGGGCCGATACGCCGGCTCGACGACAAGCCCGGCATGACCGCCGGCATCTGGCAGATGCGGCCCTTGAGCCGCGGCTATGTCGAGGCGCGCTCGAACCGGCCGGCCGACCCGCCGGCGATCAACCCGCGCTATCTCTCCGAGGAGACCGACCGCCGCGCCGTGATCGGCGGCCTCAGGCTGGCGCGCCGGCTCTTCGCCGCTCCGGTGCTCAAAAAATACGTCGTCGCCGAGAACCTGCCCGGCAGTGATGTCCAGAGCGACGACGAGCTGTTGGATTATGCGCGCCAATACGGATCGACCGTGTTTCACGCGACCTGCACCTGCAAGATGGGCCCGGACGCGACTGGCGGTGGTCGATGACCGGCTGCGCGTTCACGGCCTCGAAGGGCTGCGCGTCATCGACGCCTCGGTGATGCCGACCGTCACCTCGACCAACACCAACGCGCCGACGATCATGATCGCCGAAAAAGGCGCCGCCATGATCCTGGAGGAGGCGCGGCAACGACTGGCGGCTTAGGAACCGGAGGAAAGAAGATGCCCAAATTCGTCATCGAGCCGCATTTCCGGCTGCAGGAGTGGATCGCCGAGGAAAAGGGGTATTTCACCGCCGAAGGCCTCGACTACGAGTTTCGCGAAAAGATCCGCTCGACCGGCGGGCAGCACCACGACATGGGCGGCCAACGGGTCGGCGCCTACCAATCCTTCGAAGCAGGGCCGCAGCGCCGATGTCAGCTGCGCCTGCCACTGGACCGTCAACGTCGCGGCCTCTTCCGGTCACGGCAGGCTCTATGCCGACCTCTATTCGGTAGCGCCGGCGGGGATCTTCGTCGCGGCGGACTCGCCGATCCGCGACCCGGCCGACCTCGCCGGCGTCCCGATCTCGGTCGGCTGGCAATCGGGCAGCCACTATTCGACGATCCAGGCCCTCGAACCCTATCTGCCGGCCGACAAGATCAACCTGTCCTTCGCGGAGGGCCTGCTGTTCCGCCGCCTGGAGATGCTGGTCGACCGCCAAGCCCCCGCGGTCGCCCTATTCAGCGGCCCCTATTACTTCGCCGAGCAGCTCGGCTTCCGCAAAATCATCGACACGACCTTCATGATCGCGACGATGATCCACGGCGACCCGGACCCCGACGACCTGCGCAAATTCTTCCGCGCCTTGCGCCGCGCCCAGCGCGACCTCGACCTGCGCCCCGACCGCTACACGCATTACTACAAGAACGAATTCCCCGAGCGCTTCCTCCCGCAGATGGACACCCGCCGCTGGGGCCCCGGCGAGCGCCTGGTCTTCGAGCCCTACACCAAGGAAGCCCACGCCGAGACCGTCGACTGGATCGCAAGGCACGGCATCTTCGCCGAAGGCGGGATGGGCCACGGTCGCTACGAAGATTCGGTGATGTCGCTGGAGGTGGCCGGATAGGCTGAGTTGGGCTCGGCGGCGCAGTCAAAAGGCTTTCGGCAATCCCGCGTCTTTGAGGACTCCGTTAGCCGTATGTCGGCTGACGATCGCGGCAGGTAGCACGAAGCGCCGATTTGTGATCGGGCTATACCAGATCTCGTGACTTCCCTTCCCGGGACGGACGAAGTGACAGCCGGCTCGCGTCAGGATGCGGCGCAGCTCACGGTCGAACGTCGCGGGCATTCACGCCGCGGCCACCACCGGCACAGATTGCACGCGCTCTGCGATGACGTGCACCTCGATCTCGTCACCCGGCGCGGCGAGCCCGTTCTCCGCAGCGATCTCGGGAGCGATTTCGAGCACGCGGGAGACAAGCTGCTCAAAGGTCGGCGCCTCGGTGGTCAACGGCAGCTCGTCATTCGAGCACCACCATACCCCGGCCTCGGCGTCCCACTCCGCCCGGATCTCGAAACTCTTTCGCTGCTGCAAGCTCGCCATCCGGCTCTCGTTCACAGTGTCCCGCTCGCTTTAGGAGATGGTAGCGGATGCCGGCAAACAAACCCCATCAGGGACGGCGTGGGCACTGGCTGCGTGCCGATTTCGGTCGGCTGGCAATCGGGAAGCAGCCACTATTCGACGATCCAGGCGCTCGAACCCTATCTGCCCGCCGACAAGGGTATTCGAAGTTTAAGTTCGGGGGCGCACCAGTCCTCCCCGTCGATAATGATCCGGCTCCTCGGCGCTGCTACTCGGGGATCCCATACCGCAGCAAAGGCCAATCCTCCTCTCGCTGGCGCTGAAAGCACACTGGAATTTGTGCATCGACGCGTCATAGTGATGGCGCGTAACGCAATCTGACAGACCGCCGTGAGCTGAAACCGATGCTAGCGATACAGCCAACAAACATGACAATCGCCGAATACTGTGGAGCGATGGAGAGAAAGGACATAATCGTTAATAAGACCTACCAACGTAGCGACAAAGTCTGGCCAGAACTCGGCGCGTTCTTTTCTTATAGAATTTGTACTTCTAGGATATCCCGTTCCCAAAATATACCTTCACTCAAAAACGGACCTTAAGACACGTCGTACGATCAAGGAAATTGTTGACGGGCAGCAGCGAAGCAAAGCGATATTTGATTTCTTCAACGATAATTTCAACCTCTCTTACAAATCTAGAAACCAAAGAGGTGTGTGGAATGAGTTATTCAGAATTGCCAGAAGAGTGGCAATCTCGTTTTGTTTCTTATTCTATATCAATTGACCTTCTAGTCGCAGCCACTTATGACGAAGTTCGGCAAATATTCCGAAGGATGAATTCTTATACAATCCCACTTAACCCTGAAGAACTACGGAATGCGGAGTTCCAAGGACCTTTTAAGTGGTTCCTATATGAGACAGCAAGGAAATACGAAATCGGCTTAAGTGAAATGGGAATATTTAGCGAAAAGGCACTTATAAGAATGCAGGACCTCAAACTGTTCACAGAAATTGCTTACGCGATCGACAACGGTATCACAACAACCTCAAAGGTCGACTTGGATCGAATTTACCGAAAATATGATGTCAAATTCGACGAGGAGACTCAATTCTCTCAACTTTTTGATAACGCGTTCGATTTTATTTGTGACCTGGAGTTCTTGAGCAAGACGAGCCTCGCCAAACCACACATAATATACAGTCTAGCCCTTGCCGCGATTCATACTTTACGGCCGTTGCCCAATTTGGCTCCGGTGGCGGGAATCTCGGTTAATAGGTTGAACCCACGGCAGCTTGAACTTCAGTTGTCGGAAATGGCGGAGGCTCTCGAGCTTGATGAGAGCGAAGTCCGGAATTCCCCCTATAAGGACTTTGTTGGAGCGGCTTCCGAGCGAACGAATGTCAAAAGTCAGCGGGAAGGCCGGGTGAAATGGTTCCTCGACGTGTTCAGAAGAGCTCTGACGTAGGGTGCCGTAGTACCGCAGATGCGTAGACTGACTTGTCTGGCGCGTCTCAGTCGGACTTTTCGTGCCCGGATCCATAGACTTGAATATATCGCTGCGTCGATGGCTAGAAATTCTGGTCCAAACGTAGATCGCGCAGTGGCATTCGTCACGATCGAGGCGCAGACAACTTGGGCAAATTTTTCACGCGAGTTTTATCTGTCTTGTGCACTTCTCTCACCGAAAACCATTGCGGGGGGACGCGTCTTTCATACTACTTCTGGTATTCTTGATGAACGGCACGCATTGTTACGCTCCATTCAGGTCCTGAAGCCAAACCGTTACGCTGGAGCGGCAAGAAGCGTAAACATATCACCGCGCGATGAGCCTACCTGGCACGAAAAAGTATGTCTGCTCAGGATGGCCCAGGATCTTAATTTTTCGAACCAAGCAATGATTATAGCCGGCTTGTCGTATCCAACTAGGTTTTTTAACGATTTGCCGATCATACGGAATTTTTATGCCCATAGATCGCACAGATCCATTGAAAAAGTACGAGAGCTAGCAAGACGAAACTATGGGATACGAAGCCTTGTTCATCCAACCGATCTCGTAAACCAGACCTTGTCTGGCGCCACACAAACTCTGCTGTCGGAGTGGCTCGGCGATATGCGCACAATAGGTGACACCCTGTGCAATTAGCCAATTATGGGGTCTGGCTGAATGCTGTTACCGCTCGTTGGCTCCCTTCTGCATCATAAGGGGACCCCGAGGATTGATTGCTGACCCATCGAGCGAAGAGCCGAAGATCTATCCCGGCGATGCCACAGACGACCGCGGGCCTACAGATTGAACCGGCGGTACCGGCACGTAGTCGAGCGCCTTCTAGATCAGCCCCCGCTATAGACGGCCGGCTCAAAGGTGATTTAGTGGTTGACGCCGCCGATCCTGATCTTCCTGCCAGTCTTGTGTTCGGCGAAGAGCGGCAGATCACTGCCGTCACTGGTTGCGAAGGTGATCAATCGCCGCATTGTTTTCTGCCTCAATGCTTGCGGAAGCACAGCACTGACTCGACAGCGCCGAAGGATGCCCTATAGACGCGCGCACGTGGGTTGATGCCTGCCATGGTACGTCGCAGATGGAATTCTTCCCTTCGTGCCAGCGCTAACCCCTGGGCCTCGGCCATTTCGCCGATTATTGTCGGAAGATCGTTGTGTTGATCCTTGTAAAACGAATCTTGAACGACGAGAACGGCTACCCCACTCCGCTTTAGGCCTTTAACCAAGTTAGACAGCAGATTTTGACATTTTTAAAAAATAGTCAAGGTGAGTTAAATAATAATATCCCGATGAAGCTTTTGATGGATGCTTTCGTAACGCTTCAAGGAATCTGTTGCATGTAGCTCCCCAATCTGAACATGGCGTGATGTTGTGCTCGGGCACACGGGTAGATCCAATCATTTGCCGCCCCAGATCTTCAGTCGACCATTGCAGCAGGGGCGCCAAGATCGCGAGTTCGACACGCGTAGCAGCTGTGTAATCGATGCGCGTGCAATACGGCGGAGATGTCAGAATCAGATCGACGCTCTCAGCAGCAATGTCCGCCGAGATCGAGTGCAGCATGACTGATTTCCGACAGCCCTCGGTCAGACACTAACAAATTCGGTTGAGCCGTCTCCGCAGCCAGGGCCGCCGCCATGCTACGTAGGTTGTCGGCTAGTTGCTGCGCGATGAGTCCGTGGGGCGCCTCGGCCTTGGTTTCTTCCTTCTTGGGACGCCGCAACCAGGTTGGATTTGACGACCGAAATGGCTTCGCCAGCGTCCCGCATACAGAAACAGCGCTACGTAAAAAGTCGCGGCCATACCAGAAATTCGGTCGAGCTTTGTACCGCTTCGCGTCATTGTCATCTTGCCAACCAAATGGTGACGAATGCTTTGCTCGATAGCGCGGATGCTCAGGGCAGTTTCGTTCGTAAACCAACACTTCAGCGGGTCTGCGGCATCGAATGACTTGCGCCCGATTCGCGCGTTGCTGATGACGTCCGCTGCAAGAGGCTCAATGCTGTCTGCCTCGCTGGCTGCAAGCAGTCGCGCGCGAGCAACGACGACCATGACCGGGTTAAGGTCAAAGCCACGCGATGTGACACCAAGATGCGAGGCCGTGTAGGTCGTGGTACCACTACCGTTCCATGGGTCGAAGACGATATCGCCCCGATTTAGTCTCGCACTTTCCAATAGTGTCCGCGCGAACGTCTCAGAGTAGCCGGCGTAATATGGAAAGAATCCCTGCCAACCGGTTTGAACACGGCTATTTCGCTTAGGAGAGCAAATCCTGAGGTCCTTGATAAGGCCTCTCTGCCGCAATCCATGCAGATCAGGATCGATATTGCTGCTCTGAGCTAGCCGGCCCAGGACCAGTGACCCGTCAACTCGGTTCCGGCTCGCCACGAGAATATTTCCTCACTGAAAGGAACTCATCCACCAACCTAAAAGCCGGGTGGGAAGGGCTTACCAACGAAGGTGAATGGCCGAAGTGCATTCGGCCATCAGGACTTATGCAGCTTCCACCTGCTCGGCCTGCTCACTGTTTTCGTGAGCTTCTGGCGCAGCCTGCAAATTCCTTCCACGTGCCCCAAATATTGATGGACCTTCCGGCGAACTGCCTGCCTGCTCTCGTATCCGCCCCGATAAACGTGATAACCGGTTTACCGCGGACCTCCGTTTCCCCGCCTGACATCCGCCCAGAACGGCGCTCCACGCTGCCAATCGATCTCGCCAAGCCTGCCTCCCGCTGCCTCCAAGTCCTGCGTCCCGAGAACGGCGTCGAGATCGTAGAAAACAAGTCCGCCTTGGCGGGATCACGGGATGCAACATACAACAATACCTTCAATACCTTCGTATCGAAAAAACTACCGGGCATTCGCCTCGTCCCGGTCGAACTTGAAGTCGGCGGGAAGGTGTCCGCGAAAAGCGCGAAGGCGCTTTAGCAGCTCTTCACGTCCGGGCTTGCGCGACACGCCGAACTCACGCTTGTCGCCAACATGGATTTCGATCTCGTCGCCCTCTTTCAGTTCGAGTGCGTCGACTACAGCGGCGAGAGGGCGGACCGCGAGACTGTTGCCCCATTTCGCGACCTGCATGGCTTTCTCCACGGATATACGTCTCGAATAGCGTCTATCCAGGTGAGACCGGGTTCAAGGCGTCACGCCCTGTCATCCCTTTCGGCTCATTCGGTTGGCTGAGGCTCAGAATCCGTCCACGGGTTTAAGACTGGCGCTCCCGTCCGAAGGAAGTCGCCTGCATTACGGGTCACGACGCACAGGTCGTGCAGGACCGCGGTTGCTGCGATGAATAGATCGGGCTGAGGGAAAGTATGGCGCACGGCCTTGCCCTTTTCCACGAGGCGACGCCAGACGACGAAAACATCCTCGTCCACATCGAGCAGCCGATCCGAAAACCACGGCCGCAGCTCGTTGGTCAGCCACCCCTCCAATCGCCTTCTTGAGCGATCGCTGGTCGGCAACCGCTCGATGCCATACCTGATTTCGGCGATCGTCACCCTGCTCAGATACAGACTTGTCGGAGGCTGACTATCCGCCCACGCCTTGACCCGCTCGTCGCAGTTCGGCTTGCGCAGCTCCGAGATCACGTTTGTATCCAAGAGCCAGCCTCTCACAGCTCGACATCGCGTACCGGAGAGCGGACACTGCCATGCTCGAAGTCCAAGTCTCGCAGCGGCGACCCGGACAGCAGGGCATGCAAGCTCGGTTGCGCCGCTGCCGGAGCCAGACGCGCGTAATCCTCGGCAGACAGGATCACCACTGCGTCCTTGCCGTGCAACGTCACGCGCTGCGGTCCCTGTTCCCGAGCCTCTCGCACGACCTGGCTGAAATGAGCCTTGGCGTCCTGCAGCTTCCAAGCTGGGAGCGGGTGATGGGCGGTTTTTACCGACTTCTTGGCAGTGTGCGGATGTCTCGGGGATTGTCTCATATGGAGAGCCGAAATCTGTCTAGACTAGTCAGATCATAGCGGCGACCGCCGTAAATTCAAGCTCCGCAGCCTTGCGATGATGATGGCCCACAAAATAGCCTTTTTCGTACTGCATATATCAAACAGGGTCTGATGTCGGGTGGGCATCGAAGCGGGAACGACGAACCCGTCGGCTGCCAGGGGCTACAACCCAAAGACGAGCTTTTGCTGCTGATTTGCTGCAGGTGCAGCAACCGTTCATCACTGGGTCAATTTTTGATTGTGTTCTGCTGCGGTCGCGAGGTGCCGTCTCGGCCTCGGTATGGGTCAACTGTTTGCACCCGCCGCACTCCGGCCGGCGATGCGGCCGAAGACGGCGCCGGACATGAGGCCGGTGCCGCTGGCGTAGTTGTGGAAGAAGAGGCCGCCGACGATTTCGCCGGCGGCGTAGAGGCCGGGGATCGGGTGGCCGGTCGTGTCCTCGACCTCGGCGTTGCCGGTGATCTTGAGGCCGCCGAAGGTGAAGGTGATGCCGGTCGTCACGGCGTAGGCCTCGTAGGGCGGCTGGTCGAGGCGCTGGGCCCAGTTGGTCTTGTCGATCGCGAGGCCGCTCGTCGCGAGGCCGTCGCGGATGTTCGGGTTGAACGGCACCTCGGGTCGGGGCGCGGCGTTGAAGGCCCGCACCGTCTCCAGAAAGCGGCGCGGGTCGACGCCTTCGAGCCGCTCGGCCAGGGCCTCGAAACTGTCGGCCTTTTCCTTGGTGATGCGCGGGATGCGGTATTCCTCGCGCAACAGATGGACGACCTTCTGGTCGAAGATCTGCCAGGCGAACATGCCCGGCTGGTTCAGGATCTCGCCGCCGTATTTGGCGTAGGTGTAGCTGTGGAAATCGAGCCCCTCGTCGAGAAAACGCTCGCCCTTGGCATTGACGACGATGCCGAACGGGTAGTTGTGCTTCTGGAAGCGGTCGCCGACATCGAGGTCGCCAAAGGGCGGGGCGTTCAGGTCCCAGGCGACGGCGTGCGCGCCCGACCAGTGCCCGGCGACGGCGGCGCCGCGATCGAGCGCCATCTTCGAGGCCCTGGCCGGTGTTGAACCTGGTGCCGCGCACCTTGGCGAGGTCCCAGTTCGGCCCGAGGTAGCGCGCCCGCATCTCGGCATTGGCCTCGAACCCGCCGCAGGCGAGGACCACCGCCTTGGCGCGCAGGTCGTGGAGGCGGCCTTGGTGGCGCACCCGCACGCCCTCGACGCCACGGTCGCCCTGCAGGAGGCCGATCGCCGGGGTCTCGTAGAGCACCGTGATCCCGTCGCGCGCGGCCCTTGCGTGCAGGGCCTTCATCAATTCCTTGCCGCCGCCCCAGATGTGGCAGGCGAGCCCGCCCCAGAATTTGAACTTGCCGTCGACCCGGAACGCCTGCCGGCCGAGGCCGAGCTGGAAGCGCACGCCCTTGCCGCGCATCCACACCCCGGTCTCGAAGCTGCGGCGGATCAGGATCTCGGTCATGTCCGGGTCGCAGCGGTACTGGGTCAGGCGGCCCATATCGTCGAAATACTGCTCCTCGGTGTAGGTGCCGAAATCGACGTCCCTGAGCTCGGTCTCGTTCATGTCGGGGATCAGCCGCGCGAGATCCTCGCCGCCGTGATAGACGACGCGGAACGCGCCGCCGGTGAAGGCCGAGTTGCCGGCGCGGGCCTCTTCGGGGGCGATCTCGAGCATCAGCACCCGCGCGCCGTTCTCGCGCGCCGACAAGGCGGCGCAGGTCGCGGCATTGCCGGCCCCGACGACGATGACGTCGAACTCTTCGCGCCCGATCGGTTGCCATGGCTCAATCCTCGCTGGCTCGGCATCGACCGAGATTGCTTCGTCGCTGCGCCCTCGCAATGACATCCTGATGTGTTGTCATTGCGAGCGAAGCGAAGCAATCTCGTGCTTTGGGAGGCGCAAGATGGCCGAGGAACGATACGGCTGGCGCGTTACGCGGCCGGCTTCGCTACGAGGACCTGCCGCAGCGGTCGTGCAGCAGGCCAAGGACTGCATCATCGACACGGTCGCGGCGGGCATCTGCGGCAGCGCCTTGCCGTGGAGCCGCATCGTCATCGACTATGCCGAGCGCACCGGCCCCGGCGGCAAATGCCGTATCCTCGGCCGAGGCGGACCGGCGGTTCAGGCGCCGGCGGCGGCGCTCGCCAATGGCGCGCTCGCCCATGCCTTCGAGCTCGACAGCCTGACCCGGCCCGGCGCCGGCGCCCATCCCGGCGCGACCGTACTGCCGCCGGCGCTCGCGATCGCCCAGGAACGCGGCGCCGACGGCCGCGCGCTTGATCGCGGCCTTTGTCGCCGGCAACGAGGTGATGATCCGGATCGGACGCGCGACCGGGCACACCAACGAGGCGCGCGGCTTTCATGCGCCGGGGACGACCGGCCCGTTTGGCGGGGCGGTCGCGGCCGGCCATCTGCTGCGGCTCGATCCGGCGGCGATGACCAATGCGCTAGGCATTGCCGGGTCGCTGTGCGGTGGATTGCTGGAGTTCGCCCGCGGCGACGGCGGCATGGTGAAGCGTCTGCATCTGGGGCGCGCCTCGGAAGCCGGCGTCCTGGCGGCGAGCCTCGCCGCCGGCGGTTTCGCCGGACCGCGCACCGTGCTCGAAGGCGAGTTCGGGTTTCTCAAGGTCTTCTGCACGAAATGGGATACGGCCGAGCTGACCCGCGGCCTCGGCGAGGAGTTCGTCGTCTCGACCACGGTGCTGAAGCGCTATCCGTGCCACGCCACCGCGCATGCCGCGGTCAAGGGGTGCGCGATCTGCAGGCCGAGCACGGCTTTACCGGCGCCGAGATCGAGGCGATCACCGTCACCGGCACCCCGCGCATGATCGAGCGCCACAACATTGCGGAGCCCGCCGATCTGATGCTGGCGCAATACAGCATCCCCTTCTCGGTCGCGCTGGCGCTCTGCCGCGAGGCGCGCGATCCCGAATCCTGGGACGAGAGGGCATTGGCCGACCCGCAGATCCGCGCCCTCTGCCGCCGCGTCAAGCTGGTTCCCGGGCCGCATGGCGAGCACGGCGGGATGGCGAGCACGGTGACGATAACGCTGGCCGATGGGCGGCGCTTGGAGCGCACAGCCGAGAGCGGAATGCTCGAACCCGGCGAGCTGGGGGACAAATTCCTGCGACTGACCCGCGCGGCGCTCGGTGAGCACGCTGCAAGGGCACTGTTCGAGCGATTGCAGCGGTTGGAGGAGGAAGAGAGCCTGGATTGGCTGAGCTAGATTTCACCCCACGCTGCCGTCGGCGGCGCGGCGCAGGACCATCCCCGGGGTGGCGCCGGTGTGCTGCGCGTTTTCGACGACGACGACGCCGTTGACGAGCACCGTCGTGCGGGCGCCGCTCGGGTATTGGTGCGGCTCGGCGTAGGTGGCGCGGTCCTTGAAGTCGGCGGGATCGAAGATCGTGATGTCGGCCCGGTACCCTTCCCTGAGCAAGCCGCGGTCGCGCAGCCTAAGCGCCCGCGCCGTCGCTCCCGTCATCTTGCGCACGGCCTGCTCGAGCGGTAGCAGGTGCTGCTCGTGGACATAGCGGCCGATGATGCGCGGAAAGGTCCCGTAAAACCGCGGATGCGGCATCCCTTGGCTGACCACCCCGTAATCGGCGACGCAATTGCCGTCCGAGCCGACCAGAGCCGAGGGCGAGCGCACGATCTCGCGGATGTCCTCCTCGGCGATCGAGGTGATCAGCACGCGCGTCGCGCCGTTATCCTCGATCAGGTAATCGCAGAGGAGGTCGACCGGGTCTCCCCCGCGGGCCGCGGCGAGCGCGGCGATCGTTTCCCCGGCATGTTGCGGCAAGCGCGGCGAGACCGAGATCTGCACCGCTTCCCAGGACGGGATGCGGCCCCAATTGTTGAGCCCGTCGCGATCGATCTCGCGGCGGATCCGCTCGCGCGTTTCCGGCAGCGCGAGGCGCGCCAGCATCGCCTCCAAGCCGCCGACCTGCACCCAGGGCGGCAGCAGGTTCTTCAGCGGATTGGCGCCGGCCGTATAGGGGTAGGCGTCGCAATCGACATCGCAACCTGCGGCGCGCGCCGCCTCGATCATTCCGAGGATCTGCGCCGCTTTCCCCCAATTGTCGGTGCCCGAGCATTTGAGATGCACGATCTCGACATGCACCCGCGCGGTGCGGGCGAAATCAATGGCCTCTTCAACCGCATCGAAGACCTTGTTGGCCTCGTCGCGAATATGGGTGAAATAGGCGGCGTTGTTGCGCTGCAGCACGGGGCCGAAGGCGAGCATCTCGGCGGGCTCGGCAAAGCTGCCCGGCGGTGTGAAGAGCCCCGACGACATGCCGAGTGCACCGGCGCCGAGGCCCTCTTCCAACAACGCGATCATTTCCTGGAGCTCGCCGGGGCGCGGTGCGCGATCTTCGAGTCCCATCACCATCAGCCGCAGTGTGTTGTGGCCGACCAGCATCCCGGTGTTGACCGCAACCGCGGGAAAGGTGTCGAGATATTCGGGAAATCGCATCTCGCGGAACGGCAACCACGGCGCGCCGCCGCTCAGATAATCGGCGAGCAATTGCGCCTTGCCCGGCAAGACCGGCGCGACCGAGAACCCGCAATGGCCGATGATCTCGGTCGTGACGCCCTGGCGGACCTTGCTTTCGGCCTTGGGGTTGATCGGCAACGTGAAGTCCGAATGCGTCTTGATGTCGATGAACCCGGGCGTGACCGCCAGCCCTTCGGCATCGATCACCTTGGCCGCGCCTCCCGGCAACGAGCGACCGAGCGCGGCGATCCGCCCGTCACGAATCCCGACGTCGCCGGCCTCGCCGGGCCGGCCGCTGCCGTCGATCACGGTGCCGCCGCGGATCAGGATGTCGAAGGTCATGGCCGGTCGGTTTTCCTCGGGTATTCGCAGACCTGCAGGCACACTATACAACCGCAGCCGCGTCATACACAGGCGGCGGCGGATTGCGCAAAGCAGGAGCACGGCATGAGGACAGGGGCGGAGTATCGGCAGGCGCTGCGCGACGGGCGGCGGGTCTGGGTCATGGGCGAGGGTCTCGTCGACGACGTGACGACGCATCCCGCCACCCGCGCGATGGTCGACGAATACGTCGCCTGGTACGATCTTCACTTTGACCCGGCGTGGCGCGACATTGCGATCCGCCCGGCCGATGCACAGAGCGAGCGCGGCCCGTGGGCCTATGCCGTGCCGAAGAGCGCCGACGACCTCGCCGGCATGGGACGGTTCTTCACGGCTACGACGTTCCTCAGCGCCGGCAACATTACCCACACGCCGTGTTACGGGCACATGATCGCGCTCGGCGTCCTCGCCTCGGTCGAGGAGCGGGGCGTCTCGCCCGAGCAGATCGCCGATGCCGCCCGATACCGCGAGGTGATCGTCGAAACCGGCCGGTTCCTGACGTTTTGCGGCGGCGCCCCGACAATCGGCGCTCGCTTGCGCGAGGACCCGGCTGAGCGCACCGCGCTGAAGCTGATCCGCGAGATCGATGGCGGCATCGTCATTCGCGGCAAGATCGGCATGCACACGAGCCCGGCCTTCGCCGAGGACGTCTATGTCGGCAGCCTCTGCGGCATAGAGATCGACGGGCATCGTGCGACCTTTATCGTGCCGGTCAACGCGCCCGGCGTCACGACGGTGTGCCGCAAGATGGCGGTGCGCGATGCCAACCCGTTCGTCGCACCGCTCAGCAGCCGCTACGACGAGCTCGACGGCCAGATGTGGCTCGACGATGTCTTCATTCCGTGGGAGCGGGTCTTTCTCTTGGGTGAATCGCCCGAGCCGGTCGTCCGTTGGCTGATCTGGCACCACCTTTACGGCTGGCTGTCGAAGGCAGAGTTCACCCTCGGACTCGCGCTCGCCCTGACCCATGCGATGGGGCTCGTCAAGCACGAGTTGACGATCGAGCACCTGGTCGACCTGGCGATCGAGGTGCAGACCGTGCGCAGCTGCCTGACCGCCGCCGAGCGCGACCCCAGGTTCACGCAGCAAGGGTATTGCGTGCCCAACCACGCCCATCTCGCGGTCGGCGGCATCGCAATTTTGAAGGCGCGCCAGCGGATGGCCGAGATCCTGCGGATCGTGCCCGGCTCCTCCCTGGTCGTCTGCCCGTCCGACACGGATCTCGCCGCCCCCGAGGTGGCATCGGGTCTCGAGGAGTCGTTCGGAGGCGGCGGTTACACCGCGGTGCAGCGCTCGGCCTTGCTGCAGATGGCGTGGGACCACGTCTCCTCGGCGCTCGACGGCCGCGAGTCGGCGTTCGAACTGCATGCCAGCGGCGGCATCCCGGCCTGGCGCGGCCGACTGCGCCGCAGTTTCGAGCGCTACAACGAACTTGCCAACGCCGTCCTGCGCCGGGTCGACATGCCGATGCCGGAGATCGATCTCGACAGCCTTCGCGAGGTTCCCTGGGCGCCGCGCCGGACCGTGACGCCGCCGGCATCATTCTCTGAGCACCCCTCACCCTTCCCAGGTGAGGGACAGCTAAACGCGCCGCGGGCTTGTAACGCCGCCTCGAAACATTTGTTTAAGAGGAGTGCGAGGAAAGCGTAGAGTATCGCCGTGGCGCTCAATCATCCGATTGTCGGTATCGGCGCCTCGGCGGGCGGTGTCGAGGCGCTGGAGCAATTCTTCAAGGCCGTGCCGGCCGACAACGGCATGGCTTTCGTGGTCGTGACCCACCTTTCGCCCCAGCCATGAAAGCATGATGGCCGAGATTCTCGGCCGCGCCACCCAGATGCCGGTCTTCTACGCCCGGGACGGCGAGTTGATCCAACCACAGCAGGTTCATGTTCTGCCGCCCAGCGCGACCCTGACGATCCGCGAGGGGCGGCTCCGGCTTCGCCGCACCGGAGCCGCAGATCGCGAGCGAACCCCAATCGACGCGTTTTTCAACTCGCTCGCCGAGGACCAGGGAGAGCATGCGATCGGCGTTGTGCTGTCGGGCGGCGGCAGCGACGGCACGCTCGGCCTCAAGGCGATCAAGGAGAATGGTGGGCTGACCGTTGCCCAGGGCTCCAACACGACGCGACCGCGCTTCGCCGAGATGCCGTCGAGCGCAGTGGCGGCGGGCTTCGTCGATCTGTTGCTGCCGGTCGAAGATATCCCCGAACGGATCCTCAGCTATGTGCGCAACTGGGGCGCTTTCGACCCGGAACGGCCGGTCGACGCACTAACCAACATTCATCGCCTGCTGCGCGAACGAAGCGGGCATGATTTCAGTGACTACAAGGACCGAACGTTTCAGCGCCGGGTCCAACGCCGCATGCAGGTGGTCGAGACGACAAAGCTCGAAGATTACGTCGAGCGGCTGCAGGCGGATCCGGAAGAGGTCGGCGCCTTATTCCGCGACCTCTTGATCGGGGTTACCAATTTCTTCCGCGATCCTGCCGCCTTTCGGGTGCTCGAGACCCTGGTCCTACCGAGGCTGTTCGAGGACAAGGTCGCCGACGACGAGGTGCGCGTCTGGGTGACCGGATGTTCCACCGGCGAGGAGGCCTATTCGATCGCGATCCTTCTGCGCGAGCACATGGATAAGCTGCAAGTTGTGCCGACGGTGAAAATATTCGCGACCGACATCGACGAGGCTGCGATGAGGATCGCGCGCTCGGCGCATTACCCAGCCAATTCGGTCAAGGATGTCGTGCCCGAGCGGCTGAAGCGCTTCTTTGTGCAGGAAGCGGGCAGCTATCGGTTGGCGAAGGATTTGCGCGATATGTGCGTCTTCTCGACGCACAGCGTGATCCGCGACCCGCCCTTCTCGCGCCTTGACCTGATCTCCTGCCGCAACCTGCTGATTTACCTGAAGCCCGGGCTACAGGGGCAGATCATTCCCCTCTTTCATTATGCTCTGCGGCCGGGCGGTTATCTTTTTCTCGGACTTTCGGAGAACGTTTCGCGTTACAACGATCTGTTCCGTTCCCTCGACAGGAAGAATCGCCTCTTCCAGCGCCGCGATCTTTTCGCACGACCGCTCGTATCGCTTCGGCAATTCCTGCCTCACGCGCGGCAGGACACCGGCGCCTCGGACGCCAGCCGGGACGCTCTGTTGAAGCACTCCGGCTTACTGCAGAAAGTGGCCAACACCGTCGTCGAGCATTTCGCGCCGGCCTATGTCATCGTCAACGGGTCCGGAGAGGCGCTCTACTTCTCGGCGGGCACGGGAAAATATTTGCAGGCCGCGGCCGGACCACCAACTCGCGATGTCATCGCGATGGCGCGCCCGGGTTTGCGCGCCGAGTTACGCACGGCACTTCACCTCGCCAAGCAATCCGGCCGGCAGGTCATGCGCGACCGCGTCGCGATCCAGACGAACGACGGGGTCGAAATGATCAACCTTGCGGTCGCACCGATCAGCGAAGCAAACGAGATCGCCTATGGTGTCGTGTTTATCGATCGCGGCCCCTCCCAAATCCAGGACGGGAGCAATAGCGCGGCGCGCTCGGCCAGTGAGGACAGCAACGTCCAGCAGATCGAGAGTGAGCTGCAGGAGACCAGGGAGCGCCTGCAGGCGACGATCGAAGAGCTCGAGACGGCCAACGAGGAGTTCCGCTCTTCGAATGAAGAGCTGGTCTCAGTCAACGAGGAGCTCCAATCGACCAACGAGGAGCTCGAAACCTCGAAGGAGGAACTGCAATCGACCAATGAGGAATTGCATACTCTCAACGACGAGCTCGGCAAAAACATCATCGAGCTGGACCGCGCCAATAGCGATCTGACCAATTTGTTTGAAAGTACCCTGATCGCGACGATCTTCCTGGACCGAAATCTCGTGATCCGCAGCTTCACACCGACGGTCACCAAGCTGTTCAACTTCATTCCCGGCGACCGTGGAAGACCGCTCAGCGACATTGTTGGCCGGATCGTCTACCCGGAGCTGGAGAAAGACTTGCGTGCGGTATTAGGCAGCGGTGAGCTGATCGAGCGATCGGTGAGCCTCGGCGACGGAAAGGCCCATTACCTCGTTCGGATTCACCCCTATCGCGCCAGGAAGAATATCATCGATGGCGTGGTCGTGACATTTGTTGATGTCACCAATATCGTCGTGGCCGAGGAGCGTCAAAAGGTGCTGAGCGCCGAGCTTAGCCATCGCGTCAAGAATACTCTCGCCGTGGTCTCGTCGATTGCCGAGCGCACCTTGCCGGACGGCGAGCCCAAGGATGATTTGATCGGCCGCTTCCACGCCTTGGGGCATACCCACGACCTGCTGTCGAACGCCGGTTGGACCGAGGCGGCGCTCCGGGACGTGATCCTGACGCAGCTCGCGCCACATACCGGCGGCGACAGCGCGAACGTCGCGGTAAACGGGCCGCCTGTGATGCTGAAACCGCAAGCCGCCTTGCTCCTGGCACTCGTCGTGCACGAGCTTGCAACCAATGCGGCGAAGTACGGGGCGCTCTCGAATTCCGGGGGTCGGATCAGCGTGGATTGGACCGTCGCCGGCCATAATCCGCCCAGGCTCGAACTCACATGGAGGGAGCAAGGCGGACCTAGAATTGAGCATCTTTCCAAGCACGGCTTTGGCACGGAACTGATCGAACGCGGCATTCGTTTCGAATTACAAGGCGAAGCAAAGCTCGAATTGGCGAATGGCGGTCTCCTTTGCAGGATAATTATTCCCGCCGATCCGAGATACGTAAGCGTCAGCTCGCTGCCCGACAAATCGGCAAGAGAGGAAGCTGCATCATGACGGCGGCACTCGAGGGCGTGCGAGTATTGGTCGTCGAGGACGAATTCCTGATCGCAATGCTGCTGCAAGAGATGCTGGAGTCGGCGGGCTGCGTCGTATCCGGTCCCATTCCCCGGCTTGCCGAAGCCCTCGACGCGGCCGACGGCGGAACCTACGACGCGGCGGTACTCGACGTCAATTTGGCGGGCGAGCGGGTCGATCCGGTGGCGCACGCGCTGGCGCGGCGCCAAATTCCTTTTGTATTTGTCACCGGATACGGCGCCAACACATTGCCGGCCGACTACGCCCATCGGCCGAGCCTCCGCAAGCCCTTTAAAATGGCAGAACTCCTTGACACGTTATCGAGCGTCGTCCCGCCTCCCAGCGTGTCGGCGTGAGTTCGATCGACGGGCACCGCCCCCGAACAGGCCGCGATGAAACCCGACAAGAGTCGTCAAAATCCAAACTGAGATGCTGCTGCCGAGTTGCAAGATAAGCCGGGAGAGCTTATGTCTACCCCTGTCCGACTCCCGTGGTTCGGCTTGCTCTCCCAAGCTCTGATTGAGCGCTGGACCTGCTCCCCGCACCGTGCCGAAGTTTGACCCGCCGCTCGCCTCCGAGTGGTGGCAATTTTGTTTTTGAAGGAAGATCTATGACTATTGGAACCGTGAAGTGGTTCAACCCCACAAAGGGTTACGGCTTCATTCAACCCGAGGACGGTTCGCAGGACGTGTTTGTTCATATCTCGGCGGTCGAGCGCTCCGGTATCGGCAACCTGCACGAGGGGCAGAAGGTGAGCTTCGACCTGGAGCGCGGCGATCGAGGCAAGACCTCGGCCGTCAACTTGAAGCAAAGCTAGCTTCGAGCAGGGAGCAGCGCCGGTTCGCGCGGCTCCCTCGCCTCGCCGGTACAGCAGGACGCAACAAGTCAGAGAGATACTGCTCATGCAAGTTTTCGTGCGCGACAACGACGTCAACTCGGCACTGCGGGTCCTGAAGAAAAAGATGCAGCGGGAAGGCACTTTCCGCGAAATGAAGCGTCGGCGCGCTTATGAAAAACCGTCCGAACGCCGGGTGCGCGAGAAAGCCGAGGCAATCCGTCGGCACCGCAAGATGCTGCGCAAACGCCTCGAGCGCGAGGGCTATTGATTTCGAGCCGTTGTAGAGTGCGTTAGGGAGAGGTCGTCGTGGCGTTCAGAACGAATTACCGCTTCGAGCGCTCGGAGCGCGATCGGCTGAAGAAAGCGAAAAAAGACGAGAAGCTCAAGCGGCAGCAGGAGCGAGTCGAGTCTCGCCGCGACGACGGCAGCCCCGCGGAGCAGGGCCAAGACGAGAAGGACATGCCCGAGACCTAGTTCTCGGGCATCGGGGGCGGAACAGGTTCCCTTAGGAGCGTCTTCTTCGGTTTGGGGAAGGTTCGCCCTTCGGGGTATTCAGTCTGGATTACGCCTGGCCCGCCAGATTACGGGCATGATGATGCCGACCACCAACATGATCACGAAAAATAGCGCGATTTTCCATCCCCAGGTGACTGGCGTGATCGCAACGATCGCTATCGCCAGCCCGATCATACATACACGAACGACCGCATCGTTGCCTTGCTTGATGCGCGCCTTTTCTTGGAGCCCCCGCAACGCTCGTCGGCGGAAGTGCGATACCGTCCTATCTCGCACCATGCTGTCCGTTCCTATGGCTCTGATTCCTTGGACAATCTGGCAAAATCGTCGAGCACCCTCGCGATCAGCTCTTGTCGGCGCGGCTCCCGTCCTTCGGGTGTTGCAGCGAAAAGGCGGATCAAATATTGCGCCTTCTCTGCGGCCTCGCACCAAGTAGTCGACGGGGCGGAAACCGCGTGGCGCTCGAATTCTTCTTGACGGCCTAGCAACGCGACATGATCGGCTAGTACCTCGAGGCTGCGCCGTCGAGTCTCCGTTGATTTCTGCGCAGCCATGCCTCGATGTTCGTCAAGTTGAACTGGTTTATCGGTCGTCATCATTTGCCCTTCCCGGGGGTGCGGAAGCCGAGCCGTCGCGATTATGAAGAGACGGAACGAGCGTCCGCAAAAACAAATGCCCGCGCGTTGCTGTATTAAATCCGCGGATCGGTACATTTTGCGCGTTGCGCGGTGCCTATAACAATATATTGCGATGATAAAGACGGAATTCAATCCTCCGGCGGCCAGAAGCCGCGATCGCCGAATAAGGCCGGGCCGTCCTACTCTCCCTGTCAGTTCCCGGCCGTGGTATAAGGGGGTATCGGCTCGGGAGGGTGCTATTGCCTGCCATTTATATTCTGAACGGTCCCAACCTCAATCTGCTCGGAGTGCGGGATCCCACGGTTTATGGCCATGACACCTTGGCCGACATCGAGGAGCGATGCCTGGCCCGCGCTGCATCGCTCGACCTGCAGATCGAGTTCCGGCAGACCAACCACGAGGGCCAGCTTGTCGACTGGATCCAGGAGGCGCGCGAATCCGCCGACGGCATAATTCTCAATGCCGGGGCATTGACCCACACCTCGGTGGCGGTGCTCGACGCGCTTCTCGCCGCCGAATTGCCGGTCATCGAGGTGCATCTGTCGAACATTTTTCGCCGTGAGAGCTTTCGTCATCAATCGTATGTCAGCCTGGCGGCAACCGGTGTGATCTGCGGGTTGGGGGCTCAGGGCTACGAACGCGCGCTCGACGCGCTCGCCAACCTGATCGAGCGGGAACCGGAAGAGGCCGATCGTTGAGAATCGGCGGCCGCCCCCCGCCATTCCCCGACGCCGACCTGATCCGCACGCTGGCCGCGCTGCTGACAGAAACCGGTCTGACCGAAATCGAATATGCGATCGGCGATTGCCGCGTCCGAATCGCCCGCGTTCCCGGCGGGCCGGCGCCTGCCGTGGCCCCGCCCTCCGTGACGCCAGCCCGATCGAGCTCGGTCGAGCATCCCGGCTCGGTCAAGGCCCCGATGGTGGGTACCGCCTATCTCGCGCCGCAACCCGGCGACCCGCCCTTTGTGCGGCTCGGCAATTCGGTCGCCGAGGGACAGCCTTTGCTGATCATCGAGGCGATGAAAGTTATGAACCAGATCCGCGCGCACCGCTCTGGCCGCATCGCGCAGATCCTGGTTGCCGACGCGCAGCCGGTCGAGTATGGCGCCGTCCTGATGCTGATCGAGTGATCGTCCGAAGGGAAACGGCAGTCGCGCGCCGGCTGCGGCGGGATATGACCGAGGCCGAGAGGCGGCTGTGGCGGGAGCTGCGTGAGCTCGGGCTCCCGTGGCGGTTTCGCCGGCAACACCCAATCGGCAGACACATCGTGGATTTTGCCTGTCCCGCAGCGAAGCTGGTAATCGAGCTCGATGGCGGACAGCACGCGATATCGCTTAGCGCGGATGAGTTGCGAAGTCGGGAGATCGCCGAGCGAGGTTATCGCGTAATCCGATTTTGGAACGGGGATCTAGTAGAAAATATTGCGGGTGTGTTGGAGATGATATTTCGAGAACTGCTCCCTCTCCGCCCCGGGGGGCGGAGAGGGTCGGGGTGAGGTGGGGGATTCCAGAGCGCCTGCCGAGGCCCACCTCACCCTCCCCGTCGCTGACGCGACGGGTCCCCTCCCTCTCCCCCCTAAAGGGCGGAGAGGGCGCGAGGGCGGCTAGTTCCGATGTTCAACAAGGTGCTGATCGCCAATCGAGGCGAGATTGCGCTGCGCATTCATCGCGCTTGCCGCGAGATGGGGATCAAAACGGTGGCGGTGCATTCGACCGCGGACGCCAATGCGATGAATGTGCGGCTCGCCGACGAGACCGTGTGCATCGGCCCGCCGCCGGCGCGCGACAGCTATTTGAACGTCGCGGCGATCCTCTCGGCCGCGACGATCACCGGCGCCGATGCGATCCATCCTGGTCTCGGGTTTCTGGCCGAGGACGCCGATTTCGCCGCGACGGTGGAGGAGCACGGGTTGACTTTCATCGGCCCCTCCGCCGAGCACATCCGGCTGATGGGCAACAAGGTCGCGGCAAAAAAGGCCGCGCGTAAACTCGGGATCCCGACGGTTCCCGGTTCCACAGGCGCCGTGCGTGATGTCGCGGCGGCCGAGGCGGCGGTCTGCGCGATCGGCTATCCGGTGCTGATCAAGGCCAGCGCGGGCGGCGGCGGGCGCGGCATGAAGGTGGCCCGGAACGCCGCCGAACTGGCCCGTCTCTTGCCGGTTGCGCAAAACGAGGCGGCGTCGTTTTTCGGCTGCGGCGAGGTCTACCTCGAACGCCACCTCGAGCGGCCCCGGCACATCGAGATCCAGGTCCTCGGCGACGGCAAGGGCGGCATCATCCATCTCGGCGAGCGTGATTGCTCGTTGCAGCGCTCGCACCAGAAGGTGCTCGAGGAGACGCCTTCCCCGGCGCTGAATTGCATGGAGCGTGAGCGGCTGGGCGCGCTCGCCGTCGCAGCGCTCGGCGAGATCGGCTACCGCAGCGCCGGTACGCTCGAATTCCTATATCAGGACGGCGATTTCTTTTTTATCGAAATGAATACGCGATTGCAGGTCGAGCACCCGATCAGCGAAATGATCAGCGGCATCGACATTGTCCGCGAGCAGCTGCGCATCGCCGCCGGCGTGCCGTTCGGCTATCGGCAGTCGGACGTCAATCTGTGCGGCCACGCGATCGAGTGCCGTATCAATGCCGAGAACTCCGATACCTTCCGGCCTTCGCCCGGCCGGGTAACCGGTTATCATCCACCGGGCGGGCTCGGCGTTCGCGTCGACAGCGCGCTCTACGACGGCTATGAGGTGCCGCCCTTTTACGACAGCCTGGTCTCCAAGCTGATCATCCACGGCAAGAGCCGCAACGAATGCTTGATGCGGCTGCGCCGCGCGCTAGAGGAATATGTGATCGGCGGGATCGAGACGACGATACCGCTGCACCAGCGTCTCGCGGTCGCTCCGGAATTCATCGACGGCGATTACCACATTCACTGGTTGGAAGATTTCGTCAGGCGACCCCCAGGACCCGAGGCGTGACCGACGGAGTGACCGGAGCCGAGACGCGTTGCGGCTGACGCCCGACATACTGCTCGCCGCCTATGCAGCCGGCATCTTCCCGATGGGCGAATCGGCGGACGATCCGGAGCTGTTCTGGGTTGATCCGCGCCGGCGCGGGATCCTACCGCTCGACACCTTCCATGTGCCGAAGCGGCTGCGCCGCGCCGTCCGGCAGGGCGGTTTCGAGATCCGCTGCGACAGCGCGTTCGAACAGGTGATTCGCGGCTGCGCCGAGGCGACCGAAAAACGCCCCAACACCTGGATCAACGACGAGATCGTGCGGCTCTATGCGGGCCTCTTCACCCGCGGGGCGGCGCACAGCGTCGAAACCTGGCACGAGGACACGCTGGTCGGCGGGCTATACGGCGTCGCGATCGGCGCCGCCTTCTTTGGCGAAAGCATGTTCAGCCGCGCGACCGACGCGAGCAAGGTCGCACTCGTGCATTTGGCCGCGCGCTTGCGGCTCGGCGGCTACCGCCTCCTCGACACTCAGTTTCTGACGCCGCATCTGGAACAGTTCGGCGGGGTCGAGATCACCCGCGCGCGCTATCATCGCCTGCTCGCCGAGGCGTTGGCTTATCGCGCGTCCTTCCCGGCTGCACTGCCGGAGGCGGTGCGCGGCGATCCGCTCGCCGCCTTGCAATCGAGCAAGATCACGTCGTAGACGGGATGCTCGAGCGCCGACAGCGCCGGGCTCGAGGCGAACATCCAGCCGCTGAACACGCGGGTTCTGACTTCGCCCGTGCGTGTCTCGTCGATTTCGACGAAGGCCGCGCTCTCCGGCGTGTCCTCCGGCGGGCTCTTCTCGCAATCGCGGACGCGGATCGCGAGTGTGCCGAATTGCACCGGGGCGCCGACCGGCGCCTCGAATTTCGAGACGCGCGCGGTGATCTTGTCGAGGCCCTCCAGCAGCGCCACCGGTTCCGTGGTCATATCCGCGCCCGCCGGCTTCGCTAGCGTTGTCGCCGACAGGGCCGCCGCGATAAGGCAATGCTTGGCGATCACTTGCGGTAGGGGTTGACGATCCCGGCGACGATCCCGGCAAGGACCTCGCGCACCTGCCGCTCGTCGCATCCCATCAGCACCGCATCCTCGAGCGCCTCTTGCGCCAGCTCTTTCAATTCGGCGAGATTTTCGTTCAGCACTTTGATCTTTTCGACGCAGGAGACCGGCTCGCCTTCCGGCGTGCGCCAGATCGGGAATTCGCTGCCGTCACTATCCGACATGCCCGATCCCGCCTATTTCGGGGCGGCGCCTTGCGGCGCCTCGCCCTCGCCCGGCTTCTTCTGCCCGCCGGGCGTCGAAAAGATCATCTGCCCGATCAGGTTTTCGAGGCTGACCGGGGATTGGGTGAATTTGATCTGCCCGCCGGGCGGGATCGTTTTCTCTTCGCCGCCGGGAACGAGCGACAGGTATTGCTCACCGAGCAGGCCGTTTGAGACGATCTCCGCCACAGTGTCCTCAGGCAGTTTATAGGCGGGATCGATGCTCATCCGCACAGTGGCGAGGAACGTCTTCGGATCGAGGGTCTCGGACACCACCGATCCGATCTTGACCCCGGCGATCCGCACATCGCCGCCGTCGCGGAGCGCGCCGACCCGTTCGAACTGCGCGGTCACATCATAACCCTGCACGGCCCTGACTTGGCTCGTTGTGTAGGCAAAAAACAGGAACACCGCAGCGACAACCAGCACGACGGCGCCCATCACCGT
Organism: uncultured Alphaproteobacteria bacterium; assembly: GCA_963695605.1. Classification (GTDB taxonomy): domain Bacteria; phylum Pseudomonadota; class Alphaproteobacteria; order ATCC43930; family CGMCC-115725; genus AP-15. The sequence continues at coordinate 286,216 of CAVOHI010000048.1, read as the reverse complement.
CTCGATCACATTGCCCGTCATGGTTGCTGCAGCCGCGCTATTCGGGGGTCCACGGCTCGTAATCCCCGGTGGCCCGCGGCCGGTGGCCACCGCGCAGGATCGAGCCCGGCGGGTAATAGGCGTAGGGCGTGCCGGTCATGTTCGGCTGGTGCGGTTTCTCCCACGGATAGCGCGGCCGGTCCGCGCGCGGCAGTTCGTTCACGGTGTGGTGCAGCCACGCGTGCCATTCGGGCGGCACTTTTGAACCCTCCGGCTCGCCGTTGTAAATGACCCAGCGTTTCTCGCGGCTGAACCGACCGCCGCCGCGGCGCACCGGCCGGCCGCCGCGCTCGCGGTAGTAGCGGTTGCCGTAGGCATCGCTGCCGACCAATTCGCCGCGCAACCAGGTCAACAAACGCGTCCCGAGCGTCATTGCTCCATCCGTGCCTCGCCTCGCGGGCGGGTTATCGCACTGTTTCCGCGCGGGCGTAAAGCGTTGCCGTCCCGCAACATATGGTGTGCTTTCACCCGCAAGCGCACGAAATCAATTGCTTCGTTTGGCGACCCCAACTACATTTAGTGGGCTAGAGCGGACGAGCAACTACGTCTTGCAATCGGGGTTGGGGAGAGGAATGCAGATCGCGCGCCATTTTACCACGGCCGGCCGGGACCCGTACGAGACCGTGCCGTTCCGGAACGCCAACAGCGAGATCCGCAACCCCGACGGTTCGGTCGTCTTCCAGGCCGAGGGGTTCGAGGTGCCGGCCGAGTGGAGCCAGGTCGCTTCCGACATTCTCGCGCAAAAATACTTCCGCAAGGCCGGCGTGCCCGCGCGTTTGGCGCCGGTTGTGGAACAGGGCATTCCGCCCTGGCTCTGGCGGCGCACCGCCGATGAGGCGGCTCTCGCGACGCTAGCCGAGAGCGCCCATCACGGCGGAGAAACGAACGCACGGCAGGTCTTCGACCGCATGGCGGGGACCTGGACCTATTGGGGCTGGAAGGGCGGCTATTTCGATGCCGAGGACGATGCCCGAGCCTTTTACGATGAAATCCGAGTGATGCTCGCCCGCCAGATTGGCGCGCCGAACTCGCCGCAATGGTTCAACACCGGCCTCCATTGGGCCTACGGGATCGACGGCCCGGCGCAAGGCCACTACTACGTCGACCACCAAACCGGCGAATTGCACGCCTCGGACAGCGCCTACGAGCACCCGCAGCCGCATGCGTGCTTCATCCAGTCGGTCGCCGACGACCTCGTCAACGGTGGCGGGATCATGGACCTCTGGGTGCGCGAGGCGCGGCTGTTCAAATACGGCTCCGGCTCGGGCTCGAATTTCTCGAAGATCCGCGGCGATGGCGAGCCGCTGTCCGGCGGCGGCCGCTCTTCCGGCCTCATGAGCTTTCTGCGAATCGGCGACCGCGCCGCCGGCGCAATCAAGTCCGGCGGCACGACGCGACGCGCGGCGAAGATGGTCATCGTCGATATCGATCATCCTGATATCGAAGCCTTTATCGACTGGAAGGTCGTCGAAGAGCAGAAGGTCGCCGCGCTCGTCGCCGGCTCCAAGCTCGCCGCGCGCTACTTGAATCTGGTCATGGCGGCGTGCCGCGACGGCACCGACCCGGCCCAGAACCCGGCACTGAAACGCGAGATTCGCGCCGCGCGCCGTGCGATGATCCCCGAGAGCTACATCCAGCGGGTCATTCAGTTTGCGCGCCAGGGCTATAGCGAGATCGATTTCCGCACCTACGACACGGACTGGGAATCGGAAGCCTATCTGACTGTCGCCGGGCAGAATTCCAACAATTCCGTGCGGATCTCCAACGAGTTTCTCGACCGTGTCCGTAACGATGGGGATTGGGAACTGACCCGGCGCACCGACGGAAAGATCGTGAAGCGGCTGCCGGCGCGTGCGCTATGGGACAAGATCGGCCATGCGGCGTGGGCCTCGGCCGACCCCGGACTGCAGTTCGATACGACGATCAACGAATGGCACACCTGCCCTGTCAGCGGCCGGATCAACGCATCAAACCCCTGCTCCGAATATAATTTCCTCGACGATACGGCCTGCAACCTCGCCTCCTTGAACCTGCTCGCGTTCCTCCGCGAGGACGGAAGCTTTGATGTCGCCGGTTTTGAGCACGCGGTGCGGCTATGGACGATCGTGCTCGAAATCTCAGTATTGATGGCGCAGTTCCCGTCGAAGGAGATCGCGCGACGCTCCTATGATTTCCGAACCCTCGGCCTCGGTTACGCCAATCTCGGCGGGCTGCTGATGTCGATGGGCTTGCCTTACGACAGCGCCGCCGGCCGCGCGCTCGGCGGCGCGATCACTGCGATGATGACCGGGTCGAGTTGTGCCACCTCAGCGGAGATGGCGGGCGAACTCGGCGCCTTCCCCGGTTATGCCGAGAACCGCGAGGCGATGTTGCGGGTCATCCGCAATCATCGTCGCGCGGCCCATGGCGAGAATGAGGGATACGAAGAGCTGTCCATCCCGCCCGTGCCGCTGGATGCAGCGAACTGCCCCGACCCAGCCGTCGCTGCCGCGGCCAGGCGCAGCTGGGACAGGGCGCTGGCGCTCGGCGAAAAACACGGGTTCCGCAATGCACAGGCGACGGTATTGGCGCCGACCGGCACGATCGGCCTTGTCATGGATTGCGACACGACCGGCATCGAGCCCGATTTTGCGCTCGTCAAGTTCAAGAAGCTGGCCGGCGGCGGCTATTTCAAGATCATCAACCGATCGGTGCCTGAGGCCCTGAGAACGCTCGGCTATAGCGCCGCCGAGATCGCCGCGATCGAGCGCTACGCGCTGGGCCACGGCACGTTGAAGGGCGCCCCCGGCATCAACCACGAGAGCCTGCGCGCAAAGGGCTTCGACGACCGCGCGCTTGCCGCAGTCGAAGCGGCGCTCCCGTCGGCTTTCGATATCAAGTTTACGTTTAATAAATGGACCCTGGGCGAAGCTTTTCTCATCGACAGTCTCGGGATCGCGCCGGGCGCGCTTGACGATCCCGGCTTCGAGCTGTTGGCGGCGCTCGGCTACGCCCGGGCCGAGATCGACGCCGCCAACAGCTGGTGCTGTGGCGCGATGACCCTGGAAGGCGTGCCCCACCTCAAACCCGAGCATCTGGCGGTATTCGACTGCGCGAACCCGTGCGGCCGCAACGGCCGGCGTGCGTTGTCGGTCGAAAGTCACATCCAAATGATGGCGGCGGTGCAGCCCTTCATCTCGGGGGCGATCTCGAAAACGATCAACATGCCGAATGCCGCGACGGTCGAGGATTGCAAGGACGCGTACATGCTGTCCTGGCGCCTAGGTCTCAAGGCGACTGCGCTCTACCGCGACGGCTCCAAACTGTCGCAGCCGCTGGCCTCGAGCCTCCTCGGCGACGACGACGAAGCCGAGGAATTGCTCGCGGCCTCGCCAGCGGCGCGCGCGCCGCTCGTCGCCGAGCGGATCGTCGAACGCGTCGTCGAACGAGACGTCGAACGCGTCGTGCGGCAGAACGAGCGCCGGCGTCTCCCCAATCGGCGCAAGGGCTACACGCAGAAGGCGGTCGTCGGCGGTCACAAGATCTATCTGCGCACCGGCGAATACGAGGACGGCGGTCTCGGCGAAGTCTTCATCGACATGCACAAGGAAGGCTCCGCCTTCCGCTCGTTGATGAACTGCTTCGCGATCGCGATCTCCCTCGGGCTGCAATATGGCGTGCCGCTTGAGCGCTTCGTCGACCAGTTCACATTCACCCGCTTCGAGCCGTCGGGCATCGTCGAAGGAAACGACGCGATCAAGATGGCGACCTCGATCCTCGACTATATCTTCCGCGAATTGGCGATCTCCTATCTCGACCGCGGCGATCTGGCCCATGTGCAGCCTGGCGACCTGATGCCCGACACGGTCGGCAAGGGCGAAGCCGAATCGAACCTGGTGCGACGCGCCGCCTCCAACGGTTTCGTGCGCCACAAACTGACCGTGCTCGACGGCGGCGCCGGCCGAGCCACCGCCCTCGCCGGTTACGCCGACCCCGACATCGACGGCCCCCTCGGCCTCTCCCCAATGCCGGAGGGCGACCTGCGCCTCGAGCGCATCCGCGCCGCCCGCATGAAAGGCTACGAAGGCGACAGCTGCGCCGAATGCGGCAACTTCACCCTGATCCGCAACGGCACCTGCCTCAAATGCGACACCTGTGGCGCGACCAGCGGGTGCAGCTGAGAAAGGGCAACGAAGGTTTTATATTTAGTGAGGTTGGTCGACATTTTCTGGGGAGGTCAAAATTTCGATAATATGAACCCATCATCGGAAATATTCGGGTGGGCGATTTTAGGAGCCACATTCCTCGGGCCTATATTCGCCGTTCTTGTAACGAGGTATATTGATTGGAAGCGGGAATCTAAAAACAGACGTCTCTATATCTTTCGAACGTTAATGGCAACGAGACGCGCGCAGTTGACTACGGAACATGTAACGGCGCTCAATCTGATCGAAGTTGACTTCCATGGAGAACAACAAATCCTGAAAGCATGGAAGGAGTATTTTGAAAATTTACGTGTCGATGTCAGGGATACAAATAAAACGGAGCGAGCGTATGCCGAGAGACCGGCCCTCTTGACTAAACTTTTGCACGAGATTGCAAAAGTAATGCACTACCCAATCGAGCAACTCGACATAATGGAGGGCGGATATGCTCCACAGGCAGTTGCCGACAATTTCCTGAGACAAACGGCAGCGCTTGATGTGCTTTCCGGAAAGCGGCCATTGCTAGTCAAAAACGTGGATACTTAAGAGTATAGTTCTTAGTTCGTAGTGATGAGTTGAGCGTTCCGAAACCATCGCGATTGGATCTGCGCGGCAAGTTGAGTTGGCTTTCCCTGTGGCCTGCGACTAGGGGAAGAGAAGGCAAATACGGACTTACTTGATGCCGGCATCCCTCAAGATTTTCTGAAGAGTCCCTTCCCCTTTCAGGGTCTTTGGCACGCTAATTGGCTTGCGGCCGGGGCACAGCCAGATCTCATGCCCTCCGCCGCGGGCGTCCCGAAGATATCTACAGCCATGATCGACAAGGAGCCTTCGGAGCTCCCTGTACGTCATTGAGGCCATGCGGCCTCAATCGAAGGCAAACGTTACCATTGGCCGTGGTGTCAATGGGTGACCCGCTTCGACCTCGAGCAGCTCTAAGGCTATTTCCGGCGCAGTGGCGATGATCTCGTCGCGGGTTTCACATTCGACTGTCAGCCCCGGCACGTCGTCGCTCGTGGCAAGAAAGACGCCCTCGGGAAGCTGCTTAACCCTTATTGTTACATGCGTTGTAGACATCGGTATCACCCATTAAGCTGCCGTGCATTGGCGGGACCACTCGCCCAGTCCCCCAGGAACACCCACCCCCTTGCCAGCTCGAAGGCCGCTCCTTGCCATGCAGTCCACCGCTTGAACTCCGCGCTGATCGAGAGGTGAACATATGTGTGCACCAAGCCAGCGGCAATTATCGATGGCGACCCGAGCACCTGACGGGACGGTCGGCAAGGCGAGGGCGAATTGGCTCCTGTTGGGCGGTGCGCAGCGTCGGCCTGCTTTCCAAGTAGGGAATCGATAATAATATATCCAAACGTCAAAACTTTGGCTTGTTATGACCACACAACAACTTTTGCTGCGCCTGCCGGAGGATCTGGTGCGGCGGTTCAAGCTGACCGTCGCCCCGCGAGAGCGGAGCAAATTTGTGCAGCGGTTGCTGGAGCAGGCTCTGCCGCCGGATGAGGTGAGCGATAGCGATCCCCTCTACCGGGTCGCGCTCGCGGTGGAGCGAGACGAGGCGTTGGTGGAGGAGATGGCCGAGTGGGAAACGGCAACCATCGCTGAGGGTCTCCCATCTGAATCGAGCCGAGACCGCTCCCGATGACGGCTTTCGCCGCAGACGTCACGCCGGTGCGCCGGGGCGAAATCTGGTGGATCAATTTGGATCCCGCTCAAGGAAGCGAGATTAGAAAAACCAGGCCGGCCATCGTGGTCACCGCCAATGCCTTCAACCGGGCGCGGCGGAAGGTTGTGGTCGTATCGCTTTCTACCGCAACCACGCCCGCCCATCATTGTCTCTACCCCTTCCGCCGGGCCAAATTCGGTTGCGGTTTGCGATCAGGTGCGTGCGGTCGACAAGCGGCGCCTGACGAGGAGCGAAGGACAGCTTTCGGCGGTGGATTTGCGTTCCGTCGAGGACAGCCTGCGTCGTCTCCTGGAACTGTGAAGGCTGATCGGACGAACCGGCCGATCAGCGGGCTGACACCGGCTTCCGGTACATCGTAGCTGGCCAACAGATCGTCGGCGTATTTGTGGAACTCGTCCCACGGTGCTTCGCGGTAGCTGTGATTGCGAACGATGAAGGACGCACCGGCGTAGAATTTCTCGTATTGCTGATGCCGGCCGGCGAATTCGGAACCGACCAGTTCCCAGACCAGCCTGAATAATTTCATGCGGTCGAGAGCGGACAGGTGCGGCGTCTGCCAATAGGTCTCGAACAATTTCCTGAGCGCAGGATCGTGCATCACGGTCACGCTCGCCGGCATCTGGAACACGCCGCCGCCCGACAATTCCCGCAGAATGTCGATCAGCTGGGAATACATTTCGGTGCCCCAATTGAGCGCAGCATACATGTAGCGCCGGTTGAAGGTCGCAAAGCCCTCCGGCCAGGGCTCCCAGGCTTCGATCTGGCCATGGATCATGCCGCCGAGCGTCGCTTCGAGCGCGGTGAGCCGCCCCAACACCTCGCGCACTGCAGGCACTTGATCGGCTCCGGTCGATTGCGCCAGCCGGCTCGCCAGCCCGACGATCAGCCGCAGTTTCGACCAGAGGCGGACATTGGACTGGTGATTGCCGTAACAATGGCTCGGCGTGCGAATATAGATCTCGCGCGACAGCACTGCGTCGTCCATGACAAAGACGCGTTCCCACGGCACTTTGACGTTGTCACACAGCACCATGCTGTCGGTCTCGTCGAAGCGCCACGCCAGCGGGCTGTCGAATTCGTTCTTGGCATTGCGGCTCGAAAGGTTGTCTCGACCACAAGCTCAAGCCGGCGGCGTTGCACGGCACGGCGCACGTCACCGCCTGCTTGACCAGCTCGGGCGCCAACGGCAACAGATTGCCGATCCAGATCTCGTCGGCGAACACGGCTGCGGTCGCCAACATCTTCATGCCCGAGATCACGACGCCGTCATCGTCCTCGCGCACGACCTGCAGGCTCGGGATCGGCAGGTTCTGCTTCTGGTAGAAGGCCGGATCGCGCGCCGCCTGCGGCGGCACCACGGCATAGGCGGCATAAATGTCCTGCTCTCGCATGTGGCGGTAGTGGTTCACGATGTTCTCGGCATAAGGCCGGGTGCCGGCGGCGAAGACGCCGGGGCTCATCGCCATGCCGGTCACAAAGCTCGCGACATGATCGGGCGAGCGGCCAAAGAGCCCGTATGTCATGTCGGCGATCATGCGATGGGCACGCATGCGACGGCGCAGATCATCCTGCGAGCGGGCCTGCAGGTAATACATGCTGTACTGCTCACCGTCTTCGCTGAACGACATGATCTCGCGATTGGCGGGGTCGGCCTTCATGTCGTAGATCGCCGCAACGGTGCGCGCGGCATTGCGGAAGGCGGAGTGGGTCGTGACGTCGCCCACCCGTTCGCTTCCGATGTAGACGGATCGTCCGTCCCTGAGACGTTCGAGATGCTCGTTCCCTGTCCTCAGCATTCAATGCTCCTTTCTTGAGCTCTTCGGGCTAGACCGGGCAGAAACCTCAAACGGCTGCTCCGGCCGACTGCGGCACCCCGGGTGCGGGATTACCGTTGCCGAACACTCCCAAAAGAGCGATTTTGGTTCAAATAACTCGCACTGTGGGGGGGACGCCAGCATGTGCAAATTGTGCGACGAGGGACGGCCACACAACCATTTCGGTTCGCGGCGGAATTTTCTGAAGGGTGCGATGGCGACCGGGGTCGCCGCTGCGGGTCTCCCTCTGTTCGCGGCGCGTCCTGCCGCGGCCGATGGCGGCGATCCGCCGCTCGACAGCGGCCGGCCGGGTCGGCGTTACGTCATTCGCGGCGGTTCGGTAATGTCGCTGGACCCGCAGGTCGGCGACTTCGCGCAGGCCGACGTGCTGGTCGAGGGCAAGAAGATCCTCGCCGTCGGGCCGAACCTTCAGGGGGGCGGCGCGGCGGTGATCGACGCAACCGGCCGCATCGTCATGCCCGGCTTCATCGATACCCATCACCACCAGTTCGAGACGGTGCTGCGCAGCTTTCTCGCCGATGGGGTCCTGATCAACGACGGCTCGGGCACGGCGGCCGGGACCATCACCTACTTCGAGTACATTCTGCAGAAATTCGCGCCGGTGTACCGGCCACAGGATGTTTACATCAACGAGCTGTTCGGTGCGTTGAGCCAGCTCGATGACGGCGTCACGACCGTGCACGACGTCTCGCAAATCCACCACACGCCGCAGCACTCCGACGCCGCCATCCAAGCCCTGTTCGATTCGGGACGCCGTTCCGCATTCGGCTATTTCGAGGGCGCGGGAAGCAACCCGCCCAACTATGCGTATCCCCAGGATGCATTCCGCATCAAACAGAAATACTTCTCCTCAACCGACCAGCTCGTCACGATGATCATGGGCGGCGAAGTCTACCTTGGGGATACAATCTACGAACAGTCTTGGAAGATCGGGCGCCAGCTCGGTCTGCAGATCGCGGCGCACATCCTTTCTCCGTTCGGGATACGTCCGATCCTCGACCAGCTGGCCGCGGGCCAAGGCGGCAGCAACCATGACATCGGGCTTGGGCCCGACAATCTGTTCATCCACATGACCGGGATGTCCGACGATGGATGGAAAGCGGTGCGCGACGCCGGCGCGCAGGTCTCGATCGCGTTTCCGATCGAGATGAATATGCGGCACGGCATGCCGCCCATCCTCAAGATGCAGAGCCTGGGCATGGAGCCGTCGCTCAGCGTCGACGTCGAATGCACGTTGACGGCCGACTTCTTCACCCAAATGCGGTCCTGCATGAATCTGCAGCGCGTGGTCCTGAACCAGATGATCCTCGATCAAGGCTTGCCGCCAAACGAGGTCGATTGGGGACTTCCGCCAGACGCGGCAGCCATTCCGTGGCCGACGCCGCCGGCCGGCACACCGGCGCCGCTGACGACGCGCGACGTGCTGCGTTTCGGTACGATGAACGGCGCCAAGGCCCTGCGGCTCGACGGCAAGACCGGCTCGCTCACGCCGGGCAAGGAGGCCGACATCATCATTCTCGACGCCACCCGGATCAATGTGGCGCCGCTCAACCAGGTGCCGGGAGCGGTGGTGTCGCTAATGGACCGCACCAATGTCGAGACCGTGATCGTCGCGGGCAAGGTGCGCAAGTGGAAAGGGCAGGTGCTTGACGTCGATCTGCCGCATCTGCGCCAGCAGCTCGAGGCTTCGCGTGACTACGTTTTCGCTCAAGCAGGCATCCCGCAGGACCTCTTCCGCAGCAACTGAGGCCCCTTCGATCGTGGAATTGCCATAATCGCATGCTACGTCTCAGTTCCAACCTGGTATTTTTGCGAGCAAATTTCGCCGGACAGCGTTTGAATCCAATTCACTCTACCCACTGAATCAATAAAATCTGCCCATTGCAGCGATTTTCGGCTCGGTCGGCGGCTGTCGTTTCCGACCTTGTGGTGAAGCCCAGTGCGGTTATAGTTGCCGCCGGTTTCCTCGCGGGGTCATCTCCAGCCAAATGACGCAGGCCAGCATCGATGTCGTTGGCATCGGCAATGCCATTGTCGATGTTATCGCCCACGCAGAGGACTCGTTTCTCGCTGGGGAGGGGCTCGTCAAGGGAACCATGACCCTGATCGACGCCGACCGGGCGGACGCGCTCTACCGGATGATGGGTCCGGCGATCGAGGCGTCGGGTGGATCGGCCGGCAACACTATGGCCGGGATCGCCTCGCTCGGCGGCACCGGCGCCTATATCGGCAAGGTGCGCGATGACTTCCTCGGCCAGGTCTACCGCCACGACATCACCGCGGCCCGGGTCCGCTTCGAGACACTGGCCGCGACCGCCGGCCCGGGCACCGCGCGCTGCCTGATCCTCGTGACCCCCGACGGCCAGCGCACGATGAACACCTATCTCGGCGCCTGCGTCGAGCTTGGGCCCGCCGACATCGATCCCGACGTGATTACCGCCGCCCGTATCACCTATCTGGAAGGGTATCTGTTCGACCCGCCGCTCGCGCAGGAGGCCTTTCGCAAAGCCGCAGCGATCGCCCATTCGGCGGGCCGCCAGGTGGCGCTCAGCCTCTCCGACCCGTTCTGCGTCAGTCGGCACCGCGCGGCTTTCCGCGATCTGGTCGACGGACATGTCGATATTCTCTTCGCCAACGAGGCCGAAATCTGCTCGCTTTACGAGACGGATGATTTCGGCGCAGCCGCAGCTGCAGTGCGCACTCACGTCGCGATCGCCGCCCTGACCCGCAGTGCGGCGGGCAGCGTGATCCTGGCGGAGGGAGTCGAGCATCCGGTCGCAGCGGCACCGGTCGCGCGCGTCGTCGACACCACCGGGGCAGGCGACCTATACGCCAGCGGTTTCCTCTATGGCTTGACCCGCACTCTGCCGCTTCCCGCCTGCGGCGAGATCGGCAGTTTGTGCGCTGCCGAAATCATCAGCCATTTCGGGGCTCGCCCCGAGGTCAAGCTGTCGCAACTCCTGGGCGACGCCGGCCCCGCCGCCGGTGGGTGAAGCTAGCAATGGCTACTGCGCTGCCGTCAGGGATGACGGCGTCGGCCTTCGGACAAAGGCCGGCTTTCAGAAACCGCCGACGTACCCACCACCACGTAGCAGCCACACGATCAGGACGACGATAAGGATGACGCCGAGTATACCGCCGATCCCGTAACCACCACCGCGGCTATAGTAGCCGCCGCGATAATATCCGAAGCCGCCACCGAAGAGGAGGATTAGCAGAATAATTATGAGGATCAATTCCATGATGAGAACTCCTTTGTCATCAAGTCGATAAAAGACGCCACGCGCCGCGCGCTCGATCTAAAATCGGTCGGGGTTGGCGAGGTCAGGCCTGTTTCGCGCTGCAAACCTCTGCCAGTAGCTCGCGCAAGTCGTTCCGGCGGAACGGCTTCTGCAAGGTTGGGCGGTCGCAATACGGCGCGCGCAGAGTTCCTCTGCCGTAACCGGTGACAAAGACAAACGGGACCTCGCGGGCGGCAAGCGCTTCGGCGACCGGATATATCTCCTTGCCGTTGAGGTTGACGTCGAGAAGGGCGACATCCAGCGCTTGCCGCTGGGCCATCTCCACAGCCCTGTCGAGACGAGCAACCGGCCCGACAACCTCGAAGTCGAGCTCGGCAAGCATCTCCTCCAGGAGGAGCGCAATCATGATTTCATCCTCGACCAACAGAACGCGCAGTTGGGGAGTTGGGAGCCTTGGTTGCTCGCTGGCGGCCATTAGTCACCTGCTTCCTCAAGCTGGAAACGGTATCTGCATCGTACAGACTATGCCGCTTGGATCGGGGTCAAGTTGGACCTCGCCGTCCAGCTCGAGTGACAAACCCCGTTCGAGCAAAATCGATCCAAACCCTTTGTGCCCGAAATTTTCTACCGGCGGTCCGCCGGTCTCGGCCCATTGCAGTCGAAGCGTTACGGCCTCGGAGGATCTCAGAAGCTCCCACGTGACACGAACCTGGCCTCCCGGCTTTGACAATGCCCCATATTTCGCGGCGTTGGTGGCGAGTTCATGAAAGGCCATCCCAAGCGCGAGGGCTGCCTTCGGTCGGAGCCCAAAATCGGGGCCCTCGACCACGAAACGAGTGCTCTCCTCTGTCCGGTAAGGCTCGAGCTCCTGAAGCACCAGCTCGCGCAACCACGCGCCCTCCCAGCTGTCCCGCGCCAAGAGGTCATGGGTCTGCGACAGAGCAACGAGCCGCGCGTCAAAAGCTTCCCGGCCTTGCTCGTCCATTGCCCCCTTCAGCGACTGCGCGGCGATCGATTGGACTGTCGCCAGGGTATTCTTCACCCGATGATTCAACTCGTCGGCCATCAGCGCACGGAGGTCGTCGGCTTGCTTGCGCTCGGTGATGTCCTGGGCAATTTTTGAGGCGCCGACGATTCTGCCTCCCGCATCCTCGATTGGCGACACGGTGAGCGAAACGTCGACCAAGCTGCCGTCCTTGCGACGGCGAATAGTTTCATAATGGTCGACGCGTTCACGGCGCTGAACGCGGTCGAGAATCTCGGATGCCTCGCTAAGGCGGTCGGGCGGATACAAGATCGTGGTCGGCTTTCCGATGGCTTCGGGCGCTGTATGGCCGAAGAGCTGCTCGGCTGCGCGATTCCAACTAACGATGATACCGTTGAGATCATTACTTATGATCGCGTCGTTGGAAGAGTCGACGATCGCAGCGAGCCTCGCCCGCTGTTCTTCGTAGTGTCTACGCTCGCTGATATCGACGAAAGTGATCACGAGGCCACTGATGACACCGCTCACCGTGCGGTACGGCCGGATCCGCATCAGAAAGGCCGCGCCGTCCTGAGTGACCGAGACTTCGTGCTCGACCATCGAGAGGGAGCGCAACACCTGCTTCGCGTCGCGCTCCAGATCGTCGTAGCTGAGCCGGTTGGCGATGTCGGTGATTGGCCGGCCGCGGTCGCCGGCGCGTACATGGAAGATCTCCGACAGGGCGGGCGTAAAATTCCTTATGCGCAGCTCGTTATCAAGAAACAGCGTAGCGATCTCTGTGCTGTCGAGAAGGTTCTTAATATCGCTGTTTGCCTCGGCTAATATTTCGTTCTTGGCAGCCAACTCCCCATTTATCGTGTTAAGTTCCTCGTTAATTGACTGAAGTTCTTCCTTCGCACTCTCCAACTCTTCGTTCGTCGACTGGAATTCTTCGTTTACCGACTGATACTCTTCGTTGGCGGACCTCAATTCCTCGTTAGCCGTCTCCAGATCGTCGATCGTGCTCTGGAGCTGAGCACGCGTAGCACGCAGTTCCTTCTCGAGCGTTTGGGCGCGAGCGTCCGCGGTTTCCGCCGTCTCGGTCGTTGCGCTCTCCCGGTGGACCAATCCGCGATCCTGGAACGCGACGGCATAGAGCTCCCCCTCCGCTTGTTCCGAGATCGGCTCGATGATGAGATTGACGATCTTGCTATGGTCGTTGATTACAATGACGAGGTCCTCGTGCACGACCGATTGTCGCGAGGCGAAGGCTTTCTGCACCGCAACTCGCACGGTCGGGAGCAGATCCTTCCGGAGAATATTGAACAAGTTTAAGCTCGCCGCGCCTGGCGAATGCTCGATATAATGACCGGTTCTTCCGGAGAACCGGAGAACCTCATGCTGCCGATTGATGACCAGGTAAGCCGGGGAGTACTTCTCCAAGGCGCGGCGGGCGCGCTGATCGACACCATCCCCAATAATCCGAGCCGGCGACGCAACGCCGGAACTCGAAGACGCGGGTGCCGGGCCGAGCAAGCCGCTTGGGAGGGATGCCCTCACATCGTCGCGCCGTTGGAAAAGGCGGTGTTTTTTGAATGTGCGATGCGCCCAAACAGGTGCCCGGGTTCATCGTCGTCGCCTGTTCGCCCTGCAGCGCTGAACTGGCGCACCATAAACGCCGTCACTGCGGCTCCTCTTGCGAGGCCGGTCGCGGCGGCGCTGCTCGGCATGCCGAGCAATGCCGTTTCGTCGAACCCTGCCTGAGCGAGACTGAAACCGCCATGCTCCTTGACGGCCTTCAGACCCAACGAGCCGTCGCTGCCGTTGCCCGAGAGAATGATGCAGACCGCCTTTTCGTCTTGGTCTTCGGCGAGCGAAGCAAAGAAGACATCGATCGGCCTGCGGTGCTCACGCGGGGGCGCCGGCGTCGATACGCGAAGTATCCCGCCCTTGATCGTCATCACGGCGTTCGGCGGGATGACGAAGACATGGTCCGCCACGACCGCCATGCCGTTCTCGGCTTGGACCACCGGCATCTCGGTATGATTGCTCAGGAGTCTTCAAAGCTCCGCCGCGGGAACTGGTGAAGACGCAGAACGTCGTCCTTCAGGATATTCCAGTATGTCCAAAAGTAAACAGACCTACCCGTTCTAAGATGAGCGGCTAGTTTTTCTCCGGGAAATAACAAAGTGAGTCCGAACCCATACATTGGGACTCTTACTTAAGATTTACAATTTCTTACAAAATAAGGTGATGCGCACATCATGGGTATACAATGTCTCGATAAGGTCTCCAAATCCAGCCTCGCGATCCTCGCGAACGAAGGAGACCGAATTGTCCGAATTTCATCAACTCATCGAACAGCAGATCCCGCGCTTGCGACGCTACGCGCGAGCGCTGACGCGCAACCGCGAACGGGCAGACGATCTTGTGCAGGACACGCTCGGCCGCGCACTTCTCAAGGAAAGATTCTGGCAACCCGGCACCAATCTCAGGGCCTGGCTGTTCACGATCATGCATAACCAAAATGTCAATAATGTCCGGCGAGATCTCCGCGAATCCGGGGCGGTCGATATGGAGCAGATATCCGTGACTCTGCCTGCCACGACTGATCCGACTGCCTCACGCCAAATATTTGAGCTCGAACGCGCGCTAGCCCAACTTTCTCTGGAGCAGCGGCAGGTGATCTTGCTCGTGGGCCTGGAAGGGATGTCTTACGAGGATACGGCCGGAATTCTAAGCGTTCCGATCGGCACGGTCCGCTCCCGCCTGTCCCGCGCGCGCGACGCTCTTCGCAAGCTTTTGGATTTGGATATGGAAGAACGCCCTTCCGCGGCGGCTCTGCTGCGGGCGGCCTGATGAGTGTCACACGGTGGCTAATGGAGTTGCTCCATCGACGGTCGCTCGAGCCTGAGGGAACAAAGGATTTGCCCTGCGCCCTTGCTTGAGGTGTGTCAATGCCGGCGATAGCCAAACTCAAATTGCTCGCGAGCCGAAAAGCGGCTGATCGCCCCTTGGCCGCCGCGCCGCCTGCTTCTGCGGCTCCTGACGAAGACGATATGCCCATACCCTCGGATATCAAAACGGTGTTCCTGGGCGGTCTTTTTCTTCTCGCGATGCTTGCCGCCTGTTATGTGGCATCCGAGATCGTCCTGCCGATCGTGCTCGCCTTCGTGCTCAGCCTCGTGCTGCAGCCGGCGATGCGAGTGTTTGAGCGGATCCGTTTGCCGCGGGGGATTGCGGCCATGCTCCTCATTCTGGTGCTGTTCGGCACGCTGGGCGGGTTGGGGACGGCGCTGTCGGGCCCGGCGGCGAATTGGGCGCAAAAGCTGCCCACTGGAATTCCCAAATTGCAGGAGCGCTTGAGCTTTCTGAGCCGGCCGATAGCGGCCCTTCAGAAATTCGCCGAGCAGGCCCAAGGTCTGACGCAAGGAGGCGAGCTTAAAGCCGTGCCAGTGGCAGTGCAGGGCTCGGGTCTCTCCGACCAGCTGCTCAGCGGCACTCGCTCCTTCGCCAGCGGACTGCTCGAAACGGTACTTGTGCTCTTTTTCTCGCTGGTCAGCGGCGACACTTTCCTGAGGCGGCTCGTCGAAATCCTGCCGCGGTTCAAGAACAAGCGGCAGGCGGTCGACATCTCCCAGCAGATCGAGAGCGATGTGTCGGTATACCTGTTTACGATCACGATCATGAACGTGGCCGTGGGGGTAGCAACCGGCGCGGTCATGGCGTTTTGCGGGGTGGGCGACCCCATCCTATGGGGAACCGTCGCCTTCCTGCTCAACTATATTCCGATCCTCGGACCGATGATCGGTGTCGTGGTGTTCCTCCTCGCTGGCCTTTTGTCCATCGACTTGCTGTGGCTGGCGTTTCTGCCGGCGGGGCTATACCTGCTCATTCATCTCGTCGAAGGTGAGACGGTGACGCCGATGCTGCTTGCCCGACGTTTTACGATCAACCCGGTGCTGGTCATCCTCTCGCTAGTGTTTTGGTACTGGATGTGGGGGGTTCCCGGGGCAGTCCTCTCAACGCCGATGCTCGCGATCACCAAGATCATCTGCGACCGGATCCGCCCGCTGATGGCGTTCGGTCATTTTATGGAAGGATAAAGGCCATACCGATGGAGGCTCCTCCGCTCGAGAGACGTCTGATGGCAATCCTCGCCGCGGATGTCGAGGGTTACAGCCGCTTGATGCATGGCGACGAAGAAGCGACGATGGTGACATTGTCTGCCCGCCGCGCGGTTGTCGATGACCTGATCGCGCAGCATCGAGGCCGGATCGCGAACACTGCCGGTGACAGTGTACTCGCCGAATTCGCCAGCGTTCTTGACGCGGTCCGCTGCGCGATCGAGGTCCAGGCGGCGCTTCAAAGGGCAAATGAAGGCGAGCCCGAAGGACGGCGGATGCGCTTTCGGATCGGCGTCAATGTCGGCGACGTCATGGTCAAGGATGACGACATCTTCGGCGACGGCGTCAATGTCGCCGCTCGGCTCGAGGGGCTGGTCAAGGGCGGTGAAATCTGCGTTTCGCGAGGCGTGCGCGATCACCTGCGTCATCACGGCGACATGATCTTTGAAGATTTGGGCGAGCAGCTGGTGAAGAACATCGCGCATCCGATCCGGGCGTTTCGGCTGCGCATCGGTGCAGGCTGCATCCCAGCAAGAGATCTCGGGCGCCGAGGAAACGGCGATGCCTTCTGCTCTCGCGGAGATATCCGAACTGTCCGCCGATAACGAGGTCGCTCTCGAGCTGGCACTTTGGGACAGCGTCAAGGATGGTAGCCCTGCCGAGCTAGAATCCTACCTCGAGCAGTATCCAGAAGGTACCTTTGCCTCGATCGCCCAAACGCGGCTCGATGCAGCCGCGCTTTCACTCACGCGCCCTCCAGTACCGTCGCCCGCCGATGTCGCGGCGGATGAGCTCGACCTGGCTTTTTGGAACTCTGTGAAGGACAGCAATCGACGCGACGAACTTCAGGCCTATCTGACACAACACCCGAACGGCCACTTCGCCGAACTCGCCCGGGCGCGGCTTTCTTCGCGGTACGTCACTGAGTAAGTTCGGCCTATTGTCCGTTCATTAAGCATCGCGGAGTGGCGTTCTCGGCAAATTCCGGCATAAGCATAAGCTGCTGTAGATCGCCGGATGGCAGGGCGAGAAAAGCCGGTTGCAAGGTCACGGCTGCGCCGATTGTGCGTGTCGTCGACACCACCGGGGCAGGCGACCTATACGCCAGCGGTTTCCTCTATGGCTTGACCCGCGCTCTGCCGCTTCCCATCTGCGGCGAGATCGGCAGTTTGTGCGCTGCCGAAATCATCAGTCATTTTGGTGCTCGCCCCGAGGTCGACCTGTCGCAACTCCTGGCCGAATTCGGCCGCACCTGACGATCCCGCGCTCCGCTGTGTGCGGGCGAGGTTTTGCAGTTAATGGACATTCGCAACATCGCGATCATCGCCCATGTCGACCATGGCAAGACGACCTTGGTCGATGCGATGCTGCGCCAGAGCGGCGCCTTCCGCGCCAACCAGCAGGTTGCCGAACGCGCCCTCGATTCGAACGAGCTCGAGCGCGAGCGCGGCATCACGATCCTCGCCAAATGCACCTCGGTCGTCTGGCGGGACGTCCGGATCAACATCGTCGACACGCCCGGCCACGCCGATTTCGGCGGCGAGGTCGAACGCATCCTCAGCATGGTCGACGGGGTTCTAGTATTGGTCGATGCCGCCGACGGTCCGATGCCGCAGACCAAATTTGTCGTCGGCAAGGCGTTGAACCAGGGTTTGAGGCCGATCGTCGTGATCAACAAGGTCGATCGGGCCGACGCCCGCGCTCAGGCGGTCCACAACGAGATCTTCGATCTGTTCGCAGCGCTCGACGCGACCGAAGCGCAGCTCGATTTCCCGACGGTTTTTGCGTCCGGCCGCCAAGGCTGGGCGACCGCCGCTCTCGATATGCCGCGCAAGGATTTGACGCCGCTTTTCGAGCTGATCCTGGCGCATGTCCCGCCGCCGCACGCCGATCCCGACGCCCCGTTTTCGATGCTGGCGACGACGCTCGATTACGACCCCTATCTCGGCCGGGTGCTGACCGGCCTCATCCATTCCGGGGTGGCGCGCCTCAACATGCCGGTCAAATCCCTGGGCCGCGACGGCCGGGTGATCGAGCAGGCGCGGCTGACCAAATTGCAGGCCTATCGCGGGCTCGAGAGGCGGCCGATCGAAGAGGCCTGGGCGGGCGACATCATCGCCGTTGCCGGGCTCGCTCAGACGACGGTTGCCGACACGATCTGCGCCCCCGAGGTCACGACGCCGCTCGCCGCCGACCCGATCGACCCGCCGACACTGGCGATCACGTTCTCGGTCAATGACAGCCCGCTCGCCGGCCGCGAGGGAACCAAGGTGACGTCGCGCATGATCGGCGAGCGCCTGTTCCGCGAAGCCGAGGGCAATGTCGCGATCCGCGTCAGCGAGAGCACGGAAAAGGATGCGTTCGAGGTCGCCGGCCGCGGCGAGTTGCAGCTCGGCGTGCTGATCGAGACGATGCGGCGCGAAGGCTTCGAATTGTCGATCTCGCGCCCGCGCGTGTTGTTCACGACCGATCCGGTGACGGGTCGGCGGCTCGAGCCGATCGAAGAGGTGGTGGTCGACGTCGACGAGGAATTCGCCGGTGTCGTCGTCGAGAAGATGAGCCGCCGCAAGGCGGAAATGCAGGAGATGCGGCCCTCCGGCGGCGGCAAGCTTCGCCTCACGTTTTTCGGCCCGACGCGCGGCCTCATCGGCTACCAAGGAGAGTTTCTCGCCGATACCCGCGGCACCGGCGTGATGAGCCGTCTCTTTCACGGCTACGCGCCCTTCAAGGGGCCGATCGAGGGGCGCCGCAACGGCGTCCTGGTCTCGAACGCGAACGGCGCCGCGATCGCTTACGCGCTGTGGAACCTCGAGGAGCGCGGGCCGATGTTCGTCGACCCGGGGACCCAAGTCTATCAAGGGATGATCGTCGGCGCCCACAGCCGCGGCAACGACCTCGACGTCAACCCGCTGAAGGGCAAGCAGCTCACCAATATCCGCACCACCGCCAAGGACGAGGCGGTACGGCTGACCCCGCCGCAGGTCATGACCCTGGAACAGGCGATCGCCTATCTCGCCGATGACGAGCTCGTCGAGGTGACCCCGCAATCGATCCGCCTGCGCAAGCGGCTGCTCGACCCCAACGACCGCAAGCGCGCCACTCGCGCCGCAGCGGCCGCGGAGTAGGCAAGTTTGACTTTGCGCCTCTCACGATTATAGTTCGCCCCGCCCGAAACCGGATCTAAACCGTAAATGAGCAGCAAGCGTCAGGAACCGAAGTACAAGATCAACCGGCGTCTCCAGGTGAATTTGTGGGGCCGGCCGAAAAGTCCGCTCAATCGGCGCGAATACGGGCCAGGGCAGCATGGTCAGCGGCGCAAAAAGCCTTCGGATTTCGGCACGCAGCTCGCCGCCAAGCAGAAGCTGAAGGGCTATTACGCAAACATCGGCGAGCGCCAGTTCCGCCGGCTCTACGCCGAGGCGGTGCGGCGGCGCGGCGACACCGGCGACAATCTGATCGAGCTGCTCGAGCGGCGGCTCGATGCGGTGGTTTACCGTATGAAGTTCGTGCCCACCCCGTTTGCCGCGCGTCAGCTCGTCAACCACAGGCACGTGCTGGTCAACGGCCGGCGCATCAATATTCCGTCCTACACGGTGCACGACGGCGACACGATCGAGCTGACGGCGAAGGCGAAACAGCTGGCGCTCGTACTCGAGGCGTCCGGGTCCGGCGAGCGCGACGTGCCCGACTATCTCGAGATCGACCACGACCGCATGCGCGGCCGGTTTATCCGCGCGCCCAAGCCCACCGATGTGCCCTACCCGGTGTCGATGGAGCCCAACCTCGTCATCGAGTACTACTCCCGCTGAACCTTGAGCCCATCCGCTGCAGTTCTATTGCCGCGCCCGCCGCGGCTTTTTCCGTTGCGTGATCGCCTTCCTGTTCCACACTGATTGAGGCGCGCCTGCTTCCGGCGGGCCTCATCTCGACAGGCGATTGCGATGCTCATCCTGCACCTCTCGATCGTCCTCCTTCTGATCATCGTGAACAGCGTCTTTGCGATGGCCGAGATCGCGCTAGTCTCGGCGCGAAAGGCGCGCCTGGTACCGGTCGCCGAGGCTGGTAATCGCGGTGCCCAGGCGGCGCTCGAGCTGAAGGCGGATCCCTCGCGCCTGCTCTCGACCGTCCAGATCGGCGTCACCTTGATCGCCGTGCTCTCCGGTACTTTCGGGGAAGCCACCTTGGGCGACCAGCTCGAGCGGCAGCTCGGGACTTATCCCGGGTTTACTGCGCGATATGCCCATGTGATCAGCATGGCTGTTGTCGTGATCGGCATCTCGTATTTCTCGCTGATCCTCGGTGAACTCGTCCCAAAGCGCATCGCGCTCCTCCACCCCGAAAGGATTGCCGCTACGCTCGGCCGTTTCATGCGCGCGTTTGCCCGGGCGGGAGCGCCGATCGAGTGGTTCTTGAGCGCATCGAGCGATTTTGTGCTTCGCCTGCTGCCGGTCCGCAGCCAGGGAGCCGCACCGGTCACCGACGAGGAGATCACCTTCATGCTGCGCGAGGGGGTCGCAACCGGGCACATCCCGTTCGCCGAGACCGCGATCGTCGAGATGGCGCTGCGCCTCGGCGACCGACGCGCGAGCGCCGTCATGACGCCGCGGACGCAAATCGAATGGCTCGACCTCGATGATTCCGAGGAAGACAACCGGCGCAAGATCCGTGAGAGCAACTACTCCCGCTTTCCGGTCGTGCAGGGCGGTTCTCAGCAGGTCATCGGGATCGTCCAGGCCAAGGACCTGCTCGCCGCGTGCCTTGCCCAGCAGCCTCTCGACCTGCGAGCCGCGACCCGGCCGCCGCTCTATCTGCCCAACACGGTCACGGTGCTCCGTGTGCTGGAAGTATTCAAGACCTCCGGTGAGCCGATGGCGCTGATCGTCGATGAATACGGTGACCTCGAGGGGCTGGTCACACCAAGCGACATCCTCGAGACGCTGGTCGGCGATATTCCGGGCTCGCCCGAGGCCGATCAGCGGATCGTACGGCGCGACGACGAGACCTGGCTGATCGACGGCATGGTCGGGCTCGACGAGTTGAAGCAGGTGCTGGGGATTTCCCGCTTGCCCGGCGAGGACCCGGACTTCCACACCCTCGGCGGCTATCTGATGGCCCGCCTCAATCGCGTCCCGATGGAAGCCGACCGCATCTCCGCCGGCGACTGGCGCTTCGAGGTCGTCAAAATGGACGGCCGCCGGGTCGACCGGGTACTGGTGACGCCGCTCAAGGCCAGAAGCCGGCGGTGATGGAGCGGTCCCGAGATTGTGGGCTGGACAAATATGGCTATATACTGGCTATATAATCACCCATGAGCACTCATAGCGTCGTCGAAGCAAAAAACCAGCTATCGGAGCTGATCGACCGAGCCCTCAACGGCGAGCACGTCGTGATCACCCGGCATGGCCGCGCCGTGGTCGAACTCAAAGCGGTCGCGGAGCCCGCGCATCCGGTGTCCGCGGCCGATCTGGACTGGCTGGCGGAACGTCGTGTCGGCCGCGCGTCAGTAGCGGAGAATGCCGGTGATCTGCTGACCAAGCTGCGCGATGAGCAGGAACGCTGAGGTCTATCTCGACGCGAGCATACTCCTCGCGTTGTTGACCAACGACCCGCTTACCCCTCGCGCCGATGCTTTCATGCGGGCAAAAACACCGGCGCTAATCGTCAGTGATTTTGCCGCTGCCGAATTCGCCTCTGCGATGGCGCGCCGTGTACGCACAGGAGGGATCACGCCCGATGAAGCGCGAGTCGCCTTCTCGACTTTTGACGCATGGGCGGCACGCGCCACACGGCGAGAGCAGACCAAAGCGGCGGACGTATCCGCAGCAGAGGCGTTTCTGCGGCGGCTCGACCTCAATCTTCGGACGCCAGACGCGCTCAATATCGCGATCGCACAAAGGATAGGGGCGGCTCTTGTCAGCTTTGACGAGAAAATGTCGGCCAGTGCCCGCGCGCTCGGAACGTCGACAGAAGAAGCTTGACCAACCGGTCGGGTCGTCACGTCTCTGCTTTGTTAGATCGCGCGCTTGAGGGGATGATGGGCAGCCCGGCCGCAAAAGCGCAGCGCGAAATCGCTTGGCTCGCCAAACTGTGGGTTGACATCCGCGTATGGCGATGGGCGACCGTGGTCTTCGCGACCCTCTGCCTCGCGTTGCTCGTTGCGGCGATCATTGGACGCGACCCGCCCGATTTTTCCCACATCTCGATCGTTGCGGTCGTGCGCGACGGCGAACGGCACCCGGTCTGGGCGATCCGGCTCGCCCGCGCCGCTCATCAAATTGCCGCCGACACTCTGCGGGACGAGCCGGCTCCGCCGGGACGCGTTTACCAGCTGTGGCTCGTGGTCGCGGGCCGGACCGGGTCGCGCCAGATCGGCCTCTTACCGCCGTCCGGGCGCAAACGGATTGCCGTCTCGCCGGAGAACGCGCGCCTGTTGGCCGGCACCGGCGAACTCGTCGTCACACTGGAACCAGCCGGCGGCTCTCCAAATCGCGAGCCGACCGGCCAGCCGGTGTTTCGAGGGACCCTAGAGAGAGCCGGCTGAATGTGGTCGTCGCCCAGCGTGAATTTTCAACGAATGTCTCTAATTCCTTGCCCGAGGCATATTGCGCCACAGTTATGGGTATGCGACACCGCGGCGGTATGGCCCCGTAACCGCAATCGTAATGGGGGGTCTCTGGTGCCGGAAGCCCACTGTCGGGGCGGCAATGGCCCGCACCCGGAGAAATTCCGATCACGGTCGAGATCGTCGAGTGCATCTTCGGCGTTCTCTACCTGGCGGCACGAAAGCTGCGACGATTTCGGTCAAATCTGAGAGGGACGATTTGATGGCCCCCACCGGCTCGATCGACGAAATCTGCATCAACACCATCCGCACCCTGTGCATCGATGCGGTCCAGAAGGCGAAATCCGGCCATCCGGGGACGCCGATGGGAATGGCGCCGGTGGTTTACACATTGTGGCAGGAGTTCCTGCGCTTCGATCCAGAGGATCCGATCTGGCCGAACCGCGACCGTTTCGTGTTGTCCAACGGCCATGCCTCGACCTTGCTCTATTCGATGCTGCACCTGACCGGGGTAAAATCGGTCGACGAAAAATACGAGCGGCTCGGCACGCCGACCGTCGCGCTCGACGATCTGAAGCGGTTCCGCCAGCTTGACAGCAAGTGCCCGGGTCACCCGGAATATCATTGGACCTCCGGTGTCGAGACGACGACCGGCCCGTTGGGGCAGGGGATTGCGACCAGCGTCGGGATGGCGATCGCGGCCGACTGGCTCGCGCGCCACTTCAACCGGCCGGATTTTCCCTTGTTCGACTACGACGTCTTCGCCCTATGCGGCGACGGCTGCATGATGGAGGGGGTTGGCAGCGAGGCGGCGTCGCTCGCCGCACATTTGCGGCTCGGCAATCTCTGCTGGATCTACGACAGCAATCATATCACAATCGAAGGCAACACCGCCCTCGCCTTCAGTGAGGATGTCGCCGGCCGGTTTCTCGCCTATGGCTGGCATGTGCAGCGGGTCAGCGACGCCAACGACCGCGAGCGTGTCGCCGACGCAATCACTGTTGCCAAGCGGATCGATGATCGTCCCAGTTTGATCATCGTCGAAAGCCACATTGGCTACGGTGCGCCGCACAAGCAGGACACATCGGGGGCGCATGGCGAGCCATTGGGCGAGGCCGAGGTCAAGCTGGCCAAGCGCTCTTATGGTTGGCCCGAGGACGCGCAATTTCTCGTGCCGGAAGGCGTCTACGAGCATTTTGCGGGAAATTTCGGTGCCCGGGGGAAGAAGCTGCGCACGGAGTGGCTGGCGCTGTTCGAGCGCTACCGCAGCGCCTATCCGGAACTCGCCGATCAATGTGAGCGGATGCAACGGCGAGATCTCCCGGAGGGGTGGGACAGGGACATCCCGTCGTTTCCGGCCGACCCGAAGGGTATCGCCAGCCGCGACTCGTCGGCTCACGTGCTGAACGCGATCGCCCCGCGCTTACCGTGGCTGCTCGGTGGAGCCGCCGACCTCGCGCCCTCGACGAAGACTCGGCTGACTTTCGAGGGCGCCGGTGATTTCGAGCGCGACGACTATGGCGGCCGGAATTTTCATTTCGGCATTCGCGAGCATGCGATGGGGTCGATCTGCAACGGCCTCTCGCTATCGAAACTCCGGCCCTACGGCTCGGGTTTCCTGATCTTCTCCGATTACATGAAGCCGCCGATCCGGCTCGGGGCCATCATGGAGCTCCCGGTCATTTACGCCTTCACGCATGATTCGATTGGAGTGGGCGAAGATGGGCCGACGCATCAGCCGGTCGAGCAGTTGGCGGCGCTGCGCAGCATTCCCGGACTGATCGTCCTGCGGCCGGCGGACGCCAACGAAGTGGCGGAGGCCTGGCGGGTCGCGCTGAGCCTCAAACACGAGCCGGCCTGCCTGATCCTGAGCCGGCAGAACCTGCCGACCTTCGACCGCACCCGGTATGCGCCGGCGAGCGGGGTCAGGCGGGGCGCCTATGTCCTGGCTGATGCCGGGAATGGTAAACCGGATGTGATACTGATGGCCACCGGAAGCGAGGTAGGACTCTGCGTCGAGGTTTATGAGAAACTGAGGGCCGAGGGAGCCGCCGCGCGGGTGGTCAGCATGCCTTCGTGGGAGTTGTTTGAGCATCAGCCGGAAGACTATCGCTCATCTGTATTGCCGCCTGACGTGACCCGGCGGGTCGCGGTCGAGCAGGCCTCGACGCTCGGCTGGGAGCGGTATACCGGATTGCGCGGCACGATCCTCGGCATGAAGACCTTTGGCGCCTCAGCGCCGTTGAAAGAGTTGCTGGTCAAGTTCGGGTTCACCGGCGAAAACGTCTATGCGGCTGCCAAGCAGCAGCTTTCGCGGAAGGAGTAGAGGCGATGCCAAATCCCTTGAGGACCCTCAACGAATTCGGGCAGTCGGTGTGGCTCGACTTTGTCAGCCGCGATCTGTTGAAGAGCGGCGGACTAGCCCGGCTGATCGCTGAGGACGGGCTGCGCGGCGTCACTTCGAACCCGTCGATCTTCGAGAAGGCGATCGGCCATGGCGACGATTACGACGCGCTGATTGCCGAAGCCGAGGCGTCCGGTGATCTCGATCCCGGCAAACTGTTCGAAGATCTTGCAGTCCGCGATATCCAAGAGGGCGCCGATACGCTGAACAGCGTCTACGAGCAGACGCAGCGGCGCGACGGCTTTATCAGTCTCGAAGTCTCGCCCTATCTGGCGATGAACACGCACGAGACGATCGAGGAAGCGCGCCGGCTGTGGCATGAGGTCAACCGCCGCAACCTTATGGTCAAAGTTCCCGGCACGAAGCCGGGCCTGACGGCGATCCGCACCCTGATCGGCGAGGGGATCAACGTCAACGTGACCTTGCTGTTTTCGCAGCAAGTCTACGCCGAGGTTGCAGAGGCTTACATTTCCGGGCTCGAGGCTTTCGCCAAAAAAGGCGGCGACCCGCACAAGGTGTCCAGCGTGGCGAGCTTCTTCGTCAGCCGAATCGATACTTTGGTCGATGACGAGCTTGATAAAAAGATCGCCGCAACCGCCGATCCGGCCGCCAAGGCAGAGCTGCAAAAACTCAAGGGCAAAATTGCGATCGCCAACGCCAAGCTCGCTTATCAGCTCTACGGGAAAATTTATTCGGACGAGCGCTGGCAGCGGCTGGCCCAACAAGGCGCGCAGACTCAGCGCCTGCTGTGGGCGAGCACCGGGACCAAGAACAAGGCCTACAGTGACGTCCTTTATGTGGACGAGCTGATCGGTGCCGACACGGTCAACACGATCCCGCCGGCGACGATGGACGCCTATCGCGACCATGGCCGACCGCGCGCCAGCCTCCAAGAAGACGCCGACGGCGCTCAGGCGGTGATGAACGCGCTGCCCAAGGCCGGCATCTCAATCGATGCGGTGACCTCGAAGCTCGTCGAGGACGGGGTGCGGCTGTTTGCCGATGCCGCCGATCAGCTCTACGCGGCGGTGCAGAAGAAGCGCCGCACCGTGCTCGGGCCCAAGCTCAACGCGATGAGTTACAAGTTGCCCGACGAATTGCAGAAAGACGTCCAGGCTGCCCTCGAGGACTGGCGAAAGGAGGGCAAAGTACGACGGCTATGGGCCGCCGATGCTTCGCTGTGGACCGAATTGGACGAAGCCAACTGGGTCGGCTGGCTGGACATCGTCGACAAGCAGCTGAAGGGGATCGCGCATCTGCAAGACTTCGCCGATGACGTAAAGCGCTCCGGGTTCCGCGATGTGCTGCTGCTCGGCATGGGAGGTTCGAGCCTCGGCCCCGAGGTGTTCGCCGAGACTTTCCGCTCAAAGTCGGGCTATCCCAAGCTGCATGTACTAGAACTCGACGGACCCGGCGCAGATCCGCAGCTTCGAATCCCGCGTGGATCTCGCTCGCACGTTGTTTCTGGTGTCGAGCAAATCCGGCAGCACGCTCGAACCCAACATCTTCAAGCAATACTTCTATCGAACGTGCCAAGCAGACCGTCGGAGCCGCCGAAGCGCCGAAGCGCTTCGTCGCCGTCACCGACCCGGGTTCGTCGCTCGAAAAGGCGGCCCGCAACGAAGGGTTCCGCGTTGTGTTTCACGGGCTACCGAGCATCGGCGGGCGCTATTCGGTGCTATCGGATTTCGGCATGGTGCCGGCGGCGGCGATCGGCATCGACCCGCGGTCCTTCCTCGAAAACACGGCCGAGATGGTGCGGTCCTGCGCGGCGAGCGCGCCACCGGTCGAGAACCCGGGGGTGATCCTCGGCGCGATCCTCGGGACCGCACAGCGGCGCGGGCGCGACAAAGTGACGGTAATCGCCTCGCCCGGCATCTCGGATTTCGGTGCCTGGCTCGAACAGCTTCTTGCTGAATCGACCGGCAAGCTCGGCAAAGGTATTGTGCCGGTCGATGCCGAGCCCCTCGGGCCGCCGGCGGTCTATGGCAATGACCGCGTTTTTGCCTATCTCCGGCTCGCCTCCGATCAGGATGCCGAGCAGGATCGGGCGGTTGCCGCGCTGGAAGGTGCGGGGCACCCTGTCGTGCGAATCGTGGTGTCCGATGCGATGCAACTCGGGCAGGAGTTTTTCCGGTGGGAGATGGCGACCGCGGTCGCCGGCTCGATCATCGGCATCAACCCGTTCGATCAACCCGATGTCGAGGCGGCCAAGGTCAAGACCCGCGACCTGACCGAGGCCTATGAGAAGGCCCGGGCGTTGCCCGAGACGCGCGCCTTCTTCGAGGGCGGCGGCGTCAAGCTGTTCGCAGATCCACGCAACGAAGCGGCGCTGAAGCCGCAGGCGACGAGCCTCACGTCAGCGCTGAAGGGCCATTTCGGCCGCATCGGTTCGGGCGATTACGCTGCGTTGCTCGCCTATATCGAGCGCAATCCCGCCCATATTGACGCGATGCAGCGGCTCCGCCGCATGATCCGCGATCGGACCAAGGCAGCGACATGCGTCGGCTTCGGGCCGCGCTTTCAGCATTCGACAGGACAGGCCTATAAGGGCGGACCGAACAGTGGGGTCTTCTTGCAAATCACCTGCGACGATCCCCAAGATCTGCCGGTGCCCGGCCAATCCTATACCTTTGGCATCGTCAAAGAGGCGCAGGCACGCGGCGATTTCGAGGTGCTGGCAGAGCGTGGTCGGCGTGCGCTGCGGGCGCACATCACCGGCGATCTCGCCACCGGGCTCGCCACCCTCAGCAGTGCTGTCGAAGAAGCCCTGCGGTAGGAGGCCGAAGCATGCACGCTCGGGTCGTAGACAAGACCAACCGTCGACAAACGCAGACACCGGCGCATCAAGCGCCGCCGTGCACTTTGGTGATTTTTGGCGCTGGCGGTGATTTGACGAAACGCCTCTTGATGCCGGCTATCTATAATCTGTCGAAAGCGAAGCTGCTGTCCGATAAATTCGCGATCATCGCTGTGGACCGCACGCCAAAACCACTTGAAGCTTATCGCGATTATTTGGCGGAAGGGATCAGAAGTTTTGTTTCGGATACGGCTTCCGGTCCCGCAACCGAGCCGTTTGACAAGGAGGCGTGGGACTTCGTCGCTAGTCGGATTACTCATTTCGCTGGCGATCTGACGGTGTCCGATACCTACGCGCGGCTCTTCGAGACGCATGAGAACATAGCGGCGCAACGCCAGACTGGCGGCAACGCAATTTTTTACCTCGCCGTTGCCAGCCAATTGTTCGGTACAATTGTCGAACAGATAGGCTCCGCCGGTCTCACCGAGGAAAAGGATGGCTGCTTTCGCCGTGTCATTATTGAAAAACCATTCGGCACGGATCTCGCCTCAGCCCGTGCGCTGAACGCTCGCATCCTGAAGGTCTTGTCAAAGTCGCAGATCTATCGAATGGATCATTTCCTCGGCAAGGAGACTGTCCAGAACATCATGGTATTGCGTTTCGCCAACGGGGTCTTCGAGCCGATTTGGAATCGCGACCATATCGATCACGTGCAAATTACCGTGGCGGAGACCGTCGGCGTTGAGCTGCGAGCGAGATTCTACGAGGCGACGGGTGCATTGCGTGACATGGTCCCGAACCATGTCTTCCAGCTTTTGAGCCTCACCGCGATGGAGCCACCGAACTCCTTCGACGCCGACGCCGTCCGTACTGAAAAGCACAAGGTGTTGGAGGCCGTACATCCGCTCGATAACGAGGAAGTGATCCGCAGTGTAGTACGGGGGCAGTACGGGGCGGGTGAGTTGGGAGGCAAGCCGGCAAAGGGATACCGCGAGGAGCCCGGCGTTGCTCCGGACAGCGCGACCGAGACCTACGTCGCGATGCGCCTGGGCGTCGATAATTGGCGCTGGGCCGGTGTGCCGTTTTACCTACGCACCGGCAAGCGGCTCGCTCGGCGCACGACCGAAATCGCGATTCAATTTAAGCAGGCGCCATTCGCGTTGTTCCGTAACACGCCGGTCGACACCTTGCCACCCAATGTGCTCGCTCTTCAACTGCAGCCCGACGAGGGCGCATCGCTGCAATTCGGCGCAAAGATCCCAGGCCCGGAGATTGCGCTCGGCGGCGTGCGGATGAATTTCTCGTACAGGGACTATTTCAGCACGGAGCCGACCACCGGGTATGAAACCCTCGTTTATGATTGCATGATTGGCGATGCAATGCTGTTCAACCGCGCCGACGGGGTCGAAGCCGGGTGGGAAGTCGTGCAGCCGATCCTTGATTTGTGGCACGATGACAAGACTGTGCCGCTCGAAACTTACGCTGCGGGGAGTGCCGGTCCGGAGGCAGCCGACAATCTGCTTTGGCGTAGCGGCCGGCAATGGCGTCCGATCGCGTGATCCGCCGATGAACCGTCCGGTTATTGTCGCGCCATCGATCCTGTCGGCCGATTTCGGCCGGCTCGCGGAGGAAGTCCGCGCCGTCGACGAGGCAGGGGCGGACTGGATCCATGTCGATGTGATGGACGGGAGGTTTGTGCCCAACATCACAATTGGGCCGGTCATCGTCGAGGCCGTACGCAAATCGACCAACAAGCCGGTCGATGTGCATCTGATGATCGTCGAGCCCGAGCGCTACCTGGATGACTTTGCCCGGGCCGGCGCAGATCACCTGCTGGTTCATTGCGAGCCGAGTGCGACAATCCATCTCCACCGAACCCTGTCCCACATTCGGGACCTCGGCAAGACCGCGGGCGTGGTGCTGAACCCGGCAACACCGCTGGAACTGATCGAATACGTACTCGACTTGTGCGGCGTCGTGCTGATCATGACGGTCAATCCGGGGTTTGGCGGCCAGCAATTCCTGCCCGAAATGCTGCCCAAGATCCGCGCACTGCGGCGATTGTGCGACGAGCGCGGTCTCGACCCGGTCATCGAGGTCGATGGCGGGTTGAGCGGCGACAATGCCTGGCAAGTCCTCGATGCCGGCGCAAACGCCGTTGTTGCGGGATCTCACGTGTTCCACGCGCCGGATTACGAGATGGCGATTTCGTCGATCCGCAAGTCGGTGCGTGCTCGCCCATAAGGAGCACTAATGTCGCAAGTGCCTGCAAGCGTCGAGGTGGCCAAGGATCCGGAAGCTTTGGCCCACCGGGGCGCAAGGTGGATCACCGATCTGGCCGCCGCCAGCCGCGACCGGTTCGCGATTTGCCTGTCGGGCGGTTCGACTCCGCGGCGGCTCTACCAGCTGCTCGCCGAAAGCCCCTATCGGGATGCCATGCCCTGGGACCGCATCCACTGGTTCTGGGGCGACGAACGTTTCGTCCCGTGGGACCACCCTGACAGCAATTACGGGATGGTGCACGCCACGTTGCTCGGGCGAGCGCGCGTTCCTCCCGGCAACATCCACGGCATCGCCACGAACGGCAGTCCGGCGGATGCCGCCGCCGCATATGAACGGGTGCTGAAATCCTATTACGGCTCAGAAAGCCTCGATCCTACCCGACCGCTCTTCGATATCCAGATCCTCGGACTGGGGCCCGACGGCCACACCGCTTCGCTCATTCCCGGGACGAGCGTCCTCGATGAGCGGCGTCGGTGGGTCGCCGAGGTTATCGGCGGCCGGCCGGAGCCGCGCATTACGCTGACCTACCCAGCGCTCGAGAGCAGCCGCCATACGGCTTTTCTCGTGGCCGGGGCGGACAAGCGGGAGACGCTGTCTCGGGCTCTGGCAGGGGATCAGGCCTTGCCCGCCGCTCGGCTACGCCCGATCGGTGAGCTGATCTGGTTTGTTGATGAGGCGGCGCAACCACGGCCATGACGCCCAATCGCGACGAGCTGAAGCGCGCAGCCGCAATGCGCGCGATCGCGGAAGTCGAAGACGGAATGGTCCTCGGGCTCGGAACCGGATCGACGGCTTTCTTTGTGGTCGAGGGGCTGGGGCGGCGTGTCGCCGCAGGGCTCCGGGTGGTGGGCATCCCGACCTCCGAGCGCACCGCAGCCCAGGCCCGCGGACTCGGTATTCCGATCGCAACCTTTGCCGAATATCAAAGCCTCGATCTGACGATCGATGGCGCGGACGAGGTCGAGCTCGGGACCCTCGATCTGATCAAGGGGCTCGGGGGCGCCTTGCTGCGTGAGAAGATCGTCGCCGCGGCGAGCCGCCGGCTGGTCATCGTCGTCGATCAGGAAAAGCTGGTCGAGCGGCTCGGCGAGCATACCCCAGTGCCGGTCGAAGTCACTCAATTCGGCTGGCAGGCGACCGCAGTCGCGCTCGCCAAGCTCGGCTGCATTCCCGAGCGTCGCTACACGGCCGGTGAGCAACCTTTTGTCACGGACGGCGGCAATCACATCCTTGATTGCCGGTTCGGCCCGCTCACCAATCCAGGCGAGGTCGAAAGAAACATCGCGATGACCGTCGGTGCGGTCGAGAGCGGGCTCTTTGTCGGGCGCAGCTCGATGGTCGTTGTTGCTTCGGCAACGGGGGTCGAAGTTTTGACGCCTCCCTCGGCGGGGCATCTGTAGCAAAACACAAAGAGGCCGCCCCGGGGCGGCCTCCAGTGTTCGGCGGCGAAAGCTCAGCGGCCGGATTCGCTACGATAGTTCCGGCGCGAGGTGGATGAGCCCGTGTAAGGCTCGTCCTGGCTGAAGCTGGCTAGGCACTGTTGACGGAGTTCCGGATCGGTAATCGGGCCGCACTCCTTGCGCATCCGCGCCTGCCGGAATCCGCGATTGGATTCGAGCAGCCGGTCGTAGCGTTCGCTCTGGGTTACGTTCTGCCGCGCCGACCAGTTCGGCGGCGGGGATCCTTGCGGGCCGTTGGTCACCACCTCGGTGTTGGGCGCGGCGGGAGCGGCCATTTGGGCGTGAGCGGGCAGCGTCGCAACCGCCGTCAGGCAGGCGGTTGCGAAAGCTAAGCTGGTCGCGGTCTTCAGCAGCATGACATCACCTAGTGAGGTTGTTACCCCCAAGGTGGAAAACGCCTGAACAGCTTTCCGTGTTCCGCGCAAAGCCGTGTGGCAAAAAAAGTCCTACGCAGACCGGAAACAGTGTGTCGCGGAAGGGCCGCTCCGAGCGGAGCGGCCCTCGTGAGATCCTCGGCGGCTCAGCGGCCGGAATTGCTCTGGTAATGCCGCGACGACGTCGACGACCCGTAACCCGAAGATGCGTTCCCCGCCCAAGGCGAATACTGGGCGAAGCTTTCGAGACAGTTCTGGTGAAGTTGCGGGTCGGTGATCGGGCGGCACTCCCGGCGCATCCGCGCCTCGCGGAATGCGCGGTTGTGCTCCAGCAGCCGAGTGTAGTGCTCGCTTTGGAGGACGTTTTTCTCCGGCGACCATCCCCGCGGCTGTGGGGGGTAGGCCTGCGGGCTGTTGGTCACCGTCTCGGTGTTGCTGGTGCCGGCCGCAGAGGGTGCCGTCGGGTAATTCGGATAGGGCTGCGTCGCTCCGTAAGTGCCGGGAGCAGTCGGGTAACTCGGATAGGGCTGCGTCGCCCTCGGCGAACCGCCGGAATACGGGGTCAGGCCGGGACCACCGGGATTGGGACCCAGCAATCCCACAGAGTTCCCGCCTGAATCACCGGTCGGCGGCGTCCCATAGACCGTCTGCGCGTGTGCGACCGGCAGGGTCGCGATCCCGGTCAGCCAAGCGGCCGTAAAGGCCAAGCATGCTGCACGTCTGATCATCATGACTGTTCGCCTCGTTGCGTGTCGATCAAGCCGAGAACGAACAAGACCGTGTTCCCGATGCGTCCGTTCCCGGTAAAAAAAAGTAAACGGCCGATTCAGAACATCGGGTCGGCCAGACCACGACGGCGGCAGGCGGCGAGCAAGGTATTGAGCAGAAGGCAGGAGATCGTCATCGGACCCACCCCGCCGGGTACCGGGGTGAGCGCCCCGGCGATCGCGCTGACGGAGGCGAAGTCGACGTCGCCGACGACTCGGGTGCGTCCTTCCGGGTCCGCCGCGGCGCTGATCCCGACATCGATGACGGTGGCCCCTGGTCTTACCCAGTCGCCCCTGACCATTCCAGGCTGCCCGGCCGCCGCGATCAGAATATCGGCGCGACCGGCGATCTGGCGGGCATCACGGGTTTTCGAGTGGATCATGGTGACCGTGCAATCGGCCCCTATCAGTAACGCCGCCAACGGTTTTCCGACAATATTCGAGCGACCGATTACGACTGCGTCGAGCCCGGCCGGGTCGGGGCGCACGGTCCGCAACAGACGCAAACAGCCTTGCGGGGTGCACGGCACCATCGTCGGAAGACCGCTCCACAAACGTCCGACATTGACAGGGTGAAACCCGTCAACATCTTTGGCCGGGTCGATCGCAGAGACAATCCGGTGAGGGTCTATTTGACGAGGCAACGGTAATTGAACCAGCACCCCATCGACGCGGTCGTCCTGGTTCAGTCTTTCTATCTCGGCGAGCAGGCCGCCCTCGGAGATGCCGGCCGGCAAACGAGTGTCGAATGCGGCAATCCCCGAATTGGCGCAAGCTTGGCCTTTGGCTCGGATATATACTTGGCTCGCCCGGTCTTCCCCGACCAGAACGGTGGCGAGACCCGGCGCGCTCCCAATCTCACTGCACAGATGCGCCGCGACCACGGCTGCGCGCTGCCGCAGCCGGGCAGCGATCGCAGCCCCGTCGATGACCGTTGCGTGCGGCACTCCGATCTCCTCCTCGGCCGACCTTTCGGGCTGCCGACACTACTCAATGGAGGAGATTGGTGTAAGAAGCGTAAGAACCTGTCGTCAGCTTCTGCCGTGATGACGGCTGGCGTGGGTTTCGCCGTGCTCGCGCGCTTCGATAATCCCGACATTGCCCTTCGAATGGGTCCCGCGCACAGCAGCGGGGCACCCGCCGCGGGCCTTCGCCCATTTGCGGATTTCGTCGTGATCCGTCGTGACCTTTGCCTGGGCCATGTCCATCTCCGTCGTTAGCCGGCCCACCGCTGCTTCGCGTGCGGGCCTTTCGCTGAGAACAAAGGCGGCGCGAGTTCAATTAGCCTCCGCGCTGCCGGAATTGGGCCAACGACCATGAAGATAGGGAATTATCATTGCCCCGCTTGCAAGCGAGCCTACGCGGCCGACCGGCCATTGTGGCGCTGCGAATGCGGAAGTCACCTCAATCTCGGGCCCGGTGGGGGGTTCGGGCGCGGCGCAATCGTCGCCGGCGAAGCCTCGCTGTGGCGCTATGCTGAAGCGCTGGCACTGTCAGATCCGCCGCGCGTATCCCTCGGCGAGGGCTGGACGCCGCTCCTGCAGATTGATTGGGACGGCGCGAGGATCCATTTCAAGCTCGAATCACAGATGCCGACCGGGTCCTTCAAGGACAGAGGCACGGCCGTCATGCTCAATCATTTGCTCGAGGTCGGGGTCGGGCCGATCCACGAGGACTCCTCGGGCAATGCCGGTGCCTCGATCGCCACCTACGCAGCGGCAGCAGGGATTCCGTGCCGCATTTATGTCCCGGCCTCGGCACCCCGTGCCAAGCTGGTCCAGATCGCCGCCGCGGGGGCCGATGTCCGGCCGATCCCCGGCACGCGGCAGGACGTGACCGAAGCGGCGCTCGCCGCGGTCGGCGAGAGCTTTTATGCCAGCCACAACTGGCAACCTTTCTTTATCGAGGGCACCAAGACCCTCGCCTTCGAATTGTGGGAGCAGCTCGGTTTTCGGGTTCCCGACAATATCCTCGTTCCGACCGGCTATGGCAGCAACATTCTCGGGCTCGAACGCGGCTTCGACGAGCTCGAGCGAGGCGGCGAGATTGCCGCGCGGCCGCGCCTTTTTGCTGTCCAGGCGGCAAATTGCGCCGCCTTTGCGGCGGCATGGTTGGCGGGCGCGGACCGGTTTGTGCCGTTCGCAGCGCAACCGACCATCGCCGACGGGATCGCTACCCCGAAACCGGTCCGCGTCGCTGAGGTCTTGGCGGCGTTGCGCCGCTCGCGAGGAGGCGTCGTAGCGGTCGCCGAAGAGGAGATTGCGCCGGCGCTCGCCGCGCTCGGGCGGCTCGGTCTCTTTGTCGAGCCCACCGCTGCCACCGCCGGCGCGGCGCTGACCCGGCTCCTGTCCAACGGGGCGATCACGGCGGATCAAACGACGGTTGCCGTGTTGACCGGCTCTGGCCTCAAGGCTGCGGACCGCATCGGCGAGCTTCTCGGTATCGGAAGCGGAATATGATCGAGATCAGGCCGTGTACGTCCGACGATGCCGTTGCAGTCAGCACCCTATTGGGCGAGCTGGGGTACACAGTCTCGATTGAGCAGGCGACAGAGCAGATCGCAGAGCTCAGCAGAACCGGGTCGGATCCGATTTTTCTCGCCGTCGGGAATGGCCAGGTCCTTGGGTTTCTCGCATCGCATCTGTGTCGGATGCTGCAATACCCGAGCCCGATCATGCGCGTTACGGCCTTGGTGGTGGACCGACGGGCACGCCGCCGTGGGGTGGGCAAGCTGCTGATGGAGCACGCCGAACAGATGGGTTCCGCCGCCGGCTGCGAATTCGTCGAGCTGACCTCGGCCATGGACCGCGCCGAGGCCCACGCCTTTTATCGTGGCATCGGATACGAGCCGAATTCGCTCCGCTTTCGCAAGCCGCTGGTCGGGCAATACCCGCGCTAAATATTTGAGGATCTGCTTCATGGACCGGGGGAAGAGCATAAAATTGCCATATATGGAGGGTATTGTTAATCAAATCCCTACTAATGGTCTACACGCTGGTGGCGGCATCGGCATACCGGAGAGGCAGGGTGAATACTGCTCAAATTCAAATACGCCAGCTGACGCCGGGGGACGCCGCCTTGTACCGCAGCATCCGTCTGGAGGGTCTAAAGGAGAGCCCCGAAGCCTTCGGCAGCACGTTCGAGGCCGAGTTTACCAAGCCGCTGGCTTGGTTTTTCGACCGGCTCAGCAGTTCTGTCGTGTTTGGCGCAATTCGTGATGGAAAGATTCTGGGAGCCACCGGGTTTGCCGTTCGACAGGAAGAGAAGGAAGCGCACAAGGGTCTGCTCTGGGGCATGTATGTCCGCCCAGACGCCAGAGGGGCGGGGATCGCGCGCCGCTTGGTCGAGGCGGTAATCGCTTATGCACGCCCGCGCGTCGAACTGATCCAGCTCAGCGTGGTGGTGGGCAACGAGCAAGCGCGGCGGCTTTATGCCCGCCTCGACTTTGTCGAGTACGGGATCGAGAAGAACTCCCTGAAATTTCGCGGCAGGTACTTCGACGAGATCCTGATGGCGAAGGACCTCGGCTCCGATTCGGTTCCCGAGATACGCGCCCCCGCAGCCGGCCGCTCGGACCGGGAACCGATGCCGTCTCTCATCGCTTCGACATAAAGCTGCGGCCGGTCACGTGGCTGTGGAGCTCACCCATCGCGGAAGACGGGTTTGCGCTTTTCGAGGAAAGCCAACATGCCTTCGACCGCATCGGCGGTCTGAAAGGCGAGGGTGTTGAGGTCGGCTTCGATTTCGAGGCCGTCCTTCAACGGGAAGGCCAGACCGCGGTGGACGGCGTCGCGGGCGAGGCCCAGGGCACACAGGCTGTAGCCGGTCATTTCGCGGGCGAAGTTCGCCCCGGCATCGAGGAAATCGCCTTCGACGATACGGTTGAGGAGGCCGATCCGCTCGGCTTCCTCGGCCTCGACAGGGCGGCCGGTCAGGATGATCTCGAGGGCGCGCGCTTCGCCGATCAGCCGCGGCAGGCGTTGCGTACCCCCGTAACCCGGGATCAGACCGAGTTTGATCTCCGGCAATCCGAGCCTCGCGCTGTGCACGGACAGCCGAAATGTGCAAGCGAGCGCCAATTCCAGCCCGCCGCCGAACGCATATCCGTTGATCAGTGCAATCGACAGGATCGGCAGGGTGTCGAGCTTCGCGAAAATCGTCTGCCCGAAGGCGGCCCCCTCACGCTGTGCCCGCAATGAGCGGTCCATCAACTCCTTGATGTCGGCCCCCGCGCAAAACGCCCTGTCGCCGGCGCCGGTCACCAGCAGCGCGCGGGCATCGCCGCCTGCCACCTGGTCAAACGCGGCTCCGAGATCGCGCAACAGCTCAAAATTGAGAGCGTTCAGCACCTCCGGCCGGTCGAGTGTGATGAGGGCAAACTCGTCGATGCGCGTCAGATGCAGCGCCATCGGATCGGAGCCGCCGAACAACCTCGGCGCGCTACTGCGGGCCGCTGCGCATCGACGCCGGGTGGCCCGGCAGTTTGATGCGCTGCGTGGTGTCGGTCAGCTTGCTGCCTTCCGCGTGCAAGACCCACAAATCCCCATCCATGAAATTCCCCACATAGAGGTATTGTCCGTCCGGGCTGAAAGCCACGGCCTCGGGAAGCGCGCCGACATTGATGTCACCGGCATTGGTGACCTTTTTGCCGTCGATCTTGAGCACAGTGACCGCGCCGGCCGAATGATGGAAAAAGGCGGTCTTGGGCATGTTCGAACCGCGCGCCTCGACCGCGACGGCGAGATCGCCCTTCGGGCTGATCACCAGGCCCTCGGGCGAATCCCCCACCGTCACATGATCGATGACCCGTGGCGGGTCGGCCTCGAGGTCGATGACGCTGACCGTCTTGGCATTGCCGTCGGAGGCGCCGCCGGCGCCGTTGTCGACGGTCAGCGCGAGCTTGCCGTCCGGCGTCACCGCGACGTTGTACGGGAAAATGCCGGTCGGCAAGTCGCGCTTGTCGTAGCTCACCTTCTGGCCGTCGATCGTCAAGAGCGCGACCTTATTGGCGGCGGCTTTGGCTGCGAGTGCATGCTTGCCGTCGGGCGTGATGGCAACTGCCGAGACGCTGTCGGTCGCCGCTCCTACCGGCACCGTATCGAGGGCGAGGACATCTTTGCCGCGGATCGACAGGACCGAGATCGTGCCGTCGGCGCGATTGGCCACGAGCGCCAGATCGCCCTTCGGGCTGATGGCCATTCCCGAGGGCTGCTTGCCGACCGTGATCGTTCCAATATTGGCGGGCGGGTTTGCCTTCAGGTCGATCAGGAACACCTTGTTGTCCGGCTCCAGCCGGTGGCCCCATCCCTGAACGAGTGGCTCCAACGAGTTGGCAACGAGAGCGATATCACCCGCCGGAGTGATCGCCAGGTTGGTCGGGGGCCCGACCACCGAATTCATCAGCGGTATCGAAGAGGTTATTCGTGGTGCGTCCGGTTTGGAAATGTCGATCACCGTCAGGGTATCTTTTCCGGGCTCGCGAAAGATCGGTTTGGCGTTCTCGTCCCATGCCTGCTTCTCGTCATTTCCGACGATCAAGACTTGCGCCAACGCGCGCGACGAGAGTCCGGCAGCCAGGCCGCAGGTTAGGATCGCAATGGCTGCAATTCCGCCGAACCTGGATGAAACCATTTTCCCCCTCCACCCCATTTCCCCCTCCATTATGCGCACTTACCCGCGGCGATCTCGATGCTGCTCCGATCTGGTGCGGGCGACAAGCCGCCTCGATCGCCCCTAGCGTCCCTGCCTTGCCGAAATCAGCGCCGAGCGGCACTGGCGCGAGAGAGAGGGGCCGTTCTCTCTCAGGCATTCGATGACCCGGCCGCCGCCGAACGGCACCTCGCTGCAATAGGTCCGGTAATCCATGCCGCAGGCGCGGCGCAGCAACATCGCTTCCTGTCGCGGCGACATCGGCGGCCCATAGGTTCGGGCGGCTGGCGCAGCCGGCGCCGCGCTGCCCGGCGCGGTAGTTGCCGGGGCGGTAGTTGCCGGGGCGGCTGGCGCCGGACCGCTGAGTGCGGCTACCGCCCGCTGGCACGGCTCCGAAAGGCTTTGCGCATTCCGCTTCAGGCATGCCAGCGACGCGGAGCCACCGGTCGGAACGTTTGAGCAATAAGTCTGGTAATCGGCGGGGCAGGCCTGCCGGACGGCGTTGATTTGAGTCTGGCTCGGCTTCTGGGCAACCGCCGGGCTGACCGAGCCCAACGAGATCACCAAAAGACCCAAGAGGCGGCCGATGACCGTTGACCTTGATATATGCATCCCAGGTGTCTCCTCGTGGATTGGCAGTGTGGTGTGCGCGCCGACACGCGGTTTCTCTCATCCTGCGGCGAGGAAAGGCAACGACCGATGATGCTTCCGAGATGACCGGGCCCGAGCTGATCGCTCTGGGACACGCGGCGATCGCCAAGGCGCACGAGCTGATCCTGCTGGGCGGCGCGCTCGGGCTCTTGAGCATCATCGCTGGGCTGATCTCGCGGCGCGTCGGCGCGCCGATGCTGCTCGTCTTCCTCGCCCTCGGCATGCTTGCGGGCGAGGACGGCGTGCTCGGAATTCCATATGACGACTTCACCTCGGCGTATCTCATCGGCAGCGTTGCGCTTGCGGTGATCCTGCTTGAGGGCGGGCTCAAGACATCGCTCTCCATGTTGCGGCTCGCGTTTTGGCCGGCGGCGGTGCTGGCCACGATTGGCGTTGCAGTGACCGCTGCCATCCTCGGCATCTTTATCTCGCTGGTCGACAGCCTGCCGTTCATCCCTGCACTTCTTGCCGGGTCCGCCGCCGCACCGACTGACGCGGCGGCGGTTGCGGTGCTGTTGCGGCGCGCCGGCGCCGCGCTGCCGGACCGGCTGCTCGCGTTGCTCGAGGTCGAGTCCGGGCTCAACGACCCGATGTCCGTTTTCCTGACGCTCCTGCTGTTGCGCCTCATTGCCGAGCCCGGCTCGATGGGCATTGGCGAAGCCGCGCTCATGTTCCTCGAGGAAATGGCCGGCGGTGCGGTGATCGGTCTCGCGGGCGGCTGGGTCCTCGCGCAGCTACTGAAGCGGCTGGCGCTCGAAGGCTCGCTCGCGCCGGTGCTGGTGCTCACCGGCGGACTTGCCGTCTTCGGGCTGGCTCAGCTGCTCGGCACCAGCGGTTTCCTCGCAACCTATCTCGCCGCGATCGTCACCGGGGCCACCGGGCACCGCGCACGACAGGAGGTCGAGCACTTCTTCGAGGGGATGGCGTGGCTCGCACAAATCGTCTTGTTCCTGATGCTTGGGCTCCTGGTGACGCCGCATGATCTGCTGCCCTATTTGCCGGGCGCGATCATTGGAGCGGCGGTGCTGATCCTGCTGGCGCGCCCGGTCGCGGTTTTCGCCTGCCTCGTTCCCTTCGGGTTCACGATGCGCGAGACCGCGTTCGCCTCCTGGGTCGGATTGCGGGGGGCGGTGCCGATCTATCTCAGCATCATTCCGGGACTCGTCGATCCCGACCGCGATAAGCGCCTCTTCGCGAGCATTTTCATCGTGGTGATCGCGTCGCTGATCGTGCAGGGCTGGACCGTCGGACTTTCCGCCCGACTGCTTGGCTTCGGGCGCCGGCCGGCGAGCTAGGAAGGTCGTTCCCGCTCCGCCATGAAAGCGATTTCGGCCGGCGTCGACTCTCGGCCAAGAATTTCGTTGCGGTGCGGAAAGCGCCCGAAGAGCTCGATGACTTCGACATAGTGGCGCCCGTAACGGCGCAGCGAGCCGCCGCGATCGGGGTTCAGCGGCAGGGCGTTGAAAAGTGCCAGCGAGCGCCGTTGGTCGGCGATGTCCTCGCTGTGATGAAACGGCATATAGAAGAACAACCGCCAAGCTGGTGGGACCAGCTGGTCGAAGCCGCGTTCGAGTGCCCGGTCGGCGGCGGCACGCGCCGCCGCGTCGGTCGCATAAGCGATCGGGTCGCCGCGAAAGATATTGCGAGGCAGCTGGTCGAGCAGCAGCACCAGTGCGAGCGCACCCTCCGCCGAGGCTTCCCACGACTGGAGCGCCCCGGCGGCGGCCGCCTCGTAATCGGCGAGAAACTCGCGGCGCAGAGCCGCATCGAATTCATCTGTGCTCTTGAACCAGATCTGGCGATGCCGCTCGCGGTCGGGGTCGCCCGCCGGCCCGAACCAGAAGTCGAGCAACGATTTCGCCCGGTCGGGCGGCGCAGCCGTCAGCCGCTTGCGAAGAAAAAACTTCGAATGCCCCGGCGGATAATCATCCAAGGTGGCGAAGACCTCGTATCCGCGCCTCTCATAGAATGGGCGCGCTTCGAAGCTGGTCGTCTCCAAAGTCGCGCCGATGCAACCGCGCTCGACCGCGTAATCCTCGGCGGCCTGCATCAGCCGGGTCCCGTGCCGTTGCCTGCGCACGGCCGAGGCGATCCAGAGATGCGTGACGTGCAGCCAGCCCCCCCAGATATTGCCGAGCAGTCCGCCCAGCCATTCGCCCCTCCGGCTCTTCAAGAAGAAGCCCACCGGGTACCAGGCCGAAAGGCCAGTCGCAGCGACATTGAAGGAGGCGAGACTCTCGGTCACGAACCGGGTCAACGGCTCGGGCGGCAGCGGATCGAAGACGATCTCGAGTTCTTCCACCGTCATGCTCCGGCAGAAGCTTCGTCGAGGATGCGGACCAGATGACGCGCCTCGCGGCCCGCGGCATCGGCGATCTGGTGGCGGCAGCTCGTGCCGTTGGCGGCGAGGAGCGTGCCGGTCGACACCGCGCGGATCCGGGGCAATACGCCGAGCTCACCAATTTTGAGCGACATCTCGTAATGCTCGGTCTCATAGCCGAACGAGCCGGCCATGCCGCAGCAAGTCGAGTCGAAGGTCTCTACGCTGAGACCGGGGATCAACTGCAGCGTCTTCACCGCAGCACCGACGGTTCCAAAAGCTTTCTGGTGGCAATGCCCATGCAGCAACGCGGTCCGGCCTTCCATTGGCGTCAATGGCAATTGGAAGCGGCCCGCCGCACGCTCGCTTTCGACGAATTCTTCGAAAAGCTCGGCGCGGGCAGCGAGCGCCTTGGCCTGTGCGCCCGGCAAGATCGCAGAAATTTCATCGCGCAATGTCAACAGACAAGACGGTTCCAGCCCGACAATCGGCGTTCCGGCCTCGAGGTAGGGGTTGAGGGCCTCCAGCATGCGGCGGGCCTCCCGCCGCGCTTCATCCACGAGACCAGTGGAAAGAAAAGTCCGCCCGCAACATAGCGGTCTGCCGCTTGGCGGGTCGGGGCTGATTACGCGATAGCCGGCGCGGTTCAGCACCCGCTCGGCGGCACGCGCATTTTCCGGCTCGAAATAGCGGTTGAACGTGTCGACCAACAGTACGACTTCGCTCCCGCTACCGGATGATGCTCCACGATAGGGATTTGCGGACCAGCGCGGCAGTTTGCGTCGTGCGCTGAGCCCGAACCGTCGCTCCCCGAGCTTTGCCAGCATCGTGACCCGATTCCTCAGGTTCAACAGAGGCGCGATGCGCGCGGCGTAGGGTGCATAGCGCGGGAGATACGCGATCAGCCGGTCGCGCGGGGTGAGCCCGTGGCGCTTCCGGTAATGGTGCAGAAACTCGATCTTCATCCGCGCCATGTCGACGCCGGTCGGGCACTCCCGCTTGCAGCCCTTGCACGAGATGCACAGCGTCATCGTTTCGCGCATGTCTTCGGAAACGAGAGCCTCGGGCCCGAGCTGTCCCGTCAAGGCCAGCCGCAATGTATTGGCGCGGCCGCGGGTCAGGTGCTGCTCGTCGCCGGTGGCCTGGAATGAGGGGCACATGACGCCGGCGTCGCGCGCGCGGCAGGCGCCGTTGTTGTTGCACATCTCGGCAGCCGCGGCGAAGCCGCCCCATTCCGACCAGTCGAGCGCGGTGTCGATCGGCAATGGGGAGTACTGTCGGGCTTGAAGCGGAAGAGGCTGCGATCGTCCATCTTCGGCGCCCGCACGATCTTGCCTGGGTTGAACAGTCCCGCGGGGTCAAAGGCGTCCTTGACCTCCTCGAAGGCGCGGACCATGCGTGAGCCGAACATCGCCTCGTGAAATTCCGAGCGCACCAAACCGTCGCCGTGCTCGCCCGAATGCGAGCCCTTGTATTCGCGGACCATCGCGAAAGCTTCTTCGGCGATCGCCCGCATCTTCTTGACCTCGAGCTCCTGCTTCAGATTGAGCACCGGCCGCACGTGCAGGCAGCCGACCGAGGCATGCGCGTACCAGGTGCCGTAAGTGCCGTGTTTCTCGAAAATGCGCGTGAGCCGGTCGGTATAATCGGCGAGATCTTCGAGCCGCACGGCGCAATCCTCGAGAAAGGAGACCGGTTTCCCGTCGCCTTTCATCGACATCATGATGTTGAGACCTTGCGCGCGGATCTCCCAGACCGCCTGCTGGAAGGCGGGGTCGATGGCCTCGACGACACCGCCGGGGAAACCGAGATCCCCCATCAATTCGACCAGGGCCTTGAGCCGCCGCAGGTTTTCCGGCGGATCGTCGCCGGCGAATTCGGTCAGCAGCAGCGCGGCCGGCTCCCCCTGCACAAAGCGCTCGACCACGGGGCGGAACATCGGGATGTCGCGCGATAAATCGATCATCGTGCGGTCGACCAGCTCGACCGCGCTGGGGCCGAGCTCGACGATCGGCCGGGTTGCGGCCATCGCGCCGTAGAAACTCGGGAAATGGCAGATCCCGAGCACCCGGTGCGCCGGGATCGGCTGCAATTCCAGCTCGATCTCGTTGAAGAAGGCGAGCGTGCCTTCGGAGCCGACGAGCAGGCGCGCCATGTTGTGGCCGCTGTCGCTGATGCTGTCGATGTTGTAGCCGCCGACCCGCCGCAGCACCTTCGGAAAGCGCCGCTCGATCTCGTCGGCTTCGCGCCGGTGCAGAACGCGCATGCGGGTCACCAGCTCGCGATAACGCTCCGGCGCGGCGTTATCGTCGAAATTGCCCGGGACCTCGCCGAACCACGCCGCGGTGCCGTCGGCGAGCAGCGCGTCGACCCCGCGCACATTGTGCACCATGTTGCCGTAACGCAATGACCGCGAGCCGCAGCTGTTGTTCGCAGTCATGCCGCCGATCGTCGCACGGCTCGCCGTTGACGGGTCGACCGGAAAGAACAACTTATCCTTGCGCAGCTGCCGGTTGAGCCGGTCGAGCACGACCCCCGGCTCGACCCGCGCCCGCCGACCCTCGACA
This sequence comes from uncultured Alphaproteobacteria bacterium, assembly GCA_963695605.1. Classification (GTDB taxonomy): domain Bacteria; phylum Pseudomonadota; class Alphaproteobacteria; order ATCC43930; family CGMCC-115725; genus AP-15. Next base: position 242,289 of record CAVOHI010000048.1, on the reverse strand, counting down.
TCGACCGAGATCACCCGGTCGAGATGTTTGCTGCAATCGACGACGAGCGCCCGCGCCACGGTCTGCCCGCATTGTGAGGTGCCCCCGCCGCGCGGCAATACGGGCACCCCCTCGTCGCGCGCAATCGCAATCGCCGCCGCCGCATCCCCGCGGCTCCGCGGCACGACCACGCCCAGGGGCTCGATCTGGTAGATCGACGCATCGGTCGCGTAACGCCCACGGCTGAAGGCGTCGAACCGCACCTCGCCCTGCATCTCGCGGCGCAAGCGGGCTTCTAGGGGGGAGCCGGGGATGTCGTCGAGCGGCATGTGCTTTCTCAAAGGGACCAGTCCTTGCCAATCAGACGCGGCTCCGCAGACATGCGTCAACCGCTATCGATATTAAACAAGTCGACAACCCGTCTGGCGTGATCCCTCGGGACACGTCCAGACCACGGAGCCCCTGTCATGATCCTTGGCGTCCATCCACTCATCGCGTTGGGCGTGCTCGCGTCCACCGCCGCAACCGACGCGGCATACGTATTCTTCAATGCGGCCGTGAGCGGCAGGCGCCGCTTCCGGGCGGCGAACTGGAGCGCCATCTGGTACCTGCTGTCGGCCTTCGCGGTGATCAGTTACACCGAAAATGCGGTCTACGTCCTGTTTGCCGCGACGGGGTCGTGGCTCGGCGCATTCGCGTCGGTGACCTGGCTGCACCGCGGAGCCCATGCGGAGAAGCCGACACGTCACAACCCACCGTGAAATGTGATAAAACACCGGCACCACGTTCGGGGTGAGGAGGACAAAATGGCGGATCGGCTGATTTCTTGCGACGACCATATGGATCTGGGGCAATTGCCGGCGGATTTGTGGCTGACGCGGCTGCCGGCCGCATTGCGTGATCGGGCGCCTCGTATCGAGGAGCGCGACGGTCAGGCCGTGTGGATCTGCGACGGCAAGGTCTGGGGCAGCTGGTCCGGAAAGCAGACTGCGACCGACGGCGCGCGGCCGGTCAAGCCGCTATACAACGCCTTCGACCGCGCCCGGATATACGATCAGAGCGCCAGACGCCCGGCGGTCGCCGAGTTGCGGCTTGCCGATATGGACCGCGACGGGGTCGAGACGCAGGTCATCTTCGGGCCGATCTTCCAGATCTCGACCGACGACCCGGTGCTGCGCGAGGCATGCTACCGTGTCTACAATGACTGGCTCTTGGAATTCTGCGCGGCGGCGCCGAACCGGCTGATCGGCGTCCCGATGCTGCCGGAAACGCCGGACAGGGCGGTGGCGGAAGTGCGTCGGCTTGCCGCCAAGGGCGGCGTGCGGCAGGTCAATCTGATGATCGCCAACATCACGCCAAAGCTCGACGACCCGGCGTGGGAGCCGCTCTGGTCGCTGCTCGAAGAAACCGGCATCATCCTCTCCTGGCACATCACTGTGTTCCTGCCGGTGCCGGGTAGCCGCGCCGCCGGCAAAGCCGCTAGCGTGTTCGAGAACACCAAGGGCTTCCTCAACAATTTCCTAGAACCGTTTGTCGACCTGTTCGCGTGGGGTATTCTGGAGCGCCATCCGCGGCTAAAGATGGTCATGGCCGAGGCCGGCACCGGCTGGCTGCCCTGGCTCGTGCAGGAGCTCGACTACCGCCATTGGCGGCTGTGGGAAGCCACGGAGTTCTGGGCCGACAAGGGCGGCGCGCGCTCGAAACCAAGCCCAGCGAACTCTTCAAGCGCCAGATCTACGCAACGTTCCAGGAGGACGAGGCGGCGATGTCGCTGATCCCGTTCTTCGGCGACGGGCACCTGCTGTGGGCGTCGGACTACCCGCACCCCGACAGCGTCTGGCCCAATTCGCGCGCCGCAATCGAGCGCCAGATGAAGAATTTGTCGCCGGAAATGCGGCAGAAGCTAACGCGGGACAACGCGGCGAAGCTCTACGGGCTGGCCTGATCTGCGTTGCAAAGCGCTCCTGGTGGCATTCGAAAAGGCAGCGTCCCTAGCCTCGCCTCCCCGGCGAAAGCCGGGGCCCATCGCCAGGATGGATCCCGGCTTTCGCCGGGAAGCCGAGAGGTGATGGACCTCGCCGCGAAGGCAACACCGGCTTACGCGGCCGTATGAGGGGCACCGGTTTGGGATTTGAGAACAAGTGCATCAGTAGCGCACCCGACGCGGTTGCCCCCGATGGCTCGGAAGTCCGTGTCCTGTGCCAGGCTACCCGCGGCGGCCTCGCGGTATTCACGCTGCCGCCGCGAGCCATTGCGAAACCGGTGGCGCACCGCACGGTCGAGGAGGTTTGGTACATTCTCTCCGGTTCGGGGCGCTTATGGCGCAAGCTCGGCGAGCAGGAGGAGATCATCGATCTCAACCCCGGCATATCGCTTACGATACCGACCGGCACACATTTCCAATTCCGCTGCGACGGCGACGAGCGGCTCGACGTGATCGGCGCGACGATGCCGCCCTGGCCCGGCGAAAGCGAAGCCTACTTTGTCGAAGGAGTTCTGGCAGCCTACGGAGTGACCCGATGTGGGTCGGATGGCCACCCCAGTTCGTCACTTGATCGGCTACGCCGCTCCGCGGCGACGACGGAAAGCACATCTTTGTGAAGAATGCCGGCGGGCGGAGTGGGTTACGGTTTGCCGGCGGAAAATATTCGGGCGAGGCTGACTGGGCTCACAAGCATGAGTGACGCTGCGCTCGCTACGGCACAACGGCGGCCGAGAACGATACCGGCCTCTCGGGGCCCGCGCCATTTACATAAGGCGGCACCGATAGATACTCGTAGTAGATCGAGGCTTTGTAGAACGGATTGGCGTAGTTGCCGTTCGCCAGCGAAAAACCAAACCCGTGCGCAGTCAAATGCGGTTCGGCCGCGCTCACCAGGTTGTCGACCGCATACGGCTCATTCCCTGGGATCGCCGTGCCCGTCGGTTGCAGGCCGGTAATCGTCACCCCATTGTCGACGCCGGTGATCCCGACGATCTGATAGAAGCCGGCCTCGTCCGGCGCCTCGTTCGTCGTAAAGGTGCCCGAGGCGGAAACTCCCGTGCCGCTATAGCTCCAATTCCAAAGAAGCAACGCCTCTGACGGTTGTCCGTGGGTCAGCAGGATCGCTGCCGCGATCACGAGCCGCCTCATTCGCACCCTCTGTCACCCTCTCTTCCGGTCGCAGGCGAAACGGATGCCGGCCAGAGGTCGGCGCTAAATTCGCCCCTCTCCCTGCTAAACAGGTGGAACAGGCGCGCGCCCGAGTTGGTGCCCGGCGGCATCGAGCGGGAGCGGGCCTGTGTCTTAGGATCGCATGCCTTGTCGCAATCGTATTTCACGCCCACACTGGACCTGCCGAGGAGGAAGGAACCCTTCGCGATGAAAAATACCGTCCCTGCCCATACCGGCCGCCATTTCCTGCAGATCCCGGGGCCGACCAATGTCCCCGACCGGGTGTTGCAGGCGATCGCAATGCCGACGATCGATCATCGCGGACCGGAATTTGCCGCGCTCGGGCAGGAGGTCGTCGCCGGCATGAAGCGGGTGTTCCAGACCGAAGACATCGTGGTGATCTACCCGTCTTCCGGGACCGGGGCGTGGGAGGCGGCGCTATCGAATACATTGTCGCCGGGTGACCATGTGATCATGTTCGAGACCGGGCACTTTGCGACCTTATGGCGGCAAATGGCGACGCGGCTCGGGCTCGAGGTCGAATTTGTGCCGGGCGACTGGCGCCACGGTGTCGACCCGGCACTAGTCGAGGAGAAATTGACCGCCGACCGCGAGCATCGTCTGAAGGCGGTCTGTGTCGTCCACAACGAGACCTCGACCGGAGTGACGAGCCGGATCGCCGAGATCCGCGAGGCGATCGACCGCGCCCATCACCCGGCCCTCTACATGGTCGACACGATCTCCTCGCTCGCCTCGATCGATTATCGCCATGACGAATGGAAGGTCGATGTCACCGTCGGCGGGTCTCAGAAGGGGCTGATGCTGCCGCCGGGGCTCGGCTTCAACGCCGTCTCGAAAAAGGCGATGGCGGCGCACAAGACAGCGCGGCTGCCGCGCTCCTACTGGGATTGGGAGGCGATGCTCGAGACCGGCCGCACCGGCTTTTTCCCGTACACGCCGGCGACGAACTTGCTCTTCGGGTTGCGCGAGGCATTGAAGATGCTGCTCGACGAGGAAGGGCTCCCGGCGGTGTTCCATCGCCACGCCAAGCACGCCGAGGCGACGCGGCGGGCGGTCGCCGGCTGGGGTCTCGAAGTCCTGTGCGCCGATCCGCGCGAGCATTCGAACTCACTGACCGCGATCCTCGTGCCCGACGGGTTTGACGCCGACCGGCTGCGCGAGATAATCCTCGAATGCTTTGACATGTCGCTCGGCACCGGTCTCGGCAAATTGCGCGGCAAGGTGTTCCGCGTCGGCCATCTCGGGCATTTCAACGACCTGATGCTGTGCGGCACCTTGGCGGGTGTCGAGATGGGGCTGCACCGCGCCGGGATCCCGCACCGGGCCGGCGGCGTCGCGGCGGCTGTGGCGTATCTCGGCTCGGTGCTGTCCGATCTCGTGCCGGCGGCGTAACATCGGGCGGGGAAGGTCGAAGCCGAGGACAGTCAAATGCTCAAAGAGCACTGCGAAGAAGCCGCCCGCCTGCTTTGCGCGGCGCGCGGCGGGGCGCCGGTTCACGAATTGCCGCCGAGCTGTCGGCCGCAATCGGACGCCGACGCCTATGAGATCCAAGAAGCGGTGATCCGCCAACTCGGAGAGCCGATCGGCGGGTGGAAGGTCGGTGCGGCGTCCGCAAACAGCGCCGCGTTCTGCGCCCCGATCTGGATGAAAATGGTTCGCCCGAGCCCGGCAGCTTACGACGCCGGGGAGCTCAGGCTCATCGGCATCGAGGCCGAGATCGCCTTCCGACTCGGCCGCGATCTTCCGGCCCGCGCCGCGGTTTACGATCGTGCCGAGGTCATTGCGGGAGCGGCGATGCATCCGGCTATCGAGATCGTCGATTCCCGCTATTCGGATCCACGCTCGCTCGACCGGCTCTCGATACTGGCCGATAATTTTTCGAATGGCGGGCTGGTCCATGGGGCGGCGGTGCCGGACTGGGAGAAGCTCGACCTCGGCCAGACCGCGATCATGGTAACCGAGGATGGCGAGCCTTTTGCCGACAGCGCCGCAGGCGCCGCCCGCGATCCGATCGCGGCGCTCGTCGACTTCGTCAATCTGATGAACGGCCGAGGCGGGGCGAAGGCCGGTACCTTTGTCACGACCGGTTCGTGGACCGGCATGGTGTTCACCAAGCGCGGCACACATATCGTGGCAGATTTCGGCCCGCTGGGCCGCGTCGAGGTCGTCTTCCCCGCCGACGAGTAACTGGGACTCCAGCCCCTGCATGCGTAGAGCGACGAGCTACGACCGGATCTTCCACGCGGTGCTTTGGCTAACCTCGCGCCCGCGGTGCGCGCATTGACGCCGCCTAGCGGCGGCCCTCAGCCCTCGGCGAGGACGAGGCTGAGCCGGGTCTGGAAGAACTCGAGGGCTTCGGGCAGGCTAGGCGAGGCGCGCAGCCTCTGGCGCCCGCTTTGAACAAGGAACTCGGCCGGTCGATTTGGCGCCGCGGCGGTTTTTATGATGCTGTAGGCGGGCGCTTCGTGGGTGTGACGAAAAACCGAGAACAACGCCATGCCGTCGCGGTGGTCGATCGCATAATCGCGCCACACGCCGCGGGCAACATGCCGGCTGTAAAGGCTGAGGAGCTGGTTGAGTTCGTGGCGGGTGAAATACAGCGTGCGATGCTTTGTCCGGAAATCCGCGAGTGCCAGCACCGTCGCACTTTTTCGGCTCATCGCTACCCATCGCCGTTTGCCGCCGTCACGTAGTGTTCACGATTCCGGCGGTGGCGTCCAGCCGTCTGATAGCGGTCCTCCCGACGGAGCTGGTGTCTCGGTTTGCTTCCGGCCGAACGAGCCGCTAAGCTGAGGCGGTTCAGGCGGGGTGGTTTAGGCGGGGGCCGACCGGGGCTTTTGTGAGCGACATTTTCCGCGAGATCGACGAAGAACTCCGTCGAGACAACCTGCTCAAGCTTTGGTCGCGGTACGGGCGCTACATCGTGGCGTTGGCGGTGTTTGTGCTGGTCGCCGCCGGCGGCATCGTGGCTTGGCGAGACCACCAGCTTTCCGAGCGTCGCGCGCAGTCGATGCGCTATTCCTCGGCGCTGTCCCTGGTGCGCGAAGGAAAAGACGCCGAAGCAGCCAATGTGTTCGCGCTCGTGGCGCGGGAGGGCGGGGGATACGCCACCCTCGCCTCGTTCGAGGAGGCCGAGCTGCTGGCGAAATCAGGCGACCGCAAGGGTGCGGCGGCCGCCTATGATCGTATCGCCGCGAAGGGCGGCCTCGATGCGGTCTTTCGCGAACTCGCGACATTGCTCTCGGTCATGCAGAGCTTGCCGGGAGCCGATCCGCACTCGGTAATCGATCGCTTGGCGCCGATGACGTCGCCCGGCAATCCATGGCGCTCCACCGCCCTCGAACTGACGGCGGCGGCTCGGCTCGAAGCTGGAGACAAGAGCGGCGCTCTCGAAGTCTACAAGACCCTTGCCGATGATCTCGCGGCACCGCAAGGGACGCGCGCCCGAGCCGCCGAAATGGCCGCGGCTCTCGCCTCCTAAACCGATTTGGTGGTTCGGAGGATGCCTTGGTGCCACAGCTCCGCCCGCCGCCTTTTTTTGGTAGCCAATGTTCCGATTCGCGATCGTGTTGTTGCTGTTGGTCTTCCTCGGACTGGCCGGGTGCGGCTTGTTTGGTGACAAGAAGCAGCCATTGCCGGGCGAGCGCATTTCGGTTCTCAGCCTCGACCGGCAGCTCGATCCCGATCCGGACGTGGCGAAAATCCCGATCACCCTGCCGCCGCCCGTCGTCAATGCGGAGTGGCCGGAACCCGGCGGCTACCCGAACCATGCGATGCAGCACCTTGCGCTGCCGGACACGCTCACCCAAGCGTGGCGCACCAACATCGGCGAGGGTGCTTCCCGGTACACGCGAGTGCTGTCGCAGCCGGTGATTGCCAAAGGCCGGGTCTACGCGATGGATGGAGGGGTCCAGATCAGCGCCGTCGATGCCGCGACCGGCAACCGGGTTTGGCAGCTCGATCTCAAGCCCGAGGACGAGCGCGGCACTTCGTTTGGCGGCGGCGTGGCGTATTGGAACGACCGCCTCTACGTCTCGACCGGTTATGCGCAGGTCCTGGCACTCGATCCGGCGGACGGCCGGGTGATCTGGAAGACCAGCGTTGCCGGCCCGGTGCGCAGCGGGCCGACAGTCTCGGATGGACGGGTCTTTGTGGTTACCGTCGAAAACGAGCTGGTCGTGCTCGCCGCCGATGACGGGCGGCGCCTGTGGAATCACAATGCAATTCCGGAAACGGCGAGCCTGCTTGGGAGCGCTAGCCCCGCCGTCGAAGGCGAGGTCGTCGTGGCGGCCTATTCCTCCGGTGAGCTCTATGCGCTGACCGTGGAAACCGGCCGGCCGCTGTGGTCGGACAATTTCTCCAATACCCGCAGCGTCAACGCCGTTTCTAGCCTGGCCGACATTCGTGGCCGGCCCGTCCTCGATCGCGGCCGGGTCTTTGCCGCGAGCCATAGCGGGCGCCTTGCGGCAATCGATCTGAGGTCCGGGGAGCGGGCTTGGGAGAAAGACTTCGGCAGCATTCATAGCCCGTGGGTCGCCGGTGATTATGTTTATGTGCTGTCGAACGACAACGAGCTGATATGCCTAACCCGCAACGAGGGCAAGATTCGCTGGGTGCGCCAGTTTCCCAGTTATCAGGACGAGAAGAAAAAGAAGGACCCGATGACTTGGGCCGGTCCGGTCCTGGGCGGCGATCGGCTCATCGTATTGTCTTCGGCGGGCGATGCGGTATCGGTTTCGCCCTATACCGGCGAGCCGCTCGGGCGCGTGGAGATGCCGGCCGGTGGCTACCTCGGGCCGGTGATCGCCGACAACTCTCTGTATTTGCTGACCGACGACGCGAGCCTGTCTGCCTACCGCTGACGCGATCGCCGGCGCCAGGCCGCCGCCGATGAGCTTTGCGGTCGCGGTACTCGGCCGCCCCAATGTCGGCAAGTCCACCTTGTTCAACCGGCTCGTCGGGCGGCGACTGGCTCTGGTCGACGATACCCCTGGAGTGACGCGCGACCGCCGAGAAGGCGAGGGAAGGATCGCCGATCTGACCTTCCGGGTGGTCGACACTGCTGGGCTCGAAGAAGCCGCGTCCGGCTCGCTGGCCGGTCGGATGCAGGAGCAGACGGAGCGCGCGCTCGCCGATGCGGATGTGGCGCTCCTCGTCATCGACGCGCGCGAGGGCATTACCCCGGCCGATCGACATTTCGCCGACTGGCTGCGCCGGTCGGGCAAGCCGGTGGTGCTGTTGGCGAACAAGGCAGAAGGCCGCGCGGTGCTGCCTGCCATCGGCGAGGCCTACCGTCTCGGTCTCGGCGATCCGGTGCCGGTCTCGGCGGAGCACGGCGAGGGTTTGGGAGAGCTTTACGACCGTCTGGAGCCTTTTTCCCGGCAGGGCGAATCGGCGTCGAGCGGGCCACAAAGACCCTTGCAGCTCACGATTGTCGGGCGGCCGAACGTCGGAAAATCTACATTGGTCAACCAGGTGGTCGGCGAGGAACGGATGTTGACCGGTCCGGAGGCCGGGATTACCCGAGATGCAATCGCCGTCGATTGGATCTGGCAGGGCCATCCTCTGCGGCTTGTCGACACCGCGGGGTTGCGCCGCAAGCCGCGAGTGGAAGGCAAGCTCGAGCAGCTTTCGGTTAGTGACGCACTGCGCTCGATCCGTTTCGCCGAGACAGTGATCCTGGTCATCGACGCATTGCAGCCGCTGGAGCGGCAGGATTTGACGATCGCCCGGCTCGTCGAGAATGAGGGCAGGGGAGTGGTATTAGCACTCAACAAATGGGACGCAGTCGAAGAACCCGCGGCGCTGCTGAAACACCTGCGCGAGCGGCTATCGGTGTCGCTGCCGCAGCTTCAGGGCGTCGCCGTCGTCCCAGTCTCGGCGCTGACCGGATACGGCCTCGATGCATTGATGAAAGCAGTCTCGGCTGCCGGCGAGGTGTGGAACCGGCGGGTCGGCACCGCAGAGCTCAATCGCTGGCTGGCGACGGTCCAACAGCTCCATCCGCCGCCGCTCGTCGCGGGCCGGCGGCTTCGCTTGCGCTACATCACGCAGGTCAATACCAGGCCTCCCACTTTCGCCCTGTTCGCCTCGAAGCCCGGCGATCTCCCCGATTCCTATCGGCGCTACCTCGTCAACGCATTGCGCCGGGAATTCGAGCTGCCCGGCACGCCAATCCGCATGATGCTGCGCAAGGGGAAGAACCCCTACGGGCCGAGGTGAGCCAGTCGCATCCCGGGCCGACGAGGAGGCAATGGAAAACCTCGTGGCCCCGCTGCGGCGGCAGATAATCACCGAGATCCACCACGCAGACCCGGTGGGAGAGGGGCTTTCAGGGGGCGCGATGAGCTCAGCGAGGCCTGTGAGGTCGGCTCAGTAGGTCGAAATCTCGATCGAGTTCTGGTCCGGGTCGTCGATGTAGACCGATTGGATCGTGCCGATCGCGCCGGCGCGCGGACCTTGCATCCGGACCAGCACGCCGCAGGTTTCGAGATGGGCCGCGACCTCTCTTATCGGTGTCTCGGTGATGAAGCAGATATGGGCCGGCATGCGTTTTTCGCCGCTCATCGCCATCGCGCCGGCGGCGACATCGAGATGGATCTTCTGCTGGCCGAAATAGAGCGCAGCGCGGCCTTCGCCCATGCTCTCGGCCTGCATGCCGAGCACCCGCTTGTAGAATTCCACGCTGCGGTCGATATCGGCGACGGTCAGGTTCAGATGGTCTATGCGCTCGATCTTCATGGCGAGCCTCGTCGGTTTGAGGAGATCCGCGAGCTTGGCACGGACGGAGGCGTCTGGCCAGCGGGGCCGAAGTCGTGCAAAATTTTCGCATGCTGTCCGAGGCCCAAGCCCGCTTTCTAGGCCAGTCGCCGGGTCGGTCATCTGGCGACCGCCGATGCGCGGGGAACGCCGCATCTCGTGCCGGTTTGCTTTGCTGTCAGCGAGGGCGCGCTCTACATCACGATCGATCAGAAGCCGAAGGGCGACTTCAGGACATTGAAGCGGCTTGCGGAACATCGCCGAGAACCCGGTTGCAGCTTTTGTCGCCGACCGCTGGGACGAGGATTGGACCCGGCTCGGCTGGGTCATGCTGCGCGGCCCGGCCGAGATCCTGGCCGACGACGCTGAGCACGACCGGGCGCAGGAGTTGCTCCGGTCGCGCTACCGCCAGTATCAGGGGATGGAACTCGCCGGCCTCCCGGTCATCGCCATCCGCATCGAGCGGGTGACGAGCTGGGGCGACCTATCCGTATAAAATCGCCGTAATTGCGTTGTACCATCGCGTAGTTGGTGAATCACCACACGGGCCGATGGTTGGAGGTTTTCAACCTGAACGAGAGATCTCGCTGTAAATTCGCTGCAGATTCAGCGAACGGTAATATCGGATGCAAGTGAAGGTTGTATCTTCGCAAGGCTGGCCGGAGGTGAGGGATAGCGGGTAAGCTTGCACTATCACCGGTACGGGAGAGGGATGATGGATTTTGGCGCGGCGATGTTTTTCACCGATTACTCGATGACCGCGGCTGAGCTCGGCCAGGCGCTGGAGGCGCGCGGCTTCGAGTTGGTCTGGGCGCCCGAGCACTCGCACATTCCGAGCACGCGCAAAACCCCGCCGGCAGGCGGCGGAGAGCTCGGCAAGCAGTACTATGACGTGATGGACCCGTTCGTCACATTGACGGCGGCGGCGATGGTGACGAAGACCCTGAAGGTCGGGACCGGGGTGTGCCTCGTCATTCAGCGCGACACGATCCAGACCGCGAAGCTCGTCGCCTCGATCGACCAAGTCTCGGGCGGGCGGTTTCTGTTCGGCATCGGCGGCGGGTGGAACCAGGACGAGATCGAGAGCCACGGTACTGTCTTCACGACCCGCTTCAAGAAGATGCGCGAGCAGATCGAGGCGATGAAGGAGATCTGGGCGAAGTCCGAGCCCGAATATCACGGCGAGATCGTCGAGGTTCCGAAGATGCGGACCTGGCCGAAGCCGGTGCAGAAACCGCACCCGCCGATCGTCGTCGGCGGCGCCTTCCCGCACAGCGCGCGCCGCGCGATCCGCTACGGCGACGGCTGGATCCCTAATGCGAGCCGGGCGCACTACGCCGATGTGACCGAGTTTTTGCCGGAGTTCAGGGAAATGGCGAACGAGGCCGGGCGGGACCCAGCGTCGATTTCAGTGACGATATGGGGCGTCCCGGAGAATTTGGATCGCCTAAAGCGCTACCGCGATCAAGGGATCTCCCGCGTCGTGGTCAGCCTGCCTTCGGCGAACCGCGACGAAATCCTCCCGGTTCTCGACCGCTGGGCCGAGCTGATCCGCCAGACCGCGCACTGAGGACTGGGAACAAAAATGTCGCTCACACTCGCGCAGGCCTCGATCATCGTCGACAAGGCGTTGGAGAAGGGCCGCGAACTCGGGTTCAAGCCGCTGACCGTAACGGTGCTCGACGCCGGCGGTCACCTCACCGCGCTAAAGCGCGAGGACGGGTCGAGCCTGTTGCGGCCCGAGATCGCCGGCGGCAAGGCCTGGGGCGCGTTGGGGATGGGGTTTGGCGGACGCGAGTTCGCCCGCCGCGCCGCCGGCAACCCTGCCTTCATCCAGGCGCTGAGTGTCGCTTCGGGCGGGCGCATCGTGCCGGTGCCCGGCGGCGTGTTGATCCGCGACAAGGCCGGCGAGATCGTCGGCGCCGTCGGGATCAGCGGCGACACTTCGGACAATGACGAGACCTGCGCGGTCTACGGCATCGGGTGCGCGGGTCTCGTTCCCGATACCGGCGATCCCGCATAGATCGTGTTATTTCCCTGGGGACACGCGCTGATAAACGCCCGGCGATCCTTCGTCGTGCCGCAGATGGGGGTGCACCCGCCTCGTCCACGGGTTGCTGAGGCGGGCGCGGCTCCAGGTCTCGCTCTCCGACACCCGGGCGTGCTCGAATTCATAGACCGTCAGGTATTTGGGCTGGCCCTCGACCGCGACGAAGCGTCGGGCGCCTAGGCACCCCGGCACCGCCAGATAACCAGGGATATAAGCCGTGTTGTACCAGGCGTTGAATTCTTCCTCGATGGAGGACGACACGTCGATCCGCCCCATCTGCAGGAAGGGCGCCATCTCGACGGTCTGCTCGATTGGGTCGGTGTGCACCGGGAAGATCTGGCGATATAGGTTGCGCAGAAAATTGCGGCCGATCCGGCTCGTCCCCACCTTGGTGCGCTGCGGCGAGGGCTGATACTTGACCGTGTCGAGGTAGGCCGTGCTGCGCAGCACGTTGTGGTCCTCGAGCTCATACATGGCAAGGTACTTCGGCGCCCCCTTGACCGCAACGTAGCGCCCAGCGCTGAGAAAGCCCGGGACTTCGAGCAGCCGCGGCAAGTGCTCCTCGTCATACCAATTGTTGAATTCAACCTCGAACTGCGGATCGATATCGGTCCATACCATCAGCAGTCCGGTTCCGCGCGTCTTCGCCATTGCCCGACTCCTCGTCTCGCCGCAGATCGGTTCGACGAATATTATCACGGGCAGGCTGCTGAGCCGAAGTCGATCAAGCGATGTCGATCAGGGCGAGCCCGGTTTCGGGATCCTTGCGTTTGCGCAGATAGCTCGGCGGCTGGATCAAGATCACTTCCAGGGTCGGACGGACATATGCCTCGATCAGGTGGCCGCCGACGACACTACCATTGGCTTTGCCGAGAACGGCATGGAGATGCAGGGTTGGGCCCTCATCGCCGACCGCGACATCGCCGAGCAACGACAAGACCTCGCAGTTGACCATTTTCCAGATACCCGGCAATCCGCCGCACGCTGAGACGAAACGCTCGCCGCAGCGAGACATTCGCGAAATGCAAATCGGAGCGTCTGTTGCAACTGACGCTCCCGCGGTGCATGCAGTTCTCGCTCGACATATCTCGTTCTACCGCCCGTCGCTAATTGCCCAGGGCGATAACGCGGCCACTCGGCGCTGGTTCCCTCCCTCTGTAAATGCAGTGGACCGGGAGGAGATCCGCCCGGTCCACGCCCGATTCGTTGCAGACGTTAACGACCGGTGGTCGTACCGTTGCCGTTGTGGAGATTGCCACCCTGCACTGGTGACGTCGAACTGCCGGCACCGGTATTCCGATTTTCGAGATTATATTTTGCCATCTGCTGCAACTGCTCTTTCGTGCGGTCGAGCGTCAGCCGGTTGTTGTCGGTCTTGATGTCACTGGGTAGGAGCGCGACGTCTTTGCCTCCCATTCCGAGGAAAGAGCCGACATCAATGACGACCGCGTCGACTTTGCCATCCTTATTGAGGACCACGTCGGAGACACTGCCGATCTTGCGGTTTTGCACATCGTAGACCGCGCTGCCGATCATTTTGCTGGCGCGGATCTCGTCCGTCTGGATGCTGTGAGGCATCGCCTCACTCGCCGCCAGAGCGCGCGTTTCGTGGGTTGTGGCGGTTTGTCCGTACGCTACCGGGGCGGCGGTGGCCAGTGCCAACGCGACAGCTGCAGTTAAATGGATTTTCGGCACGGTATCACTCCTCTACCGTTGATTGACGTTCTGCCAACAGCCCTTGTTACGCGACGGTTCCCCTGGCCAGCGATCGGGCCGGTTTTTTCAACTCTGATCCCGGAACTAATGATTACCGGACAACGATTTTCGCAAAGGATCTAATAGAGCGAGGTAGGCAATGGCCACTCACCAATCGAAGGCACAAAAGGAAACTGTCGAGCGCGTCATGCACGAGTTCAAGCATGGGGAGCTCAAAACCAGCCGCGGCAACGAGGTCAAGAACCCGAAACAGGCGGTCGCGATCGGGCTGCACGAAGCGGGCGCTTCCAAGTATGAGAGCAAGGAGAAGAACCGCCGGAATTTACAGCGTACCAAGGCTCGGGAGCGGCGTGGTGCTACCGAGAAGGACCGCAACAAGCAAGGAAGCGGGAGGGAACCTACCCGGTCGCAGCTCTATGAAGAGGCGAAGCGGCGGAATATCGCCGGGCGGTCGAGGATGAACAAGGACGAACTCGAACGCGCCCTGCACCGATAAGCTTGAGCCCGGAATAGTTCGAGTCCCGAATAGTTTGAGCTCCGAATAAGTTTGAGCCGGGGGAGCGTTTCGCCGCGCCCAGTGTTGTATAGCGCGACGGTGTGATGCGCGTTGGAGGAGAGAATGGACGAGCAGCGGATTCAGGACCGGGTGTCCGAGACGGCCGAGAAAGTCGGTACGATGGCCAGCGATGCCGCGAAGCAGGCGGGAACGGCCATGCAAGGCAGGCTAGATCAGGGCAAGGAGATGATGCAAGACGCCCAGGCCAGTGCCGCCACATTGGCGCGTCAGGCTACCGAGGCCGGCAGACAAGCGATGGCTCAAGCCGGGGAGTTGGTGCAAGGTACCGCACGCGAAGCCGGCAACCAGGCATCGCAAGCGGCGACAAACCTCTATCAGCAGGGCTCCCGAGCCGGCGACTTCATAAGCCAATATGCGGCGGAGCAACCCGTCACCGCTTTGCTCGTCGCCGGCGCAATCGGTTACGGACTAGCCTATTTGATCCACCGCCGCTGAACTGTGGGTTCCGCATCGGGCTGGTGAGCACGCCAGGCGGCCAGCGTAGAGCCCGATACTCGGTAGCTGCGGAACGGCGGGCTTGGTGAGAGATCTGGGCGGCAAGCGTGCCGCCGCCGTAACCGAATCGCGGGTGACGAAAATGGCCGATCAGACTCCCGAGTTCGACGGCCGCGCCCGCACCGACCTACCACGGGCCGTATTCGGGATGATGGCCATTTTGGCCACGGCGGCGGTCATAGGCATTCTTTATTTCGCCCGCGAAGTTTTTGTCCCAATTACGCTGGCGATCCTGTTGAGCTTTCTGCTGGCGCCGGCAGTGCGATGGCTCCGCCGGGTGGGGGTGGGCCGGGTCACCGCGGTCGGCTTCACTGCACTGCTCGCCTTCATGGCAATCGCCGGATTCGCCGCGGTCGTGGTGGGGGAGGTATCCTCACTGGCGCAACAGCTCCCGGAATATAGATACAACCTAGAAACCAAAATCCGGTCGCTTCCCGGACTGGTACCCGGCGGCGGCGTCTTCCGTCGGGCGACAGAGATGTTCCGTGAGCTCAGTAAGGAGCTTTCGAGGGCGCCAGAGAGCGCCCCTTCCGCTACCGGTGCTTCCGAGCCTCCAGCTGCCAAACCAACACCTGTCCAACTAGTGGAACCTGAACCAGGACCGCTGCAGATAGTTCAAAGCATTATCGGACCGTTGCTCCAGCCGATGGCGGCGGGCGGATTGGTCATTGTCTTCGTCATCATGATCCTGCTCGAGCGGGAAGATCTTCGGGATCGGCTGCTGCGGCTCGCCGGAAGGCGTGACCTGCACCGTACTACCGAAGCGATGAACGATGCGGCTCAACGGATTAGCCGCTACCTACTGTCTCAGCTCGTCGTCAATATCAGTTGCGGGTTGCCGATCGGGATCGGGTTGACGCTGATCGGCATCCCGAACGCGGCGCTGTGGGGCATCCTGGTAGTTCTGCTGCGGTTCATCCCGTATCTCGGGATTGTCATTGCCGCGGCGTTCCCGCTGGCATTAGCCATTGCCGTTGCTCCTGACTGGATGCTGTTTGTTTGGACTGCTCTGCTGTTTGTCGGCATCGAGCTCGTGGTAGCGAACCTCGTGGAACCCCTGGTCTATGGCGGAACGACCGGTCTGTCTTCGGTGGCGCTAATTGCCGCAGCTACGTTCTGGACTTGGCTCTGGGGGCCGATCGGGCTCCTGCTTTCGACCCCGATAACCGTGTGTCTGGTGGTCCTCGGCCGACACGTGCCGCAGCTTCAATTCCTAAACGTGATGCTCGGCAGCGAACCAGTGCTGACGCCGGCGGAGACGTTTTACCAGCGTATTCTGGCGAACGATCCCGAGGAAGCGACGGAGCAAGCCGAAGAGTTCGCGAAGAACAGCTCTTTGACCGTATTTTTCGACGAGGTTGCGATACCCGCTTTAGCGAGAGCGCAGGCTGACAGCGACCGCGGCGTTCTGTCTTCCGAAGACCGCGCTACGTTCGAGAGCGCGATCGCGTCCATGGTCGAAAACCTGTTGGAAGATGAAGATGCCACTGCCGCGCTGGAGCACGCAGCTGACCCGAAACCGGGAGGTTTGTCCGGTATCGTCTGCGTCGCCGGCCGCAACGAACTCGATGGAGCGGCAGCCTTATTGCTGGTGAGTACGCTGCGTCTGGAGCGCCACATCGCCATCGGAGCGCCTCTATCGGCTGACGCTCTGTCGGCCGACGCGGCCTATTTGCCGCTTTTCAAGGACGTCTCGGTGGTCTGTCTGTCGCTGATCAGCACCAGTTCATCGGCACGTGCGCGCTTCTTGGTAAGACGTATTCGCCGGCGCGCTCCTCGGGCGCACATATTGGTCGGGTTTTGGGGACCGTCCACAGAGACGTTGCGGCCGAGGAGATCGCGCGTGCGACCTCCGCTCAGGCTGTGGCATTCTCGTTGCGCGACGCTGTCGCTGCGATCGACTTTGTGCTGATAATGGACACGGCACCTGCCAGTGTAACCTGACCGTCGATGACGATTGTGGCGGGCACTGGAAGTTTTCACAAAAGGTAAAGACCGTTCTGATCGCGGGGGGAGCCGGTTTCATCGCTTCCCATTGCGCCGCCGCGTTGCTACGCCATCGGCTGCCGCGTTCGGGACTGCGCCCGTTCTCTCTCAGGCTGCTCGCCTCCTTCTGTTGCTTTTCCAACTCGCCCAGACGCAATCGCAGGAATGCGGCCACCGCCGCCTCCTCAGGGCTCATCCCGACTACATTTTCGGCCAGATAGGCTTGCGTATGGTCCTTCAGGGTAATGAGCAGGGTGCCATCGAGATAGCCGTCGAAAATCGCGGGGTGAATATAACAACGCCGGCAAATCGTCGGCGTATTGCCCAGATGTTTCGCCACCTTCTCGACGGCGCGGACGACGGCGCGCTTGCGCTTTGCTTCGGTGTCGAACAGCTCGAACTCCTTCAGGGCGAGAGCGGCGAGGTTGGTTGCCGCCCAGGTCCGAAAGTCTTTCGCCGTAATCTCCTCGCCGCTGATTTCGCGCAAGTAATCATTGACGTCGGCCGAGTTCGATCGTATGACGGTCCCCCTCCTCGTCGACGTATTGGAACAATTCGTATCCAGGCAGGTCGCGGCAGTCCTTGACGATGCGCGCCAGCCGACGATCTTTGATGTCCGTTTCGTGCCGGATGCCGTGTTTGCCGCGGAAACTCAAATGGATGCGGCTGCCCTCGATCTCGACATGGCGATCACGCAAGGTGGTCAGGCCATAGCTCTTGTTCGCCTTGGCGTATTCGGTGTTGCCGATGCGAAACAGGGTCGTCTCCATCAGGCGGACGACGGCCGCCAGCACCCGCTCTCGCGGCAAACCGCGCCGCCTCAGATCGGTCTCGACGCGCTCTCTGATGGTCGGAAGAACCCGGCCAAAAACCAGCATCTTACCGTATTTCGATTCGTCGCGGACCTTGCGCCATCGCGGATGATAGCGATATTGCTTGCGGCCGCGCTTGTCGCGTCCGATCGCCTGGATATGGCCGTTCGGATAGAGGCAGATCCACACCGCGGTCCAAGCCGGCGGGACTACCAGCGAACGAATGCGCTTCAACGTCTCGAGATCACGCACCAGCTGCCCGTCGGGGAGGCGGTAATCGAAGCCGTTTCGCGCCTTGTGCCGGGTGATCCCGGCATATCGTCGCTGACGTGCCGCAATTTGGCGAGTTTCGCCGCGGCCACCGGACCGAATGCCGCCTCGAATACGGCAACCCCGTTATTCTGATTCAGGGTCGATGAAGCATCGCAAGCCTCGTTCCGGGCGGCCAACTCGATCCTCTCGGCGAGGAACGGGCAGGGGTCGGACCTGCCAACACTCCCCCTAAGCGCGGCGTTCCGGAGCTATCGAAGAGAAGAACTCAGAGAATGAGCCTGCGTCGAGTTTCAAGGCGTAAACGAACCGGCAAATTGTTCGCGATACTCGGCTTCTGCGAAACGATGCTGAGCGCTCGCCGTATCGAACATCAGATCAAGGCAACGGCGATCGATGCCTTCGCTCGTCATTTGCATCCCGAGCACCGGATGCTCCAGCAACTCCTCGAGCGAATACTCTTTCGATCCCCGAAACATGATGTCCTCTGACCCGTCGGAACGCGAAAATCGGAAGATCACGTAGCCGCCCGCCGAATCATCTTCAATTTCTATTAAACATCAGGATTGTTGCCGGTGCCTTGCTATGGTCAGGTCCCGCAACATCGAAGAGGAGCGCTGCCGCAAGTTCCCGCCTTGTTCCACCAACGTGTCCCTGCGGCGAGAGGGTGGCGAAAAATCGATCGAGGCCGGGCGTCGGGGTTACAATCATGAATTGTATCGGCAATCACCCGTCGCTGTTTCTGCAGCGGATCTACAGCGAAAACTCTCCTCAAAATTGTAACGCCACCCGCTCGGCCCGGTGCGCCCGCCAAACCGTTTTTGCCGCGAGTCATTACCCATTGCCCACCTCCATTGCCCACCGCCGGTCTGTTCCGAACTCGCCATCGGTCGAATATGCAATGTGAAAATGGCAATTTAAAGGTCGTCGGCGCCGCCGCTCTCAACACCTCCTTTCGCATTGATATCTGGAACGAGCGGTCGATCTCGAAGGGCGCGCGAGCAGTTTGGTCCGTAGCGGGCGAATGCCGATGGTCTGGGCGGCAACGTCGATGCCGCGGATCGCCATCCGAGTGTGACCGGCGCGGCCGCGCACGAAACCTTTCGCGGCGAGCAAGAGAAGCACGACGACGGTGAAGACCAAAGAGTGTTCCGCCCGAGGATAGGCCTCGGCACCGGTAAACGTAGACCAGGCCGAAACCCGCGGCCGGCCCGGCGCGTCGCCCGTCGGGCGGTGTCTCATTCTGAACGCCGTTTATCGGACCCTTCTCGGCCACTCAGCCTTCGCGCCGCGAGTGGCTTTTCCTGCCCCACAGCAGCCATCTACGCCCGCACCGAGAATCTGTCTGATCGGGCGCCTCCGCCAGTATCATCAGGTCGTGGCCAAGCTGCGACAACAGCACCCGTGTGACGGGAAGGTCCGTGGGTGCCATCTCCCGAGCCACCTACCGTGAAGCTCTACGCCGACGCCCAGACCTCGTGGCCTCTGGGTCGACGACGGACGCGCGACTGCGGCGAAGCTCTAGTATGGGGCGATAATGTTCCCGACGGCCTTGGCGCAGTTCGCTTCCCTCAGGGCTCACCACGGCATGCGGCCCGCCCGGTGCCGCTCAACATGCGCCCATTGGCCAAGTAACGGACCGCGGGCTCCAGTCGCCACTCTCGGAAGCGTAGGCGTCACCGACCTTATCGCAGACTCGGTTGCTCACAAGCGAGGCAGCCCGCCTCTACGCAGCAGTAGTTAGGTGCTTCCAGACAGCTGCCGCATTGCGCCCGCCCAGTCCTCTACATGATAAGTTCGTTTTATCTTGCCGTCCTCGACGGTGTGAACGTCGATCGCCATGATCTTGAAGTTTTTCCCAGAAGCGGGAATTCCGAGGAAAGTTCCTGAGGGAGTTCCGGATCCCTCCCCTCGAACGATAATCCGGTCTCCCGCGACGAGAACTTCTTTGATCTCCCATTTTAGGTCCGGCAAAATAGCACCACGGTTCTTAAATCCCCCAATGACTTTTTCTCGCGGAAAGCAGGCGTCGTTGCCTCCGCATGACATCCAGTCCGACGAAGTGGCTTGTTCGAGTAATTTGGCCACATCTTTCTCCGCGGGGCGGTTTAGTGCTTCATAAAACGGCGTCACGATTGCACGGGCCTTTTCGACTGTCAGAGTTTGAGCTCCGGCGGGCGACGCCAGGAATGCAACGAGCGCGCCCGCTAGTCCGACCTTCTTTGCGTTCACAGTGTAACTCCTTGCATGTTGGTCACAGGCCTTGCTCCTCGTAGGTTTGCGAAAGGAGCGACGCGTTCACTCCAGTGCTCGACCATAGCTTTGGAAACGATAACGCGCGTGGCCCAAATTTCGCATCGCGATAACCGGAGTTATCGCTTCGGGTTGCTTTTTGTTTGGCCTCGGACGGACCTATACAGCGTGTTCGCTCTCCGACGAATGCATGCGGCCATTTCCCGTGCAGCCGGAGTTGGCGGTACGTCTGCGCGAGTGAGCAGCGAGATTTCAAGAGGGGCAATTGTTTCGCGTACTGGAATGACAACCAAGTCCGGGTATCGGTCTCGTTGTTCGCGAAGAAAACGACCCGGAAATGTGCAGACCACGCCGAGAGACCGTACGATTTCGAACGCTGCCAGGTAAGATTCCGAAGAAGTGCGTGCGATCGGGGAGCGAAAACCGTTCTCCCGAAAGACCGGCTCGAAGATGTCGCCTGGTCCACCCGGCGAACCGATCATCATCCAGTCTGCGTCCGAAAGATCACCAATTGATCGTGCTTTGGCGTGCGGCGATGATTTGCTGGTCACGATCACAATATCCGTAGTGACCAGCGGTTCTACGATCAGCGAGTGGCATTGGTCGGCGGGCGGCCGCGGACCAATCACCATGTCAGTTTGGCCCTCCCGCAGCGGCACAATAGCAACAGGAAACAACCCGCTGGCGATTTGAACGTCGACTTCTGGAAAACGTCGGCGAAAGCTGAGAAGTGCTGCCGGAATGATTTGTGTGGCGGCGAGCGGGGAAACGCAAACCGAAACAGTGCCATGCTGGCCGCCTTTGGCCTGTTCGACCTCCTCCTGAAGGCGCCGGATATCTGTAGCGATTGTGCGTGTTCGCGCCAGAACGAGTTGGCCGATCTTGGTTGGTACCACCCCGCGTGACGTCCGTTGAAATAGCCTTACGCCCAACTCGTCCTCTATTTGGCGCAGGTTCTTTGTCAGTCCTGGCTGTGAGCGCCCGAGCCTCGCTGCTGCCGACCGAATGCTGCCAGCCTCCGAAAGCGCGACGAGCGAAAGTATATGTTGCATCTGCATCGGTGATAACCGTTGGTTATTGCGATATCCAAAACCGGTCTATCCGTTATAGCGAGAGAAGTCCATTTCCTTCACACTTGGCGCGGCGACGGAGGAAACGGATGAGCCGGCAACGCTATGCTGTGACTGGAGTTTGGCGCGGAATAGGTGCCGAGATTGCAATGGCGCTTCGGTCTCGCGTCACCGAGTTACGGGTTTCGACGTGACTCAATTGGTCTCGACGACTTCATACATCTCGATCTTTCCGACACGGCGTCGCACGCCCTCATCGGATGACGGACGGAGAGCTTCCATGGTCACAAGCCGCCACTTTAAATCCGCGTTGATCGCGGCGCCGATTTTCGCTGCATCAGCTTACCCGGGACGGGCCCAGCCTGTTCCGCAAGCGCCAGCCGGCAATGCCGTCCCCGTCACCGCCGACAACTTCAATCGCGCCGAGACCGATATGTACTTTGGCAAAAGGGTCAAACGCGGTGGCATCGGCCACCTCTCGCACAGCCGCGAGCTATATTTAACCGACTCGCCTGTCGTGCGTCCCAACCGCGACACTCTCTATTCGGGGGCGGTGTTCGACTACGACGCGGGGCCGGTGACCATCACGCTCCCCGATGCCGGCAACCGCTTCATGTCGATGCAGGTGATCGATGAGGATCAGTACACCCATGCGGTCTACTACGGCGCCGGCCGCTACACGATGACCCGAGAAGAGATGGGTACCCGCTACGGTTCGCTCGTAATCCGCATTCTGGCCAATCCAAAAGACCCCGAAGACATGAAACAGGTCCACGCCTTGCAAGACGCCATCAAGGTCGAGCAGAAGAGTTCCGGCAAGTATGAAACCCCAAATTTCGACCCGGTCAGCCAGCAGAAGGTTCGTGACGCTCTCCTTGTGTTGGGCACGACCATCCTCGACAATAAGCGCATGTTCGGCGGTCGGACCGAGGTCGACCCGGTCCGTCACCTGATCGGAAGCGCGATGCTTTGGGGCGGCCTTCCCGAGAAAGACGCCCTCTATCTCAACATCACGCCGGACAACAACGACGGCGCCGCCGTTTACAAGCTCAACGTTCAGGACGTACCCGTCGACGGCTTCTGGTCAATCACCGTATACAACGCCAAGGGCTATTTGGAGCCAAACCGGTACAATGCCTATTCTCTGAACAACATCACCGCCGAGAAAAACGCGGACGGCTCGGTCGCCGTTCAGTTCGGCGGCTGCGACGGCGAGATTTCGAATTGTTTGCCGACTATGGCGGGCTGGAATTACATGGTGCGATTCTATCGCCCGCGCGCCGAAATCCTGAGCGGCACATGGAAATTCCCAGAAGCGCAGCGCGTGAATTGACTTCAGTCGCTCGATCGGCGGACTGCGCCGGATGTGGACATCACACGCCACCCCCCAGAATTTTGCATGCTCTCGACGCAAATGGTCAGGTCCGACGAGTTGGAGGTTCATAGTGACTAAGGAAAGAGCGCTCGTATCGGAGATCGGACCTGCTGCCGGCTCGGGCGTGAGTATCGAGCATTGGCGTTATACAGCTGCATTTAGCAGGGGCCCTGGCGCCCCACGCAAGAATGGCCGCATAAGCCTGACTTTGCTCCTTGGGCGGAAACCGATCAACGGTGCAGCGGGCAGGCTCGGTCCACAGATGCGAGTCAGTTGGGGCGTGCCGCACGTCGGACTAAACCAGCGGCTCCACGCGCAAACCGAATGGCCGCTTGCTGGTCGACCCGACGATCCGCTGGCATGGCCGGGAGTGTCTCTTTAGGGTCGAACTACCCCCTTCGCCAGCAGACAGCCGAATGGCCGTTGTCGGCGCCGAGCTGCCGGTGCTCCTGGCGCCGCGAAACGGCAAGTGTTGCCCTATAGCCGACCTTCTACTGGAGTTCTGTCGCGTGTGCTGCAGGTCTACGGGACATAGCGGGTGACGCCTTCGATAGGACCCTGATTACGGCCGCGCAGCTCGACGACGTTGCGATCGGGGTCGCGAATGAACACGGATACCTGCCCGCTGTCGCCGAAGCTGACCGGTCCCTGCGTGATCGCGATGTCGTTTTCCTTGAGGACGGCAATCGCCGACGGAATGGACGCGACGCGGAGCGCGATGTGCGTGTAGCCGGGGTATTTGTCGGGGGCATCCATCAGCACATTCGCGCTCCGGGTCGCCGGCATTGGCGTTGAACACCAGATTGAGCTCAACGCCGTTTTCATTGCGGATAATGGCGACGTCGTCGCCGTCGGCGCGACGCCACAAATTGAATCCCAGCACGCCGTAGAAATTGAGCGCGCGATCAAGATTGCGCACCCGAATGCCGATGTGGTCGACGCGTTCGATGGCGATTGTCTGGTTCATGGTTACCTCCTTTTGACGCCGCTGAGCGTTGATCAATGTGCTGCGCCGCCAGCCGCTACGCCTTTGCGCAGCATCGTGACTGCCAGAACGCCGGTCAACAATACAACCCCGATCAGCGCAAAGCTGTCGGCGTAGCCCATGATCGTGGCCTGGGCGCGGATCATGTGGCCCACGGCGATGATCGCGCGATGCATCGCGCCCGCCGGATCGGGATGGCCATGCGCCATGAAGTAGCGCTGAAGATCGGCGAGCCGGTCTCGCGTCGCCGGTTCGAGCAGCGAGACCGTGGGCGTGATCATCGCCGAGTGGAACTGCTCGCGATGGGTGAAAAAGGTCTCGATCGCAGCGGTGCCGATCGCACCGCCGAGATTGCGCATCATATTGAACAGGCCCGACGCCGCGCCGGCTTCGCTGGGCGCGATCCCGATCATCGCGATCGCGGAGATCGGGGTCATGACGATCGCCTGGCCGAGCGCCCGGATCACATTGGGCCAGAGCAGCTGGGGTGCAGCGTAATCGCTGTCAAGCCACAAGTTCATAAAGCAGCTCACCGCGAAGACAATCAGGCCGGTTGCGACGAGTAACCGGGCGTCGATCCGTTTCATCAGCAGCGGTACGAGCGGTATCACCAGCAGCTGCGGCAACCCCGTCCACGCCATGACCTCGCCGATCTGCTCGGCGTCGAAGCCTTGTGCGACCGCGAGATATTGGGGCAGCAGGTAGGCGGAGCCGTAGAGCGCGAAGCCGAGCAAGAAATTGCCGAGCGTGCCCAGGCCAAAATTGCGGCGCCCCAGTAGCCGGAGGTTCACCAGCGGCTTCGGCGTCAGGAACTGCCACAGCACAAACCCGACGAGCGCCAGCGCGGCGAGGATGCTCAGCTTGACGATAAACGGCGAATCGAACCAGTTATAGACATTGCCGTCATCGAGCACCGTCTGGAGAGCCGCGAGGCCGATGGCCATCAGCGCAATGCCGGGCCAATCGCCGTGGCGCAGCAGGCCGAGCTGCGCCGCGCTCTTGGGCAGCGCATACCAGAGCGCCGCGAGCATCACCAGGCCCGGCGCCAGGTTGACATAGAAGACCCAAGGCCAGCCGTAATAATCAGTCAGATAGCCGCCGATCGTGGGTCCGATCGCCGGCGCGAAGGTGGCGCTGAGCGCGAACCCGGCAAGCCCGATCGCCCGCTTCGTGGGCGGCAGCATGGTCATCACAATCGTGAAAGCGAGCGGGATCAACACACCGCCGGCAAAGCCTTGCAACGCCCGAAAGACGATCATCTCACCGAGGCTCGTGCGCCTGGCCGCACAACACAGAGAACAGCAGGAACAGCGCGGTATTGACGAGCAGATAACGCCGCAGCGAAAACACCCGGCTCAAGAAGTCGGTGAGCGGGATCACGATGATTTCGCCGATCAGGTAGGCTGTGGAAATCCAGGTGCCGTAGACACCGCCGGTGCCGATGCCGCCCTCGATATAGGGCAACGAGGCGTTGGTGATCTGGATGTTGAGTACCGCCAGAAAGGCACCGAGCAGCGCGCCGCCAACCGCGATCGAGGTCTTCAGCGGCACGGCGACATCGGCCGCGCGATCGTGCGTCGTGGCCATCGCCGGATCCATTCGATCAGCTCCGGCCCGCGCCGTCGCTCCCATTGCGGGAGAGGGCGCCATGAGGAGCGTTATCGGCCGGGTTGGTGTCGATCGTCGGCTCGACCGACATCCCCGGGCGCAGCCGGCCGGCCAGCGGATCATCCTCATCGAGCGCGATCTTGACCGGGATGCGCTGGACGATCTTGGTGAAGTTGCCAGTAGCGTTGTCGGGCGGCAGCAGCGCGAATTGCTGGCCGCTGGCGGGCGCCAGGCTTTCGACATGGCCGCGGACGGTCGTTCCGGGGAAGGTATCGACAGCGATCGTGACCGGCTGGCCGGCCCGCACATCCGTCAGCTGCGTCTCCATGTAGTTGGCGGTGATGTAGACCGCGTGTAGCGGCACGATCGCCATCAGCTGCGTGCCCGGCTGGACGTACTGGCCGACCTGCAAGGTGCGCACGCCCACCGTGCCGTCGAACGGAGCAGTGATCGTCGTGTAGCTGAGATTGAGCTCGGCCTGGTGCTCGTTCGCCTGTTGCTGCGCCAAGGCCGCGCGCGCCTGCTCGAGCTGAGCTTCGAGCACGGCGATCTGCTTCTCGGCGCTGGCGATCCCCGTCTTGTCGCTATCCAGCTTTGCCTGTTTCTGAACGATGTCAGCCTGTGCCTGTTGGGCCCGTTGCACGGTGCCATAGCCGGTGCGTGCCAGATCGGTGTAGCGCCGGAAATCCTGTTGCGAATAGATGAGGCCCGCCTGGTCGGACGCGACAGCCTGTCGGGCTTGCTCGACGACGAGGCGCTGCTGCGCGATCTGCTGGGTCAGCGTCGCGATCGTCGCCTGCGCCGCCGCGACGTTGGCGCGCGCGTGGTCGAGCGCCGTCTGGTAATCGCGCGGGTCGATGCGGGCAATGACCTGGCCCGCCTTGACGGGCTGGTTGTCGTTGACCGGAACGTCGGCGATGTAGCCTGAGACCTTGGGGCTGATCATTGCCGAATGCGCGTCGACATAGGCGTCGTCGGTCGAGACGAGGTACCGGCCCGTGGTCCAATAGTAGCGGCCGTAATCGGCGCCGGCGAAGATGCCCGCGTCACCGCCAAGCCAAGCGCCGCTTGCTTCAGCCTGGTACCGGAAAGCCGATACTGCCGGCTCTTCCTGAGGCAGCACGCGGATCCGCGCGGGCTTGCGTTGCATCGGTCATAAAGCTCCCCATCCGCTCCAGCGGTAGTGCCGGAGTGGCACAACATATAGCTCGTGGTCGTTGGGAGTGATAATCCGCTATTTGTCGGAAGGACTATCCGGCAAGCCCGGATAATGGGGAGGTTCGATGGATCGCCTTGCCAGCATCACCGCCTTTGTGCGGGTCGCCGAGAATGGCGGCTTCTCGGCCGCGGCGCGCAGCCTGAATGTGTCGACGACAACGGTCAGCGACCAGGTCCAGGCGCTGGAAAACGCGCTCGGCGTGAGGCTCTTGAACCGCACGACGCGGCGGGTGAGCCTGACCGAGATCGGCCGCGAATATTACGAGCGCTGCTCGCAAATCCTACAGGAACTGGCGGAAGCGGACGAGATCGCCGGTGCCTTGCAAGTAACCCCGCGCGGCCGGCTCCGCGTCTATTGCCACCAAGGACTGGCCCGGTTCATCGCACTGGTCGTCACCCGCCTCCTTGAGCGATTACCCGGAAGTCTCGCTGGATTTGCGCACCGGCGACGCGATGATCGATCTCGTGCAGGAGGGGTTCGACCTGGCGATCATGCCGGTCTCGCCGACCGACTCGACTTTGATCAAACGGACATTGGCGAAATGGCACCACGTCCTGTGCGCTGCGCCGGCTTATCTCGAAACGCACTCCGCGCCGCGCAGCCCGGCCGATCTGGCCGATCACAACTGTCTGCTTTACGCCTATTCGATCTACGGTCCCGAGTTTTATTTCATCGATTCCTGCCGGCAATCCACTGGCCGCCCGTGTGTCGGGCAACCTGGTCACCACCAGCATCGTCGTCATGCGCACAGCTGCCGTCGCCGGACTGGGATTGTGGTTGTGCCCCCCGTATATCGTGTCTGATCTTCTCGCCTCCGGAGCGCTGGTGCCGCTGCTGCCCGATTACGGCACGACCGGAGATGGAGATCGTCGCGCTCTACCCGCATCGCCGGCAGTTGAGCGCCAAGGTGCGGCTGTTCCTCGACATGCTGGTCGATCGGTTCGCCGAAGAGCAGCGCCGACTTGATCCCGCCTGGACCCGGTAGTGTCAGAGTGGCCGCTTTCGACGGATTGTGTTGAAACACTCGCTCTCGTTGGCGCCGGACCCTTTTGCGACCCTCCGATTATCCGCTAACGCCGGATAGTTCTTCCGCTAAATGGCCGCTTATCTAGAATCTCCCAAGGCTCATTTTGTCCGGCGAGACAGATCCTCTGCTTGATGAGAGAGCCCACGATGAGCAAGTCTTTCAAGACGGCACTGTTGTACGCAATACCTGTGGCGGCTGTGGCATTTGCAGCCAATGCGGCGGACCCGACGCTGGCCCAAACTCAAACCCGGCCGCAGGTTGCGGCGGATCCGGGCCTCCCATATTCCTCGACGCAGCTGCCTGGCCCCAAAGGCGGAGGCAGTACTTGGATCCCGTCGGGTCAGTATCAATCTGCAGGTTTCGGCAGGACCGAGGAAGGCGAGTTCTACGCGAAAAAGGGCTTCGGCCCCCAAGCCCGGTAAAGCTCGGCCGAGCGGACTCCAGCCAGCCCAGGATGAAGACGTCGGCGAACCCAATCGCGAAAAGCAGGCTCACGTCGAAATTAAATGTGAGGAACGTCGGTTCGGGTCGAACCCCGGTGACAACGGTGAGGCGCGAGGGTCGGGAATTGGCCCAGCCCCGCCATTGGCGCATGTGGCGCCTATCGGCCAAATGTGCCCCATTGCGGTCATTGCCTAGAGCCCGCCACGAGGTCTGAGTTGGTGGTAAGCGGCCATCCAGAGGTGCGAAAATCAAGCGGCGAATCGCTGCCTCGACACGAACCCGACCTCAGCGCACTTGTTAATGATTTAGAACCCTTCTAACTTGAGCATGCTCCATTGCCGCACGTGTCGCGCAGGCGAATGGCGACCCGCCAGCAACGCTGGTAGCGGGCAGTGCGCCGGGCGAAAGCGGGGTTGCCGTTTTCTGTCACCGCTTCTGGGGCGGCATGCATTTCCGTGCCACGCCGCGCCACCATTGCATCTGCTTCCAGATCTCGCCGACCCGCGTTTGAGCTCCGCATGGCTGGTAAAGTAGTACGCCACGAACCGCCAGCGGGGTCGCTGATTATTCACCCCGCGGTTCGATTGCGCCGCCGATGCCGACGACAGCGTCGATACGCTGACCGTCGTGATCGATCCCGCGTTGCTCGCGCTCGCCGCTGCCGAGGGCTCGGAGCGCCAGCGGAGTTGATCGAACGTGTGTCGAGCTACGATCACTCGCTTCTTGCGCTTGCCCGTACACTGGCATTCGAAAGCACCGACGATTACCCGAACGGGCCCCTCTTCTGAAATGAAGTAGCGAGCCGTTTCATCGACCCGTGGCTGCTCGCCAGAGGCGCGCCGCCCGCGCGCGGCATGTTGAGCGCGATGCGCTCAACGCATCAAGGAGTATGTCGTCGCGCACCTCGACGAGCATCGAGGTGTCGCCCTCGCCGGAATAGCGGCGCGCAGCCCGTCCATCGCGCGTGATTCACCCAGCCGTCGGCCTGACGCCGACCGCTACGCTCGAGCCGCCTGCACGGGCCTTCGCAGGCGCCGCATGCCGCTCGAACCCGACGATCACGTGCTCCGTGATATCGGTCTCACGCGCGTGGAATATCGCTTTCTGCCGATGTCTCGCGCGACCACCGCCCCGATCGATCGCAAAAACAGCAGGAATCTTCACGATCGGCCGCCGTCTTCTCTCTACGTTTCAAGCGTAGCCGAATTCCGCAAACCTGAAATCATCGCGTAATCCGCGGCATCAAAATTCGCAGTGCATGGCGTGCGGACGAATGAGCTCGCGCAGTGCCTCGAGAGGACTGGAGAATGGCTGACCTGATCGAAAAAAGATTTTGGCTCGATGAGCAAGAACTCAGCGCTTCTCCTAGACTGGGGAATAGCCGCACTTCGCATAAGCTCGGTCGGCGGGCGCTCGTTATTGGAGCGGGAATTGGTGGGCTTTCGGCCGCCGGCGCCTTGGCCAAATATTTTGAAGGGGTCGAGATCATCGAACGCGATGACCTGCCAGCATCCGCTGGATCGCGGTCCGGCACGCCGCAGGATCGGCACCCGCATGGCCTGCTCGCCGGCGGTCTTCGCGCGCTCGATCGGATTTTCCCCGGTTTCAAGCGCGATCTGGCCGCAGCCGGCGCCGTCCCGGTCACGTTCGCGCGCGATGTCCAGTTCGAGCGGCCGGATGTCGGCGTGCTGCCAAAGCGGGATTTCGGGATCTCGGTGCTCTGCGCGACGCGGCCGCTGATCGAACTGGTGCTGCGGCGACGGGCCGAGGCGGTCGCCAACATCACGCTGCGACCGGCAAGCCGGGTGATCGGGATCGTGCCGGCCGCCGGCGGTGCAGGCGTACGGGGCGTCCAGTTTGTCAACGGCTCGGGGCGTTTTGAGACGCTCGACGCCGATCTGGTGGTGGACGCATCCGGTCGCGGAGCGCCCACCCTGACGTTGTTCGATGCCCTCTGCTGGGACCGGCCGCAGATGACGGAGATCGGCGTCGAAATCACCTACGCGACGGCCGTCGTCGAGATACCTCCCTATGCGACAACCGAGTGGAAGGCCGTGCTGACGCTGCCCGATCCGCCCCACGTGCGCATTGCATGCGATAATAGTGCCGACGGAAGACGGACGCTGGATCACCGCGATCGCCGACCATAGCGCAACGGCGTGGATCGAGACCTGGGACGCCTTTCTCGAGGCATCCCGCTCATTGATAACCCCGACGGTGTACAACGCGCTGCGTTACGCTCGGCCGCCCGACGGCATTCGCCACTATCGCTTCCCCGTCAGCACCTGGAAGCATTTCGAACGGTTGCCTCGGCTGCCCCGCGGCGTGCTGCCGGTCGCCGACGCGTTCTGCCGCTTCAACCCGATCCACGGCCAGGGCATGTCGTCCGCCGCAAAGCAGGCCCTCCTGCTCCAGGATGTGCTGTACCGGGCGGCCAGCGGACCCGGATCCGATCGCAGCCGCGCAGGCGGGGTTCATGACCGAGGTTGCCTCGGTGCTCGAGACGCCCTGGATCATGTCGACGAGCGCCGATCTTGCTTTCCCGCAGACGCGCGGCGAACGGCCCGACAATTTCGCGGAAGCGCAAGAGTTCGAGGCCGCCCTCTTCCGCGCCGCCGTCGCCGATCCGGTCGTTCATCGCGCGATGATCGAAGTCGCCCAGCTGCTACAGCCGTATCAGCGGCTACGGGAACCGGACATCGCGCGAAGGGTCGAGGCGGCTGCCGTTCTGCAAGCCGCCGCCTGACCGGTCTCACTGCACACAGACCAATCCCTCCTGGCGAAGTGTTTTGCTGAAAAGAGGACTGTGATGATCACCAGAGCCCCCTTCCTACGGATGCGATATGGCGCTTACCTCCATCGCGAGGTGCCCGACGAAGACACGGAACTCACCCATGTCGGCCCAGGCACACCAGGCGGCGAGTATCTGCGCCGCTTTTGGCAGCCGATTTGCTTCTCTGACGAGCTGAAAGATCTGCCGCATCGAGTCAAGATGCTCGGCGAGGAGCTGGTGGTGTTTCGTGACCGCAGCGGCGCCGTAGGGCTGCTGGAGTTACATTGTCCACATCGCGGCGCGTCCCTGGAGTATGGGATCGTCGACGCCAAGGGCATACGCTGCTGCTACCATGGCTGGTTGTTCGCGGCGGACGGGGCCATCCTCGAGATGCCCGGCGAACCGGCTCACAGCAGCTTAAAAGACCGGCTGTATCACGGCGCCTATCCGACGCATGTGCACAGCGGTATCGTCTTTGCCTATTTGGGTCCGCCCGATCGGCAGCCGCCCTTTCCAATCTACGACAGCCTCCTGCGGCCGGGTTACCGGCTCGTGCCAGGCCCAAAATACTCTTGGCCGTGCAACTGGCTGCAAACCATGGAGAACGCAATGGATCCCGTCCATACGGCGTTTCTCCACACGATCGTCAGCGGCGCCCAGTTCACCGACGAGTTTGGCGTATTGCCGGAACTGGAGTTCATCGAAACGCCAGTGGGCATGATCTACATCGGGACGCGCCGGGTCGGGCAGAACGTCTGGGCACGGATGGTCGAAGCCGTTCTCCCCAACCTGCAGCAAGTGGCGCCGATCTGGGAGGATGGTCGACGAGAGCACGGGTTCAGCGGGCCGATGATGAGCCGCTGGGTCGTGCCGCAGGACGACACCAATACGATGTTCATCGAACTGCGCCACGTGAGCGAGACCGAAGGCGTGACCCCCGCATGGTGGGGCGATCCGACGACTATGGTCCCCGGCGGCCAGCTACCCGCGGCCTCGTACGAGGCCGGTCAGCGGCAACCCGGCGACTATGAGGCCCAGGTCTCGCAGCGGCCCATTGCCATCCATGGATTGGAGCACCTCGGCATCGCCGATCGCGGGGTCTCGATGTTCCGCAACCAGACAAGACGCGGCATCCGGGCAGTGCAAGCTGGTCGCGATCCCGCTGGCCTCTGCCGTGACGCCGGCGTGGTCGTCCCGACCTACTGCAACGACACCGTTGTGCGCATGCCGCCCGATGGGGATCCGGCAGCAGACCGTCAGCACATGCGCGAAGCCGGGCGACGGCTCGCCGATGGCTACCTGAAAGCCCCGCCACTATTGGCGTCAAGGCGATCGCCTAACTCGCCGCCGGCCACAGCTTCCTGTTTACCAGCTGATGGAAGCGGCGGGTATTTCGGCGCGATTCCCCCTCTGTAGCCATCCTCTCACGCCCTCGAGGGAAGGACCTCCAATGAAAAATGTCATGCTCGACCAGCATACAATGCTGGCTACCTGGCAACAGCACACCTATGCCGAATTCGTGCTGAAAGATGCGGACGCGGCGCTCGCGACAATGACCGAGAACCCGTATGTGCTCCGTTGCAGCGACGAGCTTTCGAACACGGCCCTGCTTCCGGCGAGTTCAAAGCGATCGCCGGGATTTTGCCGAACGCGGGCGATCTGTGCCTCAAGCGACGGGTGCGGGATCTTCGCGTCGCGGCCCAACACTTTGCGGCCCAACCGCGCAACTACGTGACGGCAGGGGCCGCTGTGCTTGCGCGCCTGTCGCCGGCTTCGCGATGAGGGCCTCATTGCCGGAGGGCCAACAGGCGACTCGCGCTCGGTGTAGGGTAGCACCAGAAAGAGCAGGTGCGCACCGAGGGGCCGAGTAAGGTCTACGTGCGAGGCAGCGACTCGGGGCGAACGATCGAACTTCATTTCTGCCCCAACTGCGGTTCCTCGGTGTTCTGGTACGCGGAATTTGTCCCGGACCTTATCGGCATCGCCTTTGGTGCGTTCGCTGACGCTTCGATGCCCGGGCCGACGGTATCCGTGTGGGAGACGACACGGCATCCCTGGGTGACCTTCGATCACCAGCTCGATCGGTTTACGGTCCAGCCGAAAATCGACGACCTCGACCTGGAGCGGCCAAGCCGCGGAGTGGCGTTAATGACGAAGTCTACGCGGTCAGACCGGAGATAGAGCCAATGCCGGATCAAATCGAACGTACATTACGCTCGCTTAGCGGGCAATTGCCCGGCCGTGTCTTTAGGCCGGGTGAGGAAGGCTACGCCGTTGCGACTGCGATCTGGGCGAAGCCGGTGGGATCCATGCCGCGCGCCATCGTCCACTGTCGGACGCCCGAGGACGTCCAATTGGCCATACAAACGGCACGCGATTGCGGTCTTCCGCTGTCGGTGCGGGGCGGCGGCCACCACTGGGCCGGCCGCGCGCTGTGCGCCGGCATCGTCATCGATCTCAGCGGCATGAACGGGGTGTCCGTCGATCCCGATCACCGTAGCGCAATAATTTCGGGAGGCGCGCGCGCTGCCGACGTGGCTGCAGTGACGGATCCGCTTCACGTCGCGGCCGCGACCGGCACATGCAGCGCCGTCGGCATGGCCGGGCTCACGCTGGGCGGCGGCTACGGGCCATTGATCGGCCGCTTCGGCTTGGCACTCGACAATCTGCTGGCTGCTCAGATCGTGCTCGCTGATGGACGCATCATTGTCGCCAGCCGCGACAATGAAGCGGAGCTGTTCTGGGCATTGCGCGGCGGCGGCGGCAACTTCGGCGTCGTGACCGCCATGCGCTTCCGTCTGCATCGTCTGCACAGTGTGCGCACGGGCCTCCTCGTCTACCCGTTCTCGGACGCAAAAGCCGTTCTGCGACGCTGCGCCGACATTGCCGCATCGAGCCCCGAAGACCTGACGGTCGAGTTTGCCTGCACCGGCGGCCCCGACGGCAGACCAGTTGTCATCGTCCATCCGACCTGGTGCGGGCCTCTGGCCGAGGGCGAAGCTCGGGTGGCGCCTTTTCTCAAACTTGGGACCCTGCTCGCCGGCAACCTCGAAGGCATGTCCTATGGAACTTCGCTGACCTTGTACGACCAGTATATCGTCAATGGGCAGCGTGTGTTCATGGACACGTGCTGGCTGCCCGCGGTCGACAGCGCCGCCATCGATGTTTTTGTCGAAGCGATGGAGACCGCCGCCTCGGCCCACTGCGCCGTCTTTACGCACGAGTTCAAAGGCGCCGCCGCGCGCGTACCGGTGGAGGTAACAGCCTTTGGCCTCCGCCGCGACCACGTGGTGGTCGAGATCCTCGCCACCTTCGTCGATCGGTCAGACAAGGAAGAGGAGCAACGGCATCGCCAATGGGCTCGAACCACTCGTCAAGCCTTCGCTCCGATGGCGCTTCCGGGTGGATATCCGAACTTCCTTACCGGAGAAGACCCGGACCGTGTGGCTAAGAGCTATGGCCCCAATGCCGGCCGGCTGATCGCCGCCAAACGGCATTACGATCCTGACAACATCTTTAGCTCAGCCAATCCCCTCCCAGTCAGAATGCGAGCTCAGCATGGCCACCCTTCCTGCCGTCCATAACAGGCACCGCAAGGTCTTCATATTTCTCGGGGTCCGCACGGAGATGCTGCTCGCGAGTGCCTAGACCGCATCTTCGAATTCTGCTTGTCCCAGCTCGAAAGCGGACGACACGGATCCACTCATCACCGTCGCCGAGGACGCCTATGGAGATGTCCGCTTTCGAGATACTGGCTGAGACGAATGGATGACGGGACTTGGCGCGTAGGCGACCGCGGGCATGGAGACCGCCCTCCACCTTTGGAGACTCGGAGTGGGACATCACCGTCCCTCGGCCTCAATGCCTGAATGGCCAGGGTAGCGGAGCGGTCAACCGTTGGTGGTAATGGCGTCGGCGCCTTCGATGCGGGCGGCGAGGGCGGCGGCGAGGAAGCGGTCGAGGTCGCCGTCGAGGACTGCGCCGGTGTTCGAGGTTTCGACGCCGGTGCGCAGGTCTTTGACCATTTGATAGGGCTGCAGCACGTAAGAGCGGATCTGGTGGCCCCAGCCGATGTCGGTCTTGGTCGCGTTCATCGCATCGGTCGCCGCCTCGCGGCGCTGCAATTCGGCCTCATAGAGCCGGGCGCGCAGCATCGAGAAGGCGTGCGCGCGGTTCTGGTGCTGTGAGCGCTCGCTTTGGCACTGCACGACGATGCCGCTCGGCATGTGGGTGATGCGCACCGCGCTGTCGGTCTTGTTGACGTGCTGGCCGCCGGCGCCCGACGAGCGATAGGTGTCGATGCGCAGATCCTTGTCGTTGATCTCGACCTCGATCTTGTCGTCGACCACCGGGTAGATCCAGACCGACGCGAAACTGGTGTGACGCCGGGCGTTGGAATCGAACGGCGAGATGCGCACCAGGCGGTGGACCCCGCTTTCCGTCTTCAGCCAGCCATAGGCGTCGGGGCCGTTGATCCTGACGGTCGCCGATTTCAGCCCCGCTTCCTCGCCGCCGCTCTCTTCGAGCCATTCGGTCTTGTAGCCGTGCGCCTCCGCCCAGCGGACATACATGCGCAAGAGCATCTCGGCCCAGTCCTGCGCCTCGGTGCCGCCGGCTCCGGCATGCACTTCGAGATAGCAGTCGTTGGCGTCGGCCTCGCCGGAGAGGAGGCTTTCGAGCTCACGCCGCGCGGCTTCCGTGCGCAGCTTTTCGAGAGCCGCTTCGGCATCGGCGACGACGGTCGCCTCGCCCTCGGCCTCACCCATCTCGATCAGCTCGAGGGTGTCGGCGACCTCCCGCTCGATTCGGCGATAGCTGCCGATCGCCTGGTCGAGCTTGGTGCGCTCGCGCAGCAGCTTTTGTGCCGCCGCGGGATCATCCCAGAGGCGCGGATCCTGCGCCTGGGCATTCAGCTCGGCGAGACGGCGATTTGCTGTCTCCCAGTCAAAGATGCCTCCTCAGCAGCGCCAACGACTTGTCGATGTCGTCGGCGGCCGCCCGAATTTCGGCGCGCATGGCTTACTCCGCGTTCTCGACGTAGACGCGCTTAATATAGGCCGCCGGTCCCGCTTGCCGGAGCCCCCCGCATCGGCGCCGGCGCCGGCATCGTTTCGCCGCCGTCCTCGGCCGCACCGGTCGAGGCGAGCGGCGTCTCGTCCGCGCCGGGTTCGCGCTGCATGCCGAGATGGCGATTGTGGCCGGGCTCAGTGCCGGGCTTGTAAGCCTCGTAGATGGCCGGTTCGCCGGCGCCGACCGGCAAACCCGTCGCCGCGCTGACCCGGTAGATCCGCATCCCAGGCGGCGTACGGAACGCCGTTGCCGGAGCATCCTTCAAAGCGGCGATCATGAAGTCGCGGAAAATCGGGGCTGCCACATGTCCGCCGGTTTCGTCGTTGCCGAGGCTGTCCGGATCGTCGAAGCCGATATAGACGCCCGCCACCAGGTCGGGTGTGAACCCGACGAACCAAGCGTCGCGCCAGTCGTTTGTCGTGCCGGTCTTGCCGGCGATCGGTTTGCCGACCGCTTTGACCACGGTACCGGTCCCGCGCTCGACCACCCCCTCCAGCATCGTGACGATCTGGTAGGCCGAACCGGGATCGGCCACCTGCTCGCGTGCATCCGGGATGACCGGCACCGGCTGCTGCTGCCAATCGACATTGTCGCAGCCGTCGCACGGCCGCTCGTCGGCGCGGAAAATGGTTGCGCCGTTGCGGTCTTGCACGCGGTCGATAAAGGTCGGCGTGATGCGCTTGCCGCCGTTGACCAGCATCGCATAGGCAGCCGTCATCCGTAGAGGGGTCGTCTCGCCGGCGCCGAGCACCATCGAGTACTCGCGCGGCATGTGATCCATGATGCCGAAGCTCTCGACGGTGTCGGCGACGGCCTCGATCCCGACGGTCGTGGCCGCCCTGACCGTCATCGTATCGATCGAC
This sequence comes from uncultured Alphaproteobacteria bacterium, assembly GCA_963695605.1. Lineage (GTDB taxonomy): Bacteria > Pseudomonadota > Alphaproteobacteria > ATCC43930 > CGMCC-115725 > AP-15. Next base: position 205,783 of record CAVOHI010000048.1, on the reverse strand, counting down.
TTCTCGATTGCGATGCGCAGCGGCGTTGGCCCGCGATACCTCACCTCCTGGCCTTCCTTCGTATAATTCCGCGGTGTCCACATCGGCAGTCCCGGACCTTGCGGGAGCGATATCGGCGAATCGTCGATCAGCGTCGACGGGGTAAATCCGTGGTCGAGCGCGGTCAAAAAAATGAACGGTTTGATCGTCGACCCGGTTTGCCGCTTTGCCTGGGTGGCCCGATCGAATTGGCTCGTCGCGAAGCTGAACCCGCCGCTGATCGCGAGGACGCGCCCGGTATGCGGGTCCAGCGCGACAAGGGCGCCCGAGACCTCCGGCACCTGGCACAAGGTGTAGAGGCCGGCAGCCTTGCCGCCATTCGCCTCGGCCTTCGCGGCATTGACCGGCTCGACCATAACGACATCGCCCGGCTTGACGACATCGGCGGCGCCGCGTGGATAGGGACCAAAGGTGCCATTGTTGTAGCGCGGCCGCGCCCAGCGCACTTCGGAGAACGGAATGCGCCCGCTGGCGCCATTGGCAAAGCCGATAGCCGCGCCGTCCGGCTCGCTGCGGACCACCATCGCCAGGCGCCATCCGACATCGGCCGCGACGCTGGGCACCGGCACGTCGGCGAGATGCCCCGCCCAGTCCCCCTTGGGATCGATGCGGGCAATTGCACCCCGCCACCCGCCATGGCTATGCTCGTAGGCGATCAACCCGGTGCGCAACGCCTGATCCGAAGCCGCCTGCAGTCGCTCGTCGAGGCTGGTGCGCACCGACAGCCCAGCCCCGTACAGAACCTTTTCGCCATAGTGGGCCAGCAGGTCGCGCCTGACCTCCTCAGCGAAATAAGGGGCTCTGACCTCTTCCGCCTCCTTCCGGTGGTGAAGCTCAAGCGGTTGGGCTTCGGCTTGCGCCGCTTCGGCCTGGGTGGTCGCTCCGTCTTCGACCATTCTGTCCAGAACCCAATCGCGGCGAGCTTTTGCCGTCTGCGGGAAGCGCGCCGGGCTGTACCGGTTCGGCGCCTTCGGAAGACCGGCGAGGAAAGCGGCCTCGCCGAGGGTCAATTCGTCGAGGGGTTTGTCGAAATAGGTGAGCGCTGCAGCGGCAACACCGTACGCACCAGAGCCGAGGTAAATTTCGTTCAGGTAGAGTTCGAGGATGCGCTCCTTCGGCAACGCGGCCTCGATGCGGGTCGCCAGCAGGATCTCCTTGATCTTGCGTTCAATCGAAACCTCGTTCGACAGCAGCATGTTTTTGGCGACTTGCTGGGTGATCGTCGAGGCGCCGACCGGCCGGCGATTGGCGCGAAACCGGCTCACATCGGTGATCGCCGCGCGCAGAATCGAGACGGGGTCGACCCCGTGATGGTTGTAGAAATTTTTGTCTTCGGCAGACAAAAAGGCATTGATCACCGGCTTCGGGATCGCCTGAATCGGCACAAAGATCCGCCGCTCGGCGGCGTATTCGGCGAGAAGTCGCCCGTCACCCGCCTGCACTCGAGTCATGATGGGCGGCTGATAATGCGCGAGCTGCTGGTAATCCGGCAGGTCACGACCGAAATACCACAGTGTGATCCCGACGAATCCACAGCCCGCGATGGCCAGCAAGACTGCGCAGACAAAAAGAAACCGAAAGATCTTAACCATGTTGCTGCGGTCTGCGACCATCTCCATGCAAACGGCCGCTAGACCACCGTCATACCATGACCCCGCGCGGCCGGGCCTTCATATGCGCTATTGGCGATACCATTCCAAGCATGTTTTAACGAGCGCGTTTCGACCCGGTGGACGCGGTCGACCGCTCGAAGAGGATCGCCGATCTGACGAAAGGCCGCGAGGATGAACGGCCGGGCGGATGAAAGGATTGTGGCGGAGTGGTTTAGTCTATACAGTAAGGATCGCGAAAAACCGCCGTTCCGCCGACCGGGCGCCGCGCCCGGTGGGGTAATGCGACACAAGCCCGCGGGATCGACAGCTATTCGGCTGTCGCCGCGCCGGCTCGCAGCGCCGGGCGATACGGACCGTAGGAACCCGAAGCCGCTAAAAAGGCTCCCCTGATAAGACCATGGCCGATTTCTCCTCATCGCTTAGTGGAATAGCTTCAGGCGCCTGTGGCTTCCTTGCAGAAAGGAGCGCGCCGCCAGTCGATTTTCGCGCGGCTGCGGCAGCGTGCCCCGGAGTTATGCCAGAATGGCAAAACGCATGCTCATCGATGCCACCCACCCGGAAGAGACCCGAGTGGTGGTGCACAACGGCAATCGACTTGAAGAGTTCGATTTCGAATCATCTACCAAGAGGCAGGTAAAGGGCAATATCTACTTAGCCAAAGTTACCCGCGTAGAACCCTCGCTGCAGGCGGCATTTGTCGATTACGGCAACCATCGGCATGGCTTCCTAGCTTTTAGCGAAATTCATCCCGATTACTACAAGATCCCGGTCGGCGACCGAGAGTTCGAACGGCTTCAATTCGGCACACCAGGAAGGCGAGACGCGGGAAACCGAACCGGACGCCGCGGGAGAAGAGGGAGCCTCACTAGCAGCTGCCTTGCCCGAGCCGGTCCCTGTCCCGGCCGCCGCAGACGGCGGCGAGGACGAAGGATCAGAGGTCCCAGAATCGGAAGGGCGCGAACCTCCGGATCTACCGCGGCATCATACCGAGCCTGCCGGCGACGGAGAGGCGCACGCGGCGGGAACGGTTTCCGAAACGCCTCGCCCCGAAGAGGGTCCGGCCGAGGCGCCGTGGGAACCCGTGATTCGAGAGGCTGCGGGCGCCGCGAAGGACGAAACGATCCCGGAGCCCGCAACGGGCACGACGATCCCGATCGCAGCGGCGACGTACGGTTGGGAGGAGCCGGCCGCGGCGGCTGACGTGTCCCGCGATCCCGAGACCGGCGCGCCGGACGCGACGACGCCGGAGCCCGTCGAGGCAAGCACGGTCACGATCGCAGCGGCATCGGTCGGGGCGGACGATGTGATCGCGTCGGCTGTCGAATTTCCGCCTGAGGCGGCGCAGCCAGACATGCTCACCGCCCCCGAGGAGACCGCGACCGCCGCTCTCGCGGAGAGTGAGGGTGAGGCCGAGGCGGTCGAGACCCTCGGCGAGGATGAACTCGAGGAAGCCGAGCACCAGCGCTCGCGGACGATCCGGCACTACAAGATCCAGGAGGTGATCAAGCGCCGGCAGATCATGCTCGTCCAGGTCACCAAAGAGGAGCGCGGCACCAAGGGCGCCGCCTTGACGACCTACCTTTCGCTTGCCGGGCGCTATTGTGTGCTGATGCCGAATACGGCGCGTGGTGGGGGAGTATCGCGCAAGATCACCAGCATCGCCGACCGCCGCCGCCTAAAAGATATCCTAGAGGAGCTGGATATTCCCGAGGGCATGGGGGTAATCGTACGCACCGCCGGGGCCGAACGCTCGAAGGCCGAGATCAAGCGGGATTATGAATACCTGTTGCGCCTGTGGAACGAGATCCGCGAGCTGACATTGCGCTCGACGGCGCCCGCCTTGATCTATGAAGAGGGCAACCTGATCAAGCGGTCGATCCGCGATCTCTATACGCGCGACATCGATGAAGTCCTGGTCGAAGGCGAAGAAGGATACCGCACGGCAAAGGCATTCATGAAGATGCTGATGCCGAGCCATGCCAAGCGGGTCCAGCCTTACCGCGATCCTCAGATCGGCCTGTTTCACCGCTTCCAAATCGAAAGCCAGATCGACGCTATCCATTCGCCGATCGTGCAGCTGCGCTCCGGCGGCTATGTCGTGATCAATCAGACCGAGGCATTGGTCGCGATCGACGTCAATTCCGGCCGCTCGACGCGCGAACGCAACATCGAGGAAACAGCGGTCCGAACCAACCTTGAAGCGGCCGAGGAGATCGCCCGGCAGCTCAGATTGCGCGATCTTGCCGGCTTGATCGTGATCGACTTCATCGACATGGAAGAGCACCGCAATCAGTCGGCGGTCGAGCGGCGGCTAAAAGAGGCGCTGAAGAACGACCGCGCACGCATCCAGGTCGGCCGGATCAGCGCGTTCGGCCTACTGGAGATGTCGCGCCAGCGGCTGCGCCCATCGCTCGTCGAGACGTCCACGCAGCCTTGTCCCCATTGCGGCGGCACCGGTTTCATTCGGTCGACGGAGTCGACGGCACTCTACGTGCTGCGCTCGATCGAGGAGGAAGGGATGCGCCGGCGCTCCGCCGAGATCTGCGTTCATGTCCCAACCACGGTCGCGCTCTATATCCTGAACCAGAAACGCGAACTCGCTGGTGCAGCTGGAGGCGCGTTACGCAATTCGAGTTTTGGTGGCGCAAGACGATGCGCTGATCCCGCCCGCCTTCAGACTGGAGCGGTTGCGTGCGTATGCGGCGGCCGAGCCCGCTGCTTTGCCGGCCGCACCTCTTACGCAAACCGCGATGTCGGACGAGGAAGAGGAAGAAATCGACGACACCGCGGACGCTTCCGACGTGGAACAGGAGAGCGGTGATGGGCGCGGCCGCAGCCGCCGTCGGCGGAGGCGTCGGCGCCGTCATGAAGAAGACCCCACCTCGCAGTCTGCGGCGCCGACGGCGCAGAGTGGCGACGGTTTAGCGGAGGACGAGGCTGACCTTGTTGGCGAGACCACTCAAAACGAAAATGAGGAGGTTGAGGGCGACGAGGAGAGTGAGGCCGAGCGCCGCCCTCGGCGGCGCGGCCGGCGAGGCGGCAGACGACGTGTAAGGCGGGAAGGCGGAGTGGCATCCGGTTTCGAAGAACCACGACCGGCTGTCGATACCGTCGAGATTTTGCCGAGCCCCGAAGTCCAAGAAAGCGAGCAGACGCTGGTGGAGGCGCGGACGAGCTGGGCCGACGACGGCAGCGTTGTGGCCATCGAAACGGCGAGCCTGCCGGCTCTCGCCGGCGATCGTCAGGTGAGCAGCGTTGATATTTCTGCGGCAAACGAAGGCGAACCGAGCGCGACCAGACCCGTTGAGACGGCGTATAAGGCGCCGCATCATGAGCCATCGCATCATGAGCTGCCGATGGAAACGCCAGAGGGGGAGCAGGGAAGTCGGCCAGAATCACTCCCCACCGCCGAGGCCGAGCAAGGGGTTCCCTATACGAGCGACATGGAACGGGAACTCGAACCGGCATCCGCCGAACTGGAGCAGCACCATAAGCCGGAGCCGGACCACCCGGTGGAAACCGTGATCGAAAAGCCGGCAAATCCGCGTCGCGGCTGGTGGCAGCGGCTGATCCAGTCCTAATGCCAGCCGCGTGCGCGCGACCGATGGTCGGCTTGCCCCGCGCTCGCCGCATTTCTATCATGACGAGACACTCGTCGCGGGCGACGGGTCCGTGGCCTTGAGGGCGGCGCCGGTGACTTCTCGTATCTTTCGTTCGAGCACGGCGATCGGCCTCGCGGCGTCCCTCGTAATTGCTCAAGCCGCGGCCGCGAGCGAGAGCATCATCCGGGATACCGAGATCGAGGGCGACATACGGACGATGGTGACCCCGATCTGGAAGGCAGCGGGGCTCGAGCCGAGTTCTCTGCACGTCTATCTCGTCGAGGACAAACAGATCAATTCCTTCGTCGCCGGCGGCCAGAACGAATTCATCAACAGCGGCTTGATTATGCGCTCCGAAACCCCGAACCAGCTGATCGGGGTGCTCGCGCATGAGACCGGCCACATTGCCGGTGGACACCTGACGCGCTTTCAAGAGGCGGCGCGGAACGCCAGTATCGAAGGAATCATCGCGATGGTGCTCGCCGCCGCGGCCACGGTCGCCGGCAGGGGCAGCGGGGGCGGCGGGGCCCTGCTCGGGGCCCAAGGGGTCGCGGAACGGGCTTTTATGCAATATTCGATAACGCAGGAAGCCTCCGCCGATCACGCGGCTATGACATTCTTGGATGCAAGCGGCCAATCGGCGCGTGGGCTCCTTCAGTTCTTCCAGATCCTTCAAGGGGAGGAGATGCTTGCCGGGATCCGTGAGGATCCGTATCTGCGCACTCATCCGTTGACCGCGCAACGCATCGACTACGTCCGCAACCACGTCGAGCACTCGCGGTTCTCGAATGTTCCGGATTCTCAGACCAACATCGACCTGTTGAAACGGATAAAGGTCAAGCTCGACGCCTTCATCTCGCCGCCTTCGTCGACACTTGCGGCCTATCCGGAGAAGGACCAGTCCGTTCTCGCGCGTTATGCACGGGCGATCGCCTATTACCGGATTCCAAAGCTGGACAAGGCTCTACCGATTATCGACGGGCTGATCCGGGACTATCCGAACGATCCCTATTATCGCGAGCTGAAAGGGCAGATGCTGTTCGAGAATGGCCGCATCGCCGAAGCAGTCCAGCCTTACGAGGAAGCCGTTCGGCTCGCGCCCACCGCGCCGCTGCTACGCATTTCGCTCGCGCAAGTCTACATCGAATCGAATGATCCGAAGGTGAACAAGCGCGCGATCGCTTATCTCAACGATGCCATGCGTACCGAGGACAAGGAAGCCCAGGGCTGGCACCTGCTGGCGACCGCCTACGGGCGCGACAACCAGATCGGGATGGCCGCCTTGTCACTGGCCGAGGAAGGTCTCGCGGCGGGAAAGAAAAAGGACGCCCAACAACAGGCCCTTCGGGCCAAGGCGCTATTGCCAAAAAACTCCGCCGGCTACAGCCGCGCCGAAAACATCCATAGCGAGGCGGAGCACATGGAGGAGTTGGGGGGCGGCGTCGCGAATTCGCGTTGACTGCGCCCAGCCTTGTTCACCGTATTTTCCAGGAGATACATCGATATGCCATGCCCCGCGCCGTGGATTGCCTTGGCTCTAGCCTGCGGCTTCTTCGCTGCTGCGGGGGCTCCGCCGATCCAAGCCGCCGACGTGCCGACCGAGAAACGGCAAGAAATAGAGGCGATCATCCACGATTATCTGATCCATAATCCCGACGTTATGATCGAAGCGATCCGCGGGGCCGAAGACAAGCTGAATCGCGAGGCCGACGCCAAAGCGACAACGGTTCTGAGCGATCGGCGAACCGAGATTTTTGACGACCCGGCAACGCCGGTAGGCGGCAACCCGCAGGGTGATGTGACAATCGTCGAATTCTTCGACTACCGCTGTCCCTATTGCAAGCAAGTGCTGCCTGCACTGCAGACCTTGCTCAAAGAAGATCACAAGCTGCGCTTCGTCTACAAAGAAATGCCGGTTCTCGGACCGCCGTCGGTCACTGCTGCGCATGCCGCCCTCGCCGCCCAGCGACAAGGCAAATACGACGCATTTCATAACGCGATGATGGCGACAAAAGGTCAGATCACCGACGAGACGGTCTATAAGGTAGCCGGTTCGGTGGGGCTTGATGTCGACCTGCTCAAGCAAGATATGAGCGCGCCGGAAATCGGGCAGTCATTAAAAGCGAACCTTGCGCTCGCCGATGCGCTCAACATCCGTGGGACCCCTGGTTTCATCGTCGGCAACCACATCGTCCCCGGTGCGATCGACCTGGAGGCCCTGCGGAACATGGTCGCCGACGCGCGGAAGGAGTAGCTGCCTACGGCTCGTAATCCGGCTGTTTGGTCGGATGCGCGGCGATAAACGGCCCGAGCTTCATGCAGTTCTCGTAAATACGCATCAGCGTCGGATACGGTCCGAGATCGAGCTGGTAACGCTCGGCATTGACTACCTGCGGAACAAGCGCGATGTCAGCCAACCCCGGTGAGTCTCCGTGGCAGAACGTTCCAGTCCGGGCGTCCTGAGCGAGCAGCGGCTCGAGCCCCTGAAATCCCGCGGCGATCCAATGATTGTACCACTTGGCGATCGCGGCTTCGTCATGGCCGAGTTCTCGTGTCAAGTACCGCAGCACTCGCAGATTGTTGATCGGGTGGATGTCGCAGGCGACGATGTCGGCGAGCGAACGAACCCGCGCTCGGTCGGTCGGCTGCTTCGGCAAAAACGGCGGTTCGGGGTGGAGTTCGTCGAGATATTCGATGATCGCCATGGATTGGATCAGGGTCTGCCCGCCATCTTCGAGCGTGGGGACCAGACCCTGAGGGTTGACGCCGCGATATTCGGGCGTGCTCTGGTCGTTGCGCCGCAGGTGGATCGCCGCGGTCTCGAATGACAGCCCTTTCAGATTGAGGGCGATGCGGACCCTGAACGCGGCAGAGGATCGGAAAAAGCTATAGAGCTTCATCGCACCATCCTTGACTATCCGGGTTGCGTCCTGCTCGGCAGTATCGGCCGGGAAGACCCCCGCCTTCAAGGTGAACCGAGCAGGGCGGGGACAGACCCCGCTTCCGGGCTGAGCCAGGACGGCTTGACTACAAGTAAGTAAGCGCTTACTAGTGCGCCCGATGGTCATGATCAGATTGGATAGCGACGAGCGGCGCAAAGCGATCGTTGCGGCGGCAGTACCGCTCTTTGCCCGAAAGGGGTTTGCCGGCACGACCACCAAGGAGCTGGCCGAGGCGGCCGGAATTTCCGAGGCGCTGCTGTTCAGGCATTTTCCGAGCAAAAAGAATCTTTACGGCGAGATCCTGCGCCTCGGTTGCGAAGGGGATCCGGCGCTCGAGCGGCTCGCCGCACTTGAGCCGTCGACGGCCACCCTAGTCCATATGATCACATTCATGGTCCGTTATTTTCTGCTGGGCGGCGCCGACCGGGCCGAACTCGACATACGCCTCCGTTTGCTGCTGCACAGCTTTCTCGAGGACGGGGAATATGCCCGGGAGCTGTTCGACACGATCTTGGAGCGGGTCAACCCGCTCTTTGTCGCTTCGATCGAGGCAGCGGCAGCTGCCGGCGATCTCAAGCCTGAACCGATCGTCTCGGCGAACCGGTTCTGGCTCGGCCATCACGTCGTTGCGATGGTGGCCTTTGTCTTCTGCCGGGCCGAGCCTCGGTCCCCTATCAAGGGACGGTCTCGGACCTGGTCGACGAGGCGAGCTGGTTCATCCTGCGCGGCATCGGCATGAGGGACGCGGCCATTGCGTCCGCGCTCGCCGCTGCGGCGCAGCACCAGTTCCAGCTCGCACCTGGCTCATAGTGGAGTGCGCCTATGGACGGCGAACATATGGTACCGGCAGAAGGATTGCTGCGCGACCGGGGCAATATCGGACGCGCCACCACACGCAGACCGAGGACAGTCCTTTGGCTGGGAGTCGTCGGGCTGCTATTGGCGGTCGTGCTCGGTGGCCTTTACGGTTTCAACCGGTTCCGCCAGCAAGCAATCGCGACGTATTTTGCGAGCAACAAGCCGCCTCCCGCCCAAATCAGCGCTGCCGAGGTCAAGACCGAGGCGGTGCCGCGTTTTGCCACCGGGATCGGGTCGGTGACCGCCGTCCATCAGGTCACGATAAATCCCGAAGTCGGCGGGCGCGTTACGAAGATCTTCTTCGAGCCGGGAGCCACGGTTAAAGCCGGCGACCCGCTCGTTCAGATCAACGATGATCCGGACCGCGGCGATCTCGCCAGTTACGAAGCGCAGGCGCGCTGGGCCGAAACCACATTGGAGCGCTCCAGCCAGCTCGCGCAAGCGCCAGTTCGAGGCGCGCGAGACCGTCGACCAGAAGCAAAGTCAGCTCGATCAGGCTCGAGGCGATGATCCTCAAGACCGAGGCGCTGATCGCGCAAAAGCTGATCCGCGCTCCGTTCTCCGGCCGACTCGGCACCCGGCAGGTCGAGGTGGGGCAATACCTCACCCCCGGCGCGCGGATCGTCACTCTGACCGATCTGTCGACCCTCTACGTAAATTTCACCCTGCCGTCACAGATGCGCGCGCAGATCTCGGTCGGGCAGGGGGTGAACGTCACCGCCGACGCGTTCCCCGGCCGCACTTTCACCGCGGAGATCACGACAATCGAGCCGCAGATCAGCGCCGATACGCGGACGATGACAATCCAGGCGACGATGCCGAATGCCGACAACGCCCTGCTGCCCGGCATGTTCGTCAATGCCGCCGTGGTGCTGCCGCCGCAGCCCGACATGATGGTGCTGCCCGAGACCGCCGTCGACTATACGCTCTACGGCGACAGCGTTTACGTGATCCGCGAGGACGGCAAGGACGCCAAGGGCAACCCGATCCTCAAGGCGGTGCGCACTCCGATAAAAACCGGGGTGCGGTGGGGCAACAAGGTGATGATCCTCGACGGGCTCAAACCGGGCGATCGTGTCGTCGCCGCAGGTCAGGTCAAGGTCCAGAACGGCGCGCAGGTCGCGATCAGCAACTCGCCGCCACCACAGCCGCCGGAAACGCTGACGCGGAACTGAGATATGTCCTTTACCGACATCTTCATCCGCCGGCCGGTGCTGGCGCTGGTGGTCAGTCTGCTGATCCTGCTGATCGGTCTCAAGGCGATGACCGGCTTGCAGATCCGCCAGTATCCGAAGCTGTCGAACACGACGATCACAGTCACGACGCTCTACCCCGGCGCTTCGCCCGATTTGATGCAGGGCTTCATCACAACGCCGATCTCGCAAGCGGTGTCGACCGCCGAAGGGCATCGATTACCTGACCGCGTCGTCGATTCAGGGAACCAGTACGGTCACGGCCTATATCCGTCTCAATTACGACCCGAGCCAGGCGCTGACCGACATCATGGCCAAGGTCCAGCAGGTCAAATTCCAACTTCCGAAAGAATTGCAGGACCCGATCATCACCAAATCGACCGGACAAACCACGGCGGTCATGTATATCGGCTTCGCCAGCCCGGAACTGTCGAGCGCGGCGATCTCCGATTATCTGACCCGCGTCGTGCAGCCGCTGCTCGCCACGGTCGATGGCGTCGCATCGGCGGACATTCTCGGCGGGCAAACCTTTGCGATGCGGTTGTGGCTCGACCCGGCACGGATGGCGGCGCGTGGGATTTCGGCCAGCGACGTCGCTGCCGCGATTCGCGCCAATAACTTTCAGTCGGCGCCGGGCCAGGCCAAAGGCTACTTCACCGTTACCAATGTCAACGCCGATACGGGGCTCGCCAACATCCAGCAGTTCAACAAGATGGTGGTAAAGGCGAAGGACGGCGCAGTCGTGCGGATGGAGGACATCGGCAGCGTCGATCTGAATGCCCAGAGCTGGACCTCGAGTATCGAGATGAACGGCCAGCACGCCGTGTTCATCGGCGTGCAGGCAACCCCGACCGGCAATCCCTTGTCGCTGGTCGCGGGTATTCGGGCATTGCTGCCGGAAATCGAACGGAACCTGCCGGCTTCGGTAAAGATGCAGGTTGCTTACGACTCGACCAAGTTCATTCAGGCCTCTATCGACGAGGTCAAATCGACGCTCGCCATGGCAGTCGTCATCGTCATAGGCGTGATTTTCCTGTTCCTGGGCAGTCTGCGCGCAGTGCTGATCCCGGTCGTGACGATCCCACTGTCGCTGGTCGGCGCCGGGATCATCATGGCGGCGCTCGGCTTCAGCCTGAACCTGTTGACTTTACTCGCAATGGTGCTGGCGATCGGGCTGGTCGTCGACGACGCGATCGTCGTGCTCGAAAACGTTTATCGCCATATCGAGGAGGGCCGCACCCCGGCACAGGCCGCCCTGATCGGTGCTCGCGAGATCGCCAGCCCGGTCATCTCGATGACCCTGACCTTGGCCGCGGTCTACGCGCCGATCGGTTTTCTCGGCGGCGTCACCGGCGCGTTGTTCCGCGAATTCGCATTTACTCTGGCCGGCGCGGTGATCATTTCCGGCGTCGTCGCAGTGACTTTATCGCCGATGATGTGCTCGCTGCTCCTGTCCCGCCAGATGCTGCACGGCCGTTTTGTTCATCTGATCGACCGCGTCTTTTCCCGTTTGGCCGAGTGGTACGGGCGCAAGCTGGAGCGTTCGCTGGATTATCGCCCGGTGACCGCGCTGTTCGCCGCGGCCGTCTTTGCCAGCCTCGTCTTCATGTACATGAATACGAAATCCGAGCTCGCCCCCGAAGAGGATCAGGGGGTCCTCTTCGCACTGACCAAAGCGCCGCAATATTCCAATCTCGATTATCAGGAGGCTTATACCGACAAGCTCGACCAGGCCTTCGGCTCGTTCCCCGAGACCGATTTGCGCTTTATCCTCAACGGCCGGTTGGGACCCAACCAAGGGATTGCCGGCGCTATTCTCAAGCCCTGGGCCGAGCGCTCGCGTTCGGCGCAGCAGCTGAAGCCCTTGATGCAGGGGAAGGCGTCAACGATCGAAGGGATGAACGCCTTCGTCTTTTCCCTTCCGCCGTTGCCGGGATCCATCGGCGGCCTTCCGGTGCAGATGGTGATTTATGCGACCGGCGGCGTACAAGGAAATCTACCTGACGATGGACAAGATCAAGACGGCTGCGCGCAAGAGCGGGCTGTTTATGGTCACCGACAGCGATCTCGACTTCAACCAGCCGACGATCCAGGTCAAGGTTGACCGCTCGAAGGTCAACGAGCTTGGGCTGACCATGCAGTCGATCGGCGACACATTGGCGCTGCTGGTCGGCGAGAATTACGTCAACCGGTTCAATCTCGGTGGCCGGTCTTACGAAGTGATACCGCAAGTGCCACGGGCGGAGCGCCTGACGCCGGAGACGTTGACGCAGTACTATGTCACCACGCCGACTGGGCAGCCGGTGCCGCTGTCCAATCTCGTGAGCGTCGAGATGGACACCCAGCCCAATTCGCTGACCCAATACAACCAACTGAACTCTGCGACATTCCAGGCCGTGCCGATGCCCGGAGTGACGATGGGCCAGGCGGTCGACTTTCTCGAGCGGCAGACAAAGGACCTGCCTGCCGGTTTCAGCCACGATTATCTCTCCGACACGCGCCAATACGTGCGGGAAGGCAATCAGCTCACGATCACCTTCGTCTTCGCGCTGATCGTGATATTTCTCGTACTGGCAGCGCAATTCGAGAGTCTGCGAGATCCGCTGGTGATCCTAGTCAGCGTGCCGATGTCGATCTGCGGGGCGTTGCTGCCGCTGTTTTTCGGCTTGGCGACGATGAACATTTACACGCAGGTCGGGCTAGTCACCCTGATCGGCCTGATCAGCAAGCACGGCATTCTGATGGTCGAATTCGCGAATACGCTGCAGGTGCGCGAGAACCTCGATCGCCGGCGTGCAATCGAGCAAGCCGCTCGCGTCCGCTTGCGGCCGATCCTGATGACGACGGCGGCAATGGTCGTCGGGCTCGTGCCATTGCTGATCGCGACCGGCGCCGGGGCTGCGAGCCGCTTCTCGATCGGCGTCGTGGTCGTTGCCGGGATGTCGGTTGGCACCCTGTTCACGCTGTTTGTCCTGCCGGCTGTTTACACCGTGCTGGCGAAGGATCACCTCGCTGCCACGCAGTCGAGCCGAGTGCGCGAGATCGCCCAGGTCTCCTAACCCGGATCGCGCCGGCGCGATCCGGCCGGGACCGGAACCGGACTGGTGCGTCGGCGTTTTATCGATAGGCACTCTGAACAACAATTGTTGGCCCAGGCAAAATCCGCGACTTGAAGGAATGCGGAATGGATCAATCAATAGATCGTACAGCGGCAACTCAGCCCGGTGCGTATGACGGAAGCAAGCCGCCACACGCGATCGAGGAGGACATTGCGCGTACCCGCGTTCGGCTGAGCGCCACGATTGATGCGCTGGAGCGGGAACTGGCCCCCCAACGAGTGCTCGAAAGAAGCACGGAGCTGTTGCGCAGCTCTCTCGAACCGGCGCCAGGTTCCTTCCGAACGCAGGCCTGGGCTTACGCGATACCGCTTGCCCTGATCGCAACCGGTCTCGGCTGGCTCTTTCTGCTTCGGCGGCGCAGCTACCAACCGGAGACACCGGCCGGCTTTGGCGAGATGCCGGCCGAGGCGGTAGAGGAAGGTGAGACGCCCACTCCCGCCCCTGCCTTTGCCGATTTAGCCGGACCGGTAGAACCAGTACCGGTATCCCTGGTCGACGAAACCGCCAGGATCTAATCAGGGCGAAAGGGTGCTGCCGGCGAATTGGTAGGCCCGGCCGGATTCGAGCCTGCGACCTACCGTTATGAGCAGTGTGTCTAACCAGCTGAACCACTGAGGCGTCGCCGATCGACGTCTCGAGACCCGGCGTCGACTTTGTCGTCCTACGCGGGCCCCCGCGCAGCCAAGCCCAACAGCCCCGCCTATCTGTTTGCTAAATACGAGATCGGGAGCGATCGGTACGATCATCGATGGGCAGGACCCCGCCGTTTCTCCGCCCTTCGGCACCGCCGTCAGCTTACTGAATGGTAACCTCGCGGAGAACCGGCGGTAAGGCCTGCGGGATTATCCTCTTGCCGACCCACCCGGGTTACAATACCCGCGACGCTCCTTATTCCCCCTCGACCGGAATGATATCTCCGTGCGACGCATAGTCTTGGTTTGCCTTGCGAGCGTCGTTCAGGCGGCTTGCCAACGCTACGAGCCGGTAGCGCTCAACAACCATCCCGACCTGCTCTCGGAAATTGCCTCGCTCACAATCCCAGCGTCCGATCTTCCGCTGCCCGAGATCGGCACGCATCCATTTGACCCATCTCGGCCGCTAGATATGGACGAGGTCGCAATGATCGCCGTCGTGAACAATCCCGATCTGAAGGCGATGCGGGATCAGGTCGGCATCGCCGAGGCTCAGGCATTCGCGGCCGGTTTACTACCGAACCCGTCGTTCGCCTTTGCCTATGGAGCCCTGCTCGGTGGAGTGGGGGCGACCACCGGCTCGGTAAGCGCAACTTTCGCCGAGGACATCGTGCCACTCCTGACGCGATCCGCGCGCCGGCGCGCGGCCTCGGCAAATGAGCGTGGCGTCCGCCTGAATGTTCTGTGGCAGGAGTGGCAAATCGTAAGCCAGGCTCGCACCCTCTTCACGCGAGCCGTCGAGCTCGAGCGTCAACGCGCGGTCATCGATCAATACCGAAAGCTCTTCAGTGACCGCTATCAAACCTCCAACATTGCCATGCAGCAGGGGAACGAGACCTTGCCGACTGTTGTCAGCGATTTGGCCGCCCTCCAAGCCGTCGAAACCCAGCTGCACGACACCGAGCAGTTGATCTTGAAAAACCGGCACGATTTGAATGCGCTTCTCGGCCTAGCGCCCGAAGTACAGCTCCGCCTGCTCGATCGAGTATCGGTAACTGTCATCGACGCCGCAAAGTTGAAGGGCATCCTGCGCGACTTGGCACGGCGGCGACCGGATCTGCTCGCCCTCGCGGCCGGCTATGAGACGGAGGAGCAAAAGTTGCGGCAAGCGATCATCGAACAATTTCCAAAGCTCAACATCGCGCCCAACTATACGAATGACACGACGCCCGTTTACACCGTAGGCCCTACGTTTACGATTGGCCTGCCCATTTTTGACCGCAATCAGGGCAATATTGCCATAGAGCGGGCGACGCGTCAGCAGTTGTGGGACGAATACCAGGCTCGATTGGACACTGCTTACGGCGCCGCCGAACGTTTGATTACCGAGCTGGCCCTGATCGAAGCGCAATATCGCCAGAGCCTTGCCAGCATCCGCCGGCTACGTGATGCGGCAAATATTGCCGATCAGGCCTATGCCGCAGGTAATCTCGATGAGCGCAGCTATGTCGATCTCCATGCCTCGCTTCTCGCCAAGGAGATCGAGACGCTCAAGCTGGAGCAAACCTTGGTTGAGCAACGCATTGCCTTGCAGACGTTGATCGGCAGCGATATTCCAGCGCGAAGCACGAAACCATTCTCCTTCCAATGACGCGACGCACCGGCTTTCTTGCCGCCGTTGGCCTGCTCCTGGCGTCGCTTGCCGTCGTCGGCGTCACTGCCGTTCTGCTCATCGGATCGGTGGGCCCTGCCGCGCCGCAGAAGCAGCCGGAAACGGGACCGAGCGTCGCGGCCGAGCTGACGGCGTTACACAAGGGCAGGCTTCCGCGCATCGTTACCGCCTACGGCATGGTCGGGACCGGTCCGGCGGCGCAGCAGACGATTCAGGCTCCGGTCGGCGCGATCGTCGATGCGATCTATGTGAAGCCGGGCGAACAGGTCGCCGCGGACGCGCCGCTCCTTCGTCTCGGACCCAGCCCGACGACCGCGGCCTCCTATACCCAGGCGGTCACCGCCTTACAGGCGGGCAACGAGGAGGTGCAGCGGACACGAACACTTCTCGGGCAGCATCTGGCTACCCGCCAGCAGCTCGCCGCCGCGGAGAAAGCCGCCGCCGATGCACAGGCCGCTTTGGCCGCGCTGAAGACCGAGGGAGCCGGCAGCCCGCAAGTCCTGCGAGCGCCGTTCCCGGCGATCGTGACCGCCGTCTCGACCAGTTTGGGGGCGATTGTCGCGCAGGGCGCGGCGTTGCTCGACCTGGCACGGCCGAGCGAACTCGTGCTGCACGCCGGCGTCGTGCCGAGCGAGGCGGTTGCGATCAAAACCGGCGACGCGGCCAGCGTCGTGCCGTTCGGCGAGAGGCAGGCGGCCGACGGACAGGTGCTGCTGCGTGGCTCGCTTGTCGATCCGAAAACCGGCCTCGTCGCGGTCGATGTCAGTTTGCCGGCGAGCGGCTTTTTTTCCGGCGAGATGGCCCAGGTCAACATCGTGGTCGGAAAGGCCGAGGGCTACGTCGTGCCGCACCAGGCAATCCTCGTCAACGATCAGGGTGCGCCGTACGTTGTGCAAGCCGTCGGCGGCCTTGCCCACCAAGTGCCGGTCCAGATCGTGCTCAGCGACGGGGCCAAGGACGTCATCGCGGGCCCGCTCGATCCGGCGGCGCCGCTCGTCCTCGACGGCAATTATCAGCTCACCGACGGCATGAGGATCCGGGAGGCAAACGCACAAGGGACTGGCAAATGAGCTTTGTCGGATGGATCGAGCATCACCGCCGTTCGCTCCTCTTCGTTGCCTTCACGCTTGCTCTTGCCGGAGCCTATGCGGCGATGACGCTGCCGATCGGACTTTTCCCGACTGTCAGCTTCCCGCGCATTCGCATTACGATCGACAGCGGCAGCATGCCTGCCAAGCAGATGCTGATCGAGGTCACCGAGCCGCTCGAAGAAGTGGCGCGGGCGGTGCCGGGCGCGACCGGTATCACCTCCACTACATCGCGCGGGTCGGCAGAGATCTTCGTCGATTTTCCCTGGCGGTCGGACATGCAGCAGGCGCTGCTGAGCGTGAATGCCGCAATCGCCGAGGCGCTGCCTGAAGCTGCCGCCCGGCACAAGCTATCTGGCCTTGCAGATGAGCCCGAACGCAATCATGCCGTTCGTCTCGTACGCGCTGATTTCAAAGGAGGTGTCGCCGGCCGAGCTGCGCCGGCTGGCCCAGTATCAGATCGTGCCGCTGTTGACCGGCATCCCCGGCATCCGGCGGACCGGTGTGCTGGGCGGTGAGACGCCGGAAGTCGAGGTCGCGATCGATCCGCACAAGCTCGAAGAGTTTCGCCTGACGCTTGCCGACGTGACCAACGCCGTCTCGGCGGCCAACACGCTCAAGGCGGTGGGCCGGCTCGAAGACAACGACCTATTGTATCTGGCAGTCAGCAGCAACGCCTTCACATCGGTGGCCTCGGTCAGTAACGTCAAATTGCGCAATGCGGCGGGTGGCATCGTCCGCCTCAGCGACATGGCCAAAATCACGATGGGATCGGTGCCGCAGTGGCTGCTGGTGGATGAGAACGGCCGGCCCGCGGTTACGGTCGACGTGTACCAGCAGGACAGCGCCGACTCGCTAACCCTCGGGAACGAGGTGCAACAGCGACTCGACGGTTTCATGAAAACGCAGCCGAAATCGGTCGATCTCTACAAATGGTACGACCAGACAGAGCTCGTCCGCTCTTCAATCAGCGCGGTCGAGGAGGCGATCGGGATCGGGCTGATCTTCGCCGCGCTGGTCGTTCTCGGCTTTCTGCGCAACTGGCGCGTAACGCTGGTGGCAATGATGGTGGTGCCGCTGTCGGTGCTGATCACGATCCTGCTGTTCACCGTCATGGGGATGAGCTTCAACATCATGACGCTGGGCGGCATCGCCGCCGCGATCGGTCTTCTGATCGACGACGTCATTGTCATGACCGAGCACATCGCGCGCCGCGCCGGCGTGCCCGATCTTGCCGAGCCGCAAGGGACGGTATTGCTCGCGGCGCGCGAATTCTTTTCGCCGCTGCTGGGGTCGAGCCTTGCGACGATCATCATCTTTTTGCCGCTCGCGTTTCTGTCCGGGGTCACCGGCGCGTTCTTCAAGTTTCTCGCGATGACGATGGCTTCGGCCCTAGTCATCTCGTTCCTGCTGACCACCTTCACGGTCCCGCTGCTGGCGCGCGGCATCATCGATTTTGAGAAGTGGGACGATCCGCAGCACGGTCGCGAGACCTGGCTGCGGCGTACCCATGGCCGCCTGTTGCGAGGTCTGTTCGCGCATCCGTCGCTGGTCGCGCTCGCTGTCCTCGTCCTGGTCGGCGTGGGCTATCTTGCCTATGGCCGCGTCGGCACCGGCTTTCTGCCGAAAATGGATGAAGGCGGGTTTGTGCTCGATTACCACACAGCGCCCGGCACCTCACTGACCGAAACCAACCGCGAATTGGAGCAGGTCGAGGCGATTCTGAAGAACGACCCCTACATCTATACCTTCTCGCGCCGCACCGGCGCCGGGCTCGGCGGCGACCTCACCGAAAGCTATCAGGGCGATTTCTTTGTCCGCCTGAATCCCTCGAATCGGCCGCCGATCTGGACGGTCATGGACGGGATCACCAAAAAGATTACCGACGAGGTGCCAGGCATCAGTTTCGATACCCACCAATTGCTCGACGATATGATCGGCGACATGGTCGGCCGGCGGCAGCCGATCGTCATTGAACTCAGCGCCAAAGACCCGACCGTCTTGCCGGGCGTCGCCGAAAAAGTCGCGAAGGCAATCGCGACTGTGCCGGGGATCGAGCCTGCTTCCGTCAATAACGGCGTCGTTCCGGCGGGCGACGCGCTCGACATCCACGTCGAGCCCGCCGCAGCAGCGATGGCCGGCGTCACGCCGGCCGAGGTCGAGGCGCAGCTCTATCACTATCTGTATGGCGCGGTGGTCACGAACTATCTCGGCCCCGTGCAGCCGGTCGGGGTAAGGCTGTGGCTCGATCCGCCAAACGAGCGGATGTACAAGAACAAGCTTCCCGACCTGACAATTCGTGCGCCGGACGGCCATATCTTTCCGCTCGGCACCGTCGCGCAGGTTCGCTTCATCGCCGGCCAGCCGGAGATCACCCGCGACAATCTCGAGCAGGTGGTCGCGGTGACCGCGCAGATCGGCGGCGGCCACGATCTGGGATCGACCGCGGCGGCCGTGCAGGCAATCCTCAACCGGCCCGGTTTTCTGCCGGCCAACGTCTACTACCAGGCCGGCGGCGCCTATAAACAGCAACAAATGGCTGCGCGCGGCATGATCCGGGTGTTCGCCGCCGCCGCGATCGGCGAAGTCATCCTGCTGCTGTTCCTGTACGAGCGGTTCTGGATACCGGTCATCATCATCGTGAGTTCGCTGATCTCGACCAGCGCCGTGTTTGTCGGCCTGTGGCTGAGCGGGGTCGAACTCAACATCACCGCGATGATGGGGATGGTCATGATCATCGGCATCGCGACCGAGATGGCGGTGTTCCTCGTTTCCGAGTATCAGGCGCTCGAGCGCGACATGCCGGCGCGCCGGGCGCTTCACGAAGCCGCACTCAACCGCCTGCGGCCGATCACGATGAGCACGCTGGCGATGATCCTGGCGCTATTGCCGCTCGGCGCCGCAATCAGCGGCTCGGGCGACCAAATGCTGCAGCCGCTGGCGATCGCGATCATCGCCGGAATTATCGTGCAACTGCCGTTGGTGCTGCTGGCAATGCCGGTCGTGATCGGACTGACCGTTCGCGAATGAACGGTGGCGCGAAAGCTCGCGCCGTGATGGGATGAATACCTTTCATCGGAAGAAGACGAAGCCAAAAAGGCAAGTGCTAGGTAGTCGCAAACGGCGCGGTGGCGGCGATGCTCCGCCGGTTCCGGTCGGCGGATGCGTTGCAAGTGGTAGGCCCGGCAGGATTCGAACCTGCGACTCCACCGTTATGAGCGGCGTGTTCTAACCAACTGAACTACGGGCCCGGCGCTGAAGTCGTCATTGCCGGACTTGACCCGGCAATCTTTGGACCCCCGGGTCAAGCCCGGGGGGTGACGGCAAGGTAAGCGGCATTCGGCATCAAGTGTCGAGGAAGCTGCGCAGTTTGCGCGAGCGGCTCGGGTGCTTCAATTTCCGCAATGCCTTTGCCTCGATCTGGCGGATCCGCTCGCGGGTCACCGAAAATTGCTGACCGACTTCCTCGAGCGTGTGGTCGGTGTTCATGCCGATCCCGAAGCGCATCCGCAAAACCCGCTCCTCACGCGCCGTCAGCGAGGCCAAAACGCGCGTTGTCGTCTCGCGCAGATTGGCCTGGATGGCGGCATCGAGCGGCAACACCGCATTCTTGTCCTCGATGAAATCGCCGAGATGTGAATCCTCCTCGTCGCCGATCGGCGTTTCGAGGCTGATCGGCTCCTTGGCGATCTTCAGCACCTTGCGCACCTTTTCCAGCGGCATAGCGAGCTTTTCGGCGAGCTCTTCGGGTGTCGGCTCGCGGCCGATCTCGTGCAGCATCTGCCGCGAGGTGCGCACCAGCTTATTGATCGTCTCGATCATGTGCACCGGGATTCGGATCGTGCGTGCCTGATCGGCAATCGAGCGGGTGATCGCCTGGCGGATCCACCAAGTCGCGTAGGTCGAGAATTTGTAGCCGCGGCGGTACTCGAATTTGTCGACCGCCTTCATCAGCCCGATGTTGCCCTCCTGAATCAGGTCGAGAAACTGCAACCCTCGGTTAGTGTATTTCTTGGCGATCGAGATGACGAGGCGCAGATTGGCCTCGACCATTTCCTTTTTCGCCCGGCTCGCCTCGCGCTCGCCGCGCTGGACCGTTTGCACGATGCGCCGGAATTCGCTGATCGGCAGCTTGGCTTCGGCGGCGACCCTCGCAATATCGGCGCGAAGTCTGGCCGACATCCGGCGCATGCCTTTCGATGAGTCGCGGCCAGCCGCGGCCGGGCAAGGTTTCGACACGCTCCAGCCAATCGCCGGCGAGCTCGTTTCCGAAATACTGCTGCAAGAATTCCGAGCGCCTGATGCCAGCACCCTCCGCCAGCCGCAGTAGTCTGCCTTCGTCGGCAACGAGCCTGCGGTTGACCTCGTAAAGCTGGTCGACGAGGTACTCGATGCGCGTGTTGTTGAGGCGCACGCATTTGACGTTGTCGATGATCTCCGCCTTGAGCTTCTCGTAGCGCCGCTCGGTTACACGCGGCAGCGGCTCGCCCTTTTGCAGAGCATTAATCCGCTGGTCCTGAAGTCGGTGCAGTTTTTTATACGTCTCCGCGATGGCGTCAAAGGTTGCGAGCGCGCTGGGCTTCAGTTGCGCCTCCATCGCGGCCAGCGAGATCGAGGTTTCCTCGCCTTCGGCCTCCTCGACGGCGAGCTCGCTTTCGATCTCGGCGAGTTCCTTTGCAACATCTTCGCCGTTAGCAACATCTTCGCCGTTAGCAACAGCTTCGCCGTTAACGGCATCGGTGTTTTCGCTCGGCCCCGCGCCGTTCGGGGCGCCCTCACCCCCTTCGGCACCCGCTTCGCCCTCGGTCCTGCCGGCTTCCGGGACAACAACCACTATCTCGGCCGGTACCGGCCCGAACACACCGCTGCCGTAGGTGGCGTCGAGATCGATTATGTCGCGCAGCAGCATCTTTCCTTCGTTCAGCGCATCGCGCCAGGCGACGATCGCGCGGATCGTCATCGGATTCTCGCAGATGCCGCCGATCATCATTTCACGGCCAGCTTCGATCCGCTTCGCGATGGCGATTTCGCCTTCGCGCGAAAGCAGCTCGACCGATCCCATCTCGCGCAAATACATGCGGACCGGATCGTCGGTGCGGCCGATATCGTCGTCATCGAGGTTGCCGCGGACCTCGCCATCGCTCTCGTCCGCATCGGGAGCGGCAGGTTCCTCACTCTCTTCGTTCTCGATCACGTTGACACCGAGCTCGGAGAGCATCGTCATCGTGTCCTCGATCTGCTCCGAGGACACCTGGTCGGGCGGCAATGCGGCATTCAATTCGTCATAGGTCACATAACCCCGCTCCTTGCCGCGCGCCAGCATCTTCTTGATTGCCGCCGCCACGCTGTCCAGGAGCGGCGCCTCGGCCGCTTCTTCGCGGGTTTCTGTGACTTCCGCCGTATTCGCCGCTTTGCTCGCCATTCCACCATCCCTGAAGAGATTCCACCGTCGCCCTGCAAGTCAGGGCACGAATACGAGAGCAGCCCCCTATCCGGGGCAGCCGACAATCTTGGGCGAGGCGCCGCCGGGTCACATCTCGTCGTCACCCCGGGACCCCTCGTGCAAGGCTCTCTCTCTGGCAGCCAGAAACCGTTCCCAGCTCTCCGGGCAGATATCGCTGATCAGATCGTCCGTGGCTTCGGCCAAAACGCAGCGATCGCCTCCCGTGAGCATCCTGGTCACGCGGACCCACTCCTTGCGCGCAGAGACCGGGTCGGAGCACCGGACCAGGAAAGTTGTGTCGACCGAAGGCGAAAGCAGTCTTTCCACGGTCGCCGCAAGCCCGTTCTCGACAAGGTGTTGTTGGAATGCGCGGGCGTCAAGCCCCGATTCGGGCGCATCCGGCTCTAAAATTTGCCGTCTCAGGCTGTCGAGGTCCGATTCGGGAATTTCGAGTGCCGATAGTTCCTCGGCCACTTGATCGACCAGGTAAGGGAAATGCAGAATCATGCGGAATAGATTTTCCCGCTGTATTCGCGCTCCGGACCGGGGTGGAGGCTCCGGTCCGTCGCGCACCGCCGTACTGTCGAGGCGTGCGGAGACTTTTGCCGCCGCGCATGCCATGGATTGCAGCGTTCTTTGAACAGCGTCTCGAACTCGTCACGGACCGTCTGGTCCGAGATGGTCTTGACGTGTGCCAGCAGCCGGCTCCGAATTCCGGCAAGCCGCTCTGGCGTATCGCGCCGGACTCCCGCGCACTTCGGAGTCCCATAGCATGTCCGCGAGCGGTCGAGCCGCCGCAAGGATTTGCTCGAAAGCCGATCGCCCCCCCGGCGCGGATCATCGAATCGGGGTCTTCGCCGGAGGGCAGGATCGCAAATCGGAGACTGTAGCCCGGGCGCAACAGCGGCAGGGCCCGATGCAGTGCGCGAAGGGCGGCGGTCTGTCCGGCTGCATCGCCATCGAAGCAGAGGAGCGGCTCGGGCGCGAGGCGCCAAAGCTCGCGCAGCTGGAATTCGGTCAGTGCGGTTCCGAGCGGCGCCACTGCTGTGGCGAAGCCCGCCTGGTGAAGCGCGATCACGTCCATGTACCCTTCGGTGACGATCGCCCCCGGGCTCGCCTGCTTCTGCCATCTCGGATGACAGCCGCCCGCGCCGCCGACCAGCCGTACAATACCCGTCCTTTTTCGAAGAGCGGGCTGTCCGGCGAGTTCAGATATTTGGGCTGCCCATCGCCGAGGACCCGGCCGCCGAAGGCGATGACCCGGCCGGCGCGGTCGCTGATCGGAAACATCAGGCGGTTGCGGAAATAATCCGAAGGTTCCCCCTCGGCCGGCCGGCGCCGCAGCCCGGCCTCGATCAGCAGCGGATCGGAAAATTCGGGGTTGAGGGCGCGCCGCAACGCCTGGCGATCGTCCGGGGCCCAGCCCAGACGGAAGCGTCGGATTGTCTCCGGATCGAGCCCGCGTCCGTTGCAGATATTCGCGTGCGCGCACGCCGCCAGGCGCCCACAGCCGCTCCTCGTAGAAAGCTGCGGCGGCCTCTGTCGCTTCGAGCAAGGTTTTTTGCCGCTGCGCCCGTTCCCGCTCTTGCGGCGTCGCCTGCGGGACAGCCAGCCCCGCCTCCCCCGCCAGCTTCTCGATGGCCTCGATGAAGTCGAGATTGTCGGCCCGCATGGCGAACCCGATCACATCTCCATGGGCGCCGCAGCCGAAGCAATGAAAGAAGGATTTGTCCTCGACGACGTAGAAAGACGGCGTCTTCTCGTGATGAAACGGACACAATCCGGCAAACTCGCGCCCGCGGCGGACCAGCTTGACCCGCCGACCGATCAATCCGGAAAGCGAAATTCGACTACGCAGCTCGTCGAGAAAGCCCGGCGGAAACGCCACTATCGTCCTCTCTCCACCCGTCGGGGAGAGAGGAAGGGTGCGGCGCGTCCGCACCGCACCCCGGATCTATTCCCCCTCACCTCGACCATCTTCCCCCAGATGGCGTCCGATTTGCGTCATCCCAGCAACAGCCTGACGATTGCACCAGCGCGGCCGAGATCGATGACGCCGCCGTGGCGCTCGCGCAACACCGCCATCACCTTTCCCAAATCCTTTACCGTCGCTGCCTCAGTCTCGTCGATCGCAGCCTTTGCCGCCGCTTCGATCTCATCCTCGTCGAGCTGATGCGGCAGGAAACTCTCGATGACAGCTATCTCCTCGCTCTCCTGCTCCGCAAGATCGGGGCGGTTGCCTTGCTGATAAAGCGCGATCGATTCGCGGCGCTGCTTGATCATCGCCTGCAGCATGCGCTGGATTTCGGCTTCGGATAAGCCGTCGGGATTGCCTTGCCCGCGCGCGGCCACATCCCGTTCCTTGAGCCCGGCGAGGATCAATCGAACGGTCGAAACAGTCCGCGAATCCCTGGCTTTCATTGCTTCCTTCAGCCGGTCCCTGAAGGACTGACGCAGCATCGTTGCGGCCCCCTATGCCAGAAATTTCAAGCCTAACCGGTTTTGGGTGCCGCGGCAATTCCGCACGTCCATTCGTAAGTACTTGAAACAATGAGGGTTATAGCAAGCACTGGGTTGACCCTATCGGTCCGATCAATTATTTCTCAATGGCCCTGCTGTTCGCCCCTGGCCGCCTCTTGCGGTCCGGCAGATTGCGGCTGCCCATAGGATCCATCCGCATGCGCGAGCCGATGCCGCAACCGCCCGACTGCAACGCCGCGCTCGTTCTCGCGGACGGGACGGTATTTTGGGGCTGCGGTGCCGGCGCAACCGGATCGGCTATCGGCGAAATCTGTTTCAATACGGCGATGACCGGCTACCAAGAGGTCCTCACGGACCCGTCTTACGCCGGCCAGATCATCACCTTCACGTTTCCCCATATCGGCAATGTCGGAGCTAACCGGGAAGACATCGAAACGACGACACCCGCTGCCCGCGGTCTCGTGCTTCGCACCCGGATTACCGCGCCGGCAAACTACCGCGCCAACCAATCGCTGGATACCTGGCTCAAGCATAATGGGCTGATCGGCATTACGGGGGTGGACACGCGACGTTTGACCCGGCACATCCGCGATCACGGACCGCCGAACGGCGCCATCGCCCACCATCCGGAAGGGCGGCTCGATCTCGCAGAACTCCAGGCGCGGGCCTTCGATTGGCCCGGTCTGGAGGGCATGGACCTCGCCAAGGAAGTCACTTGCCGCCAAACTTACGAGTGGGCCGAAACGGCGTGGCAGCGCGAGCGCGGCTATGGTTTGCAACGCAACCCACGCCATCACGTCGTCGCCGTCGATTATGGCGCCAAGCGCAACATTTTGCGGATGCTCGCGGCCCATGGCTGCAAGGTGACCGTGGTTCCCGCCACCGCCTCCACCGAGGATATTCTGCGCCATAGGCCCGACGGCATCTTCTTGTCGAACGGGCCCGGCGACCCGGCGGCCACCGGAGCTTATGCGGTGCCGGTGCTGCGTGAGCTGATCGCCTCCGGCAAGCCGATTTTCGGCATCTGCCTAGGCCATCAATTGCTGGCGCTGGCGCTCGGCGGGACGACCCGCAAGATGCCGCGCGGCCACCGCGGCGCCAACCACCCGGTCAAGGATCTGCTGACCGGCAAGGTCGAGATCACGAGCCAAAATCATGGGTTTGTCGTCGAGGCGGAGAGCCTGCCGCCCGGGGTCGAGCCGACGCATCTCTCGCTGTTCGACAACACGAACGAAGGGTTACGCATGATCGGTAAGCCGGTGTTTTCGGTCCAACATCACCCCGAAGCGAGCCCGGGGCCGCAGGACAGTCACTATTTGTTCGGGCGGTTCGTCGCGTTGATGGACGAGAATGCCTAGGCGGACCGATCTCGACAGCATCCTGATCATCGGCGCCGGGCCCATCGTAATCGGGCAGGCCTGCGAATTCGATTATTCCGGCGCGCAAGCGTGCAAGGCGCTCAAAAGCGAGGGATACCGGATCGTCCTGGTGAATTCGAACCCGGCGACGATCATGACCGACCCGGAGCTGGCCGACGCGACCTATATCGAGCCGATCACCCCGGAAATGGTCGCAAAGATCATCGCCCGTGAGCGGCCGCAGGCGCTGCTGCCGACAATGGGCGGCCAGACGGCGCTCAACATCGCAATGGCGCTCGCCCGATCGGGTGTCCTCGAGCGCCACGGTGTCGAGTTGATCGGTGCCAGCGAAGCAGCAATCGCCAAGGCCGAAGATCGTCAGCTGTTCCGGCACGCGATGGACAAAATCGGGCTGGCTTCGCCCAGGAGCCAGCTTGTCGGCTCTCTTGCCGAAGCTGTCGAGGCGCTCGGGGCGATAGGGCTTCCGGCCATCATCAGACCATCCTTTACCTTGGGCGGCACCGGTGGTGGGATCGCCTACAACGCCCAGGAATTCGAGGAAATTGTCCGCGGCGGCCTCAGAGCTTCGCCGGCGCAGGAAGTGCTGGTCGAGGAGTTGGTCCTCGGCTGGAAGGAATACGAAATGGAAGTGGTCCGCGACCGTGCGGACAATTGCATCATCGTCTGCTCGATCGAGAACATCGATCCGATGGGAATTCACACCGGCGATTCTGTCTGCGTCGCGCCGGCTTTGACCTTGACCGACAAGGAATACCAGCTGATGCGCAATGCCGCGATCGCGGTTTTGCGCGAAATCGGCGTCGATACTGGCGGCTCGAACGTGCAGTTTGCGGTCAACCCGGCGGACGGCCGGCTTGTCGTCATCGAAATGAACCCCCGGGTATCGCGCTCGTCGGCGCTCGCCTCCAAAGCGACCGGTTTCCCGATCGCCAAGGTCGCCGCCAAGCTGGCGGTCGGCTACACGCTGGATGAGCTCTCCAACGAGATCACGCGTATCACGCCGGCGTCGTTCGAGCCGACGATCGATTACATCGTCACCAAGATGCCGCGGTTCACCTTCGAAAAGTTTCCGGGCACCGAACCCTTGTTGACCACCTCGATGAAATCGGTCGGCGAGGCGATGTCGATCGGTCGAAGTTTCGCCGAATTGGTGCAGAAGGCATTGCGCTCGATGGAGACCGGCCTGACCGGCTTCGACGAGGTCGCGATCGAAGGGGTTGAGAGCGCCGGCAAGGAGGCGGTCAAGGCGGCGCTGGCGAGACCCGTCCCCGACCGCCTGCTGCTGGTTGCGCAGGCTTATCGGCATGGCCTCGACACCGCCGAAATTCACGCCGCCTGCCGGATCGAGCCGTGGTTCCTCGAGCAGATCCGTGAGATCGTGGATGTTGAGGAGCGAGTGCGCCTGGAAGGGCTGCCGCGGGACCGCGCGGCTTTCCTGCGGCTGAAGCAGCTGGGCTTTTCCGATGCCCGCCTCGGCAAGCTCGCGAAACTCGATGAGGAGGCCGTCTCGCAGCGGCGACGCCGGCTCGAGCTGCTACCGGTCTACAAACGCATCGACACCTGCGCCGCCGAGTTCCCGTCGCAGACCTCGTACATGTACTCGTGCTACGAGGGGGATGGTCTCGCGCCGCCGGAGTGCGAGGCCGATCCGAGCGACCGGCGCAAAGTAATCATTCTCGGCGGGGGACCGAACCGGATCGGGCAGGGAATCGAGTTCGATTACTGCTGCGTGCATGCGGCCTACAGCCTGCGTGATGCCGGGATCGAAACGATCATGGTCAACTGCAATCCCGAAACCGTATCGACGGATTACGACACCTCCGACCGGCTCTATTTCGAGCCGCTGACGACCGAGGATGTGGTCGAAATCGCCCGGGTCGAAGAACGCTGCGGCACGCTTCTTGGTGTTATCGTCCAATTCGGCGGTCAGACCCCGCTGAAATTGGCGGCGGGGCTGGAGCGCGCCGAGATCCCGATCCTCGGCACGTCTCCCGATGCAATCGATCTGGCGGAGGACAGACAGCGATTCCAGGGTCTTCTGACCCGTCTCGGCTTGCGTCAGCCCGACAACGGAACGGCGCATTCGGCGAGCGAAGCCGAAGCGATCGCGCTTGATATAGGATATCCAGTCGTCATCCGCCCGTCTTATGTCCTGGGCGGCCGCGCGATGGAGATCGTGCACGATGCTGCCGGACTGCATCGGTACATTACACATGCCGTCTTGGTATCCGGAACCAGCCCGGTCCTGATCGACCGCTATCTGCAGAACGCGATCGAGGTTGATGTCGATGCCGTTGCCGATGGCCGGCAAGTCGAGATCGCCGGCATCATGGAGCACATCGAGGAAGCCGGGATCCATTCGGGAGACAGCGCCTGCTCGCTCCCGCCCCACAGCCTGAGCCCGGCGACGATCGCCGAAATCGAACGGCAGACGGTTGCGTTGGCCCGCGCTCTCGGTGTTGTCGGGTTGATGAATGTTCAATTCGCGGTGCAAGACGGAGTGATTTTTGTCCTGGAGGTCAATCCGCGCGCGTCGCGCACCGTGCCGTTTGTCGCCAAGGCCACCGGGGCGCCGATCGCAAAGATAGCGGCCCGAATTATGGCCGCAGCACCCCAGGACAACTGGCGCGAGGACATAGCCGGCAAGCGTTTGCGGACCGGCGGGCATGTTGCGGTAAAGGAGGCGGTATTCCCGTTCGCGCGGTTTCCCGGGGTCGATCCGATCCTCAGCCCCGAGATGAAATCGACCGGAGAAGTAATGGGGCTCGATAGTGATTTCGGGCGCGCCTTCGCAAAGTCTCAACTCGGGAGCGGGACCAACCTGCCGCTCGAGGGCTGTGTTTTCGTCTCGGTGCGAGATCCGGACAAGGGGATGTTGGTCGAGCCTTGCCGCCGACTGATCGAGATGGGGTTCTCGCTCGTGGCAACCAGTGGCACCGCCGAAACTCTCAGTGCCGCGGGGTTGCCCGTCAGGCCGGTCAACAAGGTGCGCGAAGGCCGCCCGCATATTGTCGATCATATGCTGAGCGGCGCGGTCCAGCTGGTATTCAATACGACCGAGGGGGCGCAGGCGATCGCCGACAGCTTCAGCTTGCGGCGCACGGCCCTCACCAACGGGATCCCGTATTATACGACCGTTGCGGGCGCTCGCGCGGCGGTCCAGGCCATCGCGGCGTTGCGGGCCGGGAACCTTGAAGTTGCTCCCCTGCAATCATACCTTTGATGGCTCCGCGGCGGCCAGTTGCCGCGGTAGTTGATATTCGACAGCAGGATCCGAACGCGTTCACGATGAACAAGATCCCGATGACGGCCGAGGGCTTCAATCGGCTCCGGGAGGAGTTGAAGCGGCTGAAAACCATTGATCGGCCAGCTATTATCCGTGCCATCGCCGAGGCGCGCGACCACGGGGACTTGGCCGAAAACGCCGAGTACCAAGCTGCCCGTGACAGGCAAAGCTTCATCGAAGGCAGGGTCATCGAGCTCGAAGATAAAGTGGCGCGGGCTGAAGTGATCGACGTCTCCAAGCTGTCGGGTTCGAGCATCAAATTTGGCGCGAAGGTCACCCTTGCGGACGAGGAAACCGAGGAGGAGCAGACCTTTCAAATTGTCGGCGAGGACGAAGCCGACATCAAATCCGGCCGCTTGTCAGTAACCTCGCCGTTGGCGCGTGCGCTGATCGGCAAGGGCAAGGGCGACAGCGTCGAAGTCGCGACCCCGCGCGGCGCGAAATCTTACGAGGTCGTCACCGTCGCATTCGGCTAAGACGCAGTTATGTCTGCCCGCCTTGGTGGGCCAGTTCAAACCAGCGCAGTCTCCTCAGCTTCTTGCTCCGCGCTCGCCCGCTCGGAAATTGGGACGCCCGGCTCGTTCTTCGACATGCGGAGCATCAATGCCGACTTGACATGGCTCACATTGGGAGCCGAGGTGAGCTTGGCGCTGAGGAAGCGCTGATAGGTATCCCAGTCGGGCGCAACGATCTTCAACAGAAAATCCGTTTCTCCGGCCAGCATGTAGGCTTCGCGCACCTCGGGCCAACTGCCGACGAGGTGTTCGAAGGCTCTGAGATCGGCCTCGGCCTGGCTCGAGAGCCCGACTTGGGCAAAAACCGTAACGGCATAGCCGAGAGCCTCGGGGGCGAGATCGGCATGATAGCCGCGGATCATCCCGGCCTCTTCGAGCGCGCGCACCCGGCGCAGACAAGGTGGGGCCGAAATGCCGACCCGCCGCGCCAGCTCGACATTGGTCATCCGCCCATCAGTCAGCAGGTTCTGCAATATGCGGCGGTCGATACGGTCGAGCCTGATTCGCCGCATCCGGTCCCCTCTTCCTCGATCGGCGGATCATAGGCGGCGTTCCGCGTGCGCGCAATTTTGTTGCGCAGAGGTCTTGCCGGCTTGCTGTTCCCGAGCGGTTTTCGTAAACGAGCACATGGCCTTGCCGTCTATTGCTGCGAGCAAAGCAGTGCCGCCCGTCACCTGGGTTTTGCACGATGGCAAGGCCGGGATGGCCAGCCAGGCGCTCGGCCTGGCCGAGGCTGCCGGCTTCTCTTTTATCGAAAAACGTCTCCATATTCTTTTCCCTTGGACTTGCCTGCCGCCCAGGCTCTGGTTCCTGCCCTTGGCCGCGACGGAACCGACACTCTCGCCGCCCTGGCCGGACCTCGTCATCGGTTGCGGCCGCAACACGGCGATGCCGGCCTTGGCGATCCGGCGGGCGAGCGGCGGGCGCACCTTGACGGCGCAGATCCAGGACCCGGGAGTGGGGCGCAGCGAGTTCGACCTCCTCGTGGTCCCCGAGCACGACCGCTTGCGCGGCCCGCGGGTAATCGTGACACGCGGCGCCGTCCACCGGGTCACAAGAGCCCGGCTGGCGGCCGAGCGGGGCCGGTTTCCGGCTCTCGCGGCGCTACCGCGGCCAATCCTGTCGGTGCTGATCGGAGGTGCGAACAAGGCGTACCGGCTGACACTTCGACGGCTCGGCGAAATTGCCGATGCGGTTGCCGGCGTTCTTCGTGCGCAGGGTGGCTCGGCGCTGGTGACGCCGTCGCGTCGCACCGGGGCAGCAGGGACCGCGCTGTTGCACGCCCGGCTCGAGAACCTGCCGGTGGTTATCTGGGACGGTTGCGGGGAGAACCCCTATTTCGCTTATCTCGCTCTGGCTGACGCCTTTATGGTAACCGTCGACTCGGTCTCAATGATCAGCGAGGCGGCGGCCACCGGTAACCCGGTGCATATCCTCGATCTCGATGGCGGCAATGCCAAATTCGCCCGGTTTCACGCCGCGATGCAGGCGGCCGGCATTACCCGACCATTCTCTGGCCGGATCGAAGCGTGGCGTTACCCGATCCTGGACGATACGGCCCGCGCCGGCGCGGCTTTGCGCGAATTCGTCCTCGGAAGGCTCGGCATCGCTGAAGCGGGAGCGTCACCACAGTGTCCCCGGAACGCGATTCGGCACCGAAGGTAGGCCGCACCATCGCGGATCTGCCGAAGGGCAGCGGCGTTTGGCTGTGCCGATCGCCAGGAATGTAATATCTCGACGAGGGCGGATTGCGGCACGGGGAACAGGCTGATCATCATGGCCCTTCGCATCGAAACCTTCGACAATGCCCGTGGCGGGAACACCCTCTATAAGGCACTGACCCACCCGGCTGCCGCTCGGCCAGGGCGCGCGCTTATCGACGAGTTCGCGCGCCGCGCCCCGATTGCCATTTACGATGCGGGCGGCGCGCTTGAAGCGTTCAGCGCGTTTTACGATTTGGATCGGATCGAAATCGCCGACGTCTACGTACAGCAAGTGGCGCGTGTCGGCGATGCCGTCCTCGGCCGCCGAACGCGCCCTATAACCGAGCTCGCTTGCTGCGGTGCGCGCACCGTATTTGTCGCCGCCTTCGACTCCGAGCGCATTGTCGCGCAAATGCGCCCCTATCTGCCCGAAGGCGCCGAGGTGTTCAGCCTCGACGCACTACGAATACCGGCGGATCGATTGACCAACAACCGCAGCTACCTCGATCCGCTCAATTTCGCCACTAACTTTGCTTTTTTTCGCGAGGGCCTCGGCCTGCACACCCGGCTGGTGACAGCGAATTACTGGTCCGGATACGGAGCCGGCCGCGTCAGCTGTTGGATGACGTTGTTTGCCGGCGACGGCAGCGTGTTGGCCGAATGGCGCCACGAGTGCGAGCACTCCCCGAGCACGATCATTCTCGACAGTCGGGAAATTCGGGAGCGCTTTCGGCTTCCGGAGTTTTGCGGACAGCTTTTTCTGCACGTCGTCGGCGCGGCCGGGCACGACGTCGTCAAATACGCGCTCGACATTTTCGACGAGGGCAGCCCGGCTGACGGGGAACGCGTCGGAACGCTTAGCTGCACGCACGACGCCAACGCTTGGCCTGCCGACCGATACGCCGGCCTCCCCGCTCCCGCTCCCGGCGAGCGGATACTGTTATGGATCCAGAACAGCCACGCCGTGACGATCCCGCCAGGCGCCATCGACCTCGCTCCGATGGGTGAGGAGCGCGTGGTGCCCTTCGGCGATCCGATCGCGCCTTTCGCCACGCGCGCCGTCGAGGTTTCTGAGTTGCTGCCCGATATAGCGTGGCCGAAGCAGATCGAGCTGCGGGCCGGCAAGCACGTCGTGCGCCCGCGCTACGAGGTCCTCGAGCGGGGCCGCCGCCGCATCGCGCACGTCAATGTCGAACGCGCTGATCTGCGACCCGATCCGGAGCTTCCAAAGCTCAAAGCCATGCTCGGAAAGGGCTATCTGTTGCCGGCCCCACTAATGCCGCGCGAGTTGTGGCAGAGCTTGGTGTTGCCGACCCCGATGGCGGTCTGCCAAACCGAGCTGCCGATCGCCGCTCTGGTTTATGACCCGGACGGCCGGAAGATGCTGAGGCATCCCTTTGGGCGGCTCCCGCGCGCCCATGCGACCGTGCTCGATCTGGACGAGATCGATGATCTTGGTCTGCTCGGCCGCGGGTACGGCCATATTGAGCTGGTCTATGACTTCTCTGGCGGAGGCGAGGGAGACGGGTGGCTGCATGCCTTGTTTCGCTATCGTCATCGGCAAAGCGGTCATTGCGCCGAGACCAGTTTCGGAGCGCACCTCTTCAATACGGTTCTGACCTATCGCGACGAGCCGCAATCCTACACCGGGCGCCCCCCGGGATTGTCGACGCGACTATTCCTCAGACTCGGCGAGCCGGCTTACGACACGTTCTGTCATCTGATCTACCCCGCGTCCCGGCCTTGGCTCCCGGCGAGCGACACGGACATCGTCCTCTACGACAGCGCCGGGTGCGAGGTTGCGCGTTCGCGCTTGGCGATTCCCTGCTCGGGCTCGCGGCTATGGTATTATCGAAGCTTATTCGACGACGCGACCCGCGCCCGGGCCGGGATAGGAGCCTATGTTATCGTGCGCGATACGACCTGCCGGCTCTTTGGCTATCACGGGTTGCTGGGCGGCGACGGCTCCTTCAGCCTCGACCACATGTTCGGATTCTAGCTCGGCCGCATCTCCTCCCGCCGATATTCCGAAAAATTATTATATAATGGTGTGAAATTCTAAGGATGCCGCTATGTCCGAGCGTCACCACAGCAAGGTCCTCATCATTGGGGCGGGACCGGCCGGCTATACGGCGGCGATTTACGCGGCGCGGGCCAACTTACAGCCGATCCTCGTGACCGGCCTCCAACCGGGCGGCCAGCTAACGATCACCACCGATGTCGAGAACTACCCCGGCTTCGCCGAGGTAATCCAAGGTCCGTGGCTGATGGAGCAGATGCAACAGCAAGCCGAGCACGTCGGCACCAAAGTCATTCTCGACATGATCACCGAGATCGACCTCGCACGCCGGCCATTCGTCGCCAAGGGCGATTCGGGGGATTTTTATGTCGGCGAGACCGTGATCCTTGCCACCGGTGCGCAGGCCCGCTGGCTCGGTATCCCGAGCGAGGAAGTCTTCCGCGGGTTCGGCGTTTCAGCCTGCGCGACTTGCGACGGGTTCTTCTTCCGCGGCAAGGACGTCGTGGTCGTCGGCGGCGGCAATACCGCGGTCGAGGAGGCAATCTATCTGACGAACCACGCGCAGCAGGTCACTCTGATCCATCGCCGCGACGCGCTCAGAGCCGAAAAGATCCTGCAGGAGAGGCTGTTCCGCAATCCGAAGATCGGCATCATCTGGGACAGCGTTGTCGAGGAAATCCTGGGAGTGCGCGAACCGCCTACGGTGACCGGGGTGCGCCTGCGCAACACGCGCACCGGCAATCTGTCCGACCTCTCTTGCGACGGGGTCTTTGTCGCGATCGGCCATACACCGGTAACCGGGTTCGTGGCGGGCCAGCTCCCACTCGACGCTGAGGGCTACGCCATCACGCGTCCCGATTCGACCCAAACGGCAATCCCCGGGGTCTATGCCGCGGGCGACGTCAAGGACAAGATCTACCGACAAGCGGTGACCGCAGCGGGATTGGGCTGCATGGCGGCACTCGAGGCAGAGAAGTTTCTCGCAGCTCAGGAGGAAGCTGTGACGATGCGCGCGGCCGATTAGCAGGCGGGCAAGCGACACCGGAAAGTCGTTGCCAGGGGGAACGGGATGGATTGGGACAAGCTAAGGGTATTTCACGCCGTCGCCGAGGCAGGCAGCTTCACCCATGCGGGCGAATCGCTGAACCTCAGCCAATCCGCCGTGAGCCGTCAGATCAGCGCGCTCGAAGAAAGTCTCAGCGTCCCATTGTTTCACCGTCATGCCCGCGGCCTGATCCTGACCGAGCAAGGTGAGCTGCTGTTCCGCACGGCGCGTGAGGTTTTTGCCAAGCTGTCGATGGCCGAAGGCATGATCTCCGAATTGAAGGATCGACCGAAGGGGCCACTCAAAATCACCTCGTCCGTTGCGTTCGGTTCGACTTGGTTGACCCCGCGCATCCGGGAGTTCCTCGATCTTTACCCCGAAATCCAGGTCACTCTCGTGGTCGACGATTCCGAGCTCGACTTGTCGATGCGAGAAGCCGATGTGGCGATTCGGATGTCGCCGCCTCGCCAGCCGGATTTGATCCAGCGTCACCTCGTCAGCGTGCCGACCCATGTCTATGCCGCGCCGGAATACATAAAAAAACACGGTATGCCGCAGAAACCCGAGGATCTCGACAAACACCGGGTCATCGTCTTCGGGGAAGATACCCGGCCGCCGGTGCCAAATGTCAATTGGCTGCTCGATGCCGGCACCAAGCCGGGGCAAGAACGCAAGCCGATCCTCGCGGTCAATAATTTCTACGCCATCCTGCGCGGGGTGCTCAGCGGCTTGGGGATTGCGGCGCTGGCAGATTTCATAGCGAATGAGCACCCTGAGCTGGTACGGGTGCTCCCGGAGCTGAATGGTCCGCCGGTAGAGGCTTATTTTGTCTATCCCGAAGAGCTGCGGACCTCCAAACGCATCAGCGTATTTCGTGATTTCTTATTGCGGAAGGTCGCTGAAACGCGGCTCAGCTGAACGTAATGCAGCAGAGTTTTCGCAGAGAGTTGCAGTTTTTGCAGACGAGCCAGAAGAATTTCCGTCTGGTGGGACTGCGCTTAAAAGTGCATCTTTCGGCTGACGCGATCGAGTTGATCGCGACAGGTTTCCGGGACTTGTGCCCGGGAAGAGGGTCTGCGGACCCTTACGTCTCCCAGACGTGAAGCCTCCCTGTTCAAACTTGGCCGGAACTTCGGTTCCGGCCATTTTTCTTTTAGTTAGACCAGCTTCAGGGTCCCCGGCTCCCAACTTGCATTTATTTTGGTCCGGGTCGCCGGCTCACGGACCTGCGCCGATGCTACGGCGCATAGCTGCCATTGCAAGCACGCATTCCCACGCCAACGAAAGTGAGCATGCTCAGCCGTTCTACTGGTCGGTGGAGCAGCCGCCCCGGCGCGACGCCGAGGATGGGTTCTAGCAACCTCCAATACTTCCCCCTCGCCCTTCCGCGCTTTTCCCTTTGGGTGGGATCTTCCTCGTATTTGTTGCGTCGATCGGGGTACGGGCTTGCGCCTGGCGTACATGCACATCTGGCTGGGCTTCCCACGCCGCGATTTTATTGCTGTTGACCTCGCTGGCAGGCAGCTACCTGAACATCCCGATAGCGCGGCCGCCCGAACAGCAAATCATTTCGGGGCCGGAAGTTCCGTTCTCGGAATGCACTATGATCGGGGCGGACCTCCTCAATCTCGACAAAATCCGAGGATTGCGGGCGCCGGTCGCCTCCGGATTGTCGCCTTCGCGGCCAGTATCCCACGCACTCGACCGCGTCCCGAGCCCGTAGCCTGTGCAAGTCATCGCAGGAGGGGTTCAACTTGGGGAACCGTCCAGGTCTCGATAGCTTAGGATGATGCGTGAATACGCGGGGAAGGTAGCTGCCGCATGAAGCGCCCACAGGCGCGAGACGGCCTGCCGCAGCCCCAACGCCGGCGGGCGATGCTCGTGGTCCTGACCGGCCTTTCCATGTCGGTGCTCGACGGCGCGATCGCCAATATCGCGCTACCGACAATCGCCACCGAGCTTCGCACCGACCCGGCGAGCGCGATCTGGATTGTCAACGCCTATCAACTCGCCGTAACGATCTCGCTGCTGCCATTCGCCTCGCTCGGCGAGTTGCGCGGCTACCGGCGCGTATTCGTCTGGGGACTGGCTGTGTTCACGCTCGGCTCGCTTGCCTGCGCGCTGTCCGGCTCGCTGACCGCGCTGGTCGTGTCGCGCATCGTCCAAGGTTTTGGCGGCGCTGGTATCATGAGCGTCAACAACGCGCTCATCCGTTTCATCTATCCCAGCGACCAGCTCGGTCGGGGGATCGGGATCAACGCACTGGTCGCATCGATCTCGGCAGCGCTCGGACCGAGCGTCGCGTCAGGAATCCTGTCGATCGGATCGTGGCAATGGCTGTTTGCGATCAACGTACCGCTTGGCGTCGCCGCCTTGGCGTTGTCGACGCACGCGCTGCCGCAGACCCCGCTCGCCCATCATCGTTTCGATTGGCTCAGCGCCTTGTTGAGCGCTGTGACCTTTGGCACCCTGATCAGTGGCATCGACAATCTTCGCCGGTTTTCCGTGGGCGTCGTGCTTGAACTGGCGAGCGCTGCGGTTGCAGGTGCTCTCTTCGTCTGGCGGCAGCGGCTGCTGGCCTACCCGATGCTGGCGCTCGAACTCTTCGCGCGACCGGTCTTCACGCTGTCCGTCGTGACTTCGATCTGCTCGTTCACGGCGCAGAATCTTGCGTTTGTCTCGCTGCCGTTCTTCGTCGAGGAGGTGCTCGGCCGATCGGCGGTCGAGACCGGGCTGTTGATGACGCCCTGGCCGGTGGCGGTCGGTTTCGCCGCGCCGGTCGCCGGATGGCTCGCCGACAGGAACTATCCGGCCGGCACTCTCGGCGGGGTCGGTTTGGCCATTTTGAGCCTGGGACTCGTCCTGGTGGCCTCCCAGGAAACACACGCGGCGGTGTCGCGAATAGCGTGGTGCATGGTAATCTGCGGCGTCGGGTTCGGCTTCTTTCAATCCCCCAACAACCGCACCATCCTCGCCAGCGCGCCGCGCGCACGCGCCGGCAGCGCCAGCGGTATCCTCGCGACAGCGCGGCTCGTCGGGCAAACCCTAGGTGCGGCCCTGGTCGGACTAATCTTCGCTCTGACGAGCGCAAGCCCGCGTGGCATCGGCCACGGCGCCACCTTGTCCCTGCTCGTCGGCGCCGGCTTTGCCGCGGCCGGGGCGGTGGCGAGCAGCCTGCGGCTTTTCAGCTCTCGTCAGGCCCGGCCGCCGCCATCCCACTGACCAGGCGAGTTCGCGGTGTCCGAGGGCGCTCGGGCCAAAATCGTTTGGTGCGAGCACTACAAGCGTGGTCGATGGCGGTATTCGTCGCCGCAATCGCCGATTACCTGTGTCAGATCGCGCGATTTCCCGAGGACCGCCTCGATCATGGCAAGATCGCCGGGGTCGAGCGCGAAGCCAAAGACCCGAGTATTCTCCGCAATATGCTGCGCTACGCCGAGCCGCGCGCCGACGATCACACCGGCCACCGCCGGACGATCCAGAACGTAGCGGACGCCGATATTGGCGATGCTCACCCGATGTTTCTCGGCAGTTTGTTTCAGTACCCCGAGCAGTTCCTGGAACAGCGTCCATCCGCCCCATGCGTCGATCATGTTCTTGTACTTTTGCAACGAGGCGGTGCCGAGTTCGGGCCGCCGTGGCTCGGGGCGGCCCAGATATTTCTCCGAGAGCAGACCGCCGAGGAGGGTGCCATAGGCGAGAAGCGTAATCGCGTGTTCGCGGCAGAACGGAGCCATCCGGACCTCGGGCCGGCGATCGATGAGCGAATACTGAACCTGGTTCGAGACGATGCGGACGTGATCGGTTATTACGCCGAGACGCTCGGTATCGAAATTCGTTAGCGCGAGGTGACGGATTTTGCCTTCGTGCTGCAGGTCTGCGAGATGTTTGAGCGCATCGATGTAGTTCTCGTCCTTGTAATCCCACCAATGGAATTGGAGCAGATCGAGACACTCCACGCCCATTTGCGAGAGCGAGGTACCGATCGCTTCTTCGACGACGCGCCGGCTAATCCGGCCCGGAGCCGGAACCCACTTGGTGAACGCCTGGATCTCGGAAAGCCGCTCGACCCCGTGACGGGCGGTGAACTGGCGGCGGAAGCTTCCGACGAAGTCCTCAGCCGGGCCGTAATGATCGGCGAGGTCCCAAGTAGTGAGCCCGGCGTCGTGATACGCGAACATCTCTGCGATTGCGCCGGCGGGGTCGATATACCCGTGGGCGCCGGAGACCTGCCACATCCCGTTCAGAAGGCGGCAGATCGTGAGATCTGGGGTGAACTGAAAGCGGACGGAGTCGGCTAGCGTCACTTTTCGTCTCCAGGAGAGCGCTGATGCGATCGGCGTCGGGCTTGTTTGCGTATTCTAGCACCGAAATCTCGTTCCCATCGACGCGCCGCGGCGGAAAAGCATTCCTTCCCTTGCGCGCGCGAAAGAAGCGCGGGATGCTCGGCAGCCGAGAAACCCCTTGGGAGGAATGCGATGCCTACGCAGATCGGCGAGAACCGCGCCAAGAAGATGCTGAAAGCCAACGAACTGGTGCTGTGCATGGGGGTCAACCAGTTGCGCACTCCGAACATCGCGATGATTGCGGCGGCGTGCGGCTTCGATGCGGTCTATATCGACCTCGAGCACAACCCGACTTCGCTCGAAACCGCGGCTGCGGTATGCGTCGCGGCATTGGGCATGGGGATCACGCCGATTGCCCGGGTCACCTCGCACGACCCGCACGACGCGACCCGGATCCTCGATTGCGGTGCCCAGGGGGTCATGGTGCCGCATGTCCAGAACGCCGCCGAGGCCAGGGCTATCGTCGAAGCTTGTCTTTATGCGCCAAAGGGCCACCGCTCAGCCTTCGGCAGCGGTCCCCAGCTCGGCTATGCCGCCATCCCGCAGGCCGAGGTTTGCAAGGTCCTCAACGAGCAGACCATCTTGATGGCGATGATCGAGACGCCCCAAGCGGTTGAGAACGCCGATGCGATCGCCGCAGTCGACGGCATCGATGTACTGCACATCGGTGCCTCGGACCTGTCTACCGAGATGGGAATTCCCGGGCAATACACTCATGAGCGGATGCGCAGCGCCTTCGAGACGGTGGCCGGAGCGGCGAAACGCCATGGGAAGGCGATGGGGGTCGGCGGCGTGCGCCAGGATTTCGAGTTCCAGAGCTGGCTGTTGCGGCTCGGCGTGCGTTACCTGACTGGCGGCTCCGACGTCGGCTACATCCTCAGCGCGGGCCGTGCCGACGTTAAGCAGTTGCGCGAGCTGAAGCTGTAAAAAGCGTGCAATCGGCTGCGGGCTGCGTAGCGGCCGCCGCCGCTCAGCGGCCCTTGAAGGGGCCGGGCTTGCGCTTTTCGGCGAAGGCGCGGGCGGCTTCCTGGAAGTCTTCGGTGAGGTAGAGCTTCAAGGGTGCGGTCTGCATCGTCACTTCGCGCTCGAGCTGGTCCATGTACCAGCGGCGGGTGCGGACCGTCGCGCGAACCGAGAGCGGCGGGTTCTTTGCGACCTCGGCGGCCAGCTCATAGGCGACTTCGAGATGGCGGCCTTCAGGTGCGACGCGGTTGATGATGCCGGCGGCGAGCGCCTCCTCGGCGGTGAAGAAGCGGCCGGTCAAGGTCACCTCGGTCGCGAAGGCGGCGGCGCCGCGGAAATTCAACAGGGCCCAGTACTTGGCGCCGCCGAGGCCGCGCGAGGTTTCGGTCACTTGGAATTTGGTGCCCGCGGCGGCGACGATCAGGTCGCATTCGAGCACGATGCCGAGCGCGAGGCCCATCGCATAGCCGTGCGGCGCGGCGATGACCGGCTTCCAGTTGACCGACCGGGTCAACAGGTCGCCGGAATTGGCGCCCCACCCCTGCGGCCCGCCATGTTCGAGGAACTCCTCCCGCTTGCGCAATTGCCGCTGGTGCACATCGGCGCCGCTCGAAAAGGCGCGGCCATTGCCGCAGATGACCGCGACCTGCGCCTCCGGGTCGAGATCGAAGCGGCGCAGCGCATCCGCCAGATGCCGCACCAGTTCGTCGCTGAAGGCGTTGAGGCGCTGCGGCCGGTTGAGGGTCAGGGTCGCGACCTGGTCCTTGCAGGCGTATTCGACCAGGCTCGCTGCGCTCTCCTCCGCCATCCTCGTCTCCTCCGGGCTTATTTGTCGAGCCACACATCCTCGAAGCGCCAGCCATTGTACTGGCTGTTGGTCATCATCGTCAGCCCCTTGACCTCCGGCTGCCAGCAGGTAGCGGCGCGCAAGTGATAGATGATCGGGCGCGCCAGATCCTGCTGCAGCTTATAGTCGGCGTCCCACGCCAGCTTTTTGCGCTTGCCCGGGTCGGCTTCCATCGATTGCTGCTCGACCATCTTGTCGAATTCCTTGTCGCAGTAGCCCATGTAATTGCGCGCCGAACTGCACACGTAATTCTGACTAAAATAGACGTCCGGGTCGTCCACCGCGGTGCCCAATACATTGAGCCCTACTTTGTATTCCTTACGGATCAGCTTGGGGACCCAATTCGCGGTCTCGACGGTTTCGAGCTCGCCGTCGATATAGATCTCCTTCAACTGATCGATCAGAAGCGCCGCCGGGTCGCGATAGACCGCGAGGTTGCGCGTCGAGATTTTGACCGGGAGCCGCTTGTCGGGCCCATAACCGAGCTTCTGCATGATCGCCTGAGCCTCTGTGCGGTTTTTCTGTGTATCGCCGCTGTAGCCCGGCAATGTCTGCAGCCTTTCCGCCGGCAT
This sequence comes from uncultured Alphaproteobacteria bacterium, assembly GCA_963695605.1. Classification (GTDB taxonomy): domain Bacteria; phylum Pseudomonadota; class Alphaproteobacteria; order ATCC43930; family CGMCC-115725; genus AP-15. Next base: position 164,425 of record CAVOHI010000048.1, on the reverse strand, counting down.
TCCCCAGACACCCTCCGGCGGCGGCAGCAAAGCCCCGCCGATTTCGCCTTCGCCTTGGCCGAGGATGTCGATAAAGGATTTCCGGTCCAGGGTCAGCGCCATCGCCCGCCGCAATTCGGCATTGTCGAACGGCGCCACCGTCCGGTTGACCAGCATGCCGATCGATTCGCTGGCCATGCCGACTTCGCAGGTCGCCTGCGGCGCCTGGGTCTGGATGTCCTTCAACAGCGGGATCGTCACCTCATACGGAAACGTCATGTCGAACTTGCCGGCGATGAAGGCGAGGATCGCCGTCGAGCGGTTCGGGATGATTGTATATTCGACGCCGTCGAGATACGGCCGCCCCGGCTTCCAGTAATCCGGGTTCCGCGCAATTTTTATGTACTGGTTCGGCTTGTATTCGACGAATTTGAACGGGCCGGTGCCGATCGGGTGCTGGCGCATATCGCGCGGCGAGACATGGCAGGGATAGATCGGCGTGTCGCCCGAAGCGAGCAGCGCCAGCAACGCCGGCTGCGGCCGCTTCAGATGAATGGTCGCCGCGTGGTCGCCGTTGGTCGTGGTTTTCGCGACGTTGACCCACCAGGTTTCGCGAAAGTTGAGGCGCAGCTTCTCCTTGCCCTGGTTGGTCAAGAGATCGAGGGTGCATTTGACGTCCTCGGCAGTGAACGGCTTGCCGTCGTGCCATTTGACGCCGTCGCGCAATTTGAAGCTCAGCTCCGTGCCGTCCTCGCTCCATGCCCAACTCGTGGCGAGCTCGGGGACGATCGACTGCATGCTGTTTTGCGGCACGTGCTGATCGAAGATCACGAGATTGTTGAAGACCCCCATCATTGGCATGATGACGCCGACCGTCCCCTCCTCATGGATCGACATGCTGGCCGGGCTGTCGCGATGATAGACCCGCAATATCCCGCCCTCCTTTTGGGCCAGCGCCGCATCGCCGCCGGCCAATCCCGCGAGCAGCACGCCCGAGGCCGCGAATGCGCGAAATGCACCTTTCATCTGTAGAACCCCTCGTCGCGGAAGCTGCGGCTCGTCACTCCGTTTCGGAGCCTGCACGGGGTGGAGTCGAGGGTAAAGAGGCTTATCTGCGTGCTTTTCGCTGATCGGGGTTGCACGATCGAACGGTTCAGGTTACGAGGGCTCTGCCGCCCAAATATAGCGCCTCACTGGTGCCCCGCCCCGCAGGGGTGGGTCGATCGTAGAACTAGGAAGTGAGTGCTCTGACGCAGGCTGGCGAAAACAACGGCCAGCGCCGCTCCGGCGGTCCTGTTGGTGAGATGACGGTTTTTTCCATTGAGGTGCAACATGTCCGGTACACAGCGACTGCCAGGCGGCGAGCCGCGCAAGGCAAGTCAACGGCGCACTCGCCGCGCGGCAACTTTAGCACCCGTAACAGCCCGCCTTAGTCCTGGGGACAGGGTGCGCTGGCGGGGCCGCGCTGGTGTTTTCCAGCGCGACCTTGGTGACGGTGAACACGCCCAGATTGTGATCGAAGATCGGACCTACCGAGTGCGTCTCGAGGAGCTTGCCTGAAGGCGATTCCGGCATCGTGTCGGCCACCCAGGCGCACAAGCGATCCAGGAGTGACGAATTAACCTCGAATATTTTTGACTTAACTATCAATTCCCGAACGAGATTAACTTTTCAAAACTACACTGAGCGTTCGACAGGGGAGATCGGACGATCAGAAAAGTAAATGCGTGTCGTGTGAGCCAGCTCACACGCTCGTTGGACGATCTGGCAGATGATCAGACCCGTGATGGGCAAGTCGGTGGCACTCCGACACTTCCGAAAGGAACTGCCATGCATATCGTTGTCGGACCTATTTTAACGAGGAAGGGTGGCTTTGCCTTCGACTGCTGGCGGCCTGAGCAAGGACTCAGCCTCGGTTACGTCTACGGCCGGGTCGAAGACGCCCATTACGCGCGCAACGTCGAGATCAGATCCTCGAAAAAACGCGATTCGAGTGAGACGATTGCGTGCAGCACGGTTGATGAGTTTGTGCGGCTGACGATTTGACCTCGCAGGTGAAGGGCGACCCCGTCATATCGTGAGGTCGCACTCCAACCGCTGCATCTTGCAATGATCTTGCTGCCCCCAGGATTATGGTGGGAAATGGCGATCTGCGAACGAGTGTGCGGGGTCGGGTAATGGGCGAATTCGGAATTGGGCAGCCGGTGCGGCGTTTCGAGGACAAGCGCCTGTTGAGCGGCAACGGCCGTTTCCAGAACGACAACAACCTGCTCGGTCAGGCTTACGCTTATGTGCTGCGCTCGCCGCACGCCCATGCCCGCATCCGCGCGCTCGACCTTACGACGGCAAAGGCCGCGTCCGGGGTGGTGCTGATCCTGACCGGCGACGACCTTGTCGAGGCCAAGCTCGGCGTCATGGGCGTGCCGTTCCAGCGCAAGCGGCCGGATGGGTCGCCGATGTTCGCTCGCGCTCATCTGGGTCTGGCGCAGGGCACGGTGCGCTATGTCGGCGAACCCGTCGCCTTCGTGGTGGCCGAGACCTTGGCGCAGGCAAAAGACGCCGCCGAGCTGATCGACATCGATTACGAGGCGTTGCCCTCGGTCACCAACACCGCCGAGGCGGCGGAGGGCAAGATTGCGGTATGGGACGAGTGCCCGGACAACATCTCGAACCTGTTCGAGGTCGGCAACAAGGCCGCGACCGAGGCGGCTTTTGCCAAGGCCGCGCACATCGTCAAGCGCCGCTACGTCATCAGTCGGGTGTACGCGCACTTCATGGAGCCGCGCGGCGCGATCGGCGTCTGGGACCCGGGCGAGGAACGTTTCACCCTCTACGCCGACGTGCAGTACCCGCACCGGGTGCGTCAGGCGCTCGCCACTCGTATTTTCAAAATCCCGGAAAGCCGGATCCGGGTCATCGCCGGCGATGTCGGCGGCGGGTTTGGCACCAAGGGCTGGCAATATCCCGAGCATCGGCTGGTGCTGCTCGCGGCGAAGAAATTGCGCCGGCCAGTCAAATGGATGTGTGAACGCAGTGAAGCCATCCAGGCCGACGAGCACGCCCGCGACAATGTCAGCGACGCCGAGCTGGCGCTCGACAAGGACGGCAATTTCCTCGGCCTCAGGGTCAAGACCTTGGCCAATGTCGGCGCCTACATCTCGTCCGAACGCAACCTGCTTGCGACCTTCGGCAATGTCGGCACCTTGACCGGCACCTATGACATCCCGGCGGCCCACGTCGCGGTGCTGGCGGTAATGGCCAATACCAACGGCACTGCGCCCTATCGCGGCGCCGGACGGCCCGAGGCGACCTATGTCATCGAGCGCCTGATCGACGACGCCGCGCGCGAACTGGGCTTCGACCCGGTCGAGTTGCGGACCCGGAACCTGATCCCGGCCTCGGCGATGCCGTACAAGACCGCGCTCAACCTCAATTACGATTGCGGTGATTTCCCGGCCAATCAGCAGAAGGCACTGGCGCAAGCCGATTGGGCCGGCTTCCCGGCGCGCCGCGACGAGGCGAAGGCGCGTGGCAAGCGGCGCGGCATCGGCATTGCCAACCCGATCGAGAAGGCGGCGGGGCCTGGCCAGGAATTCGCCGAGATCCGCTTTCACCCGAGCGGCAACGCGACCTTGCTGATGGGCAGCAAGAACCAGGGCCAAGGCCACGAGACCACCTTCAAGCAGGTGCTGAACGAAAAGCTCGGGCTCGATCCGGCGGTCGTGCAATACATCGACGGCGATACCGACCGTGTCGCCTTTGGGATCGGCACCAACGGCTCACGTTCGACGGTGATCGGCGGCTCGGCCCTGTGGATGGCGGCCGATAAGGTCATCGCCAAAGGCAGACGCATTGCCGCGCATCTGCTCGAAGCCGCCGACCCAGATATAGAATTCGCAGTGAGCTCCGATGGGGGCAATTTCTCGGTCGCCGGCACCGACCGGCGCGTCAGCATCACCGATGTCGCCAAGGCGTCGTTCCAGTCCGGCCGCCTGCCGCCCGGCCTCGAAGGCGGCCTCTACGAGACCGGCACCTTCGCCCCCGACGACAACACCTATCCCAATGGCTGCCACGTCTGTGAGGTCGAGATCGACCCCGATACCGGCGCGCTGGAGATCGTGCGCTACGTCGTCATCGACGATGTCGGCACGGTGGTGAACCCGATCGGCCTCAAAGGTCAGATCCATGGCGGCGTCGCGCAGGGGCTGGGCCAGGCGCTGATGGAGCAGGTCGTCTACGATCGCGAATCCGGGCAGAACCTGACCGGCAGCTTCATGGACTATTGCATGCCGCGCGCCGACACGATGCCCCTCATGGAGATCACGTCGAACCCGGTTCCGACCAAGCGCAATCCACTAGGCGCCAAGGGCGCGGGCGAGGCCGGCACGGTCGGCGCGCTGCCGGCGATCGTCAACGCGGTCGTCGATGCGCTCGCACCGCTCGGGGTCAAAGACCTCGACATGCCTGCGACCAGCGAGCGCATCTGGCAGGCGATGCGGGCCGCGCGCGCCTGACCCCGGCAAGGCATGCCCGCGCCACGCCAAAAAATCCTCCGCAGGCGGAAATCTCGATGCTCGCCAGGGAGGATCTACGGGGCTCGATGGTGAGCACTAGTGGTGCAGGAAGCGGGACGCGGTCAACCCGCGCTCCGCAAAACAAACGCGTCCAGCATTTCCGTAGCAAGCGTTCGATACGTGCTTCGAGGAAATCGCTGGCGCGGATTGATCAGACGAGCACCACCATTTTGCCGCCGGCCTGGTTCGATTCCATCACCCGGTGCGCTTCCCGAATATCCTCAAAGCGGAACACTCGGGCCGGTTTTGCTTTGTAGCGACCAGCGGCCACTCTGAGCGGCGATGGTCTGGAGCGGCACGTCCGACAGAGGAAAGCCCGGTTTGCCGAACACAAAACTGCCGAAGAAGAACACCACCCGAAGGCGGCATGGCCACACCCGACCCCATGGGTTCGGGTGTGGCCGACCTATCAGGTGATCACCCTCTCAGCACATCCTGACATCGCGCCCCTGCATGGCCCCCGTCATCCCAACACCCCCATCCAGCTGGCGATAGTCCGCCCGATATCGTCCGGCGAATCTTCCTGGACGAAATGGATCCCCGCGACCGTCTTCTCGGTCAGCGCTGGCCACCCGCGGACGAGGTTGACCAGCGTATCATTGGCGAGGATCGCACCTGGCTCAGCCTTCAGGAACAGCTTGGGCACAGCGCTCGTCCCCAGCCAGTCCGCGTATTCGGTCGCGATCGCATGCACATCGGCGGGTTCGCCCGCGATGGGGATCTGCCGGGGCCACGTCAGCGTCGGCCGTCGCCCCTCGCCAGGCTCGGCGAAGGGCCGTCGATATTCCGCCATCTCCTGCGTCGGAGAGCTTACGCAGGATGGCGTTCGGCAGGATCTCCTCAATGAAATAGTTGTTCTGCAGGACCATCGCCTCGCCGGCCTCCGAACGCAGCGCCTCCAAGGCTGGACGCATTCCTATCTTGTCCCAATGGTCCCGGCCCTGCGGCGCCACGATCGCCTCCATGAACGCGATTCCCTTCACGGCCTCGCGGTGGCGGTTGGCCCAGTCGAAGCCGAGGGCCGAGCCCCAGTCATGGACGACGAAGGTGATCCGCTCGCGCACATCCAGGGCCTCGAGCAGGGCGTCGAGGTAGCGGCGGTGCTCGACGAAGCGATACGAGCCGGGGCCACTATCAGGCAGCTTGTCGAAGTCGCCCATGCCGATCAGGTCGGGGGCGATGCAGCGGCCTAGCGGCTGCAGGTGCGGCAGCACGTTGCGCCAGAGGTACGACGAGGTGGGATTGCCGTGCAACAGCACGATGGGGTCGCCCCGTCCCACCTCTACGAACGCCATCTCGCGGCCGAGGACTCGCCGCCGCTGTTTTTGGTACGGAAATGCCGCGGAGTTCATGTTTGTCATCTTCGCCTCTCCTGTACTAGTCGATTAAGCTGCAAGCGATCCTGGTTTCGGGCTGTCGCAATGAACTATGCGCCGGCCTTCACTGCCAATCCAGAGCTGGCTGCCCAAACGATGACATTCCCCCTGGATGACCAAAGTTTGGCCCTCAGGCCAGTTCCAGGTTGCGGAGCAGGCAAGTCCAGGCCGTAGCGTAGGACTTCGAGATCTCCTTGATTATCAAAATTTTCAGGGCCGCCGAACTTCTGTACGACGATTGCACGCATAAAAAAACCTCCGACTTACATTGAAATCGCGAACGCGAACTACGGGCTAACTGCGCTTTGTTGGGCAAGACCGCGGAGCGCCTACCCGCGGCGCGTGTTTCTTTGTTCGCGTATCGTGCGGCTCCTGGCGCCTGCATAACGAAGGCGATCATCCGCTGATCGCTTCCCCAATGGCCTCGCGTATGATGTCGACGACCAGGCCGGGCGCGGTAGCGATTGGCATGTGGTCTACCAGACGCGAACGCACCCGGGCGTGCATCCGCTCCGCCATAAACCATTGTGTGTCAGGGACGATCATGCGGTCCTGCTCCGCCATGAGAAACCAGGCGGGGCGGTCTTTCCAGAGCGGACGATTTACCGGCGCCGTGATGCATGCAGGGGAGATCGGCCGCTGAACCGCGGCGAGCAGCGCCAATTCATCAGCCGAGGCATTCTGCGCGAACGCCGCGGAGAATGCCTCGTCCGGCAGATAGATCAGCCCATGGCCGTCCGGTGCCAACTTTGGAGCCAGCGGATGAGGCTCGGTACGATAAAATACATCGGCCACAGTCTCGCCTTCATCAGGAGCGAGGCCAGCGATGCAAACAAGTGCCTTCACCTTCTCATTCCGCGTAGCCGCGATCACGGCTCCGGCGTAGGCGTGCCCGACAAGAACGGCGGGTCCCGGAACTCGCTCCAGCGTGCGCTCAACGGCCGCTGTATCCTCGGCAAACGAGGTCAGGGGCAGCGGAGCCGCGAGCACCCGGGCGACTTGCGCGGCCAGCGGCCCGATGACCTTGGCCCAGCTCGATCCGTCAGCCCAAGCTCCGTGCACCAGGACAACGCTCACACTCTCATGCGGCATTGGTTCTTCCCTTGTGCTGCGCGATCAACTGATCGGCGACGTCATTCAGGTCATCGCCGACAATTTGCGGCTGCGGGCCCACCCCCAGAAGATCGTTGCCTACCCGCTTGATCAAGGCAGCCTTCCAGCCCGCAGCGACGGCGCCAAGGGTGTCCCATGTATGGCAAGCGATAAGACAGAGCCGAGATGGGCCAACCCCGAGTTCCCTCTCGACATAGGCATAGACCTGTCGCGAGGGCTGGTGATGCTTGACGCCGTCTGCACTAAAACGACGCTCGAAAAAATCGACAATCCCGCCCCTTTCGAGCTGACGCGTCTGCACCTCCGGCAAATTGTCGGTCAGCGTGATTAGCCGGAATCCTGCCGCGCGCAGCTTTTGAAGGGCTCCAGGCACCTCCGGGTGGGGAGGCATCGTCGAGAATTTTTCAAACAGTTCTTTCTTATCGGCGTCCTCGATCCTTATCCCGCGGGTATCCACCAGCATCTTCATCACCGCCGAACCGATATCCGTGAAAGGCACATAGTGTCCGGCTACCGTCAGCGCTGCGGAATACATGATGAGGTTGGCGAACCAAAAGCGCATGGCGCCTTTGTCGCCGAAGACGCGTTCAAACGTAGGCTCCACGGTCGTGAGATCGAGCAGCGTCTCATTGACGTCGAACACAATTAGAGGAAGAGCGGCCATCTGCTTAGACTCCGAACTGTCTCGCTGCTTGCGATTACTGCTGCCCCTTCGCCAGACATTTGGCTCAGGATGACCCGGTGCGCCGAGCAGAAAAGTCCCGAATAGCCGCAGCGATTTCGGCGGCGTGTGTCTCCAGCGCGAAGTGACCCGTGTCGAAGAAGCGGACCTCAGCCTGGGGGATGTCGCGTTTGTACGCTTCGGCTCCCGCGGGCAGGAAGAACGGGTCGCTTTTGCCCCAGACCGCTAGCAACGGCGGCTGATGCTTCCGGAAATAGGCTTGGAAGGCCGGGTAGAGAGCGACATTACTGGCGTAGTCGAGAAAGCAGATCGAGCTGCACCTCGTGCGCTCCCGGGCGCGCCAGATAGTGATCATCCAGCGAGCGGCCGTCGGGAGACACCAGCGAGGGATCTGCCACGCCGTGCGTGTATTGGAAGCGCGTCGTCTCTGGCGCCAGAAAATCGCGGAGTGCATCCCGGTTCGCCTGAGTGGGCTCGCGCCAGTAGGCCTGAATCGGGTTCCAGCCCTCGCTCAGCCCCTCCTCGTAAGCATTGCCGTTCTGCGAAATGATCGCGGTGATGCGCTCCGGGTGATTTGCGGCGATCCGCAGGCCCACTGGTGCGCCGTAATCGAAGATGTAGATCGCGAACCGCCGTAAACCGATGATCTCGGTAAAGCGGTCGATCACTCGTTGCCAGATTGTCGAAAGTGTATGTGAAATCCTCGCGAAGCGGCATGTCCGACTGGCCAAATCCGGGCAAGTCAGGCGCCACGAGATGGAAAGCGATCGACCAGAAGCGGGATCAGATTGCGGAACATGTGGCTGGCACTGGGAAAGCCGTGTAGCAAAAGCAGCGCCGGAGCGTCAGGCGCACCCGCCTCGCGGCAGAAGATTTTGACGTCGTCAACCTCGACTGTGCGGTAGGTGATCGGGGGCATGCGCCGCTCCTTTGTGCGTCCAATATTGATGTGAACGCCGAAAAACGCGCATTAGAGGCCGAAATTCTCTGTTTCAGTTTGTGCAACAATATGCAGGACCGACTCGATGCCTTGACGATCTTCGTCGCCGTAGCGGAGCACCAGAGCTTTGCCGAAGCCGCGCGGCAATTGAGCCGCTCGCCGGCTACGGTCACGCGCGCGGTCGCAGCCCTCGAGGAGCGACTGCAAGCTCGCCTTTTCAATCGGACGACCCGCTCGGTCGCGTTGACAGACGCCGGCGCGCGTTATCTCGCAAGCTGCCGGCGCCTTTTGGCTGCCTATGACGAGCTCGAGGCAGAGAATATCGGTGAACGGGCCGAGCCCCGCGGCTGGATCAATGTCACGGCGCCCGTGATGTTCGGCAGGCTTCACGTATTGCCCGTTGTACGCAGCTTTCTCGGGGAGCACCCGCGGGTCGATATCCGTCTGCTGCTGCTCGATCGGGTCGTCTCGTTGGTGGACGAGGGGCTCGATCTCGGGGTCAGGATCGGACAACTGCCCGACTCCTCGCTGCGCGCCATCCGAGTTGGGCAGATGCGACGCATCGTTTGCGCGAGCCCGCAATACATTGCCCGCCAGGGCGTGCCGGCGACGCCGCGCGACCTTGGTGATCACAGCATAGTAGCCTGCACAGCAGTCACACCCATTCCTGATCGCTGGACGTTTCACGATCCGAGCGGCCTCATTTCCGTCGCGGTCAAGCCGCGACTGGTCGTGAACACCACTGCTGCTGCGGTCGACGCGGCGCTCGACGGCTTAGGGCTTACCTGCGTTCGGTCCTACCAGGCTGAGCCGCATGCGACGGCCGGCCAATTGCGGACCGTGCTCGCGGAATACGAGCCGCCACCGGCCCCCATCCACATCGTGCACCCGGCGGGCCATTACCTTTCCGCTAAGGTTCGGCTCTTTCTCGACCACGCCGCCGACCGGTTGCGCTGCAAATTCGGCCCCTAGGTCGAGATCCGCATTGGCTCACGGTCAACCAGAGATGGCGTGCGGATAAAGCTTCCGCCGTTTTGATCGGTGAGGTTGCGGTTCACGTCCCGTGCGACGCGTGACCTTGCAGAGCAATACTGTGCCTTCCCAAGAAATTGATCGCCACTTACTGGGAGGCGGCGCATCCTCACCCACCAAGCCCGGAGCCTGTCCTCGGGCCGCGCGCTGAGGTCGGGCAAGAAATCCGCAAGGCTGGAAGAATGTCGTGCGTCCTTCGAGGCCTCGCTTCGCGAGGCACCTCAGGATGAGGCATTTTTCTTAATGCCATGAAAAACATACCCTCATGAGGAGCGACCGGGCGCAGCCGGGGCGCGTCTCGAAGCACGCACCGCACCCGTGCAGCGCTTTCCTGCCCAGCCTCGCTGCGCGGACCCGTGGTCCCCCACTCCCGCACTGCGGGAGAGCGTGGCGAGCGCAACGAGGCGGGTGAGGGTCTTGCCGCGGTCACCCATAAAATTGACCAATTTTCATTGCATACTGCGTTTGGCAAGGCTGGCATGGCGGGCACCGGATGAAGACTGTGGTTCAACTATCGAGCGAGATTTTGCTGTAGATTCGCTGCAGGTGCAGCAAACGGCGATTCGCCGATTCAATTGGTGATTGCGGATCCAGGGAATTTACTGGACAGCCGAGGATTGCGGCGCGTTTTAATTAGCAGTCCCGCCCTGGTGCGCAGGAGCAAAGACCATGACCCTCGCTACCACCGCTTCCGGCGCCGGCCGATCGCCGTTGCGGCACCTGCCGGTCTTGGCCGCGGCGCTCGCCGCGGTCGCGGTGGTGCTGCTCGCCCTCGGCCCGATCGGCTGGCGCGCCGGATGGTGGCCTTTCCGGTTCGCGTTTCAGACATTGATGCCTTGGGCGGGCTATTGCGGGATCGCTGCCCTGGCCGTCGCGGCGTTGGCTTTGCTCGTCGCCCGCTCGCGGATCGAATGGCGGGGGGTCGCTCTCGCGATCGTGGCGTTTGCCGCAGGTCTCCTGATCGCTTACGTCCCATGGCATTACGACCGGCTGCGGACGACCGTGCCGCCGATCCACGACATCACAACCGATCCCGACAACCCTCCCGCCTTCGCCGCCGTCGTGGCGGCGCGAACCGCCGGGGGCGGAAACCCCGTCGCCTATGAAGGCGCCAAGATTGCCGAGCAGCAACGGCAGGCCTATCCGGACATCGCACCCTTGAGCCTGGCGCTCCCCCCGGATGGCGCGTTCAATCGGGCGCTCGACGCGGCGCAACGGATGGGATGGACGATCGTCGCCGCCGACGACAGGGCGGGTCGCATCGAGGCGAGCGATAGGAGCCGCTGGTTCGGCTTCACGGATGACATCGTCATCCGCATCACCCCATCAGGCTCGGGCAGCCGCGTCGATGTCCGCTCGTCATCCCGTCTCGGGCGCAGCGATTTCGGGGTCAACGCTGCGCGCGTTCGCAACTATCTCGGGGCGTTGCGCACGGCGGCCGAAACACGGGGGTAGCGATGTCGAGCATTCGCCCGCTCTCCGGCATTACGGTTATCGAGATCGGCCACAGTGTGGCGGCGCCTTACGCCGGCATGATCCTCGGCGAGCTTGGCGCCGAGGTGATCAAGGTCGAGAACCCGAAGGCGGGCGACGCCTGCCGCGGCTGGGGCCCGCCGTTCACCGACGGAACGGCGACAGCATTCCACGCCTTCAACCGCGCCAAGCGGGGGATCACGATCGACCTCGGTAATCCGGTGCAGGTCGAAACGCTGCACCGGCTGATCCGTGAGCGCGCCGACGTTCTGATCCACAATTTGAAATACGGCACGCTCGACCGCTATGGCCTCTCCGCCGCCGCGCTGACCGCCCAGAAACCGAGCCTTGTCTATTGCAATATCGGAGCCTTCGGGTCGAGCGGGCCGTTGCGCGACCGGCCCGGCTACGACCCGATGATGCAGGCCTATGGCGGGTTGATGAGCCTGTTGGGCGAAGACGGCAGGCCCCCGGTGCGGGTCACCGTGTCGATCATCGATATGGCGACCGCGATGTGGGCGGTGATCGGCATCCTCGCCGCTTTGCAGGAACGCGGGCGCACCGGGCGCGGCGGAGTCGTCGACACTTCGCTGTACGAGACGACGCTCGCCTGGATGACGTTGCCGATCTCGGCCCATCTCGCCAATGGCGAGATCCCGACGCGGCACGGCTCCGGAGTCGAACAGATCGTTCCCTATCAGGCCTTCGCGTCCGCCGATGGGCATATCATGGTTGCGGCCGGCAACGATAATTTGTTCCGGCGTCTGTGCAGCGCGATAGGGCGGCCGGGCCTTGCCGAGGATTCGCGCTTCCGCACCAACAGCGACCGGGTCGTCAATCGCCGAACCTTGATCCCGATCCTCTCGGACCTCTTCGCGACGCAACCTCTTGCGGTGTGGGCGGCGCGGCTCGATGCGGCGGGGATCCCGAACGGGCCGATCCAGACAGTCGACCAGGTCGTCGTCGACCCGCAGACCGCGGCTCTCGGGATCATTCAGCAGCTCAGCTCGATTTCGCTGGTCGGGCTTCCGCTGTCGTTTGGCGGGTCTCGTCCGCCCTTTGCGAAGCTGGCGCCGCGGCTTGGGGAGGACAATCCCGAGATCATCGATCGCGCGGGATGAAAGCGCGAACCCTTCTCGCTGCCCTGCTCGGCGCGGTCTTGACGGCCTGCGCGCAGACCCCACCGGCGGAAGCTCCGGCTCAGCCGAGCGCCGGGGCGGTCGCCCCGGCGCGCGGAGATATCCCGTCGCGGTTCGTCGGCCTCATCGGCACCAGGGCGCAGCACGCGCCGCCGTTTCTCGGCGTGCCCGAAACGAATTTCTATTGTCTGCGCAGCTTCCTCGACCGGCAGACCGGCGAGACCCGCCACCAGCTTTATGTGTCGGACAGTTATTCGGGCCCCGAGCGGCACTGGGACGCTGCGCGCGACGGCGGGGGACGCACCCTACGCGTCCTCGAGATCACCCGACACCAGATCACCTGCGATGGCGGCTGCGCCTATACGGAGGAATTCGCCGCCGACATTCCGGAGAGTGAACTGCGCGCGAATCCTAACGGGCTGAAGGTTACCTTCGGTGCACAATCGGGCACGGAAAAGACGATCCCATTAGCGGCAGCCAGATTACCGCACAGCTCGCCGCGGTGGACGCCGTGCACAACTCGGCACCACCGTCCGCCGCGCCGCCATCGCCCCCTCACCAGTAAGTGCCGGCGCTGGTCCAGTTCTGGCCGAGCGGGATGGTCTTGCACCCGTCGACGCCCTGCGCGGACGGAACGCCGGGTCCGACGCATGGATGGTGCTGCGGAATAACGGCTGAGGCGAGATGCCGCTGCGGATGCGTGTCGGCGCGCGGGCACGCCACGGCGCCGACCCCGGCGAGCAGCAGCAGGAACAATAAAACGACCGCCCAGGCCGCGGCGACGACGCGCCAGCCTCCGATTTGGCGGTCGTCGGTCGGTTGCATAGGCTCGCGTTCAATGGCATCGATCATGATCTGCCTCACGATGTTGCACCGCATCAAATTAGGTAGGCGGCGTCTCCCGTGCAGATCCCTGCGACCATATCGGCCATTCCATCACATTGCGGTGATCGACCTTGCTGCCGCCGTCATCGACCCGGCTCGGATCGCGCCATATATTCGGGCTACGACACCAGAGGAGGCCGAGGGATGAGATTTCGGGCTTTTCGGCGGGGCGCGCGCTCGCGGCGGCCCGGCGGGCGACAGCTCCGCCTATCACGACTTCATCAATTACGTCGTCGAGGCCGAGAAGCTCGGTTTTTCGAGCGTCTTTCTGGTCGAGCACCATTTCACCGGCTTTGGCCAGGTCTCGGCGTCGATGAGCCTGCTCGCCTATCTGGCCGCGCGCACCGAGCGCATCCGGCTCGGCACCGCGGTCGTCGTGCTGCCCTGGCACAACCCGATCCTGGTCGCCGAGCAGGCTGCGACCCTCGACCTGCTGTCGAATGGCCGGCTCGATTTCGGGGTCGGCAAGGGCTATCGGACTTACGAATTCTCCGGCTTCTGCATCCCGCCCGAGGAGGCGACCGAGCGGTTCGACGAGACGATGGACGTGATCCGCACGGCGTGGACGAGCCAGGGCCGGTTCTCGCATCATGGCAAGCGCTGGCATTTCGACAACGTCGTCGTCGAGCCGTATCCGATCCAGCAGCCGCATCCGCCTTTCTGGCTCGGCGCCGGCAGCGCCGAGTCGATCCGCCGCGCGGCGCGCGAGGGGTACAATCTGCTGCTCGACCAGATCGCGCCGACCGATCTGATCATCGAGCGCGTCGCCACCTTCCGCCATGAATGCGAGCGGGTCGGGCGGTGTTACGACCCGATGATGGTCGGCGTCACCCGCGGGCTGCAGATCGTCCACAACGAAGAGGAGCGCAAGCGCGCCATCGTGACGCGCCGGCAGGTGCTGAAGAATATCGGCGACCTGGCCCGCGGTCCCGGCGCGGAGCGTTATGCGCACATCAAGGAAGATGAGGATTCGTTCGTGCTCGACGATGCGCCGTTGCTCGGCACGCCGGAGGAGATCATCGCGCAGTTGAAGCGGCTCGAGGCGGGTGGCGTCGAGAACGTGCTGTTCGCCGCCCCCGGCGCCTCGGTCGCCGGCCTGCGCACCTTCGCCGAGGAAATCATGCCCGCCTTCGACCGGGAGCCGATGGCTCTCGCCCAAGTCTAGTGCGACTTTAGTGCGACCGGATTGCGGGCCGCGTGCTTCGAGACGCGCCCCTCGGGCGCTCCTCAGCATGAGGGGAGTCTTTGATCGCATTAAGGAAAACTCTCATCCTGAGGAGGCCGCAACAGCGGCCGTCTCGAAGGATGCAGTACGCCAATCCAGACAATCAGGATTCCTGTCCAGCCCTGGTTTTGGTCGGCCTCATTTGAAGCCGGCCGTCACGCCGCTGATGAGATTCTCGCCGTAGAGCGAGCCCAAATCGAGATTTCCGTCGTGCCGGGTCGGCTCTAACGCCGCGATGAGCCTTGCGAACTCACGTTCCACCTCCCGGCACATCTCTTCGGCGGCTTCGAGCTCGACCGAAACGAAACGCAATGGATCGCCGGGACGGCACCCGCCTAGCCTCGGCAAGTCGGCCGAAATCACCGTCGCGATTTTCGGGTATCCGCCGGTTGTCTGGTGATCGGCGAGAAGCACGATCGGCTGCCCGGAGCCGGGTACCTGAATCGAGCCGGTGGCGATCGCGTCGGAGACGATGTCCCAACCGCGCCGATGCCGCAGCAGCGGGCCATCCAGACGCATACCCATGCGGTCGGTGTCTTTCGACACGCGGAACTCGGCGTCGAGCAGGGTCACCAACGTCTCTTTTCGGAAATATTTCTGCTGCGGCCCGAGGACGACGCGGATCGGCCGGTCCGCGGGTGCAGAGGCCGGCGCGGGCGCGCGCAGCTCGGTCCGCTCGGAGGCGCACGCCATGGCGAGCGGCACGACGTCTTCGCGTTGCAGGGCACGCCCGTTCAGCCCGCCGAGTGCCGCCCGTACGTAGGTCGAAGTGCTGCCGAGGACTTTTGGCACCGCAATCCCACCTTCAGCAGCGAGATAACAGCATGCGGATTGCCGGCCTACCGCGATTTGCACGATGTCGCCCCGCCGCACTGTCACACTTTGCCCCGCGGCCACGATTTTTGCCTTTTCGCCGCGGACGCTGAGACTAGCCCCCGTCCCGACGAGCGAGAGCCGCGCCGTGTCGGCGGCAATCTCGAGGGTGGGCCCGCTGACCAGGATTTCGAGTGCCGCAAACGCATGAGGGTTGCCGACCAGCGCATTGGCGAGGCGCAGGCCGAAGCCGTCGAGCGCCCCTGAGACCGGCACGCCGATGTCCTGATACCCGATCCTTCCGAGGTCCTGCACGGTCGTGTGAAGACCGGGGGATAATACCTTGAGACCGGGCGTCATAGGACGATCGGTCCGCACTCGGCCTCGTAGTTGCGGTTCTCCACTGCCCGGCGGATCGATGCGAACCCGGCCGTATCGATCGGCTGGAACCGGACGGCGTCACCAGGCGCGAAGAGCGCCGGTTTGGGGCGCTCGGGATCGAACATCCGGATCGGGGTCGCGCCGATCAGATGCCACCCGCCGGGACTCTCGTAGGGATAGATCGCAGTCAGCGAAGTGGCGATCGAGATCGACCCGGCCGGCACGCGCAGCCGCGGGTCGGCGCGACGCGGCAATGCCAGTTGCGCCGGCAGCTCGCCCATATAGGGGAAGCCCGGCAGGAAGCCGAGCATATAGACATGGAATTGGATGCCGCTGTGCAACGCGACGACGTCCTCCGGCGTGAGCCCGGTGAGGCGCGCGACCTCCGCCAGATCGGGAGCGAATTCGCCTTCATAGCAGACCGGCACGTGCCACAGTCTCGCGCCGGTGCGCGGGTTGTCCCCGAGATCGAGCAGGGGCTCGATCGCGGGCTGCAGCTCGCCCCGGCTCGTCAGCAGGGGATCGTAATATACCGTGAGCGAGCGGAACGTCGGGACCGTCTCGACGATGCCGACCGGGGGGTTCGAACGGATGATCGCGTCGAGAAGGAGCACGCGCTCGCTCACCCCTCGGTCGACGCGGTCGCCGAACTCGACGACGAGGGCGCGGTCACCGGCCGACAGGAAACGCACTTTCATCAAGTTCCCTGGTAAACTTGCAGCAAGAGCGGCGGTGGCCGATCGAAGCGAGGAGGCGGCATGGCCAAAGAAATCAATCTCAACGCCGATATGGGCGAGGGTTTTGGGGCGTACGACATCGGCGACGACGCCGGGCTGCTCAAGATCATTCGGTCGGCAAGCATCGCCTGCGGGTTCCACGCCGGTGATCCGGTGACGATGCACCGGCTGGTCACCGATGCCGCCGCCCAGGGCGTCAGCATCGGTGCGCATCCTGGGTTCAATGATCTGTGGGGCTTCGGGCGGCGGCGCATCGACATGAACCCTCGCGAGCTCGAATACATGATCGCCTACCAGATCGGCGCGCTCCAGGCGATGGCCTGCTATGCCGGTGCCAGAGTGACGCATTTGAAGCCGCATGGCGCCCTCAACAACATGGCCGCAGAGGACGTCGAGCTGGCGCTGGCGATCGGTCGGGCGATCAAGACGGTTGACCGCGACATCATCTATGTCGCACTCGCCGGCTCGGCGATGGAGAAAGCGGGACGGGAACTCGGGCTGCCGGTCGCCCGCGAAGGCTTTTGCGACCGCCTCTACGACGACGACGGCAACCTGACCTCGCGCAAGATACCGGGCGCGGTCCTCCATGACCCCGAATTGGTCAAAGAGCGCGTCGTCAACATGGTGCTGAACGAGGCGATCGTCTCGCGCAACGGCAAGCCGCTGAAGGTGCGGCTCGACACGTTGTGCGTGCACGGCGACGAGCCGAGCGGGGTCATCGTCGCGCGCGCCGCGCGGCAAGGTCTCGAGGCCGCAGGCGTGCGGGTCGTGCCCTTACCCGAGATGACCCTCGGCTGAAACCCTCACTTCACTAACGCCGGGAACGCCTGTCGAGGATGGTTGGCAGAGTCACCGGGCGAAACGCCCAGACATCGACCCCGACATCGAACTGCCGCGGCTGAGGCTTCAACCTTCCGTGGCTATGGCCGTGCAGGTTGACCCAGCCCTTGTCCATGCCGCGCCACGACCGAAACGGGTAATGGCACAGCACCGCCGAGACGCCGTCTACCGTGATCTCCGCGTAGGGTTGCACGCTTTCCCAGCCGTCGAGCTCCGTCGTCGCCGGCGGATCGTTGTTGCCGATCAAGAGGTGCTTGTGGCCGTGCAGCCGGGCGAGAATTTCCGCGACCACCGCCGGCCTCTGGCGGATGGCGAAATCGCCGAGGTGCCAAACCACATCGTCAGGTCCGACCGTCTCGTTCCAGCGCTTCGCCATCCCCTCGTTCATTGCAGCGACCGAGGAAAACGGGCGCCGGTAAAGCCCCAGAGCGCCGCCATGACCGAAATGCGTGTCGCTGATGAAGAACGTAGTCATTCACTGGCGCGAAGAGGTGGGGTCAGAGCGGCGACCATACCGCAACAATACTCTTGCCGAATTTATGTGCCGTGAGATTGTCGAGTACGCGGGAGACAGGTACGAGAACCTTGTCCCAAAAGGCGATCTGCCTTGTTGACGGCATCGTCGCGGCGAGCAGGAAACGGTTGGCGAGCGATGCGAAAAAACCAACGGAATCGAGCATAAAGCAGGTTCGCAGCCGGCAGCGGAGCGGGGTTACCGCCGTTAGGCTCACCGCATTGTAGCGGCGGTGATGCCCGATCGCAGCATCGAACTCGCTAAACAGAAATTGGTGGGCGGGTGCCAGTACGACGAGATTTCCGTTCGGTGCGAGATGACTGGCGGCACAGTTCAGTTCCGCAGCATCGTCCGCGATGTGCTCGAGCACGTCGATATAGAAGACCGTATTGAACCGCGCCGTTTCCTCGATGCTCTCGATTGTGCCGACCAGCACTCGGCAGGTTTCGGGTAATTCGGCGAGTGCGATCCGTTCGGTGATGCGGCGTGCCAGGTCAGGATCGGGCTCGACGCTCGTCCAATGACGGACGGCGGGAGTATGCAAAAAGGATATGTTGCTGCCAATGCCTGCCCCGATCTCGAGCACCCGTGCCCCGATGAACGGAGCCAGCACGCTCGCGAAGTAAGCCTTCCAGTTTGTTGCGGCCGCGAACAGCTCCAGCTCCGAACCGATGTAGGAATTGGTCATCGCGCTGGCTGGACAAAATCACCCGCAATTGCTTTCGGCCGGCTCCGGCTCCGCTCCCGTCGCACGACGTTGCGCCGCAGAATATAGGGGGCGCAATCAACGATCGGGATGATCGGTCGGTTGCTGCGGCCGGCGAGCATTGTCAGACTTGCCGCGGTGATGATCACCACTGTCTGCAACAAAATGATCAACAGGTCGCCGACCGCCGTCGTAGCCCACCCGGGGATGGCGAGATCGGTTGCAAGGCGAGTGATCGTTACTGCGGCGATGCCGGCAATCGATACCGAAGCGACGAAGGCGGCGACGAGTAGCGCACGGACAAAGATCACGTCGCTGTGGACGGACATGACACTGAGGCCATGGACGACAAGCGAGACGAGATCCATCGTCGATCGTCCGGTGTAGCGGGTACCGCGCACGGTCGGTACCGTCGTGTAAGGGAGGCGCGAACGCAATATGCAAGCCGCCAGGTTGTTCCAAAGCTCAGGCATGTGCACCAGCCGCTGGACGGCCGACATAGGGATGAGCGAATAGTTCCCGAAGTTGATGGCCTGCCCGCTCAGCACATGAAATACCAGCTTGTAGACGAAATACCAAAACCTGAACGCAGGTGATTCGGAGCGCTTCGCGCGACGAGCAAGCACGACATGCTCGGGATGCTGCAGGCTGGCGGCCAATAGGACGGCAATATCGGCCGGTCGATCTTCCCCATCGCTATCCATTACCAGCACGGCATCAAAGTGGGCACGATCGGCGATCGCGCACAACCCGACCGCAATCGCACGCTGGTGGCCGAGATTGAGAGCCAGGTGAAGTATCTCGATGGCAGCGACGCACGAATCCGTTGGCAGGGCGATACTTTTTGCATCCAGTGATTCGATCGAGCCGTCATCGGCGCCGTAGATGTGGAATATCAGGTCGGTCCCGGTGTACCGGGTGGATATTTCCGTGACCAGCGCTGAGAAGCATGCCCAGTCATCGAGCACCGGGGTTACCACGGCAATATGTCTGCTCATCGCCGTGGGGCAGGGAAGATGTTGAGGATAAAGATATGCTCCAACGACAGGATAGCTCAAATACTGTGAAGTTTTTAGGAGAGGGCTTAAGCCCATCACGCAATAGTAAATAGCAAAACTCGCGTATATTGGCAAGAAGATTGGACATCACGCGGCCGCGGGTGGGCTGGACTTGCTCCCGGATGACACGCCACACGTGCTCGGGCGTGACGGGCATCTCCAGATGTGTGACGCAGAGATCAGTGAGCACATCGACGATGCGCCGCTGTAGCATCCCCGGTCGGTCATTAGACGCAATTCCTCCGGGGGCTGCAAAGGCTGACCAATTTTGGCTCTGGGGGATGCGGGGAAAAGCGAACAGACGGCAGTCATATTGTCGGGATTGTCCCATCATCCGCGCTTGACAGCGGGCGGAAAGGTCTTATGTGAATGTAACACACATTAACATAAGGGTGCCGCCATGTATGCGTTCGCGGCGCAACTGGACGATATCGGCAAGCCGGCTTGGATCGCGCTGACGGTTGTCAGCTTCATCCTCTTCTGGCCGCTGGGCCTCTTGGTTCTCGGGTTCTTGATAGGGAGTGGGCGGATGGCATGCTGGAAACACGGCGGCGCGGACCGTTGGCAGCGTCGGATGGACAGGATGCAGAACCGCATGCAGCGGATGCAATCGGCCGCGGAGCGCTGGGGCTGCGGCAGCTATCGAACCTCGAGCGGCAACTACGCTTTTGACGAGTATCGCGCCGAAACCTTGCGCCGTCTCGAGGAAGAGCAGCGCGAATTCATGGCGTTTCTCGACCGCTTGCGGCACGCCAAGGACAAGACGGAATTTGACCAGTTCATGGCGGAGCACCGGCGTCCCTCCAACGGCCCGCAACCGCAGACCGCTTGAATAGGGCCGACCTTAGACGGCGCCGCGCTGACGCAGCCCCGCTATGGCCGTTGGGTCGTAGCCGAGTTCGCGCAGCACGGCGTCGGTGTGCTCGCCCTGATCGGGCGTGGGACGCAACTCGTCGGGCTGCGGGTAGCCGCTTATATGGATCGGCTGGCCGACGACCTTCTGCGGGCCGAGCTTCGGGTGGCTGACCGGTTTGGCAATCCCGAGATGCTGGACCTGCGGATCGGCAAACGTTTGGTCGATCGAATTGATCGGCCCGCACGGCACACCGGCCCTGTTGAGCCGCTCGACCCAATAAGTGTTCGGGTGCTGCCGGATTATCTCGGCGAGATGCGCATTGAGCGCCGGCCGGTTTCTGGCGCGCACGGCCACCGTCGCGAAATCTGGACTGTCGGCCAGGTCCCTTGACCCCGCCACCTCGCAAAAGCGCCGCCAAAGATTGTCGCCCGAGGCGGCGATGTTGATGTAGCCGTCGGCGGTCTGGAACATGCCGGTGCCCGGCGAAGTCGGGTGGAAATTGCCTTCCTGCCCGGCGACCTCACCCTTCATCAAGTAGCGCGCTGCCTGGAAGTCCAGCATGAATATCTGCGCCTCGAGCAACGAGGTATGGACCCATTGGCCCTCACCGGTGCGCTCGCGGTTCAGTAACGCCAGCACAATCCCATAGGACAACAAGATGCCCGCCGAGGTGTCGTTGATCGCAATCCCGACCCGCACCGGACCTTGCCCGGGATGGCCGGTGATCGACATGAGGCCTCCCATGCCCTGCGCGATCTGGTCGACGCCGGCGCGGCCGGCATAGGGTCCGTCCTGGCCGAAGCCGGAAATGCTGCCATAGACAATGCGCGGGTTGATCCTGCGGACCGCTTCGTAATCGATGCCGAGCCGATGCTTCACGTCGGATTTGTAATTCTCGACGATGACATCTGCGCGCTCGGCGAGCTTCATAAAGATCGCGTGACCCTCCTCGTTCTTGAGGTTCAACGTGATCCCCCGCTTGTTGCGGTGCAGGTTCTGGAAATCGGGCCCGTCGCGGCGGCTGCCGGTCGCGTCGACCAGCTCGCCGGAGGGCTCGATCTTGATCACCTGCGCACCCCAATCGGCCAGCTGGCGCACCGCCGTCGGCCCCGCGCGATGCGCGGTCAGGTCGATGACGAGGAAGTCGTTCAAGGGGAGTGGGGTCATTGAATTCTCTCCGAAGAAAGCCCCTCGCCCCGACCCTCTCTCCGAAGGCGGGGAGAGGGTCGGGGTGAGGGGCGGCTAGACGGAACTCACACCGCAGGACGGGAGCGGATTTCGTCGGGGATCTTGCGCTGCAGGAACTGGCCGTCGCCGAGGGTCGCATGGAATTGGCCGTTCTCGACGACGATTTTGCCGCGCAGGATGGTCATGCTCGGCCAGGCCGCGACTTCGTGCCCTTCCCAGGGTGTGTAGTCGGTCTCGTGCAGATCCTCCTTGCGGATGACCCGCCGAGAGCGTGGGTCGAGCAGTACGATGTCGGCGTCCGAGCCGACCGCCAGCGCGCCTTTGCGCGGGTAGAGGCCCATGATGCGCGCCGCGTTCGAAGAGGTCAGGCCGACAAAATCGGCGAGGCTGTAGCCGCGCTTCTCGACCATGTGCGTATACATCACCGACAGCCGCGGCTCGACGCCGGAATTGCCGCCGGTCGTGTCGTCGATGCGCCGTCCCTGCAATTTGACCTTCAACGGGCAGCAGACCTCGTCGGTCGCGACCGCCTGGATGGCGCCGTGATTGGTCGCCGCCCACAGCGCCTCCTGGTCCTTGGCGAATTTGAGCGACGGGTAGGTGTGGAACATCTGGCCGCCCGGGCGCTTATAGTCCTCGGCGCTGTAGAGTAGGTATTGGTGCAGCGTCTCGCCGTACATCGGGTAACCTTGCGCCCGCGACCGGGCAATCGCCGCAACGCCGGTTGCCGCCGAAACGTGCACCATATAGAGCGCCGCGCCCTCAACATTCTCGGCCAGCCGGATCACCCGGTTGAACGACAGGTCTTCCGACAAGGTGTTGTGCACCTCGGCCATGTTCTCAAAGCCGACCCGGTCTTCGCGGATCAGCTTTTCGTACATGTGCATGACGATGTCGTTGTCCTCGGCGTGGATCGCGGCGATGCCGCCGGATGCGCCGAGGATTTTGAGCACTTCCCAGATGTCGCCGAACTGCACCATCCGGCCTTGCCGGTTGGGCCGGATGTCGGTCGTGAACATCTTGACCGAGGCGTGGCCGTCTTGGATCGCTTCCGGCAGCGGGTCGAGCACGCCTTGGGACAATTTACCGTGCAACAGCAGATGGAACCCGTAATCGCAGTAGCACGCGCCGGCCCATTCCCTTTTGCGCAGCTCGATCGACTGCTGCAGCGGCTGGTCCGCCGGGCAGGGCGCGAAATCGAGCAGTGTGGTCGTGCCACCATGGAGGGCGGCGCGGCTGACCTGCTCCGGCGGCGCGCTCAGGAGATCCTCGTTGCGGCCGGGGAAAGGGATCGGCGAGCTGCAATGGATGTGCGGATCGACCCCGCCCGGCATCACGATCTGCCCGGCCGCGTCGACAATCCGTGCGGCACCATTGTCCGCGAGGCTCCCGGGTCCGCCAATCGCGGCAATCTTGCCGCCGCTGACGGCGAGATCGGCCGGCTCCGCACTGCCGCCGGGCATCACCGCCATGCCGCCGGTAACAATCAGATCGAACATACCGCGCATTCCCCCTTCGCCACTCGGATAGCGGCTATAGTGCACGGGACGGCGCGGTCTGGCTAGGCCGCAGGGTTCTGCCTCATCCTCCCGGGCCCTGGCGAAAGATCGCGTCGGCGGTTTGCCTTTGCGCCGGCGACAGAGTCGCGTACAGCGCTTCCAGCGCCGGCAGAAACCTTTTCATTCCGGCGAGCTCCACCTCGTCGTACTGAATCTCGGCGCGCAGATGGTCGATCGCACTCGCGTTCGCAGGCGGCGGCTGCGGCGCGCTCGCCTCCGCTCGGGCATTCTGTCGCATGACATTGGCGACGGCGTTGAACTGCGCCTCCTGAGCCGGCGTGATCTGCAGTCTTTGACGGAGGCTCGCAATATTGGCCTCGACATTTTGCGGCTGCGCAGGAGGCTGGG
Organism: uncultured Alphaproteobacteria bacterium; assembly: GCA_963695605.1. Lineage (GTDB taxonomy): Bacteria > Pseudomonadota > Alphaproteobacteria > ATCC43930 > CGMCC-115725 > AP-15. The sequence continues at coordinate 141,007 of CAVOHI010000048.1, read as the reverse complement.
CTTGCGCCAGCAGAACTTCCGGCGGCATCCCGGCCGCGGCGATCTGAGGACCCGCTGCAATCGCACAAACAGCCAAACAGCCAGGCAACCGAGGCAAACCATTTCGACATGTTCAATATCCCCCTGCCGTTCCGCCAGCTCATCCCGGAGCGGCGCCTTGGGTCGCGACTTGGAGCATATAGAGCGACTGGCTCGCAGCCATAAACAGGCGGTCGCGCTTGGGGCCGCCGAAACAAAGATTGGCACAGACTTCGGGCAATCGAATGCGGCCGATCAGCTTGCCCGCAGGGTTGAGCACCAGCACACCGGCATAGCCGAGCGGCGCGTTGGAGCTGCACCACAGATTGCCGGTGACGTCGGCGCGCATGCCGTCCGGCCCGCATTTGACGCCGTCGACCATCATGTCGGTAAACAGCCGCATGTTGGCGACTTTGGTGCCCTGCACGTCGAAAGCATAGATCGAGCGGGTGCCGCCCGGTCCGGTGTCGCCAGGACCTTTGCCGGTGCTGATCACGTAGAGCGTCTTGTAATCCGGCGAGAAGCAGATGCCGTTCGGGTCGGCCAGCTGGTCCTCGGTGATCACGACGTCGAGCCTGCCGCTCGGGTCCCAGCGGTAGACGTTGGTCGACAATTCCCGTTTGCGCCCGCCGATCACCCCGGCGTTCTCGGCCCCGATGCGCGGACTGAAGATCCCTTGCGGGTTGGTCGGGCCGCCGGCGTCGTCCGGGTGACCCTCGGCGAGGCGAGTCGCCATAGGGCGGGTCGGTGAACCAGATGCTGCCGTCCGGATGCGGCACGAGGTCGTTCGGCGAATTGAGCGGCTTCCCGTCATAGGAATCGGCGATGACGGTCATCGAGCCGTCGTGCTCCCAGCGCACGACGCGGCGGTAGAAATCCTCGCTACGAGAGCTGGCGACCCTGAAAATCGAACGAATTGCCGTTGCTGTTGTAGGACGGCCGCCGGAATACCGTCACCCGACCGTCGTCCCAGATATAGCGGTACTGCACGTTGCCCGTGACATCGCTGAAGACGACATAATGGCCCTGGTTCGACCACGCCGGGCCCTCGGCCCACAGCGCGCCGGTCCATAGCCGGTAAATCGCGGCATGACCCGCGCCTTACCGGGTTGAAAGGACGGATCGACGACGATCACGTCGGGGTCCGGATAGATCGACGGATGTCCCGCGCGCAAAGTCGCGCGGCGGGCTTGAAATGACTGTCTCCGGCGTACCCAAATTGGCGTTTTGCTGTCGCCCGTGCGATGCCGGGTCCCAGTGCCGCGGCACCGGCCGTCCCGGCCAAGAGCGCGCGCCGCGACAGCGCTTGTCGACGGACAGTCGTTTGCGTCATCGGTTCTCCTCCCTCGCCTTCATTCGACCGATTGTGGCTCGGCAGATCGCAGGAGGCAACCGCTGGCCCCGCCGCAATCCAGCCATGCGGGTGAGGAAGACCATGCCGTCGATTTCGCGGGGCGGGTTCGACCCACCCCGCGTGCTACACTTCCTTGGAACGATCAAAGAAAGGGGTAGCGATGGCGTACGATCTGCTGATCAAGAACGGCCGCATCGTCGATGGGTCGGGGATGCCGGGTTTCCGCGGCGATGTCGGGGTCAAGGACGGCAAGATCGCCGAGATCGGCAAATTGAGCGGTCCCGCCAACGCGGACGATCGACGCCGAGGGCCGGGTCGTCGCGCCCGGGTTCATCGACAACCACTGCCATTACGATGCGCAGGTCACCTGGGACCCGCTGTGCTCCTTTTCCTGTGACCACGGCGCCACCTCGGTGATCTTCGGCAATTGCTCGCTGTCACTGGCGCCGGTGCGCAAGGGGTCGGAGCGGCGGCTGTCGGAGTTCCTCTCCTATGTCGAAGCCATCCCGATGGAGGTGCTCGACACCCTCGAATTCACCTGGGAGAGCTTCCCCGAATATCTCGACCAGATGGACCACCATCTCGGCGTCAATGTCGGCAACCTGATCGGCCACACCGCGGTCCGCTATTACGTGATGGGCGACGATTGCCAGAAGCGCACCGCCGACCGACGACGAAATCAAGGCAGATGCAGGGTCTCGTGCGCGACGGCATGAAGGCCGGCGCGCTCGGGCTCTCGGTGTCGCGCAACCAGGGCCATTTCGACCCGCAGGGCGTGCACATCCCGGCGATCTGGGCCGACGAGAAGGAGATCTTCGCGCTCGGCGACGTGCTGCGCGACCTCGGCACCGGCCTTATCCAATCCGGCGGCGGCAACGGCGCCGAGATGAAGGACGCGCTGATGAGCCGGCTCAGCGAGGCGACCGGCCGCGCCGTCGTCTACAACAATCTCGGCCAGACGATGCGCCGGCCCGGCCAGTGGCAGAAGCAGATGGCCCAGGTCGACGCGACGACCGCGAAAGGCATCCGCGCCTTCCCGATGTGCACACCGAACCGCATCACCGACTACTTCACGATGCGCAACACGCAGACCTTCCGCGGCCTGCCGGTGTGGCACCCGATCTGCCTGTCCTCGCCCGAGGAGATGCTGAAAGCCTATGCCGATCCGGAAGTGCGCAAGAAGCTTCACGAGGAGGCGATCGAGTTCAAGAACGGGCCGGCGATCGGCATCTGCAGCACCTGGTGGGACTACATGGTCCTGCAGACTGCGGTGCTGCCGAAGAACAAGCAGTTCGAGGGCAAGACCCTCGGGCAGATCGCTCAAATGCAGGGCAAGGGCATCATCGACTGCTTCCTCGACTTGGCGATCGAGGAAAACCTCGACACCGAGTGGCTGCACGGCGAGAACAACGTCGACGACAAGGCTGTCGCGCAGATTCTGAACTACCCGAACGCGATCATTGGTTTGTCGGACGGCGGCGCGCACGTGCAGTTCCAGAGCGGCTTCGGCTTCTCGACCCGGCTGCTCTCGGAGTGGGTGCGCGAAAAGCAGATCATGTCGCTGGAACAGGCGGTGCGGCGGCTGACCTTCGAATCGGCCTCGATTTTCGGCCTTTACGACCGCGGCCTGCTGCGCCCCGGCATGGTCGCCGACATCGTGATCTTCGATCCCGACACCGTGAAGCCGCTGCCGCTCGAGGTACTGCACGACTTCCCGACCGGCGCAAAGCGCATCAAGGAGCCGGCCCAGGGCATCATGGCGACCGTAGTAAACGGCGAAGTCCTGATGGAAGACGGCAAGCACACGGGCGCACTTCCGGGCCGGGTGCTGCGCAACACCTACTACCAAGCTCATCGAGCCTAGCCTAGTACCCTATCCGCCCTGCCTTTGGTTCCCGCCCTCCCGCGTGTGGGAGGGCGGTGCGCCGCACGCGTCAATCCCGCATCAGCTTGTCGAGAGTAATCGGCAGGTCGCGCACGCGCTTTCCGGTCGCGTGGTAGACCGCGTTGGCGATCGCCGCCGCGACGCCGACGATGCCGATCTCGCCCAACCCCTTGATGCCGAGCGGATTGACGATGTCGTCCGGCTCATCGACGAAAATGACCTCGATGTCGTGCACGTCGGCGTTCACCGGGACATGATATTCGGCAATGTTCGCATTCATGATGCGGCCGAAATTGTGATCGACGAGGGTTTCCTCGTGCAATGCCATCCCGATACCCCACACGACGCCTCCGACGATCTGGCTGCGCGCGGTCTTGGGGTTGAGAATTCGGCCGGCCGCGACCGCGCTGACGACGCGCGTGACGCGGATGACGCCGAGCTGTTCGTCCACCTTCACTTCGGCGAAGACCGCCGAGTGCGTGTTGTGGGCATGTGAGCCGTCATCGTCGAATGTTGTGGATCTCTCCTGCTCGATGCGGTCGACGCCGCCGTGCCGCATCGCGTCTGCGATCGACACGGCGAGCGATCCATCTCGCTTGCTGACAAGCTTGCCGTCGGCCAGTGCTACCTCGTTCGGCGTCGCATCCACGAGCGGCGAATTCGGCATCTGTTTTGCGAGCCGCAATAGTTCGTCACGGACCGCGCCGGCTGTCGTGGCGATCCCATTGGACACCGAAGCCGCAATCCATGATCCCCCTTCGACGGGCGATTGTGGCAACGTCGAGTCGCCGAGCTTGATCGTGACGTCTTCGAGCGGCAGCCCCAGCATGTCGGCCGCGACTTGCGCCATGATCGTGTAGGTGCCGGTGCCGATGTCGGAGGTGGCACACGAAACCTCGGCATGGCCGTTGGCAGTGAGCGCGATCCGCACCGCGATCGGCACCTGCAGCGCCTCCCAGACGCCGGTCGCCATGCCCCAGCCCACGAGCTCGGTGCCGTCGCGCATCGAACGCGGCTCGGGGTTACGTTCGTTCCAGCCGAACATTTCGGCACCCTGACGGTAGCATTCCCGCAGGCTCTTGCTGCTGAATGGCCGGTCAGCGTGCTGGTCGCGGTCAGAGTAACACTGCAGGCGCAGCTTTAGCGGATCGAGCTTAAGGGCGACCGCCAGTTCGTCCATTGCGCATTCGAGCGCGTAGACCGCGGATGCGGCGCTCGGCGCGCGCATGTCGCATGACGTCGCAAGGTCGAGCCGCGCGAGCTTGTGCGTGTATTTGGCGTGCGCACTCTTGTAGAGCAGCCCGGACCAGCCCGTCTCCTGCCGATAAAAGTCCTCATACTGCGAGGTCACGGTAACCGCATCATGCGCGATCGCGTCGAGTGATCCGTCGGCGCGGGCGCCCAGCTCGATCTGCTGGATCATCGCCGGCCGGTAACCGAGCACATACATCTGCTGCCGGGTCAGCACGAGACGCACCGAACGCTTCAGTGCGCGGGCCGCCTGCGCCGCCAGCACCACGTTATATTGCGGGCGCAATCCCGAGCCAAAGGCGCCGCCGACAAAGGGCGACATAACGCGCACATCCTCCGGTTTCATTTCGAGCACGCCGCAGAGGTAGCGCTGCACGTTTTGCACGCCCTGGGTCTTATCGTAGACCGTCAATTTGCCGTCCGACTCAAAGATTACCGTCGAGGCATACAGTTCCATCGGGTTGTGATGCTCGATCGGAACAGAATACTCGGCGCTGTGGCGCGCCTCGGCTGCAGCAAATGCCGGCTCGACGGTGCCTCGCGACTTTGGCGGGGCGAAAGGGTTCTCAGCCGGGTTTGCCGGGGACTTCAACGCAAAGGCCGCATTGCGCTGGCGATGCAATTCCGTAACGTGGGTTTCTGCGTCGTATTGCACGCGGACCAGCGATGCTGCAAAGCGCGCGATCTCCGGCTCTTCGGCGACAACCAGCGCAACCGGCTGGCCGCTGAACCAAATTTTGTCGTCGTAGAGCGGCCGGAACGGCGAACCTTCCGGAGCAAGGTCGTCCTTATAGGCACTGTCGGCACTTGCCATCGGTGGCCGATTCTCGTGCGTGAGCACGTCGATCACGCCTTCGACGGAAAGGGCTTCGCTCGCGTCGATCCGGGCAATGCGGCCCTTGGCGATCGTAGATGTAACGACACTGGCATGCGCGAGGCCGATCGTATTGAACTCGCCGGCGTATTTCGCCGCGCCGGTGACCTTGGCGCGGCCATCGACGCGGGATGTGGCGGTGCCGATGTAAGTCGTCATGGGCCTGCTCCTGCTCACCGGATTTTCTTATTGGACTGCGACTGCGGGGTACCTGCCGCCGCCTGCGTCAGCGCGCGGACGATGGCGCGGCGAGCGAGATCGATCTTGAAGGCGTTGTGCTCGAAGCCCTTGGCGTCACGCAGCAAGACGTCCGCGGCGTGGGTGAACGTCGCCCGGCTGGCAAGCTGCCCGCGCAGCGCCGCTTCGGCCGAGGGGTCGCGCCAAGGCTTGTGCGCGACGCCGCCGAGCGCCAGACGGGCCTCTTCGATCGTGTCTCCTTCGAGCTCCAGCGCTGCTGCGACAGACACGAGTGCAAACGCGTAGGAGAGGCGATCGCGGATTTTCAGATAGGTGTAATTTTCCGCAAATCCCCGCGCCGGAAGCTCGACTGCCGTGACGATCTCGTTCGATTGCAGGTTCGTGTCGCGCTGCGGCGTATCCCCGGCAAGCCGATGGAAATCCCCAAAGGCAATCGTGCGCGCCCCCGCCGGTCCGGCCACATGGACCGTGGCCTCGAGCGCGGCCAGCGCCACGCACATGTCGGAGGGATGGGTCGCAATGCACACCTCGCTCGTGCCGAGGATCGCGTGCATGCGGTTGAGGCCCGTAATCGCGGAGCAGCCGCTGCCGGGCTCGCGTTTATTGCACGGGGTCGCGATGTCGTAGAAGTAGATAGCAGCGCGTGCGTTGCAGCAGATTGCCGCCGGTCGACGCCATATTGCGCAGCTGCGCCGACGCGCCCGCGAGGATCGCGCTCGCGAGCATCGGATAGCGTCGCGCGATCAGCGGATGATAGGCGAGGTCGGAATTCGGCACGAGCGCACCGATGCGCAATCCACCCTCCGCCGTCTCTTCGACAGTATTGAGCGGCAACCGCGTGATGTCGATCAGCCGCGAGGGGCGCTCGACATCCTCCTTCATCAGGTCGATCAGATTGGTGCCGCCGGCGATGAATTTGGCCTTCGGGTCGGCGGCAATCTGGCGCACCGCGTCAGCGACGTCACTGGCCCGGGCGAACTGGAAGTTGATCATGATCCCCCCATCGCCTGCTGGATCGCAGCGACAATGTTGGGATAGGCGCCGCAGCGGCAGATATTGCCGCTCATCAGTTCGCGGATCTCGTCGGCACTCTTCGCCTTGCCCTCGGCGATGAGGCCCGCGGCCGAGCAGATCTGTCCCGGCGTGCAGTAGCCGCACTGAAACGCGTCATGGTCGATGAACGCCTGCTGCAACACATGCAGCGCGCCATTCGACGCCAGGCCCTCGATGGTGGTCACTTTGGCGCCGTCCTTCATTACGGCCAAGGTGAGGCAGGAGTTGATCCGCCGACCGTCCACCAGCACGGTGCACGCGCCGCATTGCCCGTGATCGCAACCCTTTTTGGTGCCAGTCAGGTCGAGATGGTCGCGCAGCGCATCGAGCAGGGTCGTCCACGGTGCGACCTCGAGCTGCCTCGTAAGGCCGTTGACGGACAGCGCGACCGGAATTTTATCCGGGGGCGCGACGGTCTCCCGGGTCGGCCGCACCGCTGTTCCTGTTTGCGCCATTCGCATTCTCCGCTTGTGTCGAGAAGGCTCGCGCCCCAGCGCTACACCTTCCGCTGCGTTAACTGTCAGCGGTCCGCAATCGATCCACCCGCCCTGTTTCGCTCGGCACCCTCTGTCGCGATGCGGGAGAGGGGGGCCAAGTACGCGGCGCTTGATCGGCGAGTGTTGGTGCTCGGTTGTGCTATCCTGTTCCTTCCCATCGAAGTTGGGGAGGATGTGGCATGACGCGCTCTTGGATCCATTTTACGCGCGGTCGCTTTGTACGTCAGGCGCGAGTCGGGCTCGGCGATCTGCGTGAGGAGCATCTGAGCCGGCAGGGCTTTGCCGGGCCGGTCGCGATGCTCTACCGCACCGACGGGCCGAACGAAGTGATCAGGTTCGAAGGCGACTACCGGCCGCGTCAAGTCGACAGTGCCGATGTCGTCGCACCCGATGCGAGCGACCCGCGCGGCGGCTGGCAGAATTTGCTCGCGAACGGCGATGTCGCCATCGCGATCAGCCGCCGGCGGCAGGCTATGCCCTATCGCTACCGCGACATGGAGGGCGATCTTCTTTATTTCGTACATCGCGGCCGAGGTGTCTTCGCGACCGAATTCGGGCCGATCTCCTACGAACCCGGCGACTGGGTGCTATTGCCGAAGGCGACGACGTTCCGGCAATTGCCGGAGGCGGGCGACAGCCTGTTGCTCGTCGTCGAATTGCCGCAGCCGATCCGCCTCTGCGAGCACGAGCAGGTCGGCCGCCACACGCCGATCGACCCGACGATGCTGGAAGTGCCGGACATCGCCGATTACGGCTGGCCGAAGCAGGACGAATATGAGGTGCGGATGAAGCACTCCGGCGGCCACAGCTCGATCTTCTACCGCAACGACCCGATGAAGGTGGTGGGCTGGAAGGGCGACCTCTTTCCGTTCAAGCTCAATGTGCGAAACATCCTGCCGATCATGTCGGACCGGATCCACGTCCCGCCCTCGTCCTGGGTAACCTTCGAGGCGCCGGGCTTTGTCGTGTTGAGCATCGTTCCGCAGATCGCCGTCGCCGATCTCGAAGCCGAGGAATTGCCCAGCTATCACCGCAACATCGACATGGACGAGGTAATGCTGTCGCATGCCGACGAAGACCCGAGCGGTCGACGGCCCGGCAGTTTTCGGCATACCCCGCAAGGAATATTGCACGGCGCCAACGAGGCCTATCGCGCCGAATTTCAGGCTCGCCGCAAGCCCGGTATGCGGCGCACCAGCACGCTGGTCGGCGTCGACACCTACCGGCCGCTCAGACCCACCCCGGAATTCGTGCGCATCACCGGATGACGGCGGCCGCAGCCGGCGTTCGACCTCACATCGGCCGGGGCTAGGGTTCAGGTTTGGCCTAGCCCGTGAGCGTACTGAGCCGGAATTCTCCGCGGACGATCGGACCATCGACGCGCGCGAGTTCGGATGGCACCTCTAGCCCGAGGAATAGAACTGGGGACCACGACCGGGGTGGTTTCAATCCTGACGCGCGCGCATTAAAGGGATTTCAGCCGGAATTTCTGGGCAGCGCGCACGACCTGCTCAAAATATCAATTTGGGGAGTAGGCAGGCCTCCGGTCCACGACCGTAAGAGCGAAACTCATCATGTCTGGCAGTGATCCCAACTAAAATCAACGAGGATAACCGATGAGGATAATGGCCTCTCATTATGCGCCCAATGCCCGTCCGCCAACTTTTGAAGGGCGATATGGTTTGAATGGTCTGGAATATTTAACTGCGAATCAGATGAAACCTTTGATGTGAAGACACGGTGCAGCGGCACCAGCTTGTTCACGCGCCGCAAAAGTATTCGCCACGCTGGCGCGAGGATCCGGCTCCGTGGCGCTTTCATTAACGCGCCGATCCCGTGTTGCCGAGCGCGCGACAAAAGGTTTCGCGACGCCGTTCGCTCCGGCAGTTCTCGTGATTGAGGGCCAATGCACTGATAGCGAAGACTTGACAGGACGTATCGGCAAACACTCCGGACCGATGGCAATGACAGGTCATCCAATACGACGATGCCGCCAGGCCGCAGAAGTTTGTCGATGAGGAAGAAATCAACGAGCACGTACTCGAATACGTGGTTGCCATCAATGAAGGCAAAATCGACTGTCACACGCTCCTCGGTCAAACGCGATAAGCATTGATGAGAAGCAACTTCGTGAAAATCTACGATGTCGAGATAGCCAGCTCGCCGAAGATTAGCAAGTCCGATACCTTCCCACTCAGTATGCTGATACGGATCCATGATAATGTGTTTGGCAGCATTAACCTCTCGCAGGGCTTCACAGATATAAAGGCTAGAGATCCCGTAGGCGCATCCGACCTCAACGCTAACCTGCGGTCGTGCGTTCCTGATCATTTCCTGAAGGAAATTGCCCTCTTCGCCAGAAATAGCGGAGTAAAGGGTGCGAGTTTTTCCGTCTTCGGTTGTAATGCAGCCGCTCGACACGATTGATCGGAGCACCTCGTTCATTGTGACACCCAAAGCTTCAGCTGTTAAGCCGACATTCCCCAGATTCCAGGTCGTTGTGAGGCCGGGATCCTCGTCGGGGCGCCCTCGCAACGGTAAATCGCGCCCCGCGGGGGGCCGGAGGCGTCGAAGCCGCATTTTGCCCTGCGCCGAGGCGCGGAACCCGCTGCTCTGCCCGCATCAAGGCGCACCTCTCCCGTGGTCCCTGTCGCATCTGACCCCACAATCCTCATGCTCTCGCGGGCGGGTGCCCGCAGCCGGGCGATCAGCCTCAGGATATCCGCGAACATTTGCCGCGAGACGGCGATCTCAGCCATCTGGAACGTGACGTAACGGCCATGGCTGACGACCATAGCATCGATCTTGATCAGTTTGTCGCGGAGGCTGGTTAGCGACCACGGCTCCGCCGCCTTGGGCATCGCCAGCGTGCGCATGAAATTTCCTAGGTTGTAGGCGAGCGCATGAAGCAGGAGGCGGACAGCGTTGGCGGTGAAGGAACGGCATGACAGCCGCGTCCACTTGATGGCGCCCTTGCCTTCCTTGATCCCATTGCTCCGCAGTGCCGAGCTGATTGTAAAAGACCACGACGCGCTCGGCGGGCCGCGCCAGGTTGGTGACGACGAACCCGACGCGCGGGTAAAGCTCGCCAGGGTGCCACTCAACCTTCGCCACTATCCGGCGACGTTTCTTCCAGCTTTGTGCCTGATAAGCGAAGCTGGCATAGTAGCGGCGCGCCTCGTGCGGCGGTCGCCCGACTGGGCGCCTGAGCAGGTGTCCGATCTTGTTCTGCAAGACGCTATTGGCCGGCAGCCGGATCGTGTAGCCGATGCCCTCCGCTTTGAGGAACTCGTACATTTCGGGATTGGCGAAAGCCGCGTCGCCGCGAAAATAGAGTTGCTTGCCGGTGCCTCGGTATCGGGCGACCACCGGTTCCAGCACCGCGCGCCAGCCGTCGGCGCCGTGGACCTTCCCCGAGCGCAGGGCGCAGCGCTCGACATCCCCGAGCTGGTTGAACAGGAACAGCGGGTGATAGCAGGTGCGGCCGAGATGGCCGTTGTACGCGCTGCCTTCCTGTTCGCCGTAGGTTGGGCTTTCGCTCGAATCCATGTCGAGCACGATGGTTCTCGGCCGACAGCGGGTATGCGCCTTGTCGATCCCACTGGCCTGGCAGATCAGCCAGAGCCGCGAGGTTCTCGGGCCGGCTCAGCCACTTCGTCTCAAAGCGGCCCATCTGGCTGGCAGACGCCGCAGACACGGCGATCGCCCGATCGCCGACCACCCAGCGCATTGCCCGGTCGTGGCACAGCTGGTCGGCGTCGTTCGCGTCCTCGTAACCAGCCAGCCGTCCAAAAACCGATTGGCGCAGCAGGCCACACAGCAGGTGCCGCACGTTCTTGCCGGTGCGCGCATCGACAAGCGTATCGGCACCCGTCCCGCTTAGATTCAGCGCGTCATCCAACTCACGATAGGCCAGCAGCCCGCATCGGACGTGTTCACGGAGCCGCGAAATTGCAGCAGCAGGCGGCGGTCGAAATCGAGCCTCAGCGCACCCCTATCCCCTTCACCCGGTCCGCCATCCCCGCCCCGAGCTGATCCCCCAGAAATTGAACCTTATACCGAAACCGCACTCAACGCGCTCAAAATCGCTGCGTCATCCGGGGAATGCGGGCTAAAGACAAGATAATCGCGGACCGGCCCACATGGTGCGAATTCAGTCTACTCCCCCGAGCGGTGCGGGCGAGTTCGAATTCGCGCAGATGGGGGACAGCCTTTTAACGTTTGTTTGGCCTGATTGCTCATGTACTATAGTTAATTCCTGGCTTGGAGGATCGAATCTCCGGCACTCCGTTGTCGGAGAAGAACGACAGGACCCGTCCGAGACCGACGATGTCGTCCCACCATCCCACGACTCCGCTGCCTCCAGGAGCGGTCATCCTGGGAGATTTCGTCCAAATGCGATACTCATGCCCCTCCCGCACCAGGCAATCCCCGAATCGAGATACGAGAGAACCCGATGGTCTACCGGAAAGATAGATACGTCTGGGGGGCCGTCCTATTCAGAACCACGAGACCGGAGCTTGTCGAAGGAGCCATTATCAGACGTTCTGAGCGACTCCACTGGACCAGTCAAGCTGCTATGGAGGAGGTTCGCGAGTGGGCAAAGGACCTGTTGCACATTCAACCTGATGATAAGATCGAATGGCGGAATGTTGAAGGCAGTGACAACATGTCGATAGGGCGGTTTGTCAGCCATCCCAGCTACGTTGCTGTAGTAAGGACGATGTTTCTCCCAGTGGGCAAACCACCTCGAATGAAATAGGGCACCATAAATGGTGCGACGACGAGACCGCAGGCGGAACAGAGGCTGCCCTGTTGTGCAGTACCACCCTCGGCCCGCGCGCGCCTGAGCATCATAAGCGTGATGAGTACCCGCCGACGCCGACGCGCGATCAGCGACACTACCCCGCGCTGTGGGACGATGCGTCGGGACCCGGCGTCTGATCCGGGCCCTCTCCTCCTTCCAGAACCTATGCACGGCGGCGAGGTCGAGCCCCTGCAACGACCGGTGGAAATCGTGGCCGTGCAGGGCGGCCGCGGCATCGTCGGCGAAATCATTGCACTGGAAACTCGGATTCGCGCCCTGCCGTCCACCGCACGCGCCGGCTATGCAGCTGCCGTGCGCCGGGCGAGATGAGCGGAAGGCGAGACGTCATGTGGCGGGTGGTGCGCATTTTGCGATTGCGATCGCGCCAACCAGCCGCGATCCGCTGGCTGATGGCGACCGCGCTGTTCGGTATTGCGCTCACAATCCGATTTTCACTGGGTCCGCTTCACGGGGCCATCCCGTTTCTGAGCTTCTATCCGGCAATACTCGTCGCCGCCGTGCTGCTGGGATGGAAAGAGGCGATCTTTGTCCTCGTGCTTTCATTGTCGGCCGGGTGGTACTTCTTTCTGCCTCGCGGCATGATGTTGTTACCCGCAGGGTGGGCGTTCGTCGGAGCCCTGAACATTGCCATCATTATTGCATTGAAAGCGCTGGCACAGCAGCTTGCTGAGGCGAACGAGCGGCAGCGATTGTTATTCCAGGAACTCCAGCACCGGGTCGCGAACACGCTGCAAGCTACGGTAGGCAAACTAGAGAGCGTCAGGAGAACGATAGGTTCCAGACCTGCCGAGGCCGCCAACATGCTGGAGGAAGCGATCGGGCGGATGTCTGCGTCCGCAGAAATGCACCGGCGCCTGCACGATCCCGCCGTCTTCGATAACGGGCTAGAGTCAATGCTGCAAGAAGTTGTGGCTACAGTGATTGATCAAGCATCGGTCACCGTGAATTTGAAGGTCGAAGAACTCGACCTCTCACTGGATCAGAAGAGCGTTATTGCGATGCTCGTTATGGAGGCCGCCCATAACTCGGCGAAGCACGTCTTTCAACGGGACCTCGGGTCACGCTTTGAAGTAGCCCTGCAGGCACTGCCGGGTCATCGCGCGATACTGAGGGTCAACGATGACGGGCCCGGTGCCGCCGACGCCGGCGATGAGCGACCATCGCAGCAAAACTTGGGCATGCGGATACTTCAAGGATTGGCCGATCAGATTCACGGAACCCTTGCCGCCGAACTCGATCGGGGCGGGAAGGTTATGGTGGACTTCCCGGTTCGGCGTATTTAATTCCGGGCTAGCCCACCACTCCCGCGGCGCGCGAACCGCTTGCCATTTTCGGGTTCGCGCCAGATGCGGTCTCGGCGGTCACCTCGACCTCTACGGTCATACCGAGCGAATCCGACGGAAAGCCGGTCCAGGTGCCGGAGACCGGCACCGCCTGCCGCGGATCACGGGCCACGGCTACACGGATCAGATCGTGGTTGCCGACAATGCCGTTCGTGGGGTCGAACTCGACCCAGCCGGCTCCCGGCAAGTAAACGCGCAGCCAGGCATGGGTGGCGCCGCCGCCAACCCGCCGGCCCTCGTGAACATAGAGATAGCCGGATACGAAATGCGCCGCGAGCCCGAGAGAGCGTACGGCTTCCATCATCAGCACGGTGAAATCGCGGCAGCTGCCACTGCCCAAGCGCAAGGTCATGACCGGGTCCTGGACACCGCTTTCCTCGCGCCTGACATATGTCAGGTTCTGCCTGATCGCGTGGGTCATCGCCGCAAGCAGTTCCGTCGTTTCGGTGCGGCCGTCATGACCCAAGAACTGCCGCGCCCACTGGTCGACTTCGTGCTCCGGATCCAGGTATTGCCGCTCCATGGCCCGCAACAAATCGGGCATTTCGTCGGCGCCGTAGGTGAAGGGGTATCGTCTTGCATATTCCTCGATTTGAAAGTCGAGGACTTCGGTCGGGGACTGCTCGAGACGAATCACGCTCTCGAAGCGCAGCTCCTGAGCTCGCCCGCTGAACCGGGCAACCGCGACGCAGTTGCCGAACACGTCGTGGACCCATCGGATATCCGTGGGTTCCGGCGTGATCACCAGCTTAGCCTCGAGCAATTTCTGGTCGTAGTAGTCGCGCGGCCGCAGCATCATGCGGTGCTCGCCGAATGCAACGGGTTGCTTGTATCGATAAATGGTGAGGTGCTTAACGGTAAGGACGGGCATGGGTCTGCCTATTGCGAGCTGGCCGTCTGCGCCTGAGACGCCTCGGGCGTGTAGCCGAAGAACGCGATCGAGAGTTCGCGGGTCACCGCCATCAGCTGCCGCTGGATCGAGTCGAGAAACTCGTGAAGCCCGCTGCGCAAGATCGCCGATATTTCGAACGTGCCCAGCACTGCCTGCAGCCGGTCGAGCTCCTCGGCTGCGTCGTTGCCGTTGCGCAGTCCATGGTGCGATTTGACCTCGCCAAGCAGCCGGCCAACCTCGCGCACGCAGTGATGGACGGAGCGCGGAAACGCGTTGTTCAGCAGCATAAAGCCGGCCACCCGCGCCGGCGTCGTGCTGGCGGCATGCAATCTCCGGTACGCGTGATAGCCGGCTGCCGAACGCAGCAGCGCATTCCATTGGCTGACATCGACCGGCGAGCCGACATCGGAGGGGCTGGGGAGCAGAAGGTGGTATTTGATGTCGAGAAGGCGCGTCGTCTGGTCGGCCCGCTCGATGTACCGGCCGATCTGGTAGAAGTACCAGCCCTGGTCGCGGAAGAACGTCCCTTCGGTGATGCCGGTATGGGTCTGGCAGGCCTCCTTTATCATCGCAAACAACGCCGCCAGATTGCCGGGTGCAAGATCTTCCGTACTCAACTCCGTCAGGCGATTATAGAACACATTGAGCTGAACCCACATTTCGGTGGAGATCAACGGCCGCAATGTGCGAGCGTTCTCGCGCGCGTAGCGAATTGTGCTGACGATCGAGGTGGGATTGTCGCCATCGATAACATAAAAGTTTACGACGCTGTGTGCAGCGGGCGCGTCGTGACTAGCGAAAAACCGCTCCTCATCCGAGTTCAGCTGAACGATCGACCGCCAGTTCTGACCGCCGCGGCTGTCGCGCGAGAAGGTCTCATTAACGTCGAGGATCCGCGCGAGGTTTTCGGCGCGCTCGACATAGCGCGCGAGCCAGAAGATGCAATCCGCGTAGCGGGCGAGCAGGACGTCAGGCAACGACCCAGGTATCCTTGGAGCCGCCGCCCTGGGACGAATTTACCACCAGGGAGCCGCGGCGCAGCGCCACCCGAGTCAGCCCGCCGGGGAGTATCCAGGTGCTCGATCCGGTGACCGCAAAGGGCCGCAGATCGACGTGCCGGGGCTCGACGCGGCCGTCAACCAAGGTCGGCGCGACAGACAGTTTGATGCAGGGCTGGCTGATGTAATTCGCCGGGTCCGCAATGAGCTTCGCGCGGCACTCGTCAAGCTCTCCCCGGCTCGCCTTGGGACCGACCGTAATGCCGTAGCCGCCGGCCTCGCCGACAGGCTTCACCACCAGCTCGGCCAAATTATCGAGCGTGTAATGTAGCGCCGACGGTTCGCGGCATATGTGTGTCTCGACATTCTGCAGTATCGGTTCCTGGGCGAGGTAGTAGCGGATGATGCGCGGCATATAAGCGTAAACCGCCTTGTCATCGGCGACGCCGGTGCCGACCGCATTGGCAAGCGAAAGGTTTCCGGCCCGATAGGCCCGCATCAGCCCCGGCACCCCGAGCATGCTTCCAGGCAGGAAGGTCTCCGGATCGAGATAATCGTCGTCGATCCGCCGATAGATCACGTCGACACGCGACAGGCCACGGGTAGTTTGCATGAAGACGCGGTCGTCCTCGACCAAGAGGTCCCGCCCTTCGACCAGCGGCACACCCATCTCGCGCGCCAGGAAGACGTGTTCGAAATAGGCCGAATTGTAGGTGCCGGGGGACAACAGGACGACACGCGGATCGCCGCTTCCTGCGGGCGCCACCTCTTGCAGCGCGGAGATCAGTCTCGCGCCGTAGTTTTCGATCGGACGCAAGCCGATCGCGTCCAGCAGATCAGGAAAGGCGCGCAGCATCATATGCCGGTTTTCGACGACATAGCTTACCCCGGAGGGCGTCCGCGCATTGTCCTCGAGAACGAGGAACGTGCCTCGCTCGTCGCGCACGATATCGGTGCCGCAGATGTTGACGTAGGTCTTGTGCGGCAGATCGATGCCGCGCATCGCCGGGCGATAGTTGCGGTTGCCGAGGATCAGATCCGGCGGGACGATGCCGTCCCGCAGGACATGCTGCTTATGGTAGATGTCGTCGAGCAGCAGGTTGATCGCGGTGATCCGCTGCGTGATGCCGCTCTCGAGGTGCTGCCATTCCTCGCCCGACAGGATCCGCGGGATCACATCGAACGGCAGGATCCGGTCGATTGTCTTGGCTTCCGAATAAACGGTAAAGGTGATCCCGAGATTGTAGAGCTCGGCATTGGCATTGCCCGCGCGCTGCTTCAGTGCCGCGATCGACAGGCCGGAAAGGCGCTCCCTGACCACCCGGCTCGCCGCACTGTGCAGCATCTCGCAATAGAAGCCGTGCGGATCGTAACCGTCGAGGACCGAGGGGTTCATCTGCCTGCTCGAAAGATCGGCCAGCAGTCTCAAGCAAGCATTTTCCGCGCCAGCGCATTTTTGTAACACGATTGCGCCGATAGCGCCAGCCGGTGCTCATCTTTTGGGCGCTCGCCGCAACCGCGCTGATTTAATGCAAGGCAGTCACGCCGCCAGCTCGAGGATCTCGCGCAGCTGCGCCGGCCCGGCGATGGGCCGCGGGTTGCGCGGGACCCACGGTGTCTGCATCGCCCCCTCGGCGAGGCGCGCGAAGCTCTCCGGCCCGATCCGCACCGCCCCGAGGCTGCGCGGCATGCCGAGGCCGGCGATGAACGCGTCGAGCACGTCGCCGGCGTCCTCGCCGGGGTGGCCCATTGCGGCGGCGACCAGCGCCTGGCGCTCGGCGTTGACCGGCTTGTTCCAGCGCATCACCGCCGGCAGCATGATGCACGAGGTGTGCCCGTGCGGGATGTCGAAGAGGGCGCCGAGCACATAGCCGATCCCGTGGCTCGCCCCCATCGGCACGCCGCTGGCGAGCGGCCCCATCGACAGCCACGAACCCATCTGGCAATCGAGGCGGGCCTCGAGATCGCTCGGATCAGACTTGACGCGGGGCAGACCGCGGGTGAGCAGCGCCAAGCCGTGCAGGGCCTGCGCGTCGGCGAACGGGTTGGCCTCGCCGGAGCAGATGCCCTCGACGCAATGGTCGACCGCGCGAATGCCGGTCGACAGCCACAGCCATTCGGGCGTGTGCACGGTGACGGCCGGATCGAGCATCACGGTGCGCGGGATGATTTGCGGATGCCGGAACAGCTCCTTGACCCGTCGCCGCTCGTCGGTGACGCCGGAAATGGCGCTGAACTCGCCGGCCGACAATGTCGTCGGCACCGTGATCTGCCGCACCGCGGGCGCGTTGCAGGGCGGCGGCCCGAGGGCGCCGTCCGGCCCCTCGACCGGGCGCAGGCTGTCGAGCGCCTCCGCGGTGCGGATGTCGTTCGCCAGGCACAGCTGCACCGCCTTGGCGCCGTCGGTGACCGAGCCGCCGCCGATCGTCGCGATCAAATCGGCGCCGGCCTCGCGCGCCGCCGCGGCGGCCTCGATCACGGCGCCGCGCGGCGTATGCGGCGGCATCCGGTCGAAAATCGCCGGCGAAGCGGTTGCCGAGCGCGCGGCGCACCTTGGCGATCTCGTCGGTCGTGCGGTTGAGCGTGCCGCTGACCATCAGAAAGACCCGCTCGGCATCGAGCCGCCGCGCTTCCTCCGCGACGGCCTCGGCGGCGGGCCTGCCGAACACCACCGCCTCCATCGCGCCAAACGCGACGCGTCCCGAGTGCAACATGGTCAGCCGGTCCCGCTCTGCGCAAGAAAGCGGTGGGCGATCGACGCGTGCATCGCAATGCCGGCCGCCATGCAGTCCTCGTTCAACATCATGCGGTTGGAGTGGCACGGCGCGACATGATCGTGTCCGTGATGGCCGTCCGGCATAACGCCGAGAAACATCATGCAGCCGGGCATGCGCTGTAATACGTAGGAGAAATCCTCCGCCCCCATGATCGGCGCCGGCCGGTCGATGTAGTTCTCCGGGCCGAGCAGCTCCGTGGCCACAGTTCGCGCGAAATCGACAAAGCCGGGATCGTTGACCGTCACCGGATAACCGCGTCTCACGGTGACGTCGGCTTCGCACAAATGAGCGGCGGCGACATTGGCCGCGACCCGTCGAAGACCTTCATGCGCCCTCTCGCGTGCTCTCTCCGAGGTCGCGCGCAACGTGCCGATCATCTCGGCCTTCTCGGGTATGACATTGTTTGTCGTGCCGGCGGTCACTTTGGCGCAGGTCAGCACGACCGGGTCGAACACGTCGATCCGGCGAGTCACCATGCGTCTGCAGGGCCAGGCCGATTTCGAAGGCGACCGGGATCGGATCGACCGCGTCTTGCGGCATCGAGGCGTGACCGCCGCGACCCTTCACCGTGATCGTCCAGTAATCGGCCGAAGCCATCATCGGGCCGGGCTTGCCGAGAATGGCGCCGGCCGGGACGCCGGGCCAGATGTGCAACGCGAACGCCGCGTCCGGCTTGGGATCGGCGTCGATGAGGCCATCCTCGATCATCAGCCGGGCGCCGGCGTGGCCCTCCTCGCCCGGCTGGAACATGAACTTGACGGTGCCGGCCAGCTCGTCGCGGTGCCGGTGCAGCAAATGCACAGCCTGAACCAGCATTGCCGTATGCGCGTCGTGCCCGCAGGCATGCATGCGGCCGGGGATTTTGCTGGCAAAGTCGAGCCCGGTCTCCTCCGGCATCGGCAATGCGTCCATGTCGCCGCGCAACAGGATCGTGCGGCCGGTCTGCGTCCCGGGCTTTCTGCCGGCCAGCGAGACCACGAGACCCGAGGTCGACGGTCCGCGGGCAATTTCCACATCGAGACCCTGCAGTCCCTCGAGCACCGCCGCGGTCGTCAGCGGCAGGTCGAGCCCCAGCTCCGGTTCGGCGTGAATGCGCCGGCGCAGCGCGACGGCGGCCGGCAGCAACTCGCGCGCCTCGTCGAGAAAACGGTGCAATTCGGACATGGTCGCCTTTCTGTGCATCGGTGCTGCCGGCTCGAAAGGACCAGCTTACGGCAGAACGTGCAATATTGCGACCACCGCGGCTTGACCTATGCCGATTGGCAGGCCTGGTGGTACGACGCCAACTACGATCCAAAGGTGTAAGGGGCGAGCCGATGTCCGACGACGAGCCATTCGCTCTCGAAGAGGCGACGATCGATCAGCTGCACGAGGCAATCAGGGCCGGCCGCACGACCTGCGTCGCGGTCGTCCAGCATTATATCGACCGGGCGCGGGCCTATAACGGGGTCTGCAGCCGCCTCGTGACCGAAGATGGAGCTCCGGTACCCGAGGCTACGGGGGCGGTGCGCGCGACGGCGCCGCTGCGCTTCCCGGCCGAGACCGTCAAGGCCTCGACGATTTTCCCCGATCTCGACAAGTACAAGGGTCCGCCGCTCGAATTCGGCCGCATGGAGCCGACTGCGTCCGATCCTTCGGTGCAGCAGCAATACGGAATGATCACCGGCATCCCGAATGCCGGACAGCTCAACGCGCTCGCGACGCTCAACATCAGGGGCGAGCGGTCGGTGACCTGCCGCGGCGAGTTCGACCGGCACCCCTCCGAGGGACCGTTGCCGCCGGGCGCGCCGCCGATCTGCGAACACTTCCGCCAATTGCCCGACGCTCTCGAACGCGCCGCCGAGCTCGATGCCGCCTACGGGCGCAACCCCGATCTCGACAAGATGCCGATGTACGGCGTCGTCTTCTCGTTCAAGGACCCGTTCGATACGAAGGACATGCGCACGACCGCCGGGGGCGATGCGGCCTACGACATCGACTTCCCGGCGCGCGACCATGTGCTGGTCGAGCAGTTGCGCAACAAGGGCGCGATCATCTTCGCGAAGGCGGTCTGCACCGAATACAACGGCCGCGCCGGTGATCCGGGCGGCCGGCACAAGCCCGAAAAGGTATTGCCGTCGGTCCTGGGGTACCAGCGCAGCAGCTGGGGCGGCAACCCCGCCAACCCGTACGACACGACGCGCGCCGCCTCATTGGGCTCGAGCTCGGGCTCGGGCGTCTCGGTCAGCGCCAATCTGGTGATGGTGAGCCTCGGCGAGGAGACCCGCGCCTCGACCCGCGGCCCGGCCAACCACAATGCCGTCGCGTTGATCCTGCCGCACAAGGCGATGCTCAGCTTCAATGGCGGCGCGATCGGCGCCGACATCTATTGCGACCGCACCGGCATCCTCGCCCGCACGATCGGCGACGCCGCCAAAGTGCTCGACGCGTTGAAGGACCCCGAGAGCGGGCTATTACGATCCGCGCGACCCTTATACGACCGTGCCGCGCTCCTCGGTCCTGGCGACCCCCTATGCGAGCCACACCAAGCCGTCGGGCTCGCTCCGAGGCATGCGCATCGGGATCATCCGCGAGTCGATGCTGGTCCGCCCCGGCGACAAGGCCGCCGAGCCGATCGCGACGGCTGCGGCGGCCGAGATCAAGGCGATCCTCGGCGAGAAGCTCGGCGCGACATTGGTCGAATCCTCCGATCCGTTATGGGAACGCGATCGCGACCTCGAGCAGATGAGCCTCGATTTCCGGCAGGGCCTGGCGAGGCTCGTGCCGGTGTTCATGCCCGACCTGCTCTTCCGGCTAGGGCCCGATGGCCAAGCCGCTCTTCAAGGAATTCGCCGCCGCCATCCGTCCCACCGAGTTCGCCCGCGGCAAAATTTTCGGCAACGGCACGATGACGCCGATCGACTATTGCGTCGAGCTGGCCGAAGGGCGGATCGCGCCGCCCGCCAATCTCGACATCGCCACGATCCAGGAGCAGGAGCTGGCGATGTCTTTCCGCTTCCATGTCAACCAATACCTGTCGCGCCGCGCCGCCGACTGGCGCGAATGCGGGTTCACCGAGAGCCTCGCCGACTTCGCGGCGCTCAATGCGCGCTCGAAATTCTGGGGCGACGACGGCCGCGCCGCCTTCAAGAACTGGGAAGAGGTCACCGACCCGCGCAACCCGCTGGGCGGGCGTCAGGGTGTCGACGAGCGCATCATGCTGCGCGAACTCCTGCGCCGGCTCGACATGATGGTGCTGCTCGAAAACCGCCTCGACGCGCTCGTCCGCCTGCACACGCCGTTGCCGCCGGCCAAGATCGGCGGCGCCAACGACCCCTTGGGCGGCCGCAACAATTTGCGCCCGGAATCGTTCTACGGCCCCAACGCCGGCCTGACCGAAATCCTGATCCCGGCGGGCTACGTCACGACCGTCTACGACCCGGTCTTCGCGCTCAGCCCCGACGGCACGCGCTATGTTTCGGTCCCCTCCGATACCCAGACCACCCTGCCGCCGCCCGGCCTGCCGTTCTCGCTGGTCTTCCGCGCCGAGCCCGGCAAGGAAGACGTCGTGTTGCGGATCGCCGCCGCCTACGAAGCCGCCTCGAAGCGCCGCATCCCGCCACCCGCCTTCGGCCCCCTGTCAAATTGCCGTTAGCGATACCCCCGCAGATGCCCCCGCAAATTCCCCGGGAGTGTCATCTCTATCTTGCAGAGGGTGTCATCTCTATATTGCGCTTACAGAGTGTCATCTCTAGATTCTCTTAAGTAAGCAGACGCATTTCTGAATGTTTGGAAAAATCACGTCGTAAACAACTCGCATGACTTTGCTGTGTTCAACCCGGTCATGGCCAAACGTGCGCGAGGAGGGCGGCCGCCGCGCGGCGGCGCAATAATATGGCGGCGATTCTCGCGGCCCAGTCGGCTCAAGACAACGGATCGCTGGCCGCCCTGCTTGTACAGACTGTCATTGTTCCCGGCGCACGAACAAATGAAGGCACGCTAATCGAGGCGGTCGCTGTCCCGTGGTTTGACATCATTGAATTTTTGAAAACTGACCCGCGCATCGCTTTTCAAATCTCTTGGGAGAAATGGGAGGAAATTATAGCTGGCGCATACAAAAAAGCTGGATTTGAGGAAGTGACACTTACACCGCGTAGTGGCGATTATGGACGCGATGTTATTGCCATCAAAAAAGGGATTGGCTCTGTTCGTGTCATTGATCAAGTAAAAGCGTACACGCCGCCTCGCCTTGTGACGGCAAATGATGTAAGAGCACTGGTGGGCGTGCTAGAAATGGATGGTGCGGCAAGGGGGTTTCTATCGACAACCTCCGATTTTGCCCCGAAGATAACGAGTGATGTTCTTCTCAGAAAGGTCATTCCTTCTCGAATTCAATTGATCAACGGAACCGAGCTTTTTGCGCGGCTTCAAGAACTGGCAGGACGGAAGACGTAAGAACCCAGTTGTGTGGGCCTCGTCACAGTCGCGAAATCGTGCTCTTGCCCACGTCGTAGCTGCGCGCGAGTTCGGCGAGCGTCGCGCCCTGCGCCCGTCGCCGGCGGGCCTCGGCCTTCTGCGCGTCGGTCAATTTCGGCGGTCGGCCCATGTGCTGCCCGCGCTTCTGCGCCCGGCTGCGGCCCTCGGCGGTGCGGGTGCGGATAAGGTCGCGCTCCACGTCGGCCAGGCCGCCGAGCACGGCAATCATCAACCGCCCGGTGCTGGTGCCGGTGTCGGCCCACGGCTCGGCCAGTGAACGGAATTGCGCCTTGGCGTCCACGATCTGCTTGACGATGGCGAACAGGTCGAAGGTGCTGCGCGCGAGGCGGTCGATGCGCGTCACCGTCACCACGTCGCCGGGGGCGAGGGCGTCGAGCATTTTGAGAAGCTCGCGCCGGTCGCTGTGCGCGCCGGTCACCTTCTCGCGGTAAATCTTGGTGCATCCCGCGCCGCGTAGCTGCTCAAGCTGGGCGTCGAGCGTCTGCCCGTAGGTGCTGACGCGGGCATAGCCGAGACGGCGGTTTTGCGGGTGAGTTTCGGTCATATCTTACGGGAAGCGTAACCCATTGATCGGGCAGGGGCAAGGAAATTTCCCGAAAGTCTTGACTTTCAGCACCCCTATCGGGGTATCCGGGCGCGTCGCGCCTTCCCTCCGCGCCAGCTTAGTCACCGATTTCGGACGAACTCGTATTCCACGGAATGCTTAAATTGGTTAATGTGGCTATACACGTCGAAGGTAAGTCTGTCGTTGGTAACATTGCCCTCGTAATCGACAACGCCTTCCTTTGACCTAAGAGAGAACTTAATCTCTGCACCGTGCACTTGAAAAGTACTATCTTCTGCCGTGCGGCTCAACTCTACTCGTCCTTGCTGATTATCTGTTCCTGGGATTAACCAGCGTGCGACCTTTGCTGGAGTGTCAGGTGAAGCCACACCCAAGATAGTCCCATCCGGATAGAATCGGAGATAATCGGATAGGCCATAAGAATCCTTACGTTGATACAGACCGTCTACCCGGACTAGCAACAGCTTCGTTGCAACTGTCTGAGCACCCACCCATCCCCCGCGCTCGGCGGTATCGGAGGCTGCGTCAGCCAGCTTCTGAAATAAAACGCCAGTAATCTCCGCTGGAAAGGTGATAAGCATGACCTTCGCGATCCTGTCCCGCCTTTCGGCATCGTGACTAAATATTAGATCCTGATGGGCGGCAACAAATTCGGTCGCCTTCAAATTCCACTCACGTCGTTGGTCGGTGGCTGACAATTCTAATTGTTTAGATGTCAGGCTCTGTGAAGATGCTATCTCATTTTGTTTTGATATATAAGCCACGTATACCTGGCTTATAGAGACCACGATAGTCGCCGTAGAGATCAGTGCCGTTATCAATGTACCAAAATACTTTGCCGTAAAGCGTCCTTCAGATTGAAGTTTCGCTTTCTCTAAATCAAGCCTCACCTGTTGGATCAGCAGTTCATCGGCATAGCGCTTCCTGTCGAGATCGAGCCGTGCCTGCTCGATACGCAACTTCTGCTCATCCACTGTGTCCATCTCTACGCAGCGTTCCCTGACAACTCAGTTGGCCCAGACCGCATACGGGGCTTGTCGCTAGAATTGCCAACGTAACTTGGTTTGACAGGCAGCAGAAGTCTTGAGATTCGCAACAAACCGGCTGCTCAACTCGGCCCACCATTCACGGCGGCGCATAGGCGGGTAAGTAGTCCCTCCGGGTCGTGCAGAGCGCGGCATCCGTCAGTGATCACGCGCTGCGTTCCTGGGTCAATGGGCTTCACTTCTGCCCAAGAGGGAAGGGCGAAGCCGATCTCTACCTCGTGGCGATTTGGTTCCAGCCACATCCGGCGCGACCAAAGCACTCCATAATCCTCATCCTGCCATTCGGCCGGGCGCGCAGCGATGACGTTCCAATCAATAGCGCGTAGCCAAGCCGTGTCAGCGCGAAAGCGCTGCGGGTCGGTGGTAAGGACGATGAGGTCAATATCGGAATCTGCTCGCGCTGTTCCTCGCGCATGTGAACCCACTAAAGCCACTGCACAGATTGTCGGCTGTGCTTTTGCCCATTCCAGAACAATTTGTATGATGCGCTGAGCGTGCTCGTCCTGCATAAAATTCCCACTCAAATCCGCTCCAATGCTGTGCGAATTTCTTGAATTGTGCACAAAGCCGGTTGGGGAACGCTGCCTGAAATTCATACGCATTCATCTATCCCTTTGACGAAGGGGTCTCGGCTTCGTAGTAGATCACATGGAAGTTTTCTTGATCTGATGGCGGCGTGAAATATCGCGTGACCTCATCGAACCGGTCTTCGCTGACAAAGCCGAAATAGAGTCCTTCCGGCTTCGTCTCATTGCGCAAGCGCAGTCGCGCTTTGCACGATTCATCGGACGCGACGATATAATGCAGCACATGGTCGGCATTGGCGCTTTCGAATATCGATCGAACCCAGGCACGGTCGTTCGGCGTGTTACCGGCGAAATCGAACACGATCGGCACACCCAACTGAAGCAGCCGGACAGCAAGGGGAGCTAAGGCGGCTTTCAGCCGCTTTGAATGACGCACATGGTCGGCCAGACTGTTGATCTCCGCATCAAGACGCGTCAGCCATTCGTCCTCGCCGAACAGGACCGCGGCGTGACGCGCCGCCAGTTCGCGCGCCAACGTCGTCTTGCCCGACGCGGCTTTTCCGCAAATGAAGTGCAACGTAGCCATCAGCCGAACCTACCATCCGCCGATCCGTTGAAAGAGTCCGCGCTCTGACGCGCAGGTGCACCAGCTTCACGCCGGAGCGCGACCCGATTAATTGCTATTTCGGAGTGCTCGATCATCAAATTGCCAAATTATTATCGTAACCTGCGGCGAGATGGCGGCCCGCGACGGGCCGCTTTGCCACAGAGGAGATGGGCATGGCTGTAAATTCGCTGCAGAAACAGCCAGCGAGAGGGCCGGGTCGGCCGTTCGAGAAGGGGCGGTCGGGCAATCCGGCGGGGCGTCCTCGCGGCGCGCGCAATAAGGCGACGCTCGCGGCCGAAGCGCTCTTCGACAGCGAGGCCGAAGCACTTAGTCGGAAGGCCGTCGAGCTCGCTCTCGGCGGCAGCGAGGGAGCGCTGCGGCTCTGTCTCGACCGCATCATAGCGCCGCGCCGCGAGCGGCCGATCCAGCTCGCCGTGCCGCCGATCCGCAGCGCTTCCGATATCGCCGCGGCAATGGGGGCGATCGTCAAGGCGGCAGCGCAGGGCACCATCACGCCCGACGAGGCCTTCAAGCTGAGCCAGATGGTCGACACCTTCGTCCGGGCGATCGAAACCAGCGACTTCGACAGGCGGCTGCAAATATTGGAGAATGCCAGTGTCGAACAGTCCGCTAACGCGGTCGGCTGGAATGGCCGCTGAGTGAAATACTAGGGAGGTGAACATGTCGAAATGCCGACAGTCGGGGCCCCGGAGAGCCGTCTGCTTCGGGTTCCTCTTGGCCGCCTGGCTGGTCTTTCCGTCACCCGAAGCGTCGGCAGCGACGGGGGCGCCGACAGATGTGGTGCGGAATTTCTATGGCGTGCTGCTCGACATAATGCAGCATGCGGCGCCGCTCGGACCGAAGGGCCGCTACCAGAAACTAGAGCCGGTCGTGCGCGGGACGTTCGACGTGCCGTTCATGGCGCGGCTGTCGGTCGGCCCGACATGGAGGAATTTGACGCCCGAGCAGAAGCGTCGCGCCGTACAGGCCTATAGCCGCTACATCGCCGCGATTTACGCCAGCCGGTTCGACGACTATGCCGGCGAAAAACTCGAGGTTCTCGGGCAGCAGCAGATCAAGCACGGCACCTTGATCAAAACCCACATCGTCAAGTCGAACGGTGAACCGGTCGCCATCAATTATGTCGTCCACGACAACGATAATGCCTGGCAAATTCGCGATATCTACCTCTCCGGCTCGATCAGCGAGCTGGCGACGCGAAGGTCGGATTTTGCGAACATCCTGCGCACCAGCGGCATCGACGGTCTGATCGACTCGCTCAACAAAAAGGCCGACGATTTGCAAGTGTGATCGAGTGGTTAAGTTTGTGCCTAGTGAGCCGTAGGGTGGTAGAGCAGCGCGAAACCCATCGCAACGAGCGCAGGCGATGAGTTTCGCTCAGAAGCTGGGCAAGAATTGGATGAAGGGCTGCATAACGGTGATGCGTCCTTCGAGACGTGCCCTTTGGGCGCTCCTCAGGATGAGGGTAAGGCTTTGATGGCATTGAGGGAAATTCCTCATCCTGAGGAGGCCGCTAAAGCGGCCGTCTCGAAGGACGCACGGCGCCCGATCCAGCCAACCATGGATTTCTTGCCCGGCCTCTCGGCTCATCCCATCCTGCAAGGATATAAGGTAAACGGGTTGAATCAGCTGCACTAGCGCCGCACCTCGGCACTATTTTTGAATTCGCAACCAGGAGGGCCCGATGTCGGAACGGCGACTCAAACATTTCGGCTGGGGTCGTGAAGGCGAGGGCCTGACACCCGAGGAGGAGGGTTTCGCGCTCGACCGCTACCGCCGGCTGTTCGCCGTCGACCGGTTCGACGAGCGCAGCCCGCCGGCGCTGTCCGAGATCGCGTTGCGGCCGCCGCGGATCGCACCGCCGCCGGCCTTGGCGCCGCATTGCTCCAGCGAACATTACGATCGCGTAGCCCATACCTATGGCAAGTCTTTCTCGGACTACGTGCGCGGGCTCGCCGGTCAGTACGACAACGCGCCCGATGTCGTCGCTTACCCGCGCAACGAAGCAGAGGTCACCGCGATCGCGGATTGGGCGGGCGGCGCGCAGGCGGCGCTGATCCCGTTCGGCGCCGGCAGCAGCGTCGTCGGCGGCGTCGAACCGGTGATCGAGGGCACCGCGTGCCGGGCGGCGATCTCGCTCGATCTGCGGCATCTGGACCGCGTCGTCGAAATCGACCGCACCTCGCGCGCCGCGCGCATCGAGGCCGGAATCTTTGGCCCCGCGCTCGAGGCGCAGCTCAAACCCCATGCCCTGACCCTGCGGCATTTTCCGCAGAGCTTCGAATACTCGACATTGGGGG
Organism: uncultured Alphaproteobacteria bacterium; assembly: GCA_963695605.1. GTDB lineage: Bacteria > Pseudomonadota > Alphaproteobacteria > ATCC43930 > CGMCC-115725 > AP-15. The sequence goes on along the minus strand of CAVOHI010000048.1, from coordinate 113,497 downwards.
GCTGGATCGCGACGCGGTCGGGCGGCCATTTCGCCACCCTCTACACGCATATCGACGATCTGGTCGAAAATCTGCGCGTCGTGACACCGCGCGGCCTCGTCGAGACGCGACGCCTTCCCGGCTCTGGCGCCGGGCCCAGCCCCGACCGGCTGTTCATCGGGTCGGAAGGCATTCTCGGCGTGATCACCGAGGCTTGGATGCGGCTCCAGGACCGGCCGCGGTTCCGCGCCGGGGGGGCTGTGCAGTTCGCAGACTTTTTCTCGGCTGCCCGCGCTGTGAGAGCGATCGCCCAGGCCGGCCTCTACCCCGCGAACTGCCGCATCCTCGACCCGCAGGAGGCGCACAATACCGGAGCGGGAGACGGGAGGGCGGCAATCCTGGTGCTGGCGTTCGAGTCGGGCGACCACCCGGTCGATGCGTGGATCGCCCGCGCCTTGGAATGCTGCGCTGATCATCGCGGCACGCCCGAGCACCCCGACAAGGCGGATGCGCATCGCGAAGGGGCGGCGGGAATGTGGCGAAACGCCTTCATCCGCATGCCCTATGCGCGCGAGCGCCTGGTAGGACGGGCGATCATCGCGGACACTTTCGAAACCGCGATTACCTGGGAGCGCTTCGAAGCCTTTCACGATGCAGTCAAGACCGCGACCCAATCGGCCATCCGCGAGGCCACCGGGCGGCCTGGACAGGTGACCTGCCGGTTCACCCATGTCTACCCCGACGGGCCGGCGCCGTATTTCTCCTTCCATGCGCTGGGGCGGCATGGCCAGCTGTTGTCGCAGTGGCATGCGATCAAGAGCGCCGCCAGCGAGGCGCTGATCGCCGCGGGCGGGACGATCACCCATCATCACGCGGTCGGCCGCGACCACCGCCCGTGGTACGACAAGCAGCGACCCGAGCTTTTCGCGGCCGCCTTGCGCGCCGCGAAGCACGCAATCGACCCGCAGGGTTTGCTCAATCCCGGCGTTCTTATCGATGCCTGATTTCCGGCCTGCGTAACTGCACCGCACGTTGAGCAAGCCGGAACGTCACGGGATCGGGAAAACCCGGACGCAGCCACGCTCGCGGAGCAAAAAGGTTCCCGACAGGCTGCGACCAATCGGCCTGCAATCGCGGTCTGGCTTGCGGTGTTGCGAAAAAGACGCGGCCTTTACGGGCGTAAATTGGCGGAACTGCGGCCAAACTGTTGCTTAAATGCCGCATCGCTTCTCGTTCTGCGCGGATTTGCGGACGAGCGGTCTCGTTGAGCAAAAAACCGTTTGCCATCGGATGAGTGGATAGCGAAGATCGGTCATCGGTGGTGCGATGACCATCGTCACACGCGTATTTTGCGGCCGGAGGTAAGGGATGAAAAGTCGCTATCTGCTAGGCGCTGGCGCAGCGCTTGCCGTGGCGTTCGGATGCGCCGAGGCGAATGCGCAATTTGCTTTTATGGGGGGCCCGTACCCGACCGTCTTCTACGTCGGACCGGAGGGCGGGTGGACCAGCCTTTCGAACCAAAAGGACACGATCACGACGGTGCCCTTCAGGGTTGATAGCGGCGTCGTTATCCCCCCCAACGGGCCCTTTTTCAACAAGTTCAACGGCAGCGCCAGATATGACAGCGGCTTCAACGCCGGTGCGCCGGCTAGGGATGCAGTATGGTCCGTGGCGTCTCGAAGAAGAATACAGTTATCGGCGCAATGGGCTCTCGAGTTTTGGTGCGTTCTTCGGTCCCAACATCAACTCGGCCTTTACTGGGTGAGCGAGTTACCCACTCGATTATGACCAACGTCATCTACGACTTCATCGTAGGCTGGCCGGTCACCCCGCATATCGGGTTCGGCATCGGCGCGGTGGACAACGTAGACTCCATCTCACTCAACCCGGTCACCCTCAACGGCCTGGGAAGGACGACGGTCAGTACTCCGGCGGGCGTTGCCGGTGTAATCGGGGCGACAACGCCATTCCCAAACCCGACTATTGGCGGGACCTTCCTGAAGGGAAGCCAATGGAATTTCGGCTATCAGGCGATCGCCGGTTTCCGCTACGACATCAACCCGTTGCTCGCGTTTGACCTCGATTATCGCTACCTGGCGACCACTTCGCCGACCTTCACCAACAAAGGGGTAGCTCCGTTCCCGCCGTTCGGCTTCCCGTCGAGTACCACGAAGTACACGTCGGGATACAATACGCAGAACATCGTCGCCAGCCTGACGATGAAGTTCGGCGCGCCGCCGCCGGCACCGCCACCGCCGGCGCCTCCGGCCCCGCCGCCGCCGCCGACCCATCAGGTCTATCTCGTGTTCTTCGACTGGGATAAATACAATATCACTCCGGAGGGCCAGCAGATCATCCAACTCGCGGCAAACCAATATCACTCGGGCGGTCACGTGACGCTCCAGGTGACCGGCTACACCGATACATCAGGATCGGCCGGGTACAACCAGCGGCTCTCCGAGCGGCGCGCCAACGCCGTCGCCGCAGCGCTCGAACGCCTCGGCGTCCCGCGCAGCGACATGGTGGTCGCCGGCCGCGGCATGAACGACCTGCGCGTTCCGACGCCTCCAGGTGTACGCGAGCCGCAGAACCGTCGCGTCGAGATCGTCTTCCCGTAAAAGAAGTCTCTGCACGTGCAAGCCTCGGGGGGTCCAATCGGGCCTCCCGGCAACCGCCGCGGTTCACCGCGGCGGTTTTTTTTGAAAACGTTGAGGTCGATGACCGCGCGACGCTACCGGCCGAATCCAATCGAGACGAGGCAATCCGATTCGATTGGGCCGGCGACCCCTCGCCGGGTGGGTGCTATTGCCGACCGGTCACTGCGCCAATTGCAAACATTTCCACGTATTTCTTCTATAATTCATACCTCGCACTATCCGAAACATGATATTGTAAGTGTGCGGCTGAAGGTCGCAACTATTGCGGCGGTAATGTTTGGTTGCACTCCTCAAGAGTGCGAGAAAAACGGCGCGTCGTTATTTTGACCCAGGAGTTCACCAATGAAGGCGCTCATCTCAGTGTTTGCGTTGCTCACATTTGTTGCCGGGACCGCGTTGCCGGTCGAAACCTATGCCCAGACCGCGGGGACGGGACAGACAATGGCCCCGGACACCTCGACTTCAACTGGTTCGCCGACCACGACCAAGAAGAAGCACTCCTCGAAGTCGCACCACGCCAAAAAGAAGTCGAAGAAATCGTCCACAGCTCAGACCAGCTGAGGTCAGGCAAACGTATGTTCGCGATAGAACAAGCTGACGCAGCCCTCTGGGTTACGAGGGCGCGGTAACACCGTCTCCCGATGCTTCGCACTGCCGCCGTCGGCATCACCCGGGAGGGCCGGCGCGACGGCGGCAGGCGGATCCGGGGTTCTTGTCCGGATTCGAGCGGTCCAAAGAGCGAGGAGCCTGCTTTGCGATGCCGCAAGGAAGACAAATGGGGAGAGTCGCCTCGCTGACTTAAACTGAAGGCATTCGCTTCGCTTTTTCGGTTATTCGGTCGGCGGTTAGGCTACTATTGCGCTTGCCAAGACCCAGCTTCCTGCTATATCATGCGAACCAACCGAGCAGAGTGTGAGGCGGGAAAATTGCTTGCTGGGGAACACAACGACACGCGTCGTCGTTAAAAATCGGCCAAGTTGAGACAAGCGAGGTCGGGCGCGAAGACCATGCAATCAGCTCAATCGGCAGGAACTCCCGCGCTTCCAGTCCGGTCGGTCGATGCTCTCCGTCCGGCTCCCGCACGACGGACTTTGATCGCAGGGCCTCGGCGGCCAACAGTCGATGAGCGCAGCGGGCTCGCAGAAATCGTGGGGAATACCATCTGATGGTGGAGAAGAGGACTTCGGCCTGACGGGAGCTACCCTAATCGCCTGACCGTGTTCAACTGAGAACCAAGAGAGAGGATCGCAGACATGAAACATCATTTCTTGACCGGTGTGGCGGTGGTCGCCGCGCTCGCATTTTCGGCGCCCGTTTGGGCGCAAAGTCCGACCGGTGGCAACTCCATGGGTACGCCGGGTCCGAACCCCGGCGGACCGGGACTGACGCCTTATAGCACACCTGGTGGCGCGGGCCCGAACCCAGGCGGATCAGCGCTGTCGGGTCCGCGCTTGGCGCCGCGCACGGCGCCGCCCGCGGCAATGGCCCCTTCGGAGATGCCGCCGTCTTCGATGTCCGATACCAGCTCGGCGATGCCGCCGAAGCACCACCGGGCATCACGCCACGCCTCGCACGGCAAGATGGCCGGGCATCATCGCGGGAGGGGTGAGCAATTGAGCAGCAGTTCCGCCAACCAGCTGAACCAGGAAGAGCTGCAGCGGCTGCAGGCGGGGAACTTTTCGAACCCGTCGGCCCCTCCGGCGCCGGGCATGATGTCCCCTGGGCAGCCAGGCGGCGCGCGCATGACCCCCCACGGCACCGTGCAATAGCGTTAAACCTGCCTTGAAGCTGCGTCGAGTGTCCGACGGCGTCGCAAGGGGACGCGCGGTCCCCTTGCTGGTGCCCACTGTAGCGCTCTGATTCGCAGCGCTGGGGTGTCTCACGTGTTGGCAACGGGTTTACGCTGTCGAGCCACCCGCTCCATGTCCTCAAGCAAATCGTGTAACGCTTGATCGGCGACATAGGCCATTTTGGCAAAGGCGCGTAGAAAGGTGTCGGTACGCGGCAACTGGAAGAGCGTTTCGTCCCCGTCTTTCCCCTTCGTCGCGCTGATCAGCACTACATTGTCAAAGGGCTGGAGCATCAATTCTTCGAGCGCCTTGCCGGGACCGGTCACGTATTCGACGACCCGACAACGCTCAGACGTGCGCGACTCCTGTAGTATCGACATTCGGTAGGCAGCGCGCGTCGTCGCCGCCTCGATCAGGGCGCGTGCGAAGGGGCGAAGAAAAGTTTCGTCGAAGCCGAGAAGCGCCGTCGGACGCTCATCACTGACCGAAGAGCGCATCTCGAGAGCGGCCCAAAGCGAAGCGCGTCCGCAAAAATAATCGGCCGAGGCAAGATCGAGGTTAATCGAATCGATCGGCATCGGCGGCGAAATCGAGCGTGGCGACAGAAAGGCGAAACAAGCCGGCTCTCGCTTCAGAGAAATGTTCGTTGTCGCTTCGAGGTTCCGATCGGTGATCGCGGGAGTGTCGGCCATGGCGAAACCCAGTTCGGGAAGGCGTTACTCGGATGAGGGTCTCGTCTCCTTGCGGGTCCACGCCCTAAGGAGAACTCCCGTCTCCGAGTAAAGTGGATAGGCCGTTTCAGCCGAGTTTGTCAAAGTGTAACAGAGGATGACCGAACTCTGCGGCCTTTGGCCGCGAGCCTGTCGCCTAACGTCGCTTAAGCATGGTCTTTTGACCCAAGTCTCACCGCGCTCCTCCCTCTAGCGATTCTTCGGCGGCGAGCCACTCTATTTCCGCCCGCTCTATCAACCGCATCACCTCGGCGCGACGCTTGAGGGCGGCAGTGAGCACTAGGCCGTTGTCCCGCGGGTCTGCGGGTTGGGCCAAGACGCGATCGAGCGCCTCGCGTTCCTCGGTCAGCCGCGTAATTTTTTCTTCGGCCCTGCGCGCGGCCTGGCGCAACGGCTCGAGTTCGCGACGGCGCTCCGCGGCGAGGCGGCGGGCTGCCCGGCGGCTGCAGGATTGCGGCTCGCGGGTGCCGTTCGCGGAGCCGCCGCCATCCAGCACTTGGCGCTCGTAATCCCCGAGATCGCCCTCGAAGGGCCGGGCCGTCCCGCCTTCGACCAGCCAGAGGCGATCGGCTACGAGTTCCAGCAGATGCCAGTCATGGCTCACCAGCACCACCGCGCCGGGAAAATCGTTGATCGCCTGGACCAGCGCTTCGCGTGCCTCGATGTCGAGATGGTTCGTCGGTTCGTCGAGGATCAAGAGAGCGGGGGCGTCGTAGGTGACGAGAGCGAGGTTCAACCGTGCCCGCTCGCCGCCGGACAGGTCCCGCACTGGAACAAACGCTTTTTCCTGGCCGAAGCTGAATCTGCCGAGCCGAGCCCGAATCGCCTCGGGCGCGTGGTCGGGCATCAGTGCGGAAAGATGATCGAAGGCCGATTCGTCGGGCCGCATCTCCTCAATCTGATGTTGGGCGAAAAAGCCGCAGGCAAGCTTTGGCGACCGGGTCACGCGTCCTGCCATTGGCGCCAGACGCCCGGCAAGCAATCGAGCAAGCGTCGTCTTGCCGTTGCCGTTGGCGCCAAGCAGCGCGATCCGATCGTCGGGGTCGAGCCGCAGATCGAGCCGAGACAGAACCGGCTTCCCCGGGACATAGCCGACCGCGGCCCTCTCTAGTGAAATCAGCGGCGGGTTCAGCTGCAGTGGATCCGGGAAGGCGATGCGGGCCGGCGCCTCGTCGGCCGGCAGAACGATCGGCTCCAGCCGCGCCAACGCCTTGAGCCGGCTCTGGGCTTGGCGCGCCTTTGACGCCTTGTAGCGAAAGCGGTCGACAAAAGCCTGCATCCGCTGCCGTTCGAAACTCTGCTGGCGCGCCAACGATTCGAGCCGCTGCGCCGCTTCCGTGCGGGCGCGCAGATAGGCGTCGAAACCGCCGGAGTAGGCGGTCAGTTTTCCGTGTTGGAGATGCAGGGTTACTGTCGTCACCGCGTTGAGGAAGCGGCGATCGTGGCTGACCAGGATCAGGGTGCGGCGGTAGTTGCGCAGAAATCGTTCGAGCCACAGCGCCGCCTCGAGGTCGAGATGGTTCGTCGGCTCGTCGAGCAGCAACAGGTCGGGCTCGGTGAAGAGGATCGCCGCGAGCGCAACCCGCATGCGCCAACCGCCCGACAGATCTGCGATGGGCCGGCGCTGCATCGCGTCGTCGAGACCGAGCCCGGCGAGGATGCGCGCGGCCCGGCTCTGCGCCGAATGAGCGTCGATCTCGACCAGCCGGGTCTCGATCTCGGCGGCCCGCAGCGGGTCCGCTCCGGCCTCTCTTTCGGCGAGCAAGCCGGCACGTTCAGTGTCGGCGGCAAGGACCGTTTCGAGCGGGTTCGCCTCCCCACCCGGCGCCTCCTGCGCGAGAAACCCGACCCGATACCCGCGCGGCAATTCGATCGACCCGCCATCCGGCTGCAGTGCGCCGCGGATCAGGTCCAGCAGGGTCGATTTGCCGGCGCCGTTGCGCCCGACCAGACCGACCTTGCCGCCCTCGGCGATCTGCGTGCTCGCCTGGTCGATGAGGGTCCGCCCGCCGATGCGGTATGTCAGGCCGGAGATGGTCAGCATTGGCAGCTCTTAGCACAGCGCCGCGGCGTGCGGCGATGAGCGGCGCGGGCGCCATCCGCATCGGCATCTCCGGCTGGAACTATGGCGGCTGGCGCGGCACCTTTTATCCGCGCGAATTGCGGCATGCCGATGAGCTGTCCTTCGCGAGCCGGCAGGTTGACACGATCGAGATCAACGGCACGCATTATTCGCTGCAGCGCCCCGAATCCTTCGCCCGATGGTGCGACGAGACACCTGAAAGGTTTGTCTTCGCGGTCAAGGGCAGCCGGTTCATCACCCACCTCAAACAGCTGAGAGACATAGAGACGCCGCTCGCCAATTTCTTCGCCTCCGGCGTATTGCGCCTCGACGAGAAACTCGGCCCCTTCCTGTGGCAATTCTCGCCGCGCTTCAGATTTGATGCCGAGCGTCTCGACCACTTCCTCTCCATTCTGCCGCGCGACACCGAGGCGGCCGCCGCGCTCGCCCGCGGCCACGACCACCGGCTCGCCGGCCGCGCCTGGACGCAGACCGAACGCCGGCGCGAGCTGCGGCACGCGATCGAGATCCGCCACCCGAGCTTTCTCGACCCCGCCTTTGTCGCCCTGTTGCGCCGGCACCGGATAGCGCTCGTCTTCGCCGAACTCGGTGGCGTGGCCCTATGCCGAGGATCTCACCGCCGATTTCGTCTATCTCCGCCTGCACGGCTCCGAGGAGCTTTACGCGAGCGGTTATTCGGACGAGGCGCTCGATCATTGGGCGGCACGGATCAAGCTGTGGGCCCGGGGTCTCGAACCCAACGACGCACGGCTGATCGCCCCTGACCTGAAGCCACCCCGCCGCAACGCCCGCGATGTCTACGTATATTTCGACAACGACGCCAAGGTCCGCGCCCCGGCCGACGCCCGTTCGCTCCGCGCAAGGTTGATGGATCGCTCCTAGCCCGCACCTCCTGTTTCTGCAGAAAAATAACAGGAGGCCGGCATGACGAGCGTCCCCTCTGACCGCTCCATTCCCGCGTAAGCGGGAACCCAGGGGCAAGGCGCGCGATCACCCCTGGACCCCCGCTTTCGCGAGGGCGACAAATGTCTTCGCGAATTGTCCATGCTCATACGTTACCATGCGAATCCGGCAATTTGATGGCCGTCCCTTTCGGGCGGGGCCGGTTGCAATTTGGCCGCGGTTGCGCGAGCCTCGAAAATCGAGCTTCGAGGAGACCCCGCTCATGACCACCCGCCCGCCGGCCGAGATCGGCATGACCCTCGACGAGGTCGACACCCCCGCCCTCATCGTCGATCTCGACACGTTCGAGCGCAACCTGCGCCGCCTGCCCGAGCGCATCGCCGGCACCGAGTGTCAGGGCGCGGCCGCACGCCAAGACCCACAAATGCCCGGTCATCGCGTTGAAGCAGGTCGCGCTCGGCGCGGTCGGCGTGTGCGTGCAGAAGGTCAGCGAGGCCGAGGCGATGGTCCAGGGAGGAGTCCCGGACGTGCTCGTCACGAACGAGGTCGTCGGGCGGCAGAAATTGCGGCGCCTCGCAGCGCTCGCGCATATCGCCCGCGTCGGCGTGTGCGCCGACGATCCGAGCCAGATCCGCGCGCTCGACGAAGCGGCGGGCGGGGCCGGGGTCACCTTGCCGGTCTATGTCGAGGTCAACATGGGCGGCAACCGCTGCGGCGTCGAACCGGGCGAGCCGGCGCTCGCGCTGGCGCGGCAGATCGGCGATGCGCCGCATCTGACCTTTGGCGGCTTGCAGGCCTATCACGGCTCGGCGCAGCATCTGCGCGGCTGGGAGGAGCGCCACCAGGCGATCACGCAAGCCGCCGACAAGGCCGGGCGCACCCGCGACCTGCTGGCGCGCCACGGCATCGACTGCCCGGTCGTGACCGGGGCCGGCACCGGCACCTTCGAGTTCGAGATCGGCGAGCGGCGTCTACACCGAACTGCAATGCGGCTCGTACATCTTCATGGACGCCGATTACGGCCGCAACCTCGACCGCGACGGCGCGCCGACCAAGGCCTTCGAGCCGAGCCTCTTCGTATGGGCGACGGTGATGAGCCGCCCGACCGAGGACCGCGCGATCGTCGACGCCGGCTTGAAGGCGCTGGCCTTCGACTCGGGCCCGCCGCTCGTCTGCGACGAGCCCGCCGCCACCTACGAGCGCGCCTCCGACGAGCACGGCCGCCTCGGCATTTCGGGCGCCACGAACCGCCTCGGCCTCGGCGACAAAATCCGCCTCGTCCCCGGCCATTGCGACCCCACCGTCAACCTCTACGACTGGTATGTCGCCATCCGCGGCAACCGCGTCGAGCAGCTCTGGCCGATCACCGCCCGCGGGGCGGTGTATTGACGCTCGTCGCTTGGCGATCCCGAGGCAGGCCTGCTCTATGCGATTTTTGGCGTATTCGCCGATAGTTTTATGAGAAACTCAGCTTCGAACATAGGAGGGGGGAGGCGCTGCGCCCGGCACTGGGCTGCTCACACAGCGGCTAATCCCACCTCCTAACGGAGGCACACGGTGAAGGGCGATCGGCGATGATCCCTGTCTTCAACCGTCTCGCACATCTGAGCATAGGCCTGCTGATCGCATCGAGTTGCGCGTTCTCGAACGCAGCGAGGGCGGCAGAGGTCAATCCGCTGCGCCCCGTCGATACCGCTAGCCCCGGAGAGACACTGCAGGATTTCGTCGTGACCGTGGACGGGATCTACCGTGGCTTGACGAACATTCTGCAGGAATACGCGGCGTCGCAAAGACTGTATCTCACTCCCGACGAACGGCGCAGACAGGTCGAGACCCTTTCTGCCGCAGCAAAGGCGATCAAGGTTCTGGACCTTTCCGATATTCCCCCTGTGCTGCAACAGACAGTCGCCGCCGAGCGGGCGATCCAATTGAAGGAGATACTCGACCGGATCGAGCTTCCTTCTTTCGACAGTGTCCCCGACGGGAACGCGGCCGCGAGTTTGCCAGGCAAGCGGTGGCGGCTGCCGGAAACCGAGATCGACATCGCCCTCATCGAGAACGGACCGCGTTCCGGAGAATATCTCGTGTCTGCCGGCACGGTGGATCGCCTCCCCGAATTCTACGAACGTGTCAAGAAACTGCCTTACAAGCCCGGCCCGGCAGCCGAATTGAGCGATGTTTATCGCAAATTGAGTTCCGGCAGCACCGCGACGATTTACGATGCTTATCTGAGTTCCCCCGTCGGGTTGGAGCGCATCGTGCCGATCCGCTGGATGCTGCGCCTGCCGGCCTGGGCCAAATCCCCGATCGCCGGAGTCGCATTATGGCAATGGCTCGGGCTCGCAGCCGGACTCGCCGTCTGCCTGGGATTTGTCTATGGGATATACCGCCTGAACCGGCATCTCGTCCGCCGCAGGGCAGAGGAGTTCGCGCCCCCGCTGGCCCACCTTCCTGACGCCGCTGGCGATCATTCTCGTGACGGCCTTCCCGGTGCCCTTGCTCTGCACGATATTCCGGATCGGCGGGACCGGGCGCATCGTCATCACCTATACGCAGACGGGCGCGTTGTATCTCAGCGCCGCCTGGCTTTCCATGATCGCCGCGAGCCTTCTCGCCGAATCCATCGTGGCATCGGAGCATCTGCGACAACGCAGCCTGGATAGCCAGCTCATCAGACTCGGCATGCGCTTCGGCGGCATGGTGATTGCCGCCGGATTCTGATCCAAGGGTCCTACGAGCTGGGTTTCCCGACCTATTCGGTGTTGGCGGGGCTGGGGGTCGGAGGTTTGGCCGTGGCGCTGGCGGCTCGGGACAGCCTCGCCAATCTCCTCGGCTCGATGCTGATCATGATCGAGAAGCCGTTCCGCGTCGGGCATTACGTCAGGGTGTCCGGCGGCGAAGGCACAGTAGAGGACGTCGGCTTCCGCAGCACGAGGATCCGTACACCGGATAACTCGTTGATATCGATCCCGAACAACTCCGTGGTTAATGCGACGGTCGAAAACCTCAGCCTTCGCATGATGCGTCGCCAGCGCTTTCTGATCCAGGTCACTTACGACACCCCTCGTGAAAAACTCGAGGGCCTGGTATCGGGGATCAAACAGCTGATCGCCGATCATCCGATGACGAACAAAACCAATTTCAACGTCCGTTTCAACGATTTTGGCGAAAGCAGTCTTAATATTTTGGTTTATTTTCATATCGAGACCACTGATTACTCAGCAGAGCTGGAAGCCCGCGAGGGAATGCTGCTGCGGATAATGGATCTCGCAAGAGAATTGGGCATCGGTTTTGCGTTCCCGACCCGCACGCTGGTCATCGAGGCACCTGCGGAGGAGGATCTGCCCGTGGCGCGAGGGCCCGTCGGCGCCGTCTTCGGGCGCCGCTGAGCGGAGTTCTTCGCCACTCCAGGGACGGAGTGTCACATAACTGTCACCCATTGGAGACCGCGGGTCTGCGCCTTTCGGGTCGGCATCGTGGCCTTTTCGGACCGCATTTGGATTGCTCCCTTGATTCATGCCCTTCACCACCACGGAGACCAATCATGATCAAAATTCGGGTTGCTGGGATCGCAGGCTTGCTCGCCGCCGGCGCGGTTTGTGCCGGCGTGATCGGTCCCGCATTCAGCGCCTCGCCGGCGAAGCCGGTGATCTCCCCGGAGGCGAGCGGGGCCATGACGCAGATGGGCCAGACCTTGCTCGCCAAGCAATTCTCGTTTCAGGCGAGGACGTTGCGGGTCTGTGCGGACACCGACGGCAGGTTTCTCCACATCGGGCATGCGCTCAAGGTCGTCGTTCGCCGGCCGGACCGGCTGCACGCCGAGGTCGACGGCGTGAACCAGCTGTTCTACGATGGCAAGACGCTCGTGCTGTATAGCCCAGCCAAGGAATACCTTAGCATGCCGGCGCCGGATACGATCGAGGGGATGCTCAAAGAGGCGACGAGGCGCACGGGCCTCGACTTTCCGTTGGCGGATTTCCTCGGCGCGGACCCGAATAAGGCGATCCTCGCCGGGGTCAGCGAGGCGAAGGTGGTCAACGACGTGACCATCAACGGCGTTCTCAGCCGTCACTTGACGCTGTTTCAACCGCCCGGTCTCGAGCTTGAAATCTGGCTGACAAAAAAGAGCAATCGCTGCCTGAGCGGCTGTTCATCACTTACCGGTCGATCCCGGGCCAGCCGACTTTCATCGCTACATTTTCCGATTGGAATTTTTCGATCGCACCAACCGACGCTGATTTCGTTTTTCAGCCACCGGAAGGAGCGAAGCAGGTGGAGTTGAAATCGCCTGCGCCCCCGCCCGCAAAAGCCAAAGGAGCTGCGCGATGAATAAGCGGATATTGGCTGGTCTTGTGAGTGCCTTGGCAATCTCCGTTGCGACCGACGCGTTCGCGTGGTCGGCCGACAGCGGCAGTCCGTGGCGGCAGCGCCTCGGGCGGCGGCGGATCTTGGTCGGCTACTGGTGCCCGTGGCGGTACCGCCTCGGGCGGCGGAGGGTCTTGGTCGGCTACTGGTGCCCGTGGCGGTACCGCCTCCGGAGGCACTGCCTATCGCGGCGGCGCGTACTACGGAGGCGCCACGGCCTATCACGGCACCGCCGTCTACGGCGGCACGGCTTATCCTTATGGCGCTGCCGCCGCAGGAGCTGCGGTAGGCGCAGCAGCCACAACCTCGGCCTATGCGGCCTACCCGCCGCCCTACTACCGGCCTCCGTGCGGCTATTACCCCTATCCGGCCTGCTAGTAGTCGATCGACTCCGGAGACGGTCAACACGACGACGAGCCGACCCAGCTGGTGGGAATCGCTAAAGCTTTTTCTTGATTGCAGCCGCATCCGCCGTGGCGCAGTATCAATGTGCAGGCGAAATCAGGAGCCATGAGTAACCACTGGTTTAGTCACAAGTCCTCGGATGATGGAAAAGGTGTTGACCGCCGCAGGGTGCTGTTGAGCGGCGGTTCATTGTTGGCCTCATCGGCACTGATGGGTGAGGCACTGCACACTGCAGCAAGCAGGGCTGCCTACGCCCAGGCTAGCGCCGCAACGCCGACCGCTCTGCCTTCGGATCAGATCGGTGAAGTCGCCGCAAACGCCTACCTTTACGCCTATCCGCTGATCCTGATGGAACTGACACGCAGGATTGCCACCAATGTCGCCGACACTCGCCAGTTCAGCAAGGCGCCGATGAACCAGTTTGCGAATGTGCCGGCTTTTCCCGACGCCACCTACACGGACATCGTACGGCCGAACCAAGACACTCTTTATTCGCTGATGTGGTTCGACGTGTCGAAGGAACCGCTGCTGATCAGTGTGCCGGATTCGGGAGGGCGCTATTATCTGCTGCCGATGCTCGACATGTGGACCGACGTTTTCCAATCCACAGGGAAGCGCACGACTGGGACGAGCGCGCAGCTGCTTGCGATCGCGGAGCCGCGCTGGCAAGGCCAACTCCCTGCGGGCGCTATGCTCGTTCATAGTCCTACCGCGATCGGCTGGATCATCGGGCGCACGCAGACCAACGGTAAAGCTGATTACGACGCCGTGCACAAATTCCAGAACGGACTAATCGCTACGCCGCTCAGTCAATGGGGCAAGTCCTACCTGCCGCCGGCGGGTAGGATCAATCCCGATTGGGACATGAAGACGCCGCCAGTCGACCAAGTAGAAAAACTCAGCCCAGCCGCGTATTTCTCGCTGTTCACGGAACTCACCAAGCTCAACCCACCACACGCGAACGACTATCCGATCCTCGAGCAGATGCGGCGCATAGGGATCGAACCCGGTAAGCCCTTCGCGTTCGATAAAGCATCGCCAGAGGTTCAGGGCGCATTGACCGAAGCTGGGCCGATCGCATCAAAGAGAATCAGGGCAAGGTTTTTAAAGATGGGGGTAGCGAGCGCCGGATGGCGCACCAATCTCACCGCAATTGGAACTTACGGCGCGGATTATCTGAGCCGGGCCGTGATCGCTTATGTCGGCCTCGGCTCCAACACGATCGAAGACGCTGTCTATCCGACGGCAGTCACTGACGCCGATGGCAAGCCGTTCGTCAGCGACAACCGATACATGCTGCATTTCAATAAGGACCAGGTGCCGCCGGTGCGCGCCTTTTGGTCGCTTACGATGTACAACGAGAGGCACCTTCTCGCGGCCAATCCTATCGACCGTTATGCCATTGGCGATCGCGACAAGCTCGCATTCAATCCCGACGGCTCTCTCGATCTTTACATCCAACGCGAGTCGCCCGGCCAAGATAAAGCGTCGAACTGGCTGCCGACGCCCGCAAGCGGGCCCTTCACGATGAATCTCCGTCTCTATTGGCCGAAGCCGGAGGTTCTCGACGGAAACTGGGCGCCGCCCGGGGTGAAGCTAGTGCAATAACGAGCCGTGGCGAGGTCCGTTCCAGGTCATGATCGATAATGCACTGATTGAACGGAAGATTTCCGCTTCACCCCCCCTTGTCGGCGGCCTCGGCGATCGCCTGGCGGCACTCCTCCCAGCCGGCGCGCAAGGCGGGGATCACGCTGCCGGTCTATGTCGAGGTCAATATGGGCGGCAACCGCTGCAGGGTCGAGCCGGGCGAGCCCGCGCTCGACCTGGCCCGGCATATCGCCGCCGCAGCGCACCTCGCTTTTGCCGGGCTGCAGGCCTATCACGGCTCGGCGCACCCGCGATGTTCTGGCGCGCAAACGGCATCGAGTGCCCAACGATCACTGGGGGCGGCACCGGCAGCTTCGAGTTCGAAATCGGTGAGCGGCGTCTACACCAAATTGCAATGCGGCTCCTACATCGTCATGGACGCCGATTACGGCCGCAACCTCGACCGCGACGGCGCGCCGACCAAGGCGTTTGAGCCGAGCCTTTTCGTGTAGGCGGCGATGATGAGCCGCCCGACCGAGGACCGCGCGATCGTCGACGCCGGCCTCAAGGCGCTCGCCTTCGCCTCCGGTCCCGCCGCTCGTCTGCGACGAGCCCGCCGCCACCTACGAGCGCGCCTCCGACGAGCACGGTCGCCTCGGCATCTCGGGTGCCACCAACCGTCTCGGGATCGGCGACAAGATCCGCCTCGTCCCCGGCCATTGCGACCCGACCGTCAACCTCTACGACTGGTACGTCGCCATCCGCGGCAACCGCGTCGAGCAGCTCTGGCCGATCACCGCCCGCGGTGCGGTTTATTGATGCTCTTGAGAGGGGGCCGATCTACTGTCGTGCGGAGGCTCGCGGTTAGAGCGAACTTGGGGTGAAGCCGCACCAGCGCGGCGCGGTGACGCCGAGGAGAGAGGGAGACGTTGATGCAATCCCGGTCGCCATCCTGGTTATCGGCTGCCCTCGTGGCTTGCCTTCTGCCTGCCGCGGCGCGGGCCCAGGTCATTCCATTCGGACCATACTTCGGCCCTGGCCTCTCCCCCTCGGACAACCAGATGGTCTTCGAGAGCGCAGCACGGGTGAATGCGGCAGCGCCAGGCAAGGTCGGCCAGTCCGAACTCGTGGCGCAATCCGCAGACGAAAAGCCACGGCAGCTCCACGATAACACGGGTGTTCACTTCGGGTGGCATGCCTTGCCACTTGGTGCGCCATCACATCGTCGCAGGCCCACGGCCGGCTAGCAATTACCGCTTCACCTGGTGCCGCACGCCAAGCGGCGAGTGGAAGATCAAGAGCTGACCCGGCGCCTCGAGCGCCGGGGCCTCAGCCGTTCCAATTTCACTCGCTGGTGGTCTCACTATGGCCGAGCATAGATCCCCGTCCGGCATCTGATCGCTCGGTCCTCCCGCGGAGGACTTCGCCGTAATTTCGCATGCACCGGAACCAGCCCGGGGCTGGGAGGAGCGCGGCCAGGCGATCGTGCAGGCCGTCGACAAGGCCGGCCGCAATCTCGACCGCGACGGCGGGGCTGACCAAGGCCTTCGAGGCGAGCCCCCTTTGTCTGGGCGACGGTGATGAGCCGCCCGACCGACGACCGCGCGATCGTCGACGCCAGTTGACCAGAAACTCTGGGAAAATTAACCTCGAATTTTAGCGGCTTAACGATCAATTTATTGATGAAATTGACTTTTCGAGTCTAACCTCGATGTTCGACAAAATGGTTTATGATCTATAGGAGATCAAAATGAAGTTCGTGACCTTGTTGCTCAAGAACGAAAGCGGTGTTACCGCAATCGAATACAGCCTGATCGCAGCGCTGATTGCGGTCGCAGCTATCGGTTCGTTTACCCTGATCGGCACAGCTATCAGCACCACCTTCAGCAGCATCGCCGGCAAGCTCTAGCCGCCAAGTCGCCGCGCGACTGTCGCCGAAAAACGTCGATATCGGGGCGGTGTCGCGTCGAGGGCCGGCACGGGTTCGATCGCCATGGACATCCGTGGCATCGTGCTTCTCGAAGCGACAGCCTTTCGAGTGGGCGGGTGTGATGAGCCGCTCTCCACGATTGGTTATTGTCGGACAGCGTCCCAGGCCGCGCGGTTTTTTAACCGGCTGCGCGCAGCCTCCGACGCCGACAGGTTCGGCACGAAAGCAAACCTCCAAAAGCGCCCTCCTCACCCAACATACGTGTCATGCTCGGTCGATCCCGTCGGCCGTTTGAGGAGGTGATCATGCTGAACCCGACGAGCCTTCTGGCTGATGCACTGGGTCGCAACCTGGCCGAGACCTACCGCAGGATCTATGCCGACCGGGAGCCGCACATTGCCTCTGCGCTCGACGAAGCCGCCCGGCTCGTCATCGAGCGCATCGCCAGCAGCGACGCGCTCTACCACGATTGCCAACACACGGCCTTGGTCACCCTTTGCGTCCAGGACATTCTGCGCGGCCGGCGCCTCGAACGGACGATCTCGCCGCACGATTGGGGCCACACCATCCTGGCTGCGCTGAACCACGACATCGGATATGTGCGCGGCATCTGCGCCGGCGATACGGACGAGCATTTTGTGATCGATGCTTCCGGCGATACGGTTACGCCCCCGCGCGGCGCATCCGACGCGTTTCTGATGCCCTATCACGTCGAACGGGGAAAGATTTTCGTCCGAGAGCGTTTCGCGCCCGTACCCTTTGTAGACGAGGAGCGCATCGCCGCGGGCATCGAGCTCACGCGCTTTCCGGTGCCGGACGACGAAGACCATGCCGCGACCGACACGGAAGCGGCGTTAGTGAGGGCCGGCGATCTCATCGGCCAACTGGGCGATCCGCTATACCCGCGCAAATTGAACGCGCTCTACCACGAATTTTTCGAAACCGGCGTTCACGAGAGGCTCGGCTATACGAGCCCCGCCGATATGGTCGACCGCTACCCGCAATTCTATTGGAGCA
Organism: uncultured Alphaproteobacteria bacterium; assembly: GCA_963695605.1. Taxonomy (GTDB): domain Bacteria; phylum Pseudomonadota; class Alphaproteobacteria; order ATCC43930; family CGMCC-115725; genus AP-15. The sequence goes on along the minus strand of CAVOHI010000048.1, from coordinate 96,050 downwards.
AGATCGAGCGCTATATCGGCGACGCGCTGCGCTATCTCGAGATGACGATGGAGGGCAAGCAATGGATCGCGATGCTCTACTGCCACATCTTCGCGATCGAGCATAATCGCCGGCGGATGGGTCCGCAGCCGGGGCCTTCGCCGCAGCGGAGATAATGCAAATGGGTGATGAAGCATCAATTTGATGGCGATGCGAGAAGCGGAGGGGGCCATGCGAAGGCAGATTGCATTGCTGGGGATCGTCGGGTTTTTCGGTTTGGTTGGTGCCGCGGTTGCGCAAACTCCATCTTCGGTCCCCGAAGCGTCATTTGACGGGACCTATCGGTTTGTCTCTTCGGCGAGAGTCAATAATACTTACGTAACGCGGGGAGGGCAGATGGGCCAATGTCCGAACCGCAGAGCGGGGCCGCTCACCATCTTTGGCGGTCAGGCGCACTACACGACCGCCACAGGCCGCAAGCTCAGAGGAAGGGTCGGGCCGCAGGGCGAGCTGGCGATGCGAATGGTCGCCCCGCCCAGCAGCGGCGGCGGGTATCGGCCGTTCGAGATAAGCGTCAGCGGCAATGTCGATGGCGCCGGCACGGCACGGGTACGCCAGAAAAGCAATTCCTGCAGCTATGATTTCGTCTGGCAAAAATAATAGACTATCGCTCAGCGCGGCGCAGGGGCGAGCGGGTCGAAGAGGTTGTCGGGCGGTGCAAATTCCGCTCCGTTGAAGCCCATCGCGGCGAGGAATGCGTCCCGCACTTCCGGCGGCTGGCCGGTCTGAAAGATATAGCCTTCGAGGCCGCGCCGGCTGAGCGGATCGCGCAGCATCTCGGCGCGGGTCAGGCCATCGATAAGCGGCCGGCGGTCGGCGACCGGCAAGCGGATCGCCCGGTTTCGCGCCGGTTCGCGGATCACCGCCTTGGGATCTTCGCCGCGCGCGACCAAGTCGAGGTCGCGCAGAAAGCGGCGGCGGATCATGACGATGCCGCCGTCGCTCGGGCCGAGATACTCGCGGCTGCGGTCGGCGATGCGCCCTTGTCCGACCCAGGTCACGAAATCCTGGTTCATCACGTGGCTGGTGATCCAGCGCCCGGTCTTTTCGTCGGCAATCGGCCCCTGCCAGGTCGGGATCCGCTCCTGGACATAGGGCTCGCGCTCTTTCGGCACGCGGTTGAAGGCCCAGTTGATGCTGAGCGTGTTCTCGTCGTCGATCGGCACGCGGTATTCGACGTGATTGCCGGTGAAGAGGGCATTCGGCCACAGGCAGACGCGGCCGACTGTCCACAACTCGTCATGCTCGCTGGTGTCGGTGCGGATGCGTTTGTACTGGAAGCCGTACTCGAACTCGCTGAAATCGACCTTGACGTGTTGCGGCGCGTAAGGACCGGTTCCGCCCTTCAGCCGCAGGCTCCAGTTCGAATGGGTCCATTCGAAATGCACCGGGTCGATCGAGTTCTCCTGGCACTGGAACCAGTTGCATGGGATCTCGGCCTTGACGATCTGGCGGAAACCGTTCGGCCACGAGAAGAATTCCCAATCCGGCACCAACGGCCGCGGCTCCGGCCCGAGATAGGCCCATATGAGGCCGCCCAATTCGGCGACCGGGTAGGCCTTGATGTGGACAGCATCTCTGAGCCGCCGCTGGGGATGCGCCACATCCTCATAGGGTTGCGCGAGGCAGCCTCCCGCTTCGTCATAGAGCCAGCCGTGATAATTGCAGCGCAAGCCGCGCGCCTCGACATAGCCATAGCTGAGATCGGCGCGGCGGTGCCGGCAATGCCGGTCGATGAGGCCCCACCGTCCGCCGAGATCCTTGTAGAGCACGAGGTCTTCGCCCAACAGCCGTACCGGCTTCGTGCCCGGCCGGTCGAACTCGCTGGCGCCGGCGATCGGCCACCAATAGCGGCGCAACAGACCGCCCATCGGCGTCCCGGCGCCGGTCTGTGTCAGCCGCTCCCAGCGGCTCGGTGGCCCATTCGTCCGATCTGGCGTCCGGTCTTGCGTCACCGAGGATCTCCGCTTGTCGTGGGGAATGGAAACGGGGCGACGGCCGAAACTATATTGCAGTATGCCGCGCGGCAACGGCCGTTGCCGCCGCCCGGCGCCCCGAGGGCCGGTTCGCAGCTCAAGAAACGCTTGAGCGCCGACAGGTCGACCCTGCCCGTGCGCCGGCGCCGCCATCGCGAGTTCTGAGCGGGCATGGGCCGCGCACTGTCCACAGCCGATAATTTCTAGCTTGACAACATCAGCCCGGTACAAGTCTGTGTCGCGTCGGGAACGGACACACCGGGATGGGGGAGCCGCGGCTGTCCAGCGTGTCGTCGAGGCCTGGCGCGACGAAGCTAGGCGGAAGTGATAGAGCCGGCCATCGGGGGCCGAAGCACAATCCGCCACGCCGTCGATCGCGCGCCTTAGCAGTGCACGCACGGCAGATGATTTCCCCAAGCCGCCGCACCCGTGGCGCCTCAGCTTTGTCTCCAATTCTCCACCAGCTTGACGGACGTGATCTTTTTGTTGCGTTAATTTGATCGCCGGGGAGTTTCGATCCGACCCCTACGTAAAACCGCAAAGTGCTATCGCGTCCAACCCTTAAGAAGCGAACGAATTACCAAGGAGCTCCAGATTGCATGGCCATGGATGTGGAACGGACCTTTCCCGTCGCCCTGATCGGGTTGGCATGCCGGTTCCCGGGTGCTGCTGACCTCGAGGAATTCTGGTCGCTGCTCAAAGCGGGAAGGGACGGCGTCGGCGAGATACCCGACGACCGCTGGGATGTCGAAGCGTACTTCCATCCAGACCCGGCCAGGCCGGGTAAGATGTACACGCGAGCGGGCGGGTTCATCACGGATATAGACAAGTTCGATGCCGGGTTCTTCGGGATTTCTCCGCGCGAAGCTCGGCGAATCGACCCGCAGCAACGCCTTCTTTTGGAGCTGACTTGGGAAGCGCTGGAGAACGGGGGCATCGTCCCTGAGAACTCTCGCCGGATCGAAGTCCGGAGTCTTTGTCGGCATCTCGCTGTCCGATTACGCCGCAATGCAGCGGGACGAGCCGAACCAGGTCGACCCCTATGTCATGTCCGGCAGCGCGATCAGCAATGCGGCGAATCGAATATCATATGTCTTTGACTTGCACGGTCCGAGCTTCGCTGTCGACACCGCCTGCTCATCGTCGCTGGTCGCGGTGCATGAAGCCTGTGTCAGCTTGTGGCGGGGCGAATCGAGCTTGGCGATCGCCGCCGGGGTCAATGCCCTGTTGTCGCCGTCAGCGGGCATCGGCTTCTCAAAGGCGCGCATGCTGTCGCCAACCGGCCGATGCCGCCCTTTCGACGCGGCCGGCGATGGTTATGTCCGGTCGGAAGGCGGAGCGGTGGTTATTCTGCAGCCGCTCGCGCAGGCAATCGCCGAGAATAATCCGGTACACGCCGTCCTCGTCGGTACGGGGGTCAATTCTGATGGCCGCACCAAAGGGTTGGCAATGCCGAACCAAGCGGCGCAAGAGGCATTGCTGCGGCAAGTGTATCGCGACGCCGGGATCGACCCGGGCGAAATCGCTTATATCGAGGCGCACGGGACCGGCACGAGCGTCGGCGACCCGATCGAATGTGCTGCGTTGGGAAATGTGCTCGGCGTTTCGCGGGCGCCCGGCGATCGCTGCCGCATCGGTTCCGTCAAGAGCAATATCGGCCATCTCGAACCTGCCTCGGGGATTGCCGGGCTGCTCAAGGTCGTCCTCGCGCTTCGTCACCGTGCGATCCCGCGCACCTTGCATTTCACAAACCCCAATCCGCAAATCCCGTTCGAGGAACTCAATCTCTCCGTCGTTTCGGAATACACGGAACTGCCTCCGGGCCGCTTGACGATGGGCGTCAACTCGTTCGGGTTCGGGGGTACCAACGCTCATGTCGTTATTCGGAACCCGGAGCCCGTTGCTTCCACACCGGTGCGCCGGGGTGCGGCGACAGAAGACCGAGAGATCCGGCCGTTGCTGATCTCGGCGCATGATGCGGAGGCCCTCAGGAGCTTGGCGCTGCGCTACGTCGAACTGCTGCGATCGCCGACGGCGCCTCCCCTACCGGCTCTGTGTCGCAGCGCCGCCACGCGGCGGACCCATCACCAGCATCGGCTCGCCGCCTTCGGCCGTACCCACGCGGATCTCGCCGCCCGGCTCGAGGCATATGCCGCCGGCGATTCGCCTCCGCTCCTCGCAAAAGGGCATGCTTTCACGCCACCGGTTCGGTTGGCGCTGGTGTTTTCAGGAAACGGCTCGCAATGGCGGGGTATGGGGCGGGGTTTGCTCAGCGATCCGTCCATTGCTGCGTGTATCGAGCGCGTCGATGCCGCGCTCCGTCCACTCGTCGGATGGTCGGTAACGAGCATCCTTCAATCAGTGGAACCGGCAAACCTCTTCGAAAGGACAGAGATTGCGCAACCAGCGCTCTTTGCAGTGCAGGTAGCGATACTCGAATGGCTGGTGGCACACGGGATCGAAGCCGATGCCGTGCTCGGCCACAGTGTCGGAGAAGTGTCGGCGGCCTACGCGGCGGGCATTCTGTCGCTCGCCGAAGCTTGCCGGGTCATCGCCGAGCGCAGCCGGGCGCAGGGGCGCACCGCGGGGACCGGCCGGATGGCCGCCCTCGGGCTGTCGCCCGAGAATGCCGCTTTAGCCATTGGCCCTTACGGCGATCGGCTGACGATTGCCGCGGTCAACAGCCCCAACTCGGTGACTATTGCCGGTGACGCCGCCGCGATCGGCGCACTCGGTGCCGAAGTCGAGCGAAACCAGATCTTCTTTCGTCCGCTCGATCTCGACTATGCCTTCCACAGCCGATGCATGGACCCGATCCGCGAGCAGCTGTTGCACCGGCTCGATGGGCTGTCGCCGCGAGACGGCCGGCTGCGCTTCGTCTCTACTGTTACCGGCACGACGATCGAAGGGCGTCAGCTGGACGCGGCATATTGGTGGGACAATATCCGCAAACCTGTTCAGTTTGCGCCCGCAGTTGCGTCGCTGGAATCCGAGGGATTCGATGTCTTTCTCGAAGTCGGGCCGCATCCCATACTCGACAGGTATCTGCGCGAATGCCTGAAGGCTGGTGGCGGACAGGGTATTTCGATACCTACTCTGCGACGTCACGAGCCCGAGTGCGATGCGCTCTGGCTGGCGCTCGGGCGCTGCTATGCCGCCGGTGTCGCGATTGACCACCATGCCCTCGGCCCTGGAGAGGGTGGGTTCGTGCCGCTTCCTGCCTACCCCTGGCAGCGCGAGCGGTACTGGTTTTCCGAGGACGAGAGTGAGGTCGGAGCATCGCCGAGCACGCGCAAACACCCGCTATTGGGGAAGCGGCTGGCTACCACCGACGGGACCTGGAAGAACCGGCTCGATCCGGCCCTGCTCTCGTGGCTCACCGATCACGTCGTTCAAGACAGCATGGTCTTGCCGGGAACAGCTTATATCGAAATGGCGATCTCGGCGGTTTTATCGAACCACGCTTGTAGTGGCGTCGAGATCGAAGGCTTCGAGATCAGGCGCCCGGTTTTGATTGGCGCCGGCGCGATGCCCTTGGTCGAGGTGGGCCTGTCGATCGAGGACGGCGCCTTTCGTTTGCGAAGCGGCGACACATCGGAAACCACGCTGCCCCCTGTCGCGGTCGCCCGGGCGGTGCCCCTAGCGAGCGGGGCATCGGCGCGCACCACCTCTGTCGAGGCGATCCAGGGGCGAATGGGCAAGCGGGTCGATGGCGCTGATCTCTACCGTCGCTTTGCTGCTCATGGTCTGATCTACGGACCTGCTTTCCAGGGCGTCGCGGAGGTCTGGGCCGGCGAGAATGAGGCGCTCGGACGCATCGTCGCGCCCGCGGCGATAGTGACCGAACTCGGTGAATATCGCATTCACCCGGCTTTGCTCGACGCATGCCTCCAGGTGACCCTTGCGACCATTCCCGATCAGGTGGACGAGGAGGCCCGGGTCGTCTTTGTCCCGAGCAAGGCGGAGCGGATCCGCTTCTACGGCGGCGGCGAACGGATCGCCTGGTGCCATATGACCATGGTTCAGTCCGCGGCTCGCTCGATTGTCGGCCATTTTTTGGTGCTTGCCGCCAATGGGGAAACGATCGCCGAGATCGACGGCTTGCGCCTGCGTCGTGTCAATCTGGGTGGTCCGAATGAAATCCCAGCCTATCAGTGGCGCTATCAACTGCGGCCCTCGACGCTCGACGCTGATGGTGCCGAGGACTTGCCGCGGCCGCAGACACTAGTGGAGCCTCTTGCGGCAACAAGCGGTGAGTGCGAGCGCGCCAGAGAGACCCGCCTCTACCTCGACCGCGTTGCTGCGGCCTATGCCGCAGAGGCGTTGACGAGCGCTTTCGGCCGGCGTCGGTTCACTGTTTCGCAGCTCGTCGCAGAGCAGCGTATCGCCCCCCAACAAGAACATTACCTCGGCAAGGTTCTCGCGTTCGCTCATCGGGCGGGGGTAGCGGAGCGTGACCAGGCTGAGTGGCGGCTCGCCGAGATTGGTTCTACGGCGCCAGCGGAATGTCTCTGGCGCGAGGCGATCGCCCGCTGCCCCGCTCACCTCGCAAGCTTGCAGCTGATCGCGCGATACGGTGCGGCGCTTCCTGGGATCCTGCGGTCGGAGATCGATCCAGCCGATTTGGTTTCTGCCGAGCGGGGCTTCGACGCGGTCGAGCAGCTCTACGATTCCGACCCGCTGTTCCACAGGGCGAACAATATAGCAGCCGGGGTGATGTGGCGGCTGTACCGGATGATCCCGCGCACCCGCCCGCTGCGTATTCTCGAGGTCGGGGGTGGGACTGGTGGGCTGACGGCGGCGTTGCTCGCGGCGGCGCCTTCCGATCGCGTCGAGTACGTCTTTACCGATCCGAGCGAGGCGGCGGTCGCGCGGGCGGAAGCCCGTTTCGCAGCCCTGTCTTGTCTTCGTTGTGCGGTTCTCGATCTCGGCAGGGATATTGCCGAACAAGGTTTTGCCGACGAGCAACACGATCTGATCGTCGCCGGGATGGGGTCGGCCGCCGGGCCGGATCTTGACCAGGAACTCGGCGCCATCCGCATGTTGCTCAAACCAGGCGGGCTTCTCCTGCTGATGGTCCGGAAAGGCGGTGGTTTTCAGGATCTCGTCTTCGGGATGCTCGCCGATCACGCTGGCAAGGGCGATTGGGAAAGGGCCGTCGTCAACGCCCACTTTGAGGAGGTGGTTTCACTCGGCGATGACGACCCGATCGCCGCCCAGGCTGTGCTGATTGCACGCAAGCCAACGGCGGCGTCACGCTTGCCGATACGTCGCGAGATCGATCCGGCGACTTGGCTGATACTCGCCGATGACATCGCCGTCGATCCCGCGGCCACGGTGATCCGCAGGCTCGATCAGCTGGGACAGCGCGTCGTGACCGCTCAAGCCGGTCATTTCTTCGATCGTCTCGGCCTTGACCGGTTCGATGTTCCGTGCGGGGACTCGGACGCCTATGCGCAGCTTTTCCGCATCCTGGCAGCAGACGGCGTCAGTCCGCTTCGTATTCTGCACGTGCGAGGAACCGCTGAAGCAGCGCCGTCAGACCCGCTGGCGGCGCAGCAGCACGGTAGTTTCGACCTGCTGGTTGCGGTGCAGGCGCTGATCGCAGCGGGGCTGGCGGCGTCCGCGCGGCTGACAGTCGTCACGTCGGGCGCGATGCCGATGCCGGACCCGTCGCGCGGATGCGTACGCCCTTGGCAAGCTCCGCTTTGGGGCCTCACCCGCACGATCGTCAACGAACGGGCCGATATATCTTGCCGGCTGATCGATCTCGATCCCGAGGCCACGGCGAAAGCTGCGGGCGAGGCGTTGGTCGAAGAGTTGCTCCACCGCGGCGACGAGGACGAGGTCTTGTTGCGGGGTCGGGCACGCTATGTGCCACGCCTGACGCGGGGGATGGCGGCGCCCGCCTTGCGTGAGGCCGACGACGAAACCGGGTTCAAAGTAACCTTTGCGCAGGGAGAAGCGCAGGAAGGCGTGGTCCTGCAGGGGATCGCGATCCCAGCGGCCCGCTGCCGGGGAGGTCACCGCGCACGTCAAGGCGGCGGGTCTCAACTTCCGGGACGTCCTGCAGCGGATCGGGCTGCTGCCGGAGGAAGCGTTCGAGGGTGGGTTCGCGGGTGCGACGCTGGGGATGGAGTTTGCGGGCGAAGTCATTGAGGTAGGTGACGGCGTCGATCACCTTCGCCCCGGGGACGCAGTGTTCGGCATTGCCCGAGACGCATTTTCGTCCCATATCGTTGCGCCCGCGAACGGTCTGTTCAAAAAACCGGCGTCCATGAGCTTCGAGGAGGCTGCGACGCTCCCGGTCGCCGTCTTGACGGTCTATTACTCGCTGCACCACCTCGCCCGATTGCAGAAGGGCGAGCGAATCCTAATTCATGGGGCCGCCGGCGGCGTTGGTTTGGCCGCCGTCCAGTACGCCCTGTGGGTTGGCGCCGAAATCTTCACTTCCGCCGGCTCGGTCGAGAAGCGCGAGTTTCTCCGCCGGATCGGGGCCGATCACGTCGTCGATTCTCGCTCGCTCGCCTTCGCCGACGACATTCGCGAAATCACCCACGGCGAGGGTATCGACGTAGTGTTGAATTCGGTGGCAGGGGATGCCATCCACAAAGGCCTTTCGATCCTTAGGCCCTATGGGCGCTTTGTGGAGCTCGGGAAGCGCGATTTCTACGCCAATAGCAAACTCGGGCTGCAGCCTTTCTGCAACAACATCCAGTTTTTCGGGGTCGATCTCGATCGGCTGCTGGTCGACCGCCCCGCTCTCTCCAAACAGCTTTTTGCCGAGCTCTCGCCGCTTATCGATCAGCGCGTTTTTGTGCCGCTGCCGCACCGGGTCTTTCCGGTCGCGCGAGCCGTCGAAGCGTTCCGCTGCATGCAGCACTCGCGCCACATCGGCAAGATTGTTCTGGCGATGGATGGGGTCGATCGCTCCGCAATCGCCCCGCGCCGACCCGAAACCGGGCTGCAACTGTCACCCGGGGCCAGTTATCTCGTCACTGGGGGCCGCGGCGGGTTCGGCCTTGCAACTGTTGCGTGGCTTGTCCGGAAGGGCGCCCGTCATCTCGCGGTCATCGGGCGCAGCGAGACCACCCCGCCCGATGCAGCCGCGGCACTCGAGCGGTTGCGGCAAGACGGCGCCGCGATTCACGAATTTGCCGTCGATGTCGCCGATGCGAACGAGGTTGCCGACCTGCTGTCTCACATGCAGCGCGAAATGCCCCCATTGCGCGGTATCGTACACTGCGCGGCGGTGATCCGAGATTCGAGCCTGCTCAACATGACGGAAGCGGACTTCCACGAAGTCTTGCGACCGAAAATCGCCGGGGCGTGGAACTTGCATCAACAGACGCTCGACCGGGAGCTGGATTTTTTCATCATGTACTCGTCGGCGACGACCCTGTTCGGCAACGAGGGTCAGGCCAACTACGTCGCGGCCAATTTGTATCTGGAGGCTCTGGCCGGCTATCGGCGTGGGCTCGGCCTGCCGGCCCTGGCGGCAGCCTGGGGGGCGATCGGGGATGTCGGGCACCTAGCGCGCAACGCTGTCGTGGCGCGGATGCTCACTGAGCGGCTCGGCGTAAAGTTGCTCGCACCAGCGCGTGCGCTCGACCGGATGGAGGAAGCGATTCGCTCCGGAGCGCCGCAGGTCGCGTTGGCCGAGATGAGCTGGTCACGGCTCGCGATTTTGCCGGGAGTGGCGAAGGCTCCGAAATTCGCCTTGGTGCGAGAGTTCTTGAACGACCCGGCGGGTGAGGGTGCCGGCGGAAATATAGAGGAATTCCGCGCGCACCTTGCCGGGCTCCCGCACGGTGAGGCAGTTTCTATTGCCGAGCAGCTGCTGATCAAGCATGTCGCCGGCATCGTCGGGATGGCCCCGGCGAAGCTGACGGCCGACAGGTCGCTGTTGGATCTGGGCATGGATTCGTTAATGCTGGTGGAGCTGCAGCTGGGTTTGGAGAAGCAGTTCGGGATCGTCATCCCGACGCTGGAGCTGATGGACGCGACGACTGTGGCGAAGCTCGCAGAGCGCATCATCGATCACTCAGGAATTGGGGTGGCAAGCGCACCGACACCAACGGCGGCCCATCCCATTGCCGATCGGGACCAATTCGAACCATCGGCCGAGCCTGAGCTCGTCGCTGCGCTGGGGCAGCTCTTGGAAGATGATCTCGATCGAGCAAAGGAACGCGCCTTTTGACCAAAGCTGCAACGGCACTCCTCAAGTACTCTTCCTCCGACCAAAAGCGCGAGCTGGCCAATCGCATGATGCGCCAGCGTGTCGCCCGTGCCACTCTCGAACCGGTGTCAGACCCGACCCCCCTCGAGGACGCCGGGATTCCCGAATCGCATTACCGCCTCGATCTGCATCCGGCTTATCTGAACCTGCTGGCGCGTATGGCCGAACTGGAACCGCCCGAAATCGGCGGGGTTCCCTATTTCCGCTTTCACCAGGGCCTCGTGCGAGACACGACGCGGATCGGCGAGCGCGAGTACATCAGCTTCTCCAATTACAATTACCTGGGGCTATCCGGCCATCCTGCTTTGAAGAGGGCGGTCGCCGACGCGCTCGATCGTTACGGCACGTCGGTGTCGGCGAGCCGCATAGTTGGCGGCGAACGGCCCATCCACATCGAACTCGAAGGCGCGCTCGCCGAGCTTCTCGATACCGAGGCCTGTCTCGCCTTTGTCAGCGGACATGGGACCAACGTCACGACGATCGCGCACCTCTTCGGGCCGAAGGATCTGATCCTGCACGACAAGCTGGTGCACAACAGCATTCAAATGGGCGCCCTGCTCTCCGGCGCCCGACGCATCGCCTTTCGGCACAATGACTGGCAGATGGTCGACGATCTGCTGCAACGTCATCGCCGCCACTACGAGCGCGTCGTAGTGATCCTCGAAGGTGTCTACAGCATGGACGGGGATTTCCCCGACCTGCCGCGCTTCGTCGAGCTGCGCGAACGCCACAAGGTCTTTCTGATGATCGACGAGGCGCACTCGCTCGGGGTATTGGGGGAAAGGGGACGCGGCATCCGCGAGCATTTCGGGCTTTCCGGCAGCGACGTCGACATCTGGATGGGCACGCTGAGCAAGGCGCTCGCCAGTTGCGGCGGATATATCGCCGGCTCCCGCGCGCTGATTCTAAATCTCAAATTCAACTCCCCCGGCTTTGTCTTCAGCGTCGGCCTTTCGCCGGCCAATGCGGCGGCCGCGCTCGCGGCGCTCCAGGTGATGGCGGCTGAGCCCGAACGGGTCGCGGAATTGCGCCAGCGCGCTGGGCTGTTCTTGGAACTGGCTCGCGAAAGGCGGTTGCCGACCGGCTCCAGCAAGGGTGTGTCGGTCGTGCCGCTGATCGTCGGCGATACGAAGCGGTGCGTTGCTTTGACCAACTCCCTCTTAAAACGTGGGATCGACGTGCAGCCGATCCTCTATCCGGGGGTGAGAGAGCGCGCGGTGCGGTTGCGATTTTTCATCAACGGCACCCACACCGAAGACCAGATCCGGTGGACGATAGGCATCGTCGATGAAGAGTGGCGCCGGTTTGGTGGCCGTTCCGGGTGAACGGCGGTCTTGAGAGGTTTCGGAGATGACGATCGACGCCTGCAAGGTGCTGATGATATTTCCGCGTTTCAATGCCGATTCGTTCTGGAATTACAAGGCGACATGCGAATTGACGGGGGCGCGTTATCCGGCGGCGCCGCTTGGCCTGATTACCGTCGCCGCCCTGCTCCCGCAATCCTGGGAGGTTCGGCTCGTCAATCGCAACACCGAGTCCCTCACCGAGGCCGACCTCGAATGGGCCGATTTGGTAATGACCGGGGGAATGCTCTTTCAGCAGCCCGATAGCCTCCGCATCATTGAGATGTGCCGCGCGCTGGGGAAGCCGGTCGTGGTCGGCGGCCCCGATGTCACTTCGACGCCGGGTATCTATAGCAGCGCGAACTTCCGGGTTCTCGGAGAGGCCGAGGAGATCATGGAAGATTTCGTGGCTGCGTGGCGGAGCGGAGCCGAGGAAGGCGTTTTTGAGGCGCCGATGGGGCAGACCGACGTCACGAGAAGCCCGACTCCGCGTTTCGATTTGTTAAAGCTCGAGCATTATCTCCATGTGGGTATCCAGTTCTCGCGCGGCTGTCCGTTCAATTGCGAGTTCTGCGACATCATCGAGCTGTACGGCCGAGTGCCGCGAACCAAGACGAACGAGCAGGTTTTGGCCGAACTCGACGCCTTGTACGCGCTCGGCTACCGCGGCCATATCGATTTTGTCGACGACAACCTGATCGGCAATAAAAGGGCTCTCAAGAAATTTCTACCCGATTTACAGAGGTGGCAGAACGAGAAGACCTTTCCGTTTGAATTTTCGACCGAAGCGTCGATAAATCTTGCCGACGATTCCGAATTGCTGAGTACGCTGGCAGCAGCGAATTTCTTTGGCATCTTCGTTGGGATCGAGAGTCCCGATATGGACACTCTGGTCTTGATGCGGAAGAAGCAGAACACCCGGCGCAGCCTGCAGGAGAGCATCTACAAGATTTACGATGCCGGCATTTTCGTGTTCGCCGGCTTTATCGTCGGCTTTGACAGCGAGAAGGGCAATACCGCCGAAGGGATGATCGAGTGCATCGAAGATACGGCGATCCCGGTGTGCACGGTCGGGTTGCTGTACGCACTGCCCACAACGCAATTGGGGCGGCGTCTGTTGCGCGAGGGGCGCCTCTTTCCCGGTGCTGACGCGCCCGGCCCGCAGGATACTGGCGATCAATGCACGATCGGCCTCAACTTTCAAACAAAACGCCCGCGCCGTGACGTGCTCGCGGATTACCGGGCGGTGCTGGACGCAGTCTATGATCCGGCTGCCTATTTCGGCCGGGTGCGCCGTGTCGGCCGTATGCTCAGGTGCGGAAAGCCCAGGTTCAAGGCATCGGTGCCGCAAACGTTGCGCGACCTGCGCTTGCTGGGCCGGCTGGTTTGGCGCTTACCGGATGCGGGTCCCGGAACAGCGGGGCAATTCTGGAAGAGCGTCCTCGACACCGCCACCCACAACCCTCGGGCCTTGCGGTTTCTGGTGATGATGAGCGCCCTCTATTTGCATCACGGCCCATTCTCGCGCCAGGTGATCGCCCAAATCGATCGGCAGATCGAGGATATCGACCTTGGTCTCTGGAACGCCCCCCATCTGGCGCCAGCCGATGACAAAGCTCTTTCGGCCGCATAGGTCGCGACGCGGGTGTGGCGTCCTTACAGAGCCTTGGCGTAAATGCGATAGAGCTTGGCGAGCTGCGCGCCAATGGCATGGCAGCCCTCGAGGGAGGGTTTGTTATCCTCCAAGATCCATGAGAACTCGACCATCTCGATATTTACCCGGCGCGCGGCGTCCAGAATCTCCGCCAGCATCATCGTGACGAGAGCCATGCTCAATGCCGATCTGCGATACCGCTGCCGCACCCCGGTCAGCATCACCCGCGCCGTTTTTGGTTTGTGGAAGTGCAACCGCCACAACAATTTGAGCCAGTTGATCGGAAACAGCCTGCCGTCGAGATCGGCGAGGATCTCGTTGAGGTTGGGGAGAGCGACCAGCATCGCCGCCGGCTCACCATCGGCAAGCGCGAAGACCACACTTTGCGGCGGAAGAACAGGCGCGAGCTGATCGATGATCTGTTTGGCTTCGCGTTCAGTCACGGGCAGGAACCCCCAATTTTGGGTCCAGGCCTCGTTATAGATATCGAGAGCCAGCCGCATTTCCTCGGCGAAGCGGGCGGGATCGAGAGGGCGCACGGCGATTCGCCCTTCCGCACGAAGCCGAGCGGTGACAAGTTCGAGCTGGTGGAGGTGTCTTGTTACGATATCGGCAAGCGTGACCCGCAGCGCGTGCAGGTCCTTGGCCTTGACGTACCCTTCTGCGACGAGGCGTTGGGCATAATAAGGGGGTGTATACGGCATGCCCACCATGGGCGGGGTTTCAAAACCGGAAACCAGAACGCCGATGTCGTCGTTCATCGACAAGCTGTACGGACCCAGGATCCGACGCATGCCACGCTCCCGCAGCCAATTCTCGGCGGTGCGCTGCAACGCAGCAAAAACGGCCTGGTCGTCTATCGCCTCGAGCAAGCCAAAATTGCCGGTTTCGTCGCGATGGGTTTCGAGGTGGAGGTGATTGATCTGCGCGCTGATACGCCCGACGGGTATGCCGTCGCGCCATGCCAGCCAGAAACAGGCCTCGCCATGATCGAAGAACGGGTTCCGGCTCAGGTCGAGCACCCGATGGATGTCTCGACGCAGCGGCGGGACCCAGTTCGGATCGTCGCGATGGAGGCGATAGGGCAGGTCGACAAAGCGATTGCGGTCGCGCCGGCCGCGGAGCGCGGTCACCTCGACAGGGCTACCTCTCGCCGGGGTCGGCACGGGCGTTGGGCCGGCGCACGCCGTATCTGGTGCGTCGAGAGTGCGAGCGCTATTCATCAGCATCGGAGCAAAGAAACCGCCAGCCTGGAGATAGGTCCGCCGCCGAACGGTGGCCGCCTTATGTTATTCGAGGTCGGACCCTATCGGAAAACCGGGATTCCAGAAAGTAGTGTGTGTCGCGCCTGTCGAAGCAGCCGAATGAGGAGATTTTGATTCTGCTAGACCGCTCGGTGACGGGATCTGAATCTGGAGATGCTCCGGGGGGGCCGTCTGCATCTCAGGATCATCCCGAAGCCCTCGAGGGCGAGCTGCCCATCGGACAGTTGCGGCGAGCGCTTGACGACTTGTTGACTCCGAGACCCGCCTTCTACTGGATCGACTTCCTCGCCTCGATCACCTGCTTCTACGCCGGGTTTGCGGCTAGTGTGGTCCTGCCGCTGAACAACCCGCTCAAGCTTCTCGGCGCCGTACTTGCAGTTCTCTGTCTGTATCGGGCGGTCGTATTCATCCACGAACTCGCGCACCTGTCGCCGGGCCGCGTCCCGGGGTTCCAACTCGCGTGGAACCTGCTGTGCGGCATTCCCTTGCTGGTGCCCAGCTTTCTCTATGGGTCGCATCGCGACCACCACGCGCGACGCGCCTACGGCACCGCGAAGGACGGGGAATACATGCCCTGGGGGCGCCCCGGTAACCGCATCGGTATCGTGATGTTCGCCTCCTCCAGCTTTCTCGGGCTGCCCGCGGGTGTGCTGAGATTCGGCGTGCTCGGGCCGCTATCCTGGTTCAGCCCGAGAATTCGGGAATGGGTCGCAGTTCACGCCTCGTCCCTGGTTGTCAGCCAGCGTTACCGTCGTGACCCGCCATCGCAGGAAGAGGCACGTGGCTGGCGTGCCCAAGAGGCCGGCGTCTTCACCTACCTCCTTGCAATCGCCGGGGCCCTCGCTACTGGGCTGATAAACGCGGAGCTGTTGGTGCAGCTATATCTTATCAGTGCCGCCGGCCTGCTCCTGAACAGCTTGCGCACCTTGGCGGCGCATCGCTATCGCTCCTTCGGTGACCCAATGACGCCGACCCAGCAATTGCTCAATTCGTTGAACTATCCACGGCGCTCCTGGCTGATCCCGCTGTGGGCGCCGGTCGGGCTGCGGTTCCACGCCATCCATCATATGTTTCCCGGCATCCCGTATCACAATTTGGCAGCGGCGCATGATCGGGTGACGGGGATGTTGCCGGAGGGCTCGCCCTATCACCGAACGGCCGCGTATGGGTTGGCCGCCAGCCTCAGCGAGCTCTGGCGAAGCGCTCGCTAAAATCGTAGGCGATTTGAGGAGCGAATGTCAGCAGGGTTGCACCCGCCCGCTGCCGCGGATCGCCCAGCGACCGATCGCCGGAGGCCTGAAGAACATCGTCTCCCAGAGCACGACAAGTCTCAGCAGCTCAATCCGATAATACTGTTGTCCGTATGCCCGCGAAGCGGGTCGAATTATCTGGAAAAATTGCTTTTGCTACATCCGCAATGTCGGAAATCCAAGGTTCCGGAGGATTTCTTCCTCGCCAACAGTGAGACACTGCTGAATTTTTGCCGATCGGTTGCCGAAAGCTGGGACGATTGGTGGCTCCGGCGCCTGGGCGGGGCATCCCGCTTGGCGATGCATATCGGCGCGGCGCTGCTGCGCTTTGCCGACCCTGGCCTGGAACAGGAGGGGCGGGTAGGCGACTTCCGTCTGGTGCTCCGCTCTCCCACAACGGAAGGGATCGCGGCCGCCGCCACCCTGTTTCCGAATGCTCGGGTGGTGGTCCTGGTGCGGGACGGGCCGGCGACGATCGAATCGGGGCGCAGGAGCTTCAACTGGCCATATGAAGAGGCCATGCTGGGCTGGCGCCAATCCGTCCGGCGCGTTTTGTCCTTTCTTGCGAGTGCTGACGGCCCGCGGTGCCAGTTGATCCGGTTTGAAGATCTGACAGCCGATCCGGCCCGCGAGCTTGCGCGGGTCTTCGCTTTCCTGGCCCTCGACGCGACGCCTTACCCCTTCGACCGGGTTGACGAAATCCCCGTGTTCGGTTCCTCGACCTTTGGGCGGACGGACGGAGAGCAGGTCCATTGGCGTCCGGTGCCCAAGGATCCATCATTCGATCCGTTGGCGAGAGCGCAGTCGTGGCCGGCCCATCGGCTCGCGCGGTTCGCCTGGCTGGCGGGAATAGAGCAGCGCAAGCTCGGCTATTTCGTTCACCCGTTATCGCAAATGAGTCGCGTGTGGAATGTCGTGCTCGACTGTATCTACGGGGCTCGTCGCATTGCGATCCAAATCGCTTTGGTCCCCCTCCGAAACCCGCGGATTTTCAGTGATCGGCGGCGACGGTATCTTTCCTGGCGCAAGATGAGCAGACCGGGCGATGCGGTGCAATGCGCCCTGCGCAATTGGAGGCGATCCCAGCGGCGCATGACTTGACCTTCGAACTACGAATGAAATTCGCGGATTTCGGGCTCATTACACGAAATACTCAAGCATAAGGACCGATGTCCACGCTAGCGCGGCGCAGGATAGGATCGACCAACGCCGCCGGAAGTGCTCGCATCAGCTGCATGCCGAGGTAGAGCGGATAGGGAAAGGCGATCTGGCGACGACCTCGTGCCAGGCCACGCCGAATGATATTGGCGGCACGCTCGGGCAGCAGCATTAGCGGCTTGGGTCCGCCAACCGTCTGGGACAGACGCGTTTCGACGAAACCCGGCAAAACGACCGAGACGTCGATCCCCTCCGGCGCCAGCCAACTCCTCAGCGCCTCACCGTAAATTCTTATTGCCGCCTTGCTCGCGCAATAGCCTGGCGAGAACGGTATTCCACGCAGGGCAGCCAATGAGGAGATCAGCGCAATCTGGCCGCGCTGGCGCCGGCGCATCGCCGGAAGCACCGGATGGAGCGTGTTCGAAACGCCACCAAAATTGACCTCCATCACGCGGTGCAACTCATCGAGCGATTCGCCGGCGCCATCCCGCCACAAACCGCCCTGAACCCCGGCATTCGCGATCACCAACTCGAGCGGCGAGGCGCGGTCGGCGTCGTCGATCCAGGCGGCAACGGCCGCCGCCTCGGTAACATCGAGGCAAGCCTCGATCACCTCGGCCCCGCGCTCGCGGCATATATTAACCACCGCGGCGAGCCGGGCGGCGTCTCGGCCGCAAAGCGCTAGCTGGGTTTGGGGCGCGGCGTAGGCCCGGGCCAAAGCGGCGCCTATGCCGCTGCTGGCACCTGTGATGAGAATGGAGCGGGGGTCCCTCACCCCCGTACATATACCGCAGAACCGGCACTCGATGGGGAACCACGATTACAGCGGGATGAGCCTGGGCGTAGCTCCATGCCTCTCGCCTGAGACAACTTAATCCGACAACGCTGGCCGCGCTGCCTTCGCCGATGTGCTAGACTCGGATTGTCGCAGCCAAATCATCTAAACGAGAGCTCACTGAAAGCACCAGAGGAGAGCATTGGTGCCAAACCTCCAAATCGTTCTCAGTAAACAGTTAACGCTGCCGAACTCATCCACCTTTGTGACCGTTCGAAATTTATTTCTGCTCGCAATTACACTTTCAACCGCAACGATGCTGTATTCGGTCGCCGAAATGCGAGGTATGTTCGCAGACGGCTCCAACTACATCGTGCATATCCTGTCTTCTGAAGACTTTTATCTCTTGGAACCCGCGCGAAAGCTGGTTCAACTCCTCCAGCAGTCGCTTCTTATCCTCGGAATACGAGCTGGCGTCACGGACTTGCCGACACTTGCGCGACTGTTCACTTTGGGCACTTTGGGTTGGCCCATCATCCTGACTGGGAGCTGCTGGTTGATCCTCCCGCGTGAAGAGAAGGGATGGATCATCGGTCCTCTGATCAATCTAGTGGCCTTAATTCCGATGACCAGCCTCGCGGCCATTGGTGAGGGCATGATTGCGTCCTGTTTGCTCTGGATGATTTTTTTCCTGGTACTATTCCGGACGCGTAGCCTCTTGGGAGCTATTCTCGCCATTTTTCTAACGGCGTTGGGAGCAGTAACTCACGAATCTGCAGTTGTATTCTTCGTCGGAATTGCCGCTATCGCCCTCATGCGCATGCGTGGTAGCTCGGCATTCGAGCGGTCGACGCAATTCGCGATTTCCGCCGCCGCAATCTGGTCGGCCTGCTACCTGATTTCGGTCATCCTGCATCCCCGCGATCTAGTCAATGTTGGAGATTTCCTAATTGGCGTTTTCGCTCTCGCGTTTGTCGAGCTGCAAGCAGTAAACCTCACCGCAGTCGTCACGATTGTCTCATTCGTCAGCATTTTCTCGATAATCCGCGCACAAAACAAAGGCGAAATAGCCCAGCCTATTCTGTTGAGCTCTGTTAGCTTTTTCCTCCTTGTTGCTGCGCTATTGGCGTTTACACCGGAATGGACCGTTACTCCCGTCGCTCAATTCAGCGGGCGCGGGTTGCCCGTGCTCGGCACAACGGTGCTTTCGTTTGCGCTGTGGGCGGCTTGGAGAAGCGGTGTGAAACCGGAATTCCTGTTTTCAAAGCCTGCCCTTCTGGTCTTGTTTGGATTGCTGCTTACTCAGAGTGTCGCCCAAATCGTGATGACGCGGCAATGGGCCAATACGCTCGGTTCCGTAACACGCATAATCGAGCGACGGGAAGGGCGGGTTCCGTGGCGGAGAGCGCTCGAAATCGCGGCCCCGCGCAATCCTCTTCTCTGGAAGGAGATGACCTGGTATTCGGAAATTCAGGCTCTGTCGCTCCTGCTCGCTCCGCAAGGCCGCGTTCATGCTCTCATCGATGCATCTCCCTCCGAGAGGTGGAAACCGTTCCAGCTCGACGCCCCGGAGCGTCTGCCGAAATCGAGGTTCTGGGACGCCGCCCCGTACGCGACTGCGGTTGAAAGCCGAGACCACCATCAGTAGCCAATCATCAACGATCCACAGTCCCCGCGGGCTTGACCCGCGGGTTGGGGCCGGGCACGGTGCCGGTTGTGTAATGCCCATGAGATATGCAGTTCGTTACGCAGTGCTGGTTTTGATCGCGGCCGCTTTCCCGGCGCTGGCGCAAACTGCAGCCACACCGGGAGGCGTCACAAGCAACGGCATCGTGACACTCGCTCCGGGGACCTCCGCGTCGACGGTGCCTGCGACGACAAATGTCAGCCCCACGGCGGCCACTCAGGCGACCCCGAGCACAACGACGGGGGGCTCGGCAACCGGATCCGCCGGGAGCGGCGGTTCCACCGGTGGGACGACGGGCAGCCAATCGAGCAGCCTCCGCAATACCGGGACTACCTCGTCTCGCGCTGCTTCCGGCGGGTCTTCGGGGAGCGCGACGACGGCACCCTCGAGCAGCGCTCCGGCGTGGGTGCTGTGCCCGCCATCCGGATCCTCGGGAATGCAGCCCTTCCTAGCCGGGACGAATCTTTCCTGCGCGCCTTGATCGAACTCGGGCCGGAGGAGGTCGAACCCTATAACTCGGTTTCGTACGTCTGACCGGGAAACATCGTGGCCCGGCTCCACCCCGACCAGACGCCGGCGATCGGGTTGTTCGGATTGCTGTCGTGGCGCCAGCAGATGTTCTCGGCCTTTGGCGCTTCGATCCGCTGCGTCCGGTCCTTGGTCATCACGAAGTCCTGGGTCGAGACATAGGCATCGCGATTGTCGCAATTGGGACTCGTGGTGATCACTGCCTCGACGTTGACGCGGTCCCAGGTCGGATTATTCAAGATCAAGGTCGCCGATTGGCCCGCGCCGACCGAGCCGCAGGCCGCCAGCGGGAGCAACACGGCAAGCCACGCAACATAACGCATCACATTCTTCCCTGCGCATCGGCACCGAAGCCTTGTCCTTTAGAAAGCTTGATCCTGCAGTGCAAGGGGATTGCTTATGGGGATTATTTCAGCTCACGGCGGAAGCGGGCGCGATCGGCCGGCCGGGAGCCGGCCGGCCCACCGGCATTGGTGCTGGCTGACCTCTATCGGACGAGCACCCATTGTCCAACCCACCGGGGATGGTGGCCTGTGTAGTGGTACTGCAGCTCATAGTGCGGACTGGCGGTGGCGAGATTTGTTGCGGCCGGCTGCGAAATGCCGGGCCAACTATTCCCACCCGAAGCTCTTGGCCCTTGCGCCATTGCCGCTGACAGGCTTGCAAAAGTAACCAGCGCCAGAGCCGTGGCGCCCAGAGCTAAGATTTTCATGTCACGACCTCAGTGATTGAGTTTAAAGCCAGTCGATCCAGCACCTATAAAGACCGGCTGCCTCTTGCTTTATTCCGGGAGGTTTCGGGCGGCGGCTCGTCGGAACCGCGAAAATGTCCGCTCTCCGAAATACGGCGACCGAGGGGGGCAGAGCAGAATAATCCCATGCCCGGGAATAAACCTGACAGAACGGCAGTCTGGATCAGCGCACCACACAACGCCAATCGGAGAAGAGACATGGCTGATCGTGAGATAATGGCCGGGGCGAAGATGAACCGCCGCGGCCTGTTGAAGTGCATGGCCTGGACAGGAACCGGGGTCGTTTGGACCTTAAGCGGCGGCGTACCACGCACGCTCGGTTTGGTCGGCGGGGCTGCCGCCGCCGAGGCGCCTCAGGGCGCGCTCACTTTTGTGCAGATCAGCGACAGCCATATCGGCTTTCATCTGCCGCCAAACCCCGACCCGAGCGCCACGCTCACCGAGGCGATCAACAAGATCAAGGCGATGCCGACGCAGCCCGCCTTTCTCGTCCATACCGGCGATATCAGCCACCTCTCAAAGGAGGAGCAGTGGGACCAAGCCGATCAGATCATCAAGTCCGCCAACAAGCAGGTGTTCTACATACCCGGCGAGCACGACGTCGCCGACGCCGACAACGGCAAGGCCTATCTCGAACGCTACGGTAAGAACACCCACGGCAAAGGCTGGTACAGCTTCGACACGGCGGGCGTGCACTTCATCGGCCTGATCAACGTGTTCGAATTTCAACCCGGCTTCAAATCCGCCGGCCTCGCCAAGATCGGCGACGAGCAGCTGGAATGGCTGGAGAAGGATGTCAAAGGGCTCTCGGCGAGTACGCCGATCGTGCTGATGGCCCACTTGCCGCTGTGGACGATCTACGAGCAGTGGGGCTGGGGCACCCAGGACGCTGGCCGCGCGCTCGGCTATCTGAAGCGCTTCGGCTCGGTGACCGTGCTCAACGGCCACATCCACCAGATCATCCAGAAGGTCGAAGGCAACGTCACCTTCCACACCGCGGATTCGACGGCATTTCCGCAGCCGGCGCCGGGCACCGCTCCCGCTCCTGGTCCGATGAAGGAGGTGCCCGCCGATGAGCTGCGCAAATACCTCGGCATCCGGACGGTCAACTACGTCCGCGGCAAGGGCGCTCCCGCCCTGATCGACAGCCCGCTCGTCGCTTGAGAGGTAAAGCCATGTCGACGATTTTCCACGGAGCGCCACGGCCCTCGCGTGGCGCAGTCTTGCTCGGTGCGGTCGCGCTGGGGTTGCTGTTGCTTGCCGGTCTCACCCAGGTCCTTGCCGGCGAGACGGCGGTCAAGGTTGCGGCGAGCCCGGCCACCGTGAATATCGACAACTTCGCCTTCGCCCCAGCAACCCTGACCGTGACTGCCGGCACGACGGTGACCTGGAAGAACGAGGACGACAGCCCGCATCGGATAGGCGACAAGGACGGAACCTTCAAATCGGCAGCGCTCGACACCGACGACACGTTCTCCCACACCTTCGGGGCGCCGGGCGAGTACCCGTATATCTGCACGATCCATCCCTACATGGTCGGGAAGATCATCGTCAAACCCGCCGGCAAGTCCTCGTGACCGATCCTTCCCCCTCTCCCCGCTTGTGTCCGCTCGCGGGGGGAGGCCGATCAGTGGAGCAGGTCGCGCTCGGTCTGAGGGAGCCCGATACGGCGCAAGAGATCCTGAAACCGAGCGTCCGTTCGGAGAGGATCGAAGGCCGGCCGCAGGAGGATCGACGCTTTGAAGCGCGCTTCATAGGCCTTGTTGAGCGCGATCATCGCTTGGTCCCGATCGCCGAGACCCACATAAATCAAGGCGATATCGGCATCGGCAGAAGGGTTTTGATCATGCCGGGCCTGCAAGTCATCTACAATCTTGATTGCTTCTTCCTCTCGTCCTGACATGGCGTAAGTGTAGCCGAGATAGGAGTTGAAGGCCCCGCTGTGTCCGGAAAGTTCGATCGCTCGCTGAAATTCCACAATTGCTTCGTCATGCAGGTTCTTTTGCGCGAGCGCTTGGCCCAGCTCATAATGGCCGACGGCAAAATTCGGGTCCATCTCCAGGATTTTCTTACTTTTCTGCACTGCCTCTTCATAACGGCGAGCGACACACAACGCGTCCGCCATGTCGGCGCTGATGATTAGGGAAAGAGGGTCTAGGCTTTCTGCTTTTGTCAACTCAAGGATGCCCTCGCTATGCCGCCCCATCATCATAAGATGCCAGGAATACCATTGATGGGCCGTCGCATAGCCGGGATCCAGCTTGATTGCGCGCTGGTATTCGGTCTCGGCGGCCTCCCAATCCCACCCATAAAGGTCCAAAGCGAAAGCGAGCGAGGCGTGGGCCTCAGCAAGGTTATCGTCCAAAGCCAAGGCTTTTTTCGCCGCTGCCTTGGCTTTGGAAAAGGCATCCTGCGGAGAAAGGACCCCATACTTCCAATCGCCAGACAATGCGTATGCGTCAGCTAAGCCAGAATAAGCAGCAGCGTAGGTTGGATCCCTTTCGATCGCATGGCTGAAATACTCGATCGCTTTCTTCAAGCCATCTCCGGTTCGCTTGTTGATGAAATAGCGGCCTTTGAGGTAGGCTTCATAGGCCACCGGGTTCACCGGCTTCGAGTTCTGCAGCGCCGCCTGCTCCTGTTCAGTCACTGTGACCCGGATCTGCTCGGCGATAGCGCGAGCAACGCTGCTTTGGAGTACCAGCGTGTCCCGTAGGTCCCCCTCAAAGCTCTGGGCCCAAATGTGCCGTTCGAGGGGCACCTCGATCAGCTGGGCGCTAATCCGAACTCGGTCGCCAAAACGCAACACGGTTCCTTCGACAACTGCTCCGACGTTCAGCTCGCGAGCAATCTCGGGCAAGAGCTTGCGAACCCGTTTATAGGTCATTATCGAGGTGCGGGAAATCACGCGTAACGCGCTGATCTGCGCCAGCGCGGAGATCAACTCGTCTGTCATGCCGTCAGCGAAGTAATCTTGCGAGGGATCGCCGGAAAGGCTTTCCAGTGGCAGTACCGCTATGGAGCGAATCTCTGGCGAGGTCTGATCTCGGGAGTGCAGAACCCGAGAGAACGAGGCCACCAGCAACCGGGCTAAATGAGAGGCAAGAACTCTCCAATCAAGACGACGGGACGGTTGCCTCGATGACGAGCTAGCGTCGGCGGTGTCGAAGACACCGACCAGGCGATCCGATGTCTCTTGGTGCTCGGGCTCGCGACCGATCAAACTGGAGACCGTCATCGGGAGATTGCTCGACGGAGTAGATTGCGCTGCCTCGGCCGGCGAAGTGCGGATCTCGGCGACGAACCGGTAGCCCCGGCCGGACACCGTCCGAATGGAATCCCGATCCTCCCCGAGCGCTTTGCGCAGCGTCGAGATCTGGACCGCCAGGTTGTTCTCTTCTACCACCGTGTCCGGCCAGACTCGGCTCAGGATCTCGTCCTTGGTAACGAGCGCGCCGCGCGCCTCGACGAGGACCATGAGCACATCGAACGCGCGGCTGCCCAGTTCGACGGCGACTCCGTCGGCGCGGAGCTCGCGGCGGTGCGGCAGCAACCGGAACCGGCCGAACTCGACAGCCCCCAGGGCTTCGTTGGTCAGCCTCATGGCGAGCGCTTTTAGAACTTTTAATAAATTTTCATATTCGATGATGGCCGTCAAGCTTGGGTTCGCGCAACGTTCCGCGGCCCAAAATCCGACGCCCGAGGTGGTCGCAGTGGTGAAGGAGCTCCTCGCTCCGCGGCGACACCTGGTCAGCAAAATGGCGTCAGCAAGTGACGCCTTAGAGGATTTCAGGAGATATCACCCGCGCCGACAAGGACTTTAATCTTATCCAGCTTCATACCTTCACCGCGTAACCCTGGACCGGGAAGGGATCTCAATCTTGACGAATGTCCTCGGAGCAGACGGAAAGAGCGGCCCGAAACGCGGGTTCCGCGGGCTTCGGGGTGCTCCTCGCCTCCCCGCGACCACGCCCGAGGTCGACTGTGTCACGGAACCGGGCGAGATCGCGCGAGGGCAAATGTCGGGGAACCCCGATCGGCGTCGTCAGGCGCGGTTCGAGGCGATCGCGCTGCCCCATCTCGATGCCGCGTACGCGCTCGCGCGATGGCTGACGCGCAACGATGCCGATGCCGCCGATGTCGTGCAGGAGGCGTTTCTCCGGGCGTTTCGCTATTTCGACAGCTATCGCGGCGACGATGCCAAGAGCTGGGTGCTGAAGATCGTGCGGCGCACGTGCTACAGCTGGCTCGAGCGCAACCATCCGGCGGATGTCGTCTCGCTCGAAGCGGAGGAGGAACTCGGCGGCGCGGTCGCGACGTCCGCGATCGATGCCGAGGCGTTGCTGGAAAGCCGGTCCGATTTGCGGCTTCTCGACCCGCTGATCGAGGCGCTCCCGGCGCCGCTGCGCGAGATCGATCGTTCTGCGCGAGCTGCACGAGCTCGGCTACCGCGAAATCGCCGAGGTAACGGGCGTGCCGATCGGAACGGTCATGTCCCGCCTTCATCGCGCGCGCTCCCTGCTGCTTCGCGCTCACTATCAAACCGGCGGCGCAGCTGCCGCGTCTGCGGCTTTGCCTGGGTAGCAGGTTAGTATCCGTCCCCCCTCTCGTAGGACATGGCACCCGCTCACCAAAACTCGGCACGGGCGTGAGGGCCCGCGGGAATAAACGCGCGGCCGATTTGATCTCCTCTCCTGAAGGCCCTGCAGGGGCATGAGAGTGAGGTATTCCGATGCTGCGGACCGATGAGAGATCCCGAACTGCACGTTTTCGACCCGGTGATCCGGTTCCTGCACTGGCTGACCCTGTTCCTCGTCGCCACGATCTTCGTCCTCGCCTTCTCGATCGATTTCGCATCGTCCAAGGAGGAGGCTGTTGCACTCATCCAGCTGCATCGCTCGTTCGGCGTGACCGTGTGGGTCGTGACACTCGGTCGGCTCGTTTGGCGCCAATTCGCGCGCTTCCCCAACTGGCCCGCTGACATGCCGCAGGCGATGCGGTTCGCGGCGCAGTGGAGCGAATACGCGCTCTACGCCCTCCTGCTGACCCAGCCGATCCTCGGGCTCCTCCAGACCAACGCGCACGGCGACCGGGTGAACCTGTTCTTCCTCGGCCAGCTGCCGGCGCTGATCGGCCAGGACCGCCCGCTCGCGAAGCAGCTCCTGGAGGTGCACGAGACGGTCGGGCTCCTTCTCCTCGGCCTGATTGCGCTTCATGCCTCGGCGGCGCTCTACCACCATTTCTGGCGCCGCGACGACACGCTCGAGGCCATGCTGCCGCAGGGAATGAGGCGCCGCGCCGCGCGCATGAAAGCCGAAGTTTTAGGCAGCGCTAATCCGTCGCGCTGATCAACGTCTTCAATTTCGAGCCCGGCTTCAAATCCGCCGGCCTCGCCAAGCTCGGCGACGACCAGCTCGAATGGATGGAAAAGGACGTCAAAGGGCCTGTCGGCGAGCACGCCGATCGTCGTCTTTGCCCATCTGCCGTTGTGGACGATCTACCAGGAATGGGGATGGGGCACCGAGGACGCTCCCCGCGCTCTCGGCTATCTGAAGCGCTTCGGGTCGGTCACCGTGCTCAACGGCCACATCCACCAGATCCAGCAAAAGGTCGAGGGCAACGTCTCGTTCCATACCGCGCGGTCGACCGCATTCCCGCAGCCGGCGCCGGGAAGCGCCCCCGCTCCCGGGCCGATGAAGGTGCCGGCCGAGCAATTGCACTCGGTCCTCGGCGTGCGGACGGTCAACTACGTCCGCGGCAAGAGCCCGCTCGCAATCATTGAAACCCCGCTCAGCGCGTGATGGGAGCCTGAGCCATGGTGCCGAAAACGATGTTATTGCTCGGTACCCTGGGAGCGGTGGCGCTCTTTGCGGCCGCACCCTGGGCGCCCTCGGCGGGAGCCGGCGCGCAGATTGCGGCAGCGGTCCAGATCGACAACTTCCACTATTCGCCGCCGATGCTCGTCGTCGCTCCCGGGACAACAGTGACCTGGAAGAACGACGACGACAGCCCGCATTCGGTGAGAGAGAAGGATGGGAAGTTCAAATCCGCGGCGCTCGACACCGACGACACTTTCTCCCAAATCTTCACTTCACCGGGTGAATACGAATATTTCTGTTCGATTCACCCGTATATGACCGGGAAAATCGTCGTTCGCCCGGAGGGCAAAATATCCTCAAACTAAATCGGTGGCTAACCCGCCGCCCTGCGGCGGGTTGCGAGCCCGCCGGCTGACCGGCAAATCACCGCCCTTGTCCGGGCGGACGGCCTCAAATATCTGAGTGACGAAACCCTGTGTCGCTCGCTGCGACGGCACGGGAGGAGGCGCTTGCAACCGCGCATCCGCCTCAGTTGGCTGGCCGCTCACGAAAATTTTACAAGATCCACGGCGAGCGATGACCCGCCTGGTTCTCGCTGACCGCCTCGCGACAGCCGCACTGAACAGCGGCTGCACGCGTCTCACGAAATTTTCTTCCGGAATAAAAGGAGCGTCCGTCGAGTCCTACTGACCCAGTCACAGGCGTGTGTTCCTCGGCGACTGAGTGGGGAGCGTTCGCCCGTGTCCATCACAGGAAATGGAGGAAGGAGTTCATGTGGAGACAAGCAATGAACGGGGCGCGAACCGTCGGGTTCTGCTCTGTGTTGGCACTCACTGTTCCAGCAGTTTCGAGCATTGATCGAGCCAGAGCGGAACAACCACCGCCGCCGTGCCACCCGAACCCGACCGCTGCATCGGATGAAGCTGCGATCCGCAGCCGTGGGGATATTGCTAATCTACCTGGCGAGCTGCAAGATCGGTTGGCGCAGTTGGCCAACCGGCCGCATACCTATCTGCCGTTGCAGGTGTTCAACGAGGCAGACGGAGCCAGCCAGCTGTTTCAGTACTACTTGTTGGACACGACGGGTTTCCAACCCAACGTCTTTACCGCCATAATCCCCGGGGTGAATGACGGCAACGTGCAGTTGACCGCCACCGGGGGAAATTGCGGACTGCCCACGGTCGGCGCCGTGCGTGTGGTCCTGGAGCCCAAGCCCGGGCTTCCCACCGATCCAAACAATCCCCGCGCCTTCAACGATGTCTTCACCGACATTTCGCCATTGTTCGTCATTAACAACGAGAGTGGCTGGTATGAAGGGTGGATGATCCATGACATCACCGTCCCCAATGTCGCCGCTCCTCGCAACGACGGTCACGCTCAATTCGGAACGCTCACGCAACGCGACGCCGACATCCTGAAGAGGATGGGCATCGGCAACAATGTGACGGGAAACATCTTCACGGTCGACGGCCAGGCTCCTCACTTCCCGAGCGCCGCCGACCACTTCCCGGACAAACAAACGAATGTTGTTCCCATCAACGAAAGCATGGGGGCGTACAATGCCTTCCAGCAATCGGACGTCCACTCCTATTGGGAGTTCAATTATCTGGGGACGAACTGGATTCACCCGCTTTATGAGCTACCGTTCACAGGTGGCTTCCCGGACAATTTCGGGCAAGCTCCTGACGCATTCCAAGACGGCGAGATCGGCAAGCTGCAGTCGATCGTTCCCGGCGCAGGACCAAGCGGCGAGGAGAATAAACCGCAGGAAGTCGGCGACAACCCCAACCTTCCGCGGGATCCCGACAAGTTCGACGGCGATGTCGACGCACAGCGCGAATTTCGCGAGCGCGGCGTTCCCAGCGGCCTCGCCAACGAGATTTATCTCGATGTCTACGAACGGCTAGCCTCGTTCGAACCGCAGGTCCGAAATCTTCAGCAACGATTGTTCGATGCGTATGCCGCCGAGGTCCGACGCGTTTCCGAGAATGACGAGGGTATCATCACAGCCGCTCGAGGCGACATCGACACCGCCACGGACGGGTTCCCGAACAACGAACGCCTATTCCTGCCGCCGACGGTGTTCAACCGCTTCGCCGTTACGCGGGAAATCAATGATGGGTTGTTGGCGCCGCGTTTCGCCCCGAGCCAGCGCGCATGGGTCCTATCGGGCATTCAAGTGCCGGTTAATCCCCCGGTGAATGCGTCGACTGGGCGCGACGCTGACGACCGATAGTCGGCTTCGTCGAGGTAGAGGCGGCATGGCAAGACCGCCTCTACACGCCGACCTCACGGCCGTGCGGAGGTAGTTGGCGCCGTCTGGTGCCGCTGGTGCCAGCCGCGTTATTGGCGCAGCACTCCTCGACCAGACTTGCGTTGCTGTCCGATTATCCCCGGAATCGCGGCTCCTCTCCGCTATTTCCCCGCCCGGCGAAGTGTTTGGGTGGGATTGATCAAGCCCTACCGGATGGGTACGGTGGGGGCCTTCATTGCCGCCAACGGGAGATCCGAAGATGCCCGACGATGTTCGCCATCCGGTGGTCGACAAGTCACGCCTGCCGAGCCGGCATGTAACCGTCGGACCCGAGCGGGCGCCGCACCGTGCGTTTCTCTACTCGATGGGCCTGACGGAAGAGCAGATCGCGCAGCCGTTGGTCGGCGTCGCAACCACTTGGAACGAGTCGGCGCCGTGCAACATCGCACTGTCGCGCCAGGCGCAGGCGGCAAAGAAGGGGGTCGCGGCCTCGGGCGGCACACCGCGCGAGTTCACGACGATAACGGTGACCGACGGCATCGCCATGGGCCATGACGGCATGAAGTCGTCGCTGGTCAGCCGCGAGGTCATCGCCGACTCCGTCGAACTGTCGATGCGCGGCCACTGCTACGACGCGCTCGTCGGCCTCGCCGGCTGCGACAAATCGCTGCCCGGGATGATGATGGCGATGCTGCGCCTCAACGTGCCGTCGGTCTTCATGTATGGCGGTTCGATCCTGCCCGGCCGTTTCAAGGGCAAGGACGTGACGATCGGCGACGTGTTCGAAGGGGTCGGCGCACACAGCGTCGGCAGGCTATCCGACGAGGAATTGCACGAGCTGGAATGCGTCGCCTGCCCGTCGGCCGGCTCGTGCGGCGGTCTCTTCACCGCCAACACAATGGCCTGCGTGTCGGAGGCGATCGGCCTCGCGCTTGCCCGGCTCGGCCGGTGCGCCGGCGCCCTACGATTTCCGCGACGCCTATGCCGAGGCTTCGGGCCAGGCGGTCATGGAGCTGTTGCGGCAGCAACGTTCGCCCGCGCGACATCGTCACCCGCAAGGCGATCGAGAACGCTGCGACCGTCGTCGCCGCTGCCGGCGGCTCGACCAATGGCGGGTTGCACATCCCGGCGATCGCCAACGAGGCCGGCATCGACTTCGACCTGCACGCGTTCGGCGAGATCTGCAAGCGCACGCCCTATATCGGCGATCTGAAGCCCGGCGGCCGCTATGTGATGAAGGATCTCCACGATATCGGCGGCGTGCCGATGCTGATGAAGGCGTTGCTCGACGGCGGCTATCTGCATGGCGATTGTCTCACCGTAACCGGGCAGGACCGTCGCCGAGAATTTGCGCAATGTGGTGGTCCCAGCCGGCCAGGACGTAGTGCGGCCAACCTCGACACCGCTGTCGCCGACCGGCGGCTTGTCGTGCTGAAGGGCAACCTCGCGCCGCAAGGCGCCATCGTCAAGGTCGCCGGCATGAAGAAGTTGCGGTTTCAGCGGGCCGGCATTGTGCTTCGACCGTGAGGAGGATGCGTTCGAGGCGGTCGAGCAGCGACGCTACAAGGAAGGCGACGTCATCGTCATCCGCTATGAAGGGCCGCGCGGCGGGCCGGGCATGCGCGAGATGCTGTCGACGACGGCAGCGCTCTACGGCCAGGGCGTCGGCGAGAAGGTGGCGTTGTTGACCGACGGCCGCTTCTCCGGCGCGACGCACGGTTTCTGCGTCGGCCATGTCGGGCCGGAGGCGGCGGCCGGCGGCCCGATCGGCCTATTGCGCGACGGCGACATGATCACGATCGACGCCGAGGCCGGGACCCTCGATGTCGCGCTCGAGTGAAAGTGAGCTCGCCGAGCGGCGCCGCGTCTGGACCCCGCGCCGCAACGACTACCAATCGGGCTGCCTGTGGCGCTACTCGCAGACCGTCGGCGACGCCGAGAAGGGCGCCGTCACCCACCCCGGCGCGCGCGCCGAAATCCGCGCCTACGCCGATATTTAGCGAGCAGCGTTGTCATTGCGGGGAGCGCTTAGCGCGAGAAGCAATGCCGACCGGACGAACTTTCGGCGGCCCCAGATTGCTTCGTTGGCGCTCGCAATGACCGGTCAGGAGGCAGAAGGTCTCACCGTGCCTCCGTCCAGCTCTCGGAAAAGGCCAGTGCGCAGGTGCTGAAGGGCCGCCCTTCGCGCTCCCTCGGCCACGGACGGCCTGCTGCCTCGACGCCGTTTCGCGTGAGGCGGGCGCCGAGAGCCGGGATCAGCAACGTGCACACTCCATAAGGCCGTCCCGGCTCCGCATTGGGCTGGGTGTGGATCAGCAGCGGCTCGCCGATCTGATACCAGGTGAGGCCGATCTCCTCATCCCGCGATTTCAGCGCCTCGGTCCAGAAATACCGCGGATCGCCGGATTTGGTGAATTGCGCCTCGGTCACCGGGATCGACGTGTCCGCCGTCTCGGGGTTGAGCATGCCCTGCACCGTCGACTGCAGCCACCGCGCCATCGCAATGTTGTCGGCGTAGATGCGCCAGCGGTTCCCGGTCAGCTCGCTGTTGAGATAGAGGACATGTCCCGGTCCCGCCGGGCAGGTAATGATGCGCCAGAAGCTGGCATTAGTGGTAAAGGGATCGCCGTCTTTGACGCTGAGGCGGATGAACGGGTTTTCGCCTGTCAGAATGACGCGGTTCGGATCGGCGGGCATTGCGGCGGCTCCCTGCAAAATGACCGTGCCAAGGTAACCCTAACCTGCCGGTCTCGAAAGGACGACCGCATGACCAAGATCATCCTTGTTCGGCACGGTCACGTCGAAGGGATTTCGCCGGAACGCTTTCGCGGCCGCGCCGATCTGGCGTTGACTCCGGAGGGCCGCCGGCAGGCCGAGGCGACCGCGCGCCGCATTGAGGCGAGCTGGACCCCGGCTGCCCTCTATGCCAGCCCGCTGAGCCGGTGCTCGCACGACCGCAGAGGCGATCGGAAGACCCTTTGGCCTGACACCGACCCCGGTCCCGGGCCTGATGGATATCGACTACGGCGAGTGGCAAGGTTTGACCCCGGACGAGGTCAGGCGCAAATGGCCCGAGGCGCTCGACACCTGGTACCGGGCGCCGCATTGGGCGGCGATCCCGGGCGGCGAGAGCCTGCAGGATGTGCTCGCTCGCGCCGTCGCGGCATTGCGCGACGTGATCGGGCGGCATCCGAAGGAAACGGTCGTGGTGGTCGGGCACGACAGCGTCAACCGCATCATCCTGTTGCACGCGCTCGATCTGCCGCTGTCGCGCTATCGGCGGCTCGGCCAGGATCCCTGTGCGATCAACGAGATCGACTTTTCCGCGGGCGAGTTTACGGTTCGATCAGTCAACGAAACTTATCACCTGAGACAATGCGCCTGACACCAATGGACTGCGTGTTTTGCACAATGGACAAGGAGCAAATCGTCATCTGCAACAGCCTTGCTTATGCCGTTCGCGATACCTCGCCGGTGACGCCGCTGCACATGCTGATCATTCCCGGCCGCCACGTTGCCGATTATTTCGAACTCGAACCGAGTGAAAGACGGGCACTCGACGATTTGCTCCAGGAGATACGGTGCGAGATCCTCGCGCGCGATCCTTCGGTCGCCGGGTTCAACATCGGCGTCAATATCGGCGTGGTTGCCGGCCAGACGATCTCTCACTGCCACGTTCATCTGATCCCGCGCCGGCCCGGCGACGTGGTCAATCCGCGAGGCGGAGTGCGTGCAGTGATCCCGGGAAAGGCCGATTACTGAGACGGCTGGTGCGATAAGGCATCGGAAGGCATAGCGGCTGCTTCCGTGCTGATCCGCTCCGGCTCCTCGTCGGAACGGGGCTGGCGCCCCGCCCCGCGGTTTTCCGGTGCGGTCCGTAGGAGATGATCCAAACCGTTGATCGGCAGGTTCGAAGAGTATTACAGTACCCGAGACTAAGGGGATGGAGTTCCCCATAACCGCCCGCTTGGGCTGATGACTCCTGCCGCATGACATGCGCGGCGGGGTCTGTCGACAACCCGCCGCCCGGCGGGTTTCATTTTGCCCGCCTGGCGGCTGGTCTTGCGCGGATCCGCCGCGCCGTCCATGAGGGGTTTTGCGATGGACAACATCTGGTTCGCCTCGGCGCTGTGGATCGGGCTCGCGCTGGTTGCCGCGTCGATGCAGGCCTGGGTCGCGGTCTCGGTAGCCCTGCTCGAGATCATCATCGGCGCGATCGCCGGCAACATCGTCGACATGCCGCTCACACCCTGGGTCAACTATCTCGCCGGGTTCGGCGCGATCCTGTTGACCTTTCTGGCCGGCGCCGAGATCGACGCGAAGATCATTCGCCGTCATTTCGGGTCGACGATGGCTATCGGAGTGGTCGGCTTTTTTGCGCCCTATCTCGGCGTCCTCGCCTGGGCGCATTTCGTCTCGGGCTGGCCCTGGCCGCAGGCGCAGATCGCCGGCATCGCGCTGTCGACGACCTCGGTCGCGGTCGTCTATGCGGTCATGGTCGAGACCGGGTTCAACGATACCGAGATCGGCAAGGTCATCCTGGCGGCCTGCTTCATCAATGATATCGGCACGGTGCTGGCGCTCGGCCTCGTTTTCGCCAACTACAATTTCTGGCTGCTGGGGTTCGCCGCGGCGACGGTGATCGCGCTCTTGCTGCTGCCACGCGTCACGCCTTGGTTCTTCGCCAGGATCGGATCGCGCGTCAGCGAGCCGCAGATCAAGTTCGTGCTGGTGATCCTGTTTCTGCTCGGCGGGCTCGCCAATACGGCAAAGAGCGAGGCCGTGCTGCCGGCCTATCTGGTCGGGATGGTGCTCGCCCCGGTCTTTCTCGGCGACCGCGAGCTGATGCATCGAACCCGGGTCATCGCCTTTACGGTGCTGACCCCGTTCTACTTTCTTGAAGGCGGGATCGCTGGTGCGAGCCGCCGATATTGTCGATGCCGCGGGGCTGATCGTGATCTATCTCGCGGTCAAGATGATCACCAAATTCGTCGGCATTCTGCCGCTGACGCGCGATCTTCCGGTTCGAGCGGAAAGAGGGCATGTACACGACGTTGATGATGTCGACCGGCCTGACCTTCGGATCGATCTCGGCGCTCTTCGGTCTCACCAATCACATCATCGACGAGCGCCAATACACGATCCTGCTGACCGCCGTGATCGGCAGCGCAGTCGTGCCGACCTTGATCGCGCAGCGCTGGTTCCAGCCCGATTTCAAGCCGCTCGCCACCGGACATCCGCGGCGCCGGCCACTGGGGAAGGAAAGTAGCATGTACGCCAAAATACTGGTCGCGAACGACGGCTCGGCGGGCGGGCTGAAGGCGCTCACCGCCGCAATCGAGCTGGCCCGGCAGGATTCCGCCGAGCTGCACATGGTTACGGTCGAGGAGTTGCCGCGGATTCCCGGCAAGCATCGACGAAATCGCGGAGGAAAAGGACGAGGCGAACCATCGCCTCGTCCCCGTTATAGAAGCGGCAAAGGCCCAGGCCCGAGCGGCCGGCGTGACGATCGAGACCCATCTCGTCCCCGGCCATGTCGTCGACGCGATCGATCGGGCTGGTCAATGCAGCACGGCTTCGACTTGCTCGTCGTCGGCTTTATGGGCCACTCGCAGCTCTATGAGCGGATCATCGGAGGTACTACGGACCGGTCTCGTCCGCCTGGCGCCCTGCACCGTGCTGGTCGTCAAGTAGCCATTAGCCCCGCTCAGGTCTTCTCGACGTTCCACATCAGGAACGCGGGCGCCTGGATGACCCCCTTCAGGTTCTTGTGATAGGCGGTCACCGGTTTCCATTGCCCGGTCGGAATATAGGGCACGACCTCGAACGCACGCTCCTGGATCGCGGCGGCGAGCTTTTTGCGTTCGTCCAGCGTCGCCGCCTTGATCCACTGGGCCCGCAACGCCTCTAGCTTGTCGTCGCTCGGCCAGCCGAACCACGCAGTCGCGCCGCTCGTCTTCAGCGGCAGCTCTTCCACCGGATCGAGAGCGTCGGCTCCGACCCAGCCGGTGGCGAAGATGTTCCAACCGCCCTTGTCGATCGGCTCCTTCGAGGCGCGGCGGGTGACCAAGGTGCCCCAATCCACCGCCTGCACTTCGGCGTTGAGGCCGAGCTTTTTCAACAATTCGCTGACGACGAGCGCCTGCGAATGCGCGACCGGCTGATCGACCGCATCCATCACGACGATCTTCTCGCCCTTGTAGCCGGCCTCGGCGACCAGCTTCTTCGCCTTGTCGAAATCGCGCTTGCCGCTCAGCGCAGTCGACCCGGCGTCGTTGGCCATCGGCGTGCCGCAGGTGAAGAATGACGGACACAAATCCCAGTTCTTCCGGTCGCCGGCGAGCGCCGCCAAGAAATCGGCCTGGTCGGCGACCGCCAGCACGGCCTGGCGCATCTTGACGTTGTCGAAGGGCGGCAACAGGTGATTGAACCGCACCATGATCGTGTTTTCGAGCGGGTCGGCCGGGGCGATCGTCATGTCGGGGTTTGCGGCGAGCACAGGGACGATGTCGAGCGGCGGGTTCTCCCACCAATCGGCCTCGCCGGCATTGAGCGCCGCCACCTTGGTCATCGCATCGGGGATGTAGAGCCATTCGACGCGGTCGACCTTGACCACCTTGCCGCCCGAGGCCCAGCTCGGCGGCTCCTTGCGCGGCACGTAGTCGGTGTTCTTGACGTAGACGACCCGGTGGCCGGGTTCGAACTCGTCCTTGACGAATTTGAACGGTCCCGACCCCACCATCTCGGTGACCTGCTGGAACGGGTCGGTATTGGCGAGCCGCTCCGGCATCACGAACAACGCCAGGCTCGACACCTTGCCGATGCCGTCGAGCAGCAGCGAAAACGGCTCCTTGAGCTTGATCGTGAAACCCTTGTCGCCGTCCGGCCTGATCTCGTCGAGCACCGTCGCGAGCGCCTGGCCGTGCCCGTCGCGCGCCATCCAGCGCTTGACCGAGGCGACGCAGTCGATGCCGCGCACCGGCGACCCGTCGTGAAACCTGAGCCCGTCGCGCAGCTTGAACTGATAGGTGAGCTTGTCGGGCGAGATGCTGTAGTCACCCACCATCTGCGGGTGCGGTGCGAATTCGGCATCGATCGCGAACAGCGTGTCGAACACCATGTAGCCGTGATTGCGGGTGATGTAAGCAGTCGTCCAGATCGGATCGAGAACGCGCAGATCCGACTGGGCGATAAAGCGCAACGTCTTCGTGTCGGCCGCGCGGGCATTCCGGCCAAGGCCGTAGCCGGCCAAGGTCGCCGCCCCGGCGGCGATCCCGAATTCACGACGTGTCAGCCGGTGAGCCATCCCTATCTCCGACGTTCCGAGTTGACCTCGAAATTGTAGCAAAAACTGCGCCGCCCAGTGCTTTCGATTGACGAAAGACGTGTTGGGACGCCATCTCCGGCCCGGTGGCTATGCACATCGACGATTTCGATTTCGACCTGCCGCGCGAGCGGATTGCGCTGCATCCGTGCGAGCCGCGCGATGCGGCGCGGCTGTTGGTGATCCCCGCATCGGGAGGGTTCGAAGACCGGCGGATTTCGGATCTGCCGGCATTGCTGCGTCCCGGCGATCTTCTCGTCTTCAACGACACCAAGGTGATCCCGGCGCGGCTGACCGGCCGGCGCGGCGAGGCGGTGGTCGAGGTCACGCTCTACCGCGACCTCGGCGGCGGCTCATGGCGCGCTTTTGCGAAGGGCGCGCGGCGCTTGCGGACAGGCGACCGCCTCGTCTTCGCCGAAGACTTTTTCGCCGTGGTCGGCGAGAAACACCCCGAGGGTGACGTGACCTTGCGGTTCGAGCTCGATGCTGCGGCTTTTCGGGAGGCGCTCGCCCGCCACGGCTCGATGCCGCTGCCGCCCTACATCAAGCGGCCACGCGGCGGCGATCCGCGCGACCGCCGGGATTATCAGACGATCTTCGCCCGCACCGAGGGTGCCGTTGCGGCGCCGACCGCCGGACTTCACTTCACCCCCTCCCTTCTCGAGGCGCTCGCCCGTCACGGCATTCGCTGGACCACACTGACCCTGCATGTCGGGCCCGGCACCTTTCTGCCGGTCAAGGTCACCGATCCGCGCGATCACCCGATGCACGCCGAATGGGGAGTTGTTTCGGCCGAGACCGCCGAACAGATCGCCGCGGCGCGGCGCGAGGGCGGGCGCATCATCGCGGTCGGAACGACGAGCCTGCGCCTCCTCGAAACCGCCGCAGCCGAGAACGGCGACGTGCGGCCCTTTGCCGGCGACACCCGATTGTTCATCATGCCCGGCTACCGCTTCCGCGCGATCGACATGCTGCTGACCAATTTCCACCTGCCGCGTTCGACCCTGTTGATGCTGGTCGCCGCACTCGCCGGGCTCGAACGCATCAAATCCGCCTACTCTCACGCCATCGCCCGCGGTTATCGCTTCTTTTCGTATGGCGATGCCTGCCTGATCGAGCGCTCCCGATTGCGGTGTGACGAACTCACCTACCCACCCCTCTCCCCCCTGGGCGCTGAACCTCAGGCAGTGGCGGCTTTCGTTGCCTTGTCGTAGACGAGTTTCGCGGTCACGATGTCTTCGATCGCGAGCCCTACGGACTTGAACACCGTCGTCTCGGACGAGGGAGCCGCTTTTGTTCCGGCGAAGATCTCACCGGCCTCGGCGTAGATCTCCGCTCCGGAAAGGATCACGTCGCCGGATTCCTTGAGGACTGCCTCGCGCGAATCCACGACGAGGATGTTGGCCATCACCCGGTCGTCGAGTTCCCGCCAATTGGGCCGCGGCGAGCCGACGGCATTCACATGCGCGCCGGGCTTGAGCCAATCCCCGAGCGAGGATCGGCTGGAGCGCATTCGTAGCAGTCACAACCACATCCGCACCGCGCACCGCGTCGGCGATCGGCATCGCTTTGGCATTATGCTGTTCGGCAAACCGCGCACCATGCGCGGCAGTGCGGCTCCACACTCGGATTTCGTCGAAATACCGCACCCGGGAGAGCGCCTGCAAATGGGCACGCGCCTGCACTCCGCTGCCGACCAGTGCGAGCACGTGAGCGTCGGGGGCTGCGAGATATTTCGTAACGGCCGCCGACACTGCCGCCGTCCGCATCTCGGTAATCAGGCGGCCGTCCATGACCGCCAGCGGCTCGCCGGTGTCGGGACGAAACAGCAGGATCATGGCGTGATGCGTCGGTGTGCCGGTTCCCTCGTTGCCTGGGTAGAAGCTGACGAGCTTGGCCCCCATTGCCTCGTGCGCCACCGCCGGCATGATGCCGAGATACCGCCTTCCTTCTTCCACCGTCAGCATATTGCGCACCGGCTGCACAACCCGCCCCAGGGAGAACTCGGCGAGGGCTGTCTCCATCGCCGGGATCAATTCATCCCAGCGCAGCAGCGCCCGAACCTTTTCCTCGTCCAGATACAGCACGACCGGTAGGCCGCTGTGGCGCCCGGGGCTCGATTTAGCGGGGCGCGATCAACGCGCTGCGCTCGCCGTCTTATCCCGCATCATCGCGATGAGGCCGCGCACTTGACCGCCGTTGCGCTGCACGACCGACGCAAATTCGGAGCGCTGAGTGACCATCATGCTGATGCCTTCGACGATAACGTCGCTGATCTTGTAGGTCCCGTTCTCGGCCACCAGTCGCCAATCGATCTTCATTGGTGAAGCGCCACCTGGGG
The DNA here is from genome assembly GCA_963695605.1 of uncultured Alphaproteobacteria bacterium. GTDB lineage: Bacteria > Pseudomonadota > Alphaproteobacteria > ATCC43930 > CGMCC-115725 > AP-15. The sequence continues at coordinate 57,647 of CAVOHI010000048.1, read as the reverse complement.
TGATCACGTCGGTTGATACGATGACCCCATCGCCGTCGCTGTGGCTGCCGCGGACTTTCAAAGCCTCGCCGCCGAAATTCGACAGTCGCGCCGTGTACACGAAAACAACATAATCCTCGAACAACTTTACGAATTCCTGCTGCTCCTCTTGGCTCGCGGTCCGCCAGTAACGGCCGAGTACGAATCGGGCGATGCCAGGACAATCGAAATCGGTGCGGAACAGCTCGCGGAAGCGAGCTTCCCTCATCGCGGGATCAGTCTTGTTGTTTAGTACCTCGACAGCACGATCCCACAGGGTGTTCATGAAGGCCACCGCATCGGCAGGATTGACCAGTGGTGGCGCTGCCGAGGCTGCGGTCGCGAAACAGAGCAAGAGACCGGTCAGAAGGGAACGGCGCATCATGTCGTTTTGAACCCCCCAAGTGAGAGGATGATTTTAGCGCGAAACCCGAAGTTCGGGCACTGCGGAATTAATGGTCCCGTAACAAGTTCGGCTTTGACCGTTTTTTGACGGGGCTGGGTGGTAACCGTTGGCGGAGGCGCGCGGGTTCCCTACATTTTGATTTTAGCGCATTTCGCAGAAAGGGCGAGCAAGATGTGGCCGTTCATGCGTGATAAGCTGGCCGTTCCGCGGCCCGAGGACTGTCTGCCTGGACGGGACCAGCCAATGCCGCTCCCCGAGCAGCATTTCGTTAACCATCATCCGCTTGCCGGACCTTATCCCGGCGGCATGAAAAAGGCCCTCTTCGGGCTCGGCTGCTTCTGGGGCGCGGAGCGGGTGTTCTGGCAGGCCCCCGGTGTGTGGGTCACCGCCGTCGGCTATGCCGGCGGCTCGACGCCGCACCCGACTTACGAAGAGGTATGCAGCGGCCTCACCGGACACACCGAAGCCGTGCTCGTGGTCTACGATCCGAAGCTCACGAACTTCGAGGCATTGCTCAAGCTGTTCTGGGAGAGCCATGACCCGACCCAGGGCATGCGGCAGGGCAACGATGTCGGGACGCAATACCGGTCTGCCATCTATACGTTTTCGCCAGAACAGCAGGCCGCCGCCGAGGCGTCACGGCAGGCCTATGAGGATCGGCTCGCAACGGCGGGGCTGGGCAAGATCACCACCGAGATCCGCGAGGCTTCGCCGTTCTACTTTGCCGAGGGATATCACCAACAGTACCTGGCGAAGAACCCTAACGGCTATTGCGGCCTCGGCGGCACAGGGGTCACTTGTCCGCTACCTGCGACGGTCGCTGCCGCCTAGACCTTTCTGGCTGCGCCAGAACGGCGCCGCATCGTTAAGTTGCCGCCGATGACGGCGAAGCTTTCGTTCGCCGCTGGCGAGCATTTGGTCGTGCGTTTCGAGCACGGCAACCCAAGCGTGAGCGGCGGGGCTACGCGGCTCGATCCGAGCAAAGAGCTCGGTGACAAACTCGTGCGCGACGCGGACGTCATTCGCATAACCGAGGTCGCTCTGGAGACGTTTCAGCGTCCTGGCAAACTGGTCTAACTCGTCGTTATCGAAGAGGCCGCCAAAAAGCTCGATGGTGTAGCGAAGCTTCTTGACCGCGATTCTCAGCTTGTGCCGCTCTCGGGGCGCCAGGCTGCCGAACCCCTTGCCGCGTTGCCTGACTTTGCGACGGCGTCGATCGAGCACATCGGGGGCTATTTCACCGATCGGAGAGGTCATTGGATTCGGATCATCCGATGCCGAATGCCGACGCCAGCCGGACGCCTCGAACCACCGCAGGAGGCGAAACATGCTGACGGTATAGCGCTGCGATAGAATGGCTTCCCTGATCTGGTCGTATGCCGAAGCTCGGAGCCGGTCGAGTGCGGCGGCGAGATCGTCCCAACCGGGCTCGTCCGGAAGTCCGGTGCGGGCCGCCGGCACCAATTCGGCTGCGAATACATCCAGATTGCGAGCCGGCCCCAGCGTACCGCCGAGCCAACGGAGCTCCTCGGTGACCCACCGGACGTCCTCTTGCGGAAGGATCTTCTTCAGCGAGGAAATTGCCGAGCGGAGTCGCCGCACGGCTACCCGCATCTGGTGAACGCCCTCCGGCTGGGCCGAGAGCACGGCGGGCTCGTTGCGCAACAGCTGAGACAGGCAGCTGCGGCCGATCTTTTGCAGGGCGGCCTCGACCGTCATATCGGGATCCAGGATGACGGTCTCTGCGTGAACCGCCGGCGGGGCGGCATCGCCGCACTCCGCCAAGTGGTAGCCCCGTTCCGATTTGCTGCGAGTCTCGATACGAAGCGGGGCCACCTCCTGCAGCTGCACGGCGAGATCGTAGAGAGCGGCGGCAGTCACCGCCCTTGAGTTCGAGTTCGACCTCGCTGATCGGTTCGGCCCTGTCCTTGGCGACGGCCCGGATCTCACCTTCGTCGACCGCCGCCTCTATCGTAGTTCCCGGTACCGGCTCGATCGCGAAGATCGTGCGGGTGACTTCGGTCACGAAAAACGGCCGCAGATCGGCGGCCGCACCCTCCGGCAAGCGCGGGCCGCTCTGCGTCGCATCGGGGTCGGGTCGACTCTCGGCGACCGCATCTTCCCACTCGCCGCGCGACAGGAGATCCCCCGAAGCAAGGTCTCCCTCCTTGACGGTCTGCAAGAAATGCCCGCCCTGATCGCGGACCCGCAGGGTCAGCCCCCGCTGCTTGAGTGCCGAATTCGGCGTGTCGTAATAGGTGCTGATCAGCCTTTCTTGTGTGCTGACCCGCGCCATCGTCCATGAGCGCGCGCTTCAGTGCGGGCAGATCCTCTGACCGAGCAGCGAGCTTGAGTTCGACTTCCGTCGAAATGGCAGCCTCCTGTCTTGACCAGCGGTTAACCTTGCGAACGGCGGAGTATAATCCCTGGATCCCCCGACCTGGTGCGGCTCATCGCCACCCGAACACCGATCTTGCCGCGGTGGTTGCCCCTACTCGGCCGCCGCCCGCGCCGGTTCTTTGATCCCGTTCATGTAGTCGACGCTGACCGGCTGGTTCGTCTCGAACGGGCTCTTGAGGTCGAGTTCCTTGGCCATCTCGCGCACCGCCGGGAACACCTCTTGCCCCAACAGGCGGATGCAGGTCTTCGCGTCCTCGTGCGTGACGTTGCCGTCATTCCCCCAGACGCCGAGAATGCCGGGCCGCGTCTCTTCGAGCAGGATGCGCAATTTGGCGATCACCTGCTTTGGCGTGCCGGCGATGATCATCAAATCTTCGAGCTGTTTTTCCAGCTCCGGGCGATAGCGAGGGTTTTTCGACCGGCCGGAGGCAAACTCGACAAAGGCACGGCGGTTTTCCGGACTTCCGTAACCCGAGGGCGTGCTCCACACCGGGTGGGCGAGACCGGTGAATTCGCCCTGCATCCATCTGAATTGGGCGGCGTTCGCGAGCGCCTTCTCCTCGGTCTCGGCGACATGGATCTGCTTCAACATCCCGTGATAGTCCGGACCGCCGGTAAAGCCGGCCTCGGCTGCGACGTTGTCGTAGATCTCCCAGATCCGCTTCGTGCGATCGATCGGCGTGTTGAGCGCGATATAGGGATAGCCGCGCTGTGCGGCCCAGACGACCGTCTCGGGGCTGATGACACCCGGGATCCACACCCGCGGATGCGGCTTCTGCAACGGCACGGCCCACGGGTTGACGACGCGGTGCTGGTAATGGGTGCCTTCCCAGCGGAACGGCCCCTCGCGCGTCCACGCGGCGACGATCAAATCGTGCGCCTCCTGAAAGCGCTCCCGATTGAAGGCCGGGTTGACGCCGGCGGCCAGCTGCTCCTGCCCGCCGCCGCGAACAAAGCCCGAAACCAGCCGGCCCTTGGAGATCATGTCGATCATCGACAGTTCCTCCGCGAGCCGCACCGGGTTCTCGGCCAGCGGCAGCGGGTTGCCGAGGAGGATGATCTTCGCCTCTTTCGTCGCCGCGGCGAGGATCGCGGCAAATATGTTGCACTTCGCCTGCATGCAAAACGGCGCATTGTGGTGCTCGTTCAGCATGAAGCCTTCGATGCCCATCTCCTCGGCATAGATGTAATGCTCAAGATATTCGTTATAGAGCCGGCTCCCCGCCACCGGATCGAAGTATTTGTTGGAAAACATCAGCGCCGTGGCGCCGAACTTCAGCCCTTCCTCGGCCGGATAGGCCGACATCGGCTGCTCGGTGAAGTACATAAGCTGCATGAGTTTCTCCGTCTCTGGCGTGGTTCTGCGCTGACCTGCCGCAAAGGGGAAGGGAAATGATAAACGCTGCTGAAGAAGATCGCATCTCCGGAGAAGCGGCGGGAGCCACCTCTCCAGCTTGAACGGGTCAGCTCCAGCGCGATCTTGCCCCGCCCGTCATCCCGCAGTCGATTACGAGCTCCGCGCCGGTCACGTAGTTGGACGCGTCCGAGGCGAGGAAGAGTATTCCGTTCGCGATGTCTTGCGGCGTCTCGGCTTTCCCGAACGGCACCCCGGCTTGGCGATCTCTTTCGGATCGAGCGGCACGTTGCGGCCGGCCGAGCCGGCTATCTTTGTCCAAATCGGCGCGTCGATGACCCCAGGATGGGCGGTATTGACCCGAATCCCGTCGCCCGCTGCCGCACATTCCATCGCGACCGCTTTTGCGAACAGCCGCACTCCTCCTTTGGTGGCGCAGTAGCCGGCCACGCCGGCCGGTCCCCTGAGGCCGGCCACCGACGACATGATGATGATCGAGCCCGCCGCCGGCGCGGCGCATTGCCGGCACGGCGTATTTGACCGACAGAAACACCCCGTCGAGGTTTACTGCGGTTTGTCGCCGCCAGTCGGCCAACGACATCTCGACCGCCATGCACAAAATGCCGATCCCGGCATTGGCCACCATCACGTCCAGACGTCCAAAGCGCTCCTGGGCGGTTTCGATTATTGCCGGCCCGCCCTCCTCGACACTTTACGTCCTGGCGAAGAAAGATCGCTTCGCCCCGGCGCCCCCAATCTTCTCCGCCACCGCCCGACCTGCGGTATCTTTCAAGTCGGTTACGACGACCTTAGCGCCGCCTCGCACGAGTGTCGCCGCGCACGCGGCGCCGATTCCCGATGCGCCGCCGGTTACGATCGCGACCTTGGCGTCCAACTTGGCCCTTGGCGTCCTCCAATCAGCAGAGCGGCGAAAATCTATCGCCGATGGTCAATCAAACTATGCCGAGAGGAATGCGCGGAAGAAAGTCGCAGGCCGGTTCCGCAAATCCGCCGAGCAGCCTGCTGGGCCCGAGACGGCGCGAAGGCCGCGGAACTGGCTCGGTTCGTTGCCATCCGGTTGCCACTGATGGCGGCCCCGCTTAGATTCTCAGCGCTGGTTCTATTGGCGATCATGATCCGGCCGGACTAGCCGAGCGGAGCGGCGTCGAGGTGATCCCCCCAACCCGGCGCCGCTCCTTCCCCGCCTTTCAGTAGCGGGCTGTGACGCGCGGACGGCGCCAGAAGGCAACCGCGCCATTGGAACGGCGCTCACTGGCCGTGTCCCCGCCGCGTGACCGAAGCGATCGCCTGCCCGCCGATCTCTACGTCGGTCTACGCTTCAATCAGCCTTCGGCCTGGGCAATGAAGTCCGCTGGGCTTGCTATTGTCTCAAACCGGCTGATCGGCGATGACGGGGCGCGGCCCGAGGTGGGGTGGGTTCCGGTGGCAATGGACGAACCTCCGGCCCCACGCTTCCCTTGGCAGCTCCGCGGAACCCTTCATTAGCTAGATAGGTGCGACGAAAAGGGCCAAAGGGTTACAGCGAATTTACTGGTTGATACTCTGCCGCTCTCCCATTTTGGAATTAGTCTAAACTAGCTGGGGCAAAATCCCCAAAGGAGGCTGCGATGACCCGCAGCAAACTGTCGAGCAAAGTGCTCTTGTTGGTTGGCGGCATTGGGTTGTCAGTGGCGGCATTTGCCGGGCAACCGGCTGCCGCGCAGGAGTACTGTCCAGACGGCCTAGTGCCCGACCCGAGCTACGGTTGTACCGACTACGGCTACCCCGACTTCGCCTACGGCTATCTGCCCTATGGTGGATATTATGTCTCGCACCGCGGCGACCACGGCTTCGCCCATGGCATGGGTGGTGGCTTCAACCATGGTGTAGGTTTCGCCCACGCCGGCGGCTTCCACGGCGGCGGCTTCGGGGGTGGTGGGCACCGCTAGACCACCTACTGGGTCAGTGGCCGTAGCGGCGCTTCGTCTGGGCGACGGGAGCCGCCAGGGCTGCCAAGCCAATGTCTCGGCTGCCGAACCGGGCCGTTGCAGACCCGCCGCGTGCCAGCAATTCAGGGTTTGCGGGTGCATGTCAGACGAACCCACGCGCACGCTGCTGTCGGCCTTCGCCGCCGACCAGGATTGGTGGCAGGGAGATGAGAGGAATGGCGAGCAGTGAAATTGGATCCTGAGGAGTTGGTGATCGCCGCCGCACTGGACCGAGCCGAGCTTGAAGATGCCAATGAGCGCGGTGCTGGGGCGCGGATCGAGTTCAAGCCGGAAGGCCACGCCAAGGTGACGATCACCATTTCACGCGAACTGGTAGAGCAGGCCAGGGCGCTCGATTTGACGATTTGGGAACTCTTCGCCGAGGCGCTCCGGTTGGCCGTCCCCGGTTCGTTCGACGCGGCCCGTCCGCTTCCCCCGCGATGGCACTGACGCGCCTGCCGCTACCCGGTTCTAGGCCATATCGGTTTCGCGCGACCCCCATTGCGAACGGACGAGCCGATCACGTCAATCGCGAGCGTGACCGAGCGAAGCCCGGCGAGGGAGACGGCCAGCGGGAGCGCACCGAGGCGCGCGGTGGGACCATCCGCTGGCCCCCGTCAGAGACCAGAGCGGGGACGGGTCCGGCAATCTGGCCCCGTGAGCTACCTCACGCCAGATGAGACCATCCTTAACTATTTTTAATCGATGTAGACGGATGCGACTGTCTATTGAAGGCGTTCTCGCTTAGCCCGTGCGATGAAGCTGCAAACACCGTTTTGCAAAATGCAACGCCAAACAACGGAGATCGAAAATGTTGAACTGGCCCGAAATGCTACATCACGCGGAAGACTGGGCCGCCGGCTTTTGGGCCGGAGCTGGCGCCGTTTCGCTAATGATGATCGTCGGGGCCGGGATTGTGCTGCTCATCCGCGGCATTTGAAGCCCGGTAGCGCGCGATTGCTCGCCGAAGGCGCAGTGCGCGTCTGGCGTTTCGGCTCTGGTTCTGGCGACGGTGTGCGCATGCCACGGTGGCGCTACCCCCACTTGGTCCCGGTCACCACCATATCGACCCGCCGGCTGCCGCGCTAGAAACAGACCAGCATTTGCGCCAATCGAGCACGGGCGTTTCGGCGCAATACCGAGCAGCCCCATCCCGGTGAACATCGCAGATGTGATCTGCTCAGCGGGATCGGGCCCGACCTGATGCTGGCATTCCGTGCACCAGATGATCAACCGGACGCCGGCCGCGGCGTCGCCAAGCGTCATCGGCGGGGCCGAATTGAGACTTCATCACCGTTGTAGTCTAGTGCTCAGGCGCATTCAGGTTGTCGCCCGGTTCCGCTGGTTGATTTCCGAACACTTGCCTGAACCATACCGCCAACAGACCGATAAATATTGCCATCCAAAGATAGCCAACTAATGCCTCGGAGGCGGCAAACAACCGGGCGTCGACTGAGGGGCGGACATCTCCGTATCCGAGCGTCGTCCATGTCACGATCGAGAAGTACAGGCAAGTACGTGGGTCTTTGCTTTCTACTCCGTCATCGATCAGGCCCATATATTTGTATATGACAGCATAAATCAGTATCCAAGTACAGATAATACCGACTAACATCAACGCGGCTAACACCATTGCAACGCCTGGCCGCAAATCCTAAGTAACAATCATGTATCCAAGCCACAACGTGAACATAACCGTCACTGGTATTGCCATGGATTGCAGGTCCATCAGCTCGGCGATGGGGGCCTTCGTTTGATTTGTCAATGAAGGGCCATAGAATGCAGCGTTCTACCTGTAGAAAAATTAAAATAAAGTAGCTAATGACCCAAAACAATGAACCACCCGCCACACGATCGAATACATTTCCTAGACGCGTAAACATGAGTTCCTTTTTCTTAGGCCCTAGGCATAATGGCAGGAAAATAACGAGCGGTTGGTCAAAGGAGCTTCTACGGCTGGAGCCCGGATAATCAACGCCCTTAACCGCGGCGACGACGGCCTGGATGAAGCGTGGCAGCGCGTAATGCCTTGGCGGCGGCAAGGGCTCGCGTACCGGCTTCGGCCTGAGCTCGGCGAGTATGCCCCATCAGCTCGTGTTCGGTCATATCCGCCGGTCCTAATGGGATGGGCGCACATGTCCCGCGCGCTAGCATGCGGGGACGGTTCACGCCATCGACATATCCGAGGTGCCTCACCGAGCAGTCGGTTCCATCGGCAGTCAATGCCCAAGTCCAGACCGACCTGCCGGGGCAGGTGAAATGAAGCGTTGACCACCACTGAAACGAACGCCGCCAACTTCTCAAGCAATTGGCCAAAGACGGCCGGATAACTGTCCCTGGCTAATGCAATCGACAACAGCATCAACAACGACAACGCGCGGGCCGCGCGTGGCATCCTCGTATTGCTTAGACGGCGGCCCGAGGCGAACGTTGTCGTCCAGCCAAAGCTCGCCGCGCCAAGCGCGTCCCTGGTATTCGAGGATGCCCCAGCGGTATCGAGGCTCGGTAGCGCCCGCTCGGCTCCGCTCGTTGACGTGCGAAAGCACTCTTGAGCGTCCGCAAGTTCGACATCTGCCGCGGGACGCGCACGAATGTTAGAGCGCCTCGCCGCGAGCCCGATCCCAGACAACGCTCAGCTTTTCAACGCCGGCACCAAGTAGCATCAGGCTGCCGCTGTTCTCGCGGGATTGTTGCTGCGACATGCCCGCACTGCTCCACTGGCGGCGCTCACACTCGAACTCCAAGTAGCGGAACCAGTTTTCAGCTTCCGATGCGGGGACTTGAAAGGAGATCGGCCACTCGCGGTCGAAGCGGCGATCGGCGACCTCCAACAGGCCGCCGGCACCATCTGCAACCACGATCTTAGCTGCTGGTTTCGACCTTATTGTCCGATGCATCACCTCGATATGGGGTTGTGATTGTCCGAGGCGAAAACTGGCAGAGAAGCAGTTCTAAGGATTGAGCAACCCGCTCCTGCGCAGAAGCAGAGCTAGGCGGCGTTCGCACGCGATCAGGGCAGGGCAGGTGAGCAGGCTCCTGCCGGGACACTCCCGACCGGCCTCCTCCTATTTGTCTCCTAGTAATTTCACGCCGCGACCCTTCGCCGCGGGCGATATGTGTAAGTCTCTGATCTAGCTGGTGCGGACGGCGGGACTTCGAACCCGCACCCGGTTTCCCGGAGCAGATTTTAAGTCTGCTGCGTCTACCTTTTCGCCACGTCCGCTCGCTCTACAATGTCGGGCGGCACACCGGCGGGCGCCAGGGCGGTCAGCCTGGCTTGACCCAGGGCGCTGCCTGGCTCTCCGGCTCGAGCCGCACCGTCGGCAGCGGCCGGGGCCTCACAGTCGCGCTGTTGTTTACAGGCTTGAACAGGGAGCGGTCGATCTCGACGTTGATTTCGAGGAGCGAGGTGTCGGCCGATTTCCCGACATTGACGCGGAGCGTGTCGTCACGGATCTCGACATAGCGGCCGACGACCTCGAGGAGATCCTTCTGCAGCGCCGGAAGAAATTCGGGGGCGTCGCGGCTGGCCCGCTCATGGGCGAGCACGATCTTCAGCCGGTCCTTGGCGATCACCGCGCTGTTGCGGCGCTCCGGGAAGAGCAGATCCAACAGGCGCATCAAGCTCTCCCGAACAAGCTGCGGAAGATGCTCCGGCGCTCAGGCTGGAGAAACCGCATTTCGCGTTGCTCGCCAACAAAGCGCGCGACCGCGTCGAGATAGGAGCGCCCCGCCGGGCTTTCCTCGTCGAAGACAACCGGGGTCCCGGTGTTGGAAGCCTTGAGCACCGTTTCCGATTCGGGGATCACGCCGAGCAGGGGGATCGAAAGGATCTCCTTGACGTCCTCGACCGACAGCATCTCGCCTTTCTTGACACGCTCCAGTGAGTATCGGGTCAGCAGCAGATGCACCTGGACCGGCTCCAGATTGTGTTCGGCGCGGCGCGACTTGGACGCCAGGATCCCGATGATCCGGTCGCTGTCGCGGACCGAGGACACCTCGGGGTTGGTGACGATGATCGCGCTGTCAGCGAAATAGAGCGCGGTGATCGCACCATGCTCGATCCCGGCCGGGCTGTCGCACACGATATAGTCGAAGTTTTCCTTCAGCTCGTCGAGCACCCGCTCGACCCCGTCGCGCTTCAGGGCCTCCTTGTCGCGCGTCTGCGAAGTCGGGAAGACGTAAAGGTTGTCGTTCCGCTTATCTTTGATCAGCGCTTGGTTGAGCTTGGCATCGCCGTTTATGACATTGATAAAATCGAAAACGACGCGGCGTTCGCACCCCATGATCAGATCGAGGTTGCGCAACCCGACATCGAAGTCGATAACGACGGTGCGCTTGCCGCGCAGAGCCAGCCCGGAGGCGATCGCGGCTGCAGAGGTGGTCTTGCCGACGCCCCCCTTGCCTGAAGTGAGCACGATTACTTTTGCCAATAGATCTCCCCCTTTTCCAGCAAGCCCCCAATACAGCGATTCGCGGCGGCCCCCGCCGCCCGTGAAGGCGCGCCACAATGATGAGCGTCAATTTCGCTCGATGGTCAACCGATCATCGACGAGCGCGATCTGCACCGGTAAACCCCGGTGTTCCGGCGGGATTTGATCGCTGACGAGGTAATGTCCGGCGATGCTGACCAGCTCCGCCTCGAGCCGGCTGCAAAAGATTCGCGCCTGGCCGTCGCCGACGGCGCCAGCGAGGGCGCGGCCGCGCAGTGCGGCGTAAACATGAATGTTGCCGTCGGCTATGATTTCGGCCCCGGCACTGACCGCCGCTGTGATGACGAGGTCGGCGCCTCGCGCATAGATCTGGGTGCCTGAGCGGACCGGCTGCGTTATCAGCCGCGACTTGGCCGCGGACGGGGAAGCGTGGCTTTGCGGCGCTTGACCGGCCCCTGGCGTGGCTTCCGCGGGGCGCGGCCGGCTGGGCTGTGTGGCGTTGGGCGCGAACCCCGCGAGACCAGCGGCGGCGGCGGCATCTGCTTGAACCGGCGCGGCATTCTGGATGCCGATCAGGGTCAAGGTGTGCCGGCGCAGGATCTCCTTGGCCTCGGCGAACTCCGCCTCGCGAGCGAACTCCCCAGCCCCTTTCAGGTCGAGCACGACCGGTGCGTTGTGGAAGAAGCGCGGGCTGCGCTGCACCTGCACGGCGAGTTCGGCTTCGAAAGCGGGATCGCGCAGCATTTCGGCGCGTACCACCATGACGGTGAAGACTGCGCCCTGCACGAGATTTCCCGCCATTCGAAATCCGCTACTCGCCCGCGCGATTTGAAACGCTACGGGTTAACCCGAAATCGTGCCCCCCGCAACCGGTTTTGCCGAGGATTGCGGGCCGGAGATGGACGCCGCAACCGCGGATCGGACAGTAAGCGGATCAGCTCAATCCGGTCAGCGCGCTCAGCAGACTTCGCACCCCCAGACCCATCCCGACCAGCGCCACGGCCGCGAGCAACAGTCCGAACATGATCATGCGCATTCCGGATGAGGGCCGAATCACCGCCAGCGCCATCAGCACCAGGGCACCGCCGATGATTGCGAGCTCGTGCCATTCGAGCATCCGCGCTAGCACCTCCGGTTTCCAGCCTGTACTAACTAGATTAATCCACGGTTAAGAGCCGGCAAAATCCGAACGCGAGCGACCGCACGCGAATTTTTTGGTTACGATGCAACAAGCGAACGCCCCGAGCGTTCATCGTGAAGCTCTTTTGAACGGAACGGGAGGGCGCCAATGTCCGCAACCGCTCGGCTTCCCGCCGCGATGCGCTCTGGTCAGTCTGTCGTGCGCCACCTTGATACTGGCGCTCGGTTACGCCTATGCCCAGCAACCGGCACCTCAGACGGCGGCCCCGAACCCGTATCTGATGGGGACCGAGGGTCTCGATCAGGGACCACGCGGGCTGACGAGCTATATGCCGGTGGCCATAACGGAGACGTTCGCGTCGCTGATGGCGCGCTTGTCGGGCGAGAAGCCCGCCGTCGAACAGGCACACAACGCTCTGCTCAGCGAGCGCTACGATCTGAGCGACCGCCCCGCCCAAGGTGTCACGATGGACCGGACAAAACCCATTCAAGAGGGCGTCCGCGTCAAATTGCCGGCCGGCGTGACCTGGGAGAGCCTGGCGGCGATGAGCCCGGACCAGATCCGCGACCAGAACCTCTATCCGAAGGGGTTCTATCCCCTGCCGCACCCCAAGCACCAGGAGGGCGGCTTTGTCTTTCCGCACTTCTTGATCGACGCGATCAAGCAGCAGGACGGGCGAGACCTGAAGCGGTTCGACATCGATTTCGATCTGCCGGACCACTTCCTGGCCGAGTTTCCTCCGGCGATCTACCTGACCCCGCGCACCGATCTGGGCGATGTCTCGCAGGGCAAGCTGGTCTCGCTGACCAATTACTACCAGCTGTTCAATGGCATTCTGACGCCCGAGGCAGCTGGAAGGGCTGCGCCTGTTGCTGACGCCCTTTCCGCAACAGCAGTTCAACGCGACCGAGGATCGCCGCGCAGAGCTTCCCAGCCAGGGTGCCGCCTGCTTTGATTGCCATTCGAACGGCCACCAAAACGGCGCGACGCACCAAGCCCCCGATGCCCGTCCGCAATGGTTCCGCCACCGCATCAAGACGATATCGCTTCGTGGCCTAAACATTCAGCGGCTCTTCGGCTCGCAACGTGCCCTGAAGACGGTCGAGGATTTCACCGAATTCGAGCAGCGCACCGCCTATTTCGACGGCGATATCGTGGAGGCCACGAAGAAAGGCGTGAACCCGCTCGAGCGCGGCAGCCAGGTCGACTTCATGGCCGATTTCCAGGAGATGCTGGATTTTCCGCCGGCGCCCAAGCTCGATGTCTTCGGCAAGCTCGATCCCGGCCAAGGCGACGCAGGCCGAGATGCGCGGCCAGGACATCTTCTTCGGCAAGGGCCAATGCGCGACCTGCCACCAGCCGCCCTTCTACACCGACAATCTGATGCACGACCTCCAGACCGAGCGCTTCTTCAAGCCGGTCATGATCAACAACATGATGGCGGTCGGCGACGGCCCGATCAAAACCTTTGCCTTGCGCGGCGTCAAGGACAACCCGCCCTACCTGCACGACGAGCGTCTTCTGACCTTGGAGGACACGGTCGAGTTCTTCAACCTGATCCTCGGCACCAAGCTGGCGCCGCAGGAGAAGCAGGATCTGGTGGCGTTTATGCGAGCCCTTTAGCCCGGAGACACGCTGCCGCTGCGCCTATTGCGGCACGGGCGCGGGCGGCAGCGGCGCGCGTTGAACCGGTGCGTTCAGCGGTTGCGGTGCCCCTACCGCGGGCTGCTCCGGGTTTGTCGGCGCCGCCCCCGGTGACGGCAGATAAGGATAGCCCGCCGCGTACGGGTAGCCGGAGGCGGAAGGATAGCCCGGGGCGGAAGGATAGCCCGCCGTGTACGGATACGGGTACGGATAACCCCAAGGATTATAATACCCGTACGGATAATAACATCCGGACAACAGGCTGGCGCTTGCCACGACGGTCAGTCCGATCCATCGCATCCGACGTGGTTTTGTCACCACTGTCTCCCTCCCGAGAAATCCGGCCGGCGTTTTTCGAGAAACGCGCGGACACCCTCGACAAACTCCTCAGACGCGGCGCAGGCGGCAAAGCTTTCCGTCTCGCGCTGCAACTGCGCATTCAGCATTTGACCAATCGACGCCTCGATCAGCGCTTTGGTGCGCCCGTAAGCATGGGTCGGACCGTTCGCCAGCCGTGTCGCGAGCGCCATCGCCTCCCGCTCGAGCGCCGCCGGTGGAACCAACCGATTGACGAGGCCGAGTTCGAGGGCGCGCCGCGCATCAAAGCGGTCGCCAAGCAACATCAATTCCGCCGCCCGCTTCAGCCCGACGATGCGGGGCAATGTCATCGTCATGCCGCCATCCGGGCTGGTCCCGAGATGGATATAGCCAGACGCGAAAACACAATCCTCGGCAGCGAGCGCCAGATCGGCGGCGAGGACGAGGCTGAGGCCGAAGCCGGCCGCCGCACCGTGCGTCGCGACGACGACCGGCTTGGGCATGTGCCGCAACGCGATCAGCAGCGGGTGCAACGTATCGACGATCGCATGAAGGGCCTGTTCGCGGGCGGCAGGCTCGAGCGAAATCAGCTCGCCGAACATATTGACGTCGCCGCCGGCGCAGAAATGCGAGCCCGCGCCGCGCAACAGCACGACGCGAGAAGCGGCATCCTCTGCGGCTTCGGCCGCCGCCGCGGCGAGTTCGCCGATCATTTCACGGTTGGCGGCGTTGAGCACCGCCGGCCGATTCAGGACGATCTCAAGAACGGCCCCGCGCCGCTGCACGATAACACTCGGCATCCCTCGGCTCCTTCCGTGCTCCGGTCTATCATACGGGGCGCTTTATGGGAGACGATACCATGGCCTTTTCGATTCTGCGCGGCGGCCGCGTGCTCGACATCGCCGCAGGAACCGCAGAACCTGCCGACATCCTGGTCCAGGACGATACGATCCGCGAGATCGGCCCGCCTGGCTGCCCGGCCCCGGCCGATGCGGTCGAAATCATCGCGGCGCGCCGGCTGCTGCACCCGGGTCTCGTCAACGCGCATACCCACGGCCACGGTAACCTTGCCAAGGGGATGGGCGACCGCTGGCCGCTCGAATTGCTGCTGAGCGCGGCGCCGTGGATCACCGGAAACCGCACGGCCGAGGATAAATATCTCTCGACCCAGCTCGGCGCGGTCGAGATGGTCATGAAGGGCTGCACCGCCTGCTATGACCTCTCCTTCGAGTGGCCATTGCCGAGCGTCGAAGGATTGGCGCTGGCGGGCACGGCTTACGCCGATGTCGGCATGCGCGCGGTCATCGCGCCGATGGTCGCCGATCGCAGCTTCTACGAAGCGATCCCCGGTCTGATGGAGGCGCTGCCTCGGCCGCTACAGGACCGGGTCGCGGAGCTGCGCCTCCCGCCGGCCGAAAAGACCCTGGCGGCCATCCGCGAGGCTTTGAGCGGCTGGTCTTTCGACCGCAACCTGGTGCGTCCCGCGGTCGCGCCCACGATCCCGCACCACTGCTCCGATGCCTTCATCCTCGGCTGCGCCGATCTGGCGCGCGAGTTCGGCCTCGGAGTCCACAGCCACGTCGCCGAATCCAAAGTCCAGGCGGTAACCGGGATCCGGGTCTACGGCCGGACGCAGACCGCGCATCTCGACAGCCTCGGGGTGCTCGGGCCGCACTTCACGGTCGCCCATGGCGTGTGGCTCGATGAGGACGACATGGCCCGCCTCGGCGACCACGGCGCCTCGGTTGCGCACAATCCGGGCAGCAACATGCGGCTCGGCAGCGGGCTCGCCGATACCAGGGCGATGCTCGAACGGCGGGTCAATCTCGGGATCGGCACCGACGGGGCGAATTGCGCCGACAATCAGAACATGTACGAAGCGATGCGGCTGGCCTCCTTCGTTTCCAAGGTACAGGGGCCGGATTGGCGGCGCTGGCTAACGACCCGCGAGGCGGCGCTGGCGGCGACCGAGGGCAGCGCCCGCGCCCTCGGGCTCGGCGACCAGATCGGCCGGCTCGCCCCCGGCTACAAGGCCGACATCGTAATGCTCGATCTCGACCACCCGAACTGGTTGCCGTTCAACGACCCGGTCAACCAGCTGGTCCACACCGAGGACGGAACCGCGGTCACCAGCGTCATGATCGGCGGCCGCCTGATCGTCGATAACCGCCGCGTCATGACCATCGATCTCGACCGGCTGCGCGACCGGGTCGCGGCGGCGCGCGAGCGTCTCGCCGCCGCCAACGCCGACCACCGCAGGCTCTACGAGGCCCTCGAACCGGTCGTCGGCAGCTTTTGCCCGGGTCTGGCCCGCACGCCCTACCACGTCCACCGCTACGGCGCGCGGCTGGAGTAGGGGCCCCTAGGCTTACCGCTGTCCGGTGCCCAGATCCTCTGTGGATCACCGCCTCGGGGACTTTGGCAAAGTGAGCTACTCCGCGGCAGCTCGCTCCACGGAAATGCTTGGCGCGACTTGCGTTGGTGGATTGCGCTGCTGCCCGTTGGCGCGATCGCCGAACCGCTCGGTCGCCTTCCGGGTTATCGCGGGAATGTCGCTGCCGACCGCCCGGATTTCGGAGGCGGTCCAATTGAGGCAATCCGACAGCCACTCGTGCTGCGCCTGCAGCAGATCGAACATGTTCCGGGCTTCACAGATCCTCTGCACGGATCGGGAGGATGCTTCGAAGACCCGGCGCTGCCGTTGCGCCCACCCGGTGATCATCGTTTCCACACCGGTGAGGACGTCACCTTGTGCGCCCATCCACAACTCGGCCTGTTTAACAAAGGCCGAGCCAACGGGGGTTGCGTTCGATTTCGCCTCGCTCATCCTGGCCTCCTGGGTTGCACGATGCCAATCGTCGCCACCGGCGACGACATACGCTTTGGAAGCGCTATTTTTTTGAAATGCGCCAGCATGATGCCGCAGGGGATGCGGCACCAATGTGGCGGGTTTGCAAATTAAAGTTAACGGGGCTCGGGAGTCAACCTGCCGCGCGCTTTCCGATCAAGGAAAGCCCGCGCAGGACATCGATCGCCTGGGTCAGTTGCTCATCGCTGGTCGAGCCCATATCGCCGGTCGCGACGGAGGGCGCCTCTTGCGGCGCCGGCGTGGCGGTCGCGCCGGGAGGAACATCGGCCGGCGGCTTAGCGGGTGGCGTGGCAGCCTGATCGGGATTTTTGAGCGCGCCCGGCAGATCCGCCTCGTGCCGGCCTTCGCCCTGCCCAAGCTTTGCGAGTTTGAGCGTGCTCACACCGAGGTCGGGTTCCAGGCCTTTGCCCTGGATTTCGCGGCCATTTGGAGTAGTGAACCGCGCCGTCGTCAGGCGGATCGCCCCGCCATTGCCGAGGGCGATCAGGCTTTCGATCGCGCTCTCGCCGAAGCTCTTGGTCCCGAGCGTCACGGCCCGCTTATTGTCTTGCAAGGCGCCGACCACGAGTTCGGCCTCGCGCGCCGTGCCGCCATTGATCAGCGCGACGATCGGCAGACCCTTTGCGAGGTCGCCGGGGGTGGCGCTGATGCGCTTTGTGTCAGCCGGCTTGCGGCCTTTGACGATGACGATGTCGCCCTTGTCGATCAGCGCGTCGGCGGTGGCGACCGCCGCGTCGAAGTTGCCGCCGGGGTTGTTGCGAAGGTCGAGAATAAATCCGATCACTTTGTTGCCGGTGCGTTGCCGCAAATCCTGCACCGTGTCCGTGAGCGCCTTCTGGGTCGTCCCGTCGAACCCGGCGACGCGCAGGTAGCCGATATTGCCGCCTTCGACGCGCCCCGCCACAGTTTGCAGTTTGAACGGTTCCCGCCTGATCTGTACGTCGATCGGGCCGCTATTGCCCCGGCGCAACGTCAGCTGGACCTCGCTGTCCGCGGGGCCCCGCAGCTTTTGTTCCGCCTCGCGGAGGGTCAGATCGTAGGTCGGCTCCTTGTCGATCGAAAAGATCACGTCTCCGGGGGTGACGCCGGCCTGCGCCGCGGGGGAGCCGTCCTGTGGCGAGATCACCTTCAGCTGTCCGTTCTCGATCGTCATCACCAGCCCGACACTGGCCACATTATCGTTCGCGGGGTTTTGCAACGCCTTGAATGCGGCCTCGTCGAGAAAAGACGAGCGCGGATCGAGCCCGGTCAACATGCCGGAGATCGCCGCATCGATCAGCTTTGTGTCGGTGATCGAATCGACCGAATCCTGGCGGATCCGCTCGAACGCTTCGTCGAAGAAGTTGAGCTCTTCATAGACGCCGTCCTTCCCGGCCTTTTGCTGAGCAAAGACGGCGTCTGCTGTGAAGAGCGCGGACACCAGCGCGATGATCGCCAACTTACGCATACACCAATGTCCTCCAGGGGATCAGGGGGTCAGGCAGCCGCCGAGGCTGACCCTTAAGCCGATAATCGTGGCATAACCGTGACGTGAGGGACCGCTTTCCTGCTGGCGATATTGCCAGAAAACCGCGCACAATGCTTCTGTACGCGCGGAAAGGCCGCACCTTAGGGAGGAACCCTCAATTGGATCTGCTCGACCGGGTGAATGAAACCAAGCTGCCTTTTGCCGAGCTCTTGGGCATCGAGTTCGTCAGCGCCTCGCCGGAAAGAGTCGTCGCCGAGATGACCGTCCGGGAGGACCTTTGCACGGTTCCGGCCGTGCTTCACGGCGGCGCGATCATGGCGCTCGCCGACACGCTCGGGGCGATGGGCACGATCGTCAATTTGCCGCAAGGGGCGGGCACGACGACGGTAGAGAGCAAGACCAATTTTGTCGCGCCGGCGCCGGTCGGCACCCGGGTAATTGGAGAGACCACACCGGTCCATCGCGGCAGGCGGACCATGATCTGGCAGACGCGCATTTCGACCAGCGAGGGCCGCCTGGTCGCTCTCGTCACCCAGACGCAGCTCGTCCTCTAAAGGGCTCGGTCATCGCGAGACGCGCTTGGCGCGACGGAGCAATCTCGACCGGAGGAGCGCCCTGCGGCCGGAGATCGCTTGGCGGAGCCTCTCCTCGGGCCGGCCTAAGGCTGGGCTCGCGATGACAGTCTTAAATCACCCGCTCCTCGCGCAGCACGGCGATCTCGGCGGCGGTGTAGCCGAGGCTGCCGAGGATCTCGTTGGTGTGCTCGCCGACCAGCGGGGCAGGGCGGCGGTAGGCGCCCGGCGTTTCCGACAGCTCGATCGGGGTCGGCGCCAATGGCAGGGTATTGTCGAGCCCGGGAAAGGTCACTTCCTCGAGGAGGCCGGCGGCGCGGATATGCGGGTCGTCGAGCGCCTGCTGGGGCGAATAGACCTGGCCCGCAACGATGCTGGCCTCTTCGAGCGCGGCTAGCGCCTCAGCGCAGTTCCGCGATGCGCACCACTCGGACATGCGAGCGGAGATGATCTCGCCATGATCGGCCCGCGACTGGTCGTCCTTGAAGCGCGGGTCGCGGAGCCAATGCTCCTCGCCGATCATCCTGGCCCAGCGGCGAAACATCGGTGCGCCGATGACCGTTGCGACGATCCAGCCGTCCTTGGTCTTGAAAATGTCGGCCGGCGCCGAGTTGAAGCCGCGATTGAGGGTCGCGGTCCGGTTCACGCTTGTCAGCGCCTGCTCGATCAGGGTCGCGTTGGTGAAGGCGATCGCGGTGCGCAGCAGGGCGCCCTCGACCTTCTGGCCGCGCCCGGTCTTGCCGCGCTCGATCAGCGCCGCCAAAGTGCCGAAGGCCGACAGACAGGCGGTGCCGAAATCGACCCACGGCACCTTGATCGCGATCGGCTGCTCCGGCGTGCCGGACAGATAGACGGCGCCGCTCATCGACTGGCCGATGCCGTCGAAACCATGCTTGTGGCTGAGCGGTCCGCCGGACCCGAAACCGGTCACCGTCGTCAGGATGATGTCGGGCTTGGTCTGGCGCAGGCTGTCGAGATCGAGCGCCAATGACCGCAGGACGCGGGGCGGCAGGTTGGCGACGACCACATCGGCGGTGGCGACCAGTTTCCGGACGATCTCGCGGCCTTTCGGCGCCGCCGGGTCCAACGTCATCCCGAGCTTGTTGCGGTTCATCGCGAGAAACATCGCGCCGCCGCCGGTGAACGGCTCGGTTGGCGGGCCCGGCGCCGACCGGGATCATGCCGCGATCCTCGCCGCCGCCGATCCGCTCGATGCGGATCACTTCGGCGCCGAGATCGCCGAGCAGTGCGGCGCAGAACGGTCCCGCGATGTAGCGCCCGAAATCGAGGACGCGAATGCCGTCGAGCACACCAGCCACCAGATGCCTCCCGCTCCTTGCCGCGCTTCCCGGGTCACGCCGAGTTTATCGCCCAGCCGACTCCAACGCATGCTACGATTGCAACGTCGTCGACAAATTGTCCGAGGAGGAAGCCATGAACAGGGCGGAATTCGAGCACGAACTGGAAGTGCAAGGCTATCGGGAGGTCGTCGATCGCCGGATGGAGGCGGGCGCGATCAATTCCGAGCACACGCACGAATTCGATGCGCGCCTGCTCGTTCTCGAAGGCGAAATGACGATCGTGTGCGACGGCGAGGAACGCACTTACCACGCCGGCGATACGTTCGCGATGATCGCGGGGCGCCGGCATACCGAGCGCTGCGGATCTGAGGGCGTCCGATATCTGGCTGGACGCCGTTACCAACGGGCGCCGGCGAGTTAGCCGCGATGTCGCTCAATACGATCAAAGTCCCGAGCCTCGAGCAGCTCGGCGAAGTCGCGTCAGAGCTCGGCCTCGCCTTGCCCGAGGCCGAGCTCGCTGCCCATCATCAGAGCCTGCTCGGGGCGTTCGAGGCGTACAGCCGGCTCGACCGGATGCCCGACGAGTTGCCGCCGGTCAGCTACCCGCGCCTGCCCGGCCGCCGCCCGACGGCCGAGGAGAACCGGTATGGCGCCTGGTACGTCAAGACCGAGGTCTCGGGCGCCGCCGCCGGCAAGCTCCGCGGCAAGACCGTGGCCCTCAAGGATAATATCTGTCTCGCCGGCGTGCCGATGATGAACGGCGCCTCGACGATGGAAGGCTATGTGCCGGATGTCGACGCGACCGTCACGGCGCGCATCCTCGACGCCGGCGGTACGATCGTCGGCAAGACGGTGTGCGAGTATTTCTGCTTCTCGGGTGGCAGCCACACCAGCGCCACCGGCCCGGTGCACAATCCGCACCGCATGGGGTATTCGGCCGGCGGCTCGTCCTCCGGCAGCGCCGCCGTCGTCGCTGCGGGGGAGGTGCCGATGGCATTGGGTGGCGACCAGGGCGGCTCGATCCGCATCCCCGCCGCGTTCTGCGGCATCTACGGCATGAAGCCGACCCATGGGCTCGTGCCCTATACCGGTATCATGCCGATCGAGCTGACCTTGGACCACACCGGCCCGATGACGGGGACCGTAGAGGACAATGCGCTGTTGCTGGAGGTATTGGCAGGGCCCGACGGGCTCGACCCGCGGCAATACGGCGCCGCGGCAAAGCCGTATCGCGAGGCGTTGGGCAAAGGCGCCGGCGGGCTGAAGATCGCGATTGTCGAAGAGGGCTTCGGCCACTCGCAATCGATGCCGCAGGTCGATGGCGTGGTTCGCGAAGCGGCCGGGCGGTTCGGCGGACTGGGCGCCACCGTCGATACCGTCTCGATCCCGATGCACCGAGAGGGCTCGGCGATTTGGCTGGCCATCGCCGCCGAGGGCGCGACGATGCAGATGATGCTGGGCAATGGCTTCGGCTTCAACTGGCAGGGTCTCTACGTCACCTCGATGCTGGATTTCCACAGCGCCTGGCGCACGCGAGCGGACGAGCTGTCCGATACCCTCAAGAACACAATGCTGCTCGGCCATTTCATGGTGACTCGCTACCGCGGCCACTATTATGCAAAGGCGCAGAACCTGGTGCGCCGGTTGCGCCGCGCGTACGACGAGGTGCTGTCGCGCTATGACTTGCTGCTTATGCCGACCCTGCCGATGGTCGCGACGCCATTGCCCGAAGCCAATGCGCCGGTCGCGGACATCCTGCAGCGCGGCTTCGAAATGTTGGCCAACACTGCGCAATTCGACTGCACGCATCATCCGGCAATGAGCCTGCCTTGCGGGATGGTCGACGGCCTGCCGGTCGGCATGATGCTGGTCGCCAAAGCCTTCGACGAGGAGACGATCTACCGCGCCGCGGCCGCCTTCGAGAACGGCGTCGACTGGAAGGGACTGCGAGCGGGCTGACATTCCTGTCTCGCGCCGACAAGTATTGCCAAAGGTACAGCTACAGCAACCCTCGCGAGCTGGCCCGGAGATTTTTGGGAGCCACTTGGCTTCGAGTGGGGTTTGTTCTATTGAGCCATCATCTAGAGCTAGGGATGATCGGCGAACATTGAACCAGCGGAGTCTTTATCATGGCGGATCGAGAACAATCCCAGACCTCGAAATGGGGCATGGACGGCAAGGGCCACCCGACCAGCGGCAGCAAAGGCGAGGATCGCCAGCACGGCGTCAGAAACATGGGCTCGGTAGGGCGCGACGAGCCGGACCAAAGCAAAGAAAGGAGCACGGACATCGCGGTCGAGGCCGGGCACAAGGGGCCCGGCGAGCACCGCGAGACCAAGCGCTAGCGGCTCTATTCTTTGCGAGAGCCCCGTCGAAGCGGGGCTTCTTTTTGCGTTATCAGCACACATGCCAAAGGGCGCCATTACGTGAGCAGGCGTTCGAGGGTCTCCAAGCTGTCGGCTTCGCGGAAGGGTTTGTCCCAACGGATGCGGTGGATCCGCGGGAAGCGCATTGCCACCCCTGAGCGGTGGCGGGTCGAGCGGTGGACGCTGTCGAAGGCGACTTCGAGGACGATCTGCGGGCTCACCTCGCGCACCGGGCCCCAGCGCCGCACGGTGTTGTTGCGGACCCACAGGTCGAGGCGTCGCAATTCCTCGTCGGTAAACCCGGAATAGGCCTTGCCGACCGGCACCAGCTCGTCGCCGCGCCAGGCGCCGAAGGTGTAGTCGGAATAGAACGAGGAGCGCTTGCCGTGGCCGCGCTGGGCGTACATCAGCACGGTGTCGAGGGTCAGCGCGCCGCGCTTCCATTTGAACCACGGGCCCTTCGGCCGGCCGGAGACGTAGAGGGAATCCGCCCGCTTCAGCATCAGCCCTTCGATGCCGCGCTGGCGCGCCCCGTCGCGCAATTCCCGCAGTTCCTCCCAGCTGGTAAACGGCACCATCGGCGACAAGTCGAGAGCGGGGCGCGGCTCCCGCGCGTACCACGCTTCGAGCCGCCGGCGGCGCTCGGCAAAAGCGCGGCCACGCAGGTCTTCCGAACCCTCGCGGAGAATGTCGTAGAGACGTACTGCCGCCGGAAAATCGCGCTGCAATTTCGGGGTCGGGGTCTTGCGGTTCAACCGCTGCTGCAGATCGTTGAACGGCGCGACCTCGCCGTCGCGGACCACCAGGAGCTCGCCGTCCAATGTCAGATCAGCGGGCATTGCCGCGATAATGTCCGGAAAGGCGGCGCCGATATCGTCGCCGGAGCGCGAATAGAGGCGCCTTTCGCTGCCGCGGGCGACCAGCTGCACGCGGATCCCGTCCCATTTCCATTCGGCGAGATAATCGCGCGGGTCGAGGCCCGCGAGATCGGCGTCCTCCAGCGGCTGGGCCAGCATCAGCGGGGTAAAGGTCGGCAGATCGCCGATCTCGGGCGGCGGATGGCGCCCCTCCAGCCAATCGAAGAGCGGCTGGTACGGAGGCGCGAGTCCGTGCCAGATTTCTTCGATACGGTCGAGCTCGACACCGCTCCATTCGGCGAGCGCGGTCTTGGCGAGCCGCGCCGAGACGCCGATCCGCAGCTCGCGGGTGACGAGTTTCAACAATGCCCAACGCCCCGTCGCATCGAGGGCGTCGAGCCACGGCTCGAGCAGCCGCGGCACCTCGCTTCGGCTCGCTTCTTTCAGCTTTCCGACGATCTCGGAAAGGCTTGGGACGTGGCCTGCGCCACCCGGCGCGGCGGGCCAGATCAAGGAGACCGTCTCTGCGAGATCGCCGACAAAGTCATAGGACCAGGCGAGCAGTTCGGGGTCGACGCGGGCGGCGGCGAGGGCGCGCACCTGGCTCGGCTTCGCCTCGTCGAAGACGAGCTCGCCGGTCAGCGCAGCTAATGCCCAGCCCCGCTCTGGGTCGCGCGCACTCGAAAAATATTCCCGCATCAGCCGCAACTTGCCATTGCGCGACGGGGTGAAGAGCAGGGCATCGAGCAGTGCCGCGAAGCGGTTCACGACTGCGCTGGCGGCATGCGCGGCTTACTCGTCTTCCTCGAAGCCAGGGATCGCCAATGCGCGGGCGCGGTGGCCCTGCTTTGTCGCGTAATGCACGAGCGCCTCCTCGCGCCCATGGGTGACCCAGACCTCCTCGGCGGCGACCTCGTCTACAGTGGCCGTCAGCTCGTCCCAGTCGGCGTGATCGGAGATCACGAGCGGCAGCTCGACGCCGCGCGCCTTCGCGCGCTGACGCACCCGCATCCACCCAGAGGCCATTGCGACGAGCGGGTCCGGCAGCCGCCGCGACCAGCGGTCGGTGGTGGCGGCGGGCGGCGCCAGCACGATGCGGCCCCTGAGCGCCTCACGCGTTGCCTCGGCCCACGGCAGCACCGGCCCGAGCGGCACCCCGAGGCTTTCATAGAGCTCGGTCAGGCCAATCAACGCGCCGTGCAGATATATCGGACCTTCGTATCCGGCGCGCCGCAACAGCGCCAGAACCCGCTGGCACTTGCCGAGCGCATAAACCCCGACGACGTGACAACGGTCGGGGGAAAGCGTCAGCGAATGCAGCAGCTTATCGATCTCGATCCGGTCGGGCGGATGGCGGAAGACCGGTAATCCAAAGGTCGCCTCGGTAATGAAGAGATCGCAATTGCACGGCTCGAAGGGCGCGCAAGTCGGATCCGCCCGGCGCTTATAGTCGCCGGAGACGACGACCCGCGCACCGCGGTAGTCGAGCAGGATCTGCGCGCTGCCCAGCACGTGGCCGGCGGGGAGGAGACGCACCCCGACCCCGTCGATCGCGATGGCTTCGCCATAGTCGAGCGGCTGCAGCGAACCTCCGGCCAGTCCGCCGTAACGCGACTGCATGATGGCGATCGTGCCGGGTGTCGCGAGCACGCGCTCATTGCCTGGCCGGGCGTGGTCGCCGTGTCCGTGCGTGACTATGGCACGCGGCACCGGCAGCAGCGGGTCGATATGGAAGCCGCCGGGCTCGCAATAGAGCCCGGAAGGCGTTGTCTTGATCCAGGTCTCGGGCAGCAGAGAGGAGAGCGACATAGGGCGCAGGATGGTGGTTGCCGGCACGCGAGATATAGGAGCTGGGCACTGCTCCGTGAACGATTGATCTTGGCTGCGATGCTTAATTGCGCGGAAAGAAAAAGCTCAGATCAGGCGCCTGAGCGCCTCGATGTCACGGATGAGTACCGACGCCTTGCCGAGATCTATCAGGCCCTGGCGATGCCAATTCTGCAGAATTTTATTGACGCTCTCCCGACTGCCTCCGGCCATGTTGCCGAGTTCCCTCTGGGAGACGTGAAGCTCTACGGAGGTGGTTTGCAGCCCGTGCAGGCCGACGCTCTCGGCGAGGTGCAGCAACCTTTTTGCGAGCCGCGACTCGAGATGCCGAAACATCACATCCTCGACCTGTTCGCTCGTCTGCCGTAGCCGCTGGCACAGGATTCTCAGCATGATCATGCAAAGATCCGCCCGATTTTCGAGCAGATGCAAGAAATCCCGGCGGTTCAACACCAAGAGTTCGCAGTCGGTTATCGCAGTCGCATCCGCGCTGCGCTCTTCGCCGTCGAGGACCGCTATTTCACCAAAGATTTCGCCAGCATTAATGATATTAAATACGATTTCTTTACCTTCGTCGGAAAGCGAGCTGATTTTGATATTTCCACGCAATACGGCCACCAAGCTTTGCCCGGCTGACCCTTTTGCAAAGATCTCGCGGCCGGCGGAGTAGCGTTCGATTCGGGAATAACTTATCAGTGAGTTTATCTCGCCAGCACTTAGCTTCCCGAAAAGGGGATGAAGTTCGAAGATCTGCCGTTTTTCCTGATGCGTTGGGGAGTTCATGACAATTCCTTACAGCACGATCAAGAAGACAAAAAGATTCTGGTTTGCCTGAGGAAGCGCCAGGAGTTGATCTAGGCTGCGTTGAGCCTTTATGCCGGTAGGCAACTTATCATGTGGAACGGCTTTAGCATTAACCTTTTTACGTGGAAATTGGCTACGTGCCCACACTCGCCAAATGTTGACCGTCCGACCGGGAGAGGAGTAGGCTGAAAATTGCAATCTCCAGTTTCCGGCGCTCCGTGGAGGCTCGCCATGAGGTGCCCTCGGTGTAGCGCCGACAATCTCGCCGGGATGAAGTTCTGCGGACAGTGTGGCGCGCCGTTGGGCGGCCCGTGTCCGTCTTGCGGCTCGGACAACCCTCCCGAGCACCGGTTTTGCGGCCACTGCGGCGCGCCGCTCGGACCGGCCGGGTCTGCAGGATGCCGTTGCGCGCGGGCCATTCATACCCAAACCCGCCGCTGTGCCTGGGACTGCGCTTCCCGGCGAAATGAAACAGGTCACCGTGCTGTTTTGCGACATCGTCGGTTCTACGCCCCTCACCGAACGGCTCGGGGCCGAGGCGATGCGCGACCTCGTCAGCTCGTTTCTGGCCACCAGCCTTGCCGAGGTGGATCGCTACGGAGGCACCGCGCCGCAATTTACCGGCGACGGTTTCATGGCGCTGTTCGGCGCCCCGGTGACGCAGGAAGACCACGTTCAGCGCGCGCTGCTCGCCGCCTTGGCGATTCAGCGGGCGCTCGGCGGGACCGAGGACTCCCGCGGCGCCGATAAATTGGACCTGCCGGTGCGGATCGGCATCCACTCGGGGCCGGTGGTGTTCGGCCCAGTCGCCGATCGATTTCCGATGGATTATACGGCGATCGGCGACACCGCCAATGTTGCGGCCCGGATTCAGCAGGCCGCCGAGCCTGCGACGATCCTGCTGAGCGAGGCGACTTACGAACTGGCGCAGAGCTATGCTCGGGTCGAACCGGTCGGTCCGCTCGTCCTCAAAGGTAAGGCCGATCCGATCACCGCGTACCGGCTGCTGGACGTCTCGCAAGCGCGCGCCGCCCTCCGGCCGTCCACCGCAGCTCGCAGGACAACCTTCGTCAACCGGCAGAGCGACCTGGCGGTCTTGAACGATGTCTTGCGGCAGGTCGAAAGCGGCCACCGGCAAGCAGTCGACATCATCGGCGAACCCGGCATCGGCAAGTCGCGGCTTCTCTCCGAATTTCGGCGGCAACTCGCCAGCGAGCGAGTGACCTGGATCGAGGGCCGGTGTGTTTCCTACGGCGCCGCGATCCCGTATTTGCTGATGCTCGATCTGCTGCGCAGCAATTGCGGCATCCTCGAGACCGACACCCCGGAGTCGATGATTCGAGAAGGTCCGCTCGGGTCTGGAGCGGGTCGGGATGGATCCCGATCAGGACAGCCCCGTGCTGCTGCATCTGTTGGGCGTCAAAGATGCCGACACTGCGCCCGCCCTTGCCAATCCCGAAGCCGTCAAGGCGAAGACCTTCGAAATCTTCCGGCAAGTCAGCATCAAATTGAGTTTCGAGCGACCTCTCGTCCTCGTGCTCGAGGATCTGCATTGGGTCGACAAAATATCGGAAGAGTTCCTCGGCTTCCTTGCAGAGAATACCGGCGAGGCGCGCATTCTAATGCTGGCGACCTATCGGCCAGGGTACCGTCCGCCGTGGATCGGCAAATCCTACGCGGGACAGTTGCCGGTGCAGCCGCTGTCGCGCGACGACAGTTTCAACGTCGTCCGCTCGGTGCTGAATGTTGAGCGGATAATCGAACTGGCCACCGAGGAGATCGTCGCCAAGGCGGACGGCAATCCGCTCTTTCTCGAGCAGTTGACCCTGCACGCCGGCGAGGCGAAGGACCTTCGATCGGTCCTGATGGTGCCGGACACGATCCATGATGTCGTGATGGCGCGGATCGATCGGCTGCCCGAGCAGTCTGAAAGCAACTTCTGCAGGTGGCCTCGGTCATCGGCCGGGAGTTTTCGTTGCGCCTGCTGTCGCCGTATGGAGGGGCACGGAGCGTCGAAGACCTGCTCCGCGAGCTCAATCGTCTCGAATTCATCTATGATCGGGTCGTCGGTGACGGGATTATATACGTCTTTCGTCATGCGCTGACGCAGGAGGCGGCCTATGGCAGCCTCCTCGAGCGTCACCGCAGCGCATATCACGGCACTGTCGGAAACGCCCTCGAAGAGCTCTACCGCGACCGCCGCGACGAGGTGGCCGAACTGCTCGCCCTTCATTTCGGGCGCAGCAAGGAGGCCGAAAAGGCGGCAGATTACGCAATACTCGCGGCACAAAAATCCCAGCGCCGTTGGGCCAACACCGAGGCATTGGCGTATTTCAGCGACGCGCTGCGCCTCCTCGATGCCCTGCCCGATACGGAGCCGAACCGGCTGCGCCGCGTCGACGCCGTACTCAATCAGGCCGAGGTGAAGTACGCACTGGGACGTTACACCGAGCACATACGTGCGCTCGAAGAAATTCGTGGCGTCGTGGATGAGACTGCCGACCCGCCGCGCCGGGCCGCTTGGCATTATTGGACCGGGTTCCTGCACGCGACCTCCGGAGGCCGGCCCGATGTCGCGATCGAACATTGTCGAGAGGCGGCGAAGATCGCGTCGGCTTTTGGCTTGGACCGAGATCAACGCAATATCCGAATCCTGCTTGGCCCAGGTTTACATGATTGCCGGCAGATTGCAGGAGGCTCTGGAGGCGGGGGAGCGCGCCCTCGCTTTCTTCGAAGCGCGCGGAAACCGTTGGTGGGCGGGCCGGACGCTCTGGCATCTGACCGCCATCGCGAACTACCTTGGCGACTGGGAAGCGAGCCTCGACTATTGTCGGCGCGGGCTCGAGCACGGAGTTGCGCTCCAGGATCTGCGGCTAAAGGTGGTTGGCTGGACCCGGATGGGATTGGCCAATATTCAGCGAGGCGACATCGAACGCGGCCTGGAATGCTGTAATGAAGCGCTGGCGCTCGCACCGCTGCCGCGCGACGCCGCGTTCGCCCGGGTGATCCTTGGTTACGGGCAAATCAAAGCCGGCCGGCTCGATGAGGGTATCGTGGAGCTGAGTGAAGGTCTCGCCTGGTTCGAGAGTTCTCACATGCGCTGGACCCATACGATCGGTGCGGTCTGGCTTGCCGAAGGCTATCTTCGCCGCGGCGACCGCGCGAGTGCCCGGCCCTTGATCGAGCGCGTGCTCGCGACCTGCCGGGCGACCGGCTACCTCCATTATGAGGGACGGGCATGTTGGTTAATGGGCGAATATCTCACTGCCGAAGCGCCCGCTGCTGCCGAGGATCATGTCGAGACCGCAATGCGGATTTTCGAGAGCGTCGGTGCGCGCAACGATCTCGCCAAGGCGATGGTCACGCGGGCGGCATTGCGCCAGCGCGCCAGCGATATCGCGGCGGCGCGGCAGCTGCTTGAAGCGGCCAACGCGATCTTCCACACCCTCGGGACCCATGGCGAATTCGCCCGGATCGACGCTGCTCTTGCTGGACTTGGTGACGCGTGAGACCACCCGACGAGGGATGCCAGGACGACCCGAAAAATTTGCTGCTGTGTGAACCCGCTCACACTTGTGGGCACGCTCGTCGAATTATGCGTCATTCTCCGGACCGCCTGAATTGAGATTTTCTTGTAAATATCGACCCAATTAGAAGGAGGCCATCGGATGTCAGTAGCAGAAGATCTCGGCGCGCTGATAATCAAGATGAACCCATACGCGGGTGGTTCGATGGAACCTCATACATTCCTTCCGGTACAACCGCCTCTTCCGTCCGCCGGCCGCCACCCTCCGGGGCTACCCCAAATCCGCCGACCGCCCCTCCCGGCCCTACCCCAAGTCCGCCGCACCCCGACCTCCGGCGCCTCAGCCACCGGATGCGACGTGCATTTGGATGGAAATGGACAAGTACGGGACCGGAGATTGGGCCTTCAAAGGCCAGCCGCGCCGCATCGATACGGCTCTCCGGATCGCCTATCGCTGGGCCAAAAAGGACGATGATGGAAATTTCATTTGCTGGATCACCGACTACCTGCTGATTGGTTACGAGGGCTCCAACGGCGGCGGCTGACCCTGCGGTTCGCGGGCCGTTGCCGAAGCCTCGGCCCGCATTCCTGCTGCGCTAAGTAGTTGTCGCGAGGAGGGTCTGTGGCGCTTCCGTCGCTGGAACTTGGCGACATCCAAGGCGATGTTCTGATCGGCTTGCAAAAAAATGCCGAGATGTTTTGTTTTCTTCAAGATCGTAAATCCCGGCTCGTTCAAAAGACTGGTGAAGCAGCACGTGACGTGGCGGATCACCAGCGCCTGGCAGGCCAATCATCGAGAACAACGGCTCTCGCAGGGCAGCAATTACAAGAAGTCACCCGCTGCCGTTGTTGGCCTCAATCTGGGGTTCACCAGCGATGGTTTGACCCAGCTCCTGGGCGCCGGCCGACCCCAGCTCGATCCATCGTTTGAACGGGGTGCGGAAGCCCGGGAGACGATCGAGCGGCTGCACGATCCTCCCTCTTCTGCCTGGCTAAGAGAGTTCCGTTCGGATCGCATCGACGGGGTTTTACTCGTCACCGGTCCTCGGGAGGGTCTGGTGAACTACCACCGCGCCGAGTTGCTTCGACTGCTCGGCGGTTCGATCAAGGTTGTGTATTCCGAAATGGGAACTACCCGGCCCGGGGTATTCCGCGGGTTCGAGCATTTCGGTTATCGAGACGGCATTTCCCAGCCGGGAATCCGCGGTCTGACCCGGAGATCGACGAGCAATCCGGACCAAGGGCTGCCCGGCCAGGATCTGACTCTGGCCGGGGGAGTTTGTATTCGGCTATCCCGGCCAGGATCCGAGCGATCCCGTCAGACAAGGACCGCCGCCGCACATGGCAGCGCCGTGGCTGCGCAACGGTTCCTACATGGTATTCCGCCGGCTCGAGCAGAAAGTGCCCGAGTTCCGCAGGTTCGTCGCGGACCATGCGGCACAGCTCGGAATGGAGCCGGATCTGTTGGGAGCCCGCATGTTCGGCCGCTGGAAGAGTGGCGCTCCCCTGGAGCTCGCGCCGCTGTACGACAATGCGGCGCTCGGCAGCGACCCCATGCGCAACAACGACTTCGACTATGGCGACGACCCTTTCCAGCGCAGATGTCCGTATGCGGCGCATATTCGCAAGGCCTATCCGCGCGACGACGCGCCGGGCGGCGAAGCGGAAGCGCAGAGACACCGTATTCTGCGCGCCGGCATCACGTTCGGGCCTGAGGTGGCATCCGGTGAGACGACGACATCGCACAGCCGAGGATTGATGTTCGTCTGTTATCAGACCTCGATCGAGCGGCAGTTCGAGTACATCCAGCGCAGCCATGCAAACGATCCCGGCTTCGTCCCGGGCAAGGTGCGGCCGGGCAGCGGTGCGCCGGTGACCCCTGGGTTCGACCCGATTATCGGCCAGGCTGCCGATGGAGGGGCGCGCGAGATGGACGAGCCCTATCCGAACTACCCGGCCGGGAACCGGCGGACGACCCTCGAAATGCCGCGACAGTTCGTCGTCCTGACCGCGGCAGGCTATTTCTTCATGCCGTCGATCTCGGCACTGCGCACGGTGCTGACCTGATCCGAGTTTCGCGTTACGCTGTCCGGCCAGACGGGAGGGCGCGATGAAACGAAGCACGCAGCGAATACTCACCACCCATGTCGGCAGCCTGCCGCGGCCGGCCGATCTGTTGGAAATGATCCAGGCTAAGGAGCGAGGCGAGCCGCTCGACGCTGAGGCCTTTGCTCGCCGCGTCGCGAGCGCCGTCGCCGAAGTTGTTCGCAAGCAGGCCGAAAGCGGTATCGACATCGTCGCCGACGGCGAGATGGGGCGATTCGGCTTCATCCCCTACGTCAACGAACGCCTTGCCGGCATCGAGCCGCGCAAGAGCGCCGGGCGCGGCAGCAACTGGGCCCAATCGCGGGAATATCTGGCGTTTCCGGAGTATTACCAATGGGCCTCGCAAATGCCGGGCGCAGCCGGAAGGACGCCGCCGACGCAATGGGTCTGCACCGGGCCGATCGCCTACCGGGGGCGGGATGCGCTGCAGCGCGACATCGGCAATCTGAAGGCCGCGCTGGCCGACGTGAGCTGCGAGGAAGCCTTCATGCCGGCGGTGTCCCCGAGCAATCTCGCCAACTGGAACACCAACGAGTTCTACAAAACCGACGAAGAATTCCGCATTGCCATTGCCGACGCTCTGCACGACGAATACCAGGCGATCGTCGATGCGGGCCTCGTACTACAGATCGACGATCCGCAGCTGGCGAGCCATTGGGCGATGCACCCCGAGATCGACCTCGCCGAATGCCGCAGATGGGCGGACGCCAGTGTCGAACTGCTGAACCACGCATTGCGCGGCATCCCGCCGGAGCGGGTCCGCTATCATACCTGCTACAGCATCAATATGGGCCCGCGCGTGCACGACATGGAATTGAAGCACATTGTCGACATCATGCTGCATGTGCAGGCCGGCGCGTATTCCTTCGAAGCGGCCAACCCGCGGCACGAGCACGAATGGCGGGTCTGGGAAACCGTCCGATTGCCCGAAGGCAAAGCATTGGTCCCCGGCATTGTCACCCATGCCTCCAATCTCGTCGAGCATCCCGAAACCGTCGCCCAGCGCATTGCGCGCTTTGCCGGCGCAGTCGGGCGCGAGAACGTGATCGCCGGCGCCGATTGCGGCTTCGCCAGTTTTTCAACCTCGTGCGAGGTTCATCCGACCGTTGTCTGGGCCAAGTTGGCGGCATTGGCGGAAGGCGCCCGCGTCGCGACGGCGGAGTTGTGGGGCCAGGCCTAACGACGGTCGCCATTCGAGCAAGAGCGGCGCATAGGCCCGTTATGAGATGCGCCCGATGCAATGCCGACAACCTGGCGAGCATGAAGTTCTGCGGGCAATGCGGCGCGCCCCTTGGCTCCACCTGCCCGTCGTGCGGCGCTGCCAACCCTTCCGGACACAAATTCTGTGGGCAGTGCGGCACCTCGCTCGATCCGCCGGGTTTCCGGGACTCGGCCGCACCGACGCCCTATGTGCAGGAGCCCCAGCCCCCCCGGACCGTGACTGGGACCGTGAGCACTCTTCCCGGCGAAATCAAGCAAGTTACCGTCCTTTTTTGCGACATCGTCAACTCGACCCCCCTCACCGAGCGGCTCGGAGCCGAGGGGATGCGCGACCTCGTCCGTGCCTTTCTCGAGGCGAGCCTGGCGGAGGTGCACCGTTATGGAGGCACGGCGCCGCAATTCACCGGCGACGGGTTCATGGCCCTGTTCGGGGCGCCGCTCACCCAGGAAGACCATGTAAGGCGCGCGTTATTGGCGGCCCTTGCCGATACAGCGGGCGCTCGCACGAAGGCGGCGAGGCGGCCGATCCCGAGCTGTTCGCTCTGACCGTGCGAATTGGCATCCACACCGGTCCGGTCGTCTTCGGCCCGGTCGCCGACAAGTCTGTCGATGGACTACACCGTCATCGGCGATACGGCGAACGTCGCCGCCCGGCTTCAGCAAGCCGCCGAGCCGGGAACGATCCTGCTGAGCGAAGCGACGTGCCTGCTGGCGCAAGGCTATGCGCGTGTCGAGCCGGTCGGACCGCTCATTCTCAAAGGGCAAGGCCGAGCCGATCTCGGCTTTTCGTTTGCTCGGCGTGTCGCACCGCCGCTCCGGGCTGCGCGAGTTGCCGTCGCCTCGCACGGCGGTTTTTGTCGATCGCGAGAGCGAGCTTGCGATCTTGAACAATTTTCTGCGGCAGGTCGAAAACGGGCATGGCCAAGCCGTCGGCCTCGTCGGCGAACCCGGCATCGGCAAATCCCGGCTGCTCGCCGAGTTCCGCCGGCAGGTCGCCGACGGACGCGTGACCTGGGTCGAAGGACGCTGCCTCTCCTACGGCACCGCCATTCCCTACCTGCTCGCCCTCGACCTGTTGCGCAGCAATTGCGGGATTGTCGAGACCGATACCCCCGATATTGTCGCCGACAAAGTCCGCGCGGGCCTGCGCGAGGTCGGGATGGATCCCGACGAGGACGGGCCGGTCCTGCTCCATCTGCTGGAAATCAAGGATGGCGCCGGCTCGCCCGCGCTGTCTAATCCCGAAGCGGTCAAAGGCAAGGCTTTCGAGACCCTGCGGCAGCTCGCTGTAAAGGGCAGTCAGCGCCGTCCGCTCGATCCTGGTGCTCGAGGACCTCCATTGGGTCGACAAGATATCGGAGGAGTTCCTCGGGTTTCTGGCGGAAAATGTACGCGACGCCCGCGGTCCTACTGCTCGCCACCTACCGGCCCGGGTATCGGCCCCCCTGGATCGACAAATCCTACGCCGGGCAGACCCCGCTGCAACCGCTGTCGCGGGACGACAGCATCCAAATGGTCCGCTCGGTGCTCCGGGCTGAGCACCTGATCGACCTCGTGACCCAGGAAATCGTCGCCAAGGCGGACGGCAATCCGTTCTTTCTCGAGCAACTGGCGCTGCACGCCGGCGAGGCGAGAGACCTTCGCTCGGACCTGATGGTTCCGAACACGATCCACGACGTCGTGATGGCGCGCATCGATCGATTGCCCGACGAAACCAAACGGCTTCTCCAAATCGCCGCGGTGATCGGCCGCGAATTCCCGCTGCGTCTGCTGAACGCGGTCTGGAAGGGCCCAGGGTCGGTCGAAGACCAGCTGCGCGAGTTGAGCCGTCTCGAATTCGTCTACGAACGAGTCGAAACCGAGGGGTCGGTCTACGTCTTTCGCCACGCGCTGACGCAGGAGACCGCCTATGGCAGCCTGCTCGAGCGACACCGCCGCGCCTATCACGGCGCCGTCGGGCACGCGCTCGAGGAACTCTACAGCGGCCGCGCCGACGAAGTCGCAGAACTGCTGGCGTTGCACTTCGGCCGCAGCAACGAGGCCGAAAAGTCGATCGACTACGCGATCCTGGCCGCGAGAAAAGTCGCAGCGCCGCTGGGCCAACAGCGAGGCGCTGACTTATTTCAACGACGCGCTCCACCGTCTCGACCTGCTGCCCGACACGGAAGCCAACCGGCTGCGCCGCATCGACGCCGTTATCAAGCAGGCCGAAGTCAAATTCGCGCTCGGCCAACACGCCGAGCAGATCCAGGCCCTCGATCGAATTGCCGGTCTGGTCGCACCAAGCCGACGATCCGCGGCGCCGCGCCACCTGGCATTACTGGCGCGGGCGGGCGCACATAATGACGGGCGGCCAGCCCGACATTGCGATAGACCACTGCAACGTAGCGGCGGAGATCGCAGCGGCCGCGGGTTTGGAAGAAATCAGAGCCTATGCTGATGCCTGCCTGGCTCTGGTCTACCTGACCGCCGGCAGGTTGCGAGAGGCGATCGAAGTCGGGTGAGCGCGCCCTCACTACGCTTCGAGTCGCTAGGCAACTGGTGGTGGGTGGTTCGAACGATCTCCCATCTGAGCCCGGCGGCGATCGCTCTCGGCGAGTGGGACGCGGAGCTTGAACTACTGCCGCCGTGCCATCGAACATGGCGACCACTCTCAATGATGTCCGCCTCAGGGTGATCGGCCTGTGGCGCATGGGAGTGACATATATTCAGCAAGGCGATCCAGAACGAGGCGTAGAATATTGCGACGAAGCGCTGGCGCTCCGCCCGCTGCCGTATGATGCCGCAACGGCGAAAGGGGCGCGCGGCTACGGGAAAATCAAGGCAGGCCGGGTCGATGCCGGCATTGCGGATCTCAACGAGGCCGTGGCTTGGCTTCGAGAACTCTCGATCTGCAGCTACCCCCGCCGGCGCTTCGGCCTTTGCCTCGCCGAGGGCCATCTTCGCCGAGGCGATCGCGCCGCCGCGCGATCGCTTATCGAAGGCATACTCGCGAACCAGCCGGGATATGGGCTATCTTCATCTTCGAGGGCGTGGCGTGCTGGTTGATGGGCGAATGCCTCGCACCCGAAGATCCGGTCGCCGCAGAGCCATACGTCGAGACGGCGATGGAAATTCTGGGGCGCATCGGCGCGCGCAACGACCTCGCGCGCGCGATGGTGACGCGTGCCGCATTGCGTCAAGCCGCCGGAGACGTTGGCGACAGCCCGCCAGCTGCTCGACCAAGCCGAGAGATCTTCCACGAACTCGGCACCCTCGACGAACCCGCGCGGGTCGAAGCCGCACGCGCCGCGCTCGACCGTGGCTCGCCGATCGGCCTGCTCGCGCGCGGACCAAAGGCGCCGGGGCTTTAGTAAAAATCGCTAGGAGCGTGCAACAGCTGCTGATAAGCTATCTCAAGTTTAACAACTACCGGCCGGTCTGCTAAAACGCACGGCATCGAACAGCAATCGCATGCCCAGGGGGAGAGCCGTTAGTGAAGCCCGTAGCGCTGATAATGATGGCTGGTTTCATCGCCTTGGTAGGGTTCGGCTGTGTCCCGCCTCACTCCGCCGAACTCAGGTCGGGCAGGCCTGCCAGAACGGCGTTCTCAACGTGCACTTTCTGGCGGAGCCCTTTACTCCGGGCCCCCTCTACCGACCGGGACCCGCAAGTGGACCCTACCGCGGTCGACCCGAATATTCTGGCGGATCTCACTGCGGCCTTTAACGCGGCTCCGCCATTCTTCAAGGATCAACTGTGCAGCCTAAACGGCATCTTCATCAGCCGTCACGGCTGCACCGGCTACGACCCGAGCACCTGTAACCTGCGCGATAACGAAGATTGCCGATAATTCGTGGGGATTTCGCGAACCCGATGGCGACAAGTATATCGGAATATCGCTTGGGCTGTGGAACAACAACGCATGCCAGGGACGCACGAGAATATGCGCACCGCCATTTCAGACCTATCATACTAGGCTGCTCCGGGCGCTTCTGGACCACACAGCCCAGGATAAGCTCCCGTCGATCCCCGCCGGTTATCAGCTTCCGACAAACTTCGCCTCCCCGACGGTCTCCCCCAATACATCGGCTATGAGTGTCCTCGCGACCTTGGCCCATGAATTCGGCCATATCTATTGGTGGCATAATTTCGTCGAGCCTCCGGGAAGTGAGCACGCGAACCCGACCCCGGCCGGTTTCTGTGGTGGGAGCTTCTACCCCGGGGGCCGGTGGGAGGGGACATTGGTTGATGTGCCGCCGAACCGCTGGGTACCCTTCGGCTACATAGAGCAACCCGGCGTGCCTTACGTGGCGCAACTTGCTGGTTTGCTGGGTTCGAGCTCTTACCGCAATGCCGCAGAGAATCTCCACCGAATATACTCCAGCGGGCGATGGGCGAGCGCACTGGCTGCATATTCGCGGGACGAGGACTTCGTGGAGACTTTCGAATTATACGTGCTCGTCAATGCCAATCCTGGACTGCAAACTCTGACGATCAACGTCGGGAATCATTCGGATGATCTTCTGCGAAACATAAACCCCAATTCAGAGCTGGGGAGGAAACTCCGCTGTTTCGGCGCCCTGCCGCAACTGCAACCGCGCCCGCTGCGCTGAGGTCGTGGGGCCGCGAGGAGCAGCGAGTGACGCAGACCGGCTGGGAACGAGGGACACCGCCATTGCGCGGTTGGATCATAGGGTGGCGGTTACGCAGCACAGCGGCGATACGTCCCGTTTCTGTCGGCAAATTTAGACCACAGGAGGACCAATGAACTGGAAGAGGAGTTTGGTTATTGGCGCAGGCGCGGGACTATCCCTGGCCGCCGCCAATGCCGCAGACGCCACAATCCGCGTAGAGGACGGAAAAGTTTACCTGACCGAGTTCGGGAAGACGGTGCAAGTGCCAGCGACCCCGGAATTGCTCAACGCGATCGCGAAAGCAGGCGGCGGCACCGTCTCGTTGCCGAACGACCCTGCGATGATCATGTCGAGCGGCGGTGGCAGCTCATTGGGGTTTGGGGCCGCGCCCGATCCAGCCACGCAGCGGGCAATAGATGATTACCTGAAGCAGCATCCGGGAGCGGTGCCCGGCGGTAATCAAGATCCCGCGACCAATCGGAATCCTGTACGCAAAAATTAGCAAGGCCGGCATCGTGGTCCGTCGCCCCCACGGCAAGATCGTAACGTCGAGAGCGGGGCAGAGCCGGACGCGTAATGATGGCGCCTTTGTCATTTGCGGCCCATTGCCGAAAAAATTTCGGTGCGGCACCCACCGGTCCGTTGCGCCGGCAGACACGCTGATGCGGGTTCGTCCGTTCGCAGCGCAGATGGGGATCACGCGGCTCGGCAATGTGACCGGTCTCGACCGCATTGGCATTCCGGTCGTCGTTGCCGTACGTCCCAATTCCCGCTCGGTTTCGGTCTCCCAAGGCAAGGGGATCGAATTGTCGCAGGCGATGACCTCGGCGCTGATGGAAGCAGCGGAGGGCTTTCACGGCGAGCTCGCGCAGGAAGGGTGGCGCGCTCCTTATCGGGAGCTAGCCGAAAGTCACTATATAGTCGATCCGTTGAGTTTGTGTTCGACAGGGCGCGCCCTCGACATTGACCGTCCGATCGCTTGGTCGCAGGGCTTTGATCTCCTGCAACACGAGCCTTGCTGGCTGCCGACCGAGATTGTGCACACCGACTTCACGCGTGCGCTCGACGGCTATTTCCTCGCCGGCTCCAACGGTCTGGCCTCCGGCAACCATCCCGTTGAGGCGGTCAGTGCGGCGATCTGCGAGTTGGTGGAGCGCGATGCGGTGGCGCTTTGGGCCGCGCTCAGCGCCCGCGAAAAGGCGCGGCGAACTCTCGACATAACTTCGATCGACGACCCCGATTGCTTGGCATTACTCGCCAAGTACGAGCGCGCCGGGATGGCTGTGCGACTGTGGAATATCACGACAGAGATTGGCATCGCCACCTTCCTTTGTGATATCCGCGACCCGTCTGGTGACGAACCTCGCAGGCTGCGCCGTTTTCATGGGTCGGGATGCCACCCCGACCGCGCCATCGCGCTCAGCCGTGCGCTGACCGAGGCAGCACAGACGCGCCTGACCTACATCACTGGCATCCGCGACGATATCCCGCCTGAGGAATATCGAGAGCCGCCTAATAGTGAGCTCGTCGATGCGCTGCTCGACGCGCTGCGCCAGGAAGCGGTGCCGTATGCGTTCCACGATATCCCGAGCTTTGCGGCCGATGATCTGGTCGAGGATCTGCGGCAGGAACTGGAGCGCTTGCAGTCAGCCGGGTTTGCCCAAGTCGTTGCCGTCGATCTGACCCGCCCGGAATTCGACATAGCGGTATTCAAGGTCGTCATCCCCGGTCTCGAAGGCGACATCAAACATCCGAACTACACGCCGGGTCCTCGGGCGCGCCGCGTTGCGGCGTCGCCATGACACAGGCGGTCATCTTTGTCGGCCCCTCGCTGCCGCCCGCATTGCGGCCCGCTGATCCGCGCCTCAAATGGCGCGACCCAGTCCGGCAGGGGGAACTCTATCGGACAGCACTTACCCGCCCGGCGATCATCGGTGTCATCGATGGTTATTTCGAGATCACTCCCACCGTCTGGCACAAGGAGATCCTGTGGGCGATGGCACAGGGCATCCACGTCTACGGCGGTGCGAGCATCGGAGCATTGCGCGCCGCCGAGCTGCATCCTTTCGGCATGAAAGGGATCGGCCGGATTTTTACGAGCTACCGCGACGGCATCCTGACCGATGACGACGAAGTCGCGGTATTGCATGCTCCGGAACAGCTCGGCTATGTGGCGGTCACGGAAGCGATGGTCAACATCCGCGCAACACTCGACCGGGCGGTCGCCGAAGGTATTCTCGACAGCTGGTTGGTTCCGCGTCTCGCCGAAATCGGCAAGGCTCTTTTCTACAAAGAGCGCGACTGGGAGGCGATCCTACACGTCGCCGCCAGGAGTGGCCTGCCCGCGATGCCGCTCGACAAATTGGCGCGATGGGTCGGCTCTGGGCGCGTCGAACAGAAGCGTCTCGATTTACTGGAGATGATCAAAGCGATCCGCGCTCATCTCTCGCGTGGTGTGGAACCGCTGATCGTCTCTTATGAGTTCCACAGCACTGGCTATCATCAGGCCGCTACGCAGCGACCCGCATGACGGCGCATAAAGCCACGCGCGCAAGTAAAGGACGAGATGGCGCGCTTCATATCCGAAGTCGCGCCCGCATTCGCCTAATCGCCGACGGCAGAGATAGGTCGGGCCACACTTTCCAGCGGCTGTCGCTCGGCTTTGACGCCGATCGCGAGCTCCGTCAGCGCGGCCGCCACCATCAAGCCGGCGCCCAAGAGATAACCGTCGAACACCGCGCCCCGCTCTCCCGAACCGACCAACGTTCCGAACAGCCACGGCGAGACGACGCCGCCCAGCGCGGTGCCGACCGCATAGAAGAAAGCGATGGCGAGGGCGCGTGCTTCGATCGGGAAGCTCTCGCTGACGGTCAGGTAAGCCGAACTTGCCGCTGCGGAGGCAAAAAAGAAGATGCCGGTCCAGCACAGGGTCAGCTGTTCGGCGTTGAGCACGTCTTCGCGGAAGAGGTAGCCGACGATCGCCAGCAATATGCCGGAAATGGCATAGGTCGAGGCGATCATCGGCTTGCGCCCGATATGGTCGAAGAGCGGGCCGAGCAGCAGCGGGCCGCAGAAATTGCCGAGCGCGAACGGCAGGATGTACCAGCCGATCGAGGCCGACGGCACGGAATAGAACTTCGTCAGCACCAGCGCATAGGAGAAGAAGATCGCATTGTAGAAGAACGCCTGCGAACCCATCAGCACGAGGCCGAGAACGGCGCGCAGCGGATAGTCGCGGACGATCGCCAGCACCATGCGCATCATCGGGGTATGCGAGCTTGCGGCAAACCGCATGCGCCCGGCCCCCGGTTGCGGCAAACCGCCGTGGACGGCGCGCGCGACCCGCCGCTCGATATTCCCGGCCACCTTTTCGGCTTCTGCGGCGCGCGCGTGCAGGATCAGCCAGCGCGGGCTTTCCGGAATGAAGCGGCGCAGGCCGATGATCCCGAGGCCGAGCACCGCGCCGATGCCGAAGGCGGCGCGCCAACCCCAATCATCCGGCAAAACTCCCGGCCGCAGAAAGACTATCGCGCCGCCCGCACCGAGCGCCGCGCCGAGCCAGAAACTGCCGTTGATCGCCAGATCGGTGCGGCCGCGAAAGCGCGCCGGTATCAGCTCCTGGATCGCCGAGTTGATCGCGGTGTACTCGCCGCCAATGCCTGCGCCGGTCAAAAATCGAAACGCGGCAAAGCTCCAGAAATCCCACGACAACGCCGTCGCCGCCGTCGCGGTCAGATAAAGGCCCAATGTCACCATGAACAGCCGCTTGCGGCCGAAGCGGTCGGTCAGATAGCCGAACAGCACGCGCGCCGATGATCGCGCCGGCGAGATAGGCGCTGCCGACGAGCCCGACCTCGGCCGCCGTGAAATGCAGCACCGGGCTCTCCATCAAGGCGCCGGCGATCGAGCCCGCCACCGTCACCTCGAGCCCGTCGAGGACCCAGGTGATGCCGAGCGCCACGACGACGAGGGTGTGAAACCTGGTCCAAGGCAAACGGTCGAGCCGGGCGGGGATGTCGGTCTCGATGACTGTTGTTGACGGTTCGGGCATGATTCTTCTTTCCGTTGGTTGGCAGTCTACCCGCTCGAGACCGACGGATCGGCCCTTCTCGAACGGCCGTCCCGGCCCCTCGCTGGCTGTTTCTGCAGCGAATTTACAGCCATGCCCATCTCCTCTGTGGCCAAAGCGGCCCGTCGCGGGCCGCCATCTCGCCGCAGGTTACGATAATAATTTGGCAATTTGATGATCGGGCACTCCGAAATAGCAATCAATCGGGTCGCGCTCCGGCGTGACGCTGGTGCACCTGCGCGTCAGAGCGCGGACTCTTTCAACGGATCGGCGGATGGTAGGTGTCGGCGGATGGCTACGTTGCACTTCATTTGCGGAAAAGCCGCGTCGGGCAAGACGACGTTGGCGCGCGAACTGGCGGCGCGTCACGCAGCGGTCATGTTCGGCGAGGACGAATGGCTGACTCGTCTCGATGCGGAGATCAACACTCTGGCCGACCATGTGCGTCATTCAAAGCGGCTGAAAGCCGCCTTGGCTCCCCTTGCTGTCCGGCTGCTTCAGTTGGGTGTGCCGATCGTGTTCGATTTCGCCGGCAACACGCCGAACGACCGTGCCTGGGTTCGATCGATATTCGAAAGCGCCGATGCCGGCCATGTGCTGCATTATATCGTCGCGTCCGATGAATCGTGCAAAGCGCGACTGCGCTTGCGCAATGAGACCAAGCCGGAAGGACTCTATTTCGGCTTTGTCGGCGAAGACCGGTTCGATGAGGTCACGCGATATTTCACGCCGCCATCAGACCAAGAAAACTTCCATGTGATCTACTACGAAGCCGAGACCCCTTCGTCAAAGGGATAGATGAATGTGTATGAATTTCAGG
Source organism: uncultured Alphaproteobacteria bacterium (assembly GCA_963695605.1). Lineage (GTDB taxonomy): Bacteria > Pseudomonadota > Alphaproteobacteria > ATCC43930 > CGMCC-115725 > AP-15. Next base: position 15,523 of record CAVOHI010000048.1, on the reverse strand, counting down.
CAGCGTTCCCCAACCGTCTTTGTGCACAATTCAAGACTTCTGCAACCAAAATAGGTTTCTAACCACTCTATGCTATAATGCCGGGCATGACGGAGAGACCACAAAACGATCCTGTATTGAAGCGCTTCCACGCCGCCGTCAGTGAAATATACGGCGACCGGCTTGAGCGCGTCGTCTTGTACGGCTCGCGCGCGCGCGGCGATGCACACGCGGAGTTCTGATTACGATGTTGCGGTCTTTCTGCGCACCATGACTGACCGCATCGCTGAGTTGTACCGGCTGGCCGACCTCAGCAGCGCCATTCTCGACGACACTGGCGAATTCATTCATGCCATGGCCTATCCCGCCGGTTCGTACACCGACCGCACCCCCCTCATGCACGAAATCCGTGCCGACGGCATCGACTTGTGAAACCGGAGACCGCCGCATTTTTGGCGAAAGCGCGCCAGTTTCTGGACAAGGCGCACGACTTATTCGGCGTGCATCATTGGCCCGACGAAACAGGCCGCGCGGCGTATCTGGCGGGTCTTCACGCGGCGCGCGCCTTTATCTTTGAGACTACGGGAGAGGTAACCAAGAGCCATCGGCGCGCGCAGAATGAGTTTCGGCGGCTGGTGAAAGACGATCCGCGCGTTGACATGGAATTGCGAGCGTTCCTTGGCCGCACCTTCAATCTCAAAAAACTTGCCGACTATGAGACCGGCCCCGGCTCGCAGGTATCCGCCGAGCGCGCGCAAGAGGCGATCCAGACTGCGCAGCGTTTTGTCGATTGCGTGACCAGTCTTATTCCGCCGCCCGATCAGCAACCGGAACCCGACCGCTCCCGATGAAAGCCCGCGCCCGCGCGGACGGCGGGGGCGACGTCCGGGCCCGCAGCAATACCCCGTCCTGAACCAACGCGACTGCCATAAGTCACCCATGAAATACGGCTATGCGCGGGTATCACCGACGGCCAAAGCGTCGACGCTCAGGCGCGGCTTTGACCAAGCCCGGAGCTCGCAAGGTGTTCCGCGAAGTGCACGAGCGGAGCCAAGACCGACCGCGCGCAGCTTCGCCGCGTGATCGACCCGCTCGAACCCGGCGACGTGCTGATGGTGACGCGGCTCGACCGGCTGGCGCGATCGACCCGCGACCTGTTGAACACGCTTGCGGCGATCACCGACCAGAAGGCCGGTTTCCGATCGCTCAGCGACACATGGGCCGACACCACCACATCGCACGGCCGGCTGATGCTGACCGTGCTAGGCGGGCTGGCGGAGTTCGAGCGCGATCTTATCCGCGCACGCACCGGCGAAGGCCGGGCGCGGGCCGTGGCGCGCGGCGTGAAAATGGGGCGTCCGCCGAAGCTCACGCCGCACCAGCAGAAAGAAGCGATCAAGCGCCGCGATCAGGGCGAGGAAACGCTTGCCGACATCGGCCGCAGCTACAACGTCAGCGCGGCGACGATTTCGCGGCTTCGCATGAAGAAGGATTGCCGCATTGGCTCGGAGTTGGTGATCCTCAAAACACGGCAAGTCTCCGAATTTGGAAAATCTTTTCCGACCAACGATGAAGTGTACGCGCCTACACAGAGACATGGGCAGAATCGAGAAAGATCAGCTGGCACTCATCGCGTATATGCCGCCGTGCATTCCTTGATAAGACATTGCCGCCAATACAGCGATGGGAACGTGCTAAGACGTCCTACCGCGCTGGCGAAATGCAAATGGCCTATGCCCTGGCGATTTTTTTCTCGGACAGGCCATTTGTCGCCTGATCTACCGAAGGAAATGAGGCAAGGTCTGTGCTTTGGCTTGAAGCACCGTCGATTGGCAATGTCCGGATAGTGCAGATGTTCTTTACAACGACACCGAAGCCGATGTTCATTGCGCTCAATCCAAGATCGAAGGACAGCAACTTGTATTGCATCACCGTCTGCCCGAATGGCTGAGGGCTGTAGTTATCCGTTCCTGGACAAATCCTTGGCAGAAGCCGGATGTGATTATGCCTCGCCAGCCACGAACACGGCCGAAGACATCGTTTTTCCTGCCGCATCAGGCTAGGAACTGCGCGCCCAATGGCTTTTACAATGTACGTCCGCCGAAAAGAACTTCGTCGCTTTGAATTCACGGGCTTCCGTGTGCCCGCCGGTGAGGCACGTCGCCGTTTCCCGTCAAGCCGATACTTTCACCAGAGGTGAGGTGCTAAAGAGGCGCTTCACGCTCGCGCAAGATGATTTTCCATAAGCGCCACTATGCGACTTTGACATGTAGCAGACATGTAAGCGCAATATAGAGATGACACCCCTCTGCAAGATAGAGGTGACACACCCCCGGGTTCTGGGGTCCCGGGAGGTGCGCCGTGGCGGTGTTGTCGATGAGCAAGCAGGAGTTCAGCCGTCTTGACGTGCTGTTGCGGGTTCAGTCGGGTCGCCTGCGTGTCAGTGACGCCTGTGTGCTGATCGGCTTACAGCGGCGTCAGGTGTTTCGTCTGCTGCGCGGCCTCAAGCAGGACGGTGCCACGAGCCTGCTTTCCAAGCGCCGAGGCAAACCCAGCAACCATCGGCTGCCCGCTGAGGTTCGCACCCTGGCGCTGTCGATTGTGCGGGAGCGGTATTCCGACTTTGGCCCGACCCTGGCGGCGGAGAAGCTGGCAGAGCATCACGGCTGCTCGGTGTCGCGCGAGACCTTGCGCGGTTGGATGATCGCGATGGGCTGTGGCAGGACCGTCGGCATCGTCTGCCCTCGCCGCATCAGCCGCGCCGGCGGCGCGATTGCCTGGGCGAACTGGTGCAGATCGACGGCTCGGAGCACGCCTGGTTCGAGGATCGCGGCCCGCCGTGCACGCTGCTGGCTTTTGTGGATGACGCGACGAGCCGGTTGATGCAGCTGCGGTTCGTCACCTCGGAATTGGCGTTTGATTACTTCCGGACGACCCGCGCCTATCTGGAGGAGCATGGCAAGCCGGTGGCGTTCTACAGCGACAAGCACGGCATCTTCCGGGTGAACAGCAAGGAGGCTGCCGGCGGCGACGGGGTGACCCAGTTCGGTCGCGCGCTGTTGGCGCTGAACATCGACATCATCTGTGCCAACAGCCCGCAGGCGAAGGGACGCATCGAACGCGCGTTTGGCACGTTGCAGGACCGCCTGGTCAAGGAGCTGCGGCTGGCGGGGGTATCGTCGATGGCCGCGGCGAACGCCTGGCTGCCTGGGTTCATCACCGCCTACAACACGCGCTTCGGCCGTGACCCGGCGAATGCCAAGGACCTGCATCGGCCGCTGGCGCGAGCCGATGACCTGGACGAGATCCTGGCCTGGCGGGAGGAGCGCACGGTCACGCGCAACCTGACCCTGCACTACGACCGGATGATGCTGATCCTCGACCCGACGCCTCTGGCTCGTGGCTTGGTGCGCAAGAAGGTGGAGGTGGTGAACTACCCGGACGGGCGGTTCGCGGTTCAGTTCAACGGAGCGACGCTCGGTTTCAAGGTGTTCGACAAGATCCAGACAGTGCAGCCCGGCGCGATCGTCGACAACAAGCGGCTGTCGGCCGTGTTGGAGCAGGTCAAGGCGCAGCAGGCCGCCTACCCGGCGCGGCAGCAGCGCGGGCACGTTGCGCGGCAGCGGCCGCCGAACAACCTCGAGGCGCCGGGTCTGCCGTCGAAGGGGCGGGCACCACGCCACGGTGCTGCCGCAGCTCCGGCCTGACCGCCACCGCTGCCTCCCTTATTCCGTTATGCGTAACGGAGTCGCCACCCAAGCCGGCCACCATCGCGCCGTGGCGAGGGTGGGTTTTTGAGGGATCGGGAGATCTACCCCGATGCTCGAGGAGATGGTGGCTTGGCAACCGCCGAGTGGCGGGAGCCGGCCAGTTCCGATCGGCTCCCGGTCCATCGGAGTGAGTCTCCAACCGGCTATTCCTCGGCGGGTTGCTCCCCAGCAGAGCCCGCTTCCGCTTCACCAGTCACCGACAATAATAGCTCAATCCCGATCCAGCGCGGCAATCAAATGCGCTGCTCAACTCCCCTGCGGAGCTGCAGTCCAGTCGCGCTGCTCGTGTCCGCCGCCAACGCGAGTGTCATCTCTACTTTGCGCGCCGGGTGTCATTTCTATCTTGCGCCGACATTTTGTGTAAGCGCAAGATAGAGATGTCACCCCTCTGCCAGTTTGAGATGACAGGGCCCTGGGTTCTGCTTGGGGAGTTCGGGTGGGTTCAGCTGATAAGTAACAGAGTTAGACTCAAGGGTGGTATCGCACTAGCCGGTTGAGTACTGCCGCAGCAAAATCAGCCGCGAATGCGCGCGCGATGCCTTGTCAGCCCAAAGATAACCGGCCGGGATGCGTTCCGACTATTGGTAACGGCTTTGACGTCGCGGTGTTTTCAAAAGACATCGCGGGGCTGGCCTGCAGTCGTGCGATGCGCAACAGCAATAGACGAGCAATCATGGCTCAAAGCGATCGGCAGGGGCCGGGACGACATCCGCACGAGAGCACGGAAAAACCGGATCCGCACACCAAAGACAATGAGGGCGAGGGCGAGGGCGAGGGCGAGGGCGAGGGTGAGCATCGTTCGCGGTCTTCGCATTCCTCGCACAGCAGCGGATCGGAACGGTCTTCGCACTCGTCCCGCGATAACGAGTGGGGTCGGTCTTCGCATGGCTCGCAGCATGGCGAAGCGTCACGCTCCGAGCATCGCGGGTCGGAGGACGCCGACTTGAAGGAGCGCGAATACCGGGACGAGCAGGGTAACGTCCACCACCACACCCGGACCTATATGGAGCAGCACAAGGGCGAGCGGGACAAGAAGTAACGCTCGCATCAGAAGGGAGCCGCGTCGCCGGCTCTCTTCGGCCTGCCGCCGAAAGGCATGGCCGCGGAGCGTTTGGGGACCTATCCTTTGGCGGCACGCGCTCGGAGGTCATGTCCAATGAAGCAGTTCGGCATCGGTCAGCCGGTCCGCCGGGTCGAGGATAGGCGCTTCATCACCGGTCACGGCGCTTATGTCGACGACATCAGACGTCCCCGCGAGGCGCACGCTTTCATGCTGCGCTCGCCGCACGCGCATGCGCGCGTCACCGGCATCGATGCAGGCTCGGCGCTCACCTCGCCCGGCGTGCTCGCCGTCTTTACCGGCGAAGACCTCGCGCGGGACGGGATCGGAGGTGTCCCGTGCGTCAGTGCGGTCAGCAATCGCGACGGCTCGCAATCGGTGTTGCCGCCGCATCCGGCGATCGCGTGCGAGCGAGTGCGGCATGTCGGCGACACGGTCGCGATGGTCGTCGCGGAAACCGCCGCCGCGGCGCGGGACGCGGCCGAGCTGATCACCGTCGATTACGAAGCGCTGCCCGCCGTCGTCGATACCGCGCAGGCACTCGATCCGGGCCAGCCGCAGGTATGGGACGAGGCGCCGGGCAATCTATGCTTTGATTGGGAGACCGGCGACGCGGCCGCGGTCGAGCGCGCAATGGCGGCAGCGCGACATCGCGTCAGTCTCGATCTCGTCAACAACCGGGTCGTCGTCAATTCGATGGAGCCGCGCGGCGCAGCCGGCGAATACGATCAGGGGGACGAAACCTACACCTTGTGGAGCTCGACGCAGGGCTCGCATTTCCTCCGCACTCTGCTCGCCGGGAATGTCTTCAAGGTTCCCGAGAACCGCATCCGCGTCGTGACGCGCGACGTCGGCGGCGGCTTCGGCATGAAATTGTTTCTTTATCCCGAGCATGTACTCGTGCTGTGGGCCGCCAAGAAAGTCGGCCGCCCGGTGAAATGGATCCCGGACCGCTCCGATGCCTTCATGACCGACACGCAGGGCCGCGACAACGTCACCCGGCTCGAGCTGGCCCTGGACGAGGAACTTCGCTTCCTGGGGCTGGAGGTGACGCTGATCGCCAATATGGGCGCCTATCTGTCGAACTTCGCGCCGGAGATCCCGACCGCTTCCGGCGCGGTGATGCACAGCGGCGTCTATGCGATCCCGGCGATCCATGTCGGCGTCAAGGGCGTGTTCACGAACACCGTGCCGGTCGACGCCTATCGCGGCGCCGGCCGGCCCGAGGCCGCTTACGCGATCGAACGGCTGGTCGATTACGCGGCGCGGCAGCTCGGTGTGCCGCCGCAGGAATTGCGCCGGCGCAATTTCATCAAGCCCGAGGCGATGCCGTACCGGACCGCCCTCGGCCTCACCTACGACAGCGGCGAATTCGCGCGCAACTGGACCAGGCGCTCGCTGCCGCCGACCTCGCCGGCTTTCCGGCGCGGCGCGCCGAGGCGCGGCACGCGGGCTGTTATCGCGGGCTCGGCCACGCCGTCTATATCGAGCAGTCGGGCTTCCCGCCCGACGAATTCGCCGAATTGCGGTTCGACCAGAGCGGCACCCTGACCATACTGATGGGCACTCAGTCCTCGGGGCAGGGGCATCAGACCGCCTACACCCAGCTCGCCGCCGAGCGGCTCGGCGTCGGCCCGACAAGATTCGGGTCCTGCAAGGCGATACCGCGGCGATTTCATTCGGCCGCGGCACTGGCGGGTCACGCTCGATACCGGTCGGCGGTGCGCCCCTTGACGCAGGCCGCAGACAAGCTGATCGCCAAGGGCCGGCGGATCGCCGCGCATCTGTTCGAAGCGGCGGAGGCGGATGTCGAATTCGCCGATGGGGAATTCGCGGTCGCCGGGACCGATCGCCGGATCGGCATCGAGGAAGTGGCGCGCGCCGCCTTCGACCCGGCACGCCAGGCGCCCGGTGTCGAGCCCGGCTTCGACGAGAGCGGCCATTTCACGCCGCCGCAGCCGACTTTCCCCAATGGCTGTCACGTCTGCGAGGTCGAAATCGAGCCCGACACCGGCCATATCGATATCGTGCGCTACCTTGTCGTCGACGATTTCGGCACGGTCATCAATCCGCTGCTGCTCGCCGGACAAGTCCAGGGCGGCGTCGCGCAAGGGGTCGGCCAGGCGATGCTCGAACGAACCGTTTTCGACCCGGAGACCGGGCAATTGCTGACCGGCTCGCTGACCGATTACTGCATCGCCCGCGCCGAGGACCTGCCCGCGATCGAGTTCGCCTGCAACATCGTGCCGTGCCGCACCAACCCGCTCGGCGTCAAGGGCGCCGGTGAGGCCGGCGCGATCGGCGCTCCGCCGGCCTTTGTCAATGCGGTTGTCGACGCGCTGGCCGAGCTCGGGATCGAGCATCTCGACATGCCGCTGACCCCGGAGCGCGTGTGGCGGGCGATCCATGCCGCCGAGCAACGGAAAGCGGCATGACCGCCGATCGTCAAGAAATGCTCGACATCGTTTGCCGGACGGCATTCGCCGCCGGCGAGGCGATCCTCAAAGTCTATGCAGAAGTGCTCGCCCAGCCGCGGATCTTTTATTCGATGGCGCCTGCCTCCATTCGCGGCGATCGTTGATCCAAGATTTCGCACGCCCTATATCACGACGCTGATCACCGGCGCGATCGTCGCGATCCTGGCGTGGCTTTTGCCGATCGGTCTCGCCGGCGAACTGGTGAGTATCGGCACCTTGTTCGCGTTCGCAATCGTTTGCCTCGGCGTTCTCGTTTTGCGGATCACCCATCCGGAGATCCACCGCCCGTTCAAGACGCCGGCTGTCTTTGCAGTGGCGCCGCGTCAGGTGGATGTGGTTGCGGCCGTAAAAGAAATAAATGGCGACGCCGACGATGAGCCAGACGGCAAGCCGCAGCCAGGTATCGCTCGGTAGGCCAAACATCAAAACACCGCCGAAGCCGCGCCGAGCGGCGCCGCGAAGGCAGCGTCAGGCTCTAACGGCGGTCTGGCTCGGCGGACGACCCCGCGACGTTAACCTGCGCGAGCTCTTTCGCCGAATAGCGCTTTTTCGGTGCGCAATCCAGGTGCAGAACGGGCCTGATGCCTACCTGTCGCAGTTCGAGAAAGCGATGCTGGTTTCGAAGCTGTAAGGTGCGCGTGACCGCAAGAGGGCGCTCACCGGCAACAGGAAGGGGTCGTACGGCCTGCGCGATGAAGACTACCTACAACTCAAAATCCTCACGTGCACCTTGCCCGATGAAAACACCCGAAGAGCCAAAAAAATTACGGCCGGGATGATCCCGGTCGTATCTTTACCGAAGCTGTGCCTTCAAGCCGCAGCAGTCAGGACTTCGCCGCCCCGTCAGGGTGTCACCGAACCCCGCGCGAGGCCGCCCGAGACCCGGCAGGAACAGCCGTTTCCGACCCACGAAGCATGATAAAGCTCGCACGACTTAGCTGGCGTCGAGCACATCCGTCCCATTTGGCCGGTCGCGACGCTGCGGCCAGTCATCAGAGGAGCCGTTAGCGGCGCGGTCACGGCCGCTATAGGTGCGGTCACGATCCAAAACGGGTTGTTATAATCAGAGGAGTAGCCATAGGCATTGTTGTATTGGTAGCCGTAGGCGTTGGTGTAGGGGTAGCCGTAGGCGTTGGTGTAAGGGTAGCCGTAGGCGTTGGTGTAAGGGTAGCCGTAGGCGTTGGTGTAAGTGTAAGGGTATCCGGAGGTTGGGTAAGCTGAGTAGGTACCGTAAGGATCGTTGTAGGAGGCGTACGGCCCACCCATTGCTTGCGCCCAAGAAGGACTGGCCGCTAACAACCCCGCGCACACCCCGGCCGAAACGAATAATGCTGCTGCTGTGCAATTCATCGCGTTCTCCATTTGTTTCGTGGTATTGGACGTAAAACACCGGTTTGTGGTTATAGTTCCATCACTTCGTGCAATGCTCGCGATAATCTTTGGCTCCTCGGCGGAATAATTTTCGGAACAATTTTCTTGACTTTCATCCGAATCGGAGCCCAGGGCCGAGGCTGGCGAGACAGCAAGTGCTTGATCCAGCTCGCGGCGCAGCACTCTGTCCGCGCTGGCGCTCTTCCTGTTTGGAACCTGAAGTGGCGCAGTGAACTTTCATACTTTTCACAGCAGAGTATACGGTATCCCCCCGCCGAAAGGCGGAGCAATAGTAGGCCACGGAGCGGCGGCATAACGCGGTCGCGCGTGGCGGAGTAAAACCCGGCCACTTTCGAGCTGAACCTTTTCGAAGTCTGATTCGAAAATGGGTGGCCGGGGATGTTCGCGGTGGAGATTTACGCAGCGGTTCGACGGTTTGTCTTCGTCGAGGGGAAGAGCCCGCGCGAGGCGGCGCGGGTTTTCGGATTGAGCCGGGATACGATTTCCAAAATGTGCCGCTATTCGGCGCCGCCCGGCTATGTGCGATCCAAGGCTCCGAAGCGGCCGAAGCTCGGACCGCTCGTTCCGGTCATCGACGCGATCTTAGAAGCCGATAAGACGGCGCCGCCGAAGCAAAGGCATACGGCGAAGCGGATTTTCGAACGGCTGCGGATCGAACAAGGCTACGCTGGCGGCTATACGGTCGTGAAGAAGGGTTCAACATTCGGATCGCCCGCAGCCGGTCGCGCGAAGTCTTCGTGCCGCTGGCCCATCCGCCTGGCCATGCGCAGGTCGATTTCGGCGAATGCATCGGCGTCATCGGCGGCGTGCGCATGAAGCTGCGTGTGTTTGAGACGGCGGTGAGGAGCCGCCCCGCCGAATTCGAGCGCACGGTAAGCGTCGTCGCTCGAGAAGGTTTGCTGGTGCGCCCACTTATTGCGTTGGTCGCGTAGCTCGCTCAGGAGACTGCGCTCGGCCGGGCCAAGCGTTTTGCGGAAGACATCGTTCCAGGACTCCCACATTAGCTTGAGAAGCGCGGCAGCGTCCCAATTGGCAACTTGTCGCTTGGGTTTAAGGCGGTCCTCGCCCATGAAGCGGCTCGCCTCGGCCGCGGCGCGATCCTTGGCATTACATCGCCCATAGGGGCTCGCGTGAACTGTTTCGGCTTGCAGTCTTGGCGATCGCGCTCGGAAAATGCTGTGGTCGGCACCCGCAAGGCTTGTAACGCCACGCCGAAAGCGTACTCAAAACCGCGATCACGCCCCATGCGACAAACAGAACATCGATAACAGTATTCATTATCATGACGTGGCCTAGTACCTCAACGCAGAGGTTTTGACGGGTTGATTTGGGGATCAGCGTAGAACTGGCAAGTGCTCCGGATCAACGAGGATTTCGATGTTGCGAGCGACGCCCGGTTGTCGCCGAATGAAACCTGCCCGTTCGAGCGTGAGCACCATCTGGTGAACTGAAGGTGGGCTGACCTGGAAATATTGCTGCATGTCGGCTTCGGCCGGCGGCCGGCGGTGCAGGCGCGTGTATGCGTAGATGAACGCCAGATACTGGCCCTGCTTGGGCGTGAAACTTTTTGCGGGCGCCATACGCCGGACATCCGATTCAGCCGTTCGTTTGTGCCTCGAACCGCGAGGAGGCACAGATGAATGTACGCTACCGCGTCGAACTCAGCCAAGCCGAGCGCGGCGAACTCACGGCGCTCCTGAGCGGCGGCAAGCATGCGGCGCGCAAGCTCAAGCGCGCGCAGATTTTGCTGGCTGCCGACGCGGGCGCCGGCGACGAGGACATCGCGATCAGCGTCGGCGTGGGCGGGTCTACCGTGTACCGGACCAAGCGCCGCTTCTTGGTGGGCAATCTGGAAGAGGCGTTGAGTGAAGAGCCGCGTCCCGGCGCGTCCCGCAAGCTCTCGGGCAAAGAGGAAGCCCTGCTGATCGCGACCGCCTGTTCCAACCCACCGGAGGGTCGCGCCCGTTGGACCCTGGAGCTGTTGGCGGATGAACTGGTCAGGCTCACCGAGCATGACAGCATCTCCCGGAGACAGTGCGCCGTCGGCTGACCGAAAACGACCTCAAGCCGTGGCGCAAGGACAGGTGGTGCATTCCGCATATCGACGGCGAGTACGTCGCTCGCATGGAGGATGTGCTCGACCTGTATGCGCAGGCGCCTGATCCGAAGCGCCCGGTTGTCTGTTTCGACGAGAGCCCGACCCAGCTCATCGGTGAGGTACGGCAGCCGATCCAGGCCGTGCCGGGGCAACGCGAGCGCTATGACTGCGAGTATCGACGCAACGGGACGGTCAACATGTTCATCTTCCTCGACGCCCACCGACCCTGGCGCAAGGTAAAGGTCACCGACCGGCGGACCGCGGAGGACTTCGCCATTTGCATGCGCGAACTCAGCGATGTGCACTTTCCCGAGGCAGATCGAATTCGTGTGGTCCTGGACAATCTGTCCACCCATTCGTCCGGCGCGCTGTACCAAGCCTTCCCGCCTTGCGAAGCGCTAAGTGTCCTGCGCCGATTGGAGTTCCACTATGTCCCAAAGCACGCCAGCTGGTTGAACATGGTGGAGATCGAAATCGGCGTGCTGCGCGGTCAATGCCTGGACCGCCGCATCGCCACACCAGAGCGGCTGGCGTCAGAGATCGCCGCCTGGGAGCGGCAGCGCAACGCCACCCGGGCCCAGGTCAAATGGATGTTCACGACCGAAAAAGCACGCGCCAAAATGGGCCGCGCCTACCCCGAGCCAGCCAGCATCAAAGCGCACCCGACGAAAGAGTCATAATCCTTGTGCAACGGTACTAGCTCGCCCTAGCTAAATGAAAGGGCCAGCCCATGGCTGTCAGCGCGGCCAAGGAGCGCGCCAGCGAAACGAATAAGCGTGACTCAATTCGCATCTTTTGCCCGTAGCGCTGTCAACAGCAGCCCCGCGCCCTCGTCCTTGGTTGCCGGAGTGCCAAGTAACCTGTGTGCAAGACGGCCGCCGAGCAGGCCGAACGCCGCGGCGGCGTGCCAGGACCACGCACCGCGAAAATGCGCCCCGGTGCATTTGACCGGCGAGCAACGCTCGATCCAATATACGAGCAAATCATGGCCACCCCAGGGGATATGCTCGATACCGTCGACAACAGCATTGGCGCCGTTTGCCAGTTCGGTGAGAGCGGACCTTGTCCACCACGTCAGGTGGTGGGGCGGCGCATTGAGCAGGAAATTCGGAATGCGGGTCATTGCCGACGGGACGTGCGGCACGCCAACGAAGATAGGGCCGCCAGGTTTTACCGCTTGCACCATCTGGGCGAACAGGGTCGCGGGCGCCTTGACATGTTCGAGGACCTGGAATGCGCAGACGGCATCGTAAGACCCCGCATGCTCGACAAGATGCCGGGCGAGCGTTTCGTTGCACACTCCATCGATCGCGCCGCCTTCGGCGAAGTGCGGGTCGAGCCCAGTGTAAGTCGCCTGCGGCACGCATGACCGGAAGCTCGCAAACCCGCATCCGACGTCAAGGACGCAAGCTCCCGCTTCGATGCGCCGCGCGGCGACCAGAAACTCGTGGCGAATGGCTTGGTGTGAAAAAAGCTTTTTGGCGTTCAGCCTTGAGTAGAACTCGGCATAAAACGCGCGGTCTCCTTCAAGCGGAGGATCGAAGAAATAGAGACCTGCCGGCAACTCCCACAATCCAAATCGATCGATGCCGCGGAAGCTCGGCCGAGTGTCCGTCTTGAACTCGATACGCCAAAGGTCGCTGAGGAGACGGGCCGTCACCCACTGGACATGCCGGACGGCCGGACGCCCTGTGACTGGACAGGCGGGTACGCGTTCTTGAGGCTGCATTTTCCAGGGTGCCAAGAGGCTTCGAGACCGGCAAGAAAGATTCCATGAAATCTGAAAGATTGCAAACTGCTCAACTATGCTCAAACTGTGTCGGCGCATCTGATCGCCGAGCGACGTATAAAGCGCTTCAATTCATCGCCCAGATTCTTCAGGAACCGCCATGTTGCTGAATTGAGGAGGATAAAATTGCCAATTCCAGAAATTCCTCCGCTTTGCACGACAGGACCCGGGACCTGCCTAAATCGACATTAGAGGCGGTCATCAAATCCGGCCACTTACAAAATCAAGACCGGCCACTAGGCCTCAAAACAGGCCAGTACCAGCAAAGGGAATCCCCCGCAAACAACAGTATGTCCACAGGCCCTTAGCAATAAGTTAGTGGCGTTTTTGCCCCTTGGGCGTCCCGTTCATCCGGGACGCCGGGCAACGGCTGCGCCACCCCAGAAACCGGACTTCTGGGGACGGGGTCGTGACCCCCAGGTTCTTGACGCTCGGAGTAAATATGCGGATATCAATTCTGGCCCTCGGCTCTCGCGGCGATATTCAACCCGCGCTCGCATTAGCCGAAACTCTTGCGAGCCACAGCCACCATATCCGTTTCATAACGCACCCGGGCTTTGCCCATCTCGCCGTCGGCAGAAACGTCGAGTTTCTGCCGCTAGCCGCGATGAAAGGTGAATTCGAGCATCTCGCTAAAAAGAAACGTTATCCCTTGTTCGAATTTCGAGCGACAGCAGATATGGCCAAGCGATACGGCCTCGAATGGAGCAGGCAATTCCGCGCTTTGGCGGAGGGGTCTGACTGCCTCGTTGGAGCGGGCGTTTGCTCATTCATGGTCCCAACAGTTGGGAGGCACGCGAAAATCCCCTTTTTTCAAGCGTTTTTTCAACCAATACTCCCGACCCGCTCGTTCTCGAGTGTCTTGCTACCCTCCTTGCCTTTCGCATTGCCTGGCTTCGCTAATCGTCTTTCGCACCAGATTGTCAATCAACTCGTTTGGAGCTTCTTCCGTCCGACGGCCAGCGAAAGCTTGCGCGAGCTCTGGCACGAACCCGCGGCACCACTGCTCTTCCAGATAGACGCGGCGCGCGATCCACGATGCCCAACTTTGATGGCTTTCAGCCGGCACGTCGTGCCGCCGCCAGAGGATTGGGGCCATTCCATCGAAGTCACCGGCTATTGGTTCTTGGACAGGCAGACGGGATGGCAACCGCCTCGTGATCTTGCCGATTTCATTGCAGCCGGGCCGCCGCCGATCTATGTTGGGTTTGGCAGCATGGGATCGAAAAATCCCGCCGCAATCACCTCCTTGGTGCTCTCGGCAATCAACAAGTGCGGCTGTAGAGCCATTATCAGCTCGGGCTGGGGAAACTTTACGCTCTCCGACGCACCATCCAATATTTTCCGCGTCGACGACTTGCCGCATGATTGGCTCTTTCCTCGAATGGCTTCGATCGTCCACCACGGAGGCGCCGGGACGACCGCCTCCGCACTGCGTGCGGGCGTCCCCTCGGTCATAGTTCCATTTTTGGCGGATCAACCTTTCTGGGGCCACCGCTTGCGCCAGCTGGGCGTAGCGCCGCGCGCCATTCCGCACCACAAGATGAATGTTAATGTGCTCGCCCAAGCCCTTGATTGCACATTGAACAACAAGGACATGCGCGCGAAAGCCGCCGATCTAGGAATGCTCATCGCCGCGGAAAACGGTGTGAAGAGGGCGGCCGACCTTGTCGAGAAGGCTGTCGATGTAGCATCGTCATCACGTTAACGCAGCCGGACATTTATGGCGCAACCTCACCAAGGGCGCTCGTCAGCCAAATCTCTTCTGGGGCGTGAGGTCCAATTCGTTTCAAGCCGCCATTCGCTGGTTTTCGGTTGAACGACGATGTCGATCCTTCCGAGACCTTCAGGCTCGGCTCGTCTCCGAGGCGCATCGCATCCGTCTAGCGCATCTCTTCGACCCGGTGCTTGCGGTGCATACGTCGGTCGTCGAGCCGCTGCCTCATCAGATCACGGCGGTTTATAAGTCAATGCTGCCGCGCCAGCCATTGCGATTTTTGCTGGCGGACGACCCAGGCGCGGGCAAGACCATCATGGCGGGTCTGTGCTCATTAAAGAGCTGATCGCCCGCGGCGATCTGCAACGGTGTCTGGTCGTGTGCCCGGGGAGCCTTGCTGAGCAATGGCAGGACGAGCTCTACCGGCGTTTTCATCGTGAAGGCGGGCAAGCCGAAGGAAGTCGATGCGGCGACGCATAGCTGCTACCTCGGCGAGCGCGCGAGGCACGATTGGGGCCATGGCTGCGGTTCGTGTCCCGCCTGCCGGCTTCGCGCCGAAGGCTGGCGAAAAGACATTGCCTCGTCCGAGAAACACGGGCCGGCTTGACGATCAACCGGTCCTTGACCACCCGCCGGTGGGCGGAGGGCAAACGATTGTTGTTGAGCTGGAACTTCATTGGATCCCCGTGGGTTTCTACTTTCGAAACCCACGCGAATCGTTCCCCTTAATAAGTCGTGAGCAATGTAGGACAGTAATAAGTCGTGAGCAATTTAGGACAGTGCCCTGGGTCAATTTTGTCACACCCCATCTTTTACTTAAATTTGTCATTGACAATTAATTAATGATATGCGATATTCATCACAGTCAAGTTTCTCCCAACCGGCTCAACCATCACCTGCTTGATTTCATGCAAATTCGAAGCGTGCCATTCAGCCGCCTCGCGTCGATCTCTGCTGTCTTGATGAAATTTTGGTGGAGGCAATATTTTCAGGAACGGGCAAATCCAATTGTGGCAAAAATCAATTGCACCAAAGCGACGCAATCTGCGAATCTCTTAACTCGTGCGGCCATCGACATGCGATATGTCGCGGGTGACCTAAGTAGTTGGGCCGATGAGACCACATCCCCGCGGGCAGACATCAAAAGGCTCATCAATAGACTAGACAACTGTATTGCCAAATTGCTGGCGATCCGCCGGGCGACGTCGTCGATCATGGCGGCTCGGGAACTCGCGCATGAA
>CAVOHI010000047.1:0-12007 GCA_963695605.1 uncultured Alphaproteobacteria bacterium | reverse complement strand
GCCGGTGCGGGTGGCGCCCGTAAGACGAGCATTAGGATCTCAGCGAACATCTGCCGCGATAACGCGACCCTCGGCCAGCTGGAACATGACGTAGCGGCCGTGGCTGACCACCTTGCCGCCGATCTTGATCAGCTTCTCCCGCAAACTCGTCAGGGACCACGGCTCCGCTGCTTACTTTTCCTCCAGCCGTGGCTCAGCAACCCGAGAACGCGGTCGCCTCTTCCTGGCGGGCGTCGGTTCTGGCACTTTATTCGCGACATCCGCGTTGTTCGATGCCGAACCGGATCTCGGTCTGCGTGTCGGCGTTGCCTCGGGTTCCTGAACCGCGTCTACCGGCTTCGGTGGTGCTGTCGGTGACACTGCCGGATCTGCCTGTGCTTTAGGCTTCCGACCGAGCCCAAGTTCCTTCGCCAGCATAGAACGCCGCTCCGTATAAGCTGGAGCCGTGAGTGGATGATCGTTCCGCAATCCCCAACGCTCCCGGTATTCATCCCTACTCAAGCCGTGCTGTCTGCTAATATGCCGGCGTAGCGTTTTTCCTCTGTGGCCACAATCCAAGCAAACCACATAGTCCTGCTGTACGGAACGTCGCACGGACACAGCGGGAGTACGAAGCTCTTCTGGATGATTTTGCTGACCAAGCCCACCGAGCGCCCGGTGTATTGTCGTGATGAGATCTGAAAGCTCACCGGCCGCGACCGTATGATGCCGTACATAACTTCGGACTATTCTTGCCGTGAGATGTTGATCGACCTTTCAGTTTCCATGATACTTCTCGCAGAAATGTTTTCTAGGCGGTCGTATATACGCCAGAAGGCAAACGGCTAAAAGAAAGTTCAGCGACGTTTCTCCGGCAATTTCGTGACTACTACAATGGTTATCAAAAAAATAATAAATATCTTAATACGCTTATAAAATAACGCGTAGATTGGTAAACGATTTACTCGATGCTTTCCCGGTCCCAACCTAAACTAAAAAAACGCGCGCGTGTGTGGGGAAGCCTCCTTTTGACGGTGGGTGTGGCTCGGCGGGGGTGTCGCCTTTTCTGGGCTGGGACGCCGGAGCGGCTGCAACCCGAAGAGATCCTACTCAGTGTCACCGCCACCGGCGCATCTTTCACGCGCCTTCTGGTGGTGCTGCTTGGCCCGAAGGATGGTCTTACGCGTAGATTATTTGCCGAATCCGGCTCGTGAGCCAGTCGCAGACGGCGTTCAGATCCTGGTACGACTTGGAAACTCGACGATGGTTCCACGGTCGTTGGTGAAGTCGTCGGGAAGGCCGATGCACCGGAGCCAGACGCAATCCAATGGCTGCTGCTACGGGCCAAGTGCCATAGGGCGCGGGTACCCTATCGGCCGCCTCTTAATATCCGGCGAACGGAGACCAAGGGCGGGGTAGCGCCGAGGAAGGGCTGCGACGCAAACCATCTCTCGGGTCAGGCGGGCATGCGGTAGTCAGCGATTTATCAGTTCTTCAGCGTGGGCAAAAGTAACGCGACCTTTCCCCAACCGACAGTACCAAACTATTGCCTAACGGTGTTGGGCTGAATTGACAGGTGCGCTTTGCCTCCGCGCTTGCTGGGACGAGGTATATTGGACGGTCGACGAGGATACGCAGGACTCACGGCATCTGGACCTCCGGTGTGCCGTGAGTGTCAGATCCGAAAGTAACGGTGATGACGCTTCTTTGACGATCACCGGACTATCGGTTGACGGAATGGTTAAATGCCAACGAGCGTCGCCCTCGGGAGGTTAGGATCGGAGCGGGCCCGGCGTGTCGACGCTAGGCCGGCGAAAGGGAGAACAGCGCCTCAACATGACCGATTTCGATGATGATTCGGATCAGCCAGTTCAGCAGCATCCGGCCGAATATTTTCGTGCCGCGACACGATTCCGAACACTCGAGGCGGAAGCCACGACGCCGCGTGTCAAACAGCGTCTTCGCGCGCTGATCGATGAATACGAAAGATTGGCGGGAAAAGTCGAGGAGACCGGCACGCATTAGCGGTAAGTATTCTTCGAGCATCTCATCGGAGGGGCCCCGAATTACTTTCAACGCCGAGATCTATACGGCGCAGATCCGGGCTCTCTATCAGCACGTCCCAATGGTTTTAGCGGTCAATGTAGTCAACTCTGGTTTGGTCGCATTGGTGCTCGCGTCCTATATGGAGCAGACTAAATGGGGGGTCTTTTTCGGACTGGTCGTCACGTTGACCGGGGTGCGTGCGATCGGGTGGAGCTGTTACCGCTGGGGCCGGAAGCCCGAGGCAGCCACGACCAAGTGGGCGATATTCGCAACGGCAGGATCTGGGCTATCGGGGCTACTCTGGGGCGTCGGCAGCACTTTATTGCTTCCCGACAATATCGTTGAGCAGACTTTCCTCGCCTTCGTAATCGGTGGTATGTGCGCTGGCGCTCTTGTCTCTCTATCTTATCATCTCCCTGCATTCATAGCCTATGTGTTTTCTTCCGCGTTACCTTTGGCCGCCAGCTTCTTGCTCGACGGTAGGACCGTATATGTGGCCATGGGGTGTATGGCAGTCGTGTTCGTCGCGGCGGTGACTTTTGCAGCACACCATTTCAACCGCGCGTTTGTGAGCGGCCTGCGGCTGAACCTCGATCTCTGTGAACGAACTGAGGAGCTAACACACCGGACCGAAGCGCTGACGCAACGAACCCAGGAGCTGATCGAGGTGAACACGCGATTGGAAGCGGAAATCGCTCAACGAGAGGCTGCCGAGAATCAGCTGCACCAGGCGCAGAAAATGGAGGCGCTCGGCCAGCTAACTGGCGGCATCGCGCACGACTTTAACAACCTGTTGACGGCGGTCATCGGCAACCTTGAACTCGCTCGGAAGAGCATTAGCTGTGATCCGCACATCACTCGCCTGCTGGAGGCTGCCCTGAATGCGGCCGGGCGAGGCGCCACTCTGATCCAGGACCTGCTCACCTTCGCGCGTCGAAAACCCTTGCACCCAGGCGCTGTCGACGTATCCGCGGTGGTCGAAAATGCGGAGAAAATCCTTAGACAGACGATTGGCCCTAACATCCGCCTGGCCATGCGCTCGGCACCGGATTTGCGGCTGGCATGGGTCGACCCGAACCAGCTGGAACTCGCAATCCTAAACTTAGCCCTGAATGCCCGAGATGCGATGCCTGACGGCGGCAGGCTGCAGATAGCCTGCGAGAACCGGCGAGCAGAAGCCGGCAACGCGCCAGGAGACCTCACCGCAGGCGATTACGTGATCGTGTCAGTGTCGGACACCGGCATCGGCATGAGCGAGGCGACAATGGCACGCGCTTTCGAACCCTTCTTTACGACCAAAGAGGTCGGCCGGGGCTCTGGAATGGGGTTATCGATGGTGCAAGGGTTCGCCGCACAGTCGGGAGGAACGGTGCAAATAGCGAGCTCTCTCGGTAAGGGGACGACGGTAGAATTATGGCTGCCGCCGGCCGAATGCCGAGCAACGGTGAGCGTCTCCCCCGAGCCAACCGAGTTTGTGGTCAAGCAGCGCCGGGCGCGTATTCTTGTTTGCGACGATGATGGGGACGTGCGCTCGCTGGTTGGCGCGCTGTTGCGCGATCTTGGCCATACGGTATGGGAAGCGTCTAATCCCATCCTTGCCTTACAGATCCTCGAAAGAGAGAGTCCCCTCGACCTTCTGCTCGTGGATTACGCCATGCCCGAAATGAATGGACGAGCCGTTATAGATCGCGCGAGGGTGTTTCAACCTGGCCTCAAAACATTGCTGATGACGGGGTATGCCGAGGCACTGCGCAATGGCATGTCCGGCATCCCTGTTCTCCCGAAACCGTTCAAGGCTGCTGAGCTGAGCAGGCAGATTGCCGAGGTTCTCAATGAGTTGTCATCCAGCGACAACACTGAAGGCCGCGGCACGCTGCACTGATCAAAGCGCGCGGCCGCCCGGTGTATGCCGCGCGACAAGCCTACGGAGCGCGTTGGGGGCACGACCAGTCATGGCAGACCCAGCGTTCGTTGCCACGAGCCGCAATCTTGCCATTACCCACGCCGCCGGGCGTCTCGGCGCGGGAGCGGCGGCGCCCATCGTCGCCTTCCTGATCACCTGGCCGTTCTCACGAGGATCCGCGCCAGCATCCCGGCATGACCAGCGCGGAGCTGGACGCCTTACCGGCCGCCGATCCTACAAGGCAGGCCGGTTCCGGCCCGGTGCCGTGGCGGCGCCTCATCCCCCGCGTGGCGCCGTTGATGATCATCTGCTTCAGCTAAACAAGGTTAATAACGGTTTGTGTCCTGCGCTTCGTTTTGCCATTTTGATGCGACACGTTGGGGGGTGCCGTGGACGATTGGGTCAGATGGCTGGCAATCGAGATAGCAGTTGCCACGACGGCACTCGCATTTTTCGGGGAAGCCTGGGGATCAGGCTTCCAAATACGCGAGAACAGTGCTTCAGCGCTCGGCAATGCCTTTGCGGGTGCGGCGGCCTCAAGTGAAGATCCGAGCATCATCGCCAACAATCCGGCAGGCATGATTGGCCTTTCCGGCAATCAGGTGTCGGGCGACATCGGCATCATAATTCCGTCTGCAGTGTTTTCCGGAATGGGCCTCACTGCCGCACGGCAACCTATCAGCGGCGGTAATGGCGGCGATGCGCTGGGTGCTCAGCCTGTTCCTGCGGCTTACGGGTTCTATGATGCCTCACCCGATCTGAAGTTCGGGCTCGCGTTGACCGCGCCCTTCGGCCTCCAGACACAATACCAGAGCGACTGGGTCGGGCGCTACCAGGCGATCAGATCCGACATAGCGACGATCAACATCAACCCGAACATCGCCTATCGGGTCTCGGACTGGCTCTCCGTCGGCGGCGGGCCAGCAATACAACACGCCGGCGCCGAGTTTACCAACGCCATCAATTCTACTACGGTTGTACACCTTGCCAATCCATCTCTGCCGGCTGGATTGACCCTCCCCGATGGCCTTGCCAAGGTTACCGGCAACTCATGGTCGGTCGGCTATACCCTCGGCGCTCTGGTAGAGATCTCGCCAGGCACTCGGCTGGGGGCGAGCTATCGCTCGCAGGTCGGGCATCGAATCGAGGGGACGGCCGCTTTTACGGTTCCGGCTCCGTTGGCGGCCAGCCCGCAATTTCAGAATACCCCCGCTCGGGCCGACCTCAAGACCCCCGATGTCGTGAGCCTGGCAGCGTCTCATGAGCTCTCGCCTGACATCACGCTCTTGGCGGAAGTTCAGTGGACGAACTGGAGTGTCGTAAAAAATCTTCAGATCGAACGGCCCGACGGCTCAATTTTGAGTAGCCAGCCGGAGCAATGGCACGGCACCTGGCTCGGCAGTATCGGGGCGACCTGGCGGCCCGACCCAAACTGGACCTTCCGCGGCGGACTGGCCTTTGATCCCACCCCCGTCCGCGACCAGTTTCGGACGGCGCGCTTGCCGAACTCGGACCGGTATTGGCTCGCCTTCGGTCTAGGCTATAGCTGGACGCAGGATCTCCGCTTCGATGCCGCATATGTCCATATTTTCTCCCCGAGTCCTTCGGTAAACGAAGTCTCGCAGACGGGCGATTTGCTCGTCGGCCAGTACTCAAACCACCTCGATATCGTATCGCTGTCTGCAACCCTTCGCTTCTGACGGTTTTAAAACGTTACCTTGCGAAAGGATCGGCGCCTGACGCCGCGGCGAAACGAGCAGCGGATGTTGCCGGTGTTTTCGGGCGGCGGTTCGTTTGCCTGCGGCAACGAGAACTCGACGGTGGTCCCCTCACCCAGCTTGCTCCGGATCTGGGTCGTAAAAAAGGGTTCGAATGCGTGCGCGAGCGTCTCCTCGTCCCATGCCGGTCCCGGTATCGCCGATCGATACGACCATATAATCTCCCGGCAACAGCTCCGGCGGTGAACGATCGCCGGTTTGACTGTTCTGTAGGTCGATCCGTAGCAAGCCGCCGCTGGGCATGGCGTCGCACAGCGCCTCCAGATTGAGCGGCAAAGCCTTGGACCATCGGCAAGCCAAGGCCGGACCCAATCCCCTACGGGGGCTTTGTCACGGTAACCTATCGAGCACGCATTGAGAGCCAAGGCTCGCCAGGCGTCATGCCGCCGCGACGGCGTCTTGCCACTCTGCGGTAGCTTCGGCTCGGAAGATCCGCAGTGTGGATCGGGAGATGAGGTGCCGTTGAAAGTTGAAGGTGTTGTGAACCGCACCGTGCATGCTGAGGAAGCGCTGGGCAGAGCGAGGCGACTTGAACCGCTGCAGCTTGCGCTCGCGTCGTCGCACTGCCTGATGCGAATTCTCCGCCCTGTTATTTTTCCGAAGCCCCTGCTCATGCCGACAGCTCAGTCGGAGACGTCGGAAGGCGGAGCCGTAGGAGCGCAGCTTGTCGCTGACCAGCAATTTCGGCACGAAACGTTGCTTCTTGAGCAGCTTGCGCATTAGCCGCAGCGCCGCCGAGTGTCGCGTCGGCGCTGGACAAGAATGTCGAGAACCTCCCCTTCGTGGTCGACCGCACGCCAGAGATACATTCGCTTGCCGGCGATCCGCACCACCATCTCGTCCAGATGCCAGCGGTTGCTCGGCCGAGGGCGACGCTCTCGCAGCCGCCGAGCGATCGCGGGACCGAACTTCAGCACCCATCGCCGCACCGTTTCATAGGAGATGTCGAGCCCTCGTGCGGCCAGCAGTTCCTCGACATCGCGGTAGCTCAGGGTGAAGCGGAGATAGAGCCAGATCGCGTGCTGGATGATCTCGGGCGGGGAGCGATGGCGGCGGTAGCAGAGCTGAGCCATGCCGACATCCTACCCGGTTTGCGTGACAATGCCCTGCAGTGTGGTCTCAGCGCGGATAGGCGCAACCCTCCCACAGTGCCAGGCAGCTCGCATCATCATCCGGCACCCGTTCAACCCGGCCCCACACCCGCAGCATCACTGGCGGCTCGCGCTGAGCAACGACCTGGCGTACGACGAGAACCCAGCCGCTGCGGTGGGCACGCGCATAGCAACTTCGGCCAGGGTGCGAACCGAAAAATGCACTGTCGATCGCCGCATCCTCGTCGATGATGATTGGCGGCGCGTCGGTCACGTTGGCGCCCCTTCAGCAGTCTGTTCTCGCTAGGCGGCCTATAGAACGGTGCCCGTCAGCCCGCCGCCCCGGTTCGCGTCCCGCCGTCGTCCACCGCGGCGAGGTCGACGCGGGTGATAAGAGCGGGAGATCCATCCGGCTGCACTATCATCCTCGCTGATCTCGCGATCTGCAGACTGAGCCCAACCGGTACTTCCAGTTTTCAGGCAGCGCGGGCCACGCCGGCCGGTAGGATCGCCCAAAGAGCCGCGGTCTGCAGCGCGTGGGACCGACGGCATTCTCTACAAATCCATCTCAAACCCCGTTCGAAACATCTGCGTCAAAGCTTAAAGATGTGTTAATGACGCGCAATCGGACATTCGTCACGGATGCTCGACAGGGGAAATAACCTCGTTACAAAACAAATCGAGGTTGCGGAAATGATCTATGAGTTGGATAAACGGCAACTACTGCGCTTGTGGTCGGTCCTTTCCTCTTTCGGAGAGATACGAGAAACCAAAGATCCGATAATTCAATCCGAAATCCTCAGAAGGGCTCAGCTAGTCTTGACCGACTTCGTCTTCGGCCTGAAACGGGTGCCCGAGGATCAAACCAGTACTACCCCACTCGAAGGCGGTCGCAGCCAAACGGTGACGTTCGACGCCTAGTGGGAACGGGCGACCCGGACAATGGCGCTCTCGTTGCCCACTCAAATCCGAAGCTTCGCTGAGCAGCCTGTTTCAGCTTTCGGGAGGCAGGCTGCGCGACATTACGTAATCCAGCTCACACTCGTCTCCCTCAGGCTTGATTAGAATGCGGCGCATCAACCCGACGGAGGAGCGCGGCCCATGCGGAAACAAAGTCACTACGCGTTACAGCGGTAGCCAAGTTCGTGCTGAAAAGCTGCAGCACGCTAGTCGCTCAGGCGTTAACTCAGATCCACTCTCGTTAGCAGGGAGCCCACAATGATGAATTGGCCTCAATTTCTAGATCGCGCGGACGACTGGGCCGTCGGTTTTTTGACCGGAGCCGCCGCCACATCGGCGATCGTGTTCGCCGGGGCCGCGGTGTTGCTGCTTGTCCACGGTGTTTGAACGCGGCCGGGCCTCGCCGAGGGCGTCGCGAGCGTTCGGTGTTTTGGCTCAAGCGCTCGCGGACCCGCGGAAGACCGCGCGATCTCCTTTTGCCAAACCATCAGTCGAAGGCGCCCTCCCGGAAGCAAGGGTCGACTTCGACGATGTCTTCCAGGCGAGTCGCGAGACGTGCTCGGGCGAGGCGTCGATAAGGCCGCGGATCTCGCCGCCGCTCGAATAGTGCTCGCCGCTCGCTCGCAACACGATAATGGGCAATGCCGGATCAGCCTTGGCCCGCTGGCTTCGGGGCTACGGGGGCACGAAATTGAGGCCTACGTCATCCACCCGACGAGCGCCGGCGTGCCGCGCGAGCACCGGCGGGCAAAGACGGACCGGTCCCCTCTCTTCTCAAACCCGATTCGCTGATTTACTGCGACGGCTTGTTTACCATTCTGGCCAAACGCGGCGAGAGCTACGCCTACGATGTCGCGATCATTCGCAACGAGCACGGAGTGGAGCTCAATCTCGTGTTCAACGCCAATGCCGGCGATCCGGCCACCAACATTCTGATGGACATCCGGGACAAATACCCCGGCTACACTCACATCGCGCTGCGCGTCGCGTCTATCCCGGAAACCGTCGCCGCGCTGAACGAAAACGGCATTCCCATCGCCCAGGGACCTGTCAGTTTTGGCGAGAGCGGGCAGATTTCGGTGTTCGTGCGCGACCCTGACCGCAACGTTATCGAGCTGCGCGGCCGCGAGCAGGGCGTAGTCGAGGGCGTCACCCGTTACGTACCGTAAGCCTGCGCTGACCGTTTCGATGTGTCACCAGCGAGGACGGCCGGCGCGTAGAAACCCGTAAGGGGGCCGAATAGGTGGGAACCAACATGTCTGAACGCTTCACCGAAATATTGCGCGCTGCGAGCGAGCCGGCCTGGTCGGATGCCGTGAGGCATCGCTTCGTCAACGAGCTGTTCGCCGGAGCCGTACCCGATGCGGTGATGGCGCGCTATCTCGTCCAGGACCACCGCTTTCTCGATAGTTTCTTGACGCTGCTCGGCGCGACGCTCGCCAGCGCCGACACGTTCGAAGCCAGGGTTCGGTTCGGTCGCTTCATCGGCATGGTGTCGGGCGAGGAGAACACCTTTTTTCTCCGCGCGTTCGAGGCACTCGGCGTCACCGAAGACAGGCGCACGGCCGATCCCGATACGCCGCCGACCGCCGGCTTCAAGGCGATCATGCGCGAGGCCGCCGAAACGCGCAGCTATGCCGCCGCGCTTTCGGTCCTCGTCGTGGCCGAATGGCTCTATCTCGACTGGGCCTCCCGCGCGCCGCAGCCGCTGCCGGTCAATTTCGTGCACGCCGAGTGGATCACGCTGCACGACAATCCGGGGTTTCGCGGCTTCGTCGATTTCCTGCGCGCGGAGTTGGACCGCATCGGCCCGGCGCAAGAGGATCTGTGCCGCGACTTTTTCCAGCGGGCCGTCGCCCTCGAACTCTCCTTCTTCGGAGCCGCCTACCCCGATCGGACCTGACATCGACGTTTTCGACCATATGAAGGCCCCGAGCCAGAGAGGGACCGAGGGTTCGAATCGCTTCCTCCAGCGGCGAGTCTTATGCGAACCTGACTTCCTCAATCGAGGTGCCGAAAATATTGCCGAGCGGTGGCCGACGCTGGCACGCGCCGGTTGTGAAGCTCGGCCTGCGCCGCGCCATGGTCAACCCCGCGCGCGAGCCGCTCAGCGGCCTGGTGGAGGCCGACGAGACGATCATCCCTTTCCGCACCAAGAACGACCCGGTCGTCGGGCCCGCCGGCCGCAGCGCGGTCGGCAAGATGCTGGTCGCCGGCGCGGTCGAAATCGATGGCGGCAAGCCCCGGCGCGCCCGGCTCAAGGTGATCGAGGGCTTCGGCAAGCCGGAGCTCCATGCTTTCATGCTCGGCGCCGTCGCCCCGCACACCCGGCTGGTCACCGACAACTGGCCCTCCTACCAGGACGTTCCCAGTGTCAGGCACAACGCGATCAAGGTCGGCCCGATGGCGGCGCACATCGCGCTAGCCCCCGGCGCTCGATTTGCTGACCGTGAACTCGCCTTTGAGGTTTCCTTTGACATCTAGGGAGCGCAGCGACAGATCAGCCCCGCCGCTCCCAGTGCCGCTGGTGGCGTGCGTGCTGCCACCTCCCACACATAAGCGCACCATCGTATCGGCGATCCGCTCGATCCCGGCGGCATCTTGCGCAGCTCCAAGAGTAGGCCACGCACACACGAGCAATAGTCCAACGCCCGCAAACCGCATCGGCTGCCTCCCCATTTCCCCGGTTTCCCCGGAGCCAGTTCCCGCCTAGCTCATGCGTTCTCATTCGACCTGCTTATGAGCGCCTTCATCTTAGCCGGACATAGGAAGATCCCTCATCTGGCAGGTGTGAGGAATTCAAAATGTGTGAAACGCTGCACACATCCCGCACTTTCCGTCGCCAGACCGCCCCCACGACAAAGCCGAGCACCCCCCTCCAGAAATGTTAAATTTCGCAACACAGCGGGAGTCCGCTAATCTAAGAGGTCGACTCCCTCGGTTTCTACATCCTTGTGTTTCTGCGCCGGTCGCGCCTGTGTTCAAAGTAGAGCGGCGGGAAAGGAAATGAGGATGCCTGAATTCGTCGAGGTGCTCCCCTGGGTGGCCACGAGATGAGCAACTGTCTTTTCTCCGTCAGGCGGGGTTGCGCATCGTTCGAGCCGCCTCAAGGCGCGCGCATCGCGCCACCGCGCTGCTTGCGGCCCGCTGACGATGTGATCGAATGAGGCGCCGCGAGTTGCTGCTCCTGGTGGGCGCGGCGATGACCACGGCACGCACCCTCCGCGCGCAGCAGAAGGGGATGCCGCTGGTCGGTTTCCTCAGTATCTCTCGCCTCCCGCAAACCTGGGCGACCTGGGCCGCGGCCGCGTCGTTCAAGGACTGCGCGAAACCGGCTTCATCGAGGGACAAAATTTATCGATCGAACGCCGCTGGGCCGAAGGCCATTATGATCGGCTGCCCGCTTTGGCCGCCGACCTGGTCA
Source organism: uncultured Alphaproteobacteria bacterium (assembly GCA_963695605.1). Classification (GTDB taxonomy): domain Bacteria; phylum Pseudomonadota; class Alphaproteobacteria; order ATCC43930; family CGMCC-115725; genus AP-15. The sequence goes on along the minus strand of CAVOHI010000047.1, from coordinate 826 downwards.
GCCGCAAGGTCGATTTGATCGTGACGGCCGGCGGTACCCCTCCCGCATTAGCGGCCAAAAACGCAACCTCAACGATCCCGATCGTCTTCATCGGCGGCGGCGACCCAGTCGGATTCGGGCTGGTCGCCAGTCGCCCGGCCGGGCGGCAACCTCACCGGCTTCGGCAACCTCACCCTGGATCTGACGCCCAAGCGGCTCGAGCTGCTTAGCGAGCTGGTTCCTCGGGCCACGGTGATCGCGCTGCTGGTGAACCCGGACAATGAGTTGACCGAGCAGACCGTCAAAATCGCGCAGGAAGCGGCACGCGCAAAAGGGATCCAGCTTCCGGTCCTCAAGGCCGGGACCGAAGGCGAGATCGACACGGCCTTCGCCTCCCTCGGCCAACTACAAGCCGGAGGACTCGTCGTCGAAGCCGATGCGTTCTTCATCAGCCGGCGCGAGCAACTCGTGGTGCTAGCATCACGCTATGCCGTACCGGCGACCTATGAGGACGGAGGATTCGCCGCGGCCGGCGGCCTGATCAGCTATGGAACTGACAACGAAGCTCTCGCTCGCCAGGCCGGCGTTTACGCTGGAAGTATTTTGAAGGGCGCCAAACCGGCCGATCTGCCGGTCCAGCAACCGACAACCTTTCAGCTCGTCGTCAATCTCAAGACCGCGAAGGCACTCGGCATGACCATCCCGCCATCTATCCTCGCCCGCGCCGACGAGGTGATTGAATGACGGCTTTCCACCCTTCTCGGTCACTCAGCTTCGAATTCGGAACGGCACTTCCTGCCCCTAAAGAGACCTTGCCGGGGCGATCGTGGAACGGCGCAGGTGGGTG
>CAVOHI010000046.1:0-10280 GCA_963695605.1 uncultured Alphaproteobacteria bacterium | reverse complement strand
CGCTGGCGATCAGATTGGGCGCCGGCATCAGGCCGTAGGCGGTCTGGTGATGCTCATTGACGCCGATCGCATCGAAGCCGAGTTCCTCGGCATAGACGAGAGCGTCGATGTGGCGGGCGTATTCTTCGGCACCCTTGACCGGGTCGTAGAGCCGGTTCGGCAACACCACCCAGGGCGAGCGGTGCTTCGCCGCCTCTTCGAGGTCGAGCGGCCGGTACGGCATCAGATGGAAGGAGACGAGCTTCATGATGCGCCTCGCTCCAGGAAGGCGCGGACATGGCGTGCGACAAGGGCGGCATGCTCGACATGCGGGAGGTGCCCGCACGCCTCCACCATCACGAGCCGCGCGTCCGGCAGGCGCTCATGCCACAGCGCCGCGTATTGCGGCGGCATGATCTTGTCGTCGTCACCCCAGACGATCAGCGCCGGTAGTTTGATGCGGTGCAACCACTTCTCGAGATCGGGATTGAACCAGCGCGGCTGCCATCCGAGCTTCGCTACGGTGAAGCGGTTCCTCAGCATCACGTCCATCTGCGCCTCATCAGGCGTCAGCGCCAGGATGCGATCGGCGAAGGACTGGTCATGGTAGAGGTTGCGCACCGCCTCCTCCGGCCCCCAGATGAAGTTGTCGCCGCATGGCACGCCTTTGACGCGGATGCCGGCCGGCGCCAGCTGGACCAGGCTCTTAAACCGCGAGCGGTCACGGATCAGGATCTCGGCAGCGAGCCAGCCGCCGAGCGAGTTGCCGATCAGATGCACCCGGTCGAGCCCCGCCTCTTCGACCAGGTCGAGATAGAACATGGCAAGGTCCGCCATCGAGCGGATCCACGGCGGATCGACGGAGCCGCCGAAGCCCGGATGCTCGGGCACCAGCAACTCGTAATGCTCGGCCAGCGCATCGAAGAACGGCAGCCATTGTGGCAACCCGCCCGCACCGTGCAGGAACAGCACCATAGGCCCCCGCCCAGCGCGGTGCAGCCTGATCGGGACGTTCCGCACCTTCAGCTCACCCACTTGCGCCGACATAACGGCTGCTCCTTCCCTCCAAGACGGGCCCCTCACTGGTATCCGCTGGAGACACCATGAGAAAACAATAATCCGCGAACAGCGGCCGCTCAGAGCCGGTAGCGGCACTCGACGTCGAGAGACACGGCGTGAAAATCACGGCGGTTGGTGTCGAGGTTTTCGAGGTTGACGAATAGACATTCGTCGTGAACGAAATGCGGCCCGGCGTGCCAGGTCGCGACGTGCAGCTTGATCAAGCGATCACCCGGCACCCGGAAGGCGGCGATGTCCTCGACGCGCGGGCGCGCGTCATCGCCGAGGTCGCCTGGTGGCGCCACCCCGATCAGCCATTCTTTGCCGCCGAGCGCGCCCAGGCATTGCGTAACCCGCCGATGTCGTGCGATCCGGGTGAACCCGAGTCCGACATGTGGCAGATGCATGATCCACAGCCGCGGCTCGCCATTTCCCAAAACGAGCTTTGCCTCGCTGAACGAGGCCTCGGGGTCGTAGCCGGTCTCGGCGCCCTGGCCGCCCGTCCGCAGCGGCGCGATGACCTGGCCGTAGGGTGCAAATGCTTCTGCCGTCAACTCCCTGATGTCTAGCATGTGGCGTGATAGGGTGCCCGCATCGTTCATCGTCGCCTCCTGTAATCGGCAGTGCACTCAGCCCACAATGGCCGAGGCTGTCGTGTCAACGTGACGCCGCCGGCCGCGGGAGAAGCGGGACCTAGTGCTAGGGTCGCGCTTTGCGCAGCGGCTTGGCCGAAGGATGTCGCGCCGTACCCTACTATCGCCGCGCCTCGATCTCCATCATGCGAGGATAGGTGGCAGACCGCCAAAACGAGTGCGCCAACCGCTTCTGCGCCACCCATGGCGCCGCAGGCACCTGGAGCGTGATCCCGATAGCATGGTCTTCTGCGCCCGATTGATTTCGGAGTAGATTTTGTGAGACGGCGCCGCCAGTAATCCACGCTATCGTCAGCCTGTTTCCCGGGAGAATGCCATGCCCGTCGAAGCCCGCGCCTATCCCCGCCCGCTGCCCAATCCCGAATGGCTCGGCAAATTGACCGAGGAGATCCTCGAGCCCGATCTGCCGATCGTCGACCCGCACCATCATCTCTGGGATCACCCGGGCAGCCGCTATTTGCTCGATGAACTGCTGGCTGACGTCAACTCGGGGCACAACATCGTCGCGACCGTGTTCATCCAGTGCGGTTCGGGCTATCGGACCAGCGGTCCCGAGGAAATGCGGCCGATCGGCGAAAGCGAGTTCGTCCGGGCGATCGCCGAGGAGAGCGATCGGCGCGGCGGCAAGACCAAGATCTGCGCCGGCATCGTCAGCTTCGCGGATTTGCGGCTGCCAAATGTCGATGCGGTGCTCGAAGGGCAGATCGCCGCGGCTGGCGGCCGGTTTCGCGGCATCCGCCAGATCGCCGCGCACGATCCGGCGATCATCGGCGCATCATCCTATGTACCGCCGCCGGGGCTGATGGATGACCCGAACTTCCGCCGCGGCCTCAAGAGGCTGCCGGCGCACAATCTGACCTTCGAAGCGTGGATCTATCACCCGCAGATCAAGACCCTGACCGAAGTGGCGCGCGAATGCCCGGACGTGAAGATCGTGCTGAACCATTTCGGCGGTCCGCTCGGGGTCGGCCCCTATAAGCGAGACGAGGTGTTCCCCGGCTGGCGCGCCGACATCAAGGCGCTGTCCGCCTGCCCGAATGTGTATGTGAAGCTTGGCGGGTTGGCGATGATCGTCAACGCCTTCGATTTTCATCTGGCGCCGCTGCCGCCGTCATCGGGTGAGATGGCCAATGCCTGGCGGCCCTATGTCGACGCCTGCATCGAGAATTTCGGCGCCAACCGCTGCATGTTCGAAAGCAACTTCCCGGTCGACAAGGGTGCCTGCAGCTATCCGGTGCTGTTCAACGCATTCAAACGGCTCGCGACGTGGCGCGTCGGCGTCCGAAAAGGCCGATCTCTTCGCCGGTACTGCATCGCGGTTTTACCGGCTGGGAATAACATGGCCCCCATCTTCTCACTGAGGAACGAAGACCATGACCGATCTGCCGACACACGTGGACATCCACGAGGAAGGCCCGCGCGAAGGCTTCCAGATCGAACCCGGCCCGATCAGCACCGCGGACAAGATCAAGCTGATCGAGGCGCTCGCCGAGACCGGGCTGCACCACATCCAGGCCGCCTCGTTCGTCAGCCCGCGCATCGTGCCGGGCTGGGCGGACGCCGAAGACGTCGTCGCCGGGTTCACCCCGAAGGAAGGCGTCCACTACACCGCACTGTGGTTCAACGCGAGCGGGCTCAACCGGGCGCTCGTCTTCCGCAACAAGCTGACGATCACCGGCTCGATCTCGCTGACCGCGTCAGAGGCGTTCACCCAGAAGAACCTGCACCGCAGCCACGCCGAAAACGTCGAGGCGATGAAGAAGCAGACCGCGCTGCATCTCGAAAACGGCGTCGAGGTGCCGCGGATCGGCGTGATGGCGGCGTTCGGCTGTAACTACCAAGGCGACATTGCGCCGGCGCAGGTGATCTCGACCCTGGAAGACGGTCTCGCGATCGCCGAGGAAGCCGGTGCCGACATCAAATATTTCTCGCTGGCCGACACGATGGGCTGGGCGACGCCGATGCGCATCGAGCGCGTGCTAGGCGAGGTGCGCAGCCGCTGGCCCGACATGCCGATCGCCCTGCACCTGCACGATACGCGCGGGCTGGCGGTCGCCAACGCGCATGCCGGGCTCAAGATGGGCGTGACCCAATTCGACTCGACAGTCGGCGGGCTCGGCGGTTGCCCGTTCGCCGGGCAACCAAAGGCAGCCGGCAACATCTGCACCGAGGAGCTGGTGCTGCTCTGCGAGGAGATGGGCATCGATACCGGCGTCGATCTCGATGCGCTGATCGAGGTCGGCCGCATGGCCGAGGAGATCGTCGGGCACCAGTTGCCGGGCGAATTGATCCACGCCGGCAGTCTCGACGCATTCCGCCGCCGCGCCGCGGCCTGATGTCCCAAATCCCGCTGGCGACACCGCTCGCTGGCATTAAAGTCCTGGAGTTCAGCCATACGGTGATGGGGCCGACCGCCGGGCTGGTGTTTGCCGAGCTCGGCGCCGATGTCATCAAGGTCGAGCCCGCGCCGAAGGGCGATCATACCCGCGGCCTCGGTGGTTTTGGTCGCGATGCCGCCGATCCGGACCATTTTTACTTGATCGGTAAATGGGCCGATATCGAGGAGCACCGTCGCATTCGCGAGTTCGTTGCGCGCGAGATCAAGCCGGAATTTGTCCAGCTGATCGGATGTCGGCCGGATCGTCAACCCACTGACCTTGCACGGCCAGGTGATCGGCGCGACCGTGCAGGGCCTTGGTGGCGCCTACATGGAAGATCTCGCCTACGGTGCGAACGGGCAGCTCTTGGCTGGCAATTTGGCCGATTACCTAATCCCGACTGCTACCGATTTCCCGAAGATCCGCGCGATTTCATTGCAGCATCGACCATCGCCGACCAACCCGCTGGGCGCCAAAGGCGCTGGCGAGGGCGGTATCATCCCGGTTGGCGGGCTGATGGCCAATGCGGTGGCCGGGGCGCTGTCCTCAATCTGCGCCGAGCCCAATGAATTGCCTCTGTCGCCTCCTCGTGTGTGGCGATTGGCAAACCCGTCACAGGAAGGAGAGTAGGTTGGCACGATGCCGCGCCGCATCGGCGAGCAGGACAGTATAAGCTCCAGGAAGAAGCGCTCTCCTGTCTGGCGCCGCCAATCATCGTCGGGATATCGTCAGCGATCTCGGGCGCGCCGCCGGGTAATGGATGCACCGCAGGAGGAAGGCACATGGACATGCGTTCAGCCGCCATGATGTTTGCCGGCTTTATAATGGGCGTCGCAGGAATTGCGGTGATGGCGGGGTGCACGCCGACCACAACTCAGAGGTACGCATGCCCGGCGGGAGTGCCCTGGGTTCCTGACGACTACGCGAACGGCAAGTGGGTCCCCGGCCACTGCCTGGGCCAACCGGCGCAATAAAGCGCGATAAAATTTCCCGGCTCTATTTCTGGGACGATCGATTGACGGCAAGTGTAAACCATATGTCAAACTCGATCTCAATTTCAAACAAGAGCCGAGCGGGAGACGCCAGTGAGCGGTTATACAGCCCCAAAATTCCACGACTTCGCCGAACGGCGCCGCCGTCATACCGGTCGATCTCGATCAGAACCCACGACCTCGGTTACAAAACTTACGTCGGGAGCAGGGCTGCTCCTGGCCTTGTTTTTCTCGCTCGGGCTCTGGGCTGCGATCTGGCAGGCCGTCTCGTCACTGGCTGCGGTGTGGTTACGGTAAAGGGAAATCGGTTGCGAGCGAGGCCTGGCGGCAAGTCGCCCACTTTCCAGTAAAGACGGGAGGACCCGATGGTGGCGATCTCGAATGAAGCCCTGGAATGGCTGGATCGCGCCGAGCAAGCACGGGAGGTGGCGGGACAGTTGACCGATGCCGGCGCAAGCCGAGCGGTTTTGCAGGTTGCGGATACCTTCGACCGGCTCGCCAGAGCTGCCGTTGCGCGAGCTGCGGTGCGGAAAAGGAAATTGCCAACCAAAAGCGAGGACAGGACCCACGATTTCTCCCGTCCGTCGCTCACTCCCACACAAAGTGCCGTCCGGCAGGAGGACGAGAATGGGCGAGCACAGGGAGGCGACGGCGGAGGGGGAAGATGAACGGCTTGAGAGATTGGAGGCCGAAATCCACCATCATCTTGTCGCCACCAACGGCAGCTGTCGCGACTACCGGGTGAGAAAGGAATGCGCGCCTAGAGATCCCGAACTGCGCGCAAGCTGCGTCGGCTCATTCGGTGCCTATGAACCTCGGTAGCTGACGCTCTCCAACAAAAAGCGATCCTCGGCATTGAGGGGTGGCGGTAGGCAGTCTACCCAGCCACCGCTCCCCGACGGCCACGCGAGAAGCCCTGGCCGATTGCTGGGCTTGGGCCGAAGGCCATTGAGCCGCACCCGATCCTTGCGATTACCTTCCAGCAGTCCAGCGATCCGAGCGGCCCGGTGGTGACGCTCGGCAGTGTCGTCGCCGCCCAAGCTCACGCTCATCGTCTGGTGCAGGGCTTGCCAACATCAGGTCGAGCCCGATCCCGGCGAGATCGCTGCTCGGTACGGCGTAGAGAGGCGCGTGCCCAATGCCGTTGCCTTATTTGATCGCAGTCACAGTACATACCGACGTCGTGTAGTCCTCAGCCTTTGTGAGGTCGCGGCTCAATTGCAGCTCCATGCCAGACAGTTGACAGATGCCGGCTGTGTTTTTGGTAAGCCGGACTTCACCACGAAACGGCTCTCCGTTGCTCCACCGAACCGTGATCTTGGCCAATAGCCTTCCTCGCTTGGAGTTGTCGGGGATCTTGACCTTCGGTGGAGTGATCGTCACTTCCAGTCTCGGCCCCCTTCTGTGGCGCGCGGGTGTTTCACAGGTCAGGCCGGGTGTACCGTTATGGCCAGCCGCGACACCCTCCGGTGGTGTGATCGGACAGCTTTGCATCGCAACAGGTTCCGGCTGACCGGCTCCGGCTGATGCTACCAGGAACACCCCGGCGAGCCCGACAAGCTGTTTCATCCTGAGATCCTCTCCTCACACCGGGCAATTCAGCACGAAACAAGCAGGGGCGGTTGCCCAATAGGCGGTTGGTGACCACGCCCCTAATTCCTACATTTTGCGACGCGGCGGCGGGTTGTCGATCATCCGCGGCTCGTCTGGCCGGGGTATCGGGATCGGTCGCGGCGGGTCCTCGTAAGGCGGCGGTGCCGTCGGGTCTGGCCGCGGCAGCGGAGGGGTGCCCGAAGGCTCGGGCGTCCCCGGCTGCTGAACGAAGGGTGCCGAAATCGATGGACGCAATCGACCGATCCTTTTTTGGCTTCTAGGACCGAGTAACAGCCACTTCCCTCGTTTCGCTCCCGGTTGCCGAAAGTGTAGAACCCCGCCCGACGTACCGGCTGCCTGAACCGGACTGCCGTACCCATCCCTGCGCTGCGTCAATCCCCGCCGTCGGCCAGCGCAGCTCAGGCGCGTTGCATCGGCGGTCCCGCTGTAAAATAGCTTCCGGCAGCCTGTGTGCTCGCGCTCGCAGGGTAGCACCCATCGAAAATTGTGTCTTTTTTTAGTCCCGATCAGTTTCAATGCCGACGAATTGTGATGAGCCAGTGTTGAACGTTTACGGGAACGCGACAATCGCAATCATCTGTTCTCGAATGCGGGAGGAAGGAGTGCGTAATGCCGTATTGTATCACGCTTCGATCCAGAACCGATGCGAGGGTTACCGGCTGGTATACCGGCAGAAATACTCCGTGGTCTACCGATCATACGCGCCAAAAGCGGTTCGATAACAAACACGATGCCAGTGCCGTATGCCATGAACTGCGCAGCGTCTGCCCGCGCAATGCCAAAGTCATCAACATCGAAATCGCGCGGGACGACCGCGATCGCGGCGGGGAAAGCTGGGGCTTCAGGTGAGATTTAACCAAGGTCAAGGGTTTTCGATTGTAGCCACGGGCTGGAATGATCGCCTGTACTTAGACGGGAGACCCTGGTTGTGGCTTTGTCCGGTTAAACCGGCTGGCTCGGGAAGGAGGCCGCGGGTAAGCTGACGCGGTGGCTGAAATCTGATATCGCCGCCACCGCTTTGCGCCGGTTGTCATCCAGCATGCTGTGTGGCTCTACCTGCGGTTCACGCTTGGTCACCGAGACGTCGAGAATCTCGTCGCGGAGCGTGGGCTCGACTTCTCCTATGAAACCATCCGCAGCTCGGTGTTCAGTTTGGACCGACTATCGCGCGGCGGCTACGACGGCGGCGTCCGCGGCCGAGCGACCGTGGGGATCTGGATGAGATGGCGGTCCGGATTGCCGGCGAGCTGATGTACCTCTGGCGCGCCGTCGACCACGAGGGCGAAGTCCTCGACATGCTGGTTCAGCGCCGGCGCGGCTGCCGGGCGGCACTGAGGCTGATGCGCAAGCTTCTTAAGAAGCAGGACTTCGGGCCGAAGTTGCTGGTAACCGACAAGCTGCGCTCCTACAGCGCGGCGTTCGGCGTCTACGGCTGACCCGCCCCCATGAACAGGAGCTCAGGAAAACAATTGGGCTGAAAACTCTCATCAGTCGGTGCGACGACGCGAGCGCAAGATGTAGCGCTTCAAGTCGGCTCGATCGGCCCAGCGCTTTCTCAACATGCACGCCGCCTGCACAATATTTCAACTTTCAACGCCATCTCGTGTCGCGGTCCACGCTCCGGATCTTCCGTGCCGAGGCGGCGAACCACTGGCAAGAGGCCGGTTGCGGCAGGCTGAGCCCGCGGCCTGCCCTTATCTCCGTTTCGCTCGCGACAACTTAATTTGACCGTGCCCCTCGAGCGTCCGCAGCCGATCACGTTCGGTGCCGGCAAGGGCTATGACAGCATCTATTTCGTGATGGAGTTGCGCAACAAAGCGGTGATCCCGGATGTCGCGTAGAACCAGGAGCGGCCGCCACTCGGCGGTCAACCGCCGCACCACCCGCCATCCCGGCTACGCGGTCTCCCAGCCACATCCGCAAACGCGTCGAGGAGGCCTTCGGTGGTGCCAAGGAGGTAGCCGGGTTAAGCAAGATGCGGCATCGCGGGCTGCCCAAAGCTCGACTGGCAATTCACCCTCGCCATGGCAGCCTTTGATTTCAACCGATTGCCTTAAATTGCTCGCTTGGGATGTTCGGCTATCCAGCATATCAATCAGACCACGTGACATTGCCCCACACGATTCGCAATCAAACACCGCGACGCTCGCCCGCAACCGCACAATGATCATCGCGGATACCAAAGAGCGGTAAATTTCGGCATTTCTGCAGCACCCTGCTAGGCGGTGTCTCGCGGACCCAGTGGCGCAGAGCGCCAGCGCCAGAGTAGGACGACGGCCATCCCACCGCACAGGGATCCGAGCGCCGATGCTGCGAAATCCACAAATGCCGGGTTCCGGCCAGGGGAGAAGTTCTGGAGGTATTCCAAAACGCCGGCGTACACCCAGAAACAACTAATGATCCGGACGGCACTCCGGTTCAATCCGTAGCCCGCCATTGCGATTGCCGTCGACCCCGCGTAGGCGATGATGTGCTCTACTTGGCCAGGAAGATCGGTTCGTACGGCCCCTAGTTCTTTCAAAGGCGTCAACGACAGAACCGCAAGAACAACCACGCAAACCCATGTCAGGAAACGAAGCGATGTTCTAAGGAGGCCGGCGCGCATCTGGTACAAGATTGGGATTTTAGTGAATTTGACAAGGCCGATCCGGCGTCTAGCTTGCAGCACCGCCATATGCCGGTCGAAGCGATGACCGAGCTGAGCGCGGGGCCCGGCGCAGCGGATCCCCGCCAGATCCCATGTGCGGCCTAGTCGGCTCTGCGCGATCCATTTATGGCCGCAACGGAAATATGTGCGATGGTCGCCAACCCTGGCTACGTGCCTCGCTTCGGCAGCCACCTGTGGATTTGTGGACAACGCATCGCGTTGCCAACAACCCGCACGCCCAACCACCACAGAAGCGGTCAATCGATGCGCTACGAAAAGCGGTCACATTGACGCGTCAGCGACAGTCCGGTCTAGCAGGCCATCTCAATTCTCAGGCCTTTGCACCGCTCTTGCGTACCCATTACCATCCCCCCGTCGGACTTCGTCAATCCGCAAAGGGCCGATCAAAATTCGCCATCGTTGGGACTCCCCTCAAATTGACGAGAACCGGAAAGCTCTTTTTCATTATGCTGCTCTGTTCCTAGGCTATTGACACTGGCCTTTGTTCAGCTGAGCCGGAACCAATCGGACCAAGATCAAGACAGTCCGTTCACGGTCGACGCCTTCCAGGACCCGTGCGGGCGCTGCGGCGATCCTAGTAGTCTGACGCAATCAGAAGGTTCCATACCTTGGTCGGTACGAGAGCTAGTGGTCTGACGCCGTCACTTGATGCCCACGATTGATCGTTTCGATGATGCGGTCGGGATCGGCGGCCCAGACGAATGGGTTGGGCTTGCGGTTGTGCTCGCATGCGGGGCGCCGGGTCTCGAAACTCCGTGTGTGGCTCTGAAAGAGGGGTTCATGCGCGAAGGCGTGGCTGGCCTGTTGCGCGAGAAAACCAGAAAGCCAGGCTTATGGCCTTCGCCACCAAAAGTGGGTCGGCCCCGGTCGTCGCACTGAGGCTGAATGAGCGACCCAAGCGAGGCGACGCACTTACCGGGCGGACAATGGCGATGGG
>CAVOHI010000045.1:0-54964 GCA_963695605.1 uncultured Alphaproteobacteria bacterium | reverse complement strand
TTGGCATCGACCCAGAGCCCGTGCGCCGGGATGACACTCACGAGATATGCGCCATTGGCGACGTAAGCGCCGACCTGCGCGGCCCGGTTGCCGACATAGCCGTCGATCGGCGAGCAGATCTCGGTGTAGCCGAGATTAAGGCGGGCGATTCCCAGATCGGCCTTGGCCTGGGCGACGTCTCGCGCGGGCCGCGGCGATATCCGCATTGAGCACGCTCAGCTGTTGCCGCGCGGCAGCGAGGCCGGCTTCGGCCGCTCTGGTGGCCGACCGTGCCTCCTGGTCGGCTGCCGATGCCCGCTCGGAGTTCTGCCGTGTTCCGAAAGTGGTTGCAGCCAACTCCCGATAGCGGACAGCGTCTTCGCCGGTCCACGTAGCGTGCGCAGCCTTGGCGTTGAGATCCGCCTCAGCCTGTTTGATCATCGCGTGCTGCAGTACGTATTTCGCTTCGAGCCCGGCGAGGGCGGCCTGTCGCTGATCGGCAACTGCCTGCGCGTGATCAAAGGCAGCCTGGAAATCGCGCGCGTCGAGGTGGATCAATACTTGACCCGCGCGGACATATTGGTTGTCGGTCACAAGGATTTGCGCAATGAACCCTGAGACATGCGGCGCTACAGGGGTGACGTTGCCGCCGGCATAGGCGTCGTCGGTACTTTCGATAAAGCGGCCGACGGCCCACCAGTAGCGGCCGTATGCGATGCCGCCCAAGGTGATCGCGAGCGCAAGTCCGGTGAGCGCCAGACGCTTCAATCCGAATTTCGGCCGGCGCTTCGCCGGGATAGCGGTCGCCGCCCGTTCGATGGCGATGGTGTCCATTACGGCCTCGGTCGCATTCCGCTATTTAGCTGAGCTGCTCTCTTCGGCTGCCGCTTGCTTCGCAGCCAGGTCGTAGCGGTGCCGGGTGCGCGCGTCGGCGGCCGGTCCCGCGGCCGAACGAAAATCCGGTGCGGCGAGAAGGCGACCACTGTTGCGGTCCACCAGCACGGGATCGGCTTGCTCCCCCGTCCGGCTGTCGGCAATGACCACACTGGGCCCCTCGGGGGCGAAATGCTTATTGCCCCAGGCGAGCAGCGCCCATAGCACTGGCCGAAAGTCGCGGCCAGCCTCGGTCAGCACGTACTCGTCGCGCGGCGGCCGTTCACTGTAGCGGCGACGTTCGAGCAGGCCCGCCTCGACCAGCGATTTGAGCCGCCGCGCCAGCATGTTAGGCGCGATCCCTAGGTTCTCCTGAAACTCGTCGAAGCGCGACAGGCCATGGAAGGCGTCGCGCAGAATGAGGATGCTCCACCACTCGCCCACCCGCTCCAGGCTGCGCGCGATCGGGCATTGCATGTTGCCAAAGCTCTTGTGCCGCATCGGGCTGCGCCCCACTCACTTGCATGTTGCAAGCTATACCGAACTGACTTCTTATGATGCAAGCTTTTTCTGCAGGTGATCTCGCTAACGCCTGATAGGTGAGTAGCGTGCAAAACCCGCGCGGCCGGCCGGCTGGATTGCCGGACTGGCTCTTTGGAGCGGTCGCCCCCGGTCCCTCCTGGCTGTTTTTGCTGTTTTTTGCAGCGAAATATCAGCCATCGCTTTTGTAGTGCACCCCAAAAGTGAGACACGGAAAATAGGGGACAGTTTCTCGAGGAGAGGAACTGATGAAGCACCGGGAGTATCCGACGGCATTGAAGCAGGCCGCGCTGGCGCGCCTGGCGGCAGGGGAGAGCGTCGCCGCGATTGCGCGGGCTCTGCAGCTTCGGGGCCGGCTTTTGTATGCGTGGCGGGACAAGGTTCGCAAGGGTGGACCGGCGGCGTTGCGCGGGCTGGGCCGCCCGCGTAAGCGAGCAGCGGCGGTGGCGGGCCCGGCGGCATGTGAGGCGGGCGAGACGGGCGAGGACGAGCTGGCGCGGGCGCAACGGCGGGTCGCCGCGCTGGAGCGCAAGATCGGCCAGCAGGAGGTCGATCTGGATTTTTTTCGGCGAGCCTTGCGGCATGTGAGGGAGAGGGTGCGACCCAGCGTCGTGCCTGGCGTCGTGCGGTCTACGAAGTCATCCAGATGATGACGAGCGCGATGCCGCAAGGCCAAGTCACGATCGAGCGCCTGTGCCGGCTGGCGCGCGTCAGCCGCGCCGGCTATTACCGCTTCTGGCAGACCAGCGCGCCGCGTCAGCACGACACCGCGGCGCGCGACACGATCCAGCGGCTGGTGCTGGCCAACGGCCGCTATCGTCGCGGCTACCGCTACATCACCCAACAGCTGCGCCGCGAAGGCCTGATCGTCAATCACAAGCGCGTGCTGCGCCTGATGCGCGAGGACAATCTGCTGGGTCTGCACCGGCGGCCGTTCGTGCCGTTGACGACCGATCGGCGGCACCCCTGGCCGGTGGTACCAAACCGGGCGCGCGACATGCAGCTCAGCGGTCTGGACCAGCTGTGGGTCGCCGACATCACCTATATCCGGCTGCAGGAGGAATTCGCCTATCTGGCAATCGTCCTCGATGCCTTCAGCCGCCGCGTCGTTGGCTGGGCGATGGCCGATCATCTCGGCGCCAGCCTGGCGGTGGCGGCGCTGACCATGGCGCTGACGGCGCGCCGCCCGCCCTGGGGCAGCCTGGTCCACCATTCCGATCGCGGCGTGCAGTACGCCTGTGCCGAGTACACCCGCCTGCTCGACACCCACGGGATTGCCGCCAGCATGAGCCGGGTCGGCAATCCCTACGACAATGCCAAGGCCGAGCGTTTCATCCGGACGCTCAAGAGCGAAGAGATCGACGGCACCCGGTACCGCGATCACCGCGACGCGGCGGGCCATCTCGGCGCCTTCATCGACCAGGTCTACAACCGCCAGCGCCTGCACTCGGCGCTCGACTATCAGACGCCCGTCGCGTTCGAGGCCGAGCACCGAGCGCGGTCCCGCGCCACCGCGCCTCTCACCACAGGGGGTTTTCAAGGGATACGGAAATCTACGGTGATGCCCGATGCCCAACCGACGCCATGAACGGCGACGCCGGCGAGCATCGCCCGTCGGCGTCGGCCGCATCACCGTGAGTTTCCGGCCGGCTATTCCTCGGCGGGTTGCTCCCCAGCAGAGCCCGCCTCCGCTTCGCCGGCCTCGCCAGTGTACGTCCATCGACCATTCCGGCACAATCCAACGCCGGTCAACCTGTCCTCATTTTCCTGTCTCACTCATGGGGTGCAGTTCAATGTTGCGGTCGCTGATCGGCCAAAAGTCGGGACCAATAGATTTTCCGAACCCTGCTTAGGAGAGGGCAATTGGAGCGACGTTTGTTTCTCACCTTGATCGCGGGTTGCGCGGCGTGGACCCGGGCAGCGCACGCAGTGGCTCGCCCGCCTAGGTTGCGCCGACTGCGCCTGGCCAATGCTCATACCGGCGAAAATTTCGAAGGCGCGTATCGAGACGATCAAGGCCCAATCAAACGGGTAATCAACGAACTTTGTATATTTTTGCGCGACCACCATTCCGGCGAGAACGCAAAGATTGAGATTGGTGTGATCGATTTTCTCGCCGATGTTCTTGATGCGGTTGGCGAGACCAAGGCTACGATCCTTTCGGCCTATCGCACGACCGCAACCAATGCATTTCTAGCGCGCACCACGTTCGGGGTGGCCGAACACAGCCAGCATATCTATGGCCGCGCCCTAGATTTCCGGCCCGAATCGAAGCTCGAAGAGGCAATGGCGGCGGCGCGGGCGACGAACCGGGGCGGCGTTGGCTGGTACCCGTATTCGGGCTTCATCCATATCGATACTGGGCCGGTGAGGAACTGGAATCTCGATGAGCGCGGCCTGGATCGTCTGCTGGAACTGGATCCCCGCCAGTTCCGAATCGGCAACAAAGGCGAGCTAAGCCTGAGCGCAGGGCGCCCACTGACTGCAGCTCAGCGGCTTGCACTTCATCGCAGGCTCGCCCGTGCGGAGCTTCTCGCGCACACTTGGTAGTCGCGCGTCAGCGAATTGACGGCATCGCCGATGATCAGGCGTGGTTGTGATCTCGCGGGCCTAATCGGAGGATCTCCCGAACATAGAATTGCGCGCTGGGGCGCCGCCGGGTCAAAGGTCATGCCGGCGGCGGTCAAAGCGGCCCGTGTATCGCAGAATCGGCGCCGCCGCCGGCTTGCCCGCTATCGCAGCGGTGGCGGCCAGCGACAAGCCTGATCACGGAAGTCTGGAGCTTGGGGAGAATTTTATGCGCGCGTGACGGCTGCTCCGCTTTGAAATTCCGAATCACGTATCCACGAGGTTCTTTCATGGGTGGCGTACCGCCGAGCGTCTCGGCAGAGCCGACGAGCCAAAAGATGCAGAGTGAGAGCGGCGGCGCCAATCGCATCCCTGCGCTCGTATCTGCCGAAACCGATAACTCTTTATTTGGGTCTATTCGCTTGATAACTTCACGGGGAGACAAGGGCTGGTGCGAACAGCCGAGCGTGGGGAGATAACAGTGGCAGTTGATTACCTGATTGCCATCGTCGGCTCGGGGCCAGCCGGCATGAGCGCGGCTGCGCGCGCTGCAAAAGAGGGGAAGCCACATATCCTCCTCGAGCGCGCGCCACATCTCAACGACACGATTTTCAAATATCAAAAACGCAAGCATGTGATGGCAACGCCCGAAATCCTGCCGTTGCGCAGCGAGCTCGCCTTCAAGGAGGAGTCGCGGGAGGAGGTGATCGAGAGTTGGACCCGCGATGTCGAGGGCGCGCAGGTGAACTTGAGGCTTAATGCCGAGGTCACGGCGATCACCGGCGGGCGCGGCAATTTCGAGATTGCGCTCGTCGGCGGCGAGAAGATAACCGCGGAAAATGTCGTTCTCGCGATCGGCGTCCAGGGCAACATCCGCAAGCTGACCATACCCGGCGCCGACCTTCCGCTGCTTCAGTATCAGCTCGATGACCCGGACGAATATAAAGGCGAGGAAATTGTCGTCATCGGGACCGGAGACGCCGGACTCGAGAACGCGCTGGGGCTTTCCGCCAACAATAACGTAACTATAGTCAATCGCGGGGCCGACTTTCCCTACGCGAAGCCGGCCAACGTAGCGCTGATCCAAGCCGCCGTCAGCAAAGGCGAAATTGTGACCTTCTCGAATGCTCAGTCCAAGCGCATCGAGCCCGGCTATCTCGTCCTCGAGAACTCGGGAGGGCGAGGCGCGGGTAAAATGCGACCGGATCATTGCGCGAATCGGTGCGCTGCCGCCGCGAAAGTTCGTCGAGTCTTGCGGCGTCGTGTTCCCGAGCGACAGCCCCACCGCCTACCCACAGGTCTCCGAAGTTTACGAGTCGCAAGTCCGCGGCCTTTATATCATCGGCGCGCTCGCCGGCTATCCGCTGATCAAGCATTGTCTCAACCAGGGCTACGAGGTCGTCGAATACATCCTTGGCAACAACATCGCGCCTGCGGACGAACCGCTGATCCAGGCCAAGTTGGATCACGCCAAGGTGGCGATGACGGTGTCCCAACTGGTGACGGGGATCCGCGAGAAGTTGCCGCTCTTTGCCACGCTCACACCACTGCAGATCCGCGAATTCCTGATCCGTTCGAAACTCTATCAAAAGCAACCGGGCGATGTAGTCATCGCGCGCGGCGAGTTTGCGAATTCGGTCTATTTTATCCTTCATGGCGAGGTGGGGATCCGGACCGATCCGACTAACCCGGAAGAACTCGCCGAGTTTGGGGCCGGCAAGTTCTTCGGCGAGCTGGCGCTGCTCTCCGGGCGGCGGCGCACCCGAACGATTGTGGCCACTGCTCCGTCGCTGCTGCTCGAGATCGACCGGAACACGATAATTCGTCTAGTTCGATCTGTGCCCGAGATAAAGCAGGCCATCGATAGCGCGGCGGTGGTTCGCCAGATCAAAGTCCAACTCGCGCCGGATATTGACGAGCAGGTTCTGGACGAGGTGGTGCGGACCGCTACGGTCGCCGAGTTCAAAACCAACGACACGCTGATCGAGGTAGGCGCGCGTGACGATTCGGTCTACCTCATTCAAAGCGGCTCGGTCACCATCTCAGTCCCTGTCGGCGGCGACAAGGAGATCATTAGCGCCTATGTCCCAGCCGGCAACTATGTCGGCGAAATGGCGATGCTGATGAATGCGCCGCGCAGTGCCACGGTCAAAGCCGCCGTGCCCACCGAGGCGATCCAAATCGACGGCGCCGCGTTCCGCGCGCTTCTCGATCGCCATCCGGAATTGCGCCGGGAAGTCGAGGAGAAGATTCGGGAACGCTTGGTGGAGCGGCACCGGGCGCAACTGGGCAGCGGGCCCGGCGATGTGATCGAGTTCTTCACGCGAACCGGGGCAATCGAAGCGACGGACGTGCTGCTGATCGACGAATCATTGTGTGTGCGTTGCGACAATTGCGAGAAGGCTTGCGCCGAGACGCATCACGGGGTGAGCCGGCTCAATCGCGAGGCCGGCCCGACCTACGCTACCCTGCACGTGCCGACCTCGTGCCGGCACTGCGAGGATCCGCACTGCATGAAGGATTGCCCGCCCGACGCAATCCATCGCGCGCCGAATGGCGAGGTCTTCATCGCAGACAACTGCATCGGCTGCGGCAACTGCGAGCGCAATTGCCCATACGGTGTCATCCAGATGGCTGCGATGCCCCCAGAGAAGCCGGGTCTGTTGCGCTGGCTCCTGTTCGGAATGGGCTATGGACCGGGAGAAGACAAATCGCCCGAGGCTGTTGCAAAGCGGACCGGCGCCAAGCACGCAGTCAAATGCGACATGTGCAAGGATATCGACGGCGGACCAGCCTGCGTCAGGGCATGTCCGACCGGCGCCGCAATTCGCGTCGCACCCGAGCAGTTTATTGGCCTAATCAGACAGGGCGGCGTATGACCGTCACGGATCCCGCTGCAGCATTGAGCCGCCGACCAAACCGGCACGAGTCCTTCCTGGTCTACGCGCGGTTCCGCTATTTCAAGATAGCCTGCGCAGCAGCGTCAGTCTCCCTCCTCCTCTACTTGGTCGATTCGCCGTACGGCACTCGCTATGGCGGCAGCTGGGCCGGCTATACGCTCGGCACCGCGGGAGCCCTCTTGATCCTTTGGTTAATGTGGTTCGGCTACCGCAAGCGTTCGTACTTAAAAGACCAGGGAAATCTGGTGGCGTGGCTCTCGGCTCACGTCTATCTCGGCCTCAGCCTGCTCGTCATCGCCACTCTCCATACCGGCTTTCATTTCGGCTGGAATATTCACATGCTTGCATACGTGCTGATGTGCTTAGTGATTGCGAGCGGTGGGTTTGGCGTCTTCTCGTATGCCCGCCATCCACGGCTGATGACGGAAAATCGCCACGGCACGACGATGCCGCAAATGCTCAGCCGGATTGCTACCCTCAATGACCAGCTCCGCACCGCCGCAATAAGCGTCGACGACAGGACCGCCGCGCTTGTCGAATGCTCCGTCGAAACGACCTCGATCGGCGGCTCGTTCTGGCGCCAGCTTTCAGGCCACTATCCGAACTGCGCCACCGCGGCAGCGTTGACCGGGACAGCCGAAATGCCCGCAAATGCTACGCTCGAGCTGGCCGCAGCCACGCGCCAACTTCGCCTCCTGCTTGACGAAAAGGGACAGCTTCTGACGCGAGCGCGGCAAGATGTCAGATACAAGGCAATGATGGACATTTGGCTCTATTTCCACGTGCCATTGTCCTTCGCGCTGCTCGCTGCGCTGCTAGCCCACGTCGTAGCCGTCTTCTATCTGTGGTGAGCGAGACCGCGACCTCGCGCGATTGCCGGTACGGTCGATCGCATGCAGGCTGAAGTCACCTTCCTGACCCGGCGCGGTGCCGCGGTAATGCGGAGGTCGCATATTGTAACCGGAGAATCTATCCGGTTCGGTCGCGGCACCGACAACGAGGTGCCGCTTCCGGATATCCGCGTTGAGCTAACCGCGGCGGCGCTCCGCGAGCGCCCCGAAGGTCTTTTCATCGAGCGGCTCGGCGATTCGCCCTTGCGCGTCAACGGCGAGACCACAGGAGCAGCGTTGGTCGGTCCCGGCGACGAGATCCTGATCGGGCCATACAAGATCGTGTTGAGCAACCCGCCCGATGGACTCGACGCGGCGCTGTCGGTCGAGCTTGTGCAAGGTGTGGGCGATTCACTTCAACGGCTCATGGCCGAAAGTCGCATTGGGCTCGATCAGACGGGGTTGAGCAAGCGCCGCACGTCCTGGATGCTTTTTGCGGCGCTGACGGTACTCTGTCTGGCCGTGCCTATCGTCCTTTATTCGATGGGGGCCGGCGTGAAGCGGAGCACCTTCGTTGCAGCCGATAGCAATCCCACCTTCCTCGGTATCGCCTGGAGCCCGGGCGAAATCTCCAACCCACACCGCTATTTCGCGCAGAATTGCGCTACGTGCCATCAAGGCGCTTTTGCGCTCGTCAAGGATTCCGCATGCCTGACCTGCCATAGCCAGATCGGTAACCATGTCGAATCGGCCGCCGGGAGCGACCACGACCCGGTGCACCAGCGTCTCCAAGCGACGCGATGCGCGGGTTGTCACGAGGAGCACCGCGGGCTGCGCAGCCTCGTGATTCGCGAAGGAGCGCTTTGCGTCCGCTGCCATCGCTCGCTCACCGAGATCATGCCGAATGCGGGTCTTCGCGACGTGCGCGGCTTCCCCGACGGACACCCGCAATTCCGCGTCTCGGTGGTCGCCGACGCCAGGACGCGACGCTTGACCAGGATTGATCTCGACGCCCAACCCAAGCCGGCCGACCACCCAAACCTCGTATTCTCACACGCCGCCCATCTCGTTTCCGAAGGGTTCCCCGCACTCGGCTATAAGCCAATGGTCTGCGCTGACTGCCACGCGCCCGAGCCCAGCGGCCAGGGCTTCCTCGCGATCACCTATAAGGGCCAATGCCACGAGTGCCATGCGCAGAAGTTTGACGCCGCGCTGCCAGGGAAGGAAGTGCCGCACGGCGATGACGAGCGGGTAATAGCCGAGGTAGAGGGTTTCTACGCGAGCATCGCGCTCAAGGAAGGCGGCCCCGGCGGCGCTGCGCCCGCGCCGGAGATCGAACGCCGCTTGCCCAACTCTCTGTCGCCGCCGCCGAGCGATCCGGCGGGCCGGCGCGCCTGGGTGCGCCAGCAGACGACGCGAGCGCTTGGAATCATCTTTGACGAAAAGCGCGGCTGCTTTTACTGCCATGTCCCCGATCCTGCCCGCGGCCAATTCCATGTCGCGCCGGTCCTAATCCTCACCCGCTTTCTGCTGCCGGCTCGCTTCGATCATGCCAAGCACGCGCCAATCGAATGCGAGCATTGCCACGATGCTCGGCATTCGCAGGCGAGTAACGACGTCCTCGTCCCCGGCATCGCAACGTGCGTTACCTGTCACGGCGCCGAGACGGCTTCTTTCAAGGCGCAATCGACCTGTATCTCCTGCCATGTCTTCCACCGGCAGGAGCTCGGGCAGATGCGCCAGGTCATGGCGGGGGAGAAATAATGACCGGGTCTCAAACATGCTCGAGGCTGCGCATGGCCCAGAAACTGCCCCGGCGGGCCGTGATCGCTTTCCCGCTTTCGGCGCTAATGTCGAGCACGAGTCGGTGGGCGGCGTCGCAAAGTGCATCGGGCACGGCGGCGCTTCCGCGCCTATCCTATGCCGGGATCGAGATCGCACCGGTAACGGTTGATCCCGCGCAGGTCGATATTCGCGTTATCGTCGACCTCGCGGGCGATCACCCGATGGCGAGCTATATGGCGGCGCGGCCTCGGGGATTGCCGGCGCTCCAGCGCACCGCCACGGGTGCATGGGTGGCCTGGGACCAGCAGACGCAAACCCTGATCGACAATCGGTTTGCGTCGTCAGGCGGGCGCCTCGTTTTCACTGTCACCGGCGCAAATTTCTCGCGTCAAAGTTTTCCAATCACGCTCGAAATCGCCTACCGTACGCCAGCGGGCGTGAAATTCGGCATCCTCAGCATGATGTCCAAAAGATGAATCCAATGCGCAGGAGAGCCCTGCTTTCTCACCCTTTGTGCCAGGTGGCAATGGCAGTCCTCATCGTGCTGGGGGTATCAGCCCCCAGTTGCAGTGGCGGAGATGGCGGCAGCAGTAGCGATCAGTCTTCTAGCTCGTCGTCCCCTCCATCACCGCCTCCGACGCCACCGCCTTCGACGCCTGCGCCTGCACCGTCCTTAAACTTGACTGAGAGTGACGTAAACACGGTGGTCCTCCAGGCGATGAATCAAGCGAGTGCGCGGGGTGCACCCGCGACGATCGCTGTCGTGGACCGCGTGGGCAATGTGCTGGCGGTCACAGAAATGACAGGTGCCCCTCAAATCGCGACAGTCAGCTCCGGGACCGGCGTGGCCACAACCTCGCTACCGCCACCGCCTGAAAATGGGCTCGAAGGGGTCCCTGTGCCCAGCACCTTGGCGGCGATTTCCAAGGCTCTCACGGGCGCCTATCTGTCCTCACAAGGCAATGCCTTCTCAACCCGCACCGCCAACCAGATCATCCAGCAGCACTTCAACCCGGGTGTCGCCGACACCCCGTCCGGGCCGTTGTTCGGGGTCCAGTTCAGTCAGCTGCCGTGCTCCGATTTTAACACGGTTGCGGCTGCGACCCCCGGCGCTGCCAATCCCGGGCCGCATCGTTCGCCGCTTGGCTTCGCGGCCGATTCGGGGGGGCTGCCGATTTACAAAAACGGAATGTTGCAGGGCGGCATCGGCGTGATGTCGGAGGCGACCTACTCGCTCAATCTTAACGTGCGCAATGTCCCGATCGACAATGACGAGGTTATCGCGATCGCCGGGGTGGCCGGCTACGAGGCGCCGCAAGGAATCCAGGCGCCGACCATCGCAGTGGGCGGGCTCACCCTGCAATATACCGATGCGACAGCGGCCAATCTCGCGGCGCCCGTCATCGCAGCCGGGAGTTTCAGCCCGATGCCGGTCACAGGTTACTTCGCTGGACCGGCGCAGAGTCACACAGCGATCGCGGGAATGACCTACGGTACTCCGGCGTCCGGAATCGTGCCGGATGGAACCATCGGCCCGACCCTGTATCCCGGCGTCAATGCCTATGTATTCACCGACGGCAATGGGAACGTGCTCTATGCGCCGACGAACGGGCTCGTACCCGGTTTTGGCCAAGCGATCACCGCCGGCGAAGCGCAGCTATTGATGATCAGCGCGCTCAAGGTCGCCTTCTCTGCGCGCGCGGCAATTCGCAACCCGCTCGGCAGCTTCGCTCAGGTGAACGTGACGATCGTCGATCTGGACGGCAATGTCCTGGCACAGGCGCGGACCCCCGATGCGCCGATCTTTGGCGCCGATGTCTCGCGGCAGAAAGCTCGTACTGCGGTCTTCTTCTCGCGTCCCGACGCGGCGAGCACGATCAAAGCTATCACTATCACGGCGAGCACCGATACCGGGACTTTCGCGGATTACATCACCCGATCGCAGAGCCTCGTCGAACCCTCCGTCTTCGCCGACGGCATCGCCTGGTCCGAGGTAGCCATCGGCGAGATCGCGCGACCATTCTATCCTGACGGTATCGATGGCAACCCGCCGGGCTCACTGAGCCTTCCGTTCCCGACCCGCTGGAGCATCTTCTCGACCGGTCTCCAGACCGATCTCATCGTCCCAGACGTCGTCAATGCCACGGCCCCGCCGCCGGCGGCAGGCTGCGCCAACAACGGCGGCAGCGGCGAGCTGCCGATCGTCTCTGGCGGCAAGACGCAGCTGGCCGACGGAATGCAGATTTTCTCCGGCGGCGTACCGATTTACCGGGGGGACATTCTCGTCGGCGGCATCGGCGTATCCGGCGACGGCATCCAGCAGGATAGTTTGATCGCCTTTCTCGGATTGGAGGATGGACCGATCACGCTCAACAACGCGCCGGCCGACATCCGTGCCGATCAATTGTCGGTGGGCGGGGTATTCCTGAGATACACCAATTGCCCGCCTTCTCCGTTCCTGAATTCAAACGAGCAAAACGCGTGCTGATGATCGGATCGAGGGGGCATCTCGATGGCCAGTCGACTAGAACGTTTGCGACAGTGTGCGCTTTTGCTGGCGCTGGCGCCCTTGTTAGCAATGCCAGCCAGCATCGCGCTCTCCGCCGAACCGAAAGACGAGCCCTCGCGCGAGAACGAGCTCTCTAGCTACCGCAAAACGGCCGAGGATTTGTACAACGCGACCAGTTCAGACGCGCACACCTTCGAGCGTGCGATAGGCGACCCGGAGGTGAGAAGAGAAGTAGAGCGCGTATTCAAGCGAAAACTGTCCGATGAACAACTAAAGGGAATGGCGCTCCAAGCGAAAGCCGAAGCGGACTACTGGAGCCGGTACCTGCAAGGCCTGGAACGTTTGGGGGAGGCCGAACGCCGGATCCCCGGGCAACCGCCGCCTCCCGAGGCGGTCGAGCCGATTGAGAACCCGGCGGCCATCTTGCCGCCACAAGCGGTTTCACCAAGCGTTTCCGTCGCGATCCCGGACCGGTGGCGTATTCTCGATGCGTTGGGGCGACCGGAGAACGTGTTCGATCCGTACAATACCAATACGCTGAAAGCCGACAAACCGATCTTCGGCGAGGACTGGTTTTTCAATTTCGGTGCAATTAGCGATACGCTGTATGAGCCGTCGCGCGTCCCTACGCCCGTCTCGGCCATCGCGGCAACGAGGCCGGGCTCGAACAACACGTTCGGTCGTTACGGGCAATCCTTCTTTAGCCAGCAAGAGATCGTTACCTTGTCGCTTATCGAGGGCAACACCGCCTTCAAGCCACCCGATTTCGAGCTTCGCCTCACCCCGGTTTTCAACTTCAACCATACAAGTGTGGGCGAGCTCGGCGTCATCAACATCAATCCGCAGGCCGGAACGATACGGAACCAGACGTTTGGCAGCCTACAGGAAGCCTTCGTCGATTATCATCTGCGCAACGTGTCCGAATATTACGATTTTGATTCGCTGCGCGTCGGGATTCAGCCTTTCAACGTCGATTTCCGTGGCTTCGTGTTTCAAGACAATCAGCTCGGCATCCGTCTGTTCGGTGACCGCGACGCCAACCGCTGGCAATACAACCTCGCTTATTTTCGTCCTGCTCGACAAAGACACCAACAGTGGCCTCAACGACCTCGGAGAAGGCCTCAGAAAAGATAATGTCTTCGTCGCCAACCTGTACCGCCAGGATTTCCCGGTTCCTGGTTTTACCTCGCAGATCGCTTACGTCCTTAACGTGGACAACGAGGCTAATACTATTCATTACGACAAGAACGGGTTCCTGGTGATCCCGGCGCAGATAGGTGACGGGCGCGGGTACAACTACAACGTGAATTATCTTGGCATAAACGGAGACGGACATTTCGGCCGGTTTAACCTGACCGCGTCAAGCTATTGGGCGTTCGGTCACCTTAGTCACAACCAGTTCAGTCCCAGTTCCGAACAACGATGGAGCCCACATTAACGCCTTCTTTGCCGCCGCCGAACCGTCGATCGATTTCGACTATGTACGGGTTAGACTTTCTGGTCTCTTTCAAAGCGGCGACGGCAACCCGCAAGGGGGGCACGCGACCGGCTTCGATTCGATTTTCGAAAACCCGCTATTTGCCGGATCGGACGCGAGCTATTTTATTAGACAGTCGCTGCCTTATATCGGGGGCGGTATCGTCGGCCTCAATCAGCCAAACGGGGTGCTGGCCGACGTACGCTCGTCGAAGCTCGAAGGCCAGTCGAATTTCATCAACTCTGGCCTCATTCTCGCCGGCATCGGTACCGACACGGATATTTTGCCGGAATTGCGGATGTCCACGAATGTCAATTATTTAAGAGCTGCCTACACTCAACCGCTCGAGTTTCTCCGTCATCAGGCGCACATCTCAAACAACCTTGGTTACGATCTGTCGGTGGCCTTCACCTATCGGCCGCTCGATACGCAGAACATTATATTCCGTGTGTCGGGCGCGGCGCTGATCCCAGCAAACGGATTGAAGGCGATCTACCAGACAAACCCAGGACTGTTTTCGGGTCCAAATTTTCTCTACGCCGCAATGATAAACATGATTTTGACCTATTGAGACTATGGCCATGCGCCGTATCGCGACGGCTTTTCTCTTGCTCGGCGTGCTTGCGAGCGTGTCAATAAGCCGTGCGGCAGAGGGCGGGGGTGCTCCGCCGGCACCGACAAAACAGACCGAAGCCGAGGCCGCTACCAAGAGCGCCGGCTGCAGGAGTTGCCATACGACGACCGATTCGCTGACCATGCATACCAGCCCCGGGGTCACCCTCGGCTGCACCGATTGCCACGGCGGCAATGCCGCTGTGTTCCGTGCTGCAGTCGCGCTGCCGGGAAGCAGCGAATACCGCCGCGCTCTCGATGCAGCGCATGTCCAGCCGCGCTACCCCGAGGAGTGGAACTATCCCTCGAGCGTCAAGCCGCCGCGTACCTACACGTTGCTGAACCGCGAATCGCCCGAATTCATCCGCTTTCTCAACCCGAGCGATTACCGCGTCGCCCGCGAGGCCTGCGGTGCGTGTCACCTGCGAATCATCGTATCGGCCGAGCGCAGCCTGATGGCCACGACGGCAATGTTCTGGGCTGCCGGCGCCTACAACAACGGCATCCTGCCGCTCAAGCATTCGTCCGTGGGCGAAGCGTACACGCGCGATGGACAGCCGGCAAAGCTGGTAACGCCGGTGACGCCAACCCCGGAGATGACGCAACGCCACGGGATCGTGCCCGAACTCGATCCGCTGCCATCCTGGGAGGTATTTCCGCCAGGTGACGTCTTCCGCGTGTTCGAGCGCGGCGGCCGCAACATCGGCACTCAGTTCCCGGAGATCGGCAACCCCGACTCGGAGGGAGAGCTGCAGCGTCTCGAGGAGCCGGGAAGGCCCGATATCCGCCAGTCCAATCGCGGCCCAGGCACCGGGCTGCGGGTCTCCATCCCGATCCTCAACATCACCAAGACGCGCCTCAACGACCCGACGACGTGGTTCCTCGGCACCAACGACAATCCAGGCGACTATCGCAATTCAGGCTGCGCATCCTGCCACGTCGTGTACGCCAATGACCGCGACGTAGAAGCGGCAGGTCCCTATGCCGCTTACGGCAACCGCGGAACCAGCGTCAGCCTCGACCCGACGATTCGCAAAGATGAAACCGGGCATCCGCTGCGGCATCAGATGACGACGGCGATCCCGACGAGCCAATGCATGATCTGCCACATGCACCAGCCGAACCTGTTTTTGAACAGCATGCTCGGCTACACGATGTGGGATTACGAGACGGATGCGCCGGCGATGTGGCCAAAGAAGCAGAAATATCCGAACGACAGCGAGGTGCGTGCGGTGCTCGAGCGCAACCCCGAAGGGCGCGGTGGTGCGCGGCAAGTGGGCCGATCCCGAATTCAGCGCCGAGGTCAGCGAGCTCAACCCGCAACTCCACGACACGCAATTCGCCGACTATCACGGGCATGGTTGGAATTTCCGCGCGATCTTCAAGCGCGACCGAAAGGGCAACCTGCTCGACGACGGCAACAACATCATTCCGTCCACCGACCCGGAGAAATTCAAGAAGGCCGTGCACCTCGATTCGATCCATGTCGATTTCGGCATGCAATGCGTCGACTGCCATTTTGGCCACGATGCACACGGCAACGGCCACATCTATGGCGAGGTGCAGGCGGCGATCGAGATCACCTGCGCAGATTGCCATGGCACTGCGACAGCATTACCCGATTTGCGGACCCACGGGCCGGCCGCTCCGCCCACCGGGACCGATCTCTCACTGCTGCGCACCGCGGACGGACGGGCCCGGTTCGAATGGCGTGGCCCCAAGCTCTATCAGCGCTCAGCGATCTATCCTGACCTCGAATGGGAAGTGACGCTCGTCAAGGACACGGTCGATCCGGCAAACCCGAAATACAATCCCCGGGCGGCGCGCGCCAAGCTGATGTCAACGGGCACTTCGATGAAATGGGGCCCCGGCGTTCCGGCCAATGAGCTCGCCCATTCCAATGACACGATGGCGTGCTACACCTGCCACTTGTCGTGGACGACAAGCTGCGGCGGCTGCCACCTGCCGATCGAAGCGAACCAGAAGACGGTGCGGCATCACTACGAAGGCGGTGAAACGCGAAACTATGCCACCTACAACCCGCAGGTCGCGCGCGACGACATGTTCCTGCTCGGTCGCCACGGAACGATCAAGGGCAATATCATCGCGCCGATCGCCTCGCGCTCGGCGCTCGTCTTGTCGTCGACCAACATCAACCGCGAGCACATCTACGTGCAGCAGCCGCCGATCTCGGCCGCCGGATTTTCGAGCCAGGCCTTCTCGCCGCACTACCCGCACACCGAGCGGCGCACCGAGACCAAGACCTGCACCGACTGCCACATCTCCGAGCAGAACGACAACAATGCGATCATGGCGCAGCTGCTGCTGCTCGGCACCAATTTCGTCAATTTCGTCGGCTACAACGCCTGGGTCGGCGAGGAGAGCGACATCGAGGCGGTACGCGTCACCGAATGGGACGAGCCGCAGGCGGTGATCGGCAGCTATCTGCACAAATACGCCTATCCCGATTACTACAAGGCGCATCTCGACAGAGGCCGTCAACTGCCCGAAGCCTATGGTCACGGTTCGTCCTCGGCGCAATGCCTCCAGCTGCGCGGCGAATACCTCTATGTCGCCGAGGGCGCCCGGGGGATGCGTGTCTATGATGTCGCCAGCATCGCCAACAAGGACATCTCGCAGCGCATCATCACGGCGCCGGTTTCACCTTTGGGCCAGGACACGCATATCTCGTCGAAGAATGCGACCTGCGTCGTGCTGCCGACCAATCAGCCGATCAACCCGCTGCGCAATGCTGGCAGCAATGAGACTCTGAACCTTTCGCACAGCTATGCCCAAGTCATGCGCGGCGAGAATGAAGAACAGGTGATGCATCCCATTTACAATTACGCCTACATCACCGATGCCGAGGAAGGCTTGATCCTGACCAACGTCAACACACTGGCTGACCAGGAGCCGCGCAACAACTTTCTGACCCGGGCGCTGACCTGGAACGAAGGCGGCATCTTGAGGGGAGCGCGGTATCTGACGATCGCCGGGACGCGTTTCTACGTGAGTGCCAACGCCGGCATCGTTGAGCTCGACATGGACGACCCGCTCCACCCCAAGGTCGTTGCGGTCATACCGATCCCCGGGGCCAGATCGACGGTGGTTCAGTTCCGGTATCTGTTTGTCGCCGACGATGCCGGGCTCGACGTCGTCGACATCACCGACCCCGTTCGCCCCAGGGTGGTGGATCGCGCTCATCTTGCGCTCGCCGACGCACGGCGCGTGTTCGTTTCGCGCACCTATGCCTATGTCGCCGACGGCCGCGACGGGCTGGCGATCATCGATGTCGAGCGCCCCGAAAGGCCACGGGTCTATATGATGTACACCGCGGGTGGCCAACTCAACGACGCGCGCGACGTGGTCATCGGCGCCACCAATGCCTCGCTGTTCGCCTATGTTGCCGACGGCGCCAATGGTCTCAAGGTGATCCAGCTGATGTCGCCCGAGAGCCAGCCCAACTTCTACGGTTTCGCGCCGGAGCCGAAACCCGAGCTGATCGCCTGGTACCGGACGGCATCGCCAGCCCTGGCGCTGTCACGCGGCCTCGAGCGTGACCGCGGCGTCGACGAGACCGGTCATCAGATCGCGGTCTTTGATCGCATTGGCTCGCGACCGTTCACACTTGACGAGATGAAACGGTTTTACATGGGGGTTGACGGCAGACCGTTCAGCGTGACCGATGGCGTAAAGCTCGAAGACTTTGTTGGGTCGGGTCAGACGACGCTGAAGCGCACCTCGACCGCTCCGGCTCGGCGAAACTGACGTAATGAGTATGCTTGCTTTCACAGTCTTGGGCTGCGGTGTTTCGCTCACCGGCTGCCACGGATCGTCCCTTGCGCGATCTACCCCGGCAGCTTCGGCCACACGCCTCCGCCGGCGATAAACTGAGCTGGATCCCGAAAATGAGAGAGGTGGCTAAGGTGGAGCCCTGCCCCTAGAAAGCGCGGATAGCGTGGGAGCAGGCTATGAAGCGGACACGGAAGACGCACAGCGCGGCGTTCAAGGCGAAGGTGGCGTTGGCGGCCATCCGGGACGACCTGACCATCGCCGAGATTCTTCAAACGCCTTACGGTTGCGCTCCTGGTCCTGGATCGTCGAGCCATAGGGGCGGCCGAGCGTTTCGTTTTCGCGGGGCTGATAGCCGCGGCCGATACCGCATTTCGAGATCGGCAATGGCGGCGGGCTGACATCGGCGAGGCGAGAGAGCATCGCCGCCAGGTAGTGGCGGCGGACTTTGTCGGCCGCCAGTTGCCAGTTGGACCAGACCTCACGCTGGCAAATAGGCCAATGCGGACAATAGCGTGATAGGTTTTCAGCCGACCGTCGTGCGCCGGGCTCGGTACTCTAGCAATAGATGTAAGCCGGCGCTCGATGCCGCGCCGCATCGCATCGGGCGAGCAGGACAGTCCAAGCTCCATAAAAAAGCGCTCTCCTGTCTGGCGGCGCCAATCATCACCGGGATATCGTCACGCCCGATCCCGCCGAACAAGCGCAGCCAACAATACGCACCGTGGTTTGCTTTCGGCGCAAGTTGCTTTTTTGAGGAGCACAGTCTTCCGTTGCGACGGGCCTTGGGTGCTTGCAAACGGCAGCGGACCTCAGCAGCTGCTAGGCTGTATGCGACGAATGAGCGAAGGTGAGATGCGCGTGAGCGTGACCCGACTGCGATGGTGGCTTGATCCCGCCGATGCGTCGTAGCAATCTGACTGACCGCGACCCTCGACGCCTTTCCCTCAACCAATAGGTCGGGGCTGGGTGGGTCCTATCTGGTTGCGACTGGCGACGGAGGAGCATGCGAAATGCAAACCGCTCGCAGGAATATTTGAGGTACAGGGGTTGATGATCCCTGAGATACCGCCGCAGCGTAGCGCCAAGCCGGGGTTCGCGCCGTCGAGCATAATCGTGCGCGCCGCCCAACACTTGGATTGGACAATCGCGTTTGGGGTGCGGGACAACACCTCGGGCGGTCTCGAAGAGACCACGAACCAGCAACCCCGACCCGATCCTCCTGGTATTACGAGGGCGGCGCGGCTGAGGTCCGGCCGCGCCGGGAGGTATCGGCTCCGGCTGACCTCCCGTCTCTGTCTCGCGTCGGTCGTAGTTGCAGCGGCGGCAGGCACTGGCATCTTCTTGCTTACACATGCTGCGGATGAGAAAGTCACCGCTAAACGTGCAGTCGCGACGGAGGCTCCCACAAAAGCGAGCGAGGATAGATCCTTGATCCGAGGCATGGCGCTAATGCCCCCGGCAGCCACCACGGCGCAGACTGCCACGCTAGCCGGACAGGCGCCAAGACCGGCTGCCTCGGAGTGGGAAGCAAAGCTAACCTTTGGGTCCCTACTATCACCACCTGGTCGGCCCAAGTCTGAGGTCGGAGCGCCGCCTGCCAAGGCGTTAGAAGCGACTTCGACTGTTGGGTCGCCGGCTCCGCGGAACCAGCCGACTGTGCCGACCTTTTCCGCCGCGGAGACCGCCGGGCTTCTAGCGCGCGGCGATTGGTTGTTCGCGACAGGCGATGTCTCCGCGGCCCGTCTGCTTTACGAGCGTGCCGCGGATGCAGGAGAGGCGCGAGCGGCGGTGAGGTTGGGGGAGAGTTTTGATCCCGTTTATCTGGATGGCTCCCACCTGCGCGGTTTGCAGGGGGATCGGGATATGGCCGTGTTTTGGTATCGTCATGCCCGCGACCTCGGCGCCACTGGGGTGGCCAGTCGGCTGAAAAAGCTCGAAGCAAAACAAGGGAGAAATTGACCCGAGCGGGTTTGACCGCCCAACTTCGCGTGCTCAACGAGGTCATCTCGAAAAAACGTGCGGCTGTCGACAATGACCTCGGCCGCGACCGACAGTGACCACAGTAGTCCGGCGGCGGCCGGCGCGATCCCGTCGGATCAGTCTCACCGAATTTGGCGGAGCAACGGCTCGGCAGCCCATGGGGCCCGGTTCGTGGAACCGCCGGTTAGGGCCGGCAGCATTGCCAGACCGCCCCTTCGCAAACAGGTCGCCCGGTCTCTTCTGGATGGTTTGGCTGTTTTTGCAGCCAAATAACAGCCAATGTGGTAATTGCCAAATCAGAAATACAAGGATTTCTACGGCGTCCGTGACCCCCCATGCTCGGAATCCGGGCGAAGCGCCACGTCGGTCCTTCCAAAGCCGACTTTGTCACCTGTTTCACCTGTTTTATCAGGTGCACATCAGGCTCGGTTCTCTCCACGGCTCTGCTGGCTGTTTTCGCTATTTGCACACACATAACAGCCATCGCTCCAGCTCGTCCAATCGCCCAGCGTAGCCCATCGGCGCTTTCCCAAAGCTCCATGAAACGCGAACATTGTGGCAATTTTAGTGTTGCCCATATAGTAATGAGCGCCGAGGTTCTCCAACGGGGCCGTGGGTTATCCCCCGCCCCGCCCCGAAGGGCGGCGCGTTGCTCGGGGCTTCGATACTCGCGGGGGAACTGTAGTCCAGGCCACGCTGTCGTCCTTCATGCACGAGCAGCGCAAAATTCCGAAAGAAAGGTACTCAAAGTCCTCGGACTCCACGTCATCGCATAATTCCGCAGATTTCAAAGTGAGTCACGACCCGCAGAGTGACTGCCTTGACTTGACTTGGCTTTTCTCTTCCTGTCAATTCTTGCAAACTGCTGCGTCACATTTTCTCCGGCGCCATTTTTTTGTGGGCCCACTTCCCACTGCACCCGGCGGCGCATCCTTGCCTAGCGATGAGCGCCGATGGATGCCTTCACGACGGCCGTGGCGCGCTGACCGCGCCATCACCACGGCTGCCGCCCTGTTGCTCAGCTTGCGGCCGCTTTTCGGGCATCGCATCAAACGCGGTGTGCACCGCCTTGATGAGATCGCTCTTCAGAACGGCGATCGCTAGGCCGGCGGCACCGAGCACGGCAATCAGGCTCGTCGTCTGGATGCCGAATTGCGACAGCACCGCGAGCACGGTAACCGTCAGGACGAGGTAGCGCGCGAGGCTACCGAAGAAGCTCTTGAGCATAGCGTCAAAATGCGGTGCCCGGCTGAGCATTCTGACCACGACCTGGTCGGCCTTGCCCGCAAGCCACAGCCCGATCAGCAGAATGAGGATCGCACCAAGCACGTTCAGCGCGTTGCTGACGATCAACGGCAGCAACCCACGCACGTTGATCATTAGATCTTGGGCCTTCTCTTCCAGCATCTTTACCTCGTCGCGCACACAAACGGCCACAGGATAAACGCGGATTTTAGGACCGGGAGAGCCAACGGCCGGAAAAGCCCGATCATTGTCACATCCTGACGGGGCGTTGGCGGATGCCGGCGACTGATTTCCTCCCTCTATCGGAATCGGCCTGTTCTCAAGCAGCAGTAATCTATCTACTGCTCTGCCCTCCTTTTCACCATTACTCGGATAGGTTCGATTTTTCGCGTCAGAGCAGCTGCCGAGAGATCCGCGGAGACGCGTTCACTACCTGTTTGGTCATCAGGACCGATTGTGATGCGGGACTATGATCACCCCTTTCTGCCCTGTTTCGGGCGATGGCGGGATCCGGCTCCGCTGAGGGCTCCCGGTTTCGTTTTCGACCGTAGGATAACGGCAACAGCAATGCGCAGGTCGGGCTATTGCGTCACTGCCGCTCCAGACGTTTCAGACACGGTGACAGTCGGAGCCGCCTGGTTGACCAAAGGCTCAACGGCGACCGCCGCCACCCCGGCTCGCTTCATGCCGAGTGCGTCGGCAGCACGCGGCGAGAGGTCTAGGATGCGACCGCGAGTGTATGGACCTCGGTCGTTGATTTTGACGACGACCGAGCGGCCGTTGTCGAGGTTTGTCACATTCGCATAAGAGGCCAGCGGAAGCGATCGATGCGCCGCGGTGGCGCTGACGGTGTCGAGGATCTCGCCGCTGGCGGTCTGCCTGCCGACGAGGTTGTACCAGGCAGCTTTCCCGAACAGACTAAAACCAGTAGCGCGCAACTGCCCGCAATAAGGGAGTGGGATGCCGCCGCACGCATCTGCTGCGGGCTCGAAACTTTCACACCGTTGCTCCACCCGCTGGGAGCTATAGTCGACAGACCAACCTTCGTAAGTCGCCCCCCAGCGGAGACTGGAAGACTTAATGGTCGGAGCTGCTTCGCTTCCCTGGAAAAAGCCGGCGTCCTCGCTCGGGTAATGGGATGTGCTCTTCTCCGGCGTCTTGTCGATTGCGCAGGCGGACGTCACCAAACAGGCGCAGGAAATGCCGAATAATCGACGCATTGACATTGCATCTGATCCTTCTCGCTGGCATTCCCTTCGCGTGCGCAAGACGCATTGCGCTACTCCATGCCAATATTATTGGCCGGGCGAGGAAATGCAGTTCGGTGGGAGCCCGCTTATCCCAGACGGAATCGGGCCTGCAAGGTGACACAGAAAGGTTAGACAGTCTAAAACTGCACTGTCAACCGACGCGTCACTTCCGATTGTAACAGATTTTTGCTGTTTGTAATTGGCCCATGGCGGCGGTGCCTACTGGATCGTCCGCTCACTTGTCACGATATTACTATAAATTTGACTGCTATACTTGGGAGAACGGCGCATGTACCGCGAGCATTGCATTTTAATGATCTACTAAAAGAGGTACCCCAAGCAAATCAACGCGGTTAACCAAAGGTTTCTTTCACGAAGAAAGGCGGTGCCGAGGACCGGTCCGCAGCTGTTACTTGCGGCTATTGCCGCCGACTAAACTGCGGTATCTTCCGGAGGATGCGATGGCAGTTGAGGCTAGCCGCCGGTTCGGCGGTAAGCCCCATAATTGTCACAAGTGACCGAAGCGGCGTGGCCGTGCGGATCGCGCAACACGGTGCCAGCCCACCGCAGCCTTCGCGGACCAGATCGATCGACGGTGCGGCCCCAAGTTCGACCGCGATCAGCTTGACTGGGACGGCGATCGGAGCCGCCTGGACCGACACCGCACCCAACGCTGACAAGCCCGAGGTCGACGATCACTTGTCGGGCGGTGTCGCGGCGCGTACCCGCACGTCGTCATCGGGCAGGAATTCCACGCCGATATCCTCGAAGGTGCGCTGGAGAGCGCCGATGGTGGCTGCATCCGGCCGCTGCCGCTCCATTTCGAAGCTATCGATCACGTTGGCGGGGACCGAGGCGGCGCTCGCCAACTTACTGAGAGACCAGCTGAGCAACGTGCGGGCAGAGCGGCATTGAGCGGCGGTGATCATGGCTCCGAAATTCCTGGCCTGGCAAATCTGGGAGGTGATTACGCCACATTTACCAAACAGGCGCCACATGAGAATGTTGCCCTCAAGAACTGGCCGGACCATCCCCGACCGTTTCCTGCTGCCGCGCGACCGGCATCAACCTAGATATTGCTGAGCCCGTTCGCGCGAATGCTATCCGCTCACGCTGCGGCAAGCCGACAGGCGCGCGGCATCTTCGGGACTGTTCGATGCGCAGGCCGGCCGGGCCGTCGCCAGGTCTCATTCCCTACACTCGAAGGGATAGACGGCCGGTTTGACCATGTCCGCGCCGTGTTCGGAGGACAATGCAATTCCAGAGGTAAATTTTTCCGAGAATTGCGGAACCTTCGGACACTTATAGTTGTATGTCTGACCTCCAGTGTCTCGTTCATCATGCGCCGCTGGTCGCCGGGGTTCCTCCACTTGCAGCTGTGGAGTTGGCGTCACGACAGCGATCCGGATACTCGAGTGTTGCTGGCCCAATGGTAATACAAATACGACAATGACCGATCGAAGAACGAAACCGGAGTCAGGGGGGACGTGCTCCTCCATCTTGTCTTCTTCGGGCTGATTGGTGCCGTGACGATTATCCTGTTCAGTGTCGCCGCTGTGTCGCTCCTCGATATTGGGCGGGCGCCACCCACAGGCTCCCGCACTGGCCACAGTGTCCTTTCATACACCGGTGCGAATGCCGCGTCAGTCCCGCCGAGCAGAACCGGCTCATGAACGGCCATCGCCTGACGACGCGAGCACCACAACACCGGAGACCGCAACGACGCCGATACGCTATCTCCTGCCAACCCTTTGGTCGCAAGCATCTGTTGATCTATCGACTTTGGCCGTAGCATTGTAGGATACCAGCGGACCTGAGACAGTGGCGACCGGGCGCTATGAATCCGTTCAAGACGCTCCAGATACCAGAAGCACCGCGTTATTGCATCAGGCAGGCCCGCGGTTCCGATCTGCTTCTTGCCCGACCGGCCTAAGACAACTCTCGATCGCGACGGCGCGACGCTTGTCGACCTCCTCGTCGACAATGACAGGATCACGGCGATCGAGCCGACAGGCGCTGCGGCATTCGCTGGTCTGCCGGCCATTGATCTCGGATCGCGCCACGTGTGGCCGACCCTCATCGGCATGCACGCCCATCTTGACAAGGGTCACATTGTGACCCGCACCGAAAATCCGGATGGTTCCCTCGCCGGCGCCCTACAGTCAACCCAGTCGGCGTCGTTGTAAACAATGCCGGTGTATCTTGCCACGCATGATGGCGCGCCGGTCCGGATAGGCGCACGTCGTGCGGCGTGCCACTTTTCATCTTCGGACCCGCATTCGACCACCGGCTCAAGTCGCCATCGGCTTCAAGCGAAAACCGGACGGGGCCGTAAGTCCTCACGGACACGAAACGCCTCCGGCCGACGCTAACAACGCCATGGTTAAAAGAGATGGTCGTCACCGAGCTGCCGCGGCCGGGCCGAGCGTTCCCATGAAGTCGGTCAGATAGGGCTTCCACACCGCAGCGTAATAATGAGTGAAATGCCCGTGAGTTTTGTCGCTGTATGGGATCACCAGATAGCGGCCTTCCTTGATCTCTTTCATCGCACGCTCGACCGTGCCTAGTTCGGGTGGGTTGGCCACGTCCTCCACGGTGTTGATCAGCAGCACCCTGGCTTTAATCTTGGGGAGATCGGCCTCGGGGCTGTAGTCCTCGATCGATTCGATCGCCCACAAAGAATTGTTGGCGTCGCGCTTCGCGATCTGCGCCACCCGCTCATCATACAGCTGGTCCGCGGCAGCGCGGGTCGGCGCCATTTCCTGGATCCGCGCGGCGCTCTCCGGCATGAACGATCCCGCAGCGGCGCTGTAGATGTAGTGAGTTGGGTTCTTGTCATAATTACCACCGTTCCAACCGGGGTCATGGCGGATCGCTTCGGCGGCGGCGCGTCGCATGATCCAATTGCGCCCGCTGATCTCGACCGGCTGACAGGAGAGGCCGACGATCCCGTCCATCAGGTCGGGATACATCTCGGCCCACAAAAAGCTGTGCATGCAACCCAACGAACTGCCGAGGACGAGGCGCAAATGCGCAACCTTGAGCCCCTCTGTGACCATCCGGTGCACGCTGTCGACCATGTCGTGGTAACGATAATGTGGGAAATTCCCCCTGAGCCCGTCAGAAGGCTTGCTGGAGCCACCGCGGCCAAGTGCGTCTGGGATAATGATAAAGTATCGGCTGGCATCCAGCGGCTCGCCGGGCTTGAATAATTCGTCGGACAAGGTTGGCCGCAGCCAGTTTGCGCCGGTGCCGGTATTTCCCTGCAGTAGCAGTACGCCGTTGACGATCTCCCCTGCGGCATTGCGCTTTGCAGAACCAAGCGTGCGGTAGTGCAGTTTCAGTTGAGGGAGGGCCTCACCACTGGCAAATTTGTAATCGGCGATGATGAAGGTGTCCTCCCGGTAGTTGGGCCAGTCGGTGTTTTGGGTCTGGGCCAGCGCGGGTGCGGTGCTCATAATGGCAGCGGTTACGAGGGCGCGAATCGACATTACAACAGGACTCCGCACGATCTTCACGTCTCGGAATATAGCCGATTGCCCGTCAACTCGACCGCCTTTCTTCAAGGCTGCGGGGCGATCATGCGCGGCGGACCGGGATAAGGAAGGCAGGTCAATTTGTCGGGAGACTAGCGTTCTCTAAAACCCATCAGATCGAGCGCTGCCCGACCCAAGAGACCGTATGGGTTGCCGAGGGTCTCCGGCAATTCGAAGTGATTGTAATTTTCTGCGACCAGCAGCGTCACCGGCTTTCCGGCGGCTTCGACCGCAGCGGCGAATTCGCGGTTCTGACGCTGAAATTCGGGAGTCTCGCAAGTGCCGTAGGCGACAACCAGCGGCGCACGCAATCGGTCGAGATGCCGTATCGGACTCAGCGCCGCTGTCGTCGTGTCGTCAAACTCGACATAGTTGCTGCGTGCCGACAGGCTCACCGGGATCAGATCGTAGATCCCGCTGATGCACATGCCGCCCTTGAGGATGTCCGCCGGCACGCCGAAGGTGCCTGGCCAGTCCGTAGTCAGCGCGACCGCGGCGAGGTGCCCGCCAGAGGACTGGCCGCCCACATAAAGTTGGTTCGGGTCGCCGCCGAAATGCGCGGCATTATCGTATACCCAGGCGATCGCGCGACAAACCTGATCGGCAAGCACTACGAGGCTGCCGCCGACATCCTGCACCCAGGCGAAATCGGGCGCGACATAATGCGCGCCGGCGGCCAGGAACATCTCTGCTGGAGCGGCAAAATCCTTAGAGCGACCGCTGCGCCAGGCACCGCCATGGATGAACACGAAG
Source organism: uncultured Alphaproteobacteria bacterium (assembly GCA_963695605.1). Classification (GTDB taxonomy): domain Bacteria; phylum Pseudomonadota; class Alphaproteobacteria; order ATCC43930; family CGMCC-115725; genus AP-15. The sequence continues at coordinate 28,332 of CAVOHI010000045.1, read as the reverse complement.
ACTGGAGCCGCGGCGCGTCGGGCACGGTAAATGTCGAGCTGCTCTATTTCGGCCGGTCCGTAAGCGACCCGCTCCGGCTCGCCGACGCGTAGGCGCGCCAACTCGCTGTCGCTGATTCGGCGCCTGATCAACTGCTCGCGGTTGGGCGCATAGGCGGCCTGATCATAAGCCGCATCGAGCGCGGCCTGGTCGTACCCGAGGAATACCGGCGGCGCTCTTTCCGTCATCGAACCCCCGCTATTTCGTGTCGATCGCCGAGATCATCGGGCGCGACCTGACAACCGCATGGTCATCCCGGCGTTTGCCGATGCCCACCCTACAGAGCAGCCCCGACGCCGGATAGGCGAGTTCGGCGGATGTCTGTACCTGCTCTCTCCGCACCTTGCGGATCGTCGCCGTCAAATTCTCCGTCATACCTCCTCGCCTTGAAGCACGGATACCTCGGTCGGCGACAGGATCGTGTTCCACGCGTTAGTCGGTATCGTTCGGTTCAGTCGCTCATCCCGCATCACATTCATCGGATCGAGACCGTCGCTTACCCGCTTGATCTGCTCGCGCAATGTCCGCCGCAACAAGGCGATGCCGGTATCGGACGGAGCCAGGTTTTCCAGGGCATGCACGGCGATGGTCCGCTGACCTTCCTGCGCCTCCAGATCATCGGGCTTGCGTTGGCGATCCTCATATTTCCGCGATAGCACCGAACCCGGCCGGATATCCTGGTCCGTGTCGGTTCCGGGCCGCCAGCCTTTCTTCGGCTCGCCGTTTTCGAGCGGCCAGGCGACGATGCTCAAGCCAGTCACATGTTCGTTGTCGATAGGAACCGCCCAAGAAAGCTCCGTGCAACGCTCCTTGCGCCTCGGCATCGTGCCGGTCTCGCGGATATTGGGAATCAGAAAAGCGTTCGGGGGGATGCATTCCGCATGGCGCACGAAGCGATTGCCGTTTGGGAGATGCTTGAGGATACTATGCAAGCCGATTTGTTAGAACGCGCAAGCTGGGCCTCGGCTTTGCCCCGTTCGGCACCTGTCGACATGACCACCTCGCCGCTGACTGCTCATCACCGCGCGAACATGTGATTGAAATCGCTCTGATACGCATCGCTCGCAACCGGGAAATTGGCGAGGATTTTTCACCGCCGCGGGTCGCTGGGGATAGCAGCGGTGAACGACATTTTCCGTCCGCTACAACATCAACGTGCGTCCGCTCGATCGCCATCAAGCATCGGTGTATGAGCACCGCCGTGCCTGCCGTTATAAGCAAATCGATCGTATTTGATCGTCCGACCGCTTTCCCCATACTGCGTCGGCCGTGAGAAGTCGAAGTTGATTTTGGGTGGGCGCATGGGGAACTTACCGCCTTCCAGGTTGTGGGCGAATCTGATCGCCATCTCGGGAACATGGGGCAGCAGCTTCGTTCGTGAAACTCATCACCGAGTCGGTGAATCGTTTCGCGTTCGCGGCGTCGGGAGGGTTCATCGCCATGTCGGCGCTGCTCGTTTGGCTGCGATTGCAGGGTCGACCGTTGCCCGCTTACGACGGCAAGTCGCGGTCGCCGCCCTGGAAAGCGGACAACCTGAGCGCGCGAGGAACGCTCGCCGCGGGCGTGCGAGAGCTCGTGCCGGGGAGCAATCATGAAAGACCAGCCTCTTGCAGTCGGACTAATGACCGGCCAGGCGATCCTATTCGCGGTCGAGACTGCGATGATCCATCACATCGGATCGCGCGGCTCCGCGATGCAGCTTGCGCTGCTGCGTAGCGGGGGCGGGCTCACGCTGGTCGGTCTCCTCGCCTGGCACACCGGCTGGTCGGTGATGAAGACTGACCAGCTGCCGCTACAGCTGCTCCGCGGATTTGTGTCGGTCTTATACCTTTGGGTCCTGATGTACTCGTTCGCCCATCTGCCGTTCGCTGACGCAACCGCGATTTCTTATACCCAGGCGGGTTACATTGCAGTATTCTCCGCGCTCATCCTGAACGAACGTGTCACAACCCTCCGATGGATTGCAACTTCGATCGGTATTGTTGGCGCTCTACTGATCGTGAAGCCAGCTTTTCTCGACCGGAACATCGTTTATCTGGCCGCTTTGCTCGGCACAAGCTTCAACGGCCTCGCTTTCGTGCTGAACAAATATCTGCAACGCCCCGGAGGCGATTCCGACTTGACAACAATGTTCTACGTCAATGCCATTGCCGTCATATGCAACCTTCCGGCTCTGGCTATGACAACGCTGCCGGAGCCCGAAGTCTGGCCTTGGCTGTCCGGTGTCTTAATATTCGGGCCCATCGGGATGTACCTAGGAATCGTGGCTGTACGAAACGCGAGCGCTTCGAGTTCGGGCCATATACATTGCTCCGTCTGGTCATCGCAATTATCGGTGGTGTCGTTTTATTCCGTGAGACTCCCGATTTGCTTAGTTGGCTCGGCGTCGTTGCCATCCTGTTGAGCTGCCTGTTGAGCGCCGTACCTGCATCGTCACCGGCACAGCCGAAAGTTGCCCCTTAGCTCTTCTGGATCGCTTGGGGTCAGGGTTGGTTGCAGGGGAGTCCTGTTCACCACCCGCAGACTGCCTTCATGACTTCTTTCGGCTTCGCCGTCGTGTACCTACGGCGTAATGTCCCAGCATCCGCATCTGATCGGTGTTGGGTTTCATAGTCGCCTCAAAACTTTGCCAATCGGCCGCGCTCATTTCCGGCAAGCCGACGACCTCGAAAGAAGCCTGCGAGTAACATTCGCGCAACAGCGGCTGCACCTGAAACAGCGGATAACGGACGTGGAACTCGACCGGCGAGTTTGTGCGCGTCAGTCGAATGTTGGTAAAGAGCGGACCGAACCAGGTTTCGGACTCGATGATGCCTTCGAAATGCTCGTAGCCTTGGGTTCGGGGAATGTTGGCGGGTCCCCGGGAAAGCAACGCCCAGCCCGGCGCCGTCCGCGCCAGGTAGCCGCTCCAGATCTGTACGACGCCGGGCTCGCGCGAGACGGCCAGAAAAGGCGGGGCCAAAGGTTTGACCGGATCGGGTGCTGTTTCCTCGAATAATTGTCGAAACCCCGGAAACTGAGCCCCCCGCAACGGGTACCAATCCTCGGCGCTTGCGTAAGTCCAGGCGATTTCGACGCCATCCCACACCAAGCTGAAATTCAGCGGCGGATAGATGTACCACCCGAACGCGGAAGCACTAGCGACTGCTTCGCAATAGCGATAGCCCCGCATCGGAAGCATGCCATCGGCCGAGCGGTCGGCCGGCCGCGGAGCCGGAGCGTCGGGGATGAGCTGATAGAATTGGCAGATAATCGGTTCAGCCTGCTTCGCCATCTCTGACACTCCGTTTTCCGCGGTAACCGTATACGTTTCTAACGACGCGGCGGGAAGGCGGCGGTGATGCAGCCGTCGCCGAGCCGCACCGTGCCGCGGTCGACGGTCTCCGGCTTGGGCTGCCGCAGCGGCGGGAAGGCGGCGGTGATGCAGCCGTCGCCGAGCCGCACCGTGCCGCGGTCGACGGTCTCCGGCTTGGGCTGCCGCAGCGGCGGGAAGCCGGCGGTGATGCAGCCGTCGCCGAGCCGCACCGTGCCGCGGTCGACGGTCTCCGGCTTGGGCTGCCGCAGCGGCGGGAAGCCGGCGGTGATGCAGCCGTCGCCGAGCCGCACCGTGCCGCGGTCGACGGTCTCGAGCTTGGGCTGCCGCAGCGGCGGGAAGGCGGCGGTGATGCAGCCGTCGCCGAGCCGCACCGTGCCGCGGTCGACGGTCTCCGGCTTGGGCTGCCGCAGCGGCGGGAAGCCGGCGGTGATGCAGCCGTCGCCGAGCCGCACCGTGCCGCGGTCGACGGTCTCCGGCTTGGGCTGCCGCAGCGGCGGGAAGCCGAGGGTGATTGATCCGCGGGTTAGCCGTTCAGTCGAATTCATCTTGTCTCTCCCAGATTGCACGCAGAGCAAAATTGCTCACGGTTAACGAGCGCGAGATTCTCAGAGAGCGCAACAAGCCATCGTGAAAAAAAATTTTTCTCATCGTGAAAAATACGTGAGAATCAGCAATTCACCGCCGAGCGGACCTGTCCCGGCATAAGGGTTGCATAAGGCTCACGGCAGGGACCACCCCCGCCAGTATCCTTGATCTCCTGCGCGACTGCTCAATCACCGCGCGGGAGAAGCCTTTTCCGAGACCTTTCAAAGAAATGAAAAAAGGGGGTGACAAACATGCTAGAAATCGTGAAAAATCCGTGAAACGATCGGGAATGGCTACGCGGAGGGGTTGGGCGGTGGAACCGAGAACCAGCGGAAATGCAGCTATCCTTCCGATCAGATCGGTTGCCAGTGGACCTCGCCCGTGCGAGGTCGGATCGTCAGCGTCCCCCGTGCCGCGTGATCAAGCACTTTCCAGCGAATCACCGGCCGGGACGCCGCTCATGGCTGACCTGCCACCTCCGAACACAAAGAGATGGGTAGTACGTCGCAAGGCCGCGGTGGTCGCCGCGGTGCGCAGCGGTGGGATCACGATCGAGGAGGCGTGCCGTATCTATCAGCTGACGGAGGAAGAATTACTGTCGTGGGAACGCGCGTTCGAGGTCCATGGGCTTCCTGGTTTGCGCGCGACCCGGGTTCAACAATATCGCAGGAACTCGTCGTCCGAGAGTCCCTCTCGGCGTCGCCAAACCCGCGAGTTGAATTTCGAGGCTCTCGCGATGGGCTACCTTCTCTGTGGTTTCTCATATCAGCCTTCGTGGGGTGAGCCTCTTGGCCGGTTCCAGACATCTGTGGGGCTTTAGCTGATGAGACGGTCACGAAATACCGCCGCGCCTCTACCTATGATCTTGTCACGGGGTAGCGAGCCGTTTCTTGACGGCGCACATTATCGAGAGGTGGCACACGGGCTCCGCAAGCTGGCCCGCCAGTGTCGTTTCCCCGGCGCGCGAAGGGAGCTACTGCAACTCGCGGCCAACTACGACCGTCGAGCCGATCATTTCGAGTGTCGAGCGCGGTAATGCCTTTTCGCCAGAGCCCGCTCGCGGCTTACAAGGCCGCGGCGGGATTAGCCCGCTACTGACGCCACAACGAAAAAACTCAGTTCCTGCCGAGTTGGCCGATTAAGCGCTTGCAGCCGGATTTATTCGCGCGGCGTTACAGATCCATTCTGACTAGAACGCGGAATTCCGGCCCGTGCGAGTGCATCGCAAAAGATGTCAGCGTGCGGGGTTGCGCTCCCAGGATAACGATGCCGGAAGCCCGCTACAGTGAGCCCCGGTTCGAGCTCCAATAGCCGCCGCGCCGACGCCTGTGCTTCGTTCTCGCGGCCGGCTAGGACGAGCGCGATTACGAGCTGCCGGTGCGCAGACGTGTAGGTGCGGTTCTCTTGCAAGGCCCGCAGAGCGCATTCGATCGCCCGCACGTATTGGCCATCGACGAGATAGGCCATCGCGGCGTTGCCGTTGTAGGCGTACATCAGCGGGTCGTAAGGCGACAGCGCCATCGCCTTGTTGATCTCTTCGATGGCCCGAGCGCCCTTGCCCATCCAGGCCTGCGCCGCGGCGCTCCACATCCAGGCCGGCGCGGCATTGGCGTTGATCCGCAGTGCTGCCTCGAAACGGCGGAACGCGAGATCGAAATCCTTGTAAAGATATGACGCTACGTGACCGTGAACGGCGAACGCCATCGGTTCCATGCTGTTGCATTCGATGGCCGCCCGCGCATAGCGGTCGGCTTGCATCGTATCATCCGCCGGATCCGGCGACCATCCCTGTCCAACCCGCAGCACATGCCAGCGCGCTCGCCAGGCGAGAGCGGCGGCGTAGTGCGGATCCTTTGTGAGCGCAGCGTCGAACAGCGCTTCCGACGTCTCGAAGACCGGGCGCGAGGAATTGTGCATGTTCTCTTGGGCGCGCAGAAAGAGGTCATAGGCTTCCAGGCTGTCCGGCCGCTTGACGCGAATGCGCTTCATCTCGGCTGCATGCAGGTGCGGCGCGACCTTTTGAACAATCATCTCGCACAAGCGGTCCTGAACCTCAAAGAGGTCGAGAAATCTTTCATCCAGCCTCGAGAGCCACAGCGCCGCTTCCAATTGCGTGTCGGTCAGTTCGATCGTCAAACGCAGCCGGTCTCCGAGGACCCGCAAACTGCCCGAGAGAACGTAGCGGACCCCCAGCACATTGCCGATCTCGCGCGGGTGGCGATCCTGGTTTCTGAAGGCCAGTGTCGACAGCCGAGAGATCACGAAGAAATTCGGGACGCGGGACAACGCTTCAATGAGATCCTCGACGAGCCCTTCGGCGACGAAGTCGTGTGCCGGATCGCCGGTGATGTTGCGAAACGGCAGCACTGCGATCGAGGGTTCACGCCGGCGCTCGTGCCCGGAATCGTACGCGTGAGCGGCGGAGGGATCGCTTTGCTTTTCGACGGTCCAGCGCGCGGGAGGCGGAGTAAGCAAACCCGCCGCCGCGGTCTCACTCGCTTCGACCCCCGCAGGTCCCGCGAAGATCGCCGGGGAAGTCATCTGGGGCGATTCGACGCGTATGGCTTCATAGACGGCAGTGGTCTCCTCGGAGGGGGGCAAGTCGAGCACGGTCACCAGCGCCTGTCGACAACGCTCGAATTCGCGAATCGCCTGGGCGCGGTCGCCCATTTGCGCAAAAGCCTTCATCAGGCTGCGCACGGCGCCCTCATGTGTCGGCTCGAAGTTGATCAGTCGGCGCGCGGCCGCCGCGCGCACCTCCGGTTTCGTGTTCTGTTCAGTCAGGCGATCGAGCTCCGCCTCCAAAATTTTCCGCACGCGATCCTCAAAGCGTGTTCGCTCGCCTGCGAGCCAGTGATCGAACGAGGGCGTGATCCCGTCGAGATCCTCGAGGAGACGTTCGCTATACGGCTGGACTAGGTTACTGGAGTCCGCAGTCGCGTCGGCGCTCGCATCGAGGATCGTGAGCGCGTCGATCCAGCACTTCCGGACATCGATGCGAACGCTGTCGCGACCAATCTCCACAAGGCCTGGAACGTGGCGATTAACGATGCCGTTAAGTTCCGAAAGCGCTTGACGCAAACTCATCCGGGCCTGCGCGTCAGCCGAGCGGTCCCACAACAGGCCGACAAGACGACTTCTCGAGATGCGCTCGCCCTGCGCGAGGCACAAACAGGCCAGTAACCCGCGTGTCTTCCGACCGCGCGGCAAAAAATCGGCCCCGCCGGGCGCGATGGCCCGCATGGTCGCCGACCAGATAAATTCTCGGCAATACCCGCGGCACCCACCCGCCTGCATAAGGAGCGATGTATTCTTCAGTCGGGCTAAGATTCGATTTCACCGCCTTCGCCCTTTCCGGGCGTCCCGGATGACACGAAGCGGGCGTCTCGGGCGCCGTATCCTTTTGCCGGCCTTCCCTACGCCGGAATCCATTAACCATATTGTAAGTGCACGCGCAAACAAAATGTCATCTATTTCGAGTGAGCGAGCGGTCGCGATTGGCACCCGTGCTATTATCTCACGAAGGTGTCGCCGGGTAAACCCGATCCCGTGCATCGGCAACCGGCGGGAAGGCCGGCTTTGAACTTTAACTCTAACGCAAATGGCTCGTAATAATCGGCTCGACGGTCGTACCGTCGTGCGTGTTGATCCCGATCAGGGACAAGGGAGATAAACAGTGACTGAATCCCTGTACTCCTCAACCTCTGTGTTGCACAAGCGATGGGTTGAGCTCGAGGACGAGAACCATGAGCTCGCCCTTGCAATCGACGCCGCCCGGACGAGGAGGGCCGCCGACCTCGCACCAATGCGCGAGCGGCAAGCACGGCTGCTCCTCGATATCAATTCCCTTGTCGCCGAAATCCGGGATGCGCCGGCGACGACGCCGGAAGACTTCTGCGCCTTGCTCGACGTCGCGCTCGAGCACGAAATTGACCTTGCATGCGACATCGCTTTCTACGGGCCGCCGGATTTTCCGATGATCCGTCGTCTCTTGCGTTTTCTGGTGCATCAGGTACCGGGGTTCGAATTCAACTCCCTCCGGAGGTGGTTGTCTTCGGACCAGCTCGAAGAGCTGATCGGCGGCGCAACGCCGCTCGAGGCCGCGGGAAATGACGCCGCGCCAGGCGAACCATCGGCGTTTCTGACTACCATTCACGATAGCGCGAGGAAAAGGGGGTAAGCCCGAGTTGGAGCCTGCAATCCGATCCGAAGGGGTATGGGAAACTGGTGACCTATTGCCAGCCTCTAAGAGCTTGTGGCTTGGCTTTGCTCCTGTTTCTCGCCGCGGAGCAGGCCAGCGCACAGGATGCGGTGCAGCTATGCCGGGAAACGGGCTCGGACGATGGCTTGCGTCCGATACCGCAATCCGTGGTGCCCGGACGGCCATGCGAATATCTCGGTCGCCAGGATGCCCGGACCAGCAACTGATCGCGATCTTCCCGGGGCCGAGGCTTGGGGCCGCGACCACCCGAACGCCGACCTCGTCCCGAGATTTGCAATCCCGTGGGGCAATATTTATAATTGGGGCTGCGCCGACGCACGCCCAAAGTCATCGCGCAAACCGAGTACATTGATCCCCGCGGTTTTGTTGCCCGCTACTGGAAGCCAGCGGGTTGACCGCAGCCTTTCCGACACGATGGGGCTCGCCCCTGGCACTCCTGATGGTTCACGTGCTCGATTTCCGTTCGAGAGTGCATTGCAGCTGCCTTCCCGTGACTTCAACGAGACGCTTGGGAAGGTCGGTCGTCTGGTTGGCGCAACTCGGCTGCAAGGCTCAATGGCGTCGGACAACGCCACTCCAGCACCCCCGCCTGCTCTCAGACCTTGACCAGCGGGCGCGCGAAGTGCAGAAGTCAGTCGAGACGTATGCCAGAGATGCGGCCGCACTCGGCCAGCAATTCTTCCTGAGTCCTGAGGTCGGCCGCGATCGGATTCGGCGCACGAGGGCGTTGATGATAGAAATACCCGCCAGTCGATCTCGCCGACTCGTCGTCGCTCGTGGCAGCCACGCCTGGGTTACGCAGCCCGATGAAGATCGTCCGGCGCTGAAGGGCCGCCCATTTTTGTCGCTACCCATCCAGGCTCCAGCGCGTTGGATCTGACGTCATTCCAGCGGCGAGCGACGGCAAATGCCAGCAAAACATCGCAGAGCTTGCTCTCCGCGTATGCAGACGACCCACTCCAGGATCGCTTGGTCCACAGCAGATCGTCCATTCGCACACGCACGCCGCGATGCATGCCGGAGCTCAGATAAACCAATCGTTTCGGTCTTTCGATCAGTGCCGTCAGAATGTAGGGGGCGAGCACATTGACGGCGAAGACGCTCGGAACCCCGGGCTCCATTTCCACCCGTCCCTCTCGGTAACCGACGCCCGCATTGTGGATCACGGCGTCGAAGCGGCCGAGCTTGTTGACCTCGCCGGCAACTGTTCTTGCGCCGGCGATCGTAGCGAGGTCTCCGCAGACGACTCTCCTGGCGCCGGGCGCCGCCGCGAAGGCGTCGCGACTTCGACCCTCGTTTCGCCCGTGCAATACGACCTCATGGCCTTGCTCGATCAGCAGCCGGGCCGCCATGAGGCCGAGGCCATCCGATGATCCCGTTATGATTACGCGCGTCACTCCTGCACCTCCTCTTATTGCGGTGTTCCTCGGGCTTGCGCCTGCCGCGGTGAGGCTTCATCAACGCTGGTACAAGAGTAACCCAGGCCATGCGGGCTCGAACGCCCGTTCCGCGTGTGCGAAGGTCGATTGTATCCTTCCAGGTGAGTTCCGTGATGAGGACCATCATGCTGACGGACCGATACGGCCTCCCATTGTCTACAACGTCGTCTGCTGCACGTGACGCCTACGTGGAGGGCTGTGAGGCGAAGCTGACCATGTACCCCGGCGCGCTCGAGGCGTTCGATCGTGCCATTGCCGCAGATCCCGGCTTTGCCCTCGCCCATGCCGCCAAGGCGCACGCGCTGCTGGAGCGCGGGGACGCGGCGGCGGCACGCACGTCCATGGCGGCGGCCAATTCCCTCATCGCCGGTTTGTCCGCACGGGAAGACAGCCACATCGCATTTTTCGACTTGCTTTCGGCGGGCGACACCGAAGCCGCGCTCTCTGCATTGGCCGCGCACCTGAACGCCTGGCCACGCGACGCACTGGTACTCGCCACCACCGCCTTCACCAACGGCTTGATCGGCAGTTCCGGTCGCACCGGGCAGAAACGCGTGTTGCTGGAGTTGCTCGACAGGCTTGCCTCGAGCTACGGCGACGATTGGTGGTTCACCGCCCATTATGGCATGGCGCTCTCCGAGAATGGGCAGCGCGATGCCGCCCGTCCGAAGATCGATCGATCCCTCGCCCAAAACCCCAAGAACCCCTGGGCGGCGCATGCTCGCGCCCACCTCTGCTATGAGGAAGGCGATCCAAACGCGGCCCGCGCCTTTCTTGCGTCTTGGCTCTCCACCTCCTATCCGAGTAACGGCTTGTTATATAGCCACCTGAGTTGGCATCTCGCGCTCGGCCACCTCGAGGCCGGCGATGCAGCGGCAGCGCTCCGGCTTTTCGGGGAAGCCTTCGCACCCGATGTGCACAGCGGGCCGCCGCGCGGGAAGGTAAACGATGCGGTTTCCTTTCTGTGGCGCTGGGAACTCGCCGGGCACCCGCGTGACGCCGAAGCATGGCGCATAGTTCACGATTTCGCGAACAGCGCATTTCCGCGCGCCGGCGTGGCCTTTTCCGACATGCACATAGCGCTAGCGCAGGTCGTGGCTGGCAATGACGCGGTGCTGGAGGCGCGCGCACGGCAGATTGACGAGCTCGCGCGCAAGGGTCGGTACCCATCCGGACCCTTGGTTCCGGCAGTGTCGCACGCCTTCGCTGCCTTCGAACGGCGAGATTTCTGCGCCGTGATCGACGCGCTCGAACCGATTGCCGGCGAACTCGAGCGCATCGGCGGCAGCCGCGCGCAGCTCGACCTGGTAGAGTTCACGTTGTTGAACGCCTATCACGGCGCGTATCGCCTGGAGGATGCGCGCCGGATGGTGAGCGTGCGGCGTCGAGGTTCCTCGGGCATTTCCGTTTCCAGGTTTGCGGCTGTGCATTGACGCCTGGCGACATGTTCGTTCGAGCAAACAAACGGGATCGAGATGATATCGTCAGAGGGATGCTTTTCGCAGTCACGGTGCTCGCCTGGATGCCTGCGTTCCCGGCTGCAGCCGAGATGTTCGGGCGGGGCTTCCAGCCTTGCGGCGATAAGCTCCACACTCGCATTGTCGAGTGCATAAAGGCAAAGCCCAACGCGGCTGATCAACGGTTGAATACAGCCTACAAGGCGCTGCAAGCCCGAATCGACGCGCCTCAACATCAACCGCTGCTGGCGGCGCAACGTCTGTGGCTCCAATACCGCGATGCCAATTGCGGCTTCTACGGAGTGCAAGACGGGTCAATTCGGCAAGTGCAGGCAGCCGAATGCACGCTCGATGACGGCCGCCCGGGCGCGCGAACTCGAAAAGGCGATTGAGTTCGACTAGGGGGACAATGTTCCCATCCTTAGCCTTCCAGATGTTGAAGCGTGCTAAGCTAAGGGCCAGGTCGGACCTTCGCGCTGGGCCCATGAGCATCACAATCGAACGAGTGGCCGAGGCATCGCCCGAATTGCATGACCTGATCGGCGAATTGAACGACATACTCGGGGCCGCATATGAGACCCATCAACGTCATGGCCTTTCGATCGACCAACTGTTAGAGCCTCATGTGCGCTTATTCCTGGCGCGGCTCGACGGTGTCGTGGTGGGCTGCGGCGGCGTCGCGGTGTTCGGCGATTACGCCGAGGTCAAACGCATGTATACCCGGCCAGCGGCACGCGGTCGGGGAGTTGCGAAGGCTCTTCTCTACATAATCCAGGACGAGGCCCGCAGGGCAAACAAGTCGGTCTTGCGCCTCGAAACGGGTACCTACCAGCGGGAGGCAATCGGTCTCTACGAGCGCATGGGGTTTCCGCCACGGGGTCCATTCGGACCTTATGCGGCAATGCAAGCCCGCAACATCGAGAGGAGTCTCTTCTTCGAGAAGATCCTTCCGTAGACCGCCGCAGATGTTTTCGTCAGGGGAGAAGGCTAGAGACGTCATGTTCCCTTACCACCCCCTTCAGGGTACCCGAGATTTGAACGAATGCACGCGAGCAAGTCGTCCTCGCTGAACGGTTTGGTGAGATAGCCAATCACGCCGGCCTGCAAAGCGCGCTCGCGCGACCTTTCGTCGGGAAAAGCCGTGATGAGAATGGTGGGAATGGGCTTGCCGGACGCGACCAGCCGATTATGGAGCTCAAGTCCGGTCATTCCCGGCATTTGCACGTCTGCGATCAAACAGGACACGCTGCGGCGGCGCTTGGACTTCAGAAGATCCTCGGCGCATTCGAAAGCCATTGCAACATAGCCCAGTGACCTGACGAGGCTCGTCAGAGCCTCTCGCACCGACTGATCGTCGTCGACGATCGCTATCACGGCTGTCCTTGGCAATTTCGGTCCCTAATTCGAACCAGAAATAATTCGCCGCATGGGTTTCCGCCATTGCACTAGGCGTCGGTTCTGGCCGCCTGAAAGGAAAGATCGGCCAGCGGAACGGCTTATTGCGATTATACTTGAGTATAGACTGGGCACACTTTCGGAAAGTCTTCGTGACTTACGCGTGTCCGCGCCACGCTGCGCCGGCTAAGGGGGTGACAGCTCTGGGTTGCCCGAGAGGGTCTCTTCGACCGGCAGCGTGAAGCGAAAGACGGCGCCGCGCGGGTTATTTGGCGCTGCCGACAGGCACCCGCCATGGGCCTCGGCGATCGAGCGGCTGATCGCCAGCCCCATGCCAATCCCATCGGGCTTGGTCGTGTAGAAGGACTGGAACAATCGATCGAGTTTCTCCGGATCGAGCCCCGGACCGGTATCCTGCACTTCGACGACACGTCGTTCGCATCGTCTATGCCGGACACGATCGTAAGCTCGCGGGGCCCATCGCCTGCACCCGCCATCGCTTCGATGGCATTGATGATCAGATTGATCATCACTTGCTGCAGCTGGACCCGATCGGCCGAGACGAGGGGCAGGTCGTCCGCGAGCCGGCTCTGCAACCTGACGGCATTGCGCTGCATCTCGGTCTGGGTTAGAGCGATGACTTCGCGAATAGACTGATTGATATCCAAGAGTTCTCGGCGCGGCGGCATCTTCTTAACGAGCGCGCGGATGCGGCCGATTACCTCGCCGGCGCGAGTGCCGTCCCGGACAACACGACCGAGCGCCTGCCGGACTTCGTCCAGATCCGGCTGTTGCGCGCCGAGCCAGCGCAAACCCGCACTGGCATTGGCGATGACCGCGGCAATCGGCTGATTGATTTCATGAGCAATCGAGCCCGAGAGCTGCCCCATCGTTGCCACGCGGTTCGCGTGTGCCAGCTCCATCTCGAGCGCGCGGTAGCGCCGCTCGCTTTCGCGTATTTCGGCCTCCGCGCGCTTGCGCTCGGTCAAGTCAAGGGCAAAGGCGACGCCTTGGCTGCATTCTTTGTCGAACGCCGCGATACCGATCAGTACGGGAACGCGGGTGCCATCCTTGCGAAAATATTCCTTTTCGAACGGCTGCAACCTGCCGTTCAGCTTCAGCTCCGGCACAAACTGTCGAACATCGCGGTCGAGCCATTCCGCCGGTGTGAGATCGGTCCAGTGCAAGCGGCCGGAGGCAAGATCCTCACGGTCGTATCCCACAATGTGGAGAAACGCATCGTTGGCCTCGATGATTTGACCTTCGAGATCCCAGGTGAAGCATCCGATTATATCGACCTCGACTAGACGGCGGATCTTCGCTTCGCGCACTTCGAGCTCTCTATGCAGTGTCGCCAACGATCGCAAGTCAGCTTGCAGTACGTCGCGCCACTGCTGCAGAAGTTTGCGGTAAAGCTCGCTATATTCGTTTGGTTTTTTATCAAGAACGCAAATTGTTCCAAATATCTCGCCGTCTGGCCAAATGATCGGGACCCCCAGATAAGATATCATCCCCAGTTTAATATCAGGGTTCGATTGCCACTGCTCGTCCCGGAGAGCGTCAGGGACAAGCAGGGGTTGCCGAGTCTTCATCACCGTCTCGCAATAAAGCCCCGTATCGAGGCTCGCGACCTCGTCCTGTTCATACGGATTCCCCTTGGTCTCGCTGGATACGAAGACTTTGATGTTCGGCGGCTCCACTCTCATTATCAAGGCGGAGGGAACATGCATGATTTCGGCAGTTAGATTCACGATCTCTTGCCATTTCCCGACTATTTCACGCGGTACGGGGGTAGAATGTGGCATGTTCAACCCCCTTGTTGCCGAACGACGATTGGCCTCATCGCATCAACGCGGTGGCTCCGCGCGCCCTCCGATGATTTCTCCGCTGCCGGCAAGGTGAAGCGAAAGACGGCGCCGTGGGGGTTGTTCGGCGCCGCCGACAACCGCCCGCCATGGGCCTCGGCGATCGAGCGGCTGATCGCCAGTCCCATGCCAATCCCATCGGGCTTGGTCGTGTAAAAAGACTGGAACAGCCGGTCGAGTTCCTCCGGATCGAGCCCCGGACCGGTGTCCTGCACTTCGACGGACACGTCGTTTGCATCGTCTCTGCCCGAGACGATCGTAAGCTCGCGTCGACCATCGCTGGCAGCAGCCATCGCTTCAATGGCGTTGATGATCAAATTCATGATCACCTGCTGCAGCTGGACCCGATCCGCCGGAACCAACGGCAGGTCGCCCGCAAGCCGCGTCTGCAGCCTGACGCCATTGCGCTGCATGTCGGTCTGGGTCAGTGCGACGACCTCGTGGATGGCTTCATTGAGGTCCAAGAGTTCTCGGCGCGGCGGAACTTTCTTTACGAGCGCACGGATGCGGTCGATGACCTCGCCGGCTCGATTGCCGTCTCTGACGATACGGCCGAGCGCCTGCCTGGTCTTCTTCCAGATCGGGCGGCTGTGCGCCCAGCCAGCGCAAACCGGCATGCGCATTTGTCAATGTCGCGGCAATCGGCTGGTTGACTTCGTGCGCGATCGAGGCCGTCATCTCGCCTAGCAGCATGACCCGATTGAGGCGCGCGAGATCGTCCTGGGCCTGCTGCAAAGCCGCCTCGGCGCGTTTGCGATCGGTGATGTCGACGATAACCGCCCCGCGGAAGGCTGGCGTGCTGTCTGTCGCGGGAATGACAAACGATGTGACGTCGGCCCAAACGACCTCGCCGTCCTTGCGTCGGTAACGCTTGCGTTGCAGAACCCCGACAGTACCGCTATCAATCCGCTCTTGCATCGCGGCCCGATCGTCCTCGTGAGTAATCTCCAGCGTCGTACAGATTTCGCAGCTCTTCCTCGGTATAGCCGGTCATCCGCTGGAAACTCTCGTTCGCCGTCAGATACCTTCTGCGCTCAAAATCAATTGTCGCAATGCCGACCGGGGCGGTCTCGAACATAGCTCGCCAGCGCTCTTCGCTCGCGCGCAACGCCGCCTCGGCCCGCTTGCGATCAGTGATGTGCCGGCCGACGCCGCGGTAGCCGATGAAGCGCCCCGTCTCGTCAAATACCGGCAGCCCCGACACGGAGACGTAGCGCTTTCCGCCGTCGGGCGTAGGCCGCGCGTGCTCGAAATCACGGAACGGCAGGTGGGCATCGAGCGTCTCGCGGTGCTTGCGCCAGGCCTCGGCGTCAGGCTCCAGGTAGGGCACTTCCCAGCGCGTCTTACCGATCTCGGAGCCTGGCGCCGGCGCGTCAGTAACGCCTTCTGCGAACTCCTGGCGAATGAACCGATGCTGCGCGTCGCTCTCCCAGTACACGTCGAACGAGAATTGCACCAGGGTGCGAAAACGCTCCTCAGCTTCCCGCAGCGCCGCTTCGGCCTGTTTGCGTTCCGTGATGTCTATCGCCATCACGGCAAGAAATGCCGGCGTGTTTTCTGTCGCGGGTACGGTCGACGCGCTGACGTCCGCCCATACGATCGCACCGTCCTTGCGTCGATAACGCTTTTCGAGGCGATAGCTGGGTTGCTGACCCGAAACGACGCGGGCGAAAAGCCGCCGCGTCTCTGCCCGATCGTCCTCGTGTGTAAATTCGAATGCGCGTAAGTTTCGCAGCTCTTCCTCGGTGTATCCCAGCATTCTTTGGAATGTCGGATTAACGTTGAAAAGGCCCCCGCGCAGATCCCCCGCGGCAATACCGACGGCCGCAGAGTCAAAGATCGCCCGCCAGCGCTCTTCGCTCGCGCGCAACGCCGCCTCGGCCTGGAACTGTGCGGTGACGTCGACATAGACCGCCTGGAGAAAGGGCAGGAGTGGTCTCGGTTGCAGGCACCAGGGTGTTCGTGATGTTCAGCCATACCGGGGTGCCGTCTTTTCTGACGTACTTTTTTTCAACGTTGCGCTCGGTCAGCGTGCCGGCCCGGTACCGCGCGAGAGCCTCCGCGGTGGCCGCGCGTTCGTCAGGGTGATTGAGTTCGAGGACGTTATGCCCAACGATCTCGTCCTCGCTGAGGCCGAGCATCCGCCGTAGCGCCGGGTTTGCCGCGGTACACACCCCGTCGAGCCGAAACAGCGCCATGCCGGCGGAGGAGGTCTCGAACAGCCGGCGCCAGCGTTCCTCGCTCGCGCGTAACCCCGCTTCGGCGCTCCTGCGCTTGATGAACTGGCCGATCTGGCTGCCGATCGCCGACAGCGTGGCAAGCTGCTCTTCGTCGCGTTCCCGAACCGCGCAACTGAAGAACTCGACGATCCCGAGGGCCTCGGTATCGAGCAGGATCGGGAAAATAACGCCTCCATGCAGCCCCGCTCGCGATGCCGCGGAGGCGCGCAAGAATTCGGGATCGGTCGTCGCATCGACCATCCAGATTGGTTCCGCGTTTCGCCAAACCTGCCCGAGCCGCCCTTCGCCGACCGCAAAGATCCGCTCGCGGCAGACCGTGTCGAATTCTGCGGTCGCAATATCCGGCGCATGCCAGAGGCAATCGCAGCGGAGCGGAGTACCCTCTCTATGGATACTCCACAGAGCGCCCCATTCCCATTCCAGGTTCTCGCCAATCGCCCGAAGCAAATGCGGAGCGGTGGCGGCGAGGCTATCGGCCTCGGCGAGTACGCGGGTGACGGCATGTAGAGCGTCGCGGCGCTGCTCGGCCCGCCTGCGCTCGGTGATGTCTTCGCACGCAATCAAAATAATCGTAGCATTGCCCGGCCGCTGCACGGCCTTGGCATTCTCACGGACCCAAAGAACCGTGCCGTCCTTGCGAATTTTTCGGATCTCCCAGCTAAGCGGACGGCCAAGTTCTTCTGCGCAGGTGGCCAATTGATCTTTAACGAGCGCTCGGTCCTCCTCGAAAAATACGTTCAGCACCGATTGTCCAATCAGCTCGGCGGCCGTATAGCCCAGTTGCGCGGCGCCAAAGCCGTTCACCGACAGCACCGTCCCGGTCGGACTGACCATGAAATACATGACCGGGTTATGTTCAAATACTTCCCGCCACTGCTCCTCGCTCTCTCGCAGCGCCTGCTCGGCGCGCTTGCGCTCGGTAATGTCGTTGCTGGTCACGACAATTGTTGCCGGCCGCCCATGCCGGTCCCGTTGCAGCGACCAACGGCTGGTCACGAGGACCGGTGTGCCATCCCGTGTGTTATTAACAAGCTCGCCTTCCCATCGGCCGACTCGGAGCAGCTCGGCCTTGATCTCGTCGAGCGGGAGAGGAACAGCGGTCTTCCTGAGTTCGGAACCGACCCTACCCACCGCTTCGGCGCGCTGCCAGCCGTACAATTCCTCGGCGCCGCGACTCCAAAAGGTGATCACATCATCGTCGAAGCGGCGGGCGACGATGGAATCATGTGTCAGATCGAGGAGGCTGGCTCGCTCGCGCAGCCTCGCTTCCGCCGATCGGCTTCGCAGCGCGAGAAAGGTCGCTAGCCCGATCACCGCGGCACCAATTGTCGTTTTGATGACGCTGGCCTCCGTCTCGCCCAATGTCGGCAAAAAGATGGCCAACACGGTGAGACCTACGCATCCGCGCCAACCAATACGAGGCCTCGCGCATTGCGGAAACGTGTCGCCAACAGCACCACGACGACGTAAAACAATGCGGCCGTGAGTTTCTCCGACGTCCTCACTTCGGCAACGAAGATCGCGGCTCGCGAGTGCGGCGGTCGCGACGGGGAGCAGCGCAGAGGTCGCGCTCCGCCATGAGCGGGCTCGATGCGTCATCTTGGCTCTGGCTCGACTTTGACGCTGTCTCCAGCTTAACACGTCAGCTCCTAACTTTTATGCCGGCAAGCAGGTGCCGAACGCCTTGAACGTAGCGGGCGATCAGCCGCATGTGCTCGGCGCCGGGCGAGCCAAGGAATCGTAGGTGCTCGCGAGGCGACTCTTAGGATCGCTCGGTGCCGCGCTCCGCTATCCTCTCGGCTGTACTTTGCCACGCTCGCCCTGGCCAGGAGGACGCGTCGGCAACATCACCTCCTGGCGAGAGCTGACGATGGCCGAGGCGACACCGACCGTTATCGTCGTCGATGATGACCCCGCAATCCGGGAGTCGATCGGCGGCCTGCTCCGATCCGTCGGGCTGCAAGCGAAGTTGTTCACTTCGGTGGATGAATTCCTCAAGGCCGGTCGGCCGGACGGGCCGGCCTGCCTGGTGCTCGATGTCCGGCTGCCCGGACGCAGCGGTCTTGATTTCCAGCGAGAGCTCGCCGCCGCGAACATCCAGCTCCCGATCATCTTTATCACCGGGTATGGCGACATCCCGATGTCCGTCAGGGCGATGAAGGGCGGAGCGATCGAGTTCCTGACCAAGCCATTCCGCGACCAAGATTTGCTCGACGCGATCCAGCTCGGCATCGCGCGCGACCGCGCTCTGGCTGGAGAACGAAAAAGCTCTGGCCGGGTTGCGGGCGCGCTTCGAGACCCTCACCCCCCGCGAGCGTGAGGTGATGGCCTTGGTCGCGGCTGGCCGTCTCAACAAGCAGATCGCCTACGAGATCGGCGTCAGCGAGATTACCGTAAAAGTCCATCGTGGCCAGGTCATGCGAAAGATGCAGGCGGCTTCTTTGCCTGATTTGGCCCGGATGGCCGACAGGCTGAACCTCACCAGGGAAAAGTCTCAGAGCTGTTAGGCAGCGTATCGACAGCCGATCCAACGGCGGTTGCCGCTCGCGGTGACCACAGTGCTACTCGGCCGAGCTGCGCTCTCCCAGCGCGATCCTATACCAAAGTCTAATAAAAATGATTCTCAAGCGGCGGTCATTCATCCGCCGATGCAATAGCATGGTCTAAACCGCTCCCTTAGCTTTGATTGCGACATCAACCCCTTTGTTGGGAAGCGATCATGCAGCGACGCAACCAGCGCACGAGCCCGCGCCAAATTGCAAGCCGCCAAACGCCAAGGCGATGGGCTGCAATGAGCACGAATACTTACCCGGAGACCGCCTTCAGTCGGGAGAACCCGCCGCGGCAAGGCGCTAACCGGTCGAGCCCGGCAACCGTCGACGCGGCAGTCGAATTCGGGCGTTTCCGAGTGTCTGCTGCGCCAGCGGCAGCTGCTCGCCGACGGTGTTCCGGTCGAGCTCGGCACACGCGCTTTCGATCTGCTTCTGGCCCTCTTGGAGGCCGACGGCTTGCTCGTCTCCAAGGAGGACCTCGTCAGCCGGGTGTGGCCGGCATGTCGTGGTGTCGGAAGAGAACCTCAAGGTTCAGGTCTCCGCATTGCGCAAGGCGCTCGGCGCGGACCGCGATGTCATTCGCACCGAATTCGGTCGCGGCTACCGTTTCACCGGCGTGCTCTGCTCGAGTGCCGCGGTGGGCGGGTGTCAGCGCCCGTCACGAGCAAAGCAGCGGTCTGCTCCCACCCTCCCCACCCACGCAAGTGGAGACGAGGGGACGAGACCACAGAACCGTTGGCAATCGTTCCGGTGTAGTTTCGGTTGGAGCTAGCCAGCGACCGAGCGCAACCGAGACCGGCAGCAATGGTGTCGTCACAGCCATGCCTCGCCGCGATGCGAGATGGAATGGCTGATCCGTAGCCAGCAATCAGGATTAGCTGACCACTGCTGCCAAATTCGGCGCTTTTGCATGACGATAATTTACTGCGATTTACCTTAGTTAACAATTCTCGGACGTAGCACCTCCTAAATTAGGACCATGCACTTGGCGTCGTGCATTGGAACAGTCGTAACCTTAAACTGCAGGGAGCCCAACGAGTGATGCAGATAACTGGTGTGGACGCTCTGGAGGCAACTGCGAACCAAGCCGACGGTAGTGATGCTGCAAGGGCGGGGGCCGGCTTGCCAAAACCGGATCTTGACGATCAATATCTGCGCGAAGAAATTCTGGCACTGATCCCACGCCTCCAGCGTTTTGCGCGTGCTCTGACGCATGATGTCGTGAGCGCCGACGATCTCGTTCAGGACTGTCTCGCCCGCGCGCTGGAGAAAATCCATATGTGGGAACCGGGAACCGATCTTCGGGCCTGGCTATTCACAATTCTGTACCGCCAACACATAAGCCACACGCGCCGGGACGCGCGGCGTCGCGAGGGTGTCGAACTGCAGGAATCTGATGCGAGTTTGATGTTGCCGCCCAATCAGACCGCGCGGCTCGAGCTTCGCGACTTGGAACGCGGTCTCGCCAAACTGCCTGAGGAACAACGGTCGGTGATTCTGCTCGTCGGATTGGAGGGCATGGATTACGCCGAAGCCGCGGCAGCGGTGAATGCTCCGCTCGGGACTGTACGTTCGCGAATTGCCCGCGGCCGCGAGAGCTTGCGTAAGGCGACCGGACTTTTTCCCGCTCGCCATTCCCCTAGGAGGGATTTCCCGCCTGTCCGTACGCAGGCCTCACCGGCGCCCAAATCACAGGAGGTCCTTCAATGAAATTGCTACCCGTCGCCATCTTAGCATGCCTCGCAGCCACCCCCGTTGCGGCTCAGCAGCGTGAAGTTGGCCCGCTGCCCCGACTGCAAACGGTAAACCCTAGCATGTCGTTGTCGGCGCCGACGAACAGTCCACTGCAAGAACAGGTGCGACAGGACTACGCTACTCAGCTTATGGGGTCTCAGCGCGAGCTTCTCCAGCAGAACCCGTCGGGCCTCGGCCGACAGGAGCAGGCGATCGGCAGCGAACTCAACGGCTACACCCCGCGTTAGCCGCGAACGGTCTAACCCGGCTGTTCAAGCCTGGCGTTGCTTTCTTGTAGCTTGCGTGAAATTTCCTGAAAGGCCTCCTTCTGTACGCTTACGGTCAGTAATGTCCTGAATGGTGCCGAACAATTTATAAGGTCGTCCGGATGCGTCTCTTTTTGTGTCGCCTGGCAAGGAACTCCAACGCTCGGACGTCAGGCTTGAAACTGTCCGCACTTCGCCGCTGGGCCGAACGATCCGAAATTCCCCGCTAGGGCGTTGTCCAGCAACGAGGTCTTGGTCAACTCCCCGATAAAGAGGCTCGCGATCGTCAGGGTGAACCATCCAACGGACCGTCGCCAAGTCCATGGGACGTTCCTGCGGACTTAGTCCAAAAATGCGATAGGTTTCATCCGACCAGACAATGACATCCGTCGCGAGATCCCATCCCCCAGTGGCCGACATGGGCGACGCGTTGCGCCTCTTCAAGTCTGGCTTTGCTCTCGCCCAGTTCTCGTGACAGCTCCGCCAGAGTCTTTTCGACATCCTCGTTCGCCATGTGAGAACCTTGCACTGCTGCTGTCAGTCTGCCCCGAACGACTTATCCCGTAGCTCCTTCCGCCTTCAAGCCCAAGCGCCTCTTGACCCCTCTAAAGGTTGCACCGCAATTGCCATCCAGCTTGGAGCAATCGAATCGCCGGTTCGCCGTCTGTGAAGACTCCGCCGATTTCGGGAAAGTATTGATTTGCGTGAGGTGTCGAAAATATTGACACTGACCACGCCGCATCACGCTCCAGCACGTCTCTTCCGGCAGCAAGCGTTCAATATGCAGCGATTTGGCGCATCTGTCACTGGAATTGCACTTGCATCGTTACGTTAACGATCGGATCGCACGCGACGCCACTTGTTTTGACTCGAAGTCCGGGAGAGTGCAATGCAAACAATCACGAAGCACTACATCGACGGAACATTCGTGGAATCCCACGGCAGCGAGGTCATGGACATCATCAAGCCGACCAACCGTCAGGTGATCGCCCGTGTAACGATGGCCGATGAACAGGATACGAAGCGAGCAATCGCCGCAGCCAAGAGCGCATTCGCCAGCTTCGGCCGGTCGACCAAAGAAGAGCGCACAAAGATTCTGCGCCGACTGCATCAGGCCGCGTCGGCGCGCGTTGACGAACTAACGGCGGCAATGGTTGAGGAATATGGAGGTGTCGTTCGAGTTCGCTGGCACTCATCGTGCAGACCGGAGTTAACGCATTTCTGGCCGCCGAGCAAGCACTCCAGGAGTTGCCGCTGACTCGCAACTGGGGCAAGACGACGGTCACATTGGAGCCAGTCGGCGTAGCCGGTCTAATTACGGCGTGGAACGCGAACGCGCTCTTCATTTGCCTTAAACTCGCCTCAGCCGTCGCCGCCGGTTGTACGGTCGTCATAAAACCCAGCGAGTTGAGCTCGCTTCAAACTCAGGTTTTGGTCGAGGCGCTGCACGAAGCCAATCTCCCGAAGGGTCTTGCTGAATGTGGTCACCGGCCGCGGGCAATGTCGTCGGCGCCGAACTCGTACGCAATCCCGATGTCGCCAAGATCTCTTTCACAGGTTCCGTGGGCGTTGGCAAATCGATCATGCGCGACGGGGCGGAAACCATGAAGCGCATCACCCTCGAACTGGGCGGCAAGTCGCCCACGATTCTGCTCGACGACGCCGTTCTCGACCAGGCCATCCCGTCGGCTCTCGTCATGGCTTTTTTGAACAGCGGTCAAGCGTGTGCCGCAGGGACGCGGCTTCTTGTCCCGAAGAGCCGGTTCGATCAGGTCAAGCGGGCAATCATCGACGCCATGCCCGCCTTCCCAGTCGGTGACCCCGCTGATCCGAAAACCGCCGTCGGGCCGATGGTGTCACAGAAACAGTACGAGCAGGTGCAGTCCTATATCCGCAAAGGAATCGAAGAGGGCGCAGAGGTGCTCGTCGGCGGTGAAGGTCACCCTAAAGGATTCGAAGGGGGTTACTTCGTGAAGCCCACGGTTTTTGTCAATGTAAGAACGAGATGACAATCGCCCAGCAAGAGATTTTCGGTCCCGTGCTGTCTGTCATCGCCTACGACTCGGAAGACGAGGCGATTAAGATCGCGAACGATTCTGAATATGGTCTCCATGCGGCCGTCCTTGGGACCGACCTCCAACGCGCGCGTCGCGTCGCTTCGCAGATACGGTCAGGCCGCGTCGTGATCAACAACATGACGGATGATCCCCAGGCGCCGTGGGGCGGATTCAAATATCTCCGGCGTCGGTCGTGAATATGGCCGCTACGGAATCGAGGCGTTTCTCGAAGCCACGAGCCATCCTCGAGTAGCCGCTCAGTCAGTGAAGAGCAACAAACAAGGAGAACAGCCCATGAGCAAACACACCACAATCTCCCCGAGCGAAGCCGCTGACCGCCTCGCGATC
This sequence comes from uncultured Alphaproteobacteria bacterium, assembly GCA_963695605.1. Taxonomy (GTDB): domain Bacteria; phylum Pseudomonadota; class Alphaproteobacteria; order ATCC43930; family CGMCC-115725; genus AP-15. Next base: position 4,817 of record CAVOHI010000045.1, on the reverse strand, counting down.
CGGGAACTCATTGAAGCTTACGCGCATTGCGCTGACCGGCGCGATGCGAAAGGTCAGATGTCGCTCTTTACCGCAGACACGCACTTTGTGGTGTTCATGAACGCCAAAGATCCGAAGCCCTCGATGGAGTTGCACTCGCGCGAGGCGCTCGCTCCCGTCTTCGCAGACCTGAACAAGTACGACGCCACCACGCACTTCGTCGGACAGAGCACGATCTTCACGCTCACATCCGATCGGGCCACCGGCGAAGCTTACTGCCTGGCGCATCACGTCACGCTGGACGGTGAAAAGCGACGCTTGATGCTCGCCTCGCTGCGATACCTCGACACGTTCGTGCAAGACTGATGGCGCATGGCTATTTTCGGAGCGCCTACTCTACGTCGACTGGACGGAGGAGCGAGCACTCTCGTGAGCCAGATGAGACAAACCGCTCCGTTGACATTCCTCGTGGCGTCGCGAGGGCACAAATGAAGGCTTCTCTATCCGGTGAGACACGTCTCGTCATTGTTGGTGCGACGGGAATGGTTGGTGGATACGCTCTTCGCTACGCCTTGGGACATTCGGCGGTGAAATGCGTGACGGCGATCGTTCGCAGAAAGCTCGATATCTCGCATCCCAAGCTGAATGAAGTCATACACCGAGACTTCGCGAACTGCTCTGCACTCGCCAAGCCTCTCGCTGGTCAGGACGCAGCCGTGTTTTGCCTAGGCGCTTATACGGGCGCCGTCTCGGACGAGGAACTCCGCACTATAACCGTCGACTACACGATCGAGTTTGCGGCAGTTCTCCACAGAAGCAGCCCTCGAGCGGCGTTCTCGTTCTTGAGTGGCAGAGGCGCAGACCCCACTGGCCGGAGCCGAACGTCGTTTGCACGTTATAAGGGCGAGGCGGAGAATGCGCTCTTGGCTGCCGGATTTCCTCAGGTTTACATCTTTCGACCAGCTTACATTTATCCGGTAGAACCGCGTAGGGAACCGAATTTCGGCTATCGTCTCCTCCGCGCTATCTACCCCGCGTTTCGCGTGCCGTTTCCAAACTTGGTGATTCGGGCAGACGAGTTGGGCCAGGCAATGGTGAACGTAGCTATTCCCAAAACAGAGGAACACGAAAGTCGCATCTTTGAAAACCATGACATTCGAGGGATGGTCGATTCGCTTCAGCATTCCTCGGGCTGAGCAAACAAGTTGAGACCAGAGCATGGACAGATTTCAATACCGGTTTTCCGGAAATATGTCTGAGACCATCGCGTCTCGGAAGCGTGAGGCCTACGTGCGAAGTCATATCGAGCGACAAGTTAACCGCGTCTTTGCATTTGCGATATGCATGACGGCGTTTTTCGCATCACCGCGAGCAGGTTGTGCGCAAGTCCCAACCTACGAAGTAACGCCCGAGGAAAGCAGTATCAAGTTCGGTGTCGACTCTTCCGTTTCGATCAAAGGGAATTTTGAAAAATGGAACGCAAGCATAAAGTTCTCATCGAGAGATGTCCGGACCGCTGTCGTAGACATCGAGATTGAAGCCGGCAGCGTTAATACCGGAAGCCATATGAAAGACAACAAGTTGAAGGGGAAGGATTTCTTCAACGTCAAAGAATCGCCAACGATCACGTTCAAATCAACGAAAATCGTTCAGACCGGACCATACACGTTTGACATCGAGGGCAACTTCACCATTCGGGGTGTCACCAAAACGGAGAAACTAACCCTGACGAGCGATAGCAAAGGAACACCCTCGGGGCGTCTCGACGGCATTATGGCCTTCGACCGCAAGGACTATGGAATGACCAGCGGCATTCCATTCATCAAGATCGCCAATCGCGTAGAAGTAAATGTTCGCCTGAAGTGGCGGCGAGTCAGTGGTCCACCCCCTGAGTTCCAGCAATGATCCGTCGAGCCGGTAACCGGAAATAGGGTGATACAAGGTGACCGCATCTCCGTTCTGGCGCCGCTCGCAGTTGGCGTGGTCGCCTCAGTCTGCACGACCGCTATTTTCCTGCTCCCACTCAGGGCTACGATCCACCTGGTTCGCCGCCAAAGAAGTCTCGGTAGCATCGGCACGCCGTGGACCGATGTCGCGATTTTTGCCCGGGTAGTGTTTTACGCGTCCCTGGGACATCTGGTAGAGATTGGGTTCTGGGCGCTATTGTTTATGATCTGCCGCGAATTTCGAGACTTCGGAACAGCCTTCTACCACTCAGCGGTGAATTACACCTCCCTAGGTTATGGCGATTTCATCATGTCGCCTTCCTGGAGACTACTCGGTCCGCTCGAGACGGCGAATGGAGCACTCCTGTTCGGAGTTTCGACCGCGATGATTTTTGCAGTCATCGTGTGGTTGATTCAGATTAGGTTTAAGGATCTCAAAGATTGAGATACGTTCCTACGCCGAGAACGTGCCGCTTGACCGACCGTGAGTCAAGTTTGCGGCCGCGGCATAGCAATCCATTCTGTCACAGTGTGACGCGGCGTGTGTCTAACCAGAGTAGAGGCGACACAAATATGAGCGTGAAGGAACTCCAAGCCTTAACACAGAAGTTCGCCGACGCCTTCGACCAGCGCGACCTCCAGCCCATCTTGGACATGCTTTCCGAGGACGTGGAAGTATTTGACCACGTTCCCTATCGGTTCGACGGCAAGGCGCTCTTTGCCAAGTATCTCAACGAGGTCATCGCGGGCCTCGCCTCAGCGAGCTTCGGCTTCCGGCAACCATCGTGCCGCGTGTACGGCGATACCGTAGGTATCGTAAATGCTCACGACATGTTTACGGGAATTACCAAAGACGGCAAGGCTCTCTCGATCCATGGCCGAACTACCTTGGTCTTCATCAAACAAAGCGGGCAGTGGAAGATTGTGAGCGCCCACTTCTCTGCAATACCCAAGGCTCTCTGAGAATCGAGCCAGGGCATACGGCGCTTGGAGGTGCACCATGACGATTAATAATCCGCTAGCCGACAACTCCCCCGACCACGAGGACCAAAGCCTTGTTCTACGCGCCCGCTCGGGAGATCGCCAGGCGCTCGAAGAGCTAGTCCGACGGCATCAAGCGTGGATCTACAACATCGCCATTCGCATGCTCCACCATCCGCAGGATGCTGAGGACACCACGCAAGAGATCCTGATCAAAGTACTCACCCGGCTCTCGTCGTTTGAGGGCCGGAGCAGCTTCCGCACCTGGCTTTACCGCATCGTGGTGAACCACGTGCTCAACATGAAACGCGGGCGGGTGGAGGTGCAGCGAGCGTCCATCGATTTCGCCTCCTACGGCGCGGGGCTCGACGCCACGCCAGATTTAGAGTTGGCGGATCCCAAAGCCACATCGGCGGAGACTGACCTGCTGGTGACCGAGGCGATGCTCTCCTGTACTACTGGAATGCTTCTTTGCCTTGACCGTGAACAGCGCTTGACCTTCATCCTCGGTGCAATCTTCGATGTGAGCGACACCGTTGCCGCTGAGGTATTGGAGATCACTCCTGACAACTTTCGCCAACGTCTGGCCCGTGCGCGGAGGGACCTGCGCAATTTTATGAACGACAAGTGCGGACTGGTGAACCAGGCGAACCCCTGCCGGTGCGCCAAGAAGACCCGTGGCTTCATACAGGCAGGTTACATCGATCCCGAGAACCTCCTCTTCGCCCGCGAACGAATCCGCGAGGTACGGCAAGCCGCACCGAAGGTGCATGAGACTATCAACGCCCTGGACGGAGAATGCGCGGAGATCTTCCGCGGACATCCGTTCTATCAGCCGCCAGACCTCGCGCCCATGCTGCGGCGGCTGGTCGAGAGCCCCGATTTGAGGCTCAAGAGCTGAGCCTGGATCACAGGACAAAGGTGACAATCGCGGCAAGGTCGTGGCGACGCCCGGTGCCCTCGCAGCATTGGAGGCATCGGGCGAATCGCTTTTTGGCGTACCGAAGTCTCCGTTTGCGTTCAATTCGCGTGTGCCCTCGCCAATACTCCTGGCACTCGACAGATTTGGCGATGTGGTTCTGTCACAGTGCGCCGTAGCGTGTGTCTCACTATATGGGCAAGATCATCATCGACCTCAGGCGCTAAGGAAAGGAACCCATCATGAAACGACTCGACAATAAGATTGTGATAGTGACAGGCGGTTCAAAAGGAATCGGAGCGGGCATTGCAAAGACTTTCGGCTCGGAAGGCGCGGCGGTGATCGTGAATTACGCGCGCGATCAAGCGGGCGCGGAGCAGGTGGTGCGCGAGATCACCGGCAACGGCGGGCGAGCCATCGCAGTGCAAGGCGACGTTGCGCAGAGGTCCGACACGCAACGCCTCGTCGCGAAAGCCCAAAAAGCCTTCGGCCGCCTGGATGTGCTCGTGAACAACGCAGGCGTCTTCTCGTTTGCGCCCTTCGAGCAGTTCAGCGAGCAGGAATTTCACCGTCAGTTCAACACGAATGTGCTGGGCACATTTCTCATGATCGAAGCCGCTTTGCCGGCCTTCGGGGCGGAAGGCGGCAGCATTATCAACATCGGATCGACGGCCAGTATTGCTGCCTACCCGACCCTTTCGATCTACGTGGCGTCAAAGAGCGCTGTCAATGGCTTGACGCGCGTACTCTCAAAAGAGTTAGGCCCCAGAAAAATCCGCGTTAACGCTCTCAGTCCCGGTGGAACCGAAACGGAGGGTGCGCACGCGGCGGGCGTCATGGGAGCGGAGTCTAAGAAGCAGATAATCGCGAGTACGCCGCTGGGCCGCGTCGGCCAACCTGAGGACATCGCGCGGGTGGCCTTATTTCTTGCCTCGGATGATGCGGGATGGCTCACGGGAGAAATCATCTACGCGAACGGCGGCAACATGTAA
>CAVOHI010000044.1:0-39313 GCA_963695605.1 uncultured Alphaproteobacteria bacterium | reverse complement strand
TGTTGAATCTAGGCCGCCGGCCAGTGCCAGTTATAGACCCGCTGGAGAGTGCCGCCCATGAGCGCCGTCCGCTCGCTGTCGGACAGGCGGTCGGTGACGCGAAACGCCTCGACCCCTTGCTCGTAGGTCAACATTCCGACGGCCCGGGTCCAGTCGGTGCCCCACATGCAGCGATCGAAGCCAAAGGCGTCGAAAACGCGGCCGAGCGGGTCCCAGATGTCTTTGTAAGGGAACGGCTCGTGCGACAGCGTGCAGGCTCCGCTGATTTTCACCGCGACATTGTCATGGGCCGCCAGGGCGAGCAGCTTCGGCAGATCCGCGAACGGCTCGCGCGGGCGGCGGCGGCTCGTGCGGTTGCGGCAGGCCGAGATGGTCGATCACCAGCCGCGTATTGGGATTTCGCGCCGCCAGCTGTCTCGCCTGGTCCAGGCGACCCGTACACGCCACGTTGACCGGCAGTGAGTGCTGCGCTGCTGTCGGCCAGAACTCGGTTGATGGCGGGGTCGGCGGGATCAGTCGAAGCATTGTCTCTGAGGAAGATCCGGATGCCTACGGTGCCGTCGGTGGAAGCCCAGTCGGCGATCGTATCGACCACGGCGGGGTCGGTCGGATCGACCGGCTTGACCAGCCTGAACCGGCTGGGGTGAGCCGCAAAGACCTCGAGGGCGTAGCTGGCGTCGTAGCGATACATGCTGAACGGCGACACCAGTATCGCGCCGTCGACGCCGACCGCGTCCATGGCGGCCACCATCTGGTCGCCGGTGACCTCAGACGGTCCGTAGAGAGTGCCGATCCACGGGCGGCCGGGGTGATTGCGTTCGTAGGCGTGAACCTGGGAATCCAATGTCGGCATGACGTCCTCCACGGAACCGAATGTTTTTGCCGCCAGCTCTTATGCTTCGCCGTAATGGACCCGGCGGAAGTTGCGCGACGGGATCAGGTCGTCGACATGCACGTCCCACAGAGAGGCGCCATCCTGTGCCTGGTGCTCGCGGAACAGTCCTTCGAACTGACCCAGGCTCGTCACCTTGGTGCCGTTGAGACCGAACCCGCGCGCTACCTGGGCGAGATCGCCCCGGCCGTGGGTCGCGTGCATCGGATCGACGCCATGGGCCCGGAATTTGTGCGTCTCGGCCCCATAGCCGCCGTCGTTGATGATGCAGATCAACAGCTTGATGCCGTGGCGCCGCACGGTCTCCAGCTCCTGGATGTGCTGATAGAGGCTGCCGTCGCCGTCGATCAGCAACACCTTGCCGTTATTGCGCGCCGCGGCGACGCCGATCGCCGCTGGAAGACCTGAGCCGATCGCGCCGAAATCGATCGGGATGTGATATTTGCCGGCCGGGCGGCCGCGCAGATGCGTCATCGCAAAGCTGAAGCAATGCCCGCCGGCGACGATGATGTCCCAATCTTTCGGCACTGCCGCGTCCAACTCCTTGACTACCGGCCGCGGGTCGAGCGTGCCGGGGGTCGGCGTATAGGGCTTGGGGTCCGGGTTCTCGGCGGTCGTGGCAATCTTCGTGGCGATCTCGTTGCTGCGCCAGCCGCGACGGCTGATGCCCCTTTCCTTGAGCCGGGTCACAATCGCCTCGGCGGCGGCCTTGGCGTCGGCCTGGACATGAAGGTCGGCGGTCCGCAGCCCTTGCCACAACCCGCGCGGCTGCGTGTCGATCCGGACCACCTTGGCGTTGGGAAAAAGGTAGCCGCCCTCGGTCGTGTAGTGGCCGAGCCCGGCTCCGGCGGCGATCACCAGATCGCTTTCGGCAAACAGCTCGCGGCCGAGATCGGTGGCGAAGGTGCCGGCGATATCGAGCGCAAACGGGTTGCCGTCGAACAAGCCCTTGCCGAGCAGCGTCGTCGCGAGCAGCGCACCCGACTCCTGCGCCAAGGATTCGAGCGCGCCCTTGGCGCCCGACCACGTCGCGCCGCGCCCGCCGATCACGATCGGCCGTTCGGCCTCGGCGACCATCGCGACGATCTCGTCGACCACCGCCGGGTCGGGCCGCAGCACCTGGGCGCGCGGCATCAGGTCGGTCGACGGCGTGTAGTCGGGCAGATAAGGAAATTCTTCCGTTTGCAAGTCGAGCGGCACGCTGAGCACCACCGGCTTGCGCTCGGCGCGGGCGACGTAAAATGCCTCGCGCACGCAATCGAGCGCCCGATCGATCGTGCGGATCGGCACGAAATGCGCGCCGGTCGCCAATGCCAGCGGCGCCTGATCGATCGACTGAATGTACCAGGAGGCACCGATCGGGGCGTCGCCGGCGAACACCACAACCGGCGCATTGCCGCGCGCCGCCATCGCCAGCGCTGTCATGATCTGGGTATAGCCCGGGCCGCACGTCACCGAGCCGACCCCGACCTTGCCGGTGGCGCGGGCGTAGGCATCGGCCATCGCGACGCAGCAATGCTCGTGGCGCGCGTGGATCAGCCGGACCTTTTGGTTGTCGGCCATCGACGCCGACCAATACATGTTGGCGTCGCCCATCAGCGTGAAGAGCGTGTCGACCCCCTCGGCGGCGAAGGCCTGGGCCAAGATGTCCGAAACCTGGTTGTCGCTCATTGTGCTTCTCTCTTTCCGAAAAAGACCTGCCGCAGCCACGAAACGAAAGCGCGCCACAAGATCTTGCCGCCCTTGAGCTCCGAGGCCGCCGGCGCTGCCAGCTTGCTCGTCATCCTGCCGCGGCGTAGCCCTCTCGCCTGTCCTCGCCTGCGGTAAGAGGGTCGAGGCGAGGGCTTGCAGCCTGCGCCTGCTCAGCTATCAGCTTCGCGACGTTCTCGGCGAATTCGGCGAGGATCGCACGAGCGAGGTGCACCCCGCCCGCATTTGCAAAGGTTTCGAGCGGACCGGTGACGTTGAAATTGCCTTCGACTTTCAACAAGGTCGTGTCGCTCGCCAGTCGCCTCGACGGTTCCCGAGGCGTTTGCCCGCGAGGCACCCCGTCCGTCGATTCCGCGCCCCTGGATCGTGCAGCGTCGGACAGAATGGTCATAAGCGAGTTTGGCCTCGCCGCGAAATACCGCCACGGTCGGCCCGAACTTCACGCGCATCGTCCCTTGATAGGTACCGCCCTCGCCGGATTTGGTGAGGACCGCGCCGGGAATGCACGAAGCGACGATCGCCGGGTCGGAGAGGATCGGCCACAACACCTCGGGTGGCATCGCGATCGCGACTTCCTCACGGATCGAAATCATGGCGCCAGGTTACCGGCAATCACTGGCGTCCGTCGATGCATCGAAACTGTAAACATCCACAGCACGAGCGGCCGCCGCTGATTCTGTCGAGTTGGGCGCCGGCGACTTCGGCGGCGGACGCGTTACCGACTGTCTTGTGGCAAAAGGGCAGCAAGCAACAGGTCAAGCCTTTTACGTCATCGTTGAACACAAGGTACCCGTCGAATTTGCTTTCGTGCCAAGCCATTCCGGTCCGTCCGGCCGCTGGTCGAGCAGTTTGGTGAGTTGCGGTTTGACCCAGTCGGCGAGCGCCATCGCTGCGACGCGTCGGCTTCCGGCGAGTGATCGTGTCATGTGTTGGACCGATCACCCACATCCACGGATCAATCCCGGTAAGAGCTACCCCTTTACCTGCCGCATGATCTTCGTCCACCGGTCGACGATCGGCAGCACCTTGTCGGCCTTTTCCGGCGGAAACATCGGCACCACGCGCGCGACGCCCATCTCAGCCAAACGCTTCACTCGGTCGAGATCCTCGCCGAGGCCGAACGAGGTGATCTCGATGGAGTCCGGATCGCGGCCGGATTCCTGCGCCATCTCGCGGAATTTTGGCAGCACCTCAGCGATGTCGCCGCGGGCCGTTGGGATCCAGCCATCGCCATAGCGTACGGCGCGGCGCGCGCCATGCGGGAAAGCGCCGCCGACATGGATCGGCGGATGCGGCTTCTGCACCGGTTTGGGCCGGGCGATCATCGGATCGAAATTGACGAACTCGCCGTGATATTCGGCCGTCTCCTTCGTCCAGATTTCCTTCATCGCCTCGATCAATTCGCGCATCCGCTTGAAGCGGGTCGCATAGACGGTGCCGTGGTCTTCCATTTCGTCCTGGTTCCAGCCGCCGCCGACGCCAAACAGGAACCTTCCCTGGCTCACCTGGTCGATCGAGGCGACCAGCTTGGCGGTCTGGATCGCGTCGCGCTGCTGCACCAGCAGCACGCCGGTGCCCAACTTGATTGTCTTGGTAACCTGGCTGGCGGCAGCCAGCACAACGAACGGGTCCATCGCGTCGTAATACTGTTTGGGGAGATCGCCTCCTCCCGGGAATGGTGTCTTGCGCGACAGCGGGATATGCGAGTGCTCGGGCGCCCAAACCAACTCGAAACCCCGCTCCTCGAGGGCCCGAGCAAGCTCCGGCGCCGACATCGAATAATCGGTGAAGAACATCGCGCCGCCGAAATGCATGCCGCTTTCCTTTACTGTATCCTGGTCCGACTCCGAGGTTAGCTGTTGGCGTCCGTCGCCGCCATCGTTTACCTACGCAGCACGCGTTTGACGCGAACCGCATCCTCGCCTCGCCAACGGTCGGGAGAGAGGGGCTCACATGGGGGTGGAAGAGCGCGCGGAAGAATCCTCGGCCAAGGCGGGCGGGTCGCGCAAAATCATCCATGTCGACATGGATGCGTTCTACGCGTCTGTCGAACAGCGTGACAATCCGGAGCTGCGCGGGAGGCCGGTCGCGGTCGGCGGATCGCGAACGAGGGGTCGTCGCGGCTGCAAGCTACGAAGCGCGGAAGTTCGGCGTGCACTCCGCGATGCCTTCGATCACCGCCAAGCGGAAATGCCCCGATTTGATCTTCGATCACGAGGAACGGACGGTTTGCACGACTCTCCGCTGGAGGAAAGGAGATTCGAACTGTCGGTCCCGCCGTGAAGGAGAAGCCGTCCCGACGCGCCATATGGCTGCTACTATTCGCGCGAACCTACAGGACGTCCGGTCTCGCCCGCAAACGAAGCGGCTTGATCCGCCGGTGGCCTCGCCAAGGCCGCCGACTTCGGGGATGCCTCTCACCTACGCGGACGTAATACAAGCAAGACATGCGAATGATGTTCCTCCGCCGTCGAGGTCGCGGCGAAGGTCCTTTAGCTTGCATGATTACCAAGCATTTCGACCTGAAATTTGCCCCCTCGATAAAACTCGTAAAGGCGCGGGCCTGGCGCTTGCCTGTCGTCCCGCCGGGAACATCGCCCATAGATCGACAGCCGGCAGCGATCAATCCCCGGCCCGGATATCACGGGCTATCTCGCGCGTGTGTTTCGGCGTCCGGGAGGGACCCCATGCATAAACCGCCTCAAGACGCTGATTCCGCTTGGTTTATTAGCGCCTCTGCGCGGGGTCCCGATCGGCGCCGATCGGGACCCCGCCGAGCGATGATTCTAACTGCTGAAATCAAACAGATAGACCAAAATCGTGCAGGGTCACGGTTCGATGCCGATTTACAATCACTGCGATTTGCGAGCGGCGTGAGCGCTACAAAGCGGGACGGCAGGAATGCTCGTGCTCGGCAAGCGAGCAATTGTTCAGGCTGCGGCGGAGTTGCTCTTAGAGCGTGATCGCTTTGGGCTCGCGGGCGTGTTTTCTGCCGCCGCTTTCTTGACGACGTCGGATTTCGATGTGGAACCGGTGCTCCGTCTCCGTCCATGCTTGGCCTCGGATTTAGAAGCGGCATCCGTTGAAGCCAAGGCTGTTGGTTGTCAGGGAACTCCTCGTAGCGATGCGCGATGCCGAGTTCATTTAGCCGCCGTACAAACCGGCGGGCGCCATAGAGCAGATTGAACTGATCCTTCCCGCCGCAGTCGATGTAGAGCGCCTTCAGCCGGCGGAGGTTGTCCGCCTGGGTCTCGATCGCGACGACAGGTCTTGCCGCATCCAATTCGCGCAGCGTTCCTCGATAACTTCGCAGATATCGAAGGTGATCGGCAGCCGGATCCTGAGGAGCTGAGGAGCTGCGGGGGATCGGGATCATAGCTGGCCGCCATCGCCAGCGCGTTGACGACTCTGCCGGAACCCTCCGAATGCTTTTTGGCGGCTTCGAGTTGCTGCCACCAGCGCTCGATGGAGTTCTCGGCGCCGGCGAGCGAGCGCAGGACAGCTGGCATGTCAGGCAGATAGCACAGCTCGAAACCCATATCGCCGGAATGGCAGGCCGCGGCCGCCCAGATGTCGGACTGGCGCAGCGCGTGCGTGATACCGCCGTACCCGCCGGAGCTCTTGCCGAAGACGCCACGACGCCGCATCGCGACGGGCGAGGTGATAGTCGGCACGATCGGCTCGCCGGTTTCCAAATCCTTCACGGTTATCGGCGATACGGTCAACCTCGCCTCCCGGCTCGAAGGCATCAACAAGGTGTACGGAACGCGCGTGATCATCGCCGAAGACACGCTGCGCCTGGCGCAGGACGAGGTCGAGGTGCGCGAACTCGACCTGATCACCGTCGCCGGCAAGACCGAGCCCGTCCGCATCCACGAGCTGCTCTCTCCGTTCAACAAGCTGGCCCCGAACGATGCCGAATTGCGCGAGGGATTCGCCGGCGGCCTCGCCGCCTACCGCATCCGCGACTGGGACGAGGCGCAGCGGCGGTTCGATCAGTGTCTGAAGCTGAAACCGGATGACGGCCCGTCCGCTGTCTTCAGCAGGCGCGTCGGCACGTTGCGAGCCGACCCGCCGCCCGATTGGGGCGGCGTGTGGCGCTTCACCCACAAATGAGAGCCGGTGCGGGGAAACGGCATGATCGTCGACTGGATCTACAATCACCCCACCGGGCTGTGGGGGAGCATCCTGGTTTGCGGCGCGACCGTGCTCGCCTGTCTCGGGCTGGCCCTAGTCCATCCCCTCGTCGATGTGAGGGTGCGCCGGGCGCACAACGACCTCGCCGGTTTTTCGATCGCGATCATCAGCGTGGTCTATGCCGTGCTATTGGCCTTCATCGCGGTCGCCACCTGGGAATCGTTCTCGTCGGCGGAAACGATCGTGCAGGCGGAAGCCGGCTACATCGGCAACTTGTACCGCGACACCAAAGGCTTCCCCGACCAGATCGGCGAACAGATGCGCACCACGCTCAAGGATTACACCGAAACGGTAATCCGGACGGAATGGCCCGTGCAGAGGCAAGGCGAAGTGCCCGGCTCGGGCTGGAAGCCGCTGTACAAACTACATGGCCAGCTCATCAGCTTCGAGCCCGAGACGCGCCGGGAGGCAATCATCGAGGCGGAATTCCTGCGCGTCCTCAACGAGCTCTACAAGGCGCGGGAGGCGCGCCTGACTGCCGCCGCCGGCCACATACCCGTGGTGATCTGGTGGATCATCGCCATTGGCGGCGCGTTGACCACAGCCTTCACCTATCTGTTCGGCTTCGAGAGCTTTCGCCTGCACCTTACGATGACCGGCGCGGTAGCCGCCTCGCTGTCGCTTGTCGTCGTGCTGATCGTCGCGCTCGATTGGCCGTTCCGCGGCGAGGTCAGCGTCGCGCCCGAGGCCTATGTGGATGTCGAGCACAGTTGGACCCTGACGGCGGGCGACAACGAGTGACGGGCTGCGGCCGCCGGAGCTGCGGAGCCTCCACGACACACGCAACATCAGCTTGACGCTGGCGTAACCACCGTCGGCAAAGACATGGCGCAGGCAGGGGAACGCGATACGCCCGCTCTCCAGTAGTGAGTGACGCCAAACAGGCCGAAGCGTGGCACAACGCCGGCGTTGCGAATGGCGGCACGTCAATCGAGGATCCGCCCGGCGTGCGTCCAAATGGCGCTTATCTCGCTTATCTTCGTGACCCCGATGGCCACAAGCTCGTCGAGGTTGCTCGGTAAAGCTGCAGCGCTCCCCTCCCCAATCAGCGGTGAAAGTGCGATTCTGGGCTGTTCAGCCAGCCGTGGGGTCTCACCAAGGACGATTAAATAGTCGGCGGTCAGGTTCGCAGCCGACTTGTATGGGGCTTTTCCTGTCAAGAGGTTGTTTTGCGGGTTTTTGCTGACCGTTCTTTGTTCGGAGCGGGAAAGCCGTTCTTCGTCCCGTCGCCTGCGATCAGGTTCCCGGAGCGCGCGGAAGGGGTCAAGGGACCGAAACGCTAGCGCAGCTTGGCGGCTTGCCGCCCTAGCGTCGCTTGTGTTTCGCAGCGCCTTGACGCCTGAGCACGCGGAGGGACGATGAACAGTGAGATGGGCTTTTCTTCGAAGCTCCGGCTCTGACGGCGCCTGTCTGCGTAATGATCCGAGGGGAGCTCGCATTGGGGCGCATCTTCGCGCCGCAAACTTGTATCCGGTAGGTCCGTTTGGATCCTGACCATGATGCAGTCATGCGCATCGGCGGCAAAGCTCCGGGGCGGCGGGCCCATTCTCACCGTCGGCATCTGTGCCATGTCAGCTGTCGGTTCCCGCCACCTCGGATCGTCAATCGGCAGTCCGCCCTGAACGCCAGCGCGAGCGCCGAGTAGGTAAGGAGATGCTCTTCCGGAGCCTTTCAGCCTGCCGGACGCAGGATGATGCCCTCCAATGTCTCGCCAGTCGTGACAAAGCGCCAGAGCGCGATCAGCAGCTTGCGTGCCAGGGCGACGATCATCGTCTTGCGGGTGCCAGCACGGCTATCGGCAGTGCGGGCCCGGTACCACCGTGCCAGTGCGCTCTCCTTCTGAAACCGCAGAAAGCGCCAGGCGAGTTGGATCATGCCGCGGCGGACCCGGGCATTGCCGGCTCTAGCGAGGCCTTGTTCCCGTCGCTTCGCGCCGCTCTCGTCCGGCGAGCCCGTCAGGCCGGCGTAGCGCGCTACCGCTTTTCGGTCACGCATTGGTCGCGAGAGCACCTCATGGACGAGCATATCAGCCGTTTCAATGCCGATGCCGACGACCCGAGCCACGCGTCGAACCATGGCGTGCGGCCCGGCCTCAGGCTCCTGCTCCAATCGTTTCTGACGAGCCTCCTCGATCTCCCTGATCTGGCTGACGACGAAGCCCAGCCGCGCCATATCGCGCTGCAACTCGGTCGAGACATTTGGCGGCAGCGGCATGCCCTCCGGCGTGTGTACCGTTGCAAGACGCTCCACCGCCTTGCGTAGGGTTGGTTTGAAATTGCGAATGCCCAGCCGGGCCAGGGTGGCCTTGATGCGGTTCACAATGCGCGTGCGCTCCCCGACCAGGCACTCACGCTCCCGATTAGGCCGCTTGGCGTCCTCTTCGGCCATCGTCGGGACGCGCGCCATGCTGCAGTGGCCCCGTTCCCCGCGCAGCCAACCCAAGAACCCCCGCTTCAGCAACTCGGTGTCGAGCCGGTCGGTCTTTGCCCGGCGATGTTGCCGCGATACTGCGACACTCGAGGGATGGATGACATGCGACTCCACCCCGCGCGCATTCAGCCAGCGCGCCAACCAGAAGCCGTCGCGGCCGGCTTCGAAGGCCAGCGCAATCCGCGTGATCTTTTTACCGGCCCTGGCCGCCTCATCGCGCCAGCGATGCAGCAGGCCAAGCAGCCTTTCGGCACTCGGCTCCAGCTTCTTGCACGGTTGACGCTCAATGCCGGGAAGCACACCGCCAACCAGCCAACTCGACTGGCTCATCTCGACGACGGCAATGATCGTGCTATCTTGGTCCAGGGCGACGAGGGACCTGCTCAAGTCGTTCGGCTGGGGCATCAGGGCACTCCATCAGTTAGATGCAGCGACGATGGTGCCATCTCCTCGCCGCCTGCCCCATACCATCTCACCGCTGGAGGGAGATGGATTCGAACTTCCAGTACGCGAGCACCGTGCGATGGCACCGAGCCACGGATTTGCCGCTGCCTCCCACCCTGAAGCGGCGCTCCGCGGGGCGCCCGCCTGCCTCCCATGGCGAGACCGCGTTCCGAGGCGCAGCGGGGTTCCGTGAGGCCCGCCGCCGCCGAGCAGCAGAACCCTTTGGGAGAGGACGACAAAGGACCCAAACGCATTCTTCACGGCGGTTTTTACTGCCGTATTGGCGGCCTCCACCATAGGTCTGTGGATTGTCACCTGGCTCTCCAGCAAGAGACAATCGCGTGATATGCAAGCGTCTATTAACGCCACCGAAAAAGCCGCCACTGCCGCTCAGACCAGTGGCGACGCTGCTGTTCTTCAGGCCAAAATCTTGCGCGCCACACAGGCAGCAGACGTAACCCTGATGACGCCCGGAACCGCCATTTTGCAAGGTTTGGGCGGAGATCCCCGCGGGATACGATTTTGGATTAATTTGTCGAATAACGGGCAAAGTGGTACCCGCAATCTGTTCGGCCAAGTCGCCGGGCAAGCTATATCTGATATTTCTGAATTCAGCTATACTTTCGCCGATACCGAACTTATCCCGAGTGTAATCGGCCGAGGCGCCACGATAGAGGCCGGACATCTAGACTTTGACTCTTCCATAGCTCTAGGAGTAATTGCAAGGAACGGTCATTTGTTTGTATTTTGGTGGCAAGAGTATGATGACATTTTTGCGCCGGATACACCACGGCATCGCATTGAGTATTGCTTTAAAGTGACAATTGACGGAGAGCTTGTCAAAGAACATTGTGCGGTTCGCTTTGACGCTTACGGCATTCACAACCGCCATTACGATATACCAAGACAGCCCCCAACGGCGACATGAAGCGTGCACGGCACGACCTCGCTGATTTCTACCGCACATTGTGGCAGCGCGGGGAGGCCGGGATCGCGGTCAGGCTGAGCTTGGCCCGACAAGGGGAGGAGCGCGATGTCGAGGTCAGGACCATCGACCGTTACCGCTACCTGAGGCTCGAGACCACCTATTGAACGGGTCCGGTCAGCTCGCCCCTCGCTGAAGGCTACGGCAGCGATTTCTGCACAACCATATCGAGCGCGGTATCCGGTACACCGCCGCTCGCAGCGACACGGAAATTGCGCGTGTTCTTCAATAGGAATGCCGCTCCGCTTGCATTCCGCGGCAGTCTAAGGCGGAAGAACCTGGCCCCGTCCACGTCGTCGAGCCAACAGGCCGGCCGCGCATCCGCGGCGTCACTGGCGACGGCGACATCGTTGACGTCGACCGCCTTCGCATGGCGCACGAAAAGCGCCTGTGCCGGCAGCGCGGCGAAACGGCTTGGCTCGGGGTAGTCCTTTTCCTGCTCCGGTGGATCGACCGTGGTCAGCCCGTCCGCGCCGCCGCCCTTCTGCGCAAGAAAAACATTGGAAATGCTGAGATCTTCGATCGCATGGCCAGGGATTTCCGCCGGCCCGTAACACGTGATGCCACGGACGATCACCCGCTTGAGCGTTCCGACAGTGATGTCCTTTCGGACCGCGCAGACGCGCTCCAAGCCGCAGGAACAATGGCGCGTTGCGGATGTCGCGCATGGTTATATCGGAAAAAATGATGTCGGATGCGAGCAGCTGGGCCCTTGCAGACTGCCGGACGTGGACGGCGATCGAACTATCCACCCCCGCTCGAGCAGGGGGGGTTATTATGGGCTCCAGGGGCACCCGCTCCACCGCTTGCCCTTGGATTTGCAGCGTAATGGAGGCAACGATGTCCGACTTCTTTCCCGGCTTCGAACAGCGGCAAATCGGGACCAGCGGCGCGACGATCAACCTGGTGACCGGCGGCAGCGGGCCGCCGCTGTTGCTGCTCCACGGCTATCCGCAGACGCATGTGATGTGGCGCAAAGTGGCGCTGCGCTTGGCGCAGGATTTCACCGTCGTCGTGCCTGATCTGCGCGGCTATGGCGACAGCTCGAAGCCGCCGGCCGGCGAGAATTTCATCAACTATTCGAAACGCGCGTTGGCGCTGGACCAGGTCGAGGTGATGGCGGCGCTCGGCCACGGCCGCTTCGCGGTCGCCGGTCACGACCCGCGGCGCGCGGGTGACGCACCGGCTATTGCGCGACCATCCCGACAAAGTCACGCGCGGCGCGACGCTCGACATCGTGCCGACGCTCTACCGTTTCGAGACGATCGACCAGAAGGCGGCAACCGGCAGCTGGCACTGGTTCTTTTTGATCCAGGGCCGCGGCCTGCCGGAGCACATGATCGGCTCCGACCCCGAATTCTTCCTGCGCCATATGTTCGGCACCTTGCTGCATGACGAGGACACGATCGGTCCGGCGGCGTGGAACGAGTACCTGCGCTGCTTCCGGAACCCGGAGACGATCCGCGCGACATGCGATGAGTACCGCGCCGGCGCGTCGATCGACCTCGTACACGACCGTGCGGACCTCGCGCAGAAGGTCAGGGTGCCGATGCTGGCGTTGTGGGGAATGCGTAGCGGGCAGGGAAGCGGCTATGACGTCCTCAAGGTGTGGCGCGACCATGCCGACGACGTGCGCGGCCTCGGCATCGATAGCGGGCACTTCATCCCAGAGGAGCAGCCGGGCGGGGTCTATGCGGCGCTGAAGGAGTTCTTCAGCGTCTGACCCAGCTTCGCCTTCACGAACGCGGCCCATGCGTATTATGGGTGCTTCAAACAGGGGCGGCCCGCCGGATCTCGCATAGATACGAGCGGTGCGATGCCGGTGCCGCTGACTGGGTCTACCGCTTTGGTGCCAATGAGCAGATTGTGGCGCCCAATGGCCCGAACGGATCGTAACCGGGAGCGCCGAGCTCCGGGCACGCCCGCACCAACCTGCTCACCGACCATCTGCCGCGGGGTGCGCTCCGACAAATACCGATCATCCCTTGGGCTTCTCGCTCGGCGGTGGCCGCCTCGCTCGGCCGGCTGCCGACCCCGTCCCAAGCAACCGGGCGCGTCAAAAGGGCGCGACAACCAGCTTCACCGCGCTCGCGTACTAGTAGTTCGAATCCAGTCCCCTCCAGCAGCGAGTCACATACGAACCTGAAAACGACATCGATATTCCAGTGCCGCGGAAGCTCGGCGGCTCACGGCTTCGACGGGCCAGCCATCTCGGAACCTTCCGCCTCCGCGCTCTCTGTTTCGAGATCAGCCGCGGCGGTGGGGGGCACGACACGGTGCTGATTGAAGTGGACCCCGTTTGTGCGACAGCCGGAGCCGCGTCTTAAGGTGTAACCCTGCCGGTTTCGATGTCAGCTCCGGTCGCAGTGAGCGCGACGGCTGGTTCGGCGAACCTATTGTTCACTTCATCAATATTAAATCCTTCATTGGCTGTGGCGCCTGTGGGTATGTGGGCGAAGGCGAGCATTTCCCCGCCTTCCGAGCTTGCTCGGGAAGCGGGGGAAGCGCAACTGGTCGGCGAAGCCGATCGTCCACATATCCATAGGCCTTCCTGATAGATTTCCCGCGGCGTGCGGTAACCAAGGCTCTGATGCTGGCGTTCGTCGTTGTAGAAGCTGAGCCAGGCGCCAATCCCAGCCTTGGCCTCGGCAACGCTCTCATAGGCATTGAGGTAGACTTCCTCGTATTTGAGGCTGCGCCACAGCCGCTCGACGAAGATGTTATCCATGCAGCGGCCCTTGCCGTCCATACTGATCATCACCCCGTGCCGCTTCAGTGTCCCGGTGAAATCGTCGCTGGTGAACTGGCTGCCCTGGTCGGTATTGAAGATCTCGGGGCGGCCGTAGCGAGCGAGCGCTTCGTCGAGTGCATCGACACAAAAATCAGCACCGAGCGTGTTGGACAATCGCCACGCCAGCACCGCTCGGCTCACCCAGTCCATGATGACCACCAGGTAGAGGAAGCCTTTGGCCATCGGGATGTAGGTAACGTCCGAGCACCATACCTGATTGACCCGCTCGATCGCGATCCCACCGAGGAGGTACGGGTAGATCTTGTGGGCCGCTGCCGGTTTGCTCGTGTTCGGGCGCGGATAGATCGCCACCAGTCCCAGCAGCCGCATCAGGCGTCGGACCCGTTTGCGATTGACGACATGGCCCTGCGTCGCCAACCACGCCGCCATCCGGCGCGAGCCGTAATAGGGCCGGGCCAGATACTGCCGGTCGATCAGCGCCATCATTGCAAGATCTGTGGCGTTCACCTCGGCCGGCTTCCGGTAGACTGCCGAGCGCGACACCGCCAGCAACCGGCATTGCTGGGATACCGGCAGCACCGGGTTCACGCGCTCGACCATCGCGCGCCGTTCCGCCCGGCTCATTTGCCGAGCTTTCGTGCCAAAAAATCGTTTTCGACCTTCAACTGGCCGATCTGCCGGTACAGAACATCGACCTGCGCCTCGTTGCTGGTCCCCTCCGCCGCTGAACCGCCGTCCTCGAAAACGCTCGCTGCACCGTCCAACAGCTGCTTCTTCCAGTTGTAGATCTGGTTCGGATGCACCCCGAACTCACTCGCCAGCTCGGCGATCGTCCGGTCCCCTCTGACCGCCGCCAGCGCCACCTTCGCCTTGAACCCCGCATTATGTTTCTTCCGTGTCCGCTTCATGTCCTGCTCCCGCGCTATCTGCGCGTTCTAGGGGCAGGGCTCCACCTTAGCCAGCTGTCTCATTTTCGGGGTCCACCTCAGATGACCTTCGTTGGCAGCGCTAACCCGAAAATAATGCTCGGCATGCTGGTAAAGGTTCTCTGCGGCCACGCGATCGCCGCTCGTAGACGCCTCCCGCGCGAGGGCAACGTAACGTTCGAAGATTTGATGAGGGGTGCCTCGGATTTTGACATTCGGACCGTTACTTTCGAAATTCTGACTTCGATGCGGTATCTGTTGCCGATTATGGTAGGGATTGTTGCCATTATTGCGACCATGCGGTCGTCTAGTTTGTCCTGGTCTCATGACACCTGTTGGATTGATGGTGAAGTTGGATCGTTATCCAATAAGAGCGTATTGGAACGCCTTCGCTACCAGCGTCGCACGGTGTCGGGTAGGGCCGCCACCGAAGTACGACCGTCGACAGTAATCGGTGTTGCTATTCCGCGGCCTGAGCCGTTGCGTCGGCGTCGGGCAGCATTCCTAGCGCGCGTTTGTAGATGTCGAGCAGGCTCTCCTGCTCGTCGTGCTCGTCCTTGTCCATTTTTCGGATCTTGAGGATCTGGCGCATGATCTTAGGCTCGAAACCGGTACCTTTGGCTTCGGCGTAGACTTCCTTGATGTCCTCACCGAGCGCCCGCTTCTCCTCCTCGAGCCGCTCGATGCGCTCGATAAAGGACTTCAGCTGTGCGCCCGCGATACCCCTAACATCCGGCATAATCCCCTCTCCCCCGGTGGTGATGCTGCCCCCGCAGCAAGGCCGGGACGATAGCCTTCGCGTCCAGCTGGCACAAGGGCGCGATGCGGTAACGAGGGCGTCTGAGTTCCGTGCATCGGCCGCGGCGAGAAACGTGCGGGCCTCGCTCGACTGGTGCTATTTTTGTCGACCGGCGGCAGGAGGTTTTCATGATCCAACTCGGCATGGTGCTCGCGGCTGTGGCGCTGATGTCGGCGACTGACCGCGTGGCTCACGCCAGAATGGCGATGCAGACCTTTCCCGTGCTGGCAGGCGCCGGGGCGCACGACGTCTTTCCCGCGCCGGATGGCACAGTCTGGTTCACCGCGCAATCCGCGGGCAAACTCGGCCGGCTCGATCCCAGGACCGGGAAATCGGATCTGATCGCGCTGGGTCCGGGTGCGGCACCCCACGGCGTGATCGTTGCGCCCGACAATGCCGCCTGGGTCACCGAAGGTGGGCAGAACGCGATCGCCCGGATCGATCCCGCGACCCGTGCAGTCAAGCTCTTCCCGCTGCCCAAGGAACGGCGCGACGCCAACCTCAACACCGCGAGCTTTGATCGCCAGGGCGTGCTCTGGTTCACCGGGCAGAACGGCATCTATGGTCGGCTCGATCCCAAAACAGGCGCTATGGCGGTATTCGACGCGCCGCGCGGCACCGGTCCCTACGGCATCGCCACCACGCCGGACGGCCAGGTGTTCTTCGCCTCGCTCGCCGGCAACTATCTCGGCCAGATCGATCTCGAGACCGGCACTGCTCACGGTCTTGGAGCCGCCAGTGCCGCGTCAGGGCGCGCGGCGGGTCTGGAGCGACAGTCGCGGCGCGCTCTGGATCACCGGCTGGAACAGCGGCGATCTCTTCCGCTACGACAGCAAGTCGAAGACCTGGGCACGTTGGCACCTGCCGGGCGACGGGCCGCAGCCCTACGCCGTCTATGTCGACGAACCGATGCGGTGTGGGTCAGCGACTGGGGAGCGAATGCGATCCTGCGCTTCGATCCGAAGACCGAGAAATTCGAGTCCTTCCCACTACCCGACCGCTATGCCGGCGTGCGGCAGCTTGCGGGCCGCAAGGGCGAAGTCTGGGGTGCCGAATTGGGTGCCGACAAGCTCTTTGTGCTGAAGACGGAGTAAGGTACGCATCCGGCGAGTACCGCGGCGCCAAACTCCGAAGGATGAGAGGCTGGAGCGCGCGGCGCGATGGCGGCAGTTGCTCCGCCTTCGGTCAGGGCGGCGACCAGGAACGAAATGGCGCCGATCACCAAAGCATAGAGCAGATGGCCGAGCATCAAGGTGGCTGTCTCGCGCGCATCGAGATGACCGCCAAGCAGCCCCCAGCAGACCAGCGCCGAGAGCACCGGGATCAGCGCAATCAGCCAGGCGGCGAGGAGGGCGGCAAACTTCGGGGCCACGAGGTCGGTTAGCCGATAAGGCAGCTGTACGAGGAGCTTGAGGCCACCACTCGCCTTCTCGGCCGCAATCAGCCGGATGGGCAATGCTGCTGCGCCTGCTGCTCGGTTTGGAAGGCGACTAGAATCCCAGGAGAATGCCCGCAGGCTGCGCACGAGAGCGCAAGAAGCAGAACGAGCAGCTAAAGACCGTGGCTACGCGACACAATTCCGCGCAATGGCGGGCTGGTCATCGATATTTCCGTACCTCGGTCCCCGGGGTCCTAGGCATAGGTATCCCCAAAACTGGGGGTAAATCGGTTGAAAAACGGGTGCCGGTACGGAGTTTTGCCGCTTTGCCTAGCTGGTGGCAGACTGCAAGCTCGTAACCGTTGTCATCAGTGCCCATATGCACTCATCGCTGCGCTTCAATAAATAAATAGGCATCGGCGACAGAGAGATACGCTTGCCCCCAGAAGAGGGGTCGCGCGTGCTCCCGCCTTCAATGGCCGAGGAGGCGCGCTGCCAATGTCGCTTTATCGATGCCGTTACTTGGACCGCACCTTCGATGTGTTTGAAATCCAGGGCTTGGCTTGTGAAAACGACGCTGAAGCCATAGTGATGGCTCGACGCATGAGTGCGAATACCGGTGCCGCCGGGTTTGAGCTATTGCAGGACGAACGCTGCGTCCACATGGAAACCATGCCCTCGGCCACCGCGGGATCATAGATCGAGGGCGTAGCGCACGGCGGCTTCGAGCACGCCCCGGATGGCGCGAAGCTCGGCGAGGGCGCATGTCGTCGGTCGTGTTGGCGAGGGCGGGTTAGCTGATTGAGGTTGACGCCGACCCGGTGCGGCTCGCTCATCGCCTCGCGCAACTCGGCCGAGACCCACCGCCCACGGTCGGGTGGAGCCCTGCCCGTAGAAAGCGCGACAGCGCAGGTGAGATTGACGAAATCGAGAAGGACTTTCTACGCACTGATTGAATACCTGTGTTTTCGAATACCTGTGTTTTCACACAGCCTGCACCCCAAAACGAACCCGCTCTCGCGGGAGGAAGGGCATAGCGGCCGGTACATTTTCGGCGATCGTCGGCCTTGTCTCACTTGCGGAGGTGCTCGGGGTGCCAGCCGAGGACATTCGGGGTGAGGGAGGGAACCAGCGCGATTGCGTGCAGTCGCCCTAGATCCGTCCCGCCACCAGTAGAACGATGACGATAATGAGCAAGAGGCCGGCGCCGCCGCTTGTAAAGCTTGCCGCGGAGCACGACGTGCCCAGGAACCCGGATGTTCGCCTGGATCGCCGCGGAGGCTCGATCAGGCGGCGCTCGGGCAGCCAGCAAACGCCATCCCGGCCCACTCGCACATCCGATAGCACCAGCACGTCATCAGCTGGACCGGATGCTCGTGGCCGCTATCAAGGCATTCTGACCCCGCCATAAGAGCCGGGCGCCGACGGGAAGCCGCGGCGAGATCGACACATCCAGGAGGGACCGCACTTGAAGAAGATCATTGGTGCCGCATCCGTCGTAACCGCAATATTCTTCAACGGCTGCGCTGGGAGAGCGCCGCAGCCGGTCGCGGTAGTGCAGCCGCAAGATCGTTACGCAAACTGCGCAGCGATCGCGGCCGAGGTACAAGCCAACAATCAAAAGGTCGGAGATCTCGGGGGCGAAGAGGGCGGCAAGGTCGCGCAGAACGTGGCAGCCGGCGTCGTTGGTTTAGTCATCTGGCCACTGTGGTTTGCGATGGATTTCCAGGGAGCTGCCGGCAAAGAAGTCTCGGCGCTTCAGAGCCGACAGCAATACCTCGCGGTGCTCGCGGAGGAACGACACTGCGGCAGTCCTTCCCCAATTCCTCCTGCCGTAGCCGTCTCTCTACAAGCGCCAGTCACGCCTGCAGTCATGGTCGCCCCAACCGTGCCCGTTCCTTTGCCGCCGGTAGCTGCCGTCTCTCCACCACCAGCGCCCGCGGCAACGGCTGACTACCCGCCGCCGTATAACTCAGTCCCGTCGGTTACACCCACGGTGCCCGGCGCAGCACCCGACACAAACTCATACGAGCAGGCCCAACAGCAGTACCGACAGGCGGAACAGCAGTACCAGCGCCAGCTAGAACTGCAACGCGCGCAGCAAGGACGCTAGCCACGAGAGAGCCCGGTCGCAGGCCTGGGTCTTTTCGTTCAAACCCGAGGAGACGTCGACAGCACGCGATCGCAGCCGCTTCATCAACCGGCGCCGGCCCAGCTCCCGCTCGGCGATGCGCTTGAACCAGGTTCGCTGGAGACAGTAGGCTTCGACGCACCGCTCGGGAGTGGGCCTCTGGGACAATAGGCATTGAAATACGCGCCGCGGAACCCGGACTACTCCGCGGTACTCGCCGATCTCGACCCCGAACTCCACAAACGTTGGAGCATAGTCGGCCGATCGGTCTCGGGGCCGCTTGTTTGCGCGGTGCCACGGCTGATAGCATCGGATTCCTGAACAGTGCTTGGTCGGCGTCGTCCGCCAAGAGAGCGCGACAGAGGGAGGTCACGGGATGGCAATATCTTCCGCCACCGGTCTGTCTGATGCGCAACACGGCGTGCAGCTGCGTCGCGCGGTGGTCGCGAGCACCGTGGGGACGATCATCGAGGCCTACGATTTTCTGCTATATGTGCAGGTAGCGCCGCTCGTCTTCGCGAAGCTGTACTTTCCCTCATCCGACCCGCTGGTTGGAACCTTGCAGGCCTTCGGCATCTATGCCGTCGGGTTTGTTTCGCGCCCGGTCGGCGCGGCGCTGTTCGGACATTATGGCGACCGCATCGGGCGCAAGGTGACCCTGATCGCGACCCTGCTCTTGACCGGCCTGTCGACGTTCGCGGTCGGCTTTGTCCCGGGTTACGCTTCGATCGGCATCTGGGGCGCGGTGATCCTCACGATCGTGCGCTTCATCCAGGGCGTAGGCATCGGCGGTGAGTGGGGCGGGGCGACGCTGATCGCGATGGAATGGGCCAAGACTAATGCCCATCGCGGTTTTATTACCTCGTGGCCGCAATGGGGCGGTCCGGCCGGGCTGTTCCTCGCCAATGTGATGGTGCTGCTGTTTAGCTGGATCTCCGGCGACCAGTTTCTCGACTGGGGATGGCGCGTGCCGTTCTGGCTCAGCATCGTCATGGTCGGGATCGGACTCTACATCCGGCTGGGCATTCTTGAGACGCCAACCTTCACCCGCATCGTCGAGGAGAAGCGCATCGAGCGTGCCCCGGTCATCGAGGTGCTGAAACGGCAGCCCAAGCTGGTCGCGTTGACGGCCCTGGCTCGGATGGGTCAACAGGGCCCGTTCTACATCTTCGCCGCCTTCGTCTTCACCTACGGCACGACGATGTTGCACAGTTCGCGCAACCTGCTGCTGGCTGCGGTGATGTGCGCCACTGCGCTGTCGGCGGTCACCACCCCGCTTGCCGGGCACCTTTCCGACCGCTTCGGCCGCAAGCGGATGTACATCATTGGCATCGCATCAATCGGAGTTTTCACCTTCGTCTACTTCGCGCTGTTAAATACGGCCATTCCTGTCGTGATCTTCGTCGCCATTATTCTATCCTTCATTCCGCACGATATGGCTTATGGGCCGCAGGCAGCGCTAATCGCCGAGTGCTTCCCGCCGCGGTTGCGCTATAGCGGCTCCTCGCTCGGTTTCCACCTGGCCTCGATTATCGCCGGCGGTCCGGCGCCGCTAATTGCGACGGCGCTCCTCGCCTGGACCGGATCGGGATATTCAGTCGCGCTGTATGTCCTGCTGAGCTGTGTCATCAGCATCGCTGCGACGATCCCACTGCCGGATTACACCAACCGCGACATTTCGGAGGAACTGGTTTATGGGCTGGCCGGGAGCGCGGTTCCGGCCGAGGCCTCGTCGGGCGGTTGAGCGACGCGGAGCGCTGCGCGGTGCCACCGCTGGTCAAGGCATTTGCGCTATCGCCGGTAGTCGCGAGCAACGCCTGATCTGGCCTATCGGGTTTTCCCAACGTCGGCTTGAAGCAGCTGCTTACCAGCCGCGAGGAAGTCGAAAGCGGCCGATGCCCGAGACTGGCGGCCGTAGTACTGGGCGCGGGGGCCTACGACTTCTTCACTTGGCGCCCCACACTACCGGGCATCTCTCGCTATCTTTTTGCCGAGGCAGGTATGTCGGCGTCGGCCGAGGCTTTTATGGCGCGTTCGGCGATCTATCATGTTCAGCAGATCAGGGCACCCGTACTGCTTCTCCATGGGACAGCCGATGAACGGATTCCGGTTCAGCAAGCCGAAGCCTTTGTCGAGAAATTAAAAGCCGCCGGCGCTACCCCTCACCGCGCGCTCAACCGCTCAGGCGGCGAGCGCTACGCGCTCGCTTTCTTCTGCGACAGCGATATGCCGGCGTGTCCAGCTATCGTCATTCGGCTGAATTGTTCCACCACCCAACTCGGCAGTTTGGCGGTGCCGCCAGGAAGGTCGGTTAGGGGGCATCAAAGAGTGGTTCCCTTTGAACTCGCCTTCACCGGGCCGGAAAACGCGGGACGACACGTTTCGGAACCGAAAGTTTGTAGACTTTCTGCTGGAGCAAGCCGGATTCGAACTTGTATGGGGCTTTTCCTGTCAAGTGGTTGTTTTGGGTTTTGCTGAGAGTTCTTTGTTCGGAGCGGGAAAGCCGTTCTTCATCCCGTCGCCTGCGATCAGGTTTCCGGAGCGCGCGGAAGGGGTCAAGGGACCGAAACGCTAGCATAGCTTGGCGGCTTGCCGCCTAGCCCGAATTTCTCAAACGGGGTAGGTGCATCGGGCTCCCGGATCTGAGAAAATCGTGTTGTACCAACGGTTTGTCTCAGGGCCAGGGGGAGACCCGATGCCGACAGAGTGTAGCGCGGATCTGTTTGGATTTGCACCCGTCGATGGCCGCGCCGTAGTGGCGGGGTTTGATGGTGGCAAGATCACCTCGGATGCGGGTGCGTTGCTGCTTGGAGCGACGGATCGGGCGATCCGGGTGGTCGAGCGGTTTACTGAGTGTTTCACGGATAGCCGGGCAGCGGAGCTGATCGAGCATGAGGTCAGGACGCTGGTCGGGCAGCGGGTGTTTGGGATCGCGCTCGGTTATGAGGACCTGGTCGATCACGATGAGCTGCGCCACGATCCGACGATGGCGGTGCTGGCCGGCAAGCTGTCGGCCCGCCGCAAGGATTGTGCGCCGCTGGCCGGGAAAAGCACGCTCAACCGGCTCGAGCTGGGCGGCATTGAGCCGACTCGCTATCGCCGGATCGCTTGGGACGGCGGCAAGATCGAGGCGCTGTTTGTCGATCTTTTTTTGGAAGCGCACCAGCACCCGCCGCAGCAGATCATCCTCGACCTGGATGCCACCGACGATCCGCTGCACGGCCATCAGGAAGGCCGCTTCTTTCACGGTTACTATGATTGCTACTGCTATCTGCCGCTGTACGTTTACAGCGGCCGGCATCTGTTGGCGGCAAAGCTGCGCCGCGCCGACATCGACGCGTCCGCCGGGGCGGTCGAAGAGACGGCGCGCATTGTCGCCCAGATCCGCGCCCGCTGGCCGCAGGTGCGTATTGTGCTGCGCGCCGATTCGGGGTTTGCCCGCGATGTTCTGATGAGTTGGTGCGAGGCCAACAGGGTCGAGTTTCTCTTTGGCCTGGCCAAGAACGAGCGGCTGGTCGCCGAGATTGCCAGCGAACTGGGCGCGGCCGAGCAGGAGGGCAAAACCACCGGCCAGCCGGCGCGCCGGTTCACCGAGTTCTCCTGGTCGACGCGCGACAGCTGGAGCCGCCAGCGCCGCGTCGTTGCCAAGGCCGAATGGACGGCAGGTGCGGCCAACCCGCGCTTTGTCGTCACCTCGCTCGGCCGCGAGGATGCCGAGCCACAGCGCCTGTACGAGGAGATCTACTGCGCCCGCGGCGACATGGAAAACCGCATCAAGAGCCTGCCCTCGCGAAAGCGGGGGAGTGCCAGCTCGACCTGTTCGCCGACCGCACTTCGGCGGCGACGATGCGCGCCAACCAGCTACGGCTGTGGTTTGCCTCGATGGCCTATGTGCTGCTGACCGCGCTGCGCCGCATTGCTCTGCCGCACACCCAATTCGCCCAGGCCACCTGCGGCACGATCCGCCTCAAGCTCTTGAAGATCGGCGCGCTGGTGCGCACCAGCGTGCGGCGCATCAAATTCGCCATGGCTTCGGGCTGCCCCTATCAGCGCGAATTCGCCACTGCCCACGCACAACTGACCAACGCCGCGGCGCACTGACGAAACAGAACACGCGAGCAACCATATTCGACGCGGCCAGTGGCAACGCCACCCCTGCGCCCGCCAGGACTTGCGCAGGTTGCGGCCCTTCACCACCACAACCTACGCGCGCGGCCGCCGCGGTTACCCTTCAATCTTCCAGTCGGTATGAGAAATCCGGGCTAGCGTTGCTTGTGTTTCGCAGCGCCTTGACGCCTGAGCACGCGGAGGGAGGATGAACAGCGAGACGGGCTTTTCCTGCGGAGCTCGGGTGGCGACACTGCCTATCTGGGTATGGTCCGAGGGGAACTCGCCATTGCGGCGCATCTTCACGCCGCGAACTTGTATCCGGTAGGTCCGTTCGGATCCTGACCATGATGCAGTCATGCGCATCGGCGGCGAAGTTCCGGGCGGCGGGCCATTCTCTAGGTCGGCATCAAGTGCCATGTTCGAATACGGCTTTCCGCCACCTCGGATCGTCAATTCGGCAGTCCGCCGAAAACCCAGTACGAGCACCGAATGGTGCTGAGTGGTCTGCTCGTTCCGGTAAGCCCTTTCAGCCCGCTGGACGTAAGACGACGCCCTCCAGTGTCTCGCCCGTCGTGACAAAGCGCCAGAGCGCGATGAGCAGCTTGCGTGCCAGCGCGACGATCATCGTCTTGCGCGTGCCAACACGGCTATCAGCAGTTCGGGCGCGGTACCACAATGCCAATGCGCTCTCCTTCTGAAACCGCAGAAAGCGCCAGGCGAGTTGGATCATACCGCGGCGGACCCGGGCGTTGCCTGCTTTGGCGAGCCCTTGTTCCCGCCGCTTCGCGCCGCTCTCGTCCGGCGAGCCTGTCAGGCCGGCGTAGCGCGCCACCGCTTTGCGGTCACGCATTGGCCGCGAGAGCACCTCATTGACCAGGATATCAGCCGTTTCGACGCCAAGGCCGACGACCCGAGCCAGGTGCCGTACCATGGCGTGTGGCTCGGTCTCGGGCTCTTGCTCCAATCGTTTCTGACGAGCCGCCTCGATCTCCTTGATCTGGCTGACGACGAAGCCCAGGCGCGCCATATTGCGCTGCAACTCGGCCGAGACATTCGGCGGCAGCGCCGAGCCCTCCGGCGTGTGCAGTGTTGTAACACGCTCCGCGGCCTTGCGCAGGGTTGGTTTGAAATTGCGAATGCCCAGCCGGGCGAGGGTCCCCTTCATTCGGTTGACGATGCGCGTGCGTTCCCTGACCAGGCACTCGCGCTCGCGATTGGGCCGCTTGGCGTCCTCTTCGGCAATTGTCGGGATGCGCGCCATGGTGCAGTGGCCCCGTTCCCCACGCAGCCACCCCAAGAACCCCCGCTTCAGTAACTCGGTGTCGAGCCGGTCGGTCTTCGCCCGGCGATGTTCGCGCGATACGGCGACACTCGAGGGATGGATCACATGCGCCTCCACCCCATGCGCACGAAGCCAGCGCGCCAACCAGAAGCCGTCTCGACCAGCTTCGAAGGCCAGTGCAATCCGCGTGATCTTGCGGCCGGCCTTGACCGCCTCGTCGCGCCAGCGATGCAGCAGGCCAAGCAGCCTTTCTGCACTCGGCTCCAGCTTCTTGCGCGGTTGGCGCTCAATGCCGGGAAGCATACCGGCAACCAGCCAACTCGACTGGCTCATCTCGACGACGGCAATGATTGTGCTATCTTGGTCCAGGGCGACGAGGGACCTGCTCAAGTCGTTCGGCTGGGGCATCGGGGCACTCCATCGGTTAGCCACAGCGACGATGGTGCCATCTCCTCGCCGCCTGCCCCATAGCATCTCTAGGTCCCACCCCCTCACTCGGTCCCGCAGCTTGGGTGGAGCTGGTGCGTCTGGCAGCGCGCGACAGGACCGACGCCGCCATCGCGAAGCCCGAAACGCCGTTTGTTCGCGTCGACGAACTTGGCGGCCAATTTCCGGGAATGCCTGGCGCGTCTTCACATGGACAAAACCGGCTTCGAGCGCGAGATCGGCTTCGGCCTGACCGGCCTGGCACTCGGCGGGGGAACGGTGGTTGTATTGCCGCTGGCGGCCCCAATTCTGCGCCTCTCGCAAAGACTGCAATCAAAGGCGGCATTCTGGCCTACCAGGGCGCGGCTGGATTGTTCGAGGGCGTCGGTGATCTTGTCGCCGAAGCTGTCGCGGATAGCGGGGGAGTTGCCACGCAGGCGCGGGAAGGGGCGACGCACGCCTGAGAAATCGGGTCGCGACGTAGCGGCGGGAGTAGAGCTAGAGTTAGAGGTTAGCCAGAGGAACCCGGTCGATGGGCCGAGGTCCCCGTGGGCACGGTAACGGTTAGACGTAGCTTCCGTCTTTGCGAACACGCAAGCCACTGATTTAGCGGCATAATTAAACGCTAGCGAGGGTGTCTACTGGGTACGCGAGAGCCCGAGGAGGTCGCGGGCCCGTTGTTGGACGGGGGTCGGCCGGGCGATCAAGGTGAAGGGTTGCTCGGGGGCGATGGCGGTCACCAGGGTGTTTCGGGTGAGGGTGGCGAGATCGTCGAGAAGGGTTCGGAAGCTGTGGACCGGCAGGCCGTCCTCGGTTCGGCCAGTGGTTTGCTTGGTGACCGCGGCAGGGGAGCGCTCGGCTTTGGCGACGATGCTGGAGCGTTGCGCTTCGCCCGCATCCTTGTCGGTGTCGTCGTAGAGCATGGGCGCCAGGCGCTGGCGCATGTGCCATTCCAGGTAGTAGGCGAGCATGCAGACAAACACGTGGGCACGCACGCGATCGGCCAGCCAGTGATAGATTGGTCTGATCTGGAGATCGACCGTCTTGATGCAGCGGAAGGCACGCTCCACCAGGCTCAGGGATTTGTAGCTGCGCACTGTGGCGGTGTCGTCGAGAGCGGCGGCGGGCAGGCTGGTGCGCACGACGTAGAGGCCGTCGAGTGCCGCCTCCACGGTGATTTCATCGGTCTTTCGGGCGAAGCTGAAGCTGGTGTCGGTAATGTCGAGGGCGAAGTGCTTGGCCATCTTGTGCTTGTCGAGCACGGCGCCGATCTCGAGGCCGATTTCAGCTTTGCCGCGCAACGGCTGGCGCTTGCGGGCAACGGCGGTGGCAATGCGGGCGAGGTCGCGCTCGGTGGCGGCGAGCAGATCCTCGCGCTTGCGGGCGCGCTCGGCGGCGAGAGCGCGGTTGCGGCAGACGATGAGCCGCTCGCCCGGGAACTCGGGAGAGGTGATGCCGGCCATATCGCGGTCATCAAACAGCGACATCTGCAGTGCGCCGCCGTCGAGCAACGCCTTGATTGCCGGGGCGCGCAAGGCGGTAATCCAGTCGAGCCCGGCCGCTTTGATGTCCTCGGTGATCCGCGCCTGGGTGATCATGCCGCGGTCACCGACCAGGACGACATGGTCGAGAGCGAAGCGCTCCTTCAGCTTGGTCACCTGACTGGTTAGGGTCGTCGGGTCTGCGGTGCTGCCGGCGAAGACCTCGATTGCCACCGGACAGCCGTCGCGGGCGCAGAGCAGCCCATAGACGATTTGCCGTTTGCCGCGTTTGCCGTCACGGCTGTAACCCAATTGGGCGAGCGGACAGCAACGGCCTTCCAGGTAGCTCGACGACACGTCGTAGAGCACCAGTGTGCCGCCGCTGAGATGTCGTTTGGCGAGGGCCGCCTCGACCGCCGGCTGGCGTACCGCCAACCAGTCGAGTGCACTATAGAGCTCGTTCTCATCGACCAGCCCGAGACCGAGCTGCTCGCCAAGGCTGGAAGTCGCGGTGTCCGGCGACAGCGCCCGGGCGGCGGCAAGCTTGGACCCGGGATCGAGGATGCGGCTGACCACCAGGGCCAGGATGAGGTCGCGGCAGCGGTTGCCGTCCGGGCCGAGCAACCGATCGAGGCCGATCTTGCGCGCTGTGCCGAGGGCCGCGTCGACATGACCATGCGGCAACGAGCGGATGATGGTAATGGCATCCTGGTCCTTGGGAATAACGGTGCCGCCTTTGAGCAGTGCCTTGAAGCCGGCGATCCGCTCGTGCGGCCAGTCGGAGAGGTTCAAGAGCGTGCGCTTCTTGACCTTGCCAGCCTCGCGGTAGCTCTCGCGCAACAGGATGGCCGGGGGCGAGTTGCGATTGGGGACGGCTTCGATATACATGGGAACATCATAGCGATGTTCCCAGCTTATGAAAGCAACAAATCATAACATTACATGGCTACAAACAACGAGCCAAACTGAAATTATGCCGCAATATCAATCGCTTGATAGCAGGGAAAGAGGGAAGCTCCGGTTAGAGGGGGGCGATGATCCCTCATCCGGCTCCACGGTGCGAGGGGGCGAGGTGCGTAGAGGGAATGTGGCGGCGGCGGATCGAATGACCAGATCGGCAGGGTTGGGCCGGGATCGGAGGCCCTCGGCGTTAGTGCCGGTGGATCAAATAACCCAGCGCGTACCCGATCACGCCGGCAACCAACATTGCGGCTAGGGGTTGTTGCGCAGCATATTGACGGACGTATTCTCCTGACTGAGCGCCCTGGTCGTAGAGATTGCTCGCAACCTGTTTGGCTTGAGGCGCAACGCTCTCGACAAACTCGCCCGCCCGGTCCATGGCCTGCCTGCCGGCTTCGGACGCGCGGTTGGCCAGGTCTTCGGCCGTACCCTTGGCCAGATCGAGCGCAGGTTGCACTTGCTCCCCGACACGTTGGGTCGCCTCATTTACCGTCTTGCTCGCCTGCTCCGCGGCGTCTTTCGCAATCTCCCGAGCCCGTGTTTGATCCATTTTTTCCTCCCACGTGTTCGCTCCCGAGCATAAAACCCCATTGGGCGCAAGGAGGTTCCCGTCTTCGAACCCACCGCGAGCGGTCGCGATCTCCCGCAAAGATCGAGCTTTAATAGGTTTTCTCGCAATCGGGATCGTACACTGGCACGAAACGGCCGTCGATATTGCTTCCCGGAAAGCGGTTGAATTGCCGGCAAAAATAGGTCGTTCGAGCGTGACCGCGCCTATCCTCGTAGACGACCCACCCGCTGAGATAAGGAATTTTGGCCGGATAGCCGATGAAGTTGCCATATCCGTACCGATCGGTTTCTACCGTGATTGTGTCGGTTGCTCCTACCGCGAAGGGGCGCCGCGAGATGCGGTCATTGCGGGGCAATCGAGGCAGGTAGGGACGATCCGCCAGGCTACACCGACAAGAGCCAAAGCCGGACTTGGATCGACGGCCATTTCCCTCGCAGTGCCGAAATACGCGAAGAACGCCGACTGGTCGATTGAGTTCATTCGCATGGCGTGCAGCAAACAGTGGCAACTGCGCTCGATGGAGCGCGGCAACGCGCCGCCGCGCCGCTCGGTGTTGAGCGATCCGACGATGGCGGAGAAGCTGGGCCGGCCACCAACAGCCGCGCGCGCAATCGAGACCGGCCTCCCGACGCCTGCCCACCCAGCATGGGACACGCTGGAGCTGACGCTCCGCACGGGCATTTCAGAAGCCCTGCAGGGCCAGAAGACTGCCAAGCAGGCGCTCGACGCAGTAGCTGCTGACGGCGGCCCACCCTCCGCCGCGCTGGTATCGAGCGCGGCTGAAACGCGCTGGGGAATGGGGCCGATCAAGACCCCGCCCGCGCGAGGGTGGCGACGCCGCCTCCAGATGGTTGCGCCGTGGGTCGAGTTCGCACTTGACACACCGCTGGAGGGAGATGGATTTGAATCCTCGGTCCCCCTGTGGAGGATGGCGCCCGGGCCTGCTTCCGCGGAGCTACGGGAAGTAGGCGATTTGGGTGTGCAGTTGCGGTCTCTTGCAGATTTCTTTGCCGCATTAAAGGACAAGTACAGCTAAGTGCTAACGGCGATCAGTGCTTCATTAGGTTCAAACTTCCCAAGTCGTGATCCGGCCGTAGCTGACGCGGACCCGGCGCTAATGCATCGAGATGCGGACTGGCATCGAGCGCATGCCGTGGATGAAGTTCGAGTACGTGCGGCGCGGCGCCGCCAACACCTCGATGACGGGATGGCGCGGCAGCAATTCCTCCCACAGGATGCGCAGCTGCAATTCGGCGAGCCGGTTGCCGACGCAGCGATGGATGCCGAAACCGAATGACAGGTGCTGGCGCGGCCGCGGCCGGTCGATGATGAAATTGTCGGGGTCCTCGATCGCGTCGGGATCGCGGTTGCCCGAGACGTACCACATGACCACCTTGTCGCCCGCACGTATGTGCTGGCCGCCGAGCTCGGCGTCGTGCGTCGCCGTCCGCCGCATATGGATGACCGGGGTCACATAGCGGATGATTTCGGGCACCAGGCTCGCAATCAGCGCCGGATTGTCGCGCAATTTTTGATATTCGTGCGGGTGCTGGCTCAGCGCGTAGAGGCCGCCGGTCATCGAGTTGCGCGTCGTGTCGTTGCCGCCGACGATCAGCAGGGTCAGATTGCCCATGAATTCGCGCAGCGGCATGTTCTGCGTCGCCCGGCCATGCGCGAGCATCGACAACAGATCGAATTTCGGCGGCTGCTTGGCGCGCTCGTTGTAGAGCTCCGCCATCCGCTCCGCCATTTTCTTCAATTCGTCGAACTTCTCCTGTTCCGAATGCACCGGCGATTCCGGCGCATGGACATTGCAGATCGCGACGTCGGACCAGTAGGTCAGCCGACGCCGCTCCTCCCAGGGATAGTCGAACAGCGTCGCGAGCATCATCGTCGTCAGCTCGATCGACACCCGCTCGACCCAGTCGAAGATCTCGTTCCGCGGCAGACCTTCGAGCACCCGGATCGTCCGCTCGCGGATCGTCGCTTCCATCTCGGCGAGGTTGGCCGGCGCGACGATCGGGCCGACGACCTTGCGCTGCTCGTCATGCTTGGGCGGGTCCATGCGGATGAAGCTCTCGCGCTCCAGTCCCTTCGGCGGGTCCTCGACCGCGATGCCGCCGAGCTCGGACGAATAGATCCCGTGGTTCACCTCGACCTGCATGATGTCCTTATACTTGCAGACTGACCAATAGGGGCCGTAGCGGCTCTCCCGGCAGTAATGTACCGGAGCCTCCCGGCGCAGCCGCTCGAAATAGGGATACCAGGCATCGTCCTGATAGAGCTGCGGGTCGCTGACATCGATCGCCTCGAGCGGGATCGAATAGGCGTCATGGAGTTGCGTCGTCATTATGGTGCCTCCCGTTCTCTCAGTGCTGGCCCTGCGGCATGCGGACGACCAATCCGTCGAGCTCCTCGCGCATCGCAATCTGGCACGACAGGCGCGAATTGAATTCGGCCTCGGCGGCAAAGCTCAGCATGCTCGCCTCCTGAGACCCCGGCACTGGCGTGCCCGCTTGTCGAGCCAGGCCGGATCGACATAGACGTGGCAGGTGGCGCAGGCGCACTCGCCGCCGCAATCGGCGTCGATGCCAGGCACGTTGTTGTTGACGGCACCGCGCATCACCGAAAGGCCGACCGCCACCTCGACCAAATGCGCGGTACCATTGTATTCGATATAGGTGACTTTGGGCATGCCCACCCTCATCTCCTTCACAGAAGGTCCAAGAAGAACGCGTCGCCCGAGCGGTCGATCGGCATGAACGATGGCTTGAGCGCCGGCAGGGCGTGCTCGGCAATCGCCTCCCAGGTCCAGCCGACCGCACTGTGCAGGCTCCGGATCGGCCGCGGCGAGCTGAACAGGTAGATCTCATTCATCCGCGTTCCGAAGACCTGGCCGGACACGTCGCGCGCCGGTCCGAGGCGGTAGTGGCGCACGAATTGACCTGCAAGGCACGCCGCAATTCATACGTGATGTTCATTGCGTGACGTCTCCGCCTCGCCTGGGATGCCGGCCATCCGCCATGGGACGGTACCGGCTTGAGCTGCGACCGTGCATGTGGGTAGTCCAATGTCACGGTTCGATGTCGGCGGAGATCTATCGCGTTACCGTTGTAATATTAAATATCCTCAGCGCGGACCAGCACGGAGCCGTTGGATTCGACCTGTCCAGCGTTCAACTTCTGGGCAGCCCGGAGCTCTATAAGCTGCCGATGCGCATCAAATATTCGAGTTAGTGTTGGCTCGGAAAGATCACTCGACTGAGCCGCATTCTCCAGTGCATCCATCGCGACGATGCATAACACGCTCTCCTGATCCCGCTTGTGTAAGAAGACGGAGAACGTCTTGGCTTCTGGATCCCACGATGGTGAGCCCGGGTCCATATGCCATCCTTCTGGCTCGATCGCCATTTTTGACACCTGCCCCGTCTTCAACCCCGCAAGGCATTGATCCTGCCATATTTGCGCTGTGCAAGCTGCTGCTGCAATCCGCCTATTGAGTTAGTTCACCACCTACGCTGCCGCAGGGCGCTCATGCTCAAGCCGCGCCGACCAGCATGGATGAGGGGTCTCGATCTCGGTAGGATGTGCGGATCTCCACGTTCATCCTACGGCGATGGTGCAGCCACCCAGGACGAGCACGCCCGACCGAGGTCTTGGCCGGTCTGGTCGAGCGCGTGACGTTCCACAACGACGAGAACGGCTTCTGCGTCCTGCGTGTCAAAGCTCGCGGCAAGCGCGACCTGATCACCGTCCTCGGCCATGCTGCGACGATTTCGGCCGGCGAGTTCGTCCAGGCGAGCGGCGACTGGATCAATGACCGCACCCACGGCGTCCAGTTCCGAGCGCGGTTCCTCAAGGCTACGCCGCCGACGACGGTCGAGGGGATCGAGAAATATCTCGGCTCCGGCATGATCCGCGGCATCGGCGCCGGTCTACGCGAAGAAGCTGGTCCGCGCCTTCGGTGAAACGGTCTTCGACGTCATCGAGCAGGAACCGCGTCGCCTGCGCGAGGTGACCGGCATTGGCCCCAAGCGAGCGGACGGATCATCGCCGGCTGGGCGGAGCAGAGGGCGATTCGCGAGATCATGCTGTTCCTGCACAGCAACGGCGTCGGCACGTCACGCGCGGTGCGCATCTACAAGACCTACGGCGCCGACGCCGTTCAGCTCATCTCGGAGAACCCCTATCGATTGGCTCGCGACATCCGCGGCATCGGCTTCCGCACCGCCGATCAGATCGCGGCCAAGCTCGGTATCGAGAAGACCGCGCTGATCCGCGTCCGTGCCGGCATCTCCTACGCGCTCGCCGAGGCGATGGACGAAGGGCATTGCGGCCTTCCGGTCGAAGAGCTCGTTCCCCTTGCCGAAAAGCTGCTCGAAGTGCCCGCCGAACTCGTCGAGACGGCACTGCGCCTTGAGCTCGATGACGGAGCTGTCGTCGCCGACGATCTCGAAGACCGCCGTTGCGTCTTCCTTGCTGCACTTTACCGCGCCGAGCGCGAAATCGCCGAGAAGCTCAAGACGATCGCCGTTGGAAAGCCGCTCTGGCCCTCCATTGACGTCGACAAGGCCATCCCGTGGGTCGAGCAGAGGACGAAGCTGGCGCTTGCTGACAGCCAAAAGCAGCGCTGCGGGTTGCACTCGTCTCCAAGGTAGTGGTCATCACCGGTGGGCCCGGCGTCGGGAAGACCACTCTCGTCAACTCACTGCTGAAGATTCTGACCGCCAAGGTCGTCACGATCGCGCTCTGTGCCCCTACCGGGCGCGCCGCCAAGCGTTTGTCCGAGAGCACGAGCCTCTGAGGCAAAGACCATCCATCGTCTCCTCGAAACCGACCCCAGGACCGGCAGCTTCCGGCGCAATGAAAGCGAGCCTCTGGACCGCGATCTCCTGGTGGTTGACGAGACCTCCATGGTTGATGTGCCGCTGATGCGGGCGGTGCTTCGAGCGCTGCCGGAGCACGCGGCGCTGCTGCTCGTCGGCGATATCGATCAGCTGCCTTCGGTGGGCCCGGGGCAGGTTCTGGGCGACATCATCGCGTCTGCTGCGGTGCCGGTCGTGCGGTTGACCGAGGTCTTCCGACAGGCTGCCGAGAGCCGTATCATCGTCAATGCGCACCGAATAAACCATGGCCTAATGCCTGATCTCGCCGCTCTGCCGAAGGCGGCGATTTCTACTTTGTCGACGCGGCGGAGCGCGGAAGAGGGTGTCCGTAAGTTGCTGGCGATTGTCCAGGACCGGATCCCCAAACGCTTCGGGCTGGACCCGATACGAGACATCCAGGTGCTCTGCCCAATGAACCGTGGCGGCCTCGGCGCACGTTCCCTCAATATCGAGCTGCAGAAGGCGTTGAACCCGCCGGGCGAGATCCGCATTGACCGTTTCGGTTGGACCTTCTGTCCGGGCGACAAGGTCATGCAGGTCGAGAACGACTACGACAAGGAGGTCTACAACGGCGACCTCGGCGTCGTGTCGCGCATCGATTTGGAGGAAGGCGAGCTCGCCGTCGACTTCGAGGGCCGCGAAGTCGCCTACGGCTTCGGCGAGCTCGATGAGCTGGTGCTCGCCTACGCGACGACAATCCACAAGAGCCAAGGCTCGGAATACCCGGCGGTCGTCATCCCGCTGACGACGCAGCACTATCCGATGCTGCAGCGGAACCTGGTCTACACGGGGGTGACCCGCGGCAAGCGTCTGGTGGTGCTCGTCGGGCAGCGGAAGGCGCTGGCGATCGCCGTTAAGGGAGCGCGGACACGGAAACGTTGGTCGAAACTGCGGGAGTGGCTGATAACCTGATCAGTTAATATACGCTAAACGTGCCGCCGTAGCGCACCGAAAACATGGCATGAGGGAGCAGCGTGGCAATGTCGAAAGTGGAAGGCGCAGTCCCTGAGTTTCTCCGCATGGACCAACCCGTCAGTTCGGATCCCGCCAACGCCAAGAAGACAGGCAACTGGCACGGCTGGCCTACCAAAGACATCAACCCGGTCACGCTGATCGACGATGAGGGCCGCACGGTGCGGATCAGGACGCCAGTTGTGGACCTGGAAGGGCTCATCACGCCCACCCACCTGCACTATACCGTCCAGCACTTCGACGTGCCGCCAGTTGTAGAGAGTGCTGAGTGGGAGCTGAAGATTGTCGGTGAGGTCAAGACCCCGCTGACCCTCAACTTCGACCAGTTCGACGCTTTCCCGGCCGCAGCGTCCGCACCGTCATGGAATGTTCCGGCAGCGACGCCACGTTTTTCGAGTACTTCAAGGGTGAGGGCCCCAACCCTCTCGCACCCAGGAAGGAATGATCCTGAGCGCCAGCGAGTGGACCGGCGTGCCGCTCGCCGCTATGCTGCACGAGGCAGGACTCACCGCCAAATCGCTCTACGTTCGGGCCGAGGGCAACGATCTCGGTGTACCTCCGACGGCCGCCGAGGGCACCAAACCCTTCTACTATGACAAGGGTCTGCCAATCGAAAAGGCGCTTCACCCCGACACCATTCTGGCCTGGGCGCAGAACGGCCAGCTGCTTGAGCAT
Organism: uncultured Alphaproteobacteria bacterium; assembly: GCA_963695605.1. Lineage (GTDB taxonomy): Bacteria > Pseudomonadota > Alphaproteobacteria > ATCC43930 > CGMCC-115725 > AP-15. Next base: position 5,307 of record CAVOHI010000044.1, on the reverse strand, counting down.
CTCCACGGTGCCCCGGTGCGTCTGCTGGTACCCGGCTGGTCCGGCAACTGGTCAGTGAAGTGGCTGACCAAGCTGGAGGTCATGGAACAGGAGCCGGACTGCTGGTACCATTACCAGTTCTATTATTACGGCACCTCGCCAGACGACCCCGACAAGGAACTGATCACCACGATCGGGGTGAAGTCGATCATCACCCAACCCAACGACGACACCGAGACGATGTCTCCTGGCATCCATATGATCCGGGGCTACGCCTGGAGCGGCGCCGGCACCATCGACCAGGTGGAGGTGAGCGTCGACGGCGGGGACACCTGGCATTCCGCTCATATCGAACAGCCACGCGAGCGGTTTATGTGGGTGCGCTGGTCATACCGCTGGGATGTGCGCCAAAAGGGCAGGCTATACCCTAATGTCGCGGGCCACCGACGAGGTAGGTCGCGTACAGTCGCACGAACCGCGGCACAACAACATGCGCAAGAATTTCAGCGCCATTGTGGGCCACCCGGTCACAGTGGCGTAAAGACATGGCCGCGCCAATCGTTTTCAGCGGCCGCTGCGAAAAATGAGTTGTCGTAGCGTTCCCAATACGACGCGCGACGGCGCCAAAGCGCGGAGGAAAAGCCAAGGCCGACTTACTGGTAAGGGATCGGCGCGTGAATGGAGACAACGGGATTGTACGAAGGCAGCTCGAGTTCGAAAGCTTAGCAAGCGAGTTTAGTGGAATTTCCAGTAGATATATTCTTAATAGGGGATTTCGCTAAACTCGCCGTCGGCGATGTCGACCAGTTCGCCGCCGACCCTGCTCACGGCATCCGGCAACGTCCGGTGTGAGCGCTTCTCTCTGAAGGGCGCAGGGCCCGACCAGCCGTAATGGCGACGCCGCCTCACAGAGAAGTCTGCGTACGCACGGTGTGCGGTCAAATACGAAACGGTTTCGTTTTTGGTGATCCCAGCTGAGCTTCATCGTCCGAGTTCAGTTCGACGAAGACGCGGCTGGTCATCTTTCAAGGAGGCGATATTCGCGCGCGATCTTACGCGACCGATCAAGAGACCTCAGCTTTTCTGAGCTGATTTAAACCAAACGAGCAGCTAGGCAACGATATCCACCGGCGCAGATTGGGAAGGCTCGACCTCATCCTCCGCATGGCACAGCCTCGTTGGGTTGTTGGGAGAAGCCTCGATCTCGTCGACGACTTGCTCGGGCACGGCATAATGGAGCATGTGTCCAACACCCGGAACCAGCCGCAGCGCGCTCTGCGGAATCTCTTGATGAAGCCGGACCGCGTGTTTGCGATGATCGACGATGCGGTCGTCTGTGCCTGCCATGATCACGACAGGCATGCGCAGCTCCCGATAGCGGCGCTGCATCGCGGCGACTGCCGAAACCATCGTGGCGGTATCCTGAGCCTCGGCGCGGATCTGCGATGGCCGTAGAGGTAGTCCGTAAGGGAAGCCGTTGGCGAAGCGTTCGGGCACGGGAAGAGGCGCGAACATGCCCTTTACCGCCAGCGGCAGGAGCGCGGCGCCGAAGAGCGGCCCGACGGTATAGCGGATCAGGTCGCCGATGACTGGGATCGCCGGAATTGAGAACAACGGCACATCAGCGCGCAATGTCGGATGGTAGTAGCCCGACAACAGGACAAGGCCGCTCACCGCGTCCCGGATGATCCAGTGCGAGCGCCAAGGCTACGAGCGTGCCCCAGGAATGGCCGACGACGACGGGACGCTCGATGCCGAGCGTTTCGAATGCTCTTCGCAGCAGATCGGCCTGCCGTTGAGGAGACCACATCGCGCCGAGCGGCCGGTTGCTATACCCAAAACCCGGCCGGTCAAACGCGACAACGCGACACTGCCGCTCAGCCGCGAGATCGAGCAACCCGCTCAACGCGAAATCATCGGCCGTGACGACATTGCCGTGGAGAAAGAGGACCGGCCGACCCTCGCCTCTCTCGAGGTAGTGAAGCCGGACACCCTCGACTGAGATGTACCGACCGCGGGGCGGATGCTCTCGCTCTACCTTGCGCGCTCGATAGGTGTTCCACAGCGCCATCGCTGCCATGGCGGCCGCCGAACCCGCCAAGACCACGCCGTTTCGCGAGCGATTTGCCAAAGGGGCGTTCAATGAATTTGCCATACGCGGTCCGATCGGTGATTTGGAGAGTGCGGAGATCATTGTGCGCCGCAACATGGCACTCACGAAGAACCCCGCCGATCAACGGAGGTTCCGGGACCATCCCGCCTTGGCGCCCTTCACGCCGAGTGTAGCCGCGCACGCTGCACCCAATTCCCGCTGCGCCATCCGTTACGACGGCAAACCTTCGCGCCGTATTTGGCGCATAATTTCCCTCCGCGCTTATGGCTGCCCTGCCCATCCCTGTACCCTTGTCCCCTTGCTCGTGGAACCACGTTTCGTTGGGAGAAATAATTTCCGACCTAGGACTTCATCTTCGCCCCCTCGAAGCTCTCACGTCTGCGTTTTGGCCGAGCTCACTCGGTTAGAGACGCAAGTGCTGCCCGACGTAAGTTGTCGAACGGCGGAACGGCGGAGGGGACCTTGAGCAGAAGTAGCAAGCCTCCTGTCAAGTCGGTGAGCGACGATGACGTTCGAGCCCACCGAGCGCTATCGGTGCCCCATGCCATTCCACGCGGTGCGCTCGCGGTTGCTGCGCGGCAAACAGGATGAGAAGAGCGCGTCAATCAGGATGAGGAAGTATCGCCGGATGCGTGACGAAGGGAGGGCGTAGCCCGACCGGAGTTGCGAATCTGGCGACCGGCGGGGCGCCGCAAGGGGCCGTGTTTTCTGGCTATCGGGGTCGGTCGATAGGAAGCGGGTTCTTCACGCCGATGAGGAACCGCAGCTTGCCCGGCCGCCACATCACCGATTGCCAGATGAGGCTATATATGAGTTTCCGCCGAACCGAGACGCCGACCGTCGCCGCGGCTAAAGCCGGGTTCAGCGCCGCCACCGCCTATCGTATTGAACAGGATCCGCGGTTGCCGTCACGAAAGAAGGCGCCGCGTGGCCGCCGACGTCGTGATCCGCTGGCTGCGGTTTGGGACAGTGAGGTGGTGCCTTTGCTGAAGAGCGCCCCAGGCCTGCGGCCGGTGGCCATTTTCGACGAGATCCGGCGCCGCCATCCCGAAATCGGCGGCGGTGTTCGCCGCACGCTGGAGCGGCGCATCCGTACCTGGCGGGCACTGAACGGCGCCGAGCAGGACGTCATCTTCCGGCAGGAGCATCCGCCGGGCCGGCTGGGCCTTTCCGATTTCACGGACATGGGCGATCACGGCGTCAGCATCGCCGGTGTGCCGCTGGATCACCGGCTCTATCACTTCCGTCTGGCCTTCTCAGGGTGGGAGCATGCTCACGTCGTGCTCGGTGGTGAGAGCTTTGTGGCACTGGCGGAGGGTCTGCAGAACGCATTGTGGGCGCTCGGCCGAGCCCCGTTGGAGCATCGCAGCGATAGCCTCTCGGCGGCATTCTGCAATCTCGACGCCGACACACGGCAGGATCAGACCCGGCGCTACGAGGCATTGTGCACCCATTACCGCATGCAGCCGACCCGCAACAATCGAGGCCTGGCGCACGAGAACGGTTCGATCGAAAGCCCGCACGGCCATTTGAAGCGGACGATCGAGGACGCGCTGCTGCTGCGCGGCTCGCGTGATTTTGACACGCTCGAGGCCTATCGCTGCTTTGTCGACGAGGTCGTCGGGCGCCGCAATGCGCGCAACCGCAAGCGGCTGGATCTCGAGCGGGCGGCGCTGCAGGCGCTACCGGCGCACCGGACCACAGATTATGAACAGACGATCGTCACCGTCACCTCGACCAGCGGGTTCAGCCTCAAGAAAGTGTTCTATTCGGTGCCCTCCCGGCTGATCGGCCATCGGCTGCGCGTGCGGCTGTACGATGATCGACTCGAATGTTTTCTCGGCGCAACGCCGCTTCTGACACTGCGCCGCGGGCGACCTCATTCCAGCGGCAAACACGGTCATGTGGTCGATTACCGGCACGTCATCCATGCCTTACGCCGCAAGCCAATGGCCCTGCTCAATCTGGTCTATCGCGAGCAGCTCTTCCCGCGCCGCCCTTACCAGCGCGCCTTTGAGGCGCTGCTTGCCGCTGACGGCGAGAAGCAGGCATGCCGCACCATGGTCGGGCTTTTGGCGCTGGCTCACGACCGCGCCTGTGAAGCCGAGCTCGCCGAAGCCATCGAGGCCGAGCTCGACGCCGGAATGCTGCCCAGTCTCGACACGCTCAGCCGACGCTTCGCGCCTCATCCAACCGCCATTCCCGACATCACTGTCGAGGCGGCGCCGCTGCATCTTTATGACGAGCTCAGCACCGTCCAGCTGGTTGATGCAGCATGAGAGCGACCGATCCCGGCGACGCCGCCCGCATCGAGCTGCTCCTCGCCGAGCTGCGGCTGCCCGCCATAAAACTGGTCTGGGCTTCGCTTGCCGCTCAAGCCGACAAGGAAGGCTGGCCGGCCGCCCGCTTCCTGGCTGCATTGGCCGAGCATGAGATTGCCGAGCGCAGCCGGCGCCGGCTCGAACGCCACCTCGCCGAAGCACGGTTGCCGCTTGGCAAGACACTCGACAGTTTCGACTTCGAGGCCGTCCCGGTGATCAGCAAGGCACAGGTCATGGCGCTCGCCGCCGGTGACGCCTGGCTGAACAACGGCGCCAATTTACTGTTGTTTGGGCCGCCAGGCGGCGGCAAGAGCCACCTTGCGGCAGCTCTCGGCTTCGCTCTCGTCGAAAACGGCTGGCGCGTACTGTTCACCCGTACCACCGATCTCGTCCAGCGGCTGCAAATTGCCCGTCGCGAACTCGCTCTCGAAGCCGCCATTGCCAAACTCGACAAATTCCACCTGCTGATCCTTGATGACCTCGCATACGTCACCAAAGACCAGGCCGAAACCAGCGTGCTCTTTGAGCTCATCAGCGCCCGCTACGAGCGGCGTTCGCTCCTCATCACCGCCAACCAGCCCTTCGGCGAATGGGGCAAAATCTTCCCGGACCAGGCAATGACGGTCGCTGTCGTTGATCGCCTCGTCCACCACGCCACCATCTTCGAAATGAACGTCGAGAGCTACCGCCGCCGCGCTGCGCTCGAACGCAAGCGAGTCCGTGGCCGGCCGCCCACCCACGCGACAATCACAGCGAACGCCTGATTGTCGCGCCGCGACGTTCCAAAATTTTCGCTCACCCCTTGCGCGACAGTTCCACAGCGACAATCATGCCGTTGCCGCGATGCCAGATTCCCCATCCTGATTGTCGTTGGCTCCTATCCAGATTGCCGCG
>CAVOHI010000043.1:0-245216 GCA_963695605.1 uncultured Alphaproteobacteria bacterium | reverse complement strand
CTCGCGCCTCCTCTACCCGACCACCACCGGCACACCCCGTTCGAGAACATAGCCGCAGCCGAGGCGGCGCGCCTCTGCGCGCCAATCGTAGCCGGGTCGAGGGCGGCGACAGTGATCCAACCGCTCTCGCGCAACTCACGACAGAGGGTACGATCAGCGCCGAACGGCAGCAGCAAGCGCCGAGGCGAGGCGGCGGGCGGCAATGTTCGCAAGATCGTGTCGGTGTACAGTGTGAACCCGGTCGCCGGTTCGGGTTCGGCCGGATCGCCGGCCTGATAGCGGCCGCCGCGGCCGAGTTCGCCGACCGGACGCGGGGCGGCCGCGAAAAGTGTAAAGCTGATCCCGGTGTGGTACTCGAAGCCACGGTTCTCGACCGGGTCGACCGTCACCTTGAGCTCCGGGGCCGCCGCCGAAAGGCGCTCCAGCACGGTTCCGAGCCGGAGCCGTTCGGCGCGGGCTCGCGCCGGCAGATCGAGACCATCGAGCACCGCCAAGGTCATGGCAGCCGGGCCGGCCGCCGCCAACAAACTCCCAAAGAGCCCACCGGCCTCTCCCGCCACCGCCGCCACCGCTGCCGCATCCTTGTGGTCGAGCGCGGCGCGCAACGCGGCCGCGCGCTCTCCGGCGATGCCATAGGCCTCGGCGACCGCCGGCACCAGTGTCGGCAGAGTGATGTCGACCGACAACTCCGGCACACCGATCGCGGCCAGCGCCTCGCCGGCAACCGCTATCGCCTCGACATCGGCGGCCGGTCCCGCCGCCCCGATCAACTCGGCGCCGACTTGGCCGATCTGGCGCTCTGGCCGGATCTCCGAGCCGGTGACCAGCAGAACCTGCCCGGCATAGCTGAGGCGCAACGGCCGTGGCGCGTCGCCGAGCCGCGTCGCAGCGATCCGTGCGATCTGCGGCGTCATGTCGGCGCGCACGCCGATCATCCGGTGCGAGGCCGGGTCCATCATGCGAAAGGTGGCGGTCGCCATCGCCGCCCCGGCGCCGGAAAATAGTGTGTCTTCGAATTCGACGAGCGGCGGCTTGACCCGCTCGTAACCATGCGCAGCCAATGTCGTCATCAGTTGCGCCACGACTTGCGCTTCAATCTCCGCCTCCGGCGGCAAAAGATCGTGCATGCCGGTCGGCAGCAGAGCCGGATGCGGAGCGTCGTTCATCGTGCCTGGATCAAAAGCGCAGCGCCTTCACCTGAATTACATTGGGAAGCGTTCGGACCGTGTCGAGAATGGCCGGGGTCAACCGCTGATCGACCTCGACCAAGGCGATGGCGTCCTGCCCGGGAGCTGCCCGGCCGAGATGGAAGGTGGCGATGTTCACTTCGGCCGCGCCGAGCGCATTGCCGAGTGCGCCGATGAAGCCGGGCTTGTCGTAATTGCGCACAAACAGCATGTTGCCGCCGAGCTCGGCTTCCAGCGGGATGCCCTCGACCGAGACGATACGGGGCTTGTCGCCGGCGAACAGGGTGCCGGCTATTTCCCGGGTTCTCCTCTCGGTCGTGACGATGACCCTGATCAGGGTCTGATAATCGACAGGCTCGGCGCGCCGCGTCTCGCTGACGCGGATGTCGCGCTCGCGGCAGATCTCCGGAGCGTTGACCATATTGACCGTGGCGAGCTGCGGCGACAGCAATCCGGTCAGCGCGATCGCGGTCAGGGGCTTGACGTTGAGCTCGGCGACCGCCCCCTCGTATTCGATGCTGACCGCCGTGATGCCGGTCTCGGTCAGCTGCCCGGCAAAGCTGCCGAGCTGCTGGGCGAGCTTCATATACGGATTCAGCCGCTTCGCCTCTTCGGCGGTCAAGGAAGGCACATTGACCGCATTCGATACGGCGCCCGTCAGCAGGAAATCCGCCATCTGCTCGGCGATCTGCAGCGCCACGTTCTCCTGCGCCTCGGTTGTCGCGGCGCCGAGATGCGGCGTCGCGACAACATTGTCGCGCCCGAACAGCGGGTTCTCATGCGCCGGCTCGTCGACAAAGACATCGATTGCCGCGCCGGCGACATGACCTCTGTCGAGCGCCGCGGCGAGATCGTATTCGACGACGAGTCCGCCGCGGGCGCAGTTCACCAAGCGCACGCCGCGCTTCATCTTGGCGATTGCGCGGGCGTCGATCAGGTTTTTGGTGGCCTCGGTCAGCGGGGTATGGAGAGTGATAAAATCGGCGCGGGCAAAGAGCGCATCGAGCAATACTTTTTCGATGCCGAGATCGACGGCCCGCTCGGGCGACAGGAAGGGATCGTAGGCAATCACCTTCATGCGCAGACCCAGGGCGCGCTCGGCGACGATCGAACCGACATTGCCGCAGCCGATGACGCCGAGCGTCTTGCCGGTCAGCTCGACCCCCATGAAACGCGACTTCTCCCATTTGCCCGCCTGCGTCGACCGGTCGGCCGCCGGAATCTCGCGACACAGCGCGAACAACATCGCGATGGTGTGCTCGGCGGCCGTGATCGAGTTGCCGTAGGGAGTGTTCATCACGACAATGCCGCGCTGCGTCGCCGCCGCGACGTCGATGTTGTCGACGCCAATGCCGGCCCGGCCAATGACCTTGAGCTGCGAGGCGCGCGCAGCAGACCGGCGGTCACCTTGGTCGCCGAGCGAACGGCGAGGCCGTCACAACCGCGATACGACCCCTTGAGCTCGTCCGGGCCGAGACCGGGAGCTAGATCGACCTCAATCCCGCGCGCGGCAAAGATCTCCGCCGCGCGCGGGCTCAAAGCATCCGAAATCAACACCTTCGGCATTAAAGGTCCGATCTGTGAGAAGGTTCACCGCGGAGGCACGGAGAGCACGAAGATACAGAAATCTTTAACCGCCGACTGCTCCGCGTCCTGCCATTTCTCCGTGTACGACGTGTCTCCGCGGTAAGATTCAAGCGGCCTTCGCGGTGCGGCGCTGTTCGTCCCAGGCCCAGTCGAGCCATGGGAGGAGCGCCTCGATGTCGGCCGTCTCGATCGTGGGTCCGCTCCAGATGCGCAGCCCTGGGGGCGACGCGCGGTGGCTCGCGATGTCATAAGCGGCGCCTTCCTGCTCGAGCCGCCGGGTCATCGCCCGCACGGTCTGAAACCGGTCCTCAGGCGAGAGCCGGGTGAACCACGCCTCGGTAATCTTGAACTGCGGCGAGGTGCAGGAGATCGTGGCCGGGTCCTCGGCCAGAGGATCGGCCCAGGAGCATTTCTCGACCCAGCCGAGAAGCGCCGCCAGGTTGCGTTCCGACCTGGCGATCAGCCCGTCGAGGCCGCCGACCGACTCCGCCCATTTCAGTGAATCGAGCGCGTCCTCGACGCACAGCATCGACGGCGTGTTGATCGTCTCGCCGCGAAACACCCCTTCGATCAGCTTGCCCTTGGTGGTCAGCCGGAAGAGCTTGGGCAGCGGCCAGGGCGGGGTGTAGCTTTCGAGCCGCTCGACGGCGCGCGGCGACAGCGCCAGCATGCCGTGCGCCCCCTCGCCCCCTAGAGATTTCTGCCACGACCAGGTGGCGACATCGAGCTTGTCCCACGGCAGCCGCATCGCAAAGATGGCCGAGGTCGCGTCGCAGATCGTCAGGCCTCGCCGGTCAGCCGCTATCCAGTCGCCGTTCGGCACCCGCACCCCCGCGGTCGTGCCGTTCCACGGGAAGACCACGTCGCGGGCGGGATCGACCAGGGAAAGATCGGGAAGCTGGCCATAAGGCACCTGCATCACCCGGACGTCTTCGAGCTGCAGTTGCGCGACATCGGTGACCCAGCCCTCGCCAAAATTCTCCCAGGCGAGCATGTCGACGCCGCGCGCGCCGAGCAGCGACCACATCGCGATTTCGATCGCTCCGGTATCGGAACCGGCGACAATGCCGACCCGCCAATCGGCGGGAACGCCGAGGATTGCGCGCGACCGGTCGATCACTTCGACGAGCCGCGCCAGACCAACCCCTGATCTGTGCGAGCGCCCAACCAGCGCCGCCTCGAGCACCCCGGGCGACCAGCCCGGCCGCTTTGCGCAAGGGCCGGAAGAAAAGCACGGATTGGCCGGGCGCCGCGTCGGCTTCATCAACCTGTTCCTCGCAAACACAGATGTGAGCCCCGCGGGCCGCATCGCGCGGCGATACTTATGAGCGAGGCTCGGCCGCGTCAATGCGGGGTCAGCGGCAATTCCCAGTACTGCCCGACCAAATCACGGCCAAAGCTGTGATGCGGCTCCTCACGCACAAGACGAAAACCGTGCGGCCTCGTAAATGCGGCGCGCGGAGACCAACACGTCGTTTGTCCACAATGTAAGCTTGCGATAGCCCGCTTGGCGGGCGAAGCCAATGCAGTCTCTGACGAGCCGGCCGCCGATGCCGAGCCCGCGAGCCTTTGGTTCGACGTAAAGCAGTCGCAGTTTGGCGATTTCTTCGCTTTCCTTGACGAGCAGCACCGAGCCGACGATTTCGCCGTCACGCTCGGCAATCCAGCAGCGCTCCCGCCGGGTATCGAAATTCTCGATAAAACCCGCCGCGATCCGAGCGACCAACGCCTCGAAAGTCGCATCCAGGCCATATTCCTCGGCGTAGAGCGCGCCGTGGCGGTGGATGATCCAGCCGATGTCGCCCGGCTGGTGCGGGCGGAGGATATACGAGAGTTCGGCCTCTTCGCCTCGCATGCCGAGCAGGCGCTCGACCCGCTCTAGCGCCGCGACCAACTGCGCCTGCTGCGAACCCGGCAGCGTCCCCAAGAGCGCGGCGATCTCGTCGCGCGACCGAGCGTCGATCGTCGCGAACATCTCGCGGCCCCGGTCGGTCAGGGTTAGGATGATCTGCCGGCCATCGCTCTTCGATGCACGCTTGGCGACGACACCCTTGGCTGCGAAGCTCTTCAGCATGCGGCTCAGGTAACCCGAATCCAAACCGAGCTCCTGTGCGAGCCCGGACGCGGTCGCTTGCTCGCACTGTGCCAGCTCGTAAAGAACCCGACCTTCGGTCAGCGACAGCGGACTGCCGAGCAGTCCTTCTGTTAAGACACCGATCTTGCGGGTGTAGAACCGGTTGAACCTCCTGACGGCCCGGACCCGCTCTTCGAGCTCTAAGTTTGGCAGCTCCATATCTGCCTCTATCAGGCAAATTGCTGACTTCGTCAAGTATTTTTAGATCAGCCCGGCAACGATGTTGATGGTCAGAGCGACGATCACGACGTTGAAGAAGAAAGCCAGCACGCCGTGGGCGAGCACCTCCCGCCTCAGCGTGCGAGCTTCGACCTGCACGTCCGAGACCTGGAAGGTCATCCCGACGACAAACGAGAAATACATGAAATCCCAATAATCGGGGTCGTGTCGGCCGGGAAAAACCAGACCCCCTATCGCCTTATATTCGTCGGAAGGGTCGGCATCGCCATAGTAGCCATGAGCATAATGCAACGCGAAAATTGTGTTCATAAACAGCCAAGAAAGCAGAATTGTCGCCGCGGCCAACACGACAGCCAGCGCAGAGGGCCGATCCTTGATGCCATGAAGCTCGAACACGATCGCGAGTAATATTGCGATCGCGGCTGCGGCGCTGAAGCCCAGCACCGCGTACCGACCTTCATCTTCGATTTCCGCGCGCCGCCGCATGCCCTCCGGTGTCGCCAACGCCATCATGATCCACACCGCCGCGAGAAACACTACTGCGCCACCATCGAAGGCGATCAGAAAGGCCGTTGCGGTTCCGATCCAGCGTGACAGGATGCAATAGAGGATGAGCGCCACCGCCACCGAAGCGAGCAGCCTGGGGTGGCTGCGCATATGCGTCCGGCGCAGCATCTCGCTCCGTAGAACAAACCAAATTGGCTCCGATTGACCCCCCATTCGGTCCTTTCCCACGTTAATATTTGACCGGAATATTGACCGAGCCGCCGCCAGCTTATCGGGCAACTTCGCCGCCCGATCTCCGGAGCCACCGCTGATCTCGCTGATAATACTCCGAAAAAACAGCCAGCGTTTTGGTCTCAGCCGCGGAAATGCTGGGTTTTCGACAGCAGCGGTGAAAAAATAACAGCGAGCAACACCCCGATAACAGCCAGGAACAGCCAGTAGTAATAGGAAATCCCCGCTATTGCGCGCGGCAACGGCTTAGCGCAACCCCGACCGCGGAGGTCATAAGAACCGACCGGATGAACCGAGTGCGTTGACACAAGCTTGTATACAGAGGGATTTCCTCCCAGTCGCAGTAAGCAGCTAAAATATACCACGATTAGGGCAATTTTCGGGTCGCTCTTCTCGGCTGCGGGCCCAGCGGAAAGAAGGGAAGACGATGGGCATGGCGTCATCCGGACCGAACGTTCTTTTCATTCTCGCCGATGATCTCGGCTATGCCGATGTCTCCTGCTACGGTCGCCGCGATTTCACGGACGCCCAATATCGATCGCATCGCCGCCGAGGGCGTGCGCTTCATGCAGGCCTATGCCAATTCCGCCGTTCTGCACCGCCTCCCGCGTCGCGCTGATTACCGGGCGTTACCAATACCGTTTGGCTGTCGGGCTCGAAGAGCCGCTGAGCACGCGCGTGCCGCGCAAGGTCGGCTTGCCGGCAGACCATCCGACCTTGCCGTCGCTCCTGAAGAAGGCCGGCTACCAAACCGCGCTGATCGGCAAATGGCATTTGGGGCGGCTGCCCGATTTCGGCCCGCTGCAAAGCGGCTACGACTATTTCTATGGTTTCCGCAGCGGCGCGGTCGATTACTTCACGCACAAATCCGGTCCGCCCATGACCGACACCGATGATTTGTGGGAGAACGACGTCAAAATCCGCCAAACCGGCTACCTGACCGATTTGTTGGGGGCCCGCGCCGCCGATATGGTCGAAACCTCGCCGGAACCGGGCAGCCCTTCCTGATCAGCCTGCATTTCAGCGCGCCGCACTGGCCCTGGGAGGCGCCGGGCGACGAGGCCGAGTCGCAGCGCCTGCGGAACTTGTTTCATTACGATGGCGGCACCCAGTGCACCTATCAGCGGATGATCCAGCAGATGGACCTGCAGATTGGGCGCGTGCTGCAAGCCCTCGACGCGACCGGCGCCGGGCACGACACGATCGTCGTCTTCACCAGCGATAATGGCGGCGAACGCTATTCCGACACCTGGCCTTTCACCGGTAGGAAAACGGAATTGCTGGAAGGCGGTCTGCGCATTCCGGCGGTGATCCGCTGGAAAGGCGGAATTCCGTGCGGCGTCGTCTCGGAGCAGGTGACGATTAGCATGGATTGGTTTCCGACCTTGCTCGCCGCGGCCGGCATCGCTCCAGACCCGGAGTTTCCGTCAGACGGGATCGATTTGCTGCCTATTTTGAGGGGAGCGGCGGCGCCGGTTCCGCGCAAACTCTTCTGGCGTTACAAATACAACGACCAGCAGGCGGCCCGCGACGGTGATTGGAAATACCTCAAGATCCTCGACAACACCTTCTTGTTCGATGTGGCGCAGGACCCGATGGAGCGAGCCAATCTGAAGGAGCGCCATCGGGACGTGTACGAAAGGCTCGTCACGGAATGGAACGAGTGGAACGCGACCATGCTGCCGCTCGATCCGCAAAGTTTCACGCTCGGCTTCAGCGGAGCGGAGCTCGCCGACCATTTCGGCGTGCGTTAGCGTTACGCGCTCTTCGCGAAGCCGTAGAGCGCTTCGGGGTTTTGCACCAAAATGCGGTTTCTGACGCGCTCCTCGGGGGCCCAGTCGAGGAGGAGGTCGAACAGGATAGCGTCGTCCGGCTTGTTGTCGCGTTCCGATGGATGCGGCCAGTCGCTGCCCCACACCAGGCGCTCGGGCGCCTTCTGCACATAGGTGCGCGCGACGGCGCTGGAATCCGAATAGCTCGGCGGGCCGACCTTGGTGTCGGCATAGGCGCCCGACAGCTTGACCCAGGTCTTGCCCTTGTCGATCAGCGCGAGGACCACGCCGAACAGCGGATGCGCGGTGCCCTCCGGTTCGGGGATGTGCGCCAGGTGGTCGAACACGATCGGCGACGGGACCCGGTTCAGGATGTCTTTTATCTCCATGATCTTGGCGGCCGGCGCGTTGATCTGGATATGCCAGCCGAGTTCGTTCACCCGTTTCGACAGGGGCTCGATCATCTCGGGCGTCGTCGCTCCGGCTTGTGCGAGGTTGAAGCGGATGCCGCGCACGCCGAGGCCGTTCATGCGCTTCAGTTCGGCGTCGGATACCGTGGTGTCGACCACCGCGACGGCGCGCGCCGTGGGGCCGAACGCGACCAGCGCATCGAGGGTGCAGCTGTTATCGGTGCCGTAGGTCGAAGGCTGCACGATGACGTTGCGGCTCGTGCCGATGCGGCGCTGCAGGGCCCGGTAATCCTCGACCGACGCGTCTCCGGGCCGCAATGTCGAGCGCGGGTCGGCCGGATATTTGGCGTCGTAGATATGATGATGGCAATCGGCGGCGCCCGCCGGCGCCCGCAGCTTGGGCGCCTCGGTCCCGGCCGACCATTTGACCTGCTGCGCCGCCGCCCGCTGCGGCTGCGCCGCGACGACGCCCACGGCCGCCGCCGCTGCAGACATCGCCTTCAAGACCGAGCGGCGGTCTACCCGGTTTCCTTGCACTGGCTCCTCCCGTTTTCGACGAAAAAAGAGCCGGTGGGATCACCGGCTCTTTTATCTCTAGGCTATTGATCGAATGGTGCAGCGGTCTTCTAGAAGAGCGCGAGTCCTCCCAGGCCAGGATGCCATTGCTTGCGGACCTGCTCTTCAACCGAAAGGCCGGATGCCGTCACCGGGGGGTGCGTCGTCCCCCTTTCATCACCTTTCGAGTATACCGCGCGAACCAAATGATCGATGGTCGCCTTCTCGCGTACGTGCCGTCTCCTTGTGCGACGACGAGACGACGTAACTTTGGTCATCTCTGACCTCCCGATTGTAGGCGCTGTACAGAGACCCAGCCATCCATGGGGGACGGTGGCCGGGGTCGAATCGGGTGCGACATTCCAACCCACCTGCGGCAAAAAAAAGGCAGATTGAGGCGCCTTTTTGTCATATTTTGATACAAAGCGACAAAGACTGAGACAAAATTGACCGAGACCCAGCAATCGCGCGGATCTGCATCCCGGCAAATGCGGAGTTGGCCACTTGCCCCGCATAAACTATTTTCGTCCACGCAGCAGCTGGGAGGTCCTATGCAATACGGCCTGTTTACGATGCCTTCGCATCCACCGGAGTGCGGCCTCTTCGATGGCCATCGATGGGACCTTCAGACCCTGCGCTGGGCCGACGAGCTCGGTTTCAGCGAGGGTTGGATCGGCGAACATCACACCGCACCTTGGGAACCGCATCCCGCGCCAGATCTCTTGATCGCGCAAGCATTGATGGAGACGCGCCATATCCGGCTCGCCCCCGGCGGGTTCCTGTTGCCTTATCACCACCCGGCGGAGCTTGCCAACCGGGTGGCAATGCTCGATCACATGGCTCAAGGCCGGCTCAACTTCGGCGTCGCCGCCAGCGGCCTGCCGAGCGATTGGGCGATGTTCAACGTCGACGGCAACGCCGGGCAGCATCGCGAAATGACGCGCGAGGCGCTCGACATCATCCTGAAGCTGTGGACCGAGGAAGCGCCCTTCGATTACGCCGGCAAATACTGGAAGGTGACCAAGACCGACCTGATGCTGGAGAGTTTGCGCCCCCATATCCGGCCATTTCAAAAACCCTATCCGCCGATCGGCGTCGCCGGGGTAAGCAAGGGTTCGGATACCCTGAAGCTCGCCGGGGAGCACGGCTTCTTGCCGATGAGCCTCAACCTCAATCCCGGATATGTCGCCAGCCATTGGGAGTCGGTCGAGGAAGGCGCCCGCCGTACCGGACGCCGGCCGAGCCGCGCCGATTGGCGCCTGGTGCGCGAGATCTTTGTCGCCGACAGCGACGCCGAGGCTTGGCGATTGTCGGTCGGGGGAATGATGGGACGGATGATGCGGGAGTATTTTCTGCCGTTGCTGACAAATGTCGGCGTCATCCAGTTCCTGAAACACGATCCCGATGTCGCCGACAGCGACGTCACGCCGGAGTATTGCGGCCGGCACAATTGGCTGATCGGCTCGCCGGCAACCGTCGTCGAGAAGATCGAGCGGATGTACGACGAGGTCGGCGGGTTCGGTTCGCTGCTTCTGTTCTGCTTCGACTACAGCGGGAACGCCGAGGCCTGGCACGAGTCGATGCGGCTTCTCGCCCGGGAAGTGATACCTAAAGTTGCGCATCTGACGCCCAAATCCGCGTAGCATTCGACGCCAATGTGACGGCGCCGCGTCGGAAATCCAATTTCCTCAGCCGCCCGCGACCTCACAATTTGTTGCAAGTCAGTGTCAGGGGCGACGTGTATTTGGCTTTATAAATTTGAGTCCGCCGAAAATCGAATTTATAGTCAACAGAAAACTACTTGATTGTAATGGCAGGTAAAATTCGAGTATACTACAGGTTACAATCTCGCTGCGTCGGGCAAGACCGGCGGTGCAGGCCGCCGACGGAACGCGGGGATCGGTGCCAGGGAGCTCGAATGAGAGGTTTGATCGGCCCGCTTTTGCTGGCGGTCGTACTGACCGGATTGCCGGAGCTCAGTCACGCAGCCGCCATGAAACCCGAGCCTCGTCTCGAGCTTTTTATCCGTGCTCTGCGCTCGCCATTGGACGGCTCGGCCATCCCACAATCAAAGCTCGAGCAGGTGCTGCTCAGCGTCATGCCGGTCGGCGCCGAGCACGGCGGCGGCGCGCCGCTCGGCCAGAATCCGCCGGCCGCTGTTGCGGCAAGCCAGGACCTGTCGAGCTATGGTTTCTGCTATGAGGCGTGCAAGACCGAGCGCGCGGTCGGCAGTTGCGGGACGCCGGCTCCGCGCGAGGCACACGCGCCGACGCAGATGTGCGAACCGATCGAGTTCGATGCAACGTTGAGTGCCATCATCGGTCCCCAACTGGGGACCGGGGCGAGCCCGTTCGTCGACGACAACAAGATCGCGGATCCGGCGCAGCAACCCGCCGGCTACACCTTTCTCGGCCAGTTTATCGACCATGACGTGACGCGCACCCAGACCGCGCTGTCGGCGATTAACGCGCTCAGCAGCCGTGCCCAGGGAGATGCCGGTGTCCGAGCGAAACTCGCGGCGGCGGGCATCTCCCTCGATCAGCTGAAGCAAGCCATTGCAAACGCCGCGGCGCCAACCTCGGCGCTGAGCCTCAACACCGGCAAACTCGACCTCGACGCCGTTTACGGCGTCGCCAACTTTTCGGCCCTGACCGGGATCAGCGCACCGTGGTTCGAGCAGAACAACGGTGCCGATACCGGCCGCTTCGCGCTCCGTCACGTCCAAGCTCCCACTTCGCTCGGCGCCGCGATCGACGGGTTCGACTACCAGCGCACACCGGAGGGCACAGCGGAGGTCCCGGACCCCCGCAACAGCGAACACAAGCTGATCTCGCAGATCCAGAACCTCTTCGAGCTTGCCCACAACACCTGCATGGATCATGTGCTCGGCGCCGCTCCCGCGCCAAACCAGCAACAGATCGGTGCGGCCTTCGATGCGTGCCACAAGAAGGTTGTGTGGACGTACGAGACGATCGTCGCCACCGATTTCCTGCCGCGCTTCTCCGCCGAAGCGACCCTCGACCGTGTCGCCCCCGGCGCGCTGCACGCCTATCAGCGCGGGACCGAGCCAAACTCGGTGCTGCCGGACCCGGATCGAATCAAGACCTTTCTCTATGGCTGCAACCCCGGACAGGTCGCGATTCCGCACGAGTTCGCAGTGGCGGCTTTTCGCCTCGGCCATACTCTGGTGCGCGACAGCTATGTGCTGCACGATCCGGTATTCGACGCCAGCGGCAACCTCCTGACCGGCCAGCCCCGCCCGATCTTCGCGCCGGCCGGCGAGCCGGAGACGACCGGGCTCGTCGGCGACAATCCGTTGCAGCCCGGTGACGTCGTCGACTGGAGCCACTTCTACGACGTGTACGGCGTTGCATACGAGAGCGCCCAACCCGGGCGTCCGGTCGACACGTTGATCTCCGATCGGTTATTCAATCTGCCGATCGCCGCGCTGCCGCCGGGCCCCGACGCCAACGGCAAGGACACTTCGACGGAGCGCAACCTGCCCCGCCGCAACCTCATGCGGGCATCGGAGCCGACCTTACGGATAACCGGCTCGGTCGGCTTGGCAACCGGGGAGGAGATGGAGGCTTACGCGCAGCAACGCGTACCGGGGCTGCACGATGCGACCAAAGAGGTTCGCAAGGTCCTTGCGGACCGGCTGCAGAGCGCCGGATTCGACCCGAAGCTGCTGGCGCGGCGCACGCCGCTCTGGCTGTTTATTCTGGCGGAGGCGGAGAGCACTCAGGCCAGCCGGCGCTTGGGCGAGCTGGGCAGCCACATCATCGACGAATTCCTGCTCGGTTCGCTGCATTGCGATCAGGGATCGGTCCTCTATGCCGCTAGCGGCGACCTGAAAGGCTGGGGTCCGACCGAGACGATCGCGCAGAATGGGCGCTATTCGATGCCCGAGCTGATCGCGTATCTGCAAGGGAATGCGAAGGTCGACGGTCAGTCGATCCGGCTCTTCGGCAATTAGGCGCCGTTATTCCGCCGGGACCGGCACGGGGTCCGCTGCGTCCCGGCGGCGGCCGATGAAGAGCACCATCAGCGAAGCGACCAGGCAGAGGAGACCCGACAGCATGAAGGCTTCGAGGTAGGTACCGAGGGTCACCCTCAACACACCGGCGACGAAAGCGGCCAGCGCGGCGCCCAGCTGGTGCGCGGCGGCGATCCAGCCGAACATGATCGGGCCGCGCTCGGTACCGAAGAGCCGCGCGGAGAGGCGCACGGTCGGCGGCACCGTCGCGATCCAGTCGAGCCCGTAGAACACGGCGAAAAGCGAGAGGCCGTAGAACGAAACGTCGAAGGCGAACGGCAGGTAGATCAGCGACAGCCCGCGCAGCCCATAATACCAGGCGAGCAGTCCCCTATTGCTCCAGCGGTCGCTGAGCCAGCCCGACAATGTCGTGCCGACCAGGTCGAAGACCCCCATCGCGGCGAGCAGGCTGGCGCTCGTCACCTGCGGGATGCCGTGATCGAGGCATGCGGGGATCAGATGCGTGCCGATCAGACCGTTGGTCGAAGCGCCGCAGATGAAGAAGCTGCCGGCGAGCAACCAGAAATCGCGTGACCGCAACGCGTCGAGCAGCGCGAGCAGCGCGGTCGCCGCCGGGTTGCCGCGTGCGACCGCGACAGGCTGACGATTGTCGGTCGTGCCATAGGGTGCGAGCCCGATGTCGCGCGGCCGATCGCGCATCAGCAGAGCGACTACAGGTATCAGCGCCAGGGCGACCCCGGCCACGCTCAGCGATACCGCACGCCAGCCATAGTTTTCGACAAGGCTCGCCAGTGCTGGCAGAAAGATCAGCTGGCCTGTCGCGGTGCTCGCCGTCAACACGCCGATGACCAGTCCGCGCCGGGCGGCGAACCAGCGCGTTACGACGGTCGCGCCGAGCACCAGGGCGGTAGCTCCGCTTCCGGTGCCGACCACAACTCCCCAGAGGACGATCAGCTGCCACGATCGCGTCATCAGCGGCGTCAGAGCGACTCCCGTCGCAATGCAAGTCAGCGCCGCGAGCATTGTTCGGCGCAGCCCGAACCGGTCCATCACCGCCGCGGCGAATGGTCCGATCAGGCCGTAAAGAAAGATGTTGAGCCCGATCGCGAAGGAAATCGTCGAGCGGGACCACCCGAACTCGGTTTCGAGCGGCACAATCAGAACGCCCGGAGTGGCGCGCAGCCCGGCGGCAACGAGCAAGGTCAGGAAGGTGACGCCGGCAACAATCCAGGCGTAATGCAGCTTCCTTTGCCTTGCCATCCGCCCTACCCTTATCTATCTGGAAACGGCCGGGTGAAAAGTGAGAGACAGGTCTGTCTCTGTCAAGCCGAGCAACGCAATACAGGAACACGATGAGGGAGGCGGAGGAAAAAAAGCCGGCGCGGCAGCGCATTCTCGATACCGCGGCGGAGATGTTTTACCGCGACGGTATTCGAGCGGTCGGGATCGATGCGATCATCGCGCGTTCCGGCGTCGCGAAGATGAGCCTTTACCGCAACTTCCCGTCAAAGGACGCCCTCGTCAGCGCTTGGCTGGATGACCGCAATGGGTTCTTCTGGCGGCGCTGGGACAAGGCGGAGGCCTCCCGCGCCGGCGACCCGCGAGGCCAACTCGAAGCGATCCTCGACCTGATCGCGGCGACAGCCTCGCACCCGAAATGGCGCGGCTGCCCTTTCCTCAACACCGCCACCGAATTCCCCGAACCCGCCCACCCCGCGCGCGCCGTGATCCTCGCCCATAAGCGCGCTGTCCGCGAGCGCCTCCGCGCGCGGGCCGCGGCCGCGCGAGCGCGCGACCCCGACCTCCTCGCCCAGCAGTTGCAGCTGCTGATCGACGGCGCCTATGCCATCGGCCAATCGCTTGGCCCGGGCGGGCCGGCAAAAACCGTCGCCAGCGCCGGCCGCGCGCTTATCGCAGCTCAATTAGCGGAGGGAAATGATGCCGACGATCCGTCTCGCTGACGGTCTCTCACTCCACTGCGCCGTCGACGATTACTTGTGGCCATGGGAGGCGCCGGTACCCGTGCTGATGATGCACGGCTTCGCCCGCAATGCGAATTTCTGGAACCGCTGGGTTCCGCCGATCGCCGACAGCCGGCGCGTTTATCGGCCCGATCTTTTGGGGTGCGGTAAATCCGATGTTCCGGCCCCGGGCTACGCCTACACTCCGGAAAAGATCGGCGCCCAGATCATGGCTGTGCTCGATGCCCATTCGCTGCCACAGGTACATTGGGTCGGCGAATCCTCGGGCGGGATCATCGGGTTGCTGCTCGCCGCGGCATATCCCGAACGCATCGCCAGCCTTATCCTGTGCAATACCCCGACGCGCATTCCGGACGAGATCCGCGGGATCTACGCGCTCGGCCAGGAGAGCACCGCCGCGGCGATCCGGGCCCATGGCACCGGCGAGTGGTGCCGGCAAACCCTCGGCTACCGGCTCGATCTCGAGCATGCGAGCGAGGAGCTGCGCGAGTGGTGCATCGCCGAGATGGACAAGACGCGTCCCGACATCGCCGCCGCCTTGCACGAGTGTTTCGAAGCAATCGATGTCAGGCCGCTTCTTCCGGGGATCATGGCTCCGGTGCTGCTGCTGAGCGGCGACAAGAGCCGGATTGCCTCGGAGCAGCAGAAAATTCTCGCCGACAGGCTGCCGCACGGACGGCTCCAGCTGTTTTCCGGGTACGGGCACGGCGTCAACCTGCTCCAGCCGGCGCGCTGTGCGCGGACGGCCCTCGAATTCTGGCGCACGGCCGAAGAGGTGCAGCGGTGAAGCTCGGGGTTCTGCAGTTCTTCAGCTGGCCGGAGCGCCGGGTCGATCTGGCCACGGTCTATGCCCGCGCCCTGGAGCGGATCGAGATCATGGACCGGACCGGCTATGATGCGGTCTGGCTCGCCGAGCATCATTTCAGCAGCTTCAGCGTCTGCCCCTCGGTCCACATGGTGGGAACATTGGCCGCTGCTCGGACGCAGCGTCTGCGCATCGGCACGGCGGTTTCGCTCGCCCCCTTCTACCACCCGCTGCGGCTCGCCGAGGAGGTGGCGTTGCTCGATGTGTTGTCGGGCGGCCGCGTCAATTGGGGCGCCGGGCGCGGCTTCGCGCGCGTCGAATTCACCGCCTTTGGCGTCCCGCCCGAGGAGAGCGCCTCACGGTTCCGCGAGACCGTCGAGATCGTGCTGCGGGCCTGGACCGACGAGCGGCTCAATTTCACCGGCCAGCATTTCCGCTTCGAGGACCTCGAAATATTGCCAAAGCCGGCGCAGCTGCCGCATCCGCCGCTATGGATGGCGGCGAGCTCGGAGGGGGCGATCGAGTGGGCAGCGGGGCGCGGTTTCTCGATCCTGATGGACCCGCACTCGTCGCCTGCCGAGATCGGCCGCAAGCGCCGGCTCTACACCGAGAAGCTGGTCGCTGCCGGATTCTCCGAAGCCGACCGTGACATTCCGATTGCGCGGCTGGTGGCACTCGCCGGCAACGCTGCGGAGGCCGCGGCGGTCGCACGCAGCGGCGCCGAGTGGATTCTCAATTCCTATCTCGGCGCCCAGCATCGGCCGGTCATGCAAGGATCCTTCACGCCGGCTGGCGTCGATCCGGTCCAGCGCTACCTCGACGAGGTGATCCTGCACGGCACCCCGAACAAAGTCGGCGACGAGATCCTGCGGTTGCGCGACGAGATCGGCCTAGACTACCTGCTGTGCGCGCCGCTCAGCCACCAAACCTTTATGCTGCTGACCGAAAAGGTGCTTCCTCGCATCATGTGACGACGGCGCCGTCCGCCACCCCGATCGTTCTTACGCTGCCGCAGCGTCTTCGCGGATCATTGCCGCCCCCTTTTCGCCGATCATGATCGTCGGCGCGTTGGTGTTGCCGGTCGTCACGGTCGGCATTACCGAGGCGTCGACGACGCGCAGCCCGGCGATTTCGCTTACCCGCAGCCGCGAGTCGACGACCGCCATCGGGTCCTCTCCCATCCGGCAGGTGCCGACCGGATGATGCAGGTTCATCCCGGCCTGGTGCATGAAGTCGATTAGCGCCTCATCCGAATTCATGTTGTCGCCGGGCATCGTCTCGGCGGCGCTGTGGCGGGCCAGTGGCGCGGCGGCGAAGATCCGCCGGGCATGGCGCGTCCCGGAGAGGAGGACCTGCTCGTCGCTCGCCGCCGATAGGTAATTCGGTCGGATAGCCGGCGCCTCGAACGGATCGGCCGACCGCGCCGTGATCGTCCCGCGGCTGTCCGGGCGCACGGCGCACACGACGATCGTCATGCCCGGCTCCCGCTCGAGGCGGCCGATACCCTTCGGGTCGTAGCTCCCCGGGGTGAACAGCAATTGCAGATCCGGGCTCGCCAGCCCTTCGCGGCTGCAGCAGAACACCATCGCAGTGGTAACGCCAAAGGTCAGCGCGCCGCGGCCGGTCGCGGCAAACCGCCCGACCTCGCGCGCCAGCCGAACACCTCGCACCAGCTGATTGACCGACACCTCGTCCTTAACGCGATGCGTCAGGCGAACCGCGAAATGGTCGGAAAGATTGGCGCCGACCCCGGGCAACTCGTGCACCACCTCGATGCCGAGCGATTGCAGATGGCGCGCCGGGCCGATGCCCGAAATTTGCAGCAGATGCGGCGAATTGACCGTGCCGCCGCTGATCACGACCTCGCGCGCCGCGGCGACCCGCCGGTCACTGCCGTTCTGGCGAAACGCGACGCCGGTGCAGCGCTTTCCGTCGAACAGCAGCCGGGTCGCGACCGCCTTGGTCTCGACCCGCAGGTTTTGGCGCCGCCGCGCCTCGGCAAGAAAGGTTTGTGCCGTCGACCCGCGAAACCGTCCCCGCCGCGTCATTTGCGAATACCCGACCCCCTCCTGGACCCGGCCGTTGTAATCGGGGGTGAAGGCAAACCCGGCCTGTTGCGCGGCTTCGACAAAGCGATGGGTCAACGGCAGGATCGTGCGGTAATCCTCGACGAGGAGCGGACCGCCCTTGCCGCGATACTCCGACTCCCCGGACACATAATGTTCGGATTTCCTGAAATAGGGCAGGACGTCCTCATAGCTCCAGCCGCGGCAGCCCATCTGCGCCCAGCCGTCGTAATCCGCCGGATTGCCGCGGACGTAGAGCATGCCGTTGATCGAGCTGGTGCCGCCCAGCACTCTGCCGCGCGGCCAATGCAATGACCGGTTGCCGGTGCCCTCCTCCGCCTCGGTGTAGTAATTCCAGTTGACCAGCGGATTGGCCCGCAAATGCAAAGCGCCGGCGGGCACATGGATCATCGGGTGCCAGTCGCTCGGGCCGGCCTCGAGCAATACCACCCGCGCGCCGTCCTCGCTCAACCGATCGGCGAGCACGCACCCCGCCGACCCGGCCCCGACAATGACGTAATCAGCCCGAAGATCCGTCACCGTGAAGTCTCACTAGAGGCTGCATTGCGGTCGTGCGTACTTCGAGATGCGCCCCCTGGGCGCTCCTCAGTATGAGGTATATTATTGATGGCATGAAGAAAAGGTCCTCATCCTGAGGAGGCCGCCCCTTCGAGACGCCGCCTGCGGCGGCTCCTCAGGACAGGGCGGCCGTCTCGAAGGACGCTCTGCCCCTATCAGGATGGCCCGCGGCGCGGTCGCGAGGAGATGAGCATGAGCTGCGAGGCTGAGTGGCGGGCGCGCTTCGGCGAAGAAACCGAACCCGCCCCGGATCTACCCGATCTGCCATGGCTGCGCCAAGTCCTGATGCGGCGTACCCATCGGCGTTATGCCGAGCGCCCGGTGCCCGAGCCCTTGCTGCGCCTATTGCTGGGAACCGCCTTTTCGGCCTCCTCGAAATCGGATTTCCAGCAAGCCAGCGTCGTATGGGTCAGGGACCGCCAGAGCCGCGATCGAATCGCGGAGCTCGTGCCCGACATGCCGTGGATCGGAAACGCGCCGGAATTTTTGGTTTTTTGCGGCGACGCTCACCGCCTGGAGCGGATTGGGGAGCGGCGCGGTCACAACAACGAGAACGGCAGGCTCGAAGGTTTTTTCAACGCCGCCATCGATGCCGCGCTGGTCTTGCAGACCTTCATCCTGGCTGCCGAAACCGCGGATCTGGGGTGCTGCCCGATCAGCGTCATCCGCAACCACGCCGCGGCCGTTGCCGAGATTTTGCGTCTACCCGACAAGGTGTTCCCGGTAGCGGGGCTGTGCGTCGGCTATCCCGTCGCTGCCGGACACGTCAGCATGCGCCTTCCACTCGAAGCAACTGTGCACGTCGACCATTACGATGACCGGCGACTTGCCGAAGCCGTCGATTCCTATGACCGGCGCCGCGATGCGCGATACTCGCTGCCGCGCGAGCAGCAGCGCTCGCCCGATGTCTTTGGCCATGCGTCTTTTTATGGTTGGTCGGAAGACAAGGCGCGGCAGGCCGTCCAACCCGAAGGCCAGAGCTTTCCGACCTTCTTGCGCACCTGCGGTTTCTCCCTGGACTGACCGCCCTCGGGCGGACCCACCCTGGAAGCAGGCCTCCTAGAGACTACATTCTGCGCGGCTGATCCGCGCCAAACCCTCCGCGAGAACCCGATGATCGACATTTCACGCCCGCACCACTCGGCTGTAAGGGCCGCCGCCGTCGTCCTGGTCTCGCTGACGCTCTACGCCTGTGACAGCGCCGGGGCGGGCACCGGAGCCTATCCGGCCGACCCGAGCGATCTCGGCCTGATCCAGGATGCGATGAAGCAGGTCGAGAAGAATTACGTCGCGCCGGTGACCGGCGGTGAGCTGGCCAAGGATGCCCTGAAGGGCATGCTGACGCGGCTCGATCCCCATTCCGATTACATGGATCAGGAGCAATATCAGCAGATGGCCGCGGTGACCCGCGGCCAATTCGGCGGCATCGGCGTCGAGCTGACCCTCGAAGGCAAAGTGCCCGAGGTGATCTCGCCGATCGACGGCACGCCGGCTGCCGAGGCGGGCATCGAACCGGGAGACCGCATCGTCAAGATCGACGCTCTTCCGACCACAGGCATGGATGTCGAGGAAGTGGTCAAGCGGCTGCGCGGGCCTGCGGGGAGCAGGGTGACCCTGTCTATTGCCCGCAACGACCGCGGCGCTTTCGATGTGACATTGACGCGCAACGTGATCCGGGTCGTCTCGGTCAAATCGGACCTCAAGCCGAACAACATCGGCTATGCCCGTATCACCACTTTCACCGAGAATACCGCTTCGGAGCTCGCCGGCGCGATCGAGAGGATGAAGGCGCGGACACAGGGCCGGCTGAACGGCTTCGTCCTCGATTTGCGTAACGACCCCGGCGGGTTGCTCGACGCCTCGATCGATGTTGCCGGGGTATTTCTCGACGGAGGCGTCGTGGTCACGACTCGCGGCCGCAACACGGCGGACGACCATGTCTACCGCGCTCAGGCGACCGGCGACGTGTTGCGCGGGACACCCATGGTCGTGCTGATCAACAGCGCCTCGGCGTCGGCTGCGGAAATCGTCGCCGGCGCTTTGCAGGACCACCGCCGCGCGACGGTCATGGGAACCCGCAGCTTTGGCAAGGGCTCGGTTCAGACGATCATTCCGCTGGAGGGCCGCGGCGCGCTCCGCCTGACGACTGCGCTATACTACACACCCTCCGGCCGTTCCATTCAGGGCCAGGGCATTTCGCCCGACATCGTCGTCAATGTGCCGAAAAACCAACAAGTGGCAAATGCGGTCATCAGCTTCGAAAGCGATCTCTACGGGGCTCTGAAGAACGGAGGCTCGATCAACTCGCCGGCGGGCGCCAGCTCCGCAACCGCCGGTCGGACCAGTACCGCCGAGGCGGAGCATCCGATCAAGCCGATGATCATCGGGACCGGCAACGACCCGCAGGTCGCCGCCGCTCTCGACTTTCTGCAAAAGGCGGTACGCCGGGAGGCGGGGGCGCAGCACGGCTGAGGTCATCGGTCCTGCGGGTCGGATGCGTGCCGCCGGCTTTTTGCTGATGCTGGCTCTCGTCTCGGCCTGCGCCCCCGAGGGCGGGTTGGCGCCATTGCCGACGGATCAACTGCGTGCGCGCTTCCCTCCGGGCGGTGTCGTCAACAGCATCGAAATCGATGCCATCGACCGCCTGCCGCTGCGTACCGCGGAGCTGGTCTCGCCCGATGGCCAGGCGACGCCGGCTTCGTACCTCCATGTCAACTCGTCGCCGAGCGTCACGTTTTACCAAAGACAGATCGATACCCCCTACGAAGGCAACATATTTGGCATCCACAGCGTCGCACCGGTTCCTGGCGTGGTGACCGGCGCACCGCAGGGCGATGCCCAACTTCTGGCGATGGTCTCGACCGCCTCGATCCCGTTGCCCGACGAAATCGAATATCGCCGGGACTGGCGCAGCTACCGCATCTTTCTCAGTTTCGGCGATCTCGCCGGCGAAGTCGAAAGGCGCGTCCTGCCCGCTCCCGAGCCACCGCCGAAAGGCTAGCGGCTCAGACGTTGTCCAGCTTGGCGCCGCCAGGGGTGCCGATCATCGACAGCACCTCGCGCCGGCTCAGCGGGTCATCGCGGAACGCGCCGAGCATCCGGCTGGTCACCATCGTGACGCCGGGTTTGTGCACGCCGCGCGTGGTCATGCATTGGTGAGCCGCCTCGATCACCACGGCGACCCCCTTGGGCTGCAACACCTCGTCGAGCGTGTTGGCGATCTGCGCCGTCATTTTTTCCTGGATCTGCAATCGCTTGGCATAGACTTCGACAAGCCGCGCGAGCTTTGAAATGCCGACCACCCGTTTGTTCGGCAGATAGGCGACGTGCACCTTGCCGATGATCGGCGCGATGTGGTGCTCGCAATGCGATTCGAAACGGATGTCCCTGAGCGCAACAATTTCGTCGTAACCATCGGTTTCCTCGAAGGTGCGCTGCAGCAGCGCTACCGGATCCACACCATAGCCGCTGAAGAATTCCTCGTAGGAGCGCACGACGCGGTCGGGAGTGCCGAGCAGCCCTTCGCGGCCGGGGTCGTCGCCGGCCCAGCGAAGCAGGGTGCGAACCGCATCCAAGGCTTCCTCGCGGGTTGGCCGCTGCGCCGGGACGGATTTGAGGGGATTTGCGGACAGGGACACGGACTGGGGGAAAGCTCGCGGCATCAAGGCTTCTCTTGTTGGTTGGGGCTTCTCTGGCTGGAAAGGCGCACGGGCGGGAGCGCAATATGAAGCGCCCCGCCCAGCGGTTAGTTGAGCCGAACCGCCTGATGGGGGCTGTCTAGCGAAAAGGCGGGGATGCGGACCGAGAAGCTGTCGCCGCCCCTCGTTTCCATCTGATACGTCCCGACCATGATCCCTGACGGTGTCGGCAGCGGGGTGCCGCTGGTGTATTCGAAGGCCTCGCCGGGAGCGAGCACCGGTTGCTCGCCGACGACACCATCGCCGCGCACCTCCTTTATCTGTCCGCGGCTGTCGGTGATTTGCCAATGCCGGTGACGCAGCTGGACGGTTTCCTTGCCGCGATTCTCGATGCGCACATGGTAGGCCCAGACGTAATGGTTCTCGACCGGCGAGGATTGGTCTTCCAGGTAGAACGGCTTGACCGTGACCTTGATCGATCGGGTTGTTTCTGAGTACATGGTCATCGCCCTCTCGCATTCCGACCCGCTACGGCACGAGGCCGCGCCAGCGAGCAGTTCGATCTACAATGTCGGCCCCGTGCCGAAACGCGTCAAGATCGGCGCGCGGGCGCCAGCATTTCGAGAATTTTGTCATCGACGACCTGCCGTGAACCCTGCGCATTGATGGGCTGGATGCAGACATGATCGGCGCCGGCTTCCCAGTGCTCTTGGATCCGTGCGCGGATTGCTCCCTCGTCGCCCCACGCGACCATCGCGTCGAGAAAGCGTTCCGAGCCGCCCCCGGCGAGGTCGTCATCACCGAAGCCCTCGCGCCGCCAGCTGTTGACGTAGTTCTCGAGCTGCATATAACGCGAAAGCGCCTCACGCGCGGCACGGCGCGCCGCGGCCCGGTCGGTCTCCAACAGGACCCAGACTTCCGGACAAAGGAGCTTGCCGGGCCCGAGGATGGTGCGGGCCTTCGCGGTGTGATCTGGCGTCGTATTGTATGGGTGCGCACCATCGGCGAGCTCGGCCGATAAAGCTGTCATCCTGGGCCCCAATGCCGCGACAACCGTCAGCGGCTTCTCGCGCGGCATCGGCGCCTGATAGGGCGCGTCGCGCATCCCCGCGAGATAGGCCCGCATCGTCGACACCGGCTTGCCGTAGGTGTGGCCGCGGATTCCTTGCACCATCGGCCGATGCGACACCCCGACTCCCAGCAGGAACCGGCCATCCGATTGCTCGTTGAGGCCGCGCTGTCCATTGGCCATCGCCATCGGATCGCGGGCGTAGATGTTGGCGATGCCCGTCGCGACGACCAGCTTTTGCGTATTCGCGAGCAGCCAGGCGGAGTGCACCAGCGCATTCCGCCCGCGACTTTCGGGGATCCATAGTGCGGCATACCCCCACTCTTCGACCCGTTTCGCGAACGCCGCCGCCGCCACCGCGGTCATGCCGTCCATCGAAATCCAAACACCGAGTTTTCCCAGTTCCATCGCCGGCCCCTCCTGCGGATGACCGCGCGAGTGTGAATTGCCGCACTCGCTGCGTCCAGCCCTTCGGCGTGCGACGGGAACTCGTCGGGAACATGAAGCAGTCCCCGCCTGTATTCATTCAGTGATGCCGGCCGGGGTTTTGACGCGCCGGACCCCCTGAACATCCGGAGTGGCGCCGGGCTATTAACGACTTAGCTACTAGTTGTTGGAGATGAATGGGATCGGGGGTCGGGAGAAGCGTAATGGACCACAAAACGACAGAGTATTCGTTCGCCGAACTGGTTGAAGATCCCCTGGTCGGCCTACTGATGAAGAGTGACGGGGTCGATCGCCGCAGCATCGAGCTTCTGTTTGAGCGCGTTGCACGCAGCCCCAGGTACCGTGAGACCGCGCCGTGCCCGGAGTGCTGATCGCCGCGGGCGGCGTCGGGCTGGTCGCTGCGAGCGCCGCGCTTTGGTTGGAAAGCAGGGGCCGGATCGGCCGGCGCTGCTTCGCTGGTCTGCTCGCGCTCGCCATAGGCTCGAGCGTTTTTCTCTCCTCGCTTGGGCCGCGACTGCGATGGCGCGCATCGCACCTTTACCGCTTAGCTGGGCGTTCGCGGTTGCCCTCGCTGTTCTCATCGCGCTGCGATTGTACCGAGAATTGCAGGTTTTGCCGGGCGGGCCTGGCTGACATTCTCGCCAGGCGGCTGATCGTCGCCCTGTCCGAATATCCGGGTGTCCGCGGCAGGGCTCTTGCCCGGCCGCGGCTGGTGCGCGATATCAGGGCGGCACAGATGCCGACCCTCTTCCTCATCGTTTTTGTCGATCTCGTCGGGTTTGGCCTCGTCATCCCGCTGCTGCCGTTCTATGCCGTGCGCTTTGCAGCCTCGGCGGAACAGGTGACGGCGCTGCTGGCGGTCTATTCGCTTATGCAGCTGTTCGCCGCGCCCCTATGGGGAAGGCTCAGCGATCGCGTCGGCAGGCGGCCGGTGCTGATGATCAGCATGGCCGCCTCGGTGCTCGCCTATCTCTGGATCGGCAGCGCGACGGCATTGTGGATGCTGTTCGCTGCACGGGCCTTGGCCGGCGCCTGTGCCGGCAACATTGCTGCAGCTCAGGCTTACATCGCCGATATCACCAAACCGGAGGAGCGGGCCAAGGGGATGGGCCTGATCGGCGCTGCGTTCGGATTGGGCTTTATCATCGGTCCGGCGCTCGGCGGGCTGCTGGCGGGTCATGATCCGGCAACCGCCGATGTACAAACTCCGGCATGGGTGGCGGCGGGGTTTTCCTTTGTCGCCCTATGCGGGGTGTTTCTGTTGCTCAGGGAGAGCCTGCCGGCCGACCGGCGTGGCTTGGGCGGGCCTCCGCGCGGCCGGGTCAGCGCGATCTTGGACGTGCTGGGCCGCCCGGTGTTGTCGCGCCTGATCCTGATCTTCTTTTTGGTCATCCTGGCCTTTGCCGCGATGGAGAGCACCTTCGCGCTGTGGGCGATCGAGCAATTCGGCTGGGGGCCCGGGCAAGTCGGCTACGTCTTCTCTTATGTCGGCGTCCTCTCGGCGATCTTGCAAGGTGGGTTGATCGGCGCGCTGACGCGGCGTTTCGGAGAGGAGCGGCTGCTGGTTTGCGGTCTTGCGCTGATCGGCATCGGACTCTTGATCATGCCGCTGGCGCGCAGCGTGCCGTTGCTCGCACCCGCCATCAGCGCGCTGGCGCTCGGCATGGGGCTGACGCAACCCTCGCTCAACAGCCTGATCTCGCGCCGGGCCGGGCGCGAAGAACAGGGCGAAGTGCTGGGCGTGTCGCAATCGGTCGGCAGCCTCTCGCGCGTGCTCGGCCCGGCGGCCGCAGGGTTCTTCTTTGCTGAGTTCGGCCGGAATGCCGCGTTCTTCTGGGGAGCGGCGCTGGTCGCCGCCGCCCTGCTGGTGGCGTTCAAGCTGACACGCGGCCTCGGCGTGGCAAAGCTGACGGGCCCCGAACCGGCGGAACCCACGGGGTGAGCCCGCACGGGCGTCCGCTTCCCATTCTCGGCGCGCCGCACCAGAAGGGTCGTCTGAAGCACGAGCTGCGGGCGCTCAAATCGCTGGCACCTTACCTCTGGCCGCGCGATTCCCTCGGGCTGCGCGTGCGGGTCGTGCTGGCCCTCGTCTTTCTGCTCGCCGGCAAGCTCGTCAACATCTGCGTTCCCTTTCTCTACAAGCAGGCCGTTGACGCCCTTTCCCCAGCCAAGGTCGTGATCGCCGTCCCGGTAGCGCTGATCATCGCCTACGGCCTCGCCCGGGTGATGTCGCAAGGGCTTAAACGAGCTGCGCAACGCCGTCTTCGCGAAGGTCAGCCAGCGTGCTATCCGCCGGATGGCGCTGTCGGCCTTTCGCCACATCCATGCTTTGTCGCTGCGTTTTCATCTCGAACGACGCACCGGCGGGTTGTCGCGCGCCGTGGAGCGCGGCACGGCGGGGATCGATTTCCTGCTCACTTTTATGCTGTTCAACGTCGTTCCGACCTTGTTCGAGATCCTGCTGGTCTGCGGGATCCTGTGGCGGCTCTTCAATTGGACCTTTGCCGCCGTCACGCTCGCGACAATCCTCGTCTACATCGCCTTTACTTTCTCGATCACCGATTGGCGGGTGCGTTTTCGGCGCGAGATGAACGAGCGCAACACCGAATCCAACACCAAGGCCGTCGACAGTTTGCTGAACTACGAAACGGTCAAATACTTCGCCAACGAGGAGCACGAGACGCGCCGATATGATGCGGCGCTGCAGGCCTATGAACGCGCCGCCGTCAAGAGCGAGACGACCCTGACCCTGCTCAACCTCGGTCAGGGCACGATCATCGCGGTCGGGCTGGTTGGAGTGATGATCCTGGCGGGAGAAGGCGTGGCGGCGGCCGAAATGACGGTCGGCGACTTCGTGCTGGTCAATGCCTATCTGATCCAGCTCTATACGCCGCTCAACTTCCTCGGCATGGTCTATCGCAATATCAAGCAGTCATTGACCGACCTCGAGCAGATGACCGCGCTGCTGGCGGTCAAGCCCGAGATCGTGGACCGGCGCGGCGCGGCGGAGCTGAAGGTCCGGGCGGGCATGGTTGCTTTTCACGGCGTCGATTTTCGCTACGATCCGAGGCGGCCGATACTGTCGGACGTTCATTTCCATGTCGCGCCCGGCGCGACGGTCGCCATCGTCGGCCCGAGCGGAGCCGGCAAATCGACGATCGCACGGCTGCTCTTTCGTTTCTACGATGTCAATGCCGGCTCGATCGAGATCGACGGCCAGGACATCCGCAATGTGACCCAGGACAGCCTGCGTCGCGCGATCGGCGTGGTGCCGCAGGATACGGTGCTGTTCAACGACACGATCTACTACAACATCGCCTATGGCCGCCCCGGAGCGACACGGGCGGAAATCGAAGAAGCCGCCCGGCTGGCTCGCATCCACGATTTCATAATGACATTGCCGGACGGCTACGAGACAATGGTCGGCGAACGCGGTCTGAAGCTCTCTGGTGGCGAGAAGCAGCGCGTCGCGATCGCCCGTGTCATCCTGAAGGCGCCGCAGATCCTGATCTTCGACGAGGCGACCTCGGCGCTCGACACCAAGACCGAGCGCGAAATCCAGGCGAGCCTCGCCGAAGTCTCCACCGGCCGGACCACCCTCGTCATTGCGCACCGGCTGTCGACGATCGTCGATGCCGACGAGATCCTGGTGCTGGACCACGGCCATATCGTCGAGCGCGGTCACCACGCGGAACTGCTGCTCCGCCGTGGCATCTATGCGACTATGTGGGCGCGCCAGCAGGAGACCGTTCGGCGCGAAGCCGCCCTCGCGGCGGATTGAAACGGCAGGAACGACCCAGATTTGACGGCACGGGGATATAAATGGCGCGGATTTGCAAGGTATTGATTGTTGAAAACGATGACGACGTGCGCGATCTGCTGGGCGACATTTTCCACGACGAAGGCTTCCGTTTCGCGATGGTCAAGACCGGTGCGGAAATGCAAGTCGAGCTCGACGAGGATGATTACGACATCGTCGTCATCGACGTGACCCAGCCGGGACACGAGGATGGTTTTGCGCTGGCCGAGATGGCGCGCGATCAGGGATGCGGCCCGATCCTGGTGACCGGCGATCATCGCCATCTGGAGCGCCTCCAGACCAGCGGCCAGCACTATCTGCTGAAGCCCTTCCGCGTGCAGCATCTGGTCGAGATCGTCGACAAGATCCTGGTGGAGACGGCCGCCAAATGCGTGCGTCGCAAGCGCGGCGACGGGTCCTTCTTTCCCGTCCGGATGGGGTGAGCGGCGCAGCGCTGCTCCGGGCGCTGCGGCGGGGTGACCGGCGGGCGCTCGCGCGGGCCATCACTCTGGTCGAATTGTCGCGACCCGACCATCGCGACCAGGCCGAGAGGCTGATCGAGGCGCTCCTGCCCGAAACCGGCAAAGCCGTGCGCATCGGCATTTCCGGGCCGCCGGGGGCCGGCAAATCCACTTTTATCGAGCGCTTTGGCCTCGCCGGCATCGCGCTCGGACGGCGCATCGCAGTGCTGGCCGTCGATCCCGCCTCAAAGCGCGGCGGCGGCGCGATCCTCGGCGACAAGACCCGCATGGCCGAGCTGGCGCTTGCGCCGGAGGCGTTTATCCGCCCGTCGTCCGCCGGCGCCAGCCGCGGGGGCATCGGGCGCCGCACGCGCGAGGCCATCCTGCTGTGTGAAGCGGCAGGGTTCGACGCGATATTGGTCGAGACTGTCGGCGTCGGCCAAGCCGAAACAGCCGTCGCCGAGATCGTTGACATGTTCGTCCTGATCCTGCCGCCGGCGGGAGGCGACGAGCTGCAAGGGATCAAGCGCGGCGTCGTCGAGCTCGCGGACCTGGTGCTGGTAAACAAGGCCGACGGCGAACTCGCCGCCGCGGCGCACCGCACGATCGCTGATTATGCAAGCGCGATGGGGCTGATCCGACCGCCCTATCCCGAGTGGCAGGTCCCGGTCCGCGCCGTCTCCGCGCTGGAGGGGACCGGCATCCGCGAGCTCTGGGACGATGTCGATCGGTTCCGCGCCGCGCTCGAGCACACCGGCGCCTGGACGCGCCGGCGCACGCAGCAGGCGAGCGCCGCGCTGTGGTCGGAGATCGGGGACACCCTCCTCGACCATTTCCGCGCCGCTCCCGGCGTTGCCCCGCGCCTCGCCGCCGCCGAGGAGGAAGTCACGGCCGGCATTCGCACCCCGACCGCGGCGGCGCGCGAGCTGCTGACGTTGTTTGTCGACGAGGCTTGCGGAAGCCCGGTTCCTCGCCGACATACCGGCTTGACCAAACGCGCCCCAAAGGCGTAAAGAACCCCGCGCGCGGCCCCTCCGAGGGGCCGCGCGTTGCGTATTGTGTCGGTGATTTGTCGAGGTGGGTATGGCGCGCAAATGTGGGATCACCGGCAAGGGCGTCCAGGTCGGGCACAATGTCAGCCATTCCAACATCAAGACCAAGCGCCGGTATCTGCCGAACCTGCAGCGGATTTCGGTCCTTTCGGATACCGTAGGGTCGATCCGGTTGCGCATCACTGCAGCGGCGATCCGGACTATCGAGCATAAGGGCGGCATCGACGCGTTTTTGCGCGATACACCCGATCGCAAACTGTCGCCGGAGATCCGTCGTTTAAAGCGCCGAGTCGAAAGGGCGGCGGAGCGGAATAGCGGCTAGCGGCGCCCCGCCGGACACTCTCGCTAATTCCCGCTTAGAGTCGGCGGCGGTGTCGGTGATCTGCTCGGGCGGACGCTTCGGATCACGTAGCGGGGTCGTTCGCTTGGGCCGCTGACGCCTAATTCGATCTGTCGCGGTGACATGGTTTGAGGCACCATCCTCGCCGGTGGCGGAGGTTGGGCATCCTCTCCGACCGAGGCGGGCGGGTATTGTACTGCTCCCCCGGTCTGCGCACTCGCGGCGCCCAAACCAATCAGGAGAGCGAACCCGATAACGGCAACAAGCAGCGCCTCACGTGTCGATCTTCTGATCTCGCTCATGTCGATTACGTAGCGGCCCACTCTTTGATTTCCTCCTTCTCGTGCTGGAGCTCTTTAATTTCCCGGGCAATCTCCTTGGCACGGAGGGCATCGCCTCTTTCAAGTGCTTCCTTTTGTTCTACATATCGGTCTATAAGAAAGTCTTGGATTTCGGTTATTCTAGCCCGCTCTTCTGGGGTCAATCCGTCGTACTGTCGCATTGCGAATTCTCCTTTCCTCTCCCCAGCACTCTACCAACTCAAGGTTTCATCTCGACAACAGTCGAGCAAAAGACTGAGTTCCGTTGGCTCGCCGGGTGTTACAATGGTGATTACTTGTGATCACCGAGGGATACAGTTTGCGTGCTCAAAAGGCCGGCCTCATGACGC
Organism: uncultured Alphaproteobacteria bacterium; assembly: GCA_963695605.1. Lineage (GTDB taxonomy): Bacteria > Pseudomonadota > Alphaproteobacteria > ATCC43930 > CGMCC-115725 > AP-15. The sequence goes on along the minus strand of CAVOHI010000043.1, from coordinate 215,748 downwards.
GGGTTTCGCGGTTCCTGCTGGTCTGCTCATGGTGTCGCTCGAGCCTGTCGAATTGCTGGATCACCACCGTGCAGGACGGGAACGCCCCAGGGTCTTGGTCTGGGAGAGCGCTCGCTGTGAAGATCTCGGAAAAGCGCGAATCCGCAACTTCTGCCTCGCTCGCGTCCCTGGCGGCGGCGGCAATGAAGTCGTGGATCACCTTTCCGGCGCTCTCCACCCGTTCAACCGCGACCCCGCAGCGGCTGGCATTGCCTAGAAGGAAGCCTCCCGTCTCGGCAAGTTGCGTCGGATCGGCGGCGTCGGCCACGCCCATGCCCAGGAGCAGCAGCAGGGGTGTGGTGACGGCAAAAGTTGAACGCATGGGAGGCTCCTAGCCAATAGACCCCCCAATGTTGAACAGCCGAGCGGGCAGTTCGTGCCGGCAACAGTCCAGCCTAAATTAAGGATTCTTGTCTTTTGCTTGTGTCATTTTCTGCACATTTTTGTTGGCGCCGACATCGCTGCCCGGACGATGCGGCGATATTGGGGCCAGGAATTACGCCACCTTGCAGAGGAATTGGATCAGCTGGTCAACGAAACCGCAAATGAAAGCGATCCAGACCCGATTTCCTTCACCCCGAGCTGACGGAACCCAGGTGATTAGCTTCAGGTTGATTTGGTAGTCGAGCACTTTTTACGAAATGAACCTCGCTGATGGAGATAGACAATGACACATGATGCAGTGACACACGATGTTGTGCTGGCTCGTGGGGACGGCTCTCGGAGGAAGTTTCGCGTTTATGGCCGGTCAATGCCCGGCTGCGGCGATACGATTACACTGCCAGTCGATGGGCAGGTAATCAGAGCGCGCGTAACCGTGAGCTCAGAAAAACCGAAGATGGACCAATCGATAGATGCCGAGCTCGTCGAGCTCGTTGAATGAGGCCGAGTGACTAGCCCGGTAATGGGCGGCGGTAACGAGATCTGTTCTCGTTGTCAGGTGATATGACAGCGGATGTTTCCCACCCAGGGATATCGAGGGCGGAGCTCTTGTCTAATAAATCCGCCAAAGAGTGGCAAGCCGCGGATCTGAGCTCAAGTGGAACGCGGGGTCAATCGACTGTTCATCAAGTGGGAGGGCCGGATATGTCGCGACATTCAACATCCATGAAGTTGCTTTGCACCGCTGGGCTAGTCGGGTTTCTAGCGGCCGTGCCGGGTGTACGCACGGGTTCCGCCCAAAACGTGAATGACATGGTTCGCACTCTGAACAACGTTCTGAATCCCAGTGACGCTCAAAGGCTGGAGGACCAAGCGCGCCGGAACGGTCGACTGCAGGAGGAGCGTTACTGGCGCGACTATCGCGCCGGGCTGGATTCTCCCGACAGGAACCGTCGTGATTATGGGCGTAGCGGTGATCGACCGGACTATCGCGAGCGGGGCGACTACCGCAACCGGCGCGACGAGGGCTTTCAGGGCGATAGCGGCCCCCGACGTGACTATCGCGACCAACGAGATTATCCCTACAATCAGCGCTGAGGAGCGTGAAACTCGGGCGACCTTGTTAACAATCAGGCTGCCTTCTGAGATTGTTCGGCGATGACACTGGTCATGTCGGTGCCCTTCCGACGGACGCCCTCGGCTGGAGGGCGGCCGGGCCGCTCCCGATCTTGCGGTTAGGTTCAAACGCGAACAGCAGGCGTACGCCCAAGCGAGAACCCCTCAGCTAGGAAACCCTACGCGCTTTAAGATGGAAGGCGGGCGAAATGGCGGACACGCTGGCCTCTGGCAGAATCCTCATGCGGATTTGTCCGATGTGGCTTCACGGATGGGTCAGCTTGTGCAAGACCGCCGTTTACAGTTGGCTCGACGACCGCGCCCCGACCATGGGTGCGGCCATTGCTTATTACACGGTATTCTCGCTTGCGCCGATGCTGGTCATGGTGATCGCGATCGCCGGGCTCGCCTTCGGTCAGAAAGCGGCAGAGGGCGCTCTGTTCGACGGACTTGCTGATCTGGTCGGTCCGGAAAGCGCGGGAGCCGTGCAAGCCATGCTGAGGAGTGCAAGCAACACTCGGTCCGGGATCGTGGCGACGGTGGTCGGGATCGGCACACTGGTCATCGGTGCCACCGCCGTATTCAGTGAATTGCAGGCTGCCCTGAATGTAATCTGGAAGGCTCCGGCGAGCGGGAGCCTTGGCGTCTGGCATCTCCTAAAATCGCGCCTCCTTAGCCTGTCGATCGTCCTCGTGATCGGCTTCTTGCTGCTGGTATCTCTCGTGATTAGCACCGCGTTGGCGGCGTTCAGCGATTATCTTGACTGGATCCTACCTGGGCTCGCGACCATCCTGCACATCGTACACCTCGTGCTGTCGTTTGGTTTCACGACTGTGCTTTTCGCCATGATGTTCAAAATACTCCCGGATAACCCAGTGGAATGGAGAGAGGTTTGGCTCGGCGGGGCTGTAGCGGCCCTGCTGTTCACGGTCGGCAAGCATCTGATTAGCTTTTACATTGGAAGCAGTAATATGGCCTCCACCTACGGCGCTGCGGGAGCGCTCATCATCGTTTTGGTATGGGTCTTTTACTCGGCCCAAATCTTCTTGCTGGGTGCCGAGTTCGCGAAAGCCCACAGCGATCAGAGGCGGACGCTCCATAAATTGCGACCAAGATCGGGAAAGCAACCCGCGGAAGATATGAGTTTGATAGTATAATTGCGGTAGATCATGAGTACACGGAGATCCAGGTACGCCCCGTGCCTCGACAGAATCCGGCAAATATCCCGCGGCGTGCCGCTGGTAGGAAAAGATAAGCACTCGGCCTCGGGAATAATATGCCTAGGTTCGTCGTTGGCTTATAGGGATGGCATGGGGGTTAGACGGTTCTTTCTGGCGGTATCGCTGACCATGGTGCTGGTGCCCGGTCCGGCTGTCCGCGCCGACGTGAATTACCGGGCCGAGATCACCGGCGCAGAGGATAGCGATCTCGCCAATCTGCTGGACAAAGTCTCCGAACTGAAGACGCTCGAGGACAAGCCGCCAGCCTCCGAAGAAGCGTTGCGCCGACGCGCCGACCGCGATCTCGGCCGGCTTGCGGACGCCGCACACAGCCTCGGCTATTGGGATGCGGGGTTCTCATACGAGGTCGACACTGGGGCCGAGCCGGCAAAAGTCACCGTAAAGGTCGAGCCCGGCCCACTCTACCATGTCGGCTCGGTCACGGTGCAGGGCCCGGACGGTCAGCCCTTGGTGATCCCGAACGAACCGAAACTGCCGCTTAAACCCGGCGATCCGGCACGCACCGCCCCGGTGGTCGCAACCGAAACGGCGCTGGTGGCGGCGCTCGGCGATAGCGGGCATCCCTTTGCGAAGGTCGAGGATCGCCGGGTCGAGATCGACCGCGGCACCCAGACGATGGATGTAACCTACACGCTCGACCCCGGGCCGGTCATGCATTTCGGCCCAGTGGCGATCACCGGGCTCGAACGGCTCAATCCCGCCTATGTCGAGGGGCGTGTGCGCTGGCAAGGCGGCGAGATCTATGACGCGAGCAAGGTCGACGAGACGCGTCGGGCACTGATCGAAACCGGGTTGTTCAGCACGGTGCAGATCACGCCCACCGCCGATCCGGAGCATCCCGGCGAGGCGCGGATGACGATCGATGCGACCGAGCGGGTGCATCGCACGATCGGTGCCGGGCTCGCCTACAACACCAGCCAAGGCTTCGGTGCCCGCGCTTTTTGGGAAAACCGCAACCTGTTCGGCAATGCCGAAAATCTGCGGCTTTCCGCCGAGGTCGGCCAGCAACTCGACGTGTTCCGCGCGAATTTCCGGCGTCCCGATTTTCTGGCGATCGATCAGGATTTCCTGGCGACCGCCGAGGTCGCCAATGACACCCCGGTCGCCTATAACAGCCGACGCGAGCTCGCGACGGCCGGGATCGAGCGGCGGATCGACCGTTGGCTGACCGGCGGCCTCTCCTTGCTGGCCGAAAAGGCGAACGTGACCCAACTTGCCAACGTCACGCCGATGACCGGCACGCAGCATTACGAGCTGGCCGGTCTGCCGGCCTACATAAAACTCGACGAGACCGATAATCTGCTGAACCCGACCACCGGCTATCGCGCGCAGATCAATGTCACACCGGCCCATACCTTCTCGGGTTCGCACCTGACGTTCAGTACCAACCTGCTCTCGGGCAGCACCTATTGGGCGCTGGGTTCGGAGCAGCGTGCGGTCCTCGCCGGCAAGCTGGCGCTCGGTTCGCTCGACGGCGCGCCGCTGTCGCAGCTTCCTTCCGACCAGCGGATTTACGCCGGTGGCGGCGGATCGGTCCGCCCTTACGGCTATCTGATGGCCGGACCGCTCGCTCCCAACAACGTACCGATCGGCGGCAGGTCGAGCTTGGTGCTGAATCTGGAAGCTCGCATCAAGATCACTGAAACGATAGGCATCGTCCCCTTCGTCGATGCCGGCAGTTATTACGAAAGCCCGCTGCCGCAACTCGGCCGCACGCCGCTTTTCGGCGTGGGCCTGGGCGCGCGCTATTACACAGCGTTCGGGCCGTTGCGGCTCGATTTGGCGACGCCGCTGCACAAGCGCAGCGGCGACTCGCCGATCCAAGTCTACATAAGCCTCGGCCAAGCCTTCTGAATAAATGAACACAACTGCTCGAATCCATCGCGTGCTACCCCTCACCCGCGGTGCGGGGGAGGGTGGCGAGCGCAGCGAGGCGGGCGAGGGTCTCTCGCAGCGTGGTGCCCCCGAGTAGGAAGAGCAAGCCTGATGGGCGGCATTGTCAAACTGCTTAGCTGGCTCGGTGCCGCGCTCGGTGTTCTGATCGTTGTGCTCGCCGCAGCTTTTGGGATGCTGCAGACACGAATCGGCAAAGATTGGGCGGCGAAAGAGATCGCGCAAGCGGTCAGTGATCCGGATTTCACGGTAGAGATCGATCGCCTCGACGGATTTGTGCCGTTCCACATGAGTGTCGAACGCATCGCGATCGGTGATCGCGACGGCACTTACCTCACCTTGCGTAATGCCGGCCTCGACATCTCACCATCGGCGCTGTTGACCGGAAGGGCGCATATCCGGTCGTTGACGATCGCCGAGCTCGAGATGACGCGATCCAGCACCGCGCCATCGACCACGCCGTTCACCGACTACCTCAAGGTGCCGCACCTTCCGGTAGCTGTCGCCCTCGACCGGCTGACGATCGGCAAGATTGCGCTCGCACCGCCGGTGTTGGGCGAGAAGGTTGCCGCGACCGCCGAGGGAAGCGCCGAGCTGGCGGACGGCAAGGCGCATGTTGCGCTGGATCTGCACCGCACCGACGACTCTGCCGGGAACATCCTGTTGGCGATGGAAATCGCAGGCGATCCCCCGGTGCTGAGCCTCAAGCTCGATGCAGCCGAGCCCACTGGCCTCCTGCTCGACCGGCTGCTCGCCGGCACCGACCACTTGCCGCTTAGCGTTTTCGGTAAACGGCACCGGACCGCTCGCGGATTGGCGCGGCCGAGTGAATGCCTCGGCAGGTGCGTCTGCCCACTTGGCGGCTGATGTGACGCTTTCCGCAGCGGATGAAACCATTCTCGGGATATCCGGCACTGCGGGGTTTGCCCCGCTGCTCCCGACGGAGGTCGCACCGCTGGTCGGCGACCAGGTCGCGCTGTCCATGCGCGCGAAATTTGGCGGAGGGATCGTCGTCGACCCGCTCTCCGTCGAGATCGCAGCGGGCACGTTGACGGGCCACTTCGCCATTGGCGGTCCGGAAAAAGCTGTCGCCGCGGATTTGCGCGCCACTCTCCCGGACCTCTCGACGCTTTCGGGTTTGCTCGGGCAGCCGCTCGGCGGCTCGGCCGTTCTCAGGGCGTCGGTGACCGGCACCCAGAGCCGGCCATCGCTCGAGCTGAGTTTGTCGACCGACGGAATGCGCCTGGCCTCCACCGGTGCGGAGCGCGTCGAGGCCAACATCCAAGCCCACCCGCTCGGTGCTCTCGACAATCCCGAGACGCGCATCGACCTGGCGGCAACGGGCCGCATCCTCGGGCTGGTTGCGCCGGAAGGTGTCGCGGTGCCTCCCGAGCTCGGCCGCGACATCGCCTGGTCTCTAGCGGCCAGCGGTGCTCGCGACGGACGCGCCGTCGACCTGACCCGGCTTTCCGTCGAGGGCGCCGGCATTTCTCTTGGCGGTTCCGGGCAAATGACGGAAACGGGGGCGATCGAGGGGCGCGCCGGTCTGACGATCGCCGATCTTCGCCCGTTTTCGGGCCTGGCCGGCCATCCGCTGGCCGGCTCGATCGAGCTCGAGGCCAACGCCGAGCGTAGAGGCGCCGCCGGTTTTACGGCGACGGTCGCCGGCTCGGCAAAAGAACTAAGGACCGGGATCGCGGCCGCCGACGCATTGATCGGCGGCGCGGCTACGATCGCCGGCTCGATCGAACGCGACGATGCCGAGGTCCTGACCCTCGACCAGTTTGCCGTCGCCGGCGGCGCGGCCAGCCTCTCCGGCGGTGGGCGCTTTGTTCCCGCATCGAACGAGCTGAGCGCGGCACTGGCTATCGATTTGCCTCACTTGAAGCCGCTCGGGGCGGCATTCGGCACCGATTTGGCGGGGGCGGTCTCGGCCCAGCTCAACATCGCCGGACCGCTCGACCATTTGCGGATCAGCGGCGACATTGATGGCGCCGAGCTCAGCGCGGCCGGAGCCAAACTCGATCGGCTGCGTCTCGCAGCGCAAGCGGCAGACCTCTCCGACCCAAAGGCGTCGGTCGACGGCACTTTCCGCGCCTATGGCCTCGACGGAAAACTTTCGCTTGCCGCGGAGCGCGAGGGGAATTCCGAGCTGGTACTGCCGCATTTCCGGCTGGCTGCGGCGGACAGCACAATCGACGGCAGTCTTCGGATCGCCCTCGACACCGGCCTGGTTCGGGGTTCGGTCGCCGGCCGATCGGCCGATCTCGCGCCCTTGTCCAAGCTCGCGGGCACACCACTCGGCGGGAATGTGGAGTTCGGCGTCGGGTTGGACGCGCCCGGTGGGCAGCTGGTCGATTTCTCGGTAAACGGAACCAGGCTCACCGCGGGCGCCGGATCTTCACGGATTGCTGCCGGCCGCCTCACAGTGACGGCGAGGTTTCGCCGACATATTTCGTGCTCCCGCGGGGAGCGCGCGCCTGTCGCTGAGCGCCGCCAGTTTCGGCGCGAGCGAGCTCGCCACGGCAACCCTGAGCTTGGACGCACCGCGGCCGGGCCGCTTTGTTTTCCAGGGGGATGCCAAGGGCCAGCCCTTGACGGTCGCGTTGGCGGGTGACGGCGCGCTCGAAGCGGGCCGGGCCGACCTCCGTCTCAACCGGCTCGCCGGATCCTTGGGCGGCGAGCGCTTAGCGCTCGAGCAGCCGCTCACCCTGTCAAAACATGGCGGAGATCTAGCGTTTTCCGGTCTCGCATTGGACTTTGGCGCGGGTCGGATCACCGGCAGCGGCGGGGTGCGGGGGGACTCGGTATCGCTCGCCTTGAACGTGGCCAATTTGCCGATCGCGTCGGCGGCGCGCCTCGCCGGCTACCGCAACGTGCGCGGCACCCTGAACGCCGCCGCGACCCTCGGCGGAACCCTTCGCGCTCCGCAAGGCCGTATGTCGGTGAATGCCCGCGAACTCACCGTCGCCTCCTCCAAACATTCGCGGCTGAAAGGTCTGGGGCTTGCGCGTCGACGGCAGTTGGAACGGCCGCAATCTCGATGTCAAAGGGCAGGTCACCGGGCTCGAGGGGGATCAAGTCGCGCTGACGGGCTCGGTTCCGCTGCTGCTGACCCCCACGCCGCTCGGGATTTCGGTGCCGTCCGACGGCCGGCTCGCGCTGCAGGTCCAGGGCGCCGGGCAGATCGAACACCTGGCCGATCTTCTGCCGTTGGGCGAGGACCGGGTCAGCGGTCACTTCGCGGCCGACGCCGCAGTGGGCGGCACGGTCGCATCGCCCGTTGCGAGGGGAAGTTTCAAGCTCTCCGACGGGCATTACGAGAATTTCGCAACGGGAGCCGTCCTGAACAAAATGCAAGCCGATCTCGTCGGCGATCGCGACCGCTTCACATTGACCTCGTTCTCGGCGGCAGACAGTGCTAGCGGGACCCTGAAGGCGCAGGGCAACGTCGTCTTGAGCGGTCCCGCGGGCCCCACCGCCCAACTCTCAGCGACGCTCGCCAACTTCCGGGTCGCCGCGCGCGACGAGGCGGTCGCCACGGCGAGCGGAACCGTGTCGATCGCCGGTCCGCTGTCGGCGCCCAAGGTCACCGCGCCGCTCACCGTCGATCGCGCCGACATCAACCTGCCGGACAGCCTGCCGCCCAATGTGGTCGTGGTGAAGGTCGTCGAAAAAAATGGCAAGGGCGGCAAGGCAGCCCCTCCGGCCCCCGCCGACAATCAGCCGGCGCTTCCCGCGGCCCTCGACATCGCTATCGACATGCCCGGCAACATCTTCGTGCGGGGGCATGGGTTGGAGAGTGAATGGCGCGGCCGCCTGACGATCACCGGGACGAGCGCCGCTCCGGTCATAGCCGGCTCCCTGGAGCAGATCCACGGCACCGTCGATCTGCTCGGCAAGACCTTCACGATCACGCGCGGCCGGATCACCTTCGAAGGCGGCGCGAAGCTCGATCCTGATCTCGATATCATCGCCGAGGCGACCACCGCCGACATTACCGCACAAGTCGAGATCAGCGGGGTTGCCTCGGCGCCAAAAGTGACTTTGAGCTCGACACCACCCGTGCCGCAGGACGAGATCCTCTCGCGTGTGCTGTTCAACAGAGGCGTCGGTCAGCTCAGCGCCGGCGAAGGACTGCAGCTTGCCGCGGCCGCCGCTACCCTCGCCGGCGGCGGCCCGGGGGTGCTCGACAAATTGCGCGGCAGTCTTGGTTTGGATTGGTTCAAATTCGGTTCGAGCGCGACCAGCCCGACCACCGGAACGCTCAACCCGCGAGGGGCGGCGAGCGGGGGTTCGGGTGCCAATACTGGGCTGAGTGCCGGGAAATATATTGCACCGGGAGTGTCCGTCGGGGTCAGCCAGGGTGTCTCGCCACCAACCAGCAAAGTCACCGTAGAGATCGAGGTGCGGCCGCATCTGACGGTCGGCGGTGAGGCCGGCCAATCCGGCAGCACCGGGATCGGTCTCAACTACAATTACGATTACTGAACGGTTCACTCTTCGGTGATCGGCACTTGCCGTGCAGGGCTGAGAACAGGAAATTACTCTCGTGCGAAATGAGAGGGAGGGACACGATGGACGGGCCGGAAATCGGATTGGAAGGATTTTCGACGCGCACGAAATGGAGCCGGCGCGGGTTTGTCATGACCTCGCTGATCACCGGCTTTGCGCTGTCGATGCAGCCGGTCTCGGCCGAGACGATCACCACCGACACAAACGGCCTCGATGCCGGCGAGGTGAAGGTCCCGGTTGCCGACGGATCGATCCCGGCCTATCGCGCGATGCCGGCGCAGGGCGGGCCCTTCCCGACCGTGCTCGTGGTGCAGGAGGTCTTTGGCGTGCACGAGCACATCAAGGACATCTGCCGCCGGCTCGCCAAAGGCGGCTATTACGCGATCGCCCCGGAGCTCTACGCGCGCCAGGGCGACCCGTCGAAATACACCGACATCCCGACCCTGATTTCCGAGATCGTCGTGAAGGTCCCGACCGATCAGGTAATGTCCGACCTCGACGCGGCGGTGGCCTACGCCAAATCATCAGGCAAGGCCGACACGACGAAGCTCGCGGTGACCGGCTTCTGCTGGGGCGGGTGGGCGACGTGGATGTATTCCGCCCATAACCCCAATTTGAAGGCCGCCGTCGCGTGGTACGGATCCGACCGCAAGCCGAGCGAGCTCACGCCAAAGAACCCGCTCGATATTGCCGGCGAAGTCAAATGCCCGGTGCTCGCCCTCTACGGCGGCGGCGATCAGAGCATCCCGAAAGAGACGATCGAGAAGCGGCAGGCTGCGTGCAAGGCGGCCGGCAAGACCTGTGAATTCGCGGTCTACCCCGATGCGCCGCACGGCTTCAACGCCGACTACCGCCCGAGCTATCGCGCCGACGCCGCCAAAGATGGCTGGGCGAGAATGCTGGCTTGGTTCAAGGATCACGGGGTCGCCTAGGCACGGCTTCGCCATGAACCTCGCAGCGCTGTTGTTCGATGTCGCCCGACGGCAGCCCGCCGCCCCGGCCGTCAGCGACGGTTTCCACGCCTGGAGGTATCGCGAATTTGCCCGCCGCATCTCTTGCCTCGCGGGCGGCCTCGCCGGACGCGGGCTCGAACCCGGCGATCGCGTCATGCTGTGCATGGAGAACTGCGCCGAGTTTTTGGAATTGGTGTTCGCCTGCTGGACGTCGGGTTTCTGCGCGGTTCCAGCGAATGCCCGGCTCCATGTCCGCGAAGTCGAGTACATCGCCCGGGATTCCGGTGCCCGACTACTGGTCGCCACGCCCAATTTGGCGGAGAGCCTCGCTCCGCTCGAGCATTCGGTCGAGATCTTGTCGCCGATCATCTCGACCCGCAGCGCTGAGTACACCACCCTGCTAGAGCGGAGCGCACCGATGCGTCCGGTCGATGCAGCGGCGACCGACCCGGCATGGCTGTTTTACACGAGCGGAACGACCGGCAGACCGAAAGGCGCGGTGCTGAGTCACCGCAATCTGCTCTTTATGAGCCATTGCTATTACGCCGACATAGACATGCTCGACGAGCGCGACACCAACCTCCACGCCGGTCCGCTGTCGCACGGCGCCGGCCTGTACGCATTGCCGCATTTGCTGCGCGGCGGGCATCAGGTCGTGCTCCCGCATTTCGAGGTCGAGGCGATCCTCGACGCGCTGCAGCGTCATTCGCGGGTCTCGATGTTCGCGGCGCCGACCATGCTGACCCGGCTGGTCCATGCGCCCGCGGTCGCCGCCGCCGATCTGCGCAACCTGCGGACGATCTTCTACGGCGGCGGTCCGATGTACGTGGCCGACCTCGAGCGCGCCTTGCAGCTGTTCGGACCGCGGCTCTACCAGCTCTACGGACAGGGCGAGTCGCCGATGACGATTACCGGCCTCAACAAGCGCCTGCACGCCGAGCGGACGCATCCCCGCTGGCGCGATCGGCTCGGTTCTTGTGGGGTGCCGCGCACTGGGGTTCTCGTCAAGGTTGTCGACGATCGCGACCGTGAGCTCCCGAGCGGCGAAGTCGGCGAGGTGGTCACCCGCAGCGACTGCGTCATGGAAGGCTATTGGAACAACCCCGTGGCCAGTGCCGAAACCTTGCGCGGCGGTTGGTTGCACACCGGCGATTTGGGCAGCTTTGACGAGGAAGGGTTTCTGACCCTGCGCGACCGTTCCAAGGACATGATCATCAGCGGCGGCAGCAATATCTATCCACGCGAGATCGAGGAAGTGCTGCTGCGCCATCCGGACATCGTCGAAGTCTCGGTCGTCGGCCGCCCGCACCCCGAATGGGGCGAGGAGGTCATCGCCTTTGTCGTCGCCCGCCCAGCTACGAGAGTCGCGCCCGAAGAACTCGATAGGCTGTGCCTCGACTCCATCGCGCGCTTCAAGCGCCCGCGGCATTACCGTTTTGTCGATGCGCTGCCCAAGAACAATTACGGCAAGGTGCTCAAGACCGAGCTGCGTCGAATATTGGCCCAGTGAGGCAAAAATGGCTCTGAAGGATATCCTGGTCGGCGTCGATCCCAGCACTGCCGGCGACGGCCGGCTCAAGCTTGCCCTCAACTTGGTACGGGCGCACAAGGCGCACATCACTGCTTGCTACATCATGCGAGAGGAGCATGCTGCGCCCAGCCCAATTATGCCGGGCGTGCCGGTCAATCCCGGCCCCGGGATTCTTATCGCGCCCGAAGCGGGGCCTACCCTTGGCGACACCGTTCCTACCTCGATTTCACCGGCATCGCGTGAAGCCGAGCGCGCCGAGCAGGTGGAAGAGCTCTTCAGGACCGAACTGCGGGCCCACGGGCTCGGCGGCGAATGGCATCTCCTCTCGCCGGGCGAGACCGCGGTCTTTATCGATCTCGCGAAGTCTTTCGATCTGACCATCCTTGGCCAGCTGTCGCCGGAGATCCGATCGACCGGGTTTCGCCCGGACGAAATCGTCATCGCGACGGGCCGGCCGGTTCTCGTGGTCCCGTATGCCGGCGCTTTCGATACCGTCGGGAGGCGCGCGCTCGTCGCGTGGGACGGGACGCGGGAGGCCGCGCGGGCAGCAAACGACGCGCTGCCGCTGCTCGAAAATGCCGAGGCGGTGACCGTGATGTTTGTCGGGGCGCGGGAGACGGCTCTCGAGGAGCACCATCCCTCGATAGAGCGGATCGTGCATCACCTGCAACGGCACGGCATCGCCGCTCGCGCCGAGGAAACCTTGCAGGGTGACCTGCGTATTTCGGACGTGCTGCTCTCCCGCGCCGCCGATCTCGCTGTCGACCTGCTCGTCGCCGGCGCATACCACCATTCACAGCTGCGCGAAGCGTTGGTCGGCGGCGTCAGCCGCGACCTCCTCGATCACATGACGGTTCCGGTGTTGATGTCCCACTAGCCGGATTCTCCAGTGGGGTTCCTTGCCGGCACCGCCAGTGCAGCGTATCGTGATTTGCGCGATAGGAAAGGAACCGACATGCCGCTGCCGCAAGACATCAGACCGGCCTTTCAGAATATCCAGGATACGCTGGTGCGGTCCGAGGCGCCGTGGATCCAGCAGACGCCGCTGTCCTCCGTCAAGGTGCTGTGGGTCGGCCATGAGACCGGGACCTGGGCCTCGCTGCATCATTGGAAGAAGGGCTATGTCGCACCGCCCCATAAACATCTCGCGGGCGCTCACGCCTTTATTATCTCGGGCAAGCTTCAGGTCAGAAACGGCGTCTTGAATGCGGGCGACTATGTCTATGAGCCTTCAGGCATTCTGCACGACGCGACGACTGCTCTCGAAGACACGACCTATCTCTTCATCTGCAATGGCGCCGTGCTGTTCTTTGACGAGAACGGCTTTACGCGCTACACGAATTGGGAAGTCATGGAAAAGCTGCGCGCGCAGCCGCCAGCAGCGAATATCCAAGCCGAGGCCGCCGAATAATCCGGACGGTGCGCGATGAAGGCGGTCGTTTGCGAGGCGTTTGGCGGACCGGAGGTATTGGCACTGCGTGAGGTGCCCGACCCGCCGCCGCCCGGACCCGGTGAGCTGCAGGTCCGCATCCAGGCGCGCGGCGTCCAGTATGTCGACGTCCTGATGCTGGCCGGCAAGTACCAGTTCCGGCCGGAACCACCCTTCATCCCGGGCAGCGAAGGCGCGGGTGAGGTCGTCGCCGTCGGGCCCGGCGTGACCGGCTTCAAACCCGGGGATCGGGTGATGAGCCGACATCGGCTCGGCGGCTTCGCGCAGTCGGGTAACGCGAAGGCCGAGGATTGCGACCTGATCCCCTCCGCGATGAGCCTGGAGGAGGCGGCAGTCTTCCGCAATGTCTACCACACCGCCTATCACGCACTGCTGCAGCGCGGCCGGCTCAAAGCAGGCGACTGGGTCCTGATCCATGGCGCCGCTGGCGGCATCGGTCTTCCCGCGATCCAGATCGCCAAGCTCTACGGCGCCCAAGTCATAGCTACCGCCAGCACCGAGGAGAAACGCGCGGTCTGCCTCGAGGAAGGCGCAGATCATGCGATCGACTACCAGGCCGGCTTCCGGGACAAGGTGATGGAGCTGACCGGCGGCCGCGGCGTCGACATCGTCTACGACCCGGTCAACGGCCCGACATTCGAAGAGTCGTTGCGCTGCCTCGCCTGGGGCGGGCGCATCCTGATCCTCGGATTTCTCGGCGGCGCGCCGGCGCTGGCCCGCACCAATTACCTGCTGATCAAGGGGATAGAGGCGATCGGGGTGCGGATCGGCGGGCTCAGCGAAGCCCACCCGGAGATCGCCGCCGCCAACATCAAGACGCTGGTCGAACTTGCCGGACAAGGCAAGCTCAAGCCACGCATCTGGCGCCGCTTTCCGCTGGAAGCGGCGGCGGACGCGATACAGGCCCTGATCGACCGCAAGGTCATCGGCAAGGCTGTACTGGTCGGCTGAAGGTGCGAAAGACGCGCGCTGCAACACGATCGTGCGCCCTTCGAGACGGCGCTTCGCGCCTCCTCAGGATGAGGTTGGGTTGATGATGGCATTAAGGAAAATCTTCATCCTGACGAGCCCGCAAAGCGGGCGTCTCGAAGGACGCAAGGTGTCGATCCCAGCGTTTCGCTAACAGAGAAGCCAATGAAAATTACCGATGTCGCACTGACCCTGTTCGCGTGGGAAAGCATCCCTTCGACAATTTACGGCCACCACACGGCGCGGCCGACCGGCAAGAGCGATCTCGGTCTGCTCGCGGTCACGACGGATCAAGGCCTCACCGGGCACGCCTTTCTCGGCACCTCCTCCAACCCGGCGAGCCTCGACGGGCCGGGGCTGATCCGCTTTCTAAAGCCGGTCCTGATGGGTCAGGACCCGCTCGACCGCGAGCGGCTCAACCGCCTCTTATGGGCGCGCGCCCGTGCTGCTACCGTGCGAGCGATCGGCGCCTGCGACATTGCGCTGTGGGACATTGCCGGCAAGGCGGCTGGTCTCCCGATCCACCGGTTGATCGGCACGACGCGCGACCATATTGCCGCCTATGCGAGCTCGGAGATCCATGGCTCCCCCGAAGCCTATGTCGAGCAGGCCCGGCATTACCAATCGACCGGTTGGCGCGCCTACAAGATCCACCCGCCGCAATCCTGGCGCGACGACATCAAGGTCTGCGAGGCGGTGCGCAAGGCGGTCGGCGATGACTACACGGTGATGCTCGACTCGACCTGGAGCTACCGCTACGAGGAGGCCCTGCGGGTGGGCCGCGCAATCGAGGAGATGGGGTTCTACTGGTACGAGGACCCGCTCGCCGACCAGGACATCTACAATTACGTCAAGCTCAAACAGAAGCTCGACATCCCGATCCTCGCCACCGAATACCCGATCGGCGGGCTTGACTCCTATGTCCCGTGGATCCTCGAACGCGCCACCGACTTTCTGCGCGGCGACGTCGCGGTCAAAGGCGGGATCACGACCTTGATCAAGACCGCCCACCTCGCCGAAGCCTTCCGCATGAATTTCGAGGTGCACCACGGCGGCAATTCATTGAACAACGTCGCCAATCTGCACGTCATCATGGCGATCCGGAACACCGAATTCTTCGAGGTCTTGCTGCCGGACGCGATGCAGAAATACGGCCTTGCCGAAGAAATCACCATCGACCGCGACGGCCTCGTGCACGCCCCGACCGAACCCGGCCTCGGCGCGCACATCGATTTCGACCTGATCGAACGCAAAAAGGTCGGGGTGCTCAGCTGACCGGCACGAGATTGCTTCGCTGCGCTCGCAATGACGTCCCTTGTCATTGCGAGGAGCGCAGCGACGAAGCAATCTCGATCCGCGTTACAGGTCTTCGTATAAGTCCTGCCATCTGCATCGAGTGATTGATCAGCTGGATCTTCTTCCGCCGCGACCCGGCCTTTATCTGCTTCTCCCTCGCGATGGCGCCGGGTGCATCGCCTGCCACCTCATGATAGACGAGCTTGGAGACGTTGTAGCGGTTCGTGAAGCCGGCAGCAGCTTTTCCGGTGCTGATGAACCCGCGACCTGAGATCGCCAGTGACCGGTATAGAGCACCGTATTGCGTCGGTTTGTCAGATATAACGCAGTAGTTTTTCCACTGTTGCATTGCGCGTAGCGAAGCTCTCGTGAGAGCCGCGCTGCGCCGCAAACACTTTCGGGCGTTAGACCCGGCCGTGGCAGTGTTTGAATTTCTTGCCCGAGCCGCAGGGGCAGGGGGCGTTGCGGGGGGTGCCGGCCCAAGGGGCGCGGGGGCCGGCGGGGCGCGGCCCGCCGCGGTCGGCGCCATTGCCGGAGCCGGTGCGGCCCCGAGTGCGTGGTGCCGGGATTGGCCGACCGGTTGTGCCGGTGGCGCGCTCCTCGGCCATCACCTCCTCGGGCTCGCCGCCGGCCATTGCGTAGGCCGGCTCGGGTTGCTGCACCCGCAATTCGACATGCGACAACACCGACGTGATGTGCTGGCGCAGATTGGCCAGCATCGCCTCGAACAATTCGAAGGCCTCGCGCTTGTATTCGTTGAGCGGATCTCGCTGCGCGTAGGCGCGCAGATTGATCCCCTGCCTCAGATGGTCGAGCGATAAGAGGTGGTCTTTCCAGGTCTGGTCCAAGAGCTGCAACAACAGGCTCTTCTCGGCCATGCGCATCAGATCGGAGCCGTAATTCGCCGATTTCTCGGCCATCTTGCGGTCGGCGGCGGCGGTGATGCGCTCGCGCACCTCGTCGCCCGTGATCCCTTCCTCCTTGGCCCATTCGGCGAGCTGCAGGTCGAGAGCGAGGAGGCGCAGGCACTCGGCGTGGAGCGCCGCGGTGTCCCACTGCTCGGCCAGCGAATTTTCCGGGATCGCCAGCGCGACCATCTCCTCGATCGTCTCATTGCGCATGTCGGTGATCGTCGAAGCGACGTCGCGGGCATTCATGATCTCGCGGCGCTGCTCGTAGACGACCTTGCGCTGGTCGTTCATCACGTCGTCGTATTTGAGGAGCTGCTTTCTGATGTCGTAATTGCGCGCCTCGACCTTCTGCTGCGCCTTGGCGAGGGCCTTGTTGACCCAGGGGTGGATGATCGCCTCGCCTTCCTTGAGCCCCAAGCGTTGCAGCATCGAATCCATCCGCTCGGAGCCGAAGATCCGCATCAGATCGTCTTCGAGCGAAACAAAGAATTTCGAGGCGCCGGGGTCGCCCTGACGGCCCGACCGGCCGCGCAACTGGTTGTCGATGCGCCGGCTCTCGTGCCGCTCGCTGCCCACGACAAAAAGTCCACCGGCGCCGACTACTTCCTCGTGCGCCGTCTGGATCTCGTTGCGGATCGAGGCAGCCTGCCCCTCGCGCTCAGCCGGGTCGGCGATCGGCGCCAGATCAGTCCGCAGCCGCATATCGAGGTTGCCGCCGAGCTGAATGTCGGTGCCGCGGCCGGCCATGTTGGTGGCGATCGTCACGGTGCCGGGCCTGCCGGCCTGGGCGATGATGTAGGCCTCCTGTTCGTGATAGCGGGCGTTCAGCACGTTGTGCTGGATCTTGTGCTTTTTGAAAACGGCCGACAGCGCTTCGGATTTCTCGATGCTGACGGTGCCGATCAGCATCGGCTGCTTGTTCTTCTGACACTCCAGCACGTGCTGCACGATCGCGTCGTATTTCTCGCGCGTCGTGCGGTAGACCTCGTCATCGGTGTCGTCGCGAATACACGGCTCGTTGGTCGGAATCTCGATGACTTCGAGCTTGTAGATGTCGCTGAATTCCTGCGATTCGGTCATCGCCGTGCCGGTCATGCCGGCGAGCTTCGGATAGAGTCGGAAGTAATTCTGAAAGGTGATCGAGGCCAGGGTCTGGTTCTCGTTCTGGACCGTGACGCCTTCCTTGGCCTCCAGCGCCTGGTGCAACCCCTCCGAGTAGCGCCGGCCTTCCATCATGCGGCCGGTGAACTCGTCGATGATGATGATCTTGTCGTCCTTGCTGATGTAATCGGTGTCGCGGGCAAAGAGCTTGTGGGCGCGCAGTGCCTGGTTGACGTGGTGGACCAGCCCGACATTTTGGATGTCGTACAGCGAACCGGTCGTCATCAGGCCATATTGGCGCAGCAACTGCTCGATCTTCTCGACCCCCGATTCGGTCAGGGCTACCGTGCGCTGCTTTTCGTCCTTCTCGTAATCGCCGCCTTCGAGCGCCGGGATCAGCTTGTCGACGCGCATGTAGAGCTCGGAATTGTCCTCGGTTGGCCCTGAGATGATCAGCGGCGTGCGCGCCTCGTCGATCAGGATCGAATCGACCTCGTCGACGATCGCGTAATGGAACGGCCGATGGACCATGTCCTCGAGCCGGAATTTCATGTTGTCGCGGAGATAGTCGAAGCCGAGCTCGTTGTTGGTGCCGTAGGTGACGTCGCAGAGATAGGCCTCCTTGCGCTGCATGTCGTCGAGGTCGTGGACGATGACGCCGACCGTCAGGCCGAGAAAACGATAGATCTGGCCCATCCACTCGGCGTCGCGCCGGGCGAGATAGTCGTTGACCGTGACGACGTGCACTCCGTTGCCGGTCAACGCGTTGAGATAAACGGGCAGGGTCGCGACCAACGTCTTGCCCTCGCCGGTCTTCATCTCGGCGATCATGCCGCGATGCAATACGATGCCGCCCATCAGCTGCACATCGAAATGGCGCTGCCCGAGGGTGCGCTTCGACGCCTCCCGCACGGTCGCGAAAGCGTCGATCAGGATGTCGTCGAGCTCGGTTCCGTCGGCGAGCTGTTGCTTGAATTGCTGGGTCCGCGCCCGCAGCTCGTCATCGGACATCGCTTCGAGCTGCGGCTCCAATTCGTTGATGGCGGAAACGATCGGCCCCAGGCTCTTGACGTAACGGTCATTGGCGGAGCCGAACAGGCGCCGGGCTAAGGCACCAAGCATGGGATCCTCGAAAAATGGGAAAAATAGGCCGGATAACTTCGCACGGCGACCAAACGAGAGATAGGCGGGCGTCTAAGGCGTGTCAATTCGAGCCGTCCACCGGGATTAGGTGGGGGTCATGCGCGATTTCATCCTTTCGCCGCCTTGTTTGCGTGATATCGATATGCATTCATCCATCCACTCGGCTGCCGGAGCGCAGCGGCTGGTCCTCATTATAGGTGCTGCGATGCATCCTCGTCTCTCGATAACTCCGCTTCGCTTGATTTGTGCCGCCGGTCTCGCTGCTGTGGTCGCCGGCGGTGGTATCTTGCTGGCAGCCGACCGGCCGGCGCCTCAGCCGAACCCTGCCGCCACGATGCCGGCGCCGATGCCGCCGGGCACCACGGTCGTGGCGCGTGTCGACGGAACCGAGCTGCACCTTTCGGATCTAGAGGCGGCGCAACAGAGCCTGCCGCCGCAGGTCCAAAAAATGCCGCTCGCCCAGATTTATCCGATGCTGCTCGACCGGCTCGTCGACGGCATGCTGATCACCGAGGCCGGCCGCAAGGATCACCTCGACCAGGATCCCGAAGTGCAGCTCCGGCTGAAGCGCTATGAGGATCGCCTGATTCAGGAAGCCTACCTCAACAAGGCGATCAAGGCTGCCGAGACCGAGGACCAGCTCAAGGCGCGGTACGAGACCTTCGCCAAGGAGAAGGGTGGGCGCGAGGAGGTGCACGCGCGGCACATCCTGGTCAAGACCGAGGCCGAGGCGAATGCGATCATCGCCGAGCTCGACAAAGGAGCCGATTTCGCCGAGCTCGCCAAGAAGGATTCGACCGACCCCGGCGGCAAATCGGGCGGCGATCTCGGTTATTTCGGCCATGACGATATGGTAAAGGAGTTCGCCGACGCCGCCTTTGCGTTGCCGCCCGGCCAATACACCAAGACGCCGGTGAAGACCGAGTTCGGCTGGCATGTCATCAAAGTCGAAGACCATCGCGTCAGCACGCCGCCGAGCTTTGACGAAGCGCGCAAGGAGGTCAGCCAGCTGGTGGCGCACGACATCGTCGACGCGAAGCTGAAAGAGCTGCGTTCCGCCGCCAAGGTCGAGACTTACGGGCTCGACGGCAAGCCGCTGCCACCCAGCGCGAAGTAGTCTCGTGCGCTGGTCGTTCGCCTCCAATCACGCAGAACTTACCCTCCCTCTCCCCCCTGAAGGGCCGGAAGGGGCTTTGGCTGCCGCGGGGGGTAGCGGATTCTACTCTGAGTTCGAATGACTGGTGTTTCCCCCCTTGCTCCGGAGCGCTTTCCCGAGCTGGCGCCGATCGACGGCGTGCGGCTCGCCGCTTTCGCCTGCGGGATCCGGTATACCGGGCGTGACGACTTGATGCTGGCGGAGCTGGCGCCGGACAGCGCGATCGCGGGCGTCTTCACGCGCTCGCTGACCGCGGGCGCGCCGGTGGTGTGGTGCCGCGACTGCCTGCCGGGCGGCAAGGTGCGCGGCATCGTCGTCAATTCCGGCAATTCCAATACGTTCACCGGCCGCGCCGGGAAGGAAGTCGTCGAGACCACGGCTGCGGCGACGGCGCGACTGTTGAGCTGCGACCCCAAGGAGGTGTTCATCTCATCAACCGGCGTGATCGGCGAGCCGCCGCCTGCGGAAAAAATCATCGCGGCGTTGCCGCAGGTCATGCCGTTGCTTTCGGCCGAGAGTTGGGAGCCGGCGGCACGCGCTATCATGACGACCGACACTTTCCCCAAAGGAGCCACCGCGACCGCACATATCGACGGTGTCGAAGTCCGTCTCAACGGCTTTGCCAAGGGCTCCGGCATGATCGCGCCCGATATGGCGACGATGCTCGCCTACGTCTTCACCGACGCGGCCTTACCCCCCGCGGTGCTGCAGCCGCTGCTCGCGGCTTCAGCCGACCGCTCGTTCAATTCGATCACGGTGGATGGCGACACTTCGACCAGCGACACGGTGCTGCTCTGCGCCACCCAGCAGGCGCTCGCATCGGCCGGTGGTGAGCCCGGCGGATCGGCGGCTCGAGGATTTTCGCCGGGCGCTCGATGCGGTCATGACCGATCTCGCCCAGCAGATCGTGCGCGACGGTGAGGGCGCAGGGAAATTCGTCACAATCGAGGTGACCGGGGCCGCGACAGCACGGGCGGCGCGCCGCATCGGGCTCACCATCGGCAACTCGCCTTTGGTCAAGACCGCACTTTCTGCAGGCGACCCCAACTGGGGTCGCATCGTTATGGCGGTCGGCAGGGCTGGAGAGAAGGTGGATCAAAGCCGATTGTCGATCTCGATCGGCGGCATTCAGATCGCGGCTGAAGGCGGCCCGGTGCCCAATTATGACGAGGCGCCGGTCGCCGAATACATGAAGGGCCGCGAGATCACGATCGGCGTCGATATCGGCATCGGCCGCGGCAAGGCGACGGTGTGGACCTGCGATCTGACCCACGGCTATATCGACATCAATGCCAGCTACCGCAGCTGAGAGGCTGTGGAGAATCGGGCGGTGATGAAAAATCCGGCTGCAGAGGCATCCTGCGTCCTTCGAGACGCGTCCTCCCGACGCTCCTCAGGATGAGGTAAGTCGCAGATGGCATTGAGAAATGTCCTCATCCTGAGGAAGCCGCGCAGCGGCTGTCTCGAAGGACGCACTGCGCCGCTCCCAGCCGATCGGCAATTCTTTCACAAACTCTGAGGAGGCAAACGGATGCCGTTCCGGGGAAGCTGTTTGTGTAGGACGGTGCGGTACGAGATCGATCGGCTCGACATGCCCATCGCGCATTGTCATTGCGCGACGTGCCGAGAGGCGCACGCGAGCGCCTACACGACGACCGCCGGCGTCTTGCGCGAGCACTTCCGCTGGACAGCGGGCGAGGAGCATTTGAGTGGGTACGAGTCCTCGCTAGGAAAGTTGCGCCGTTTCTGTACCTTATGTGGCACCCATCTGGCAGCGGAGCGGCAGGGCCAGCCGCACGTGATCCTGCGTGTGGCGACGCTGGACGATGATCCGGGCCTCGTGCCGAATTTGCACATCTGGACGTCCCATGATGTTCCTTGGCTGCTGGATGCGGGCCATCAGCCGCGGTATCCCCAGTGGCAGCCCGGTCATTAGTAAGCCGGGAGGGGACGCGTGCCTGTTCCGCTGGTTCTCGTCGCCGCGGCGGCCCTCGTCGATGCCGACGGACGCGTGCTGCTGGCCCAGCGCCCGGCGGGATAAGCCGATGGCGGGGCTGTGGGAGTTTCCGGGCGGCAAGGTCGATCCGGGCGAAACGCCGGAGACGGCCTTGATCCGTGAGCTCGCCGAGGAGCTCGGGATCGACGTCGCGGCGAGCTGCCTCGCGCCGTTCACCTTCGCGTCCCACTCGTACCCCGACTTCCATCTGCTGATGCCGCTCTATGTCTGCCGCAAATGGTCGGGCATTCCTGCCGCCCGCGAAGGGCAGCGCTTCGCCTGGGTGCGCCCGGCCCGGCTCGGCGACTACCCGATGCCGCCGGCCGACAAGCCGCTCGTCGCAATGCTGCGCGACCTGCTGTAAACCGCCTACAGCATCGGGCGGCCGCCGGTGACCGGGATCATCGCACCGGACATATAGCTGCCGTCGTCGGAGGCGAGCAGGACGTAGGCGGGCGCGAGCTCGGCCGGCTGGCCCGGGCGTTTGAGCGGTGTGTTCTCGCCGAAATGCTCGACCTTGTCGGGCGCCATCGTCGATGGGATCAGCGGAGTCCAGATCGGTCCGGGGGCGACGCAGTTGACGCGAATTCCCTTCTCGGCGAGCAGCTGCGCGAGGCCGGCCGTGAAATTGGCGATGGCGCCTTTGTCGTCGCATAGGCCAAGAGCTGCGGCGAGGGCGATTTGCTGTTGATCGAAGCGGTGTTCACGATGGCGCTGCCCGGTTTCATCTGCGCGACCGCCGCCTTCGACAAATAGAACATGCTGTAGATGTTGGTGCGGAAGGTGTGGTCCCACTCCTCCTCGCTGATCTCCTCGAGACTGGCATGCGTCATCTGGTAAGCGGCGTTGTTGACCAGGACGTCGAGTTTGCCGAATTCCCGGACGGCACGGTCGACCAGCTGGCGGCAATGCGCCGGATCCTTGACGTCGCCGGCCACCAACACCGCCCGGCGCCCGGCCTCTTCGACCCAGCGCGCCGTCTCCCGCGCGTCCTCGTGCTCGCAAAGATAGGAAATCAAGACGTCGGCGCCCTCGCGCGCAAAAGCGATCGCGACCGCCCGTCCGATGCCGGAATCAGCCCCGGTGATCAGCGCGGCGCGGCCTTTCAGCTTGCCGCACCCGCGGTAGGAGTGTTCCCCATGATCCGGCTTCGGATCGAGCTGTTCGGTAAAGCCGGGCGGGTCCTGTTGCTGGCGCGGTAGCGGAGGGGTCGGGCCGGCGGTCTTCGGATCGGTTGTCATCGCATCATCCCGTTGTCAGAAGAGGATGCGTCCAAAACGGACCCCGCGTTCCGGGTTCCTTTGGCGGAATGAAAGCCCCGCCAAAAGGCGGGGCTTTTCTTCCAATTACATTGTCATTGCGAGGAGCCGGAGGCGACGAAGCAATCTCGTGGCTGAAGAGGCTCGACAGGCACTAGATTGCTTCGCTACGCTCGCAATGACACTTATGATCGTCTAATTTAGGCGCTCATTTCCGACATCAACTCTTCCTTGCGCTCGGCGAGTTCCTTGCCGACCGCATCCAGATCCATCTTTGTCGATTGCAGCTCCGGAAAGAGCTCCTCTTCCTCTTCTTTGATGTGCTGCTTGACCATTTCGCCGAGGACCCGAATCTTGGCGTCGTAGAGTTCCTCGCCGACCTCCATTTCCTCGATTTCGGCGATCAGGTTTTTCACGGTCGCATGCTCGACGATCGCTTCGTCGATCAGATCGTTGTCCTTGACTGGCCTCGCGGGCCTGCGGATAGAAAATCTCTTCTTCGATCTGGGCATGGACCTTCAAGGCCAGGCAGATCTTCTCTGCAAGCTCGGCCTTGCGATCTTCGTCGCTGTCCTTCAGTTCATCATACTCGTCGAACCATTCCTCGACTTCCCGGTGATCTTCTTCCAAGACGTCGAACGCGTTACGGGACGCCTGCTGGCGCTCTTTGTTCCGACTCGCGGTCTGCGAGCGGCTCGATTTGCGTTCGGCAGTGCGGTTTGCCTTGGTTTTCGCTTTTGTCGCCATCGCCAAATCCCTCGCTGATCAGTGAATGTCGCAGGATTAACCGCGCGAGAGCGGGCAGCGGTTCCTGACGCCTTTCCCAGGCCGCCATAAATCGGGTAGACGATTTGCGACAAACAAAAGAATGGGACAAACGATGATCGAACTCGAGCGGCCGGCGGACCTTGCGCAGTATGTCGGCAAGGAAATCGGCGTCAGCGATTGGTTTACCGTCGATCAGGCGCTGATCGATAAATTCGCCGACGCCACTGGCGACCACCAATGGATCCATGTCGATGTCGAGCGCGCCAAGCGCGAGATGCCGGGCGGCAAGACGATCGCCCACGGCTATCTGACATTGTCGCTGGTGCCGCGTCTCGGCCAGACCCTCTATCGCGTCAAGCACCGCTCGCGCGGGCTAAATTACGGCTCCAACCGGGTCCGCTTTACTGGGCAGGTACCGGCCGGCTCGCGCATTCGGCTGCGGCAGAAAATCAAATCGGTCGAGCCGGTCGATGGCGGCGTGCGCATCACCTCGGAGAACACGATCGAGGTCGAGGGCGCCGCGCGCCCTGCCCTCGTCGCCGAAACCATCAGCATGCAATTCGATTGACGAGCTGATTTTGGACTTTGAGCTGGAGGAAACGGAAATGGCAGCGGTGTTGGAGCGGCAGAGGATCGAGGTAAAGCCAACCGGCGCAGCGCTCGGCGCTGACATCGAAGGGGTCGACCTGGCGCGGGAACTCTCGCTGGACGCGGTGGACGCCATCAAGCAGGCATGGGCCGATCACCTCGTGTTGCGGTTTCGCGGCCAGCGGCTCGACGACGACCAGCTGATGCGGTTCAGTGCGCATTTCGGCGAACTCGATTGGGCGCCGGTGATCGCCGCCTCGCGCGTAAAGATCCCGGGCGAAGACCGCTATGTCGAATCGGCTGAGGAGGGGCGCCGTTATATTTCGGTGATTTCAAATATCGTCGAAAACGGCAAGGCAATCGGCGCGCTCGGCGCCTACGAGTTCGATCTGGCACACCGACATGTCATACAATCCGGAGCCTCCCTGCGCCAGTGCGCTCTATGCGCTCGAGGTGCCGCCCTCGGGCGGCGATACCGGCTTTGCCAACATGTATCTCGCCTACGAAACCATGCCCGACGGGCTTCGGCAGCAGGTCGAAGGCCGGCTCTGCCGGCACGATTCGACCTACAACAGCGCCGGCGAGCTGCGGCGCGGCTTCAGCGAGGTAACCGACCCGCGGAAGGCGCCGGGCGCCGATCATCCGATCATCCGCACCCACCCGGTCACCGGCCGCAGGGCGCTCTTTCTCGGACGCCGGCGCAACGCGTACATCCTGGGCCTCGAGCTCGAAGACAGCGACCGGCTGCTCGACGCGCTGTGGGCCCATGCGGCCCGCCCCGAGCTGACCTGGTACCAGCAATGGCGGATCGGAGACCTCGTCTTGTGGGACAATCGCTGCGTCATGCACCGCCGCGACGAGTTCGACCCGAACAGCCGGCGGCTGATGCACCGCTCGCAGATCAAAGGCGACCGGCCTTATTAACCCGTCAGCGGAGTTCGAGCTCTTCCCTCTCGACGACGATCAGCCGGTCACTGGCCGGCTCGTACCGGACCACGAAGAGCGTGGTATTGCGAACCGGCATTGGCGGGCTGCCCGGCGGCAAGGCGTGCTTCATCAGCTGACGCACCATTGCGCCGTGGGTGGAGACGCCGATCCGCCGGTAGGGCCGCGCCGTGGTGAAGCGCCGCAAACCGGCGAGCCCCCGCATGCGGGTCGCGATGCCGGTCTCGCCGCCGGGAAAGGCGACATCCCCATCCGAGAACCAGCGCTCGGTGAGCCTCTCGCCGAAGCGGGTCTTGGCGTCCGTCCACAGGAGGCCTTCCGCCGCGCCGACATTGGTCTCGCGCAACCCTGCCTCAATGAAGAGCGGCACCGCCAATGCCTCGGCGACGATCCGCGCGGTCGTTTGGGCGCGCGCCAGATCGCTCGACACGACCGCATCGAGCCGGTGCGGGCGCAAGCTCTCGGCCAATGCCTGCGCTTGCGCCAGGCCGGTGGCATTGAGCGGCGTATCCGTGTGCCCCTGCAGCCGGCCTTCGCGGTTCCAGTCGGTCTCGCCGTGCCGGAACAGGAACAGAATGCGCTCGTCGCGGAGCTTTTCCATGATGCTATGATAGGCGGATGCCGGTGGACGGAGGCGATAAAATGAATGACGTGGCGGTGGTCGCGCTGAGCCCGGAAACAGTGCTCGGCGAAATGAAGAAGAATGGTGTCACGCACGTCGTGTGGCTGCCGGACAGCGAGACCAACTGGCTCTACCTGTTGATGAAGGCGGAGCCGTCGTTGCGGCTCGTCGGCGTCAGCCGCGAGGGGCATGCCTGCTCGATCGCCGCTGGACTTTCCGTTGCCGGGGCCAAGCCGCTGATCCTGATCCAGAACACCGGCATGATGGAGTCCGGGGATTCGCTGCGCGGCTGGCTGTTGGGCCTCAACATCCCGGTCGTGCTGATGGTCGGCTATCGCGGCTGGACGCGCCACGGCGTCAATCAGGACAGCGCAGCTACATATACCGAGCGGTTTCTGATGGCGTTTGGGATCAACTACTACCTCGTCGAGAACGACGCCGATGCGCCGCGCATCTCGATCGCTTTCGAAGAGGCCGAACGCAGCAAGAGGCCAGTCGTCGTGCTCGTTGGCGACGAATACCACGGCTTCAATCGGTAGAGAGAGCCCCCGCGATGATGCACACAGCCGAAATGTTGAAGGCATTTGCCCCCTATCGTGAGGACGCGATCGTCGTTCCGGGCCGCGGTGGCCGCTACTGGACCGACCTCACGACGCGGCCGAAGCTGGACGTACCGGTCGGCGATCCGGCAATGGGCGGACACGCCGGCTTTGCGCTCGGGCTCGCGCTGGCGCGGCCGGAGAAGAGGGTGATCCTCTTCGATTCCGAGGGCGACATCCTGATGAGCCTCGGCATGCTGGTCACGATAGCCGAGCAGCAGCCGGCGAATTTCTATCATTTCCTGATCGACAATGGCTGCTACGCGACGACGGGCGGCCAGCCGGTCCCCAATGCCGACAATACCAGCTACGACGTGATCGCACGCGGCGCCGGCTATCCCCGAGCTTTCACCTTCCGCGAACTCGAGAATTTCTCCGCCACTTTGCCCGAAATCCTCGGCAAGCCGGGCCCGGTGTTTGTCGCCGTAAAGGTGGCTCCGGAAATCGAAAACGCGCCGATCGGCCGGCGCCGCCGATGGCAGACCCGGACGCGCGACCAAGTAATCAAGGATCTGCGCAACGAATTGGGCGTCAGCGGGTGAATTTCACTTGAACCGGAATGCAACGAGTATGCGGCGAGGTGAAGCGCTCGCTCATGTATGAAGGTTCATTGCGCAGTGCCCCGGAACCCACACACCATGCCGATTGCGGTGTCTGCCAACCCAGTGAAAGCCGGGGGCGCAACGTTTGGCTGCCTCGAGGAGGTAAGGCGCGGCGCCGGGTACCATCCGTATTGATCCGGCCGGGAAAGCAGGCGCTGTTCCGGATATTGCCGTGAGACCGATCAGACCAATAATCGCCAACACCACTGCACGCATGTCGTGCTCCGTTGAGTTGCAACTCATCATATAACGAGCGGCGCGGCGCGATAGAATATCAGACCGGATTTGGCGGAGAGCAGGCATGCAAGATACCGGAGAATTCGACTTCATCATCGTCGGGGCCGGCTCTGCCGGATGCGTGCTGGCCAACCGCCTGACCGCCGACCGCACGACGCGCGTGCTTTTGCTTGAGGCGGGCGGCAAGGACCGCAACCCGTGGATCCACATCCCCGCCGGGTTCTACCGAAACATCTTCCATCCGAAGATCACCTGGGTGTTCGAGACCGAGCCGCTTGGCGAATTGGGTGGCCGCCGCATGCTGTGGCCGCGCGGCAAGGTGCTCGGCGGGTCGAGCTCGATCAATGGGCTCATCTACATCCGTGGCCAAAAGCAGGATTTCGATTTGTGGCGCCAGCTCGGCAATACCGGCTGGTCGTATGAGGACGTATTGCCCTATTTCCGCCGCGCCGAGCACCAGGAACGCGGCGCCGACGAGCATCACGGCATTGGCGGTCCACTGTGCGTCGCCGATCTGCGGGCCCGCCACGAATTGCATGACGCCTTTATTGCCGGGGCGCAGGAGGCCGGCCATAAGTTCAACCCCGACTTTCAACGGCGCCGAGCAGGACGGTGTCGGACCGTTGCAGGTGACCGTCCGCAACATGCGGCGCTGCAGCGCTGCCGTGGCTTATCTGCGGCCCGCAATGCGGCGGTCCAAATCTGCGCGTCGAGATCCGCGCATTGGCGCACCGCGTGCTGTTCGAGGGCAAGCGCGCAATAGGCCTCGAATATTCGCAGGACGGGATCGTGCGCAGAGCCAGGGCGCGGCGCGAGGTGTTGCTGGCGGGCGGCTCGATCAACTCGCCGCAATTGCTGCAGCTTTCCGGGGTCGGGCCGGGGCAATTGCTGCAGGAGCACGGCATCGCGGTGGTTCACGACCTGCCGGGGGTCGGCGAGAACCTGCAGGATCACCTCAACTCGCGCGTCGTCTATCGCGCGCGGCGCGCCAACACCTTGAACGAGGTCTCCCGGAGCCGGCTGCGGCAGGCTCATGCCGGGTTTTCATACGCGCTGGCACGCCGCGGCGCACTGATGATGGGAGCGGCGCCGATCGGGCTCTTTGCGCGCACCCGGCCGGGCCTCGACTCGCCGGATGTGCAGTATCAATTCCTCGCCGGCAGCTTTGTGCGGCCGGGAGAGGAGATGCACGATTTTCCGGCCTGTCAGGCGACCTGCATCCCGTGCCGACCGGAAAGCCGCGGCTGGCTCAGGATCCGCTCGCCCGATCCCGCAGCGCCGCCGGCAATCCAGCCGAACTACCTATCGACGCAGGCCGACAAGGATACCTTGGTCGCCGGGCTCAGGATCGCGCGAGGCATCTTTCAGACCGCGGCAATGCAGAAATGCGTCTCGGAGGAATTCTTGCCCGGCCCGGCGGCGCAGAGCGACGAAGATTTCCTCGACCATATCCGCCAGACGGCTGGCACCACCTACCACCCGACCAGCACCTGCATGATGGGCCAACATGAACGGGCCGTAGTCGATACGGAGTTGCGGGTGCGAGGAGTCGAGGGGCTGCGGGTGATCGATGCCTCGATCATGCCGACCGTGGTTTCCGGCAACACCAACGCGGCGACGATGATGATCGCCGAGAAAGGCGCCGACATGATCCTTGCCGCTG
The DNA here is from genome assembly GCA_963695605.1 of uncultured Alphaproteobacteria bacterium. Lineage (GTDB taxonomy): Bacteria > Pseudomonadota > Alphaproteobacteria > ATCC43930 > CGMCC-115725 > AP-15. The sequence continues at coordinate 186,774 of CAVOHI010000043.1, read as the reverse complement.
CGAAGGACACCAGCTCTACTGCCAGCGCGAGGGCCGCCTGAGGCGCGGTCATGGCGGCAAGTTGAATCTCAATCGCCAGCGACACCTGGCGGGCGTCCTCGCAGGACTGGGGATCGCGACGGCGGCGGCCGGCACCGGTGCCCAGCAAACCGAGCAGTTGTCGCTTCCCAACGTCACCGTCACCGCGCCGGCTGCCCCGGCCGCAGCGCCCTACCTGCGCGATCCTGGTAAGGCCTACCAGCGAAATCCCTATAATGGTCGATATCGCGTCGAAGAGGACAAATTTCGCGAGGTCCCGTGTACGGCGACCCGCATCGCCCCTGCCACGGGAGGCAAGTGCCTGCAAGGGTATAGGTTGTTGCCGGCCTTGACAGATCAAATTACCAACCCGAAAGGCGGCAGCAACTGCGACTTGGCCCTCGATGTTGCGATCTATAGTTCCGGCCGCTTGTCGATCGAAGCGGACACATTGATATTCGATCCCTACAAGGTTACCGCCATAGGGCACCAAACATCGACAGTATTGCTATGTCAATGGTAATTCAGGATACAATCAGGAAGACTTTCAGGACATGAACCAGGTGACGCGGCGTGGCACTAATTGGCGTAATTTTGTGAGCAATGGTGAAGACAAGTCGATCGAATTCTCGGACGGGCCTCACAATTGCGCCGCGGTCCAAAAGGCCGGACCAAAGTGGGCAGGCGGCTATATCTACATCGTCCATGCGAGCATCTGCGCTACCGACGCGGCCGCGGTGCGGCCCGAGGATGTCGCCTACGTGCTCGGTTCATTGCAGGTTCGCCAATATGACCCGGTCGGCAACCTGCGAAAACCCGGCGAGTAGGATTTATTGGCTCACAGGCGTCGCTGTTAACGGCAGAGGAGCGCCAGCAGCCTCAGCCGGCGGATTGCACCGCCCTACGCACTGGTTCTCGGCTACGTGGCGGCGCTTGCCGGCGGCGCTCCGGACGGTGCCATCGCCGGGTGAAAGCCGATCGACCATGTGGTTGCCATAATTGCATGGTAATTGCGTAGAAGTCGGTGGCTGCGTCGGGGAAGGTTTATGTTGATCGGAGTTGGCGATACCTGATCTCGACCTGATAAAACAGGTAATACAGGCAGCTGTCAGGATCGCTTCGCGGCCTCGGGACTGAGCCGCGCGGATCTAACCGGGCGGGCCGCTGCCCCGGGCCGACGCAAGGCGAGCAGACCGAAAACCAAGGCGAGCGCCAGCGATACGACGACGACTATGACCATCGACTGAGCGCTATGTTGCGGCAGGTGGCCAATCAACAATGTGCCGAAGGCCGCGATCATCATCTGCAAGAAGCCGAGCAGCCCGGAAGCGGCGCCGGCGATGCGCGGATGGACGCTGAGCCCGGCCGCGATTGCCGGAGGCTGGCTCAAACCGTTGCCGACGGAGCTGACCGCCATCGGCACGAACAGTGCCCAGGGCGTCATCGCGACAAGACACCAGACCGCGAGCATTACCCCCGAGGCGAGCGACAGCGCCAGCCCGATGATCAGAAGACGGGCACTGCCGACAGCCACGGACAAGCGCGCGACACCGGCATTGCCGAGGATGTAGGCGGCCATCGGCAGCAGGATCATCAGCCCGTATGTGCTCGGCGGCTCATGCAGCACCTCGGACAAGAGGTAAGGCGCGCTCGCCAAGAATGTGAACCATGAGACGCTGGTGAACGCTGTCGTCAACGCAAAGCCGAGAAACGTCGGGGAGCGCAGCAGCAGCACGAAGGACCGACCCATTGCCGCAAGATTGGCCGGCATGGGATGGCGATGGGTTTCTTCGAGGCGCGCTGCCGTCAGGATCAGCACCGCCGCACCGAGCGCGCCGAGCAGCGCGAAATCGGCGCGCCAGCCGACCCATTCGGCAAGGTATGCGCCGATCGCCGGCGATATCGAAGGCGCCAGGCTCATCGCCATCGTGATCGTCGCAATGGCGCTCGCCGAGCGTTCGCGGTCGAACAGGTCGCGCACGATCGCCCGGCCCAGCACCATGCCGGCGCACCCGCCGCAGGCCTCGATCACGCGGCCGACGATCAGCATCGGCAACGACCAGGCAAGCCCACACACCACTGTCCCGGCGAGGAACAGGGCGAGCCCGGCGATCAGCACCGGGCGCCGCCCAAAGCGATCGGAGACGGGACCATAGACGAGCTGACCGACGGCAATACCGGCGAGAAAAAGCGTCAAAACCAGCTGAACCGTTCCAGCAGGGGCCGCGAACACCTTGGCCAGCAGCGGCAGCGACGGCACCGGCATGTGCAGCGCCGCCGGCGCGATCGCGGCTACCGCGACCAGGAGACCGAGGGGTGCCCGGTGGCTCATAAACGGGTCTGGCGAGCGCCAGCCGGACGAATCAGAACGGCACCGTTCCGCGAACCACGCTGCGGTGCAGGACGCGCCGATAACGCCCCATTTCGTAATTGGCGACGGCGCGGTGGAGGAGGCAGCGATTGTCCCACATCACCAGGTCGCCGATGCGCCAGCGGTGGGTATAGATGAATTGCGGCTGCGTCGTGTGTTCCAGCAGTTCGTCGAGGAGCGCCCTTCCCTCCGCTTCGGGCATCCCGAGTATGTGCGAGGCATGATTGCCGAGATAGAGCGCCTTCCTGCCGGTCTCCGGATGGGTACGCACGAGTGGATGGTCGACCGGCGGGCGTTCCCCCCATTCCGCGGGCGAACGCGGGCTTACCTCCGGTTTGCGGGCGCCCGCACCCCAATAGAACACCACCCGCAATCCCTGGATCCGCCGTTTTGTCGCCTCAGCGAGCGCGTCATAACCCATGGCAGCGTTGGCAAATTCCGTATCGCCGCCCCGCGGCGGCAGTTCGACCGCATAGAGCGCGGTCAGCATCGGCGGCACAGGGTAGTAGGATTTGTCGGTGTGCCAGCGGTAGTTGCTCACCGGCGAGGTGGACCGGTCGACGGGTTTGCCGTCACTGTCGAGATTCGAGATCACGTGAGCGGCCGCATAACGCTTTGTCTGGCCGTTTCGCACGCCGTGGCGCTCGATCTCCCCGAAATTAGCAATAAACTCGAATTGCTGTTCCCGGCTCAGCACCTGGTCGGGGAACACCAGAAAGTGATGGACGCGAAACGCTTCTCGGATTTGGTCCAGTCGGCTCGGCGGCAGCGGTGCCGACAGGTCGAGGCCAGTGACCGTGACGCCGCCGGCTTCCGACAACGGCGCGCCGAGGATGCAGCTCGATTTCCTCACCGATTCGAAATTCATTTCGCAGAGTTTAGCCCGAACAACGGAAAAAAAAGCAGCGGCCCTCCTCAACGATACCGCGTCCGAGCGCCTGAAACAAAGGTCCAGCGCGGGGTGTCGCGAATTCAAGGTTTGGTTCCGAGCGCGGGAACAAAGGTTGAAACAAGGTGTTGGAGCGAGCAACATCCTCTGATCGGGTGTCGCCCGGTAAATGGCTTTATCAGAACCTTGATGTCCGAAGCGGTGACCGCACGCGATGTTGCGCTCGACCTGATCGGCGCGGTGCTCCGCCGCAAGCGACCGCTCGACGATGCGATCGAAGACAGTTCCAGGATGCATCAGCTGTCCGGCCGCGATCGCGCCTTTGCGCAACTCCTGGTTGCGACGGTCCTGCGCCGGCTCGGCCAGATCGACGCCCTGATTGCCGATTGCCTCAATATGCCGCTGGCGCCGCGCGCGGCGGTGGTGCAGGACATCCTGCGCCTTGGCGTCGCCCAACTGCTGTTCTTGCGCACCCCGCCGCATGCTGCGGTGGCGACCAGTGTCGATATCGCGCAAAGCTGTGGGTTTGTGTCGCATAAGGGGCTGGTCAACGCCGTGTTGCGGCGGTTGAGCGTCGAAGGCGCTGGTCGTGTCGAGGAGCAGGATGCTCCGCGTCTCAATACACCGGATTGGCTGTGGCGGTCGTGGAGCAGAACCTATGGTGAATCGACCGCCCGGGCGATCGCCACCGCACATTTGAAGGAAGCGCCCCTCGATCTGACATTGCGCGACGGTACTCAGACGTGGTGCGCCGCCCTGGACGGGGTCCTGCTGCCGACCGGGACCTTGCGCCGGGCAGCGGGCGGCGCCCTGGCAACCTTGCCCGGTTATGCCGAGGGAGCCTGGTGGGTGCAAGATGCGGCCGCGGCCCTGCCGGCGCGGCTATTCGGCGATATCACCGGACGCGAGGTGATCGATCTGTGTGCCGCACCGGGCGGCAAGACCGCGCAGCTCGCGACCGCCGGTGCTCGCGTAACGTCGGTCGACCGCTCGACCCGCCGTCTCGATCGGCTCGTCGCCAACCTGCAGCGGCTCGACCTGCCGGTCGAAGCGGTCGGGGCCGATGCGTTGACCTGGCGTCCGCCGCATCCGGTCGAGGCGGTGCTGCTCGACGCGCCTTGCAGCACGACCGGCGCGATCCGCCGCCACCCGGACGTGCCGCATCTTAAATTGCCCGAGGACGTCGCGCGGCTTTCGGCGGTTCAGGAGAATTTGTTGCGGGCGGCCGTCGAGATGCTCCGGCCCGGCGGCACTTTGGTCTATTGCACCTGTTCGCTGGAGCCGGAAGAAGGGCTGGAACGCATCGAATCCCTGCTCTACGCCGGGCTACCGGTCGAGCGGCGCGAGATTCGGCCGGACGAGGTCGGCGAGAACCCCGAATGGATCACCCCGGAGGGAGATCTGCGGACGTTGCCGTGCCATTTCGGCCAATATGACGGCATCGACGGCTTCTACTGCGCACGGCTGGTGAAGCTCAGCGCTTAAGGTAAAAAAGCATCCCAACGCAAGCGCGATCTTCGGGGCTCCGCCACTGCTCTACCGCCCGTGACCCTCGCCGGCTTGCGGTGGGTGGCGTTCCTTGTTACGAAACGATATGGGGTTCCCTCTCCGGCAAGCCTTCTGTGACCGCCCTTCGGCCCGGCCGGCCCGGGCTGGACACCGAGCGGCGGTCAGATGACGGCAGCGGCCAGCGGGAGCGGAAAGGGTAGACCACCGATTGCCGGGCGCGGACTTGGTTCCGATTCTCCCGGGCTGTTGACCCGGTTGCGCCGGGACGCGCTGCAGGCACTCGCCGCAGGTCCACTCTATCGGCACACCCTGATCGGGCGGGTTCCCGCCGACCTCCGCCTCCGAATCGCGCAGCGCTGGCCGGGTGACGCCAAGCGCGGCGCAGCGATTGCCGCCGGTGAGATAGAGCTCTGCGGCGAAGTCGTCCGCGCCCCGGCGCCGCGCTGGTCGCCGCCCTCGGCGGGGCAGGAATGGCTCGCCGCATGGCACGCCTTCGGATGGCTTGCCGATATTGCCGCGGCGGGCGGCGGTGCGCGCGAAGCAGCGCGCGATCTGGTGCAAAGCTGGCTCGATCAGAATACCGGTTGGAACGGTATCGGATGGCGGTCCGACGTGCTGGGAACGCGGGTTTTTGCCTGGATTGCGCATTTCGACGAGATCGTAAGGCGCGACCAGGACGATCAGCTGCGGCGGGCAATGTTGACGAGCCTCGTCGCCCAGCTTCGTCACCTGGCGCGAACCGCGTCCTGGGAGGTCGCCGGCGCAGGCCGAGTGCGGGCGTTCAAGGGTCTAATCGCCGGCATGGCGGTGCTCGGCGGGTTCGAGCCGCGCTTGGCGAGAGTGCTCAGGAGCCTCGAGTGCGAGTTGTCGGTTCAAATCCTCCCGGATGGCGGGCACCTGTCGCGCAGCCCGTCGCTGCAATTGCAGGTGCTGCAGGATTTGATCGACACGCGCGCGGTATTACGCTCGGCGCAGATCGAGGTTCCGGCCGGGCTTAAAGATGCCATCGAGCGAATGGCGCCAATGCTGCGCTTTTTTCGCCATGGCGACCGCCGACTGGCGTTGTTCAACAATTCGCTCGAGGAAGACGGGGTTCTGATCGATCTCGTTCTGACGCGGTCCGAGGCCAAGGGGCGCGCGCCGTCGCATGCGCCCGAAACCGGCTTCGACCGGCTGCAGGCCTTCAAAACCCTCGTTCTAATCGACACCGGGAAACCGCCGCCGCGTGGCTTCGACGACCACGCTCATGCCGGCCCCTTGTCTTTCGAATTGAGCCATGAGCGCGAGCGGATCATTGTCAATTGCGGCGCCTATCGCGGCCCGAAACCCAATTGGTGGCGTGTCGCGCGGGCGAGTGCCGCGCATTCGGTGATGGTAGTCGCCGATACCAACTCGGTCGAGATCCGTGCGGACGGCACGCTCGGCCGCACCCCGACTTCGGTTGTTCGCGAGCGTGCAGAGCATGAGGGTCAGCAATGGGTCTCCGCGACACATGACGGCTATCGCGAACGCTTTGGGCTGATCTATGCACGCCAGCTGTTTCTCTCCGCCGACGGCGAGGATCTGCGCGGCGAGGACCGGCTGACTGGTCTCCCGGGAGCGGCCTTTGCTGTGCGCTTCCATCTGCACCCGTCGGTTCAAGCAGAGCTGGTCCGGGACGGCAGTGCTGCGCTGCTTCGCATGCCCAGCGGCATCGTGTGGCGGCTGCGCGCCGCCGGCGGCGAGATGGGGCTCGGCGAAAGCATCTATCTCGGCTCCGGCGAGGCGAGAAGGACGCAGCAGGTCGTGCTGAGCGGGACCGTGCCGCCCGGGGGAATCACGGTGCGGTGGGCAATTCGCCGGGAGCCGCGCAAATCCATCGCGGACCAGGCCCAGGAAGAGCAGTTTCCCGGGGATCAGGCTGCCAGGAACCCGGCCGCCCAGGCTTCCTCTCCCGGGGATCAGCCGTCCCGCAATGGGTGAGGCCGCCTGGCTCATGGCAGTCGCACTCGCGACCGGCCTGCTGACCTGCCTTACGACCAGATTGCTCATTCCGGTCCTCGCCCACCGGAAGATCCTCGACTGCCCAAACGAGCGATCGTCGCACCAGGTGCCGAAACCGCGGGGCGGCGGGATCGCGGTGATCGGCGCGACACTGCTCGCCTGGGCCGTGTTCGCCCGAACCGAATCGATGCCGTCGGGCGTCTTGGGATTGTCCTTGGCGCTGTTCTGCTGGCGGCGGTTTCATGGTTCGACGACCTGCGTGGCCTCTCGCCGCTCGTGCGGCTGCTGGCGCAGGCCGCCGCCGTGGCGATCGGCATAGTTGTTCTGCCCGGGCCGCGTGACCTTTTCTACCTCGCCGCGATCGGCTTCGTTTGGATCTGGTGGATCAATCTGTTCAACTTCATGGACGGGATCGACGGGCTGGCCGGCACCGAGGCTGCGGCAATCGGCGCCGGTTTGCTGCTGTTCGCGGGTGTCGGAGCCGGTGCCGATCCTGCGCTGCGCACGCTCGCGGCGGCTGTGACCGGGGCAGCCATCGGTTTTCTCGTCTGGAACTGGTCGCCGGCGCGGATTTTTCTCGGCGATATCGGCAGCGTGCCGCTCGGTTATGTGCTGGGCTTCTTACTGCTCGATCTCGCGGCTCGCGGACGCTGGACGATCGCGGTGATCCTGCCGCTCTACTTCCTTGCGGATGCCACAATTACCCTCGTCCGCCGCTTGCTCCGCGGCGAGCGCGTCTGGCAGGCTCATCGCGAGCATTTCTATCAGCACGCCGTGCGTCGCGGTCTCGGCCATGCGGCCGTGGTCAAGCGGGTGATCGCCGCCGATCTCATGCTGATCGGCTGCGGCTGGGCGGCGGAGAACGGGTGGAATGCAACCGCGCTAGCCGCATCAGCCGCGACCGTCGCCATTCTGCTGACCGCGCTCGCCCGCGGCTCTTGAGGGTTGCCGAAGCTGCCGAGAGAGCCCTATATCCGCGGCGATGACGGCAAATCCTCTCCCGATCCGCCGCGCGTTGATTTCGGTCAGCGACAAGAGTGGGATCGTTGAATTCGGCCGGGCTCTGGCCGCGCGCGGCGTGACGATAATATCGACCGGCGGCTCGGCGCAGACCTTCGTCGCGGCCGGGGTTCCGGTGACCGAGGTAGCGGAAGTCACCGGAGTTGCCGAATTCCTCGATGGCCGGGTCAAGACCTTGCACCCGGCCATTCATGCGGGGCTCCTCGCCCGGCGCGATCGGCCGGACCACGTCGCGGCGCTGGCCGAACGGCGGATTGCACCGATCGACCTCCTCGTCTGCAATCTCTACCCCTTCGCCCAGACGGTCGCGTCGGGCGCGGAGCCCGAGGATTGCGTCGAGAACATCGATATTGGCGGCGTCGCGATGATCCGCGCCGCCGCCAAGAACCACGACGCCGTCACAGTTGTCGTCGACCCCGCCGATTACGACCGTGTTCTTGCCGAGTTGGCGGCCGGCAATGGAGCGATCGGCGTAGAAATGCGCCGCGCACTTGCGCGCAAGGCTTTCGCGCTGACCGCGGCCTACGACGCCGCGATAGCCGAATGGATGGGGCGAGATGACCCGACGTCCTTTCCCGACGTCGTTCGTCCTCACCGGGCATTTGGCAAACCGGCTGCGCTACGGGGAAAACCCGCATCAATCGGCCGCGTTCTACCGTACAGACGACACCCGTCCCGGGGTTGCGACCGCGCGGCAGCTCCAGGGTAAGGAGCTGTCCTACAATAATTATGGCGACGCCGACGCCGCCTTCGAGCTGGTCGCTGAGTTTGCGTCACCGGCAGTTGCGATAGTCAAACACGCCAACCCATGCGGCGCAGCGATCGGCACCACCCTGCATGACGCCTGGGACAAGGCGCTCGCCTGCGACCGGGTAAGCGCTTTCGGCGGCATCGTCGCGCTCAATCGGCGCCTCGATGGGCCCACCGCCGAGGCGATCGCCCGGCTGCTCATAGAAGTCGTGATCGTCCCCGAGGCCGATGAAGCCGCCCGAGCGATTCTCGCCCGCAGGACGGGGTTACGCCTTCTCGTCACCGGGGAGATGCCCGACCCGGCCGCTGCGGGCCACAGTTTTCGGACCGTGGCCGGTGGCATTCTCGTCCAGGAGCGAGACGGGGTCTCTGCCGGGCGCGACGGGTTGCGCACGGTGACCCGCCGGGCGCCGAGCGAGAGCGAAATTGCCGATCTGCTGTTCGCCGATACCGTCGCAAAGCACGTCAAATCCAATGCGATCGTGTTCGCTCGCGGTGGGGCGACGATCGGTATCGGCGCCGGTCAGATGAGCCGCGTCGACAGCGTCAGGATTGCCGCCGCCAAGGCAGCCGAGGTGGGAAAGTCAGCGGGACTGGCGCAATCGCCGACAATCGGCTCGGTGCTCGCCTCGGACGCCTTCTTCCCGTTTGCCGACGGGCTCGAAGCGGCGGCCGAAGCGGGGGTCACCTCCGTCATCCAGCCCGGCGGGTCGATGCGCGACAAAGAGGTCATCGCCGCGGCAGATGCCGCCGGCATCGCGATGGTGTTCACCGGCATCCGCCATTTCCGGCATTAGGCGCGCGATTCAAATATCGAGGAACAAGGTTTCGGTCTCGCCGTGTGGGCCGCGTTGCAGCCGGATGTCGAGCCGCCACTGGCCCTGGTTCTCGGGTCGGGCGAGCAGGGTCGCGCGGCGCCGGGCATCCTCGATCGAGGACAACAGCGGGTCGGTCTCGTTGAGCGGGTCGCCAACAAAATAGACCCGCGTCATTAGGGCCTTGAGGAGACCGCGCGCATGCAGCGCGATGGCGAAATGGGGAGCCTGCTGAGTGTTGCCACGGCCGGGCACCGGCCCCGGTTTCACCGTATCGAAGCGGAACTCGCCGCGATGGTCGGTGCGGCAGCGCCCGAACCCCGGAAAAGTCTCGTCCGCCGGCGGATCGGCCTGCCACAGCTCGACCGCGGCGTCCGTTACCGGATTGCCGTCGCCGTCGATGACCGAGCCGGTCAGCGTGACCCGCGCGCCGGCCGCGCCGAAGCGCGTCAAATCGGCCCATTCCGGGTGCTCGATCAGGTGCCAGAAGGGCCCGATGGTCTGGCTGCTGGTGGCGCTCGGCACGTCTCAAGCCTCCATCGGCGTCGCCCCACGGCCGCGCAACACGACGTCCCACCGGTAGCCCAGCGCCCATTCGGGCTCGGTAACGGTCATGTCGAGCGAGCAGACGAGGCGATTGCGCGCCGCCGCATCAGGGATCGACAGGAAGATCGGATCGAGCTCGAGCAACGGGTCGCCCGGAAAATACATCTGGGTGACGAGCCGGGCGGCAAAGCCAGACCCGAAAAACGAAAAGTGGATATGGTTGGGCCGCCACGCATTGTGGTGATTGCGCCAGGGATAGGCGCCCGGCTTGATCGAGGTGAACCGGTACCAGCCCTCATCGTCGGTATAAACCCGGCCCTCACCGCGAAAGTTCGGATCGATTGCCGCGTCATGCTGGTCCGCCGGGTGCTGATAGCGGCCGGAAGCGTTGGCCTGCCAGATCTCGACGATGGTGCGCGGGACCGGCCTGCCGTCTTCGTCGGTGATGCGGCCCTGCACGATGATGCGCTCGCCGAGCGCCGTTTTCCCGTCAACGATCGACAGATCGGGGATCGGCGGGAAATGCGCGGTGCTGAAGCGCGGCCCGGTGGTTTCGGTGATTGTATGCGGCAGGCTCACCGGCCTTTCCTGCGGATGCCGCTTCTGGGTGCTGCCGTAGCTAGGCGCGTCATAAGGCGGCTGTGTCCCCGACTCATACGGCCGGAACGGTAGCGGATCACGCTCGCTCTGCATTCTCTGTCCTCCCCTAGCAGGCGGCCTCGACGACAGGTTTCTTCTTTTGTCTCAGTGCTTCCAGCGCCTCGGGCGTGTCGATGTCGACAAGGATGGCGTCGTCGTCCATCTCGACTTCTGCGACGAGCTCGGCATGCTCGCCAATCAGGTGCTTGGCTCCGACATCACCGGCGAGCTCGGCCATTTCGGGAAAGAAGCGCTTTGACCACAAGACGGGGTTGCCGCGCTTGCCTCGCCGGGTCGGGACAACGATCGCGCGGCCTTCGAGCGGGTTGAACGCCGCAATCAGGCGGTCGATGTGCCGGCCGGAAATTAGCGGCATGTCGCCCAAACAAATCAGCGCGCCCTCCAGATCGGACGGGAGTGCGGCAATCCCGCGCTTGAGGGAGGTTGAGAGCCCGCCGGCGAATTCCGGATTGCGTACGCGTTCGACCGGCAATTTGCCGAGCGCCGCTTCGACCGCGTCGGCCTGATTGCCGAGCACCGCGATGATCGGCCGTGCCCGAGAGGCGAGCAGTCTCCGGGCCACATACGCCACCATCGGCGCGCCATCGACTTCGGCGAGCAGTTTGTTCGGGCCGCCCATGCGCCGCGATTGCCCCGCGGCGAGCAGGAGAGCGCCGATGCGGGGGCCGGTAGGCTTTGCCCGAAGCCTTTGCTCGGCAGGCTTCGCTTCGGCGCGAGGGAGCGGCCGTGATGGGATTTCGGCGAGAAGGCCGCCGCTGCCCATGCGCATGATTTCCGCGGAGCCGACGGGCAGCCCGGCGACCAGCCTCTCGAGCACCCAGTCAAAGCCGTTGACCTTGGGCGAGCGGGCGCAACCCGGCAGCCCGAGCACGACCCGCTCCGCGACATGCCCGAGGAGCAGCAGATTGCCCGGATCGACCGGCATCCCGAAATGGTCGATCCGGCCGCCGGCAGCGACGATCGCCGCTGGGATGACGTCGCGCCGATCGAGGATCGCCGAGGCGCCGTGGATCAGCAGAATGTCGATGCCGTGGCCGAACGCATCGCGGATCATTGACGCCAGTTCATTCGTCGCGTGCGCACACCGCTCCTCGAAAACGAGCCGGCAACCGAGTGCGGCGAGCCTGCCTTCGGTCACCTGCCGGGTCTTGTCGAGAATGCTCTCCTTGAGCCCGGGGAGGCGCGTCTGCACAAGCCCGACCGAGCGCGGCTGGAAGGGTGCAACCCATAGCAAGGGGCCTTCAGACATCGCTACCTGAGCGCACTGCTTGACGGCGTCGTCGGAGGCGGCGAACGGGATGATTTTGACAGTGGCGACCATTTGCTTGGGTTCGACTACCGCAAATGGCGGCAAGGTGCCGATCGTGATGGCTTCGTCCACGAGATTGAGTCGATCGATCCGTTCACGATCGAAGACAAGGAGCCCGCGCGCCTCAGCAAAGAGGTTAGCGCGGCCGGTAAAGGGCGCGCCGAGCGAAATTCCAGAGCCAACGGCTGCCGCTGCGACCCGCTCAGCCGCCTCGTCCTCGCCAACATCGCCGGGATCGAGCCGCGCGACAGTCACTGCCGAAACCCCCGAGGCGGCGATCAGCTCGACATCGGCACGCGACAGCACCCGCGCCTTTTTCAGCGCCGTTGTCCCGAGCTTCAGGCTGTGCGCGAGGATCGCCCCTTCGGCCTCGGCGACGGGGACCTCGCCGAACTTCACGCCGCCTCCGCCGCCTCGCCGTGACGCAGGATTTGGGTCATCTCGGCGGCGATCGAGATCGCCACTTCGGCCGGCGACACCGCGCCGATTGCGAGCCCGACCGGGCCGTGGATGCGAGCAAGATCGTTATCGCTGAAGCCCAGTTCCTTGAGCCGCGCGCAGCGCCCTGCATGGTTGCGGCGCGAGCCGAGCGCGCCGATGTAGAAGCAGTCCGAACGCAACGCCGTGGCCAGCGCCGGGTCGTCGAGCTTTGGGTCATGGGTCAAGGCCAATACCGCCGACCCGCGATCCGGCTGCAACCGTTCGAGCGCCTCGTCGGGCCATTCCTGCGTCAGCTCGACATCCGGGAACCGCGCCTGCGTCGCGAACGCTCCCCGCGGGTCGATGACCGTCACGGCGTAGTCGGCCATTGTCAGCATCCGCGCCAGCGGCTGCGCAATGTGCACCGCACCGATGATGAAGCAGCGATGCGGTGGAGTGAGTACTTCGACGAAAAGGCGGCCGGCTGCCGTCTCGATGGTCCGGTTGCGGGCGGTGCGCCAAGCCTCGCGCAGTTTCTCGAGCGCCGCCTCGTCGAGCGCCAGATCCCCCTCGGCATGCTCGCCCTCGAACAGCAATTGCCGGCCCGTAGCAAGGTCGGTTGCGAGAGCGACACTGCGGTGCTCACGCTCCGCGGCTACAATTCGGTCGAGAATGCGTCCTTTCATTCGACGCGCTCGACAAAGATCTGGATCTTGCCGCCGCAGGCGAGGCCGACTTCCCAAGCCTGGTCGTTGGTGACGCCGAAATCGAGCAGCCGCGGCTTGCCGTCACGGATCGCTTCGAGCGCCTCTTCGACAACTGCGCCCTCGACGCAGCCGCCCGATACCGAGCCGACCATGGCGCCGGTATCGTTGACGGCGAGCTTGGCGCCGACCGGACGCGGTGAGGAACCCCAGGTCGTCACGACGGTCGCCAACGCCACGCCCGAGCCTGCCTCACGCCAGCGCGCTGCCTGTTCCAGAATTTCTGCCGTATCGCTCATGCTGCCCTCTCCTGGTTTGCGCGCCATGGCGTCGCCGCCGTCCCGCGCCGCGATGGTCGGTGCGCTCAGCACCTCGATCAAAGTCTCGAGGCTTTCGAGATTGTGCACCGGACGGAACTCGTCGACATACGGCATCATCGCCTTCATCCCGAGAGATCTTGGCTCGAAACCCTCATAGCGCAACAGCGGGTTCAGCCAAATCAACCGCCGGCACGAGCGGTGCAACCGATCCATTTCGTGCGCGAGACCGGCGCCGGCATCGCGGTCGAGCCCGTCGGTGATCAACAGCACAATCGCGCCCTGACCCAACACACGCCGCGACCACAGCTGGTTAAACTCGCAGAGCGCATGGCCGATGCGGGTCCCGCCCGACCAGTCCGTCACCGCCTCGGCGACGCGGTCGAGCGCGAGGTCGACATCCCGGTGGCGCAGATAGCGGGTGATGTTGGTCAGCCGTGTCCCGAAGACGAAAGTATGGACACGGTCGCGGTCGTTCGTCACCGAGTGCATGAAGTGCAGAAAGATGCGGCTGTAGCGGCTCATCGAGCCGGAAATGTCGCACAGCACGACCAGCGGCGGAGGGCGCCGGCGTCGACTGCGCCGCTTCAGCTCGATGAGGCCGCCCGAGCGCAGCGCCGCGCGCAAAGTTGCGCGCAGATCGGCGCGGGCGCCGTGGCGGTCCGGTGCGAAACGCCGGGTCGGGACGTCCTGCACCGGTAGGCGCAGCCGCGCGATCGCCGCCTTGGCGCGGGCCAGCTCTTCGAATGACATCTTCTCGAAATCCATGCCGCGCAGCTGCTCGCGGTCGGAGAAGCTCATCGCCGCATCGATCTCGGTCTCGGTCGCCTCGGCTTCGCCCTCTTTGTCGATATCCGGATGCAGCGCCTCGGCGAGGCGCCGAACCATCGCCGTGCCCTCGTCCTCGGCACCGTCGATCCGCATTTCCGGCAGCACGAGCCCCATCATCTTTTTCAGAAGATCCGGGTTGCGCCAGAACACATGAAACGCCTGGTCGAAAATCAGCCGCTGGTCCGGCCGATTGACGAACACGGCGTGAAGGGTCCAGTAGAAATCCCGCCGGTCGGTGATGCCGACCGTCCTGACCGCCGCCACCGCGTCGATGACCTTGCCCGGCCCGACCGGCAGCCCCGCCGCGCGCAACGTACGCGCGAAATGCATCAAGTTTGCGAGCAGACGGCCATGTTCGGGAACTTGCCCTCTCCGCCCGCTCGCGGGGGGAGAGGGAGGGGACCCATCGCGGCTGGCGATGGGGAGGGTGAGGTGGGCTGCACCGCCGTAGTCGGGAGCGGAGCGTTCCCGCACCTCACCCCGACCCTCTCCGCCCCACGGGGCGGAGAGGGGGAGATCAGGTTCCTCTGGCACCGGATCACCCCCCCGCCGCCGCGGCCTCGGCCTTTACTTGCTCGAGGATGCGGGCGGCTTCGCTGCCGTGCAGGCGGGCGATGTCGTCCTGGTATTTGAGCAACACGCCCAGCGTGTCGTTGATCGCGTGCGGCGTCAGTTCCAGTACATCGAGCTGCATCAAGGCTTCGGTCCAGTCGATCGTCTCGGCGATGCCGGGAAGCTTGAAGAGATCCATCGTGCGCAGCCTCTGCACAAAGCCGACAACCTCGCGCGACAGATGCTCGCTCGCGCCCGGCGCCTTGCGCTTCAGTATTTCGAGCTCACGCGCCGCGGTCGGGTAGTCCACCCAGTAATAGAAGCAGCGCCGCTTCAGCGCGTCATGGATCTCGCGCGTTCGGTTCGAGGTGATGATGACAATCGGCGGATGCTCGGCGTGAATGGTGCCGATCTCCGGGATTGTTACCTGAAAGTCGGAGAGCAGCTCCAGGAGGTAGGCCTCGAACGGCTCGTCGGTGCGGTCCAGCTCATCGATCAGCAATACCGGTGCGCCGGCGATATCCGGCTCCAATGCCTGCAACAACGGTCGTTTGATCAGGAACCGGTCGGAAAAAATCGTACTCTCGATCTCGGCGCGATCCTCCTCGGCCGCCTCGGCGAGCCGGATCTCGATCATCTGGCGCGCATAGTCCCATTCATAGACCGCCGAGGCGACATCGAGACCTTCGTAGCATTGCAGTCGAATGAGCCGGCGCCGCAACGCGCTCGCCAGCACCTTGGCGATCTCGGTCTTGCCGACCCCGGCCTCGCCTTCGAGAAACAGCGGCCGGCTCAGGTGCAACGCCAGATGCACCGCCGTCGCGAGGCTGCGATCGGCGACGTAATCGGCGCTGCCGAGCAGCGCCAGCGTGTCGTCGACAGAGGAAGGGAGGGCAAGTCATCCGGAGACAATTCCGATCAACAAAACCCTCCCGACGAGAGGGTCGAGGGCTTATGCGGCCTGGCGATAGCGCGGGATCCGCTCTCGACACGAAGGAATTTAGTGCGCCGGCCTCACCGCCACCACCCTCGCCGTGCGCTGTTGATCGGAAGGCAGGATCGGACTAAGTTTAGTCCGAATTTAGGAGATGCGATGCGCACCATCAACATTCATGCGGCAAAGACCCAACTCTCGCGCTTGGTCGATGCCGCCGCGGCTGGCGAGGAAATCATCATCGCAAAGTCAGGCAAGCCTATCGCCCGGTTGGGGCCGCTTTCCGGGCCGCGACGAAAGCGCACACTCGGTATATTGGCAGGAAGGCTGCGCGTGCCGGAGGATTTCGACGCCGATTTGCCGGATGAGGTTCTCGATGCGTTTGAGGGCCGCTGATGCGCGTCCTGCTCGATACGCATGTTCTGCTGTGGGCCTTGGCGCAGCCGCATCGTCTCGATGCGGAGACGCGCGCCACGATCGAAAGCGGCGCCAACGAAGTGCTGTTCAGCGTCGCAAGCATCTGGGAAATCGCCATCAAGGCGGGGCTGGGCCGCACGGATTTCGCGGTCAAGCCGGCCGAGATCGCCCGCACGGCCGTCGACATCGGGTTTGTCGAGCTGGTGATCCGATCGGATGCCGCGGCTCTCGTCGCCGAGCTGCCGCTTTATCACCGCGATCCATTCGACCGCGTTCTTGTCGCGCAGGCCATGGTCGAGCCGGCAACGCTCTACACCGCCGACGATCGCCTCGCGCGCTATTCGGAATTGGTCAGGCGCATCGCGGCGCACTAGCGCCGCATCAAGCGGTCGCGCCGGCGAGGGCAACCCAGACCGCGGCAAGCAGCAGGACGGCGCCGATCGGCGCCGCGAGCCGGCGGCCGGCGGGCAGGTTCTTTTCGGCCGCCATGACTGCGCCCAATGCCAGCATCCAGCCGATATTGGCGGAGCCGACCACGAACATCAGCAGCATCAGGCACCAGCAGCAGCCGACGCAGAATGCGCCGTGTCTGATGCCCAACAGAAGAGCCTGACATTTCTCGCCGGCGCCGCGCCAGTGCGCGATGACAAAGCCGAGCGGGGCCCGGCATTTGTCGAGACAGCGGTATTTGAGCTCGGTGAATTGATAACCCCCCGCGATCGCCAGAATGGCCGCGCCGATCACCCAGACATTCGCGACCAACCAGTCCGACTGGCGCACCGCGACCACAACGCCCCAGTCGGCGAGGTGGGCGGCAAGGCCGAAGACGCTCCAAACCGCGAGATACCCGATGACGACGAGCGCCGTCAGCCACCGCCGGTCAGTGCGCTGCCTTGTCAAGCGCCGGAAAATGTCGAGCAGCGGCAATGTGGTCGGCAGCATCATCGCTGAGAGCATCAGCACCCAGCCCCCGACGACAAGAGATCCGGTCAGCGCGTCACGGCCGCCCGGCAAGGCCCGGCATAGGCTGCCGGCAACCCCGATCTCGGCCCAGCTGCCGTGGTCGAGCTAGCGCGCATAGGGGCTCTGTCCCCACAGCCACAGCGCCAGCCACGCCGCGGCGGTCAGCGCCGCCATCAGCGGCAAAAAGCGGCTGCGATGCGAAGCCGCCTGCATTCGGGGGGTGCGCCTGCTACGCCTCGAAAGCGAATTGTCCCTGGATCGCGTTGTGGTCGCGCAGATCGACGTCGACCCCGACGGCCTGGTTCTTCATCCGAAAGTTCGAGGCCTTGGCGACATAGGCTGGCGAGCCGGGGATCGTCGAGAAGATGCTGTCGACCAGGGTGGTCGGCTTGCCGCCCGGTCCGCGGTACGGTTCCATCGTGGCCTCGGTCGTGTCGCCGATCCGCAGGGTGCCTTTTCCCTCGTGCACGGCGAAGACGATCGGCGCGCGCTCGACCTTGACGACCTCCCCGACCAGCGCGGCGAGATCGGCGACGGGCCCGCCCTGCTTGCCGGTGAACACGCCGAGGAGCGCCGCCTCCTGCTCCGGGCTCGCCCGCTCGTCGATGTAAAGGTGAGCCCGCCAGTTGCCCTCCAGCGGATTTCCGGGAATGAATACGTTGACCGCGAATGTCAGCCCGGAAACGTCGAGCCCGTCGATCGTGCCGCGGTCGAAATGATAGGCGAGGGCCGATTGGCACGTTCCGTTGTCCGGCTTCTCGCCGACCCAGCAAGGGCAAAGCACATTGCAGTCGCAAACCTCGAGGATGCTCCCCTCCAGCTTGTACGCCATAACCTGCTCCCCGTTCGAAGAAGGGTCTATTATGGCGCCCTCTTGTTCACTCGGGGACTAAATTCGAATACGGAGCCGAACGCCTCGGCTTCGCCGAACCACGGGAGGCCGCGATGGTCTCACTCCATCAGTTCATCGTTTGGGTAATCATTGGTCTGCTCGGCGGCAGCCTCGCCGGGCTGATTATCAAGCGGGAACGCAAGGGCTTCGGCATTTTGCGCAATCTGGGGCTGGGCCTGGTCGGCGCGCTCGTCGGCGGCTTTTTGTTCCGCCTGCTGAGGCTCTTTCCCGAACTCGACAAGGTGACGATCTCCTTGAGAGATGTCGTGGCCGCCCTCGTCGGATCGTTGCTCGTTCTCGCGGCTCTCTGGCTCGTGCAGCGCTTTTATCGTTCGCCTTGAGTGACGCTTGTGGGCTGCGCTGCCTACGCGCAGCCGGCCACGGCGCGGCGGGCCATGACGCCGACCAGATGGGCGCGGTACTCGGCGCTGGCGTGGATGTCGGAGTTGAGGCCGGTGTCGGGGATCGTGATGTCTTTGATCGCGTCGGGGCTGAACGAGCGGGCCAACGCCGCTTCCATCTCGGGGACGCGAAAGACGCTGGGCCCGGCGCCGGTCACCGCGACGCGCACGCCGTCGGCGGTGCGCACGACGAACACGCCGACGATCGCGTAGCGCGAGGCGGGATTGCGAAATTTCTGGTAGCAGGAGGCCTGCGGTTTCGGGAAGCGGACCGAGGTGACGATCTCGGCCGGTTCGAGCGCGGTCTCGAACATGCCGGTGAAGAAATTGTCGGCGCCGATCTCGCGCTTGGTAGTGTGCACGGTGGCGTTGAGCCCGACCACTGCGGCCGGGTAATCGGCGGCCGGGTCGTTGTTGCTGATCGATCCGCCGAGCGTGCCGCGATTGCGCACCGCGGGGTCGCCGATCATCCCCGCCATCGCGGCGAGCCCCGGGATGCCCTGCTTGACGACCGGCGAACGGTTGACCTCGGCGTGCCGCGTCATCGCGCCGATGACGATCGCGTCGCCGGCGTCGGTGATGCCGCGCAACGACGGGATCGCGGCGAGGTCGACCAGATCCGACGGGCGGGCGAGCCGCAGCTTCAGGGTCGGGATCAGGGTCATGCCGCCGGCGACGAGCTTGGCCTCCTCGTTGGCGCCGAGCAGGTTGGCGACCTCGTCGAGGCTCGTCGGCTTGTGGTAGTTGAATTCGTACATCGGGCTCTCCCTATTCCGCGGCGAGCGGCGAGCGGTGCTGTTGGATCAGGCGCCACAGCCTCTCTGGGGTCGCCGGCATGTCGAGATGGCGGACGCCGAGCGGCTTCAGCGCGTCGACCAGAGCGTTGGTGATCGCCGCCGGCGCGCCGATCGCCCCGGCTTCGCCGCAGCCTTTGACACCGAGCGGGTTGTGCGTGCACGGGGTCACGTTGGTCGACAATTTGAAGTACGGCAGATCGCCGGCGCGCGGCATCGTGTAGTCGTTGTACGAGCCGGTCAGCAGCTGGCCGGTTTCCTTGTCGTAGACGCAGGCTTCGAGCAGCGCCTGGCCGATGCCCTGGGCGAGGCCGCCATGGACCTGGCCCTCGACGATCATCGGGTTGAGGATGCGCCCGAAATCGTCGCTGGCGGTGAAATTGACGACCGCGACCTGCCCGGTTTCCGGGTCGATCTCGACCTCGGCGATATGGGCGCCAGACGGGAACGTGAAATTCTTCGGGTCGTAGAACGCGGTCTCGTCGAGGCCGGGCTCCAGTTCCTCATGCGGGAAATTGTGCGGCACGTAGGCGGTCAATGCCACCTCGGCCATCGTCTTCGACCGGTCGGTGCCGGCGACGGTGAACTTGCCGTCCTTGAACTCGACATCGGCCTCGGCGGCTTCGAGCAGATGCGCGGCGATCTTGCGGCCCTTGGCGACGACCTTGTCCATCGCCTTGACGATCGCGGTGCCGCCGACGGCCAGTGAGCGCGAGCCGTAGGTGCCCATGCCGTAGGGGATCTTGTCGGTGTCGCCGTGCACGATCTCGACGCTCTCGATCGGGATGCCGAGAGTATCGGCGACGAGTTGCGAAAAGGTCGTCTCGTGCCCCTGACCGTGGCTGTGCGAACCGGTCAGCACCGTCACGCTGCCGGTCGGGTGGACGCGGACCGCGGCGCTTTCGAAGAGGCCGGCGCGGGCGCCGAGCGAGCCGACAACAGCCGACGGCGCAATGCCGCAGGCCTCGATATAGGTGGCGATGCCGAGGCCGCGCAATTTGCCGCGCGCGGCCGCCTCGCGGCGCCGCTGCTCGAAGCCCTGAACATCGGCGCCTTCAGCGCCAGTTCGAGCGTCGTAAAGTAGTCGCCGCTGTCGTATTGCAGCGCCACCGGGGTCTGGTACGGATAGGCGTCCTTCGCGATGAAATTGCGGCGGCGCAGCTCGGCCGGATCCATGCCGAGCTCGTCGGCCGCGAGGTCGACGATGCGCTCGAGCAGAAAGGTCGCCTCGGGGCGGCCCGCCCCGCGATAGGCGTCGACCGGGACGGTGTGGGTGAACACCGCCTTGGTCTCGACGTAGATCGCCGGTGTTGTGTAGGTGCCGGCGAGCAGCGTCCCGTAGAGGTAGGTCGGGATGCTGGGCGCGAAGGTCGACAGATAGGCGCCCATATTGGCGATGGTCGAGACCTTGAGCGCGAGGAACTTCGCATCTCGGTCGAGGGCGAGCTCGACATGGGTGACATGGTCGCGCCCATGCGCGTCCGACATGAAGCTCTCGGAGCGTTCCGCGGTCCATTTGACGGGCCGCCTCAGCTTGCCGGCGGCCCAGGTCACGATCGCCTCTTCGGCGTAGTGATAGATCTTCGACCCGAAGCCGCCGCCGACATCGGGCGCGACGACCCGCAGCTTGGCCTCCGGGATGTGCAACACAAAGGCGCCCATCAGCAGGCGGATCACATGCGGGTTCTGGCTCGTCGTGTAGAGCGTGTATTCGCCGGTTGCCCGGTTGAACTCGCCGATCGCGGCGCGCGGCTCCATCGCGTTGGGGACGAGCCGGTTGTTTGTGAGGTCGAGCTTGACGACCCGCGCCGCCTTGGCGAACGCGGCCTCGACTGCGGCCAGATCGCCCAGATGCCAATCATAGCAAAGATTGCCGGGCGCTTCGCCGTGGACCTGCGGCGCGCCCGCTGAAGCGCCGCGGCCGGGTCGATCGCCGCGGGCTCCTCGACATAGTCGACCTGGATCAGCTCGGCGGCGTCGCGGGCCTGCGCGAGCGTCTCGGCGATGACGACGGCGACCTGGTCGCCGACATGGCGGACCCGGTCGACGACGAGCGGCGGGTGCGGCGGCTCGACCATCGGCGAGCCGTCCTTCGAGTGGATCTGCCAGCCGCAGGGCAGCCCGCCGACCCCGTCCGCGGCCATGTCCTTGCCGGTATAGACCGCCACGACACCCGGCGCCGAGGCGGCCGCGGAGGTATCGATGCCGGTGATCCGCGCATTGGCGTGCGGGCTGCGCAGAATATAGGCGTAGAGCTGTCCCGGCCGGTTGATGTCGTCGGTGTAGGTGCCTTGCCCGGTCAGAAAGCGGTAATCCTCACGCCGCCGGACCGGCGTTCCGATGACGCTCACCGCCCCTTACTCCGCGGCCACCCCATGGACGCTGGGCGGCTTCTCGCCTCGCATCACCGCCGCGCCCTCGATGATCGCCAGCACGATGTTGTGATAACCGGTGCAGCGGCAGAGGTTGCCTTCGAGATACTCGCGAACCTCGCGCTCGGTCGGATTGGGGTTGTTTTTCACCAGATCGAGCGCGCTCATGATCATGCCGGGGGTGCAGAACCCACACTGCAAAGCATGATTGTTGCGGAACGCCTCCTGCATCGGGTGCAAGGTGTCGCCGTCCGCGACGGCCTCGATGGTCAGCACCGAGCGGCCTTCGGCCTGCACCGCCAACAGCGTGCAAGCCTTGACGGCTTCCCCGTCGACATGGACGACGCAGGCGCCGCATTGGCTCGTGTCGCAGCCGACATGAGTGCCGGTCAGACCGAGCTGCTCGCGCAGCAGCTGGACCAATAATGTCCGGCCTTCGACCGTCGCCGAAACCGGCTTGCCGTTCACGGTGAGGCTGACCGTCTTCTGCATCGAAATCTCCCTGCATCGATCACCCGGCCGCCAAAGATGGCGGAAAACTCCGGGCGGAGTTTTATGCCGCCTCCGCTTTCGGCTCAAGGCTTCGCGACGCGGCTTCCTACCGGGTTACGCGGCGGCCCGTAAAGAAATACAGCATCGCGCCGATGATCGCGGCGAGCCCGGTCACCCACACCACGGGCGGAAGCCGGATATCCTTCTTTGCCTCGGGGGCGGCATTCGGTTGAGCCTCGACCGAGGCTACGGGCGCGCTGGCGACCCGATCCCCGGACATGGGTTCGGTCGCTGTCGTCCCCGCGGCCGCCGGGGCCGCTTGCTCGGGCGCGACTGCGGCGACGAACCGCGTGAAGAAGTTTTCGGCCATCCGGCGGGCGACCGAGTCGATCAGGCGCGAGCCGATCTGCGCCAGCTTGCCGCCGACATGCGCCTGGACGGCATAATGCAGCACCGTCGCGCCGCCATCCTCGTCGAGGTTCACCTTGGCGCTGCCTTTGGCAAAGCCGGCGACGCCGCCGGTGCCTTCGCCGGCGATCGTGTAGCTCTGCGGCGGGTTGAGATCGGCCAAGGTCACTTTGCCGGCGAAATTGGCCTTTACCGGCCCGACCTGGGCGAGGACCTTGGCGGTGAACTCGGTGTCGGATAGCTTCTCGATCGTCTGACAGCCGGGGATGCTGCTCTTCAGGATCTCCGGATCGTTGAGCCCCTCCCAGACGCGCTGGCGGGGAGCGGGGATGCGAAACTCGCCCGTCATTTCCATCGGCAAATTCCTTTCCTGCAATCCGCGAGTGTGGGGCCGGCGCACGGCGATTGCAACCGCGCGAGCAGAATCGGCGCCGCCGCGGAATAATTCCGCCGTTGCTGCGGTCCTGGTCGGTACGGGGTAGAAGAGCGCGCATGGCGTGGATCGCGGAGCGGCGTCGGCAGAGCCGGTTCGAGGCGGTGGTGCTGCCCCATCTCGACGCCGGTTATGCGCTCGCGCGCTGGCTGACGCGCAACGATGCCGATGCCGCCGATGTTGTGCAGGAGGCTTGTCTGCGGGCGTTTCGTTATTTCGACAGTTATCGCGAGGGAGACGCCAAGAGCTGGCTCCTGAAGATCGTGCGGCGGACTTCCTATGACTGGCTCGAGCGCAACCGGCCCGCGGAGGTGGTGCCGCTCGAACTCGAGGGCGACCCGACGGCTCGGTCCACAGCCCGCCGGCGGGGGCCGTCGATGCCGATGCGCTGCTGGAGAGCCGCTCCGATCTGCGGCGCCTCGACGTGCTGATCGAGAGCCTGCCGCCGCCGTTGCGCGAGGCGATCGTGCTGCGCGAATTGCAAGAACTCGACTACCGCCAGATTGCCGAAGTTACGGGGGTGCCGATTGGAACGGTGATGTCGCGGTTGCACCGGGCGCGCGCGGCGCTGCGCCGGGCCTGGGACGGAAAAGGATGTGGGTAATGGAATGCGATGAGGTGCGCCCCCGGCTCGACGCCTATCTCGACGGCGAACTCCCCGAGACCGAGCGGGTGCCGTTGCGCGGCCATCTGCAGGACTGTCCCGATTGCGGACCCGAGGCGGCGGCGCTCGAGCGGCTGCGCGACGACATCCGCCGTTCCGCTCCGGTCCATCGGGCGCCCGAGGCGCTGCGCTCGCAGATCCGCTTCGCGATCCGCCGGGAGGCGGCGGCGAGCAGGCCATCGGCGTCGTTGCGTGCGCCGGGATGGCTCGCCTATGCCGCCTCGATCCTGCTCGCCGTCGCGGTCGGCTCGGGCGGCACGTTCATGCTGTTGGGCGAGCGGCAAACCGACACGATGGCCAGCGAGATCATCGACAGCCATCTGCGCTCCCTACTAGGCAGCCACCTGACCGATGTCGCGTCCTCGGATCAGCACACGGTCAAGCCGTGGTTTGCCGGCCGGACCGATCTGTCGCCGCCGACCGTCGAACTGCGCAGCGAAGGCTTCCCTCTGGTTGGCGGCCGGCTCGACCTGATCGCGGGCAAACCGGTCCCGGCGCTCGTCTACAAGCGCCGCGAACATGTGATCAACCTTTTCGTGCTGCCGGCCTCGCCGGCCGATCATGGCGAAACCCTGACCCGCCGAGGCTATAATCTGCGCCATTGGGACGAGGGCGATCTCGGCTTCTGGGCGGTAACCGACGCCGCCCCCAGCGAGCTGGCCGAATTCGAGCGCCTCTTCCGCGCCGCAACGAAGGGCTGAGCCTCGAACCGGCGCAGTGCGTCCTTCGAGACGCCCGCTCCGCGGCCTCCTCAGGATGAGGGATTTTCCTCAATGCCATCAATAACCTGCCTCATGCTGAGGAGCGCCAGAAGGGCGCGTCTCGAAGCACGCACGGCCTCAATACAGCACGCTTTTGAAACGCGATATTAAGGGAGTGCCGCAGATCCAGCCGAGTGGTACGATCGCGGCATGACGGCATACGGATTTACGCTTTTCGACACGGCGATCGGCCGGTGCGGCGTCGCCTGGAGTGATCGGGGCCTGGTCGGGGTGCAGCTCCCCGAGGCGGGCGAGGCGGAGACGCGAGCGCGCATGCTGCAGCGGTTCCCGGCCGCGGCGGAGACAGCGCCGCCGCGCAAGGTGCAGCTTGCCATCGACAACATCGTCGCGCTGCTCTGCGGCGAGCCGAGCGACCTCTCGGCGATCGCGCTCGACATGGAGGGCGTGGCGCCGTTCCATCGCCGCGTTTACGAGGTGGCGCGCACGATCCCGCCGGGAAAGACGCTCGCCTATGGCGAGGTCGCAGCGCGGCTCGGCGCGCCCGGCGCGGCACGCGCCGTCGGCCAGGCGCTCGGGCATAACCCGTTCCCGATCATCGTGCCGTGCCACCGCGTGGTGGCGGCCGGCGGCAAGATCGGCGGCTTTTCCGCCCATGGCGGCACGGCGACGAAACGCCGCATGCTGGCGATCGAAGGCGGCGAATGAATGAGGGGCTCGGTTTCGAGCCGGCGACCGCGGTCGATCACCTGCGCGCCGGCGACGAAACCCTGGCGCGCGTCATCGACGCGGTCGGCCCGTTTCGCCTGCAGCCGATCGGCGCGTCCAGCATCTTTGGCGCGCTGGCGCGGGCGATCGTCTATCAGCAGCTGAACGGCAAGGCTGCGGCGACGATTTTCGCGCGGTTCTGCGCACTGTTCCCCGGCACAGACCCGACCGCCGAGCAGGTCCTCGC
Organism: uncultured Alphaproteobacteria bacterium; assembly: GCA_963695605.1. GTDB lineage: Bacteria > Pseudomonadota > Alphaproteobacteria > ATCC43930 > CGMCC-115725 > AP-15. Next base: position 161,636 of record CAVOHI010000043.1, on the reverse strand, counting down.
CACATCCGAGGAGGAACTGCGCGGCGCCGGCCTGTCGCGCTCAAAGCTCCTCTCGCTGCGCGACCTCGCCGGCAAGACCGTCAGCGGGGAGATCCCGACACTCGCCGAGATCCACTCCATGGAGGACGAGGCGATCATCGAGCGGCTGACTTCGGTTCGTGGGATCGGCCGCTGGACAGTCGAGATGCTGCTGATCTTCCGCCTCGGCCGGCCGGATGTGCTGCCGGCGGACGATTATGGCATTCGCAAGGGTTTTGCTCGCGCCTACACCCAGGGTGAGCTGCCGGCGCGCAAGGACGTCGAAACCTACGGCGTCCGGTGGAAGCCCTATCGGACCGTGGCGAGCTGGTATCTATGGCGCCTGGCCGAGCAGGCGCCGCTGCAATGAGTACGATCTCTATTTGTCGTGAAGTGCCCGAGAAAGCCGAAGATCGCCTGATCGTCGCGCTCGATGTGCCGACGATAAGCGAGGCTCGGGCGGTGATCGACAAGCTGGAGGGGGTGGTTTCTTTCTTTAAGGTCGGCCTGTGGCTGCAATTCGCCGCCGGCTTCGACGGCCTGCTCGATTACTTGCTCGCAAAGAACAAGAACATCTTTCTCGACGCCAAGATGTTCGACATCGGCGAGACCGTGAGGCAGGGAGTCGCGCGGGCCGCGGAACGCGGGGTGACGTTTGTCACCGTTCATGGTGACGGGGAGATCATGAAGGCTGCGGTCGAGGGCAGGGGAAATTCTCGCCTGAAGATCTTCGCGATCACGGTCCTGACCTCGGTCGATCAGGACGGCCTGCGCGAGCTCGGCTATATGTGCAGTGTCGAGGACCTGATCCGGCTGCGGGTCAAACGAGCGATCGAGTGCGGCTGCGACGGCATCATCGCGGCGCCGCACGACAACCCGAACCGGATTCGCGAACTTGCGGGAGAGCAGCGGCTGCTGATCGCGACGCCCGGGGTTCGGCTCGCCGGCTCGTCCGTCGATGATCACAAGCGGCCCGGCACCCCGGCGCAGGCGATCGCGGCGGGTGCGGATTATCTCGTCGTCGGCCGCCCGATCGTCAGGAGCGACGACCCCGCCCGCGCCGCGACGGCGATCATCGAGAACATGCGAAGCGCGGCATAACCGACCGCCTAACTGCGCCCGGCTAACAGGGCCGGGCCGCGTTGCTGGCGGGGGCGCGACTATGTTACGTTTGTTACCAACCATGGGTCTATCGGCTCGCGATCGGCGGGCAGGGAGTTTGGGATGACGATCAGGGGTTGGTTGGGTGCGATCGCCTCGGTTGCCTGCGTGCTGGGTTTCGGGGTTACGGCGCAGGCGGGGCCGACGCTCGACAAGGTCAAGCAGGCCGGGCAGATCAGCTGCGGCGTGCCGACCGGCATCGCCGGCTTTGCCGCACCCGACAGCCAGGGCCACTGGGCCGGCTTCGACGTCGATGTCTGCAGGGCATTGTCGGCGGCGATCTTCGGCGCCGCCGACAAGGTCAAATATGTGCCGCTGACCGCGCAGCAGCGCTTCACCGCCTTGCAATCGGGCGAGGTCGATCTGCTGTCCAACAACACGACCGACACCTTGCAGCGCGACACCGCGCTCGGCCTCAATTTCGCGCCGGTCGTGTTCTATGACGGCCAGGGCTTCATGGTGCCGAAGAAGCTCGGCGTCAAAAGCGCCAAGGAATTGAATGGCGCGACGATCTGCGTGCAGCCGGGCACGACGACCGAGCTGAACCTCGCCGACTACTTCCGCGCCAACAAGATGGAGTTCAAGCCGGTCGTCATCGAGAAGCTCGACGAGGCTCTGAACGCCTTCTTCTCCGGCCGCTGCGACGTCTTCACCGGCGATTCCTCGGCGCTCAACGCCAACCGGCTGAGCCAGGCGCCGAACCCGGACGATTACGTGATCCTGCCGGAGCGGATCTCGAAGGAGCCGCTGGCGCCGGTCGTGCGCCACGGCGACGAGGAGTGGAACGACATCGTCCGCTGGGTCGTCTATGCGCTGATCGAGGCCGAGGAGAAAGGCATCACCCAAAAGAACGTCGACGACATGGCGAAGAGCGACGATCCCAACATCAAGCGCATGCTCGGCGTAACCCCGGGCATGGGCAAGGCGCTCGGGCTCGACGAGAAATGGGCCTATAACGAGATCAAGCTCGTCGGCAATTACGGCGAGATCTTCGACCGCACGCTCGGCAAGGACACCGAGCTCAAATTCGAGCGCGGGCTCAACAATCTGTGGACCCACGGCGGCTTGATGTACGCGATGCCGATCCGCTGATCTGAGGAAGGCGAGCGGGGAAGCGAAGGGCAAATGGCGACGGACATCATCCGGCGCCCGGCGCGCCCCTCTCCGTGGCGCAATCCCGCCGTTCGCGGGATCGTCTTTCAGGTGCTGTTCGTCGCCGCCGTCCTCGCCCTCGGCGCCTTTCTCGTCCACAATACCGTGGTCAACCTGCGCCGCCAGAACATTGCCAGCGGGTTCGGCTTTCTCGACCGCGAAGCCGCCTTCGGCATCGGCGAGTCGCTGATCCCCTATTCGCCGGCCGATACCTATGCCCGCGCGTTTCTGGTCGGCCTGCTGAACACGCTTTATGTCGCCGCTCTCGGCATCGTGCTGGCGACGATCCTCGGCACTGTGATGGGGATCGCGCGGCTATCCCGCAACTGGCTGATCAGCAAGCTGGCGCAGATCTATGTCGAGACCTTCCGCAATATCCCGCTGCTTCTGCAGTTGTTCTTTTGGTGGGGGCTGTTGCGAGAAAGCGCGCCAGCCCCCCGCCAGGCTTGGGAGCCGCTGCCGGATGTCTTCGTCAGCAATCGCGGCATCGCCTTCCCGCTGCCAAATCCCGACCCGACCTATGGCTGGATGGCACTGGCATTGTGTGTCGGGGTCGTCGCAACGATCGGGATCTCCCGCTGGGCCCGGCAGCGGCAGGCGCGGACCGGAGAGCAGTTCCCGACCGGTTGGGTCGGGCTGGGACTGATACTCGGGCTGCCGCTGATCGTCTTTCTTGGCGGCGGCGCGCCGCTCGCCCTCGACCGTCCCGAGCTGAAGGGCTTCAACTTCGCTGGCGGTCACGCAGTTTCGCCTGAATTCGCCGCGCTGTTGCTCGGCCTCGTCGTCTACACGGGGACGTTTATCGCCGAAATCGTTCGCGCCGGCATCCTCGCGGTCAGCTGGGGCCAGAGCGAGGCCGCGATGGCGCTGGGCCTCAAGCCGGGACACCGGACGCGCCTGATCGTGTTGCCGCAAGCGCTGCGCGTCATCATTCCGCCAATGACCAGCACGTATTTGAGCCTGACCAAGAACAGCTCGCTGGCGGTCGCGATCGGCTACCCGGACCTCGTCTCGATCGCCAACACGACGATCAACCAGACCGGGCAGGCGGTCGAAGGCATCGCGATGATCATGGCGGTCTATCTGACGATCAGCCTGACGATCTCAGCGCTGATGAACATTTACAACCGCTCCGTCGCGCTGGTGGAGCGCTAGTGATTGATGTGATGCACCTTAGGCTCAATCAGCCTTTACCCTCGCCCCCGCCGGCCGGGGGGAGAGGGCAGGGTGAGGGGGGCCGACGTGCTGTGTCCGCGGCGCCGCCCACCTCACCCTCCCAGCGGTAGGCCCCTCCCTCTCCCCCCTGAAGGGCGGAGAGGGGCTCTTGTCGCCGGCTATTGAGGCCGATCGCTCTCGACAAGCGCTGACGAATGACTGACGTCGCTCAAGAGCTGCCGCTCGCCGCCGAACCGCCGCCGCCGGCGGCCGCCGGCCTGTTCGGCTGGCTGCGCGCCAATCTATTCAGCAGCGTCTCCAATACAATCCTGACCGTGGTCGCGGTCGCGCTATTGGCGGTGACGGTCCCCCCTGTCATTCGCTGGGCCCTGGTCGACGCGGTTTGGTCGGCCCCGAACAGCCGCGCCTGCCGTGGGGCCGGCGCCTGCTGGGCGTTCATCGCCGAGAAATGGCGCTTTATCCTCTTCGGCACCTACCCCTACGAGCAGCATTGGCGCCCGTTCTGCGCCGTGCTGATCTTCATCGCGATGATTTTGGCGAGCTGTGACCGACGGCTCTGGGGACGGCGGCTGATGCTCGTCTGGCTCGCCGGGCTCGTGGTGGTCGGCGTCCTGATGTGGGGCGGTATTTTCGGCTTGAGCTATGTCGGCAACGAATTGTGGGGCGGGCTGCCGCTGACCCTGATCCTCGCCATTGTGGGAATGGCTTTTGCCTTTCCTCTCGCAATACTGCTGGCGCTCGGGCGGCGCTCGCCGCTCCCGGCGGTGCGCACGATCTGCATCGGCTATATCGAGCTGATCCGCGGCGTGCCGTTGATCACGGTTTTATTCATGGCCTCGGTCATGCTGCCGTTGTTCCTGCCGGCCGGCATGACCATCGACAAGCTGCTGCGCGCGCAATTGGCGATCATTCTGTTCGCCGCCGCCTATCTCGCCGAGGTCGTTCGCGGCGGATTGCAGGCGATCCCGAAGGGCCAGATCGAAGCCGCCGATGCGCTGGGGCTCGGCTATTGGCGGCGCACGCGGCTCATCGTCCTGCCGCAGGCATTGACGTTGGTCATCCCGCCGCTGGTCAATACCTTCATCGGCACCTTCAAAGACACCACGCTCGTCATCATCATTGGACTGATGGACCTGCTCGGTACGATCAATGCGGCGCTGAACGACGCCAATTGGCGCGGCACCTCGGCCGAGGCCTATGTGTTCGCTGCGGCAATCTATTTCTGCTTCTGCTTTTTCATGTCGCGCTACAGCCAGATGCTCGAGCGCGAATTCAACAAAGGGCGGCGACGATGACAGACGCGGCTGTAGGGGCGCCGATCATCGAGCTGCGCGGCGTCGACAAATGGTACGGCGACTTCCACGTCCTCAAGAACATCAACCTCGATGTCGGCAGGGGCGAGCGGGTCGTGGTCTGCGGGCCGTCGGGCTCGGGCAAGTCGACGATGATCCGCTGCATCAACCGGCTGGAGGAGCATCAGCGCGGCCAGATCATCGTCGCCGGGATCGAGCTGACCTCGGATGTGAAGAACATCGAGGCGATCCGCCGCGAGGTCGGCATGGTGTTCCAGCAGTTCAACCTGTTTCCGCATCTGACGGTGCTGGAAAACCTGACCCTCGCGCCGATCTGGGTGCGCAAATTGCCGAAGAAGGAGGCCGAGGAGACCGCCCGCCTCTACCTCGAGCGGGTGCGCATCCCGGAGCAGGCGGACAAATATCCGGGCCAGCTCTCGGGCGGTCAGCAGCAACGCGTCGCGATCGCCCGCTCGCTGTGCATGAAGCCGGAGATCATGCTGTTCGACGAGCCGACCTCGGCGCTCGACCCGGAGATGATCAAGGAAGTGCTCGACGTCATGATCGAGCTCGCCGAGGAGGGGATGACGATGGTCTGCGTGACCCACGAAATGGGCTTCGCGCGCACCGTCGCCGACACGATGGTCTTCATGGACCGCGGCGAGATCGTCGAGCGCGGCCCGCCCCAGGAGTTCTTCGCCAACCCGAAGAGCGACCGCACGAAATTATTCCTGAGCCAGATCCTCGCCCATTGAGGGGCGGATAAGAGAAGGGATGCCGGTGCAGGACACCGATATGTCGGCGACCGATCGGTTGGTCGCGTTGATGGACCATCTGGGCCTCGGCTCGGCGTATTTCGGCACGGCGATCCCGCGCGACATCTCGGGGCTGGCGACGGCGCATCCCGAACGGCTGGCCGGGATCGTGCTGTGCGTGCCGAGCCGTCTCGACCCGGCCCCGTTCTCCGGCGTCGCCGATCGGGTTCTGATGATCGCCGGTGAGCGTGGGCCGGCGGCGGAAGCCACGGCGCGCGCGACGGCTCGCTTGCCGGCCGCGCAGCGCTCGGTTCTCGCCGGTTACGATGCTCCCGGCAGCTGGAGCGATGCCGTCGCCGACCGCACCGACGAGATTGCCGACCGGATGATCGCTTTTCTCGACCGTCTGGCCGCGAATGGGAAGCGCCGAGGCGGGGCCTGGTCCAACCGCGGCGGAAGGAAGGCATGCCGGCATTTCCTACCGCGTCGAGGGCTCCGGCCCGGCGCTGATGCTGCTGCCGTTTTTTCTGGCGCCCTCGCAATGGGCGCCGGCAATCCCGCGCTTGGCCCGGCACTTCACGGTCGTGACCCTCGGCGGCCCGCATTTGGGCGGCGTTGCCTCGCTCGAGGACCGCGCCCGGATGCCGACCTATCAGGCGATGTTCCGAACCTTGATCGACCAGATCGGGCCGCGGCCCGGCGAGGCGATTCTCGAAATCGGCTGCGGCGCCGGTTCGCTGGTTCGCCTGCTGGCGCGACGGCTCGGCAAGGCCAATCCCATCACGGGGGCCGATGTGAACCCATTTCTGCTGCGCGAGGCCGCGCAGCTGGCCGAGGCGGAGGGCCTCGGGGAGCTGATCCGATTCACCGAGGGCAATGCCGAAGCACTGCCCTTCGAGGACAATTCGTTCGATTGCGCCTATTCGGTCACCGTGTTCGAGGAATGCGACGCGGATCGGGCGATCGCCGAGGCGATGCGCGTCATCCGCCCGGGTGGGCGGGTTGGTCTCGCCGTGCGCGCGCTCGACATGCCGCAGTGGTGGAACCTCGGCTTGCCCGAGGCGATCCTGCGCAAAGTGACAATGCCGCCGCGTTCGGTCGCTCCGCGCGGCGTTGCCGACCGCAGCTCTCTACCGGAGGATGCGCGATGCCGGTCTGATCGACCTCGTCTGCTTTCCGACGATGGTGACGCTCGACCGCCCGGGCGGACCGATTTGGCGCAACCGCGAAGACCATGTTCTGTCACAGCTGTCGCCGGAGGAATTGCCGATCTGGGAGGCCGAGCGCGACCGGGCGGCACAGGATGGGCTCCTCTTTATGGCCCACCCGCTGCATTGCGCCGTCGGCACCAAGCCGCAATGAGGGAGAGGGCTAGCTCCTGTTCCGTCTTCGGCAGGATCCCGAGGTCGCGCGGGTCGTCGAATGAAACCCGGCGGCGTGCATAGACGACAAAGCCGGCCCGCTGGTAGGTGGCGAGCGCCTTTGGATGGTCGAAAGTCGAGGTATGGAGCCAAAAGCGGTCGAGCGGTCTCGACCAGGCCTGATCGATTGCCGCCTGTAGCAGGTAGGGGCCGAGCCGACGCCCGATAAAGTCGGGGATGAGCCCGAAATAGCACAGCTTCGTCTCGCGCGGCGCCGCCGTGTCGAGCTCGAAGAAGCCGGCGGGGACCCCGCGCACGTACAGCACGAATATCTCGATCGTCGGCTTGGCGATGAGGGCCGCCAGCGCCGCATCGTCGACGAGCCGCCGCTCGAACCACAGCCATGGCCGGCCGACCGTATCGTACATGTAACGGTAAAATGAGACGGTGCAGTCCTCGGCGCGCATCAGCGCGAGCTTCTCGAGCGGCGCCGGGACCCGCTTCCCGGCGGGCCGCTCGAGCATTTCGAGATAGGTGATGACGTCTTCGAGTGCGGTCACGGCGTCTTGGCAGGCGCGGGGCCGGTCTCGACCGGCGTGTCGCCCGGCAGCCCCCATTCCGACCACGACCCGTCATAAACCGCCGCACCGGGATGCCCGATCAAGTGCAGCGCAAAAGCGAGCGCACAGGCGGTGACGCCCGAACCGCAGCTCGTGACGATCGGGCGATCGAGCGCAACACCCGCGTCACGGAATAGACCCGAGAGCTCGTCGGCATCGCGCAGCCGGTGGGTCTGCGGATCGGTGACCCGGTCGTAGGGCAGGTTGCGGCTGCTCCGGAATATGGCCCCGGCGCAAGCCGGGCCGGGTTTCTTCGGCAATCCCGGCGAACCGGCCCGCAGCGCGGGCATCGACGACCTGCTCGCGCCGCGTCGACAGATTGTCGAGCAACGCTTGCTTGTCGCGGACCAGTGCCGGGTCGAACCGCGCCGAAAAACGGCGGCGCGGCGGGTTCGGCACGGCGGTTTCGAGCGGCCGCCCTTCGGCCTTCCATTTGGGCAGACCGCCGTCGAGGAGCGCGACATTGTGATGTCCGAAGAGGCGCAGCATCCACCAGGCGCGACCGGCCGAAGACAGGCCGGCGCTGTCGTAAACGATAACCCGGTCGTCGTCGCCGATGCCGAGCCCCTCCATCTTGCGCGCGAACAGCTCGGGCGACGGGATCATATGCGGCAGGCTCGTGCCCGGCTCCGCGATGTCGTCGATGTCGAAGAACACGGCACCCGGGATGTGGCCGCGATCGTAATCCTCCCGCGCCGTCGGGGTAATCCCGGGCAGTTTGAAGGACGCGTCGACGACCCGGATATGCGGGTCGTCGAGATGCGCGGCGAGCCACTCGGTCTCGACGAGCGATTCGGGATGGGCGTAGGGCATCGGCTCCTCTCCTCCCTCACTCCGCGAAAGCAAGGATCACGCGGCGGTTCTGCTTGCCCTTGTTCTCGATCTTGGTCACCGCGACCGGGCCGATCTCACTGGTGCTGCGGATATGGGTCCCCCCGCAGGGCTGCAGATCGATGCCCGAGATTTCGATGAGGCGCACCTGCCCCATCCCGGTCGGCGGCTTGACCGACATCGTGCGCACGAGCTCTGGCTGGGCGGCGAGCTCCGCGTCCGTGATCCACCGCGGCCCAACCGGGTGCGCCTCTGCAATCAGCGCGTTGAGACGCCCCGCGAGCGTCTCCTTCTCGAGGCTCGATCCGGGCACGTCGAAATCGAGCCGTCCTCTGCCGTCGGAAACCTGGCCGCCGGTCACCGCTCCGGGGACGATGCTGCACAACAGATGCAGGCAGGTGTGCATGCGCATCAGCCGGTATCGCCGCTCCCAGTCGATCTCGGCGACAAGCTCGGTGCCCGGCTCGGGGAGCGCCGAGCCCGGCGCCGGGATATGGATGACTTCGTCGGGACCGCCGCCCTTGACCGTGTCGACGATCGTGATCGTCTGACCCGTGGCAAGGCGCAGCACGCCGGTGTCGCCCGGCTGGCCGCCGCCGGTCGGATAAAACACCGTGCGGTCGAGCCGAATGCCGCGCTCATCGGCGGCAATCACCCGCGCAGCGCAGGACCGCAGATACCCGTCGTCGCGAAACAGCAGCTCGGTCATATGTCGGACCGCCCTGCCCTGCTCGTCGCCCCCGCGAAAGCGGGGGTCCAGGGCAACCGCTGGAGTGCTCGACTTCTGGATTCCCGCTTTCGCGGGAATGACGGAATGGTGGGTCATCTCGAGCCCTTCTCCAGCCACGGTGGGGTGGGGAGGTCGCGCGCTTTCAGGAACTCCGGGTTGAACAGCTTGGATTGGTAGCGGGTGCCGGAATCGGCGAGGATCGTCACGATCGTGTGGCCGGGGCCGAGCTCGCGCGCGAGACGCACGGCGCCGCACACATTGATCCCGGTGGAGCCGCCGAGGACGAGCCCCTCGTCCTGAACGAGGCTGAACAGGATCGGCAGCATCTCCGCGTCGGTGATCTGGTATTGGCCGTCGGGCGTGAACCCCTCGAGGTTTTTGGTTTCGCGGTTGTTGCCGATGCCTTCGGTGATCGAGTTGCCCTCGGGCTTGAACTCGCGGCGCGCGTACCAGCTGTAGATACCCGAGCCCATGCAGTCGGACAGATAGATCTGGGCCTTGGGGTTGCGCTCCTTGAGCGCGATCCCGACACCGGAAAGCGTGCCGCCAGTGCCGACCGAGCAGGTGAAACCGTCGACCTTGCCGTCGGTCTCCTCCCAGATCTCGGGGCCGGTCGTCTCGTAATGGCCGCGCCGGTTGGCGAGGTTGTCGAACTGGTTGGCCCAGATCGCGCCGTTCGGCTCCTGAGCGGCGATTTCCTCGGCGAGGCGCCCGGAATAGCGGACGTAGTTCATCGGGTTGGCATAGGGCACCGCCGGCACGAGCCGCAGATCGACGCCGCACAACAGCAGCATGTCCTTCTTTTCCTGGCTCTGCGTCTCGGGCATGACGATGACGGTGCGATAGCCGCGGGCATTGCCGACCAGCGCGAGGCCGATCCCGGTATTGCCGGCAGTGCCCTCGACGATGACGCCGCCCGGGCGCAACAGACCGCGCTCCTCGGCGTCCTTGATGATGTAGAGGGCGGCGCGGTCCTTGACCGAACCGCCGGGATTGAGAAACTCGGCCTTGCCGAGGATCGTGCACCCGGTCTCCTCGGAGGCTCGCCGTAATTTGATCAGCGGCGTCTTTCCGACAGTCCCGACAAAGCCGTCGCGAACCTGCATGGCGTCCTCCGTACCCAGCTCCGCGCCAATAGTATCGGCCGTGAGGACGCGTCTTACAACCAGCCCAGAGTGTCGGGGTCGAGGCCGAGGAGATGTTGGCCGACGGTCTCGAAATGCTCCTGGCGGCCCTGCACCTGCTGCGAGACGGTGTGGATGTCGCGGAAGCGGCGCTCGAACGGGTTCGCTTCGAAGATCGCGGTCGATCCGGCGGCATGATAGGCCATATCGACGACCCTCATCGACTGGTGGATAGCAAAGGTCGAGGCGAGCCGGATCACCATCCGCTGCTCGAGGGTGATATGGCCCGCTCGCTCGACCTCCCGGGTGATCTCCTCGAGCGACCGGTACAACCAAGCGCGAGCGGAGCGGAGACGTGCCTCGGACTGCGCTACATCTGACTGGACGACATTGTTGTCGCGCAGGGTTTTCTTGCCGCGGAACGGCACCTTGTCGCGGGCGAGCTCGATGAAGGCGTCGAGGGTGCTGCGGGCGATACCCATCGCCACCCCGGCAAACCCCGAGGCATAGAGCTGCAGGCTGCTGAAGCGGTAGAGCACGCCGTCTTCGCGGCGGTTGCTGTCGTCGCGCGCCGCGACATAGGCTGCCGGCACGAAGAGGTCGGTCACCGAATATTTGTCGCTGCCGGTGCCGCGCAGCCCCATGACATGCCAGATGTCGGTCATCTCGGCGCAGGATTTCGGGAAGATCGGGGTGCGGACGACCGGGCTGCCGTCGGCGTGCAGCAGCTGCCTGCCGTTGTCGTCGTAGATCGGCACGTGGCAACCGAGCCACGTCGCATTGTGGCTGCCGCTGGCAAAGCTCCACGTCGCGGTCACCCGGTAGCCGCCCTCGACGATTCGCGCCTTGCCGGGGCCCGGCCCCCAGGCGAGGATGCCGCGCGGACCGCCAAAGACCTCCTTGGCGGCGGCCGGATCGAGATAGGCCGCGGTCATCGAGCAGCCGGCGCCCTGGTTCAGGCACCACGCCGCGCTGGCATCGCCCTTGGCGATTTCCTCGACGACCCGGACATAGGGCGCGGGCGGAAGCTCGGCGCCACCCAGCGAGTGCGGCAGCAGCATCCGGAAGAAGCCGCGCTCGACCATCGCCGCAACGACCGGCTCCGGCAATTCGCGCCGGCGCTCGATCTCGGGCGCCGCGGCGGCGAGCTCGGGAACAAAAGCGCGCGCCCGCTCGAGATATTCGGTGCCCGGATCACCTGCTGCACTCGACCGCATGCCTGCGCTCCTCGTTCCTATGATCGCGCCCTCCGTTAGCATAAACTCGGGCAATGGCGATCCGTCTTCTGCCTCCGGTCCTCGTCAACCGCATTGCCGCCGGCGAAGTCATCGAGCGGCCGGCCGCGGCGGTCAAGGAATTGGTCGAGAACGCGATCGACGCCGACGCCTCGCGGATCGACGTCACGTTGAGGGAAGGCGGCCAGGGGCTGATCGCGGTCGCCGACAATGGCGGCGGCATGACCGCGGAAGAGCTGGTCTTGGCGGTCGAGCGGCACTGCACCTCGAAATTGCCCGAAGACGATTTGCTGCGCATCGCCTCGCTCGGCTTTCGCGGTGAGGCGTTGCCGTCGATCGGCGCGGTCAGCCGGATGCGGATCACCTCGCGGCCGCCTGGCGCCGACAGCGCGTGGGAGATCGCGGTCGAAGCCGGCGGCAAAGCGGCGCCCGTGCCGGCAGCGCATCCCCCGGGTACCCGAGTAGAGGTGCGCGATCTGTTCTTCGCGACCCCGGCGCGGCTCAAATTCCTGAAGACGCCGCGCACCGAGCGCGATCTGGCCGTCGACTCGGTACGCCGGCTCGCCATGGCCTACCCCGGAATTTCATTCACGGTAATCGGCGACGAGGAGCGCGTGCTGTTGCGGCTCGCCGCGGCCGGGGACACCGAAGCGGCAATCGCCCGCCGCGCCCGGCTCGCCGCGCTGCTGGGGCGCGACTTCGCCGAGAATTCGGTCGAGATCGATGCCGAGCGGGGCGGGTTTCGGCTTACCGGGCTGATCGGGTTGCCGACCCTCAACCGCGCCGCGCCGCGCGACCAGTATCTCGTCGTCAACGGGCGGCCGGTGCGCGACAAACTGCTGGTCGGTGCCGTCCGCGGCGCCTACCAGGACGTGCTCGCCCGCGACCGCCACCCGATGGTCGCGCTGTTCGTCGACGGGCCTGCCGAGGAAATCGATGTCAATGTTCACCCGGCGAAGGCCGAGGTGCGGTTCCGCGACGCCGCATTGGTGCGCGGTCTGATCGTCGGGGCGTTGCGCAACGCGCTGGCCGCCGCCGGACACCGCGCCTCGTCGACCGTCGCCGCCGGGGCGGTCGCCGCCTTCCACCCCGGGTCCGGCACCCCAGCCGCCCATTCCCGCCTTGCGCGCACTTTCGCCTTCCCGCTGCCGCCGCCGACCCCGTCATTGGCGCTCGCCGAAAGCGCCAACAATTTCCTGCGGCCGACCGAGGAAGCTCCGGCGACAGAGGCGCCGCTCGGCACCCCGCGCGCGCAGCTGCATCGGACGTACATCTTGGCGGAGACCCCAACCGGGATCGTTCTCGTCGATCAGCATGCGGCGCATGAGCGGCTGGTTTACGAACGCATGAAGGAGGCGCTCGCCGCGCAGGGCGTGGCGCGCCAGGCCCTGTTGTTGCCCGAAATCGTCGAGCTCGACGAGACCGGCGCGGCGCGGCTCGCCGTCCGCGCCGAGGAGCTCGCCGAATTCGGGCTCGTGCTCGAGCCGTTCGGACCCGGTGCGGTCGTCGTGCGCGAGGTTCCCGCTTTGCTGCCGGGGCTCGATGTCGGCGCCCTGGTGCGCGACCTCGCCGACGAGCTCGCCGAGTGGGGCGATACCTTGGCATTGAAGGAGCGGATCGAGACCGTCTGCGGCACCCTCGCCTGCCACACCAGCGTGCGCGCCGGTCGGCACCTCTCGCCCCCCGAGATGGACGCATTGCTGCGTCAGATGGAGGCGACCCCCAACAGCGGCCAGTGCAATCACGGCCGCCCGACCTACATCGCGCTCGACCTCGCCGACATCGAGAGGCTGTTCGGGCGGCGGTAGAGCCAGGCTAGAGTTAGTCGGTTTCACCGGGACGCGAGCGCAAGCGGCGGAAGCGGGCGCTGGAACGCTCGCGGACCGGGACCGACAGCAATACCGGGACCGGGATCATCCAACTCTCATACAGGCCGACGAGAAACGGAAACGCGAACAGGATCGTGATCCGAGAGGCATCACCATGGCAGTCCCCGATCCCAAGGTTCGTGCTGTGGACAGTCCGCCCCGAGTTGGCTCGCATGCAGGTACGCCACAGCCACTCCCTGACCGCACCTATGATTTTTGAAGCTGGCCGGGGCTAGCTTTTGATGAACGCCAACAGGTCGGAATTGATCGTGTCCACTTCCGTAGTGGGCATGCCGTGCGGGAAGCCCTTGTAGGTTTTCAGGGTCCCGTTCGTCAGCAGCTTGGCGGACAGTGGCCCGGCAGCGACATAGGGCACGATCTGGTCGTCGTCGCCATGCATGACCAAGACCGGGACCGTGATCTTCTTGAGGTCATCCGTGAAATCGGTCTGGGAAAAGGCCACAATGCCGTCGTAGTGCGCCTTGGCACCGCCCATCATGCCCTGCCGCCACCAATTCTGGATGACGGCCTCGGAGACTTTCGCGCCCGGCCGGTTGTAGCCGTAAAAAGGCCCCGCCGGCAGGTCGCGATAGAATTGAGAACGATTGGCGGCGAGTTGCGCCTGCAGACCGTCGAACACCTCCTTGGGAAGGCCGAGCGGATTGGCCGCGGTCTTCACCATGAGCGGTGGCACCGCGCTGATGAGCGCGGCCTTGGCGACCCGGCTTTCGCCATGCCGTGCCAGATAGTGCGCCACCTCGCCGCCGCCGGTGGAATGGCCGACATGGATGGCGTTTTTCAGGTCGAGATGGGCCGTCAGAGCCGCCAGGTCGTCGGCATAATGGTCCATATCGTGGCCGTCGGCGGTCTGGGTCGAGCGCCCATGACCACGGCGGTCATGGGCGATAACGCGATAGCCGTGATGCAAGAAGAACAGCATCTGCGCGTCCCAATCGTCGGCCGATAGCGGCCAGCCGTGGCTGAACACGATCGGTTGGCCCGAACCCCAGTCCTTGTAGAAGATCTCTATGCCGTCCTTGGTGGTAATGGTGGGCATGTAAACTCCTGTGAAAGGGGTGGCTCCTGTTCCGATTAGAGCACATCTTATGGGGTCAGCGGCGGTACTCACTATTCGGTGCGACGGCCCGCTCAGGCTGGGGCCGGCCCGGTTGCCTGCTGCTCGACGAATGGCCGGTTTCAGCGCGAAGTCGCCATCGGAACTGTATCGGGAGGGTGCAGTAGCCTGAGCTGGCCGCGTAGCATCTAGTCCTTTGGGCGGGCCGATGCGGCGTTAATCGGCCGCGCCGCGACGCGGACGCAGACGACGGAAGCGGGCACTGCTGCCCTCCCGTATGCTCTGGAACGTGACGTAGAGCATCGGGATCACGAAGAGCCCGATGGCGCTCGCGGCGATCATGCCGGCGAAGACCGGCGTGCCGACATCGTGGCGGCTGATCTCGGCCGCGCCCTGCGCCGTGACCAGCGGGTAGACGCCGAGGATGAAGGCGAAGGAGGTCATCATCACGGCGCGAAACCGCATCCGCGAGCCGAGCACCGCGGCCTCCCGGATATCCATGCCCTCCTCGCGCCGGTCCTTGGCGAATTCGACGATCAGGATGCCGTTCTTGGCGGCCATCGCGATCAGCACGACGAGCCCGATCTCGGCATAAAGATCGAGCGACAGGTGAAAAATCAAAACTCCGAGAAACGCCCCGAGCACTCCGACCGGAACCGACAGCAATACCGGGACCGGGATCATCCAGCTTTCGTAGAGGCCGACGAGAAACAGAAACGCGAACAGCACGGCGAGCCCCAGGATCGGGCCGGTCTGCCCGGAAGCCGCGAACTCCTGATAGGCGGTCCCGGTCCATTCATAGCCATAGCCGGAGGGCAGGGTCTTGGCCGAGATCTCCGCCATGGCCGCCAGCGCCGTGCCGGAGGAAGTGCCTGGAGACGGGCTCCCTTGTATCGGGATTGCGCGGTAATTGTTGTAGCGGGTGATGACCTGCGGCCCGACGACGACGCGGGCGCTGGCGATCGAGCGCAATGGCACGTCGGCGCCGAATTTGTTGCGGATGTAGATCTGCCACAGCGAGGAGACGTCGCTGCGGTCCGCCCCCTCGCCCTCGATGTTGACCTGCCAGACGCGTCCGAACAGGTTGAAGTTGTTGATGTAGACGCCGCCCAACGTCGCCTGCAGCGCGCCGAACACGTCGGTCATGCTGAGGCCCAGCGCCTGCGCCTTCTCGCGGTCGATGTCGAGATAGATCGACGGGTTGCTGGCGGTGTAGGTCGAGAAAACGCGGGTCAGCCGCGGATCCTGGTTGGCGGTCGCGAGAAGCCCCTGCATGACGCTGTTCATCGCCGCGGGCTCCTGGCCTTCGAGCCCTTCAAGCCGGTACTCGAACCCGCCCGTCGTCGAGAGCCCGATGATCGGCGGCAGGTTGAACGGGATGACGGTCGCCGTGCGGATCTGCTGCCCCTCGCCGAACACTCGCGCGATCAGCGCCTGCGCTGAATTCGCCGCGCCGACGCGGTCGGCGAACGGCTTCAGGGTCGGCACGATGAAGCCCGTATTCGGCTCGTTGACGCTGTCGATGATCGAAAATCCGACGATCGCGAAAATGTTCTGGACCTGCGGCATCTGCCTCAGCACGGCCTCGATCCGCTTGACCGCGTCGCGGGTGCGGCTGACCGATGCGCCATCGGGCAACTGCACCGAGATAAAGAAAGCGCCCTGGTCCTCTTCCGGCAGAAACCCGGTCGGCGTTCGCAAGGACAGAAAATAAACCCCGGCGGCACTCGCCAATATCGCCACGAGGCCGAGTATGGAGACGCGCACCAGGCGGCGCACGACCGCCGCATAGCCGTCGCGGATATTATCGATGCGCCGCAACACCCAGCCCATCGGACCGCGCTTCGGGCCGCCGGGACGCAGAAACACGGCGCACAGCGCCGGCGACAAGGTCAGCGCATTCAAGGCCGAGATCAACATCGCGACGCTGATCGTCACCGCGAATTGCCGGAACAATGTTCCCGCGATGCCGGGGATGAAGGCGATCGGGACGAACACGGAAAGAAGGACCAACGTGATCGCGACGATCGGCGCGGTGATCTCGGCCATCGCCTTCTTCGTCGCCTCCGCCGGTGACAGGTTCGGTTCTTCCTCCATGACGCGTTCGACGTTTTCGACCACGACGATCGCGTCGTCGACCAGGATGCCGATCGCCAGCACCATCGCGAGCAGCGAGATCGTATTGGCCGAATAGCCCATCGCCAGCAGCACCGCGAAAGTGCCGATCACGCTGACCGGCACCGCGATCGCAGGAATGATGGTCGCGCGCAGACTGCCGAGAAACACAAAGACGACGATCACGACCAGCCCAAAGGCGATGACGAGCGTGATCAGCACGTCGTGAATCGTAGCCTGGACAAAGGTGGTCGTGTCGTAATTGACCAGATATTTGAGGCCCGGCGGGAAGCGCTGGCTCAAGCGATCCAAATTTGCGACGACCTGCGCAGCGGTCTGCACGGCGTTGGCGCCGGGCGAGAGATAGATGCCGATCGCGACCGCAGGCTCGCCGTTGAGGCGGCCTTCGACGTCCTGGTTCTGGGCGCCGAGGTCGACCCGCGCGACATCGCGTACGCGCAGCAACGAGCCGTCGGGGTTGGCGCGCAACACGATGTTGCCGAACTGCTCGGGTGTCGTCAGGCGACCCTGCGTCTGCACGTTCAATCTGGAACTGCTGGTCTCTGCTGATCGGGCGTGCGCCGATCCGGCCGGCCGGCGCCTCCACGTTCTGCGCCTGGATCGCCGCGATCACATCGGCCGGGGTCAACTGCAAATTGTCGAGCCGCTGGGTATCGAACCAGATGCGCATCGAGTAATTGAGCGCGCCGAACAAGCGCGCCTGGCCGACCCCGGGTGTGCGGGACAACACGTCGAGCACATTGATGATCGCGTAATTGGTAATGAACAGCGGATCCTGCTTGCCGTTCTCGCTATAAAGCATGATGAACTGCAGGACCGCCGACGACTTCTTCTGGATCGTCAGCCCCTCCAGCTGGACCTCGGGGGGGAGCTGGGCCAGGGCGGTCTGCACCCGGTTATTGACGGCGTTGGTGTTGATGTCGGGATCGCTGCCGAGCACAAAGCTGACGGTCAGGTTGTAGCTGCCGTCATTGCCGCTCGTCGAACTCATGTAGATCATCTTGTCGACGCCGACGACCTGCGCCTCGATCGGCTGGGCGATGCTCGATTCGACGACGGCGGCGGAGGCGCCGGGAAAGGTGGCCGAAACTACGGTCTGAGGCGGCACGATGTCCGGGAACTGCGCGACCGGGATGCGCAGCAGCGCCAGGGCGCCGGCAATCGTGATGACGATCGCGATGACGACCGCGAGCCGCGGCCGATCGACAAAGATCGCCGAGATCATTGGGTCGCCTTTGGCGCGCTCGGCCCGTCGCCGGCCGCGGAGTTGCCGGCGCCACCGCTCGTACCCTGCTCGAGCGCGCAGGGGAAATCGGCCGGCGGCGGGGTCGCCGGACTGGGTGACACGGTCTGCGCCGGGGCGAACTCGCTGCAGCCCCTCGCTGATGACCAGTTCTCCTTCCTTGAGCCCATTGCTCACCACGGCCGTGGACGGCGTCGACTGGCCGAGCTGGATGCGCCGTTGCTGCGCCTTGTTCTGCGCATCGACGACATAGACGTAATCGCCCTGCTGATCCGACAGCACCGCGGCGCGCGGGATGGCGAGAACCGTGATCGGCTCCACGCCCTCGAGCAGCACCGTCACGAACTCGCCGTCGAACAGCTCGCGCGGAGCTGGTGCAGTTCGGCTGGCACGTCCGGAAACCGCGGGTTCGGAATAACGCCGCGCACCGTGATCGTGTCGGTGTTGGTCGCGACCGTCGGCGATACGTAATCGAGCTTGCCGTCCTGTCCGTAGATCTGCCCGTCCGGCAGGCGCAGCTTGAGCACGACCGCGCTGAAACCGCCCTTTGTCGTCGTAGCGGTTGCGCAGATCGAGCCCCGCGCGCACGGAGACCGGAAAGAGCACATACATCGGGTCCTGGCTGACGAGGTTCGCCAGGGTCCCGCTGGTCGGCGAGACGACGTTGCCTTCGGTGACGTCGGTGGCGCTGATCTTGCCGTCGATCGGCGCGCGGATCTCGGTATAGCCGAGATTGATCTCGGCGATTTCCAGCTGCGCCTTGGCGCGCTGCGATCTGCGCCGCCAGCGAACGTTCATTGGAGACGGTGCTGGTCGACGTTCTGCTGCTGGCCGGCGGGCGTTTTCAACAGGTACTGCGCGCGCTCGAGCTGCTGCGCGGCATAGGTGTGCTGCGCTTCGAGCTGCGCGACATTGGCCTTGTCGGCGTCGACCTGCGCCTGAAACGGCGGCTGCTCGAGGAGGTAGAGGAGATCGCCCTTCTTGACCTCGGACGCCCTCGACAAAGAGCCGCTTTTCGAGATAAGCGCTGACCCGCGCGACCAGCGCCACCCGGCCGATCGACTGGATGCGGCCGATGAACTCGTCGGTCTCGGTGATCTGCTGCCGCTCGGCGCGCACCACCCCGACCGCCGGCGGCCCGCCCGGTGCGGGCTGCGCCCGGGATGACAAAGGAACGAGGACGAGCATGAGGGCGAGCAGGAGGCGCATCATAGCCGGGTTATATAGTCCATCTTGCCGCCCGTCGCGCCTGCGGCCATTTAGTGCTCTCCATCGTGCGGGAAAAGTCATGAGGGACCGATGATCCATCATCTATCGATCGCTGCTCGCGACCCGAAGCATGTCGCTGGAGTTTTGGCCGAGCTCATGGGCGGCAAGGCGGTGCCGTTTCCGCCCAACCCGGGGAGCTTTTTCGCGCTTCAGCTCGACGAGCACGGGTCGGGTGTCGAGGTCTACCCGGCCGGAACCGAGCTGCAGCCGGGCGGCAGCGACGGCGGCGGCTTTGTGAAGAAGCCGGAAGCGCGCGGCTTCGGCCCGACCCATTTCGCGCTCAGCGTCGCCACCGACGCCGACAAGGTCGAGGCAATCGCGGCCCGTGAGGGCTGGCAATGCTTCCGCTGCAACCGCGGCCCGTTCCACGTGATCGAGGTGTGGGTCGAGAACGAGACGATGGTCGAGATCCTGCCCCCCGAATACGCCGCCGAATACCTCGCCTTCACCCGCCCCGACAACATCGCGGCGGCAATGGCAGCCGCGGCGCCGCAAGCGTCCCGCCACCGCTGTCCCGTTCCGGAACACCCCAATTATGGCGGCCCGCTGCCGTTGTAGCGGGCGCGCCGCCCGATAGCAGTAGTATCGACTTGCGGTCGATTAGACGCCGGCAAGATGTAGTATATCCACGATCGTGAACGTGCCGTGGATGTTGCTGGGCAGCGTCGGCGTCCAGTTCGGGTAAAGGCTGCGGTAGGACAGCGCGTCGCCGTCGAGCACGCCGATGAAGGTCTCGGCGACGATGCGGGCGCCGGTGTCCCCCAAACGGTTGCCGCCGTACTGGCTGAATGATTCCGCGAGTAGGTAGTACCAGAGATAGACATCACGCAGCTGATCGTCGCTGAGCGGGATCGTCTTGCCGCCGAGCTCGTTAGCCATCGCCCGCAACTCGGCCGGTCCCAGAACGTTGGCGGCCCCCAGCACACGCGCGGTGTCCTGGCCGGAGGGCAGCATCAGCGACTCGCTGCGCAGAAGATTTCGCGTCGCGAGTGAGCGCTGCGGTACGGCGACGAAGGCCGGCAAAACGCTATTGGGCAAGTCGAGCAGAAGCGTATTGATCTGCGGCTCGATTCGCTTGGCGCGCTGTGCTGGGCTCGCTGGATTGCGATCGAAGAACTTCGAAAAATCCACAGCGAAGGCGGGGTCCACCGGACCGCCACGTAAATCGGTACGAGGCGTTGTCGGAGCACCCGGATTGGTCGGGAAGAGATTGAGCGTAACGTTGTTGTTTATAACGTAGCGTGACCGGATGGTGGCATGACCAAAACGATAGGCGGCGACGGCGAACTCCACCGGGATGAACGGCTCGTGCTCTCGAGCTGGCCGGAAGAACCGCGGACCATGCCGCAGAATGTTCTCGACGATGTCGCTGCCGCAGATCAGCGGCAGAAATTCGTGAACGATCATCCACTGATAGTGCCAACGAAACAACTGCTGGGCCGCCCGGAACACCGAGTTCTCCAGGTCCTCCGTGGTCGTGTTGGTCTGGGCTGGCGCGCCGAACACGTCGTTGAATGTACCTGCGACCAAGCCATCGACAATGGCGTTGTGGCATTTCAGAAACGCGAACTGGAGCTGCGACACCAGCATGTTCTCATCATTTCGCGGATCGCCGATCAACGCGGTGCCCTGCGGTGAGCGAGCGAGGTCGTGGGCGCCCACTAGAAGCTTTGTTCCAGGTGACGTGTTGTCGTAAAGGTGGGGGCTCGCCGATGGTCCGGAACCATAGATGTTATCGAGATCGAAAGCCGGCGTGCGGAAGTTGCTGAGGGCGGCGGGGTCGGACTGGCGTTCGAGACTTGAGGTCGGGTCGAAATCAAGGTCGTGGTCGATAAACTGGGCGAGGAAGGTGAATCCCGCGGCGAGCGCCGGGCTATCGCGGGTGCCATCCTCCAACCCGGAGTCCATGCAACCCTCGGGAGCACCCATCTGGTCCGCCACGTCAGTGCCCGTAGGCGTCCGGGGATCCATTTGCGGCAACAGCCGCCCAAACCGACCTTCCGGTGCATAAACACCTGAAGGGACGGAACTTCCTCGCGAGTTGAACCCATGCATATCCTATCTCCCTAACTCTTTAGCGGGTTTGCGGATAATTAGGTTAACAGGGTTATAACTTGATCGAGCGATCGAAAGTGTGAACCGGATCACATACCGCTATTTTTCGACAGCGCTAAACGCGACGGGCTGACGGTGGCGCTGTCCCCACGCGTTGTGATAACAATAAAATTGCCACATTCGGATCGTACTATCCGCAGTTTGCTGCGCTCTAGAGCGCGCTGCGGCTGTCGAGGGGAGAGGTGGATGCCTCCTGTAGGTTCCTTGCAAAAACAGGAGGAAGGGGGGCGCGGTATCGCGAAGGGCTACTTGGGGGATCCTGCCGGTCCGGCTAATACGTCTCGCGCGCCAGGTTGAGGTGCGGGAAGGCGCTGTGGACGTGCGGCGGCACGACTTGGCGCGCCGGGCGGATGTAGGATTTGTCGAGCTCGTGGTAGCCGGTGACGCCGAGCAGCGAGAGGCAGATGCGGATCTCGTCTTCGAGGATCTCGAAGAGGCGCACCATGCCCTCGGCGCCGGCGGCGGCGAGGCCGTAGACGTAGAGCCGGCCGCAGGCGACCGCGTCGGCGCCGAGGGTCAGCGCCTTGACCACGTCGGTGCCGCGGCTGATCCCGCCATCGACGATGATGCGCGCGCGACCGCCGACCGCTTCGACGACCTCCGGCAACACGTCGATCGAGCCGACGCCCTGGTCGAGCTGCCGCCCGCCGTGGTTCGACACATAGACGCAGTCGACCCCGTGCTCGACCGCGATCTTGGCGTCCTCGGCGGTGGCGATGCCTTTGAGGATCAGCGGGATGTCGAAGCCCTTTTTGATCCGCTCGACATCGCGCCAGTTGAACTGCGCCTGGAAGATGCGGGCATCCGCGACGCGCACGCGGCGGCGCTGGTGGCGCTTGGCGATGTCGCGCTCACGCCGGCTGTAGCTGTCGGTGTCGACGGTCAGGCAAAAGGCGTCGTAGCCCTTGTCGATGGCGCGGCGGACATGGTCGTCGACCCAGGCGGCGTCGCCGCGAACATAAAGCTGGAAGATCTTGAAGCCGTCGCCCGAGGCTTCGGCGGTCTTGTCGAGCCCGGGATGCGAAACCGAGCTCAGAGATCATCCCGTTGCCAAAGGTGCGCGTCGCCTCGGCGACCGTGGCGCCGCCGCCCGGCTCGAACACTTCGAGCGAGCCGACCGGCGCGCACAGCACCGGGATGCGCAACTTTTTGCCGAACAGCGAGGCGGCGCAATCGATCTTCGACACGTCGCGCAATACCCGCGGCCGGAAGCCGATCGCATCGAGCGCCAGCCGGTTGCGCGCCAGGGTCGTTTCGGTCTCGGAGCCGCCGATCAAGTAGTCCCAATTGTTGCGATCGAGGTTGGTGCGCGCCTGCGTGACGAACTCGTGCAGGTTCTGAAAGCGGCTTTCGAGCGACTCGGCCATGGTTCTGTTCTTCCGGGCTGATTTGACGACGATCGCAACCTATCGCTACGATGCGGCTCTTGCCAATCAGGCGCGACAATTCCCCCAAAGAGGAGACGCTAAATGCCACGCATTCTCACCCCCGGCACCCATTCCGAAGAGACGCTTGCAATCGCCTACGACCTGCTGTCGCCGGGCTGGGAGCTCGTCACCGCCCCTCATGGCCGCCCGGAATTTTTCGTCCTCTTAAAGGACACCGAATATTACATCGGCGGCCGGGCAGTTCAAACACGGGCCGGAATTCTATCAGGCCGCGCCCGAAGCTCAGGATCGTGCAGACCTTGAGCGCCGGCTACAACACCTATGACCTCGACGCGGCCCGGGCAGCCGGGGTGCCGATCTGCAACAATGGCGGGGCCAACTCGACGGCGGTCGCCGAGCACGCGATGATGCTGATGTTGGCGGTTTGCCGCAAATTGATCTGGCAGCACGAGGGAGTGGTGTCCGGCCGCTGGCGCGGCAACGACTTCAACTCGGCCAAGCTCTACGAACTCGAAGACAAGACATTGGGCATTGTCGGGCTCGGAAATATCGGCAAGAAGGTGGCGCGCCGGGCCAAGGCGTTCGACATGCACATCAAATATTACGACATCAACCGGCTGACCACCGATCAGGAGGATGCGCTCGGCGTCCGCTTTGCCCTCTTCCCCGAGTTGTTGAAGACCTCCGACATCGTGACCCTGCACGTGCCGCTCGACAAATCGACGCACAATCTGATCGGCGAGCGCGAACTGGGGATGATGAAGCCGACGGCGATCCTGATCAACACCTGCCGGGGGCCGGTCGTCGACGAGAAGGCGCTCTACATGGCGCTGCGCGACGAGAAGATCCTCGGCGCCGGGCTCGACGTCATGGTCGAGGAGCCGCCCAAGCCCGACCACGAACTGTTCACGATGAAAAATGCGATCTTCTCGCCGCACGGCGCCGGGCCGACTTGGGACAATCACTGGAAACGCTGGCGCAACGCCTTCGACAATTTCGAGCGCGTCGCGCGCGGCCAGAAGCCGTTCTGGATCGTACCCGAACTGCGTGACTGATCGCGCCTACGATAGACCATCATCACCGGGCTCGACCCGGTGATCCGCGCCTTTCCTGTCCGAGTTCGGCCGACTGATCGGCAAGATAATCGACTGTGAGCGTTTAGCCGACGGCCTCTTTGGTTAAACCTGCTTCAGCGCTCGCTCGATGTCGCCGAGCAGGTCGGCCTCGGCTTCGAGCCCGGCGGAAAAGCGCACCAGCGCGTCGCCGATCCCGAGTTCGGCCCGCTCCTCGGGCTTGAGGCGCGAATGCGTCGTGGTCGCCGGGTGGGTGACGAGAGATTTCGAATCCCCGAGGTTGTTCGAAATATCTACGAGGCGCAGCGCATCGAGAAAACGGAAGCAGGCGTCCTTGTCGCCGCCCACATCAAAGCAGACGAGGCTGCCGCCTTGCTTCATCTGCCGGCAGGCGAGCTCGTATTGCGGATGGCTCGGCAGGCCCGGATAGAGCACGCGCGTGATCTTTGGGTGGCTCTCCAGATAACGGGCGACCGCCGCTGCTGTGCGGCACTGCCGATCCACTCGCAACTCGAGGGTTTCGAGGCCCTTCAGCAGCAGCCAAGCGTTGAACGGGCTCAAGGATGGCCCGGTGTGCCGGTAAAAGGGGCCGAGGTCGTCCTTGATGAATTTTTCCGAGGCGAGGATCGCGCCGCCGAGACAACGTCCCTGGCCGTCGATGTGCTTGGTCGCCGAATAGACGACGACATCGGCGCCCAATGCCAATGGCTTCTGCAGGAGCGGCGTCGCGAAAACGTTGTCGACAACGAGAATGCCGCCGGCGCGGTGGGTCAGGCGCGCGACCTCGGCGAGATCGATGATCTCCATCGCCGGGTTGGACGGGCTCTCGCAAAACGCCAGCGCCGCGCCGCCGGCGAGCGCCGCCTCCCAGCCGCCGAGGTCGCGCCCGTCGATCAAGACGGTCTCGATGCCCCAGCGCGGCAAGAGATCGGCGACGATGTAGTGGCAAGACCCGAACAAGCGCGCGGCTCGACACGACCCGCTGGCCGGCGCGCAGCCGGCACAACAATGCCGCGAACACCGCCGCCATCCCGCTCGCGGTGGCGCGGCAGGCCTCCGCGCCTTCGAGCAGCCGCAGCCGCTCTTCGAACATCGCGACCGTCGGGTTGCGATAGCGCGAATAGACAAATCGCGAGCCCTCCTGCGCGAAGGCCTGTTCCGCCGCCGCGGCGGTGTCGTAGACAAAGCCCGAGGTCATGAACAATGCCTCGCAGGTCTCGTCATAGGGGCTGCGCGTCGCGCCGCCGCGCACCAGGATTGTCGCGGGATCCAGAGTATCGGCGAGGTCGGGGGGCAGGACGGGCTTGGTCATCGGCGGGTCTCTCCAATGTGCGGCCGCGCCGATCCGGGCATGAAAAAGCCCCGGTCCCGCGCGGGCCAGGGCTCCTTTCAGAACTCCCGACCTTTTAGCGCTTCTTTAACGTGGCCGCAAGCCGGTCGGCTCAAATCCACCACGATGCCGTTCTCGTAACGGCACGGAGCGGTGCCTGTCAAGCCTCCACGTAGACCATCCACGACACGCCGAAGCGGTCGGCGACCATGCCGAAGCGCGGAGAAAAGAAGGTCTTGGCCAAGGGCATCCGCACCTGCCCGCCATCGGCCAGAGCGGCGAATTTGCGATCGGCCTCGGCCTCGTTGGGCACCGTCAGCGACAGCGCAAAGCCCTGAAAGTTTTGCTGCCCCTGGCACGGACCGTCGGACGCCAGCACCGTCGTATCGCCGATGCGCAAGGCCATATGCATCACCTTGTCCTCGCTACCCGGTGGGACCATGCCGGGTTGCTGGGGCTCAGGGCAGTCCTTCCACCGCATCAGCATAATCTCCTCGGCACCGATCGTGCGGCGGTAGAAATCGGCCGCCTCCTCGCAGCGGCCGTTGAAGAACAGATAGGGCTGGACTTGCATCGCTTCTCCTCCTCGGGTTGAGGTAAACGGCTTTGTGTACGCCGTCCACAATGCTATATCAGGCGAAATGGACGGTGTCCACATATAAAAATCATGACCGCCACAACAACCAGTCCCCCGGAACGCAGCACCTATCGCCACGGCGACCTGCGACGCGCGCTGCTCGAAGCGGGGATCCAACTGGCGCGCGCCGGCGGGCCCGACGCGGTCGTGCTGCGCGAAGCCACCAGGCGCGCCGGCGTCGTCCCCAATGCGGCGTACCGGCATTTCGCCAGCCGTTGGGAGCTCTTGCAAGCGGTCCGCTCGGCCGCCTTGTCGGCGCTGGCCGTCGCGATGGAGGCCGAGCTGGCCCGGTTGCCGCGTGGAACCAGTCCCGCCGACTCCGCTCGCGCGAGCCTGCGAGCGATAGGCACCGCCTACCTGCGGTTTGCCCAGGAAGAAACGGGATTGTTCCACACCGCCTTCGCGATCCCCGATGAAACGCGCGGCGAACCGGTTCCGGCCAAGGCCGGGAATAGCGGCCTCAATCCCTTTCAACTGCTGGGCGCCGCACTCGACAGGCTCGTCGATGCCGGCGTGCTGCCCCCCGAGCGTCGGCCAGGCGCGGAATACCTGGCGTGGTCCGCGGTGCGCGGGCTGGCCATGCTGCTCACGGACGGGCCGCTCCGCAGACTTACTTCCGCGGAACGGGATGCGATCGGGCAACGCTTGCTGGATATGGTCGAAAAGGGCCTGTAGCCCGGGAGACTTCCGGCTGACCGGCGTTGACCCAAATCGATGTTGAGCACGACCGAGCGCTCTGATTTCCTGCAGAGGAGGAGAGAATGCCGAGCAATCCCAAGAACACAGTATCGACCGTCATTCCGGCGATGCGGTATCGCGATGCGAATGCTGCGATCGAATGGTTATGCAAAGCCTTCGGGTTCGAAAAGCATCTCGTGGTACCTGGTGAGAACGGAACAGTCGCGCATGCGCAGCTGACCTTCGGCAACGGCATGATCATGCTGGGCTCGGCACGCGAGGACGAATTCGGCCAATGGGTCAAGCCACCGAGGGAAATCGGCGGCATCGGTACCCAGAGCGCCTACGTCATCGTCGAGGATGCCGATGCGCATTATGCGCGCGCCAAAGCGGCCGGCGCCGAGATCGTCATGGAGGTCGAAGATCAGGATTACGGGGGTCGGCTTTATTCCTGCCTCGATCCCGAGGGCCATTTGTGGAGTTTCGGGACCTACGACCCCTGGCCTTAGCCCCAGGCCGGCGTGCAGCTTTCCGCGACTGCTGTCGTCGACTATCATCAACCGATGTCGATCGATCAGACGCCGCGATTTCACTATCGCCTTGGCCTCAACCAGCCTGCCGCCAGCCCCACCGTCAGGCGGATCACCGAGATGGCGGAGGCGATCCGTCGGGAGACGGATGGCGAATTCCTCGTCGAGGTGTTTCCGGAGAGCCGGCTCGGACCCGACCCCAAGATGTTCGCCGATATGCGCAGCGGCGCGCTCGAATTCTTTATGGCGGGGGCGACGCTCGGCGAGGTCGCGCCGACCAGCGCATTGCCGTTGCTGCCTTTCGCATTTCGGGATTCGAAGGCGGTGTTCGCGGCGCTCGACGGTGCGCTCGGCGATCAGATCCGCGGTGAGCTGGCGCAAAACGGCATCCATGCCTTCCGTCATTGCCTGCAGAACGGGTTTCATCATCTGACGACCAGCACGCGGCCGATCAACACCGCCGCCGATCTCGCCGGGTTGAAGATCCGCAGCCCCGGCGGTGCGATTGCGCGCGATTTCTTCGAGGCGTTCGGGGCGGAGGCGGGGTATGTCCCGTTCAGCCAGATGTACGATGCGCTGAAGGCGCGCAGACTTCGACGGCCAGAGCGACCCGCTCGGCGTCGTATTGTCGCTGCGGCTCTACGAGGTGCAGAGCGTATCTGAGCCTGACTGCCCATTGGTGGTCGGGTTTTACGCTGCTGGCCAACGCTGCTGCGTGGCGAGCACTGCCGCAGGAAATCCAACAGGTCGTCGAACGCAATGCCGAGAAATTCGCGCTGCTGCAGCGCGAAGACATCGAACAGGTCAACGCCGCCGGCGCCGAAGAGCTCGCCAGCAGAGGGATGCAGGTCAACACGGCCGATACCGACAGCTTCCGGGCTAAGCTCGGACGCGTTCTACGCCCGCTGGCGCGAAAAGGCGGGCCCGGCGACGTGGCGCTTACTGGAATCCTATGCCGGCGAAATCGGCCGATAGCGCGTTTCGGCTCGACGGCAAGATTGCGCTGGTGACCGGCGCCGGGCGCGGCATCGGCCGCGCCGTCGCGCTGGCGCTCGCCGCGGCTGGGGCCGAACTGGTGCTGGTGAGCCGCACCCCGAGCGAACTCGACGAGGTGGCGCGCGAGATCGCCTGCGGCGGCGGGAGGGCGCGGCCGCTGCCCTTCGACGTCACGCGCTCGGACGTGGTCCGTGACGCCTTTCGCCGGCCTCGGCGCGGCTCGACATCCTCGTCAACAATGCCGGCCTCAACCGGCCGCAGCCCTTTCTCGAAGTCGACGAGGCGACCCTCGACCTGCTGCTCGGGCTCAACGTCAGAGCGGCGTTTGTCGTCGCGCAGGCCGCGGCGCGGCTGATGGTCGCCAATGGCGGCGGGGTCATCATCAATGTGTCCTCGCAGATGGGCCATGTCGGCTCCGACCTGAACCGCACCGTCTATGTGATGACCAAGCACGCGCGTCGAAGGGTTGACCAAGGCGATGGCGGTCGAGCTCGCGCCGAAAGGCGTGCGCGTCGTCTCGATCGCGCCCGACCTTCGTCACGACGCCGCTGACCAAGCCCTTCTTCGAGGATCCGGTGTTCCGCAAATGGGTGCTCGACCGCATCCCGTTGGGCCGCCTCGGCACGGTCGAGGAGGTCGCGTCGGCGGTCGTCTTCCTCGCCTCGCCCGCGGCCGCGCTCGTCACCGGCTCATCGCTGCTTGTCGACGGCGGCTGGACCGCCTGGTGAAATGATCTCCGCGCGAGAAAGCTCATAGGATGACTTCACGGCAAATTCTCTTCTCGTGGCGGGAAGCGCACTGTTTGCAACACCGGTCTACGCCGCGGAACCAGCCGTGGTCCCGACGAATTAAGCTGCAGCGCCTGCGGCACTCACGCTGAGCGACCAATTAATGCACTCAACGGTGCGGCTATTCAGACAAGCCGGCCGATACTGAAATCTCAGGGACCGGGTTTATCTTTGCTCGATTTAAGAGTCGCGACTCAAGTGTTATAGTAATAGTCACTAATCGACACGAGTTGAGAGCTGGCGACAGTTGCTCATTTAAGCTTGCGAGACGCAAGGCGATAGCCCCGATCTGATATCATCTACCGTGTATTGGATGCTTCAAACTGGTTGCATTCCGCATCCATGTGGATCTAGCCATAATACCCCTAGGACCCTTATTAAACATGGGAAAGCCAAAACGCTGTCCCCTATTTTGTGTCATTTGAGAACAATCTAATTCCAACGACCGATGAATTGAATAATCTAACGGCGATAGAGCAAGTCTTGACAGTTGGTTTCCCGGCAGCAGGGATGACATACCGATCTTCCGGTGTTTCACCGTGGATATACCGCGACGGCGCGTACGTAAACTTCAAACGAAAGGACGAATTTCTGATTGAAGAACTGGTCCGGCGCAGTGGTTCGCCCTAATGTTATTTAATCAAGGATCTTACGCGCTAGACAGGGTGGCCTAGCGATCGGATCACGATTTGAATTGCTGGGGGTCGTCTTGGGTCGCCGTTCAAGACGTTCACGGCGCGGTTGTGATTTAGAACGCTCCGACACGAGTTGCTGTTGCAGGACAATGAGCGTGCCAACAAACTGGCGCGTATCGATTCATCGAGGATTTTGGAATTTGACCGTTGCTTGTCTCGATGGGGGTTCCGCTGCCTCCTGGGATGTCATGCGGGCAAAATCGCTCTAAGGGCATAATTCCAGGTCTCCTCGACCGCCGGCGAATAGGAGGAACCATCCCCGGCACATCGAGATCGGCTAGCTAGTGCTCAGAACCATTCAGGTGATTCAGCTCGATGCCCCGCCTTGGTTTCCCGGCGAAAGCCGGGACCCACGTCTGCCGTGGGCACCGGGTTTCGCCGGTGTAGCGGGACTTGGCACTGCAGGAAGAAGTCCGAAGCCTGGTCCGCAGCACGATCAGTATAGTCCTAAGTTGAACTCCCCGATCGCGACGGCGCTCGAACCAGCAATACCAGCATCGAAAGGAGCACCAACCCGCCGATCAGCAGCCAGGCGTCGTTGAAGGCGGCGACGAGCCCGGCGCGCTCGACCAACGGCGCCACCAGGGCGCGCGTCGCTTCGTCGACCTCGCCGATCGGCACGCCGGTGAAACGCTCGGTCGGCAGGCCGACCAGACGGGCCGCCGACGCATCGCCCGCCTGCAGACGCGCGACGATCGACGCGATGTGGGCGGGCGTGCGCTGTTCGAGCACGGTGTCGATCAGCGCCAAGCCGATCGCCCCGCCGAGATTGCGCATCAGGTTGAATAAGCCGCTCGCATTTGGGACACGGAGCGGGTCGAAGCCGCTCAATGCCAGCGCTGTGGACGGCAACAAGCACAGCATGATGGCGGCACCGCGGACGAGCTGCTGCCAGAACAATCCCCAGAAATCGGTCTCGAAGGTCATGAAGCCGTTGCCGACCAGGCCGACAGCGAGCAGCGCATAACCAGCGGCGATCAGCAGCCGGGGCTCGACGCGCCGTTCGAGGATCGTGGCGACCGGCGCCATTACCAGCTGGGCCGCGCCGGTCACCATCATGATCTCGCCGATCGCCAGCGCGTCATAATTTCGGATGAGACCGAGATACACCGGCAACAGATATGTTGCCCCGTAGAGGCCGATGCCGAGAACAAAGCTGAAGCAGCACCCGACCACAAAATTATGGTCGCGGAATGCGACCAGATCGATCAGCGGCGCCGAATGGCGCAAACAGCGCCAGATCACACCACCGGCGCAGAAGAAGCAAATACCTGCCAGCAGCAGTGCTTCCGGGCTGCCCCAGCCGCGATGAGGAGCTTCCTTGAGAACCAGCTGCAAACTACCGAGAAAGACTGCGAGCAGCGGCAGAGCGAGCAGATCGACTGAGCCGAGGTGGCGCCAGTCGGGGCGATCGATGTCCACGGCCCAGGCGACCAACAGCGCGACGACTATTCCCGGCGGCACATTGATCAGAAACAGCCAATGCCATGAATAGCGGTCGGTGATGAAGCCGCCGACGGCTGGTCCGAGAGTGGGCGCCAGCATTGCCAACAAGCCCGCGACGAAAGTCGCTCGGCTGCGCCCGAGCCCCTCGAACATCAGAAAGATCGCCGAGAAAACGAACGGGATCAAAGCGCCGCCGCAGAAACCCTGCAGCACCCGCGCCGGGATCAGTGACCAGAAGCTGTTCGACGCGGCGCAGGCCAAGCTGGCGGCGGTGAAGCCGCAAATGCAGGCGAGAAAGGCGCCGCGCGTCGACATGACGCGGGTCA
The DNA here is from genome assembly GCA_963695605.1 of uncultured Alphaproteobacteria bacterium. Classification (GTDB taxonomy): domain Bacteria; phylum Pseudomonadota; class Alphaproteobacteria; order ATCC43930; family CGMCC-115725; genus AP-15. The sequence continues at coordinate 130,588 of CAVOHI010000043.1, read as the reverse complement.
GCCAGCCGGTCAGCGGGATCGCGACGACCTCTGCGATCAGATACGCGGTCTGCACCCAGCTCAATTGATCCAGCGCAATGCCGAGCCCGGCTTGGATATCGGGCAGCGAGCTCGCGACGATCTGGATGTCGAGGATCGCCATGAACATGCCGATGCTCATGGCGGTGAACCCGACCCACCTCTTGGCCCCGGCGACGCCTTCCGGTCTCAGGAGCAAAGTCATGAGCGGGATCTTCGCGTCGCGGCTTTTACACAGCGCGGCGCGGCGCCAGAACGCGCTCCTCGATGCGAATGCGTCGAGCGAGCAGCGCCAGATTGAGCGCCGAGAACGTCGCCGCGACCGCGACGGCGCCAAAAGCGAGGGGCAGCACGGCGATCTCAGCGGCGACCAGCAGATAATTCGGGTGTCGTAAATACCGGAATGGGCCGGATTGCACGAGGGGTGTGTCGTGTAGGGTGATGATGCGCGTCGTCCAGTAGCGGCCCAAGCTCGCGATGACCCAGATCCGGGCCACCTGGAGCACGGCGAATAGGCCGATCAGCAGCCAGTCGGGCGGGGTAGCAGCCGGCACGAATATGGCGAGGCTCGTAAGCCAGCCGGCATGCAACAGGATCAAGAGCGGGTAAGCTCCGGCGTCTGCCTCCACAGCGCCCAGCCGGCGCAGCCGGGCGGTATTGCGGCGCGCATGGGCAAGCTCGATGAGCCGCTGCAGTGCGACCAGACCGAGTGTCCAGTAGAGCGCCGTCACCGGTTGTCGATAACGAGAAAGCCTGCCGTGAAGCCTGGCCCGAGGGCATTCATCAGCGCGCGCTCCCACCGTGCTCCGGTAGCGCGCGCCTTGGCGAGCATCCGTTCGAGCACAAACATCACGGTCGTGGCCGACATGTTGCCGTAATCGCGCAACACCGCACGCGCTTCGACCAGCGCGCCTTGTGCGAGGCCGAAGGCGTGCTCGAGCGCCGCGATCACCTTGGCGCCTCCCGGGTGACAGACGAAGCGGTCGATCTCGTCGATCGCAAGTCCATGACGGGCGAGGAACTCAGATGCGGCACTTTGCAGCTGCGTCGTGACCAGTTTCGGAATGTCGCGGGAAAAGATCGCTCTGAGGCCATCGTCGGCGACCTCCCAGCCCATCACGTCGAGGCTGCCGGGCCAGGTGTGTTCGCCCGCGGCGGTCAGGGCTGGGCCCTCGCCTTCAGTCGACAGAAGCGCGGCCGCGGCGCCGTCGCCGAACAGAGCCGTTGCGACAATATTGCTTTTTGACCAATCGTCGCGCCGAAAAGACAAGGCGCACAGTTCGACGACCAAGAAGAGCACCGTCTTGCCGGGGGCGACGGCGGCCTGACTGGCGGCGCGGGCAAGCCCGAGGACGCCGCCGGCGCAACCGAGCCCAAAGATCGGCAACCGCTGCACCGTCCTGCGCAGACCCATCCGTTCGATCAGCAGCGCATCGAGGCTGGGGGTGGCGATGCCCGTCGTCGAAACGACGACAATGCTATCGATGTCGTCCTTATGCCGGCCGGTCGAACAGAGCACCCGATTGGTTGCCGCCTCGAGCAGATCGAGCGCGGAGGCGAGATAGATGCGGTTGCGCTCGGGCCAGCCATGCGCCCGGTCGTACCATTCGAGCGGCACGCAGGAGTATCGCCTCTCGATTCCCGTGTTCACGAACACCGGAAGCAGGCGATCGAGGTCCGGCGAGCGCCCGAACAACAGTTTGACGCGTTCGATCACGTCGTTCTGGTCGAGCGGATATGGAGGAACCGCGGTCGCGACGGCGAATAGACGCGGGACAGCAGCCATTGAAAGCACCTTACCCCCTGAGAAAGATAATCGCAAATAGTCTCAATAGCACGCAGGATCGTAACGGCAGAGAAAGCTGCTGGCGTTTTGCGTCGACCAAACGTAACGGGCGAATTAGATCTTCAGGAAAATATTCGGCGCCGCGGGATGATCAGGAGGAATAAGACTGCCCATCGCTCGGTGAGGCGGGCCCCGAAGCAACCGTCTCGGATCTTTCCGAGGTCGCCACTTCTGTTTGGACATCGGCCGGTGCGGCGGGACGCATTGCACGGTGCTGCTGACCTTCATTAGCAGCGTTCATAACCCGAAAATAATGCTCGGCATGCTGGTAGAGGTTCTCTGCCGCTACGCGATCACCACTCGTAGACGCCTCCCGCGCGAGGGTAATGTAACGCTCGAAGATTTGATGAGGCGTGCCTCGGATTTTGACGTTCGGACCGTTACTATCGTGACTCTGACTTCGCTGCGGCATCTGTTGCCGATTGCGGTTGGCATTATTACCATAATTACGACCATACGGTCGGTTGGTTTGTCCTGTTCTCATGATACCTTTTGCATTTGATGGTGAAGTTGGGTCGTTATCCCAAGAGAACGTGTCGGAACACGTTCATCAGTTGGACGAGTTGCGCCGCTTTTCTGTGCAGCGCCTGTTCCTTCGCCCCGGCACGTTAGATGGGGTGGTCGCTATTTCCAACAGTTTTTTGGCGCAATGCCCGCAGAAGCCGGCCTCCTCGGCGCCGCCTCCCTGCTCAAACCTGGCTTAGCCGGACAACGCCTGGGCGAGAAAAGGCAAGCTCTCGTCCATCCGGTAATCGACACCGGTATGGTTGTCGGGGAACTCCTCGTAGCGATGCGCAATGCCGAGTTCGTTCAAGCGCCGCACAAACCGGCGGGCGCCGTAGAGCAGATTGAACTGATCCTTCTCGCCGCAGTCGATGTAGAGCGCCTTCAGCCGGCGGAGATTGTTCGCGTCGGTTTCGATCGCAACGACAGGGTCGTGCCGCAACCAGTTCGCCCAGCGTTCCTCGATAACCTCGCAGGTGTCGAACGTGACCGGCAGGCGGATCCCGAGGAACTGCGTGGGATCGGGATCATAGCTGGCTGCCATCGCCAGTGCGTTGACTACCTTGAAGGAACCCTCCGGATGTTTTTGCGACGCTTCGAGCTGCTGCCACCATTTCTCGATGGAGTTTTCGGTGCCGGCAAGTGCGCGCAGGACCGCCGGCATGTCGGGCAGATAGCACAGCTCGAAGCCCATATCGCCGGAATGACAGGCCGCGGCCGACCAGATGTCGGAGTGGCGGAGCGCGTGCGTGATCGCGCCATACCCGCCAGAGCTCTTGCCGAACACGCCGCGGCGCCCGGGGCCGCCACATCCGAAGCGCTGCTCGATTGCCGGCAGCATCTCATGCAGCAGGAAGTCCTCCCAATCGCCCATCGAAGCTGAGTTGATGTATTGGTTGCCGCCCAGCCGGGTGAAGCAATCGGGAAAGGCCACGACGACCGGCGGCATGCGCTGCTCGCCGATCAGCCGGTCGAGCCGTTCCGGCAGGTTCTCGCGGAAGCCCGTCCAATTCGTGTGCGACAGGCCGCTTCCGGTAAAGCCGACAAGGTCCACCAGCAGGGGCAATCCTTGTCCGTCATGCCCCGCCGGGACGTAGACATCGACGACCCTCGCCGACGGATCTCCCAGCATATTGCTCTCGAGGGCTTGGCTCTCGATAGTGAGCCGGCTGACGGAACCGGTCGACCCGACGAACTTGCGCATCGCGCCCTACCTCAGCTTTTTGCCGATACCATCAGCAGAAATTACCATCAGAATCCACGCTCGGAGGGGGCTAAAATGACCTCTGTGCTGGCGCCGCAGTGATAAGCTCCCTAATATCCCCGGGATCCCGGGCGAACCGCGTTCCTGGCTGTTTTTGCCCGCTAGGTCTTGGGCAAAACACGAGAGTTTCCGCGGCAGACCAGTCCTGCTAGCTGTTTTCCGCTGCTATTCGCTGTCGGGGACAGCAGCGTCGAGCTCTTCGAGCCAGACACTGGCCGTGGCGTCGGAGGGGGCGCGCCAATCGCCGCGCGGGGACAGCGAGCCGCCCGACGAGATTTTCGGGCCGTTGGGCAAAGCCGACCGCTTGAACTGGCTGAGCTCGAAAAAACGGTGGAGGAATACGCGCAGCCATTGTTTGATTTCGGAAAGATTGTACGCGCGCTTTACCGCATCCGGAATGTTGGGCGGCCACCGGCCGCGTTCCGGGTCGCTCCAGGCGTTCCAGGAGAGATAGGCGATCTTGGAGGGCCGGAAGCCGAAGCGCGTTGCATAAAACAGGTTGAAATCCTGCAATGCGTAGGGACCGACGATGCTCTCCGTCGACTGGATGATACCGTCCGCGCCTGGCGGCACCAGCTCCGGCGAGATCTCGGTCGCGAGAATATCGTAAAGAACGCGCGCGGTTTCCTCGTCGACATCGCCGGAGGCCGCGACAAACCGGATCAGATGCTGGATCAGGGTCTTGGAGACCGACGCATTCGGGTTGTAATGCGACATCTGATCGCCGACCCCGTAGGTGCACCATCCGAGGCCGAGCTCGGAGAGGTCGCCCGTGCCGACCACCAACCCGCCATTGTGGTTCGCCAACCGGAACAGATAGTCGGTGCGCAACCCGGCCTGGACATTCTCGAAGGTCACGTCGTAGAGGGCTTCGCCGGTGGCCGAGGCATGCCCGATGTCCTTCAGCATCTGCTGCGCCGCCGGCCGGATGTCGATCTCCGCACCGGTGACGCCGAGCGCCTTCATCAGCCGCCAGGCATTGGCCTTTGTCGTCTTGCTCGTCGCAAAACCGGGCAGCGTGTAGGCGAGGACATTGGTGCGCGGCATTCCCAGCCGATCCATCACCCGCGCCGAGACGATCAATGCCTGGGTCGAGTTGAGCCCGCCCGAGACGCCGATGACGAGCTTCTTCAACCCCGTCGCCTTCAGGCGTTGCGCGAGGCCCTGGACCTGGATGTTGTAGGCCTCGTAGCAGTTCTCCCTCAGCATCGCCGGGTCCGCCGGCACATACGGGAAGCGCTCGACCGCCCGGCGCAGCTCGAGAGGTTCGTCGGGGGCGGCAAACTCGAACGCGACGGTGCGGAACGTTGGCGGCTCTGTCGGCCGAAGCGCGCGCATTGTCGCCGAAGGTGTTCGTGCGCATCCGCTCCTGGCGGATGCGGCCGAGATCGACATCGGCGACCGCCATCTCGGGGTCGGGCGAGAAGCGCTCGGTTTCGGCGAGCAGATCGCTCAATTCGAAGATGCCGGCTTGGCCGTCCCAGGCGAGGTCGGTCGTCGACTCGCCGGCGCCGGCCGCCGAGTAGGCATAGGCGGCGATGCAGCGGGAAGATTGCGACGCGCACAACAGGCGGCGCATTTCCGCCTTGCCGATCGTGATGTTGCTGGCCGACAGGTTGAGCAGGATTTCGGCCCCGGCGAGCGCCGCATCGGTGCTCGGCGGGTGCGGCACCCACAGATCCTCGCAGATCTCGACGTGGAACGTGAACGCCGCATTTCCCCGAGCGGCGAACAGCAGATCTCGGCCGAAGGGCGCTTCGTGTCCGGCTATTTCGATCGACTGACCGACGATGTCCTCGCCGGAGGTGAGTTGCCGCCGCTCATAAAATTCCCGGTAATTCGGCAGATAGACCTTGGGCACGACGCCGAGCAGCATTCCGCGATGGATGACCACGCCGCAATTGTAGAGGTGTCCCCGATGACGCAACGGCGCCCCGACGACAAAGACCGGGAAGAGATCACGGCTGGCGGAGATCAACCGATCGAGTTGCCGCTCCACTTCGTCGAGCAAAGCGTCCTGCAACAACAGATCATCGATTGCATAGGCGGAAATTCCCAGCTCCGGAAACACCATCAAGGCGATGCGGGCCTTGTCGCCCAATGCGAGGAGGCCCAGGACATTGTCGGCGTTCTGTCGTGGATCGGCGACGGCGACATGGGGAACGCAGGCTCCGAGGCGGACGAATTCGTGGCTGTAAGGCGAAAAGAACGAGGCCATTCGTCCTCCCTCACGATCTCGATCTGCCGGACTTCACCATTGCCCACACGATCGCGATGATGCCGAACACGGTCAGGCCGCCAAAGACGAGCAATACCGTATTGGCGGATCCGATCAGGCGGTCACCGACATCGCCGACGGCATCGCCGGCGAACAGCAGCATCGGTGCCCAGACGATCGCCGAGGTGACGTTGGCGAACCAAAACCGGCCACGCCGCATCTGCATGATGCCCGCGGCGAGCGGTATCACCGCGCGCACCGGGCCGAAAAAGCGGCCGATGAAAACGCTTTTGCCGCCGTGCTTTTGAAAAAACCGGATGCCGTTCGGCAGCAGGTCCGGATTGCGCGTGAACGGCCATATCCGGCCGATCCCGCCGCCATAGCGGTGACCGAGCCAGAACGAGACCGAGTCGCCGAGCACCGCCCCGATGACCGCTCCCACCAGAACCGGCCAATAAGGCAATGACCCGGCCGACATCAATGTTCCGGCAACGATCAGGATCGAGGTGCCGGGAAAGAGCAGGCTCAGAAACGCGAACGACTCGCCGAACGCGGTGACGAACATCACCGGAAAGGCCCAGCTCGAATGCGCGGAGATGAATGTCGAGCGTCGGCTGTACGATAGATTCCATGGTCCTCTATATAGGAGCCGAGCCGCGCCACGACGCCATCGGAAAGACCGGGCGGCGCGAACAGCGCAGCCCAGAGGATTCAGCGCAAAGTCGCCCGGAGAAGAATAGGATTCAGTGGTCTCCGTCCCTGCGTGGTAAAAACTTCGCGGAGAATACAGATGACCAAACTTGACGTGCGGGAAAAGGCCGAGCGCATCGTCGAATTGTTCCGCGGGCGCCGACCCATCGAGATATTGCCGGCGGATCTTTATCCGGCAAACCTCGACGAAGCTTACGCCATTCGGCGCGTATTTCAGGAAATCGAAGAGAGGAAGGGACGGGGCGTCGTCGCCGGCTACAAGATCGGGCTTACGACACCGGTTATGCAGAAGCTCTGCGGGGTCGACGAACCCTGCTACGGTGCGATCTTCGCACGCGAGGTTCATCATCGCCGAGCCGAGCTCGCGGCCGGCGACTATTGCCGCCTCGGGGTCGAAACCGAGATTGCCTTTCGGCTGGGCGACGACCTGCCGCAAGGCGGCGCTCCGGGCGAGATCGCCGCGGCGGTCGAAAGCTGCATGGCGGCAATCGAGCTGATCGAGGATTTGCACTATGATTACAAGCGGCTCGACGCTGCGGCGATGGTGGCCGGCAATGTATGGAATGCGGGGGTGGTGCTCGGGACGCCGGTGACCGACTGGCGAACCCGAGACTTGGCTCGGGCTACGGCCCGGCTCTCGATCAACGGGCAGGAGATCGGCAGCGGAAACGGCGGCGATGTGATGGGCCACCCGCTGAACGCGCTCGCCTGGCTCGCCGGACAAGCTTGCAGCAGCAGGAACGCCATTGCGGCGCGGGATGATCGTCATGACCGGCAGCATGGTCCCGATCCGATACCCGGTGGCGGGCGACCGAGTGGTGATCGAGGTTTCCGGCCTCGGCAGCGCGGAGCTGGTCGTGAGCTGATGCGACCGGGAACAGCCGGTCGGGGAGGTTTTTATGTTCTGGGTAGTCGTAGCACTTTTGTATTTCGTACTGGCGGCGGTTGCGCCGAGCATCCTCGGCCTCTTCGTCAATCGCGCCCGCCCGGATTTCGGGACGCTGTCGGTCTCGCTGCGCATCGTCTTCGTCGTGATCGCGCTGATCTGTCTGGCGGCGACTTCGTACGTTCACGTTGAATCTGATGAAATCGCCGTCCTCAACAAGATTTATGGGACCACCTCGCTGCCCGGCGAGCACATCATCGCGACGAACGGAGAAAAGGGTCCGCAGGCTGAGATCCTCACTCCCGGCTGGCATCCCTGGTTTCTCGTCAATGTCATCTATCAGGTCGAGAACAAGAAGGTCGTCTCCATCCCGTCGGGCAAATACGGGTTTCTGAACGCCAAGGACGGGGCGCCATTGCGGCCCGACCAGTTTCTGGCCGATACCTTTCCCGCCGGGCATGAGCTGGATATGCTCGACGCCGATTACTTTCTGACCCATGGCGGCCAGCGGGGCCCGCAGACGACGATCCTGACGCCGGGAAACTACCGTCTCAACACCTATCTGTGGGACCTCAGCGTCTACAACGCCGTCGATGTCGCCGAAGGCTTTGTCGGCGTCGTCAAATCCAACGTCGTCGAACTCGGTGCATTTCGGCAATTTGAACGCGGACAAGCCGGCCTCCTGCCAGCAAAAGATGGTGTCGACGAATGCGAGCGGCGAAGCCGTCGCCGCCAGAGAAGCAAAGACCGATGAAGGCAAGCTGACCGCGATCCTCGTCCCGGTCGGCTGCATCGGGATCTGGGAAAAGGCGCTGCAACCCGGCCGCTATTACGCCAATGAAGCAGCCTACAAGATCACGATGATGAGCACCCGCGTGCAGACCTGGGAGTTCAAGGGCGGCTACAAGAAGCGCTACATCGATCTCAGCCTCGATCAGGCGGGCAATCTGACCCAGTCGCCGCGCTCGGAAGATCGTCCGGTGCCGCCGGGCTCGGCCGACCCGGCGATTACGCCATTTGTCGAGGGCTGGCTGGTGCCGCTCGAGCTCCGGGTTCTGGCCCAGGTTACTCCCGACAATGCGCCCTTCGTCGTCGCGTCGGTCGGCGGGCTGCCCGAGATCGAAAACAACATCATGGTTCCGACCATCCGTTCGATCGTGCGCAATGTCGTCGGCGCCCAAGGCCGTCATGTCTTGGATCTCGCCGACAATCGCGCCGAGCTGGAGCACGCGGTCGAAGACGCGATTCGGCCCGAGGGCTTGCGGGCGGGGATCGTGATCAAGGAGGTAAAGTTCGGCGATCCGGCGTTGCCGCCGGAACTGCTGGTGTCGCGTCTGCGCCAGCAACTGGCGGATCAGCTTCAAGTCACTTACCAACAGGAGCAGAAGGCGCAGACTCAGCGGATCGAAACCGAAAAGGCGCGGGCGACGGCCGAGCAGCAGCACCAGCTGGTCGAGTCGGTGATCGGCGTTCAGGTCGCCGAGCAGAACAAGAACGCGGCGAAGCTGCACGGCGAGGGCCAGAAGCTCGAACTCGAGGAGATTGCTCAAGGACAACGGGCGCAAGCGGACGTGCTCGGGCAGGACCGGGTGTTGACGATCACCCTTGTCCAGCAGCTGCTCAAGACCATACAGGAAAAGCCGGAGGTGGTCTCGCTGATCGGAAAGCTGGTTCCACAAACCGTCGTGTCGACCGGTGGCCAAGGCACCGGGCTCGACAGCGCCGCGGCGGTCCTTGGCGCACTGCTCAACAACGGCGGCGGCGCGGCGCCGGCACTGACCGGGCAATCCACCAAAAAATGAGGGCATGACGATGGCCCACCCGATCGTCTACGGCCCGGCCGGGAGTACCTATGTCTGGAGCGCGCGTCTTGCATTGGCGGAAAAGGGCGTGACGCACGAGCTGGTCGACGTGCCGTTCGGCGCTCATCGGCAAGAGCCGCACGTCTCGCGCCAGCCTTTCGCGAAGGTCCCCGCCTTCGAGCATGACGGATTTGCGCTCTACGAAACGCAGGCGATCATGCGCTATGTCGACGAACGCTTCGCAGGAACGCCGCTGCAGCCCGAAGACGTGCACGAATGGTCGCGGATGAACCAGATCATCGGCATCGTCGACGCCTATGCCTGCCCCAGCATCGCCGGCACGATCCTGTTCAACCGCATATTGGTGCCGCGTCTTCTCGGCGGCGCCCCGGACGAGGCGGCGATTGAGGCGGCGCTGCCGAGGGCCCGCCTGTGCCTGTCGGAAATCGACCGCTTGATGGAAGACCGCCGGTTCCTCACCGGCGCCCATGTCAGCCTCGCCGATCTGATGGTGATCCCGCTGCTCTATTACTTCGGCAACGTGCCGGACGGCCGCGCACCAATGGCGGAATACCCGAAACTGCAGAATTGGGTGAAGCAGATGGAAACGCGGCAGAGCTTTCAGGTGACCATGCCGCCTGCGTTCTAAGTTGGGCTCTCACACGCCGCGGCAGATCACGTTGAGGAGCGCCTGGCGCTTTTCGACGGTGACGGCGCGCACAGCGCGGTCGAGCGCCGCCGGCAGGGCGGCCGGGTCCTCGACCCGCTCGCCATAGCCGCCGGCAGCGGCGCAGACCTGCTCAAAGGCCGGTAATTCGTCGAGGTCGATCAGGGGCGGCTTGTTGCTGCGCGCCGCTTCGCCCTGCGGGTACATGCCCAAGGTGGCGCGGCGCACCGCACCCCACATCGAATTGTTCATGACGACGAACAGCACCGGCAATTTGTGCATCGCCGAGGCGTGATGAACGGCGACCGGATTGCCGAACAGGTGCGAGCCATCGCCGAGGACGGCGATGACCAAGCGGTCCGGCGCGGCGAGCTTGGCGCCGAGCGCGGCGCCGCCGCCCCAGCCGAGACCCGACGCGGTGCTCGAACCGAAATAACTCCCCAGGCGGTTCGACCCGCAATGCTCCTGCATCAAGGTGTATTCGTTGACGATGATCGCATCCTCGGGCTTGACCCGGGCGATGCAAGCGCTGGCCCAGGCCATGTGGATCGGGCGCATGCCCGCGGCGCCTTCGCACGTCTTCTGCCACCCGGCGACGAGCGCCTCGCGCTGTTCGGCGAGGCGGCGCCGCCGTTCCGACACGACGGACGCGGTGACGTGCCGGTCGAGGGCGGCGCCGAGCTGCGGCAAAGCCAAAGCGGCGGCTCCGGTCACCGCGAGGTCGCACGGAAAACCGCGGATCGGATAGCGCGAAAACAGTGGATCGACGCCGAGATGAATGACCCGGCACTCGGGCCGCGGCGCGTCGAGGCTCGGGATCCACGGGACATCGCATTCGAGGACGAGGATCGCGTCGGCGCCGTCGAGATAGGGTCCCGCGTCATAGCCGAGATGGCACGGGTGCTCGGCGGGAAGGCACAGGTGCCGCGGACGGTGCTGCACGACCGGGATCGCGAAACGCTGCGCAAAATCGGCGAGAGCTTCGACCGCCGCAGGGTCGCGCCCGGCGCTGGCGGTAATGATAAGCGGATTGTCGGCCGCGGCGAGGAGACGAGCCGCTTCCTCGATCGCGCCCTTGTCGGGGCCCGGCGGGGAAGCGGCGACGCGGCGCGCCGGACTATCGTAAGAGAAGCCGGGCGATGGCGCCGCCAGGACTTCGCGCGGCAACGACAAATAGACCGGGCCGCCCGGCGCGGTGGTCGCGACCGAGAGGGCGCGGTCGATCACCGTTTCGAGCTGCTGGCCGTTGCGCAATTCGTAGTCCCATTTGACGGCCTCGCGCAGCATGCCGGCCTGATCGAACATCTCCTGCGCCCAGTGGATGTAGACGTCGCGGGCTCCCGGAAGCCCGCTCTCGGTCAATGGCGAGCGGCCCGCGGTGAACAAGATCGGTATGTTGTCGCGCGCCGCGTTGAGCGCGCCGCAGATGCCGTTCGCAGTGCCGACGCTGACATGCACCATCACCGCCGGGACCCGGCGCGTGACCATCGCGTAGCCGTGCGCCATCGAGAAGGCGAGGTTCTCGTGCGTCGCGAGCACCGGCTGCGGGACCGGCATGCCGGTCCGCGCCGCCTTGGCGAACGCCTCGACGAGCGGCGCGAAATCGGTCCCCGCATTGGCGAACAGATACTCGACCCCACGCTCAGCGAGGAGCGCGAGATAGGCCTCCGCCACACTATCGACCGCGAGTTCTTTGCGAGGCATGCGTCCCTCCGGCGCCGAATTCGACCGCTAGACCATACATCCCTTGTCTTGCCGAGGACAATTTCGCGTCGGGATTTGCCGCACCGACGCTGCTCGATGGTTCAGCCTCGGAACTATCCTGGCTGTTTCTGCAGCCAATCAACAGCCATGCGTACTCCCCTCTTGGCCGCAAATCCGGCGTTGGCTTCGAGGCGCCGGATGGCTTTAGGCGGCTTCGCGAACTCCGCAAATTCGAGCGACACCAAATCACCATCACCTTATGTTCGGTCAATCGATGATCATAGCCAATGTTTGCGATAACATCAAGATAAAATGTCTAAATCGCAACAACAGCCTCAGACCAACAGGGTGATCTCGTCCTGCGACGCGAAGATGTCGGTGAGATCGCGATCGTACCGGTCGGCCCAAACATGATTCCCGGCCTCGGCCTCGACGAGTTGCGCGGTGACGCGGATGCGATTACCGGCCTTGCGTACGCTGCCTTCGAGCACGTACCGAACCCCCAGCTCGCACCCGACCTGCTTCACGTCGACGGCACGCCCCTTGTAAGTAAAGGAAGAGTTCCGAGCGATGACGAACAGCGAAGGATAGCACGACAGAGTAGTGATGACGTCCTCGGCAATGCCGTCGGCGAAGAACTCCTGCTCGGCGACTTCGCTCATGTTGGTGAAGGGCAGCACCGCAATCGAAGGCTTGTCCGGCAGGAGCGGCGCGGCGGCGGCTCGCGCCTCGGCAGCCTGCGTCACGCTGCTAACCGCGACGCGATAGACATGCACCGGTTGGGCGATATTCTTGAGGCTCCGCTCTCCCAAATCCTCGAAAGCGTAGGGCAGCTTGCCGCGGATCTGGTCGCGCGCCGTGCCCGAAATGCAGATTCCACCGGGCTCGGCGAGTGCTTCGAGGCGTGCAGCGATGTTGACCCCGTCGCCAAACAAATCGTCGCCCTGCACAATGACGTCACCGACATGCAAGCCGATGCGGAAGCGCATCTGCTCTTCTTTGGCGAGCGCTTCCTGCACTGCGACCGCGCATTGGACGGCGTCTACCGCGCTCACAAAGTCGGCGACGACACTATCGCCGGCGCTGCCGAAGATGCGTCCGCGATGGCTCGCGATGTGCTCGTCGAGCACCGCGCGACAGGCGGTCAGCCGGCGCAAGGTACCGACCTCGTCCTGCCCCATAAGCCGGCTGTAGCCAGCGACATCGGCGGCGAAGATCGCCGCGAGTTTGCGAACCGTCTCTTCCTGCTCACGCACCACGCCGACAAAGCGGATCCCCTTGCCGTGTGCGGTGCGAATGAGCCGCTGCTGCTCGCCGCTGTCGCCGAGCGCGCTGCGCGCCGCATTGATCCGCGTGCTCAAGGTCGAATCCGAGACGATCCGCCCGTTCCACACGGCTGCCAGCAGATCGTCCTTGCTGACGACGCGATCGCGGTTGCGGATCGCGTATTCGAGGAGATCGAATACCTGTGGCTGCAGAGCGATCAGCGCTCCGGCGCACATTCAGGATCGTGTCGGTCAACGCCGTTCTCTTCCACGATTCTGCGCTTTGCGCGGGACCGGTCAAAAGCGCCGGATAATATTGAAGCCGAGATAATATCGGGTGCAGCGCCGATGCGGACACCAAGGACTGTGCGCGGATTGGAAGAGTTTGGTCGAGTGAGGCTGTCGCGCTCGTTTTTCATGCGCGACTTTCTTTACAGCGATATCTCGAGCCTCCACGGCATTCCTAACATCCCTGCCGATCCGGATTTGGCGATTGCGGCGGGTAGGCACCTCTGCGAGGAACTCCTCGAACCGTTGCAAGCGACATTCGGACGGCTGGCGATCCGTTCGGCTTACCGGTCGGCCGCGGTAAACGCGTTTGGCAACGCGCACCACAACAACTGCGCTTCTAACGAGCGCAACTATGGGCGCCATATCTGGGACCGCCGCGATGCGCGAGGGAGCATCGGGGCCATGGCCTGCATCGTCATCCCGTGGCTTGCCGATCGCCTGCTGGAAGGCACCCAGTGGCAAGCGATGGCGTGGTGGATCCACGATCACCTCCCCTACAGCCAGTTGCAATTTTTCCCGAAGCTCGGCGCGTTCAACATCGGCTGGCAGGAACAGCCGAAGCGTGAGATCTACAGCTTCATTCCGCCGCGCGGCTATCTGACCCGACCCGGCATGCCGAACCATACGGGTAACCACGCCGATCAATATCCAGGGTTTCCTGCACCATAATTTTACCACCGCGGACGGTTAGTGATGTACCTCCTCGCTCTGCATCTCGATCAGGCGCGAGACTGTGCGCCGGAACTCGAAGGTGCCGTCGCCGGCAGTATAAGTTTGTTCCGGCGGTACGTCGGCCGAGGCAATCAGCAACGTGCGCGCCTCGTAGAGCGCGTCGATCAGGATGTTGAAGCGCCGCGCCTCGTTGCGCTGCTGCGAGAGAGAGGGCGCGGGATGCCTTCGACGATGACCCAGCAAAGCGATCGGCGATCGCGAGGTAATCGGCGGTGACGAGCGGGTTTGGCGCACAGATCCGCGAAAGCGAACCAGGCGATACCGCGCGCCGCCCGCAGGACGGCGAGCGGGCGCCCCTTCACAGTAAGCGTTGTGCCGGCGCTGGAAGCGGATGGGCCGCTTGGCGAGGAAGACCTTGCCCAATTTTTTCGTGCGGCATCGCCAGCTTTTCGGAGAGTTCTTCAGCGCTTGGCTTGCGGCCGATCTCCTGCACATCTGGCGCGAGGTCCGCGATAGCTTGAGGCTAGTCTCGATCAACGGCGACGACTCGCTTTACCCTCAACGTCGCCGAGTTGCGCCGTTATCGTCGGCTTCCTTTGCAACGCAGCGGTGGCACCGCCAGATATGCGCCTGCGGATGCCACTGCCAAGTGCGCAGCCGATCACCGCAATTTCTGGCCAGGAGCCGTTAGATGATCCAACTGGCTCTGTGTTAGATCGAGCCGTCAACGGCGTCCGGCATCGACTGGGATTTGCCGTTACCACCCGTGGCAGCGTGGCCATTGAGTTGAGGCATAACTGTGTTGCCGATTGCCCATCGGCCCTCTGCGTTCCGAAGCACTTGGCCGGTTTCTTCCATACGCTGGAGCGCCATTTCGGTTCGCTCGATCTGGTAATCGATCGCTTTGGCGATCTGGGTTGCCGTCATTGCCTGGCCGGAAAACGACAATTCACGCAAGATCAGTTCGCGTATGTGCCGACGAACGCGTCGCCGGCCAGGCTCCTTGGGACGGGATGAGGGGCCGGGGGCTGAAGCGGATGGGGCATCACCAGGCGAAATTGCCAAGCCGAGCATTTCCATCGCCGCTTGAAACCCTTCCTGGCGGGCTTTGATCAGCCTGGCTTCCTCGGCTTTTTGTTCGCTAAGCGCGAGCGCCATCCGTCGATCAGCTTCCAAGGTGTCCAGATACGCAAGAGCTTTCTCAATTGGCGTAGACATCGAAGCTCACCCTTACTCGCTGAGGTACCCTTATTAAGAGATCGACCGAGGAAACGCTCGTCTAATAGGAACGTTCCCGCTGCGGCTGCGTGTCGCGGTTAGGGCGACCGCCTTGTTGGTTGCGGCGGAAATGCCGGCATTTACGACGCGTAAGGTCATTTCAATACCTTATATTTGTCACTTTTTTGACAGAACCGTTAATTCTTGTTAACGCGCCCTCGCGACTTTACTCCGATAATCATCAGCCTGTCACATCCTAATTATCAGCCGGTCACATCGGCTGTGTGTTCTTTTGGTTACCACACGGACGGCCTAAAGGCGCTATTGGCTTGCTCCAGCCATGCACCTGGGAGCGCCGTCGCCGCGAAACCGCGGAGCGGCTGGCGCAGAGGGAATGCGCAGATCTCGTGGTAATCCGGCTGCGCCGCCCCAGCGAAGCGCAGCGGGCAATCGACATTCTTGTTTGCGCTTGTGTCGGTCCAGATTAAGCATATGGGTTAGCGACCCAACCGGCGAGGGGCGACGCAGCGTAGAATTGGGCAGATCGGCGGCATGTCATCGGCAGCGTGTCGTGTCAGATCGCGCCATCCCGATTGCCAGTTGATTGCGTCGAGTTCGATATGCGTCAACAATGCCGCAATTCTGTGCGCCAGCGTGGTCTTGCCGGCGCCCGAGATGCCGACCGCCACAATCCGCATCAGGCCGCCTCCGGGTTTTGATCGGCAAACACTTGCGCGACAGCCGGGCATCGCGTTCTGGCGAGGCGTCCGCTTATACTCGGCGAACCGCTGAAAGGGAGACGGAAATGCCCGAGAACAAACGGATCAGGCCCACAGCTTCTGTTGCACCGCCAAATCCGCCCCTGCTCGTGCCTCACCCGCCGAGCGCGCCGTTGCTGCCGCCGGCGCATGTCGTCGATTTGATGACCGTCGAGGGATCGGCGGTGTTCGGCGCGCGGTGGAAGGCGATGGAGGCGAAAATCGTCGAGTGCCCGGCATTGACGGACGCCATGCCCGAATTCAGGACCACATACGACATAGAGCCATATGCCGGGGTGAGCGGCTTCGACGATTCCGCGTGGCCGGTGGTTGCCGCCGACGACCTGGGCGCCAGGCGGGGCGGCGGCATGGTGTCGTTTTTCTGGTACCGCACAAAGCTGACGATCCCGGCAAATGTCGGCGGTTTCGACACGTCCGGCGCGATGACGGTGCTGCGGGTGAATGTCGACGACTACGCGGAAGTCTGGGTCAATGGCGAGCTGCCGCGGGCGGCCGGCCGCCCGAGCCCCGGCACGATCCAGGGGTTCAACATGCCCCATCGCCTAGTGCTCGCCAATCCCGTTGCCCCCGGCGACGAATTCGAGATCGCGGTCTTTGCGATCAATGGGCCGATTTCGGCCGCACCGGCGAATTTCCTCTGGTTCCGCGAGGCGAAGATCGAATTCTTTCGCTGATGCCGTCTCAGCGCGCCGGGTAGCAAATTTCGACCAAATAGAGGCCTTCGGGGGGTGCGGTCGGGCCGCCGGCGCGACGATCGCGGGCCGCGAGCGCGCGGGCCACATCGTCGGGATGCCACCGCCCGAGACCGACCAGCTTCAACGTGCCGGCCATGTTGCGCACCTGGTGATGCAGAAACGAGCGGGCATGAGCTGTGATGTGGATCTCGTCGCCGGCCCGGCCGACTTCCAGCGCGTCGAGCGTCTTTAAGGGCGACCGCGCCTGGCACAGCGAGTCGCGGAAGGTCGAAAAATCGTGATGCCCGACGAGATGCTGGGCGCCGGCGCGCATCGCTTCAAGGTCGAGCGCCGGAGCGACCTGCCACACCCGGCCGCGTTCGAGCGCCGGCGGAGCGCGGCGGTTCAAAATCCGATAGAGATAAACCCGGCCGAGCGCCGACAGCCGGGCGTCGAACTCGTCGCAAACGCGCTCGGCGGCAAGGACGCTGATCGCATTCGGCCGCAGATGATGGTTGACGGCGCCGCGCAGTACCTCCGGCGCCGCCGCGCGGGCGAGATCGACATGCGCGGTCTGCGCCAATGCATGCACCCCGGCGTCGGTCCGCCCGGCCCCGTGGACGGTGACCGTCTCCCCGCAGAATCTTTGGATCGCGGTTTCGAGCGCCTCTTGAACCGAAAGGCCGTTCGCCTGGCGTTGCCAGCCGACCAGCCCGCTGCCGTCATATTCGATGGTCAGCTTGTAGCGGGGCACGGCAGCCTCGTCCCGGGAGGGATCGGAAATCCGCGCAGGAATGCCGGGGCGTCGAGCCCGGCCCGGCCGGGCCGCTGCAGCCGCAAGAGGCGCAGGACACCTTCGCCGCAGGCAACGGTCAAGCGCTCGTCGAGCACGGTGCCCGGTACGCCGCCGGCGGGACCCGGGAGATCGACCGCCGCGTGCACGCGGATCCTCTCGCCGCCGATCTCGAAAAAAGACCCCGGCCACGGATCGAATGCCCGGACCCGCCGCTCCAGATCGGTCGAATGCAGCCGCCAATCGAGCCGGCCTTCATCCCGGCCGATCTTGGTCGCATAGGTGACGCCCTCCTGCGGCTGCGACGTGCCGAGAAGCCGGCCTTCGGCGACCCCGTCGAGCGCCGTCAGCATCAGTCGTCCGCCGAGAATCGCGAGCTCGGACGAGAGGCCGGCGGATGTCGCATCGGGCGCGATCGGCACCGCTTCCTGCAGCAGGATCGGGCCGGTGTCGAGCCCTTCCTCCATCTGCATGATCGTGATTCCGGTCTCCCGGTCACCGGCGAGCAATGCCCGCTGGATCGGCGCGGCGCCGCGCCAGCGCGGCAGCAGCGAGGCATGCACATTGAGACAGCCGAGCCGCGGCGCGGTCAGGATCGGCCGCGGCAAAATCAGGCCGTACGCGGCGACCACCGCGGCATCGGCGCCGAGCGCGGCGAAGGCGGCCTGCTCCGCTTCGTTCCGCAGGGTCGCCGGGCAGCGGACCGGGAGGCCGTGCTGTGCCGCCAGCGATTGAACCGGCGAGGGTTGCGGCCGGTGTCCGCGGCCGGCGGGACGCGGCGGCTGCGTGTAAACGGCAACGATCCGGTGCCCGGCCTCGATCAGCGCGCCCAGGATCGTCGCGGCGAAAGCCGGCGTGCCCATGAAGACGAGGTCGAGCGCTCGTCGCGGACCGATGGTGTTTATCCTTCGCCCCCCTTCGGGGTCAGCCTCTGGGGTCAGGCGGCGGTCGCAGGTACCCGGCTGCGCTTGGCCTTGGCGAGCTTGCGCAGGATCATCCCGCGCTTCAGCGAGGAGATATGATCGACAAAGAGGACGCCGTCGAGGTGATCGATCTCGTGCTGCAGGCACATCGCGAGCAGCCCCGATGCCTCGATCTCCCGGATTTCGTTCTGGTAATCGAGGTAGCGCAGGCGGATCTTCGCCGGGCGCGTGACCTCGGCGTAGTGTTCCGGGCAGGGACAGGCAGCCTTCATTGCCGGTCGTCAGCTCGGGCGACCGCCAGAGGATTTCCGGATTGGCCAGCTGCAGCGGCTGCGGCTTCTCGCCCTCTCGGGCGACATCGAGGACAATGACCCGGCTCGATTGTCCGACCTGCGGGGCGGCGAGACCGATGCCGATCGCCCCGTACATCGTGTCGAGCATGTCGTCCATCAGCCGCCTGACCTTGTCGTCGACCGCAGGCACCGGCCGCGCCTTGATCTTGAGCCGAGGGTCGGGAGCCGTAATGATCGGAAGCTGTGCCATGCCAAGTAGTTAAGCGGCGGGCCGCTCAGCGTCAATACTGACGGGCGGGTTAGGATTCGAGCGCTTCGACGAACATTTCGACGATCTCATTTGCCGGGCGGCGCAGGATCGTCTCGTTGGTGAACAACTCGAACTCGGCGCCCTCGGGGGAGGCGTGCAGAGCAGGCCGGATTGCGATCCCGCGCGCGAGCAGCCGCTCGGGCAGGCTCTCGGCATCGGCCCCGAAGACCCGCAGGCGCGTGACATTGGTCGCCGCCGCGGGGCGCCGGACCTCGCAGCCGGAGTGTCGGTGCAGGGCCTGAAACAGGGTCTCGGCCGCCGCTGCGGCCCGCTCGAAGCGTTCGCCGAAGCCGTCGAGGTAATGCAATGCCACCGCCGCATAAGGCCAAGCCTGGCGAAGGCTGCCGCCGAACATGCGCCGCTGATGATAGAGGTTCTCGATCAGCTCTCGTGGCCCGGCGAGCACGGCGCCGGCGGCGGCATTGAAGTATTTGTAGAGCGAGACGTAGACGGTGTCGAACAACGCGGCGTAGCTCGCCGGGCGTTATTCCCGTATAGGCCGAGGCGAGAAAGATGCGGGCGCCATCGAGGTGGAGGCCGATCCGGTGCTCCCGCGCAAAGGCGGCGATCCGCTGCATCTCGGCGAAGTCGAAGACCTCGCCCTGGAGCCGGCGCACCGGGGATTCTATCGAGATCGCGCCGACCGGGGTCGACACGCGAGCTTCCGGAAGGCGGGCGATCTCGTCCTCGACCTCGGCGAGGGTAAAGGTCGCGCGCTGCGGAGCGAGCGGGATCAGGGTCAGACCGCTCAGCTCCTGCGCGCAGTCACCGGTATCGTTGTAGATGTGGCTTTCGCGCTGCACGAGCACACGGCGGCCGCGCGTCGCGAGAAGACGCAGCGCGAGATGGTTGGCGAGCGTACCGCTCGGCAGAAACAGCGCCATCTCCTTGCCGAGCAGCGCCGCCATCCGCTGCTCGAGATCTAAGACGACCCCCTCCCGCGAAAATTCGTCGGCGGCGATCCCGCGCTCCTCGGCCAGCTGAACCAGCAACCGGGAATATTCGGCAGGCGACAAGGCCAAGCCGTCGGAGCGAAAATGCACAGTGCGATCCATTCGCTGCCGCTCCTATGAGGTTTACCGGACGAGATCGGTGAGCACGATTGCCCCGACCTTGCGCCCCTCGGCATCGCAGACGGGCACCCGGTCGGTGCGGCGCGTGGTCATCGCCGAGAGCGCGTCGCGCAGCGACGTGTCGAGAGAGAGCGGCTCGCCTTCGGCGGTTTCGCCGGGGCGCATGCGGTCGGCGATCTTCCGCACCGAGAGGAGCTTGAGGCCGATGCCCTGCCGTCCGACAAAGTCGGCCACGAACTCGCTCGCCGGGTGCTCGAGGATCTCGATCGGCGAACCGAGCTGGGCGATCCGGCCGTCTTGCATCACCGCGATATGAGTGGCGAGGCGCAGCGCCTCCTCGATGTCATGGGTCACGAACACGATGGTTTTCTTCATCGCCCGGTGGATGCGCAACAATTCCGCCTGCAAATCGTCGCGGGTCAGCGGATCGACCGCACCGAAAGGCTCATCCATCAGCAGCAATTCGGGATCGGCGGCGAGTGCGCGGGCGACCCCGACGCGCTGCTGCTCGCCCCCCGAAAGCTGGTGCGGGTATTTTCCGCGATACGTCTCCGGCTCGAGCCGAAACATCTTGAGCAGCTCGGTGACCCGCTCGCCCCGGCGCGCCCGCGGCCATTTGAGGAGGTGCGGGACGGTGGCGATGTTGTCCTCGACCGTCCAATGCGGAAAGAGGCCGATCGACTGGATTGCATAACCAATACGCCGCCGCAACTCCTCGGCCGGCACGGTCGCGATGTCCTCGCCGGCGACTCGGATTTGTCCGGCATCGGCCGCGATCAACCGGTTGATCATCTTCAATGTCGTCGATTTGCCGCAACCGGACGAACCGAGCAGCACACAGAAATCGCCGGCCGGAACAGTCAATGAAAGCCGGTCGACTACCCGACGGTCGCCGTAATACTTCGTGACGTCGTCGATCTCGATCATAATGCAAAGCGCCGGCGCAGTACGGCAGTCATGATCTGCAGAATAAAATCGGCGCCGAGCGCGAGGAAGATGGCTGGCAAAGCGCCGAGCAGGACGAGATCGACGGCATATTGGCCGAGACCCTCAAAGACAAAGGTTCCGAGACCGCCCGCGCCGATCAGCGCCGCGACGACCGCCAACCCGATCGCCTGCACGGTAACGATGCGCAGTCCGGCGAGCAACACCGGCAATGCGAGCGGCAGTTCGATCTCGCGGAAGATCTGTCCCGGGCTCATCCCCATGCCGCGCCCGGCTTCGATCGCGGCACTGTCGACGCCCGTCAACCCGACCGATGCACTGCGAACGACCGGCAACAACGCATAGAGCACCAGCGCAATGATTGCCGGTGTCACCCCGATGCCGCCGACCCCGTGTGCGGCGAGCCATGGCACTGCCGCAGCCAGTACAGACAATGGCACGATCAGCAATCCGAACAGCGCAATCGACGGGATCGTCTGCAGGATATTCAAGACGGCGAACACCGGGCCCTGCAAGCCCGGACGCCTGGCAATTGCGACGCCGAGAGGGAAGCCGATCGCCGCCGCGGCGCCGACCGATACTCCCACCAGTATCATATGACGCGCCATTGCGTCGGCAAAGACCCGGCGGTGGATTTCGTATTCCTTCGCCAGGGAAAGCGCGTCGAATGTGCCGCTCGCCGCCATCACCACCATACCCGAAGCGAGCCCGGCCACCGTGACAAGCTGCGCAATAATGCCGGCGCCGAGGCGCTGCAGGGCATCGCCTACAGCAAGGGCGGCGCATGCGCCGAGGATCCAGAACGCAGGACCCAGTGAAACGCGGGAGGCGGGGCTGGCGCTCTGCGCCAGAAGGCTGGCCGCCTGCCCCGCGGCGGCGAGAACGAGCATCAGCATTGCAGCTGCGAACGTGGCGACGGCGCAGTGGAGCGCGCTGCTCGGCCGCATCAGGCATGCCGCCGCCAATGCCGCGCCCAGTGCCGCAATGCCGGCGGTGGGCAGGGCGCCGGCTGCCTGCCCATAGCGGGACCGGCCTGCCCGAAACGAGCCGGTTCGGTGCCTCGCCGACAAAGCCCGACAGCGCAACCGCAGCCACTGCAACGATCACCAATACGAACAGCACCTGGTTGCGAATGCCGATGGAAAGAGAGAACGCAGGGCGGCGGCCGGCCAGACTCGGCTGGACGGTCACGGCAGGAAACTCTTCGATCGGAGATAGGAGGCAGCGACCGCTCCGGCCTCTCCTCCATCGACGGCAATCTCGGCATTGAGTTTCTGCAAAGTCTCGAGCGTCAGTACGGCGAAGACCGGATCGAGCACCGTGCGGATCTCGGGATGTTCCTGCAGCACCGCCTCGCGAACGACCGGGGCCGGCGCGTAGACGATTTGCGCGCCCTTGTCGTCCCTGAGCGCGACGAGCCCGAGCGCCGCCAGGGCGCCGTCCGTGCCATAGGCCATCGCCGCGTTGACGCCGGACATCTCCTCGGCCGCGGCACGCAGAGTGGCCGCGGTGTTGCCGCCCGACAAGGTAAGCAGCTGCTCGTCCGACAGCCGGAAGCCGTATGTCGCCTCGAAAGCCGGCAACGCCGACGGGCTCTCGACAAATTCCGCCGAGGCGGCGAGCTTGATCCTGCCGCCCTCTTTTAGGTAGCTCGCGAAATCATCCATCGAGGCGAGGTGTTGGCGCTCCGCCAATTCCCGGCGCACGGCGATCACCCAAGTGTTGTTCGCCGGCGCCGGGGTCAGCCACACCAGATGGTTCTTTTCCCGGCAGAGCTCCTCGACCAGCGCGTAACCGCGTTGCCAATTCTTCCATGCCGGATCTTGCTCCTTGTGAAAGAACAACGCACCGTTCCCGGTATATTCAGGATAGATGTCGACCTGTCCCGCGAGAATGGCGGCACGCACGATGTTGGTCGGCCCGAGCTGGAGCTTGTTTTCCACGGCGACGCCATGCGCCCGGAGCAGCGCCAGGATCATATTGCCGAGCAAGGCGCCTTCGGTATCGATCTTGGACGCCACGACCACAGCGCCGTCGCGCGCCTGCGCCGGCAAGCTGATCAAAGCGACGGCCAAAATAAGCGCGGCGACGGCGGCAACCGAGCGCACAGGCATTTACAGCGGTTTTTGAGATCTCAAGGGAAGCCGACTGCTACTCTCTGGCATCCCGTCGCACACCAAGGGCGGCAGATTCGGCTGCTGGGAGCCCGGGGCCTCGCTTGCGCGGGGGCGACGGGTTAAGGTGACTCGGTCGCCGTCGTCGGATCGATCATCCGGCGGACTTCCGTGATCTTGTTCGCCGGGAAGCCGCTGCGCCGGGCGTGTTCCTGAATGATCGCTTCGTCCCGAGCGAGATAAACGCAAAACGTCTTGTCGTTGGCGACGTAGCTTTCGACCCATTGAATGTCGGGGCCGAGTTCCTTCAAGGTTGCATTGGATTTTTGCGCGGCCTCGCGCAGGGCTTGCCGCTCGGCGCTGCCGATGGCCGGCAGCTCGCGCTCGATGATGAACTTGCGCATGCGTCCTCCCTTCAGAAACGGCGGCGTATAGCAACCAGATTACTGTCCGCGGGTAAAGTGCGGCATCACCTGCTCGGCGAAGAGCCGCATCGAGGCGAGCGCGTCCTCCAGCGGAACCATGTTGAAATTGACCTGCAGCGAGGCGTGCTCATAGCTGCCGAAGGCGTCCTGCGTGCGGCGGACTTGGCGGATAATCTCCTCGGGCGAACCGATCCAGGCGGCGCCCGAGTCGATCTGATCGGCCGCCTGCGATTGCCGGAGTTTGGCGATCACCTTGTCGTAGCCGGGATAATCCTGCGAGGTGCGGCTGTCGAGCCAGTCCGAGGCGGCCTCGACCAGCGAACGGAGATAATAGTCGATGAACGGGCAGGCAAAGGCCAGGGCGCGATCACCATCGGCATCGCAGAACATGTGGAACGCCAGCATGACTTCGCCTTCACCGGGGTGACCGGTGGTTTTCCAGGCGCCGCGATAGGCGGCCAGCAACGGCCGCATCACGGCCCCGCCCAGCGGGATCGCCATGACCGAATAGCCCATGCGGCCGGCGAAAGCGAATGACTTGGGGTGTTCAGCGCCGCGACGTAGAATTTGGGGCGCGGCTTCTGCGTCGGGCGGGGCAAGGAGGTCGTGCTCTCAATCGTGTGAAAACGACCCCGATGGGTCACGTTCTCGCGGGTGAGCAACAGCTCGACTTGTTCGACGCCTTCGCGGAAGCGGGCGACCGATTTATCCGGGGAACGGCCGAAGCGGCGGAATTCGTGCGGCAGAAACGCTCGGGCAAACCCGACATCGAGACGCCCGCCGCTGATAGCGTCGAGCATGCCGATTTCGCCGGCGAGCTTGAGCGGATGGTTGAAGACCGGCAGAACCGCGCCGGTGACCAAACGAGCCCGGCGCGTGCGCTGGGCGGCCGCGGCCAGAAAAAGCATCGGGTTCGGGCTGTAGCCGCCATAATGATGGAAATAATGCTCGACGATCCGGATGTGAGTGAAGCCGAGATTATCCGCCTCTTCCGCGAGGGTGAGCGCCTCCCGAAAATACTCGGCCCCAGCCTTCTGTTCCGGCTTGACGTCGGGAAAGAACTGTACCCCGAATTGCATTTCGTTCTCCGCGGGCCGGCGGCTCTAGACCCCGCTTTAGCGGGGCGACGGGTAACACATCGACGCTAAGCGTACCATCCTAACCCGCACTCAAGGCCGCTCTTGACGAGTGCGGCCATCGAGTGCTCCGATCCGCGCCAATTAGAGGGAGAGAGCATAGATGGTCGACACCGCAATTTGGAATTTTCGGCAGCTCGCACATCACGAACTCGATGGGTTCGGCGGCATTGGCGAGGGCATGTCGATCCAGATAGCCAAGGACGGACGCCGTATCCTCTGGCTGGCTCATGAGAGTGCGCCAAAAAATTTCACCGCCGTCGACGTCAGCGATCCCCGGGCCCCGAAGATCGTGGCACGAGCCGATCTGCCGCAGTCCCATATGCGCTCGAACTCGCTGGAGACGGTCGGCGACATCATGGCGGTCGCCTATCAGACGACGCAACAGGGGCTGCAGCCCGCCGGGTTCGAGCTGTTCGACATCTCGGTGCCGGAAAACCCGCGCTCGATCACGTTCTTCGATTGCTCCGGGCCCCATTCGCGCGGTGTCCATCAGCTGTGGTTTGCTGATGGCGAGTACATCCACATGAGCTCCAGCGCGCCCGACTTCACGCCGACCCACCCGCGCGACGACCAGTTCTACCGGATCATCGACGTCAAGAACCCATCGAAGCCGGTCGAGGTGGGCCGCTGGTGGCTGCCCGGCACGCGGCAGGGCGACAGCGAACCGCCGCCGGCGCGTCATCCGGAGGGCGCCGACACCGGCTTCCGCCCGCACAACACGAATGTCTATCCCGAGCGGCCTGACCGCGCCTATCTCGGCTATATCGATGGCGGGATGGTCATTCTCGACATCTCGGACAAGGCCCGGCCGAAAATGGTGTCGCGCTGGGACTATCATCCGCCCTATCACGGGTTCACCCATACCGTCGTTCCGTTCTTCGACCGCAATCTCTTGATCGTCAGCGACGAATGCGTGCGGACCGAGGGGGCCGACTGGCCCAAGCTCGTGTGGGTCGTCGATGGGCGGACCGAGACCAATCCGGTGCCGATCGCGACCTGCCCGCTACCGCCGCTCGACCACTACATGCGGAAGGGTGCGCGCTATGGTGCGCACAACCTCTATGAGAACCTGCCAAAGCCAAACGCATGGAAATCCGACCGCATCGTCTTGGCTACTTACTTTAATGGCGGCCTGCGTGCCTACGACACGACGAATCCCTACCAGCCGGCTGAAGTGGCCTACTTCGTGCCCGCACCTCCCGAGCGGGCGCCGAGCGGGGCGATCCAGATAAACGACGTCTTTGTCGACGAGCGGCAGGTCGTCTACACCGTCGACCGTCATGTCGGAGGGCTCTACACGCTGGAAATGGATTTTTGAGGAAGGGCCGACATTGAATTTCTTGGAGCGGAGCAGCTCGATGAGCTATCACTCAGTCAACTTCCGCAAAAAATTTCGCCTGTTCGACGCGCAGTGGCAACCGAAAGTCATTGCTGAAATGAATGATTACCAATTCAAGCTGGTAAAGCTGCAAGGCGATTTCATCTGGCATGACCATCAGGATACCGACGAGACGTTCATCGTGATCGAAGGCGATTTACGGATCGATTTTCGCGACGGCGCCGTCCATGTCGCGACCGGGGAGATGTTTGTCGTTCCGAAGGGGGTGGAGCATAAGCCCTTCGCCGAAAAAGAGGTCCAGCTTCTGCTCATCGAGCCCCGCGGAGTGCTCAATACCGGGCATGAAGGGGGTGACCGCACTGCCGATAACGACGTGTGGATCTGACGGCATATCCCGGACGATGCTGAACCGCCCGGGGAACCGCCTGGACGGCTTCCTCTGATGAGCGGCGGCGGTGCCGCAGCCCTGTTCGCCGGCAAGGACGCGCTACCCTTCGGGCGCCGTCAAAGGCGGTCAGGTGGACCACGGCTCCCGGTCGTCGCGGTAACCGGCTTTTTGGGTTCGGGGAAGACGACCTTGATCCGCGCGCTGCTCGACCAAGCCCGAAGGCGCCAACACGGCGGTCGTGGTCAACGAGTACGGCGAAATCGGCATCGACAATGCGCTTCTGCGATCGAGCAGCGATGTGACGGTGCTGCTCGGCAACGGCTGCCTGTGCTGTAATGTCCGCACCGATCTGCAGGAGACGTTGCGGGGTTTGTTCGCCGATCGGGTGCGCGGCGCAGTCCCGAGTTTCGAGCGGGTCGTCATCGAGACCTCGGGGCTCGCCGATCCGGGTCCGGTTTTGCAGACCTTTGCCACCGACCGTGGCCTCGGCCGCGAATTCCATCTGCAAGCCTTGATCTGTGTCGTCGACGCGGTCAACGGGGAACGCAATCTCGAGCGCATGCCCGAGGCGAAGAAGCAAGTGGCCCTCGCCGACCGCATCGTCGTCACCAAGCGCGATCTCGCCGACGCGGCGACGACCGGTCATCTGATCGAGCAACTCGGCTCGCTGAACGCCGCGCCGGTCGGCGTTGCGGTCGATGGCGAAATCGAGCCGTCCTTCCTGCTGGCCGAGCCCCGCTCGCCGCGGCGCGAGTTCGACCTGGGCGGACCAGAGCATAGTCACGGGCTCTGCAGTTTTGCGCTGATCTTCGAAAAACCGCTGCCGTGGGCTGGCTTTGAACAAACTATGGCGGTGTTGACTGGATTGCGCGGACCCGACCTTCTGCGCGTCAAAGGCCTTATCGCGATCGAGGAATGTCGCGGGCCCGTCGTGGTGCATTTCGTGCAGCATGTCGCGCACCCGCCGGTCGAGCTCGAGGACTGGCCGGACGACGACCGGCGTTCCCGGCTGGTATTTGTGACCCGTGGCTTGCCGCGGGAGGCCGTTGCGCGGCTCTTTATCGACGTGGCGGCCATTGCCGGCTGAAGCCAGGCCTAGATCCTCGGACACAATCTGCGGCGCTGGGACGCGCTGCCGCGGCGGCTTTTTCGAGCGCCGCGACAGCTCTGCCATGCGGCGAGACGGCCCTCGACAAGGCCACGACTTCAGAATTTACCTGAACCGTAAGCGACAAGGCTTCGAGCCCACTGGCCCACGACCAACAGGGCGAACCGGGAGCCGACGCGCCACAGGATGGCTCACAACCGCCACTCGGCCAATCCGCGCTGTTTCTAGAGGTCGGGCGCTGGTGGCATTACGGGCGCTGTCTTGCCCCGCCGCTAAAGGTGCGGTGGGAGCAGGAGTTCTCGTTGAGGATCGACTCGAGAGGCGAGTTTTCCACCCCAGCCCTTGATGACCGTGGACTCCGCGGTCATTTCCCCGCTCGTCCGGCCGGGTGGGTTTTATTATTTAGTACTTGTCCATGAGCCGCGGACTTTGGGTTCTTTCAGACCCCGACTCGCGACCACGCCTTTGCATCGCTAACCCTTCAGTCGCCCTCAACGAGCCGCGCGGCTTGAGGGTTTGGTCAAAACTGTAGCACTGTGCGGTAACGGCGGGTCACTCAGCGAGGACAGGAGGAGTCATGAAGATCGGTTTTGTCGGGCTCGGGATCATGGGACATCCGATGGCCCTCAATCTGATTAAAGGCGGACACGAGCTCTTTGTTTATGGCAAGCGCCGGTTGCCGGCCGATGTCCGCGAGGCCGGGGCCACGGTTTGCGACACCTTGAGGGCGATTGCCGAGAATGCCGAGATCGTGATCCTGATGGTGCCGGACACTCCGGACGTGAAGAGCGTGCTGTTCGATCCCGGCGGGATTGCCGAAGGGCTATCGGCAGGCAAGATCGTCGTTGATATGAGCTCGATCTCGCCGATCGAAACCAAACTGTTTGCCGCCGAGATCAACAAGAAAGGCTGCGATTATCTCGACGCGCCGGTCTCCGGCGGCGAGGTCGGCGCCAAGTCGGCCTCCCTGACCATCATGGTTGGCGGACCAGAACGCGCCTTCACGAAGGTCAAACCGATCTTCGATTTGATGGGCAAGAACATCACTCTGGTCGGCGGCAATGGCGACGGCCAGACGACAAAGGTCGCCAACCAGATCATCGTCGCATTAACGATCGAGGCGGTCGGCGAGGCCCTCCTATTCGCCTCGCGCGCCGGCGCCGACCCGGCCAAAGTAAGACAGGCATTGATGGGCGGGTTTGCGTCTTCACGGATCCTCGAAATCCACGGCGAACGAATGATCAAGCGCAACTTCGATCCGGGGTTCCGCATCGAATTGCATCAGAAGGACTTGAACCTAGCCCTCCAAGGCGCCCGCTCGCTCAACCTGTCCCTGCCCAACACGGCGACAACCCAGGAACTGTTCAACGCCGCCGCCGCCCTCGGCGGCAAGGGCTGGGACCATTCCGGCCTGGTCCGCGTCCTCGAACACCTGGCCCGGCACGAGGTCGCGAAATAACTCGCCCGCCGCGCTTGCGTCCGCTTGCGGGGGAGGGTCGGGGTGAGGGCCTCTCGGACACGACGATCGCGTATTACGATCGGTTCGCCGGGGCTTTCTGGGACAGCACGCGACACCACGATGTCAGCCAAAACTACACGGCATTCCTCGATGCGATAGAGGGCGATCCTCCGTATTCCATCCTCGATCTCGGTTGTGGACCCGGCCGCGATCTCGGTCATTTCCGATCTTTGGGGCACGAAGCCGTGGGCCTCGACGGATCGCAGCAGTTCGTCGTCATGGCGCGCTCGTATTCGCAGTGCGAGGTTCTCCATCAGGATTTTCTGGCAATGCAATTGCCCAAAAGCCGCTTTGACGGCATTTTTGCAAATGCGTCGCTGTTCCATGTGCCCAGTCAGGAATTGCCGAGAGTTCTGCATGAACTGTGCAACACGTTGAAGCCGCGCGGCGTGCTGTTCTCCTCAAACCCGAGAGGGAACAACGAAGAGGGGTTGAGCGACGGCCGCTATGCCTGCTTCTTCGATCTCGACACCTGGCGCGATTACGTCACCTCGGCCGGCTTCGTGGAGGTGGGCCATTACTACCGGCCGCCGGGACGGCCGCGGCATAGGCAACCGTGGCTCGCGACCGTTTGGCGAAAAGCCTAACGCGCGCCGGCATCGTGCTGAGCGGCCTCGATGCGGACTAACATCGACATGCCCGCATTGCGCAGTTTCAAAGAGGACGAGATGAGCCCTGGTTCCGCGGCTGGCGGCGAAAGTTTTAACGTAGCCTACCTGGTGCTCAGCGGCACGACGACGGCGGCTCGCTGTCCCGAGATTCTGGGTGGGCTGGTCGGGCTCGGCTTTTCGACTGTGATCGCAATCCCGACACCGAATGCTTGGCGCGTGATCGCGCCGCGCGACCTCGCCGACGTCGCGGGGGTGCGGGTGGTCGAATCTTACTTCGATCTGGCCATCCGACCACGACCGCCGCGTGGGGTGGTGCTGTTCGCGCCCTGCAGCTTCAACTCGCTGAACAAGCTCGCACATGGCATTGCCGACAACCTTGCGTTATCGGTGGTCGCCGAAGCGATAGGGCGCGGTACGCCGGTGATCGTGGGCCCATCGTTGAACGCGCCGCTCCTAAATCACCCCGAGGCGCAGGCATCGCTCAAAAAGCTGCCCGCCTGGGGCGTGGCCATCGTCGCGCCGGTGGACGAGGGTGAGGGACCACGCCTCGCCCCATCCGCCGTGCTGGTCGAGGCCGTTCGCCCCTACGTCCGTCGAGGCTGACCTCGCCCGCCGAAAGTGTGGTTACCCGAAGCCGCCCACGCTGATTTACCCGTCGACGAGAGTGTCGAAAGCCACCCACCGGTGCGGTCGAACCGCTGCAATCCCAGACCGGCCGGCTGCAGTCTCAGCGAGATCGACCCAGCGCAATCGCGCTGCAATCCAATAAAGTAATGGAAAAAGGCGGTTTTCTGACGCTGGCCTGTACAGTGGCCTGACAGCAATACGGTTAATTTACCCGTCGGCTGAGGGGCGACTGTGATCGTTGGCGCCCACTGGCCACGGGCCAGTCCTCTGGAGAAGGAATGTCAAATGCTCGCTCCGACCAAACGCTTTGGCGATGACGAAGGTGGTGCCACTGCGACCGAATACGCGATGCTTATTGTTTTCGTCGCCCTTGCCATCGCCGTCGGCGCGCAAGCGCTCGGGAATGATTTGACCGCTCTGTTCCAGAACGTAGGAACCACCCTCAACGGCATCACTATCCCCACCCCCTAGGTATCTCCTCCAAGGGCTGCGCGGATAGTTCAATTGGCAGCGCTCGACGGTGCTGCCGATGGACAAGACGCCGCGCAGGTGCGACGCTGTTTCGCCTGGGTATCGAATTCGGGGGAGCGGAATGAACCGTCTCGACGGCAAGGTCGCGCTGATCTCCGGTGCGGCACGGGGTATCGGCGCCGAAACTGCGCGGCAAATGGCCAAAGCCGGGGCCAAAGTCGCCGTCGGTGATGTGCTCGATGAGCGCGGGCGAGAGACCGTGCGGGCAATCGAAAGTTCCGGCGGCGAGGCGATGTACACTCGTCTCGACGTTACCCGGGAGGAGGATTGGAGTGCGGTCGTTACCACGGTCACCGACCGGTTCGGCGGCCTCGACATCCTCGTCAACAATGCCGGGGTTTTTCTCGGCACGAGCCTCGAAGAGGCCACACTCGCCGATTGGCACCGGCTCTGTGGCGTGAATTTGACCGGCGTCTTTCTCGGGACGAAGCTGTCGGTGCCGGCGCTGCGCGAGAGCGGACAGCGCAGCGCGCACGGCAGCGCGATTGTCAACCTGGCTTCCGTGGCCGGGCTCGTCGGCTCGTCGAACGATCCGCTCTATTCGATGACCAAGGGCGGGGTTACGCTGTTCACCAAGTCGGCGGCGCTCGAATTCGCCCGCAAGGGCTACCGGATCCGCGTCAACTCGATTCATCCCGGCACGATCGACACCGACATGGGCGATCAGGTCCTTGCGATACGCGCGCGCAATCTCGGCACAAACGACCTCGAACCGGCCCGCCAGCAGATGCTGAACCGCATCCCGATCGGCCGCATGGGGACGGTCACCGACATCGCCAAGGGCATCGTCTTTCTCGCCTCGGACGATGCCGCCTTCATGACCGGCGCCGGCCTCGTAGTCGACGGCGGCATCACCGCGCAATAACCAGTCGAGCTGTAACGGCTAGTCAGCTGCCATAGCGCGCCTTGAGCTCGGCGGCAGCTTCGGCCTCGGGCACGAGGCGCGTTCCGCCGAACCATACTTCGCCGACTGTGCCGTCCGGCCTGCGCACACGGCGGACGTTCTCGCCGTAGCGAGCGGTACCGGCAGCGGCGGTGAAGCGGCCATTGTCTTTGTCAGAGACCGAAATCTCGCTCGCTTCGGTAAAGGGATTTGGCAAAGACGGCACTGCGGCCATGACTGTCTCACCCATCGGCACGAGGTCGACGGCGCCCCAGAGGGTCCACCACCTCCCGGTCCAGTCGCGAACCTCGCTGTTCGGCGCGCCGTATTTGGCGAACGTCGCCAGGATATGCACTATGCCGTCGAGCCACTGATCGGCCGGTCCCTCCACCGCATTGATGAGGAGCGACACGGCGAGAGAGCGGTTTGGCAGCGCGGCGGTGCGGCTGGCGAATCCCTGAAACGCCCCGCCATGACCAAACCAAGCCCATTCCGCGATCTTGCCGCTGGAAACGCCCAGTCCGTAATAACGTTCGACATTGGTATGCGGATAGCGCCACTGCGGACGCACCATCTCATGCCGGCTGGCGGCCGACAGCACGCTCTCCGCGGCGGCGGGATCGAGCTGCGCGAAAAAATGCGCGAGGTCCCGCGCAGTGCTGACAAACCCGGTCGCCGCCGCCAGTGCATTGGTGGGATTGTCGCCGGGGATCACGACACGCCGGCCGAGCGGCAATTTGCTACTGTGGCCGCTCGCCGTCGGCACGGCGGCGGCGAGCGGCATGTCCGGTTCGGTTTCGTCGAGCCCGGCCGGCTCGATGATCGCACGCCGGATCCAATCGCGATAGGGCGATCCCGTCACCGCCTCGATGAGGAGACCGATAAGTCCGAAAGCATGGTTCGAGTACTTGAAGCGGGTGTTGGCGTCGATCGTCGGGGCCGCCGCCAGATCGGCGCGCAGCTCTGTTTCGTCGAGGAACGGACGGGCGTCGCGCCACTGGCCACTGTCGGTCCCATCGCGAATGATGCCGGCGCTGTGCGACAGCAGCTGCGCGATCGTGGCCTCGGCGATCGCCGGGTGGAGGCCCTCAACGTACTGCCCGACGCGGTCGTCGAGCGAGAGTTTGCGTTGTTCGCGCAGCTTCAGAATGCCGGCGGCGCTGAACGTCTTCGAATGCGACGCCACGCGAAAGCGGTGGCGCGAAGTCATCGGTACCCGGCGGACGATGTCGGCATGACCAAAGGCCCGCTCCAGGACCACCCTGCCGTCGTGGACGAGCACCAGCACGCAACCCGGCTGCTCGGTCTCGCGCATCTGGTACTCGAGCCATTGCGGGATGTAGTCGAGCGCAGAGCTCCAGCCAATCTTTCACGTGGCTTACCGAGTTGCCGGGGTCGGTCACCATGCCTCGCGCCCGCGCGGCGGCCGGCTTGGAGCGGCAGTAGCGGCGGACCGCTGCTCGGCTTCGTGCTTGTCGAACATGGCGCGGGCCGCGGCGGTGCGCTTTTCACTGAGCTCGTCGCGATGCTCGGTGCACCAATCGTACGACTCGGCGCGCGGCCGGTTGTCGCGGCTGAAATGCGGCATAACATAGCGGGCATAAAGCTCGTAGGAGCGTTTCGTTTCCTCCCAATCGGCCCAGTTGTGGGCCTGCTGCAGGAAGACGCCGAACTCTCCCTGCTTCTCCTGTAGCCGCTCGATCAATGCGATTGCGTCATCCGGCGTGCCAACCACGCCGTATTTGTTTTCGACGAACCATTTGAGCGGGTCCTCACCGGCCGGCACGACAAAGCGGCGCTGGTTATTGTTCAGGTAATTCAGGTACCGTTCGAACCCGAAGCGGGCATTGGCAAAGGCCTTGTCGCGGGTTTCGGCGATGTGCATCGGCCCGACGAGGCGAAGCCGCGACGGGTCCATGGTCCGGCTGTGCTCGACGGCAACATCGCAGGCGATCTGCCAATTGCTCGCGAGCGCGTCGTAGCCGAACGGATTCGTCGCAGCGACGCAGATCATGCTCAGATCATATTTTCCGGCGAGCCGGCCGCCCGACGGCGTCACGGCGCTGACCACCGCCATCTCGGGATAAGGCTTGGTGTAGGGCGGCAAGTGCAGCCGCGCATTGACCAATGTGTACCAATCGGTCTTTTCGGTGACCGTCTCGTCGCGGAAAAGGCGAAGGATCACGTCGATCCCCTCGGCCATGCGGTCGCGCTGGGTCATCGGGTCGATGCCGAGCATCAGCGCGTCGGAAGCGAGGAGCCCCGGCCCCGCCCCGAACATGATCCGGCCGCGTGTGTGGTGGTCGAGCTGCACGATACGGTCGGCGACCATCAGCGGGTTGTGGTAGGGCAATGAGATGACGCCGGTGCCGAAGCGGATGAATTTGGTGCGCTCGGCGGCGATCGCGATGAAGATCTCGGGCGAGCTGATGATCTCGAACCCGGCCGAATGGTGCTCGCCGATCCAGGCCTCGTGAAACCCGAGCCGGTCGAGCCAAATCATCAATTCGAGGTCGCGGTCGAGGCAAGCCGTCGGGTTCTCTTCCGTTGGGTGGAACGGCGGCAGAAAAATGCCGTGCCGGAGGGTAATCTGGCTCATCAACGCCTCGCTCTCCGCGTCTCATCGGGAACCGCATTATACGGAAAGGGGACGCAATGGCGATCAAGCGCGAAAAGATCCAGCCGCAGGGCATGCATGTCCGGATTATGGCCGGCCAGCCGGCCTACAGCCAAATCGTGACGGTCAGCGGCACCGGGCGGCAGATCTTTGTCGCCGGGCAACTGGCCCGCGACCCAAAAGGCAATTGCGTCGGCAAGGGGGACATGCGCGCCCAGATCCAGCAGGTCGGCGAGAACATCAAGGCCTGTCTCGAGGCGGCCGGCGCCACCCTCGCCGACATCGTCAAGACCAACACCTACGTGACCGATTTCGAGGAGTTCTCCAAGCACGGCGACGTGCGCATGCGCTATTTCGGACCCGCCACGTCGACCAGCACGACGGTCGAGGTCCGCCGCCTCGCCGGCCCCGATTTCATGATCGAGATCGAGGCGATCGCCTTCGTCGACAACTGACCCGGGGTTGCCCCTCCCTAAGCCTCCCCGCTCGCCGGGACGGCATGGCCTGTCCTCTCTGGAAGGTGTGGCTGTGATGCTAACGCGGGCGAATACATCAAAAGCAATCATTAATGATTCTGTCATGGTTAATTCACGCATGCGTCACAGACGCCCCCTAATTTCGCCGCGCTTCAAACACAATCGACCTAGGGGACGACATGATTTCGAATTTTGCCCGGCGGTGCGCGCGCCGCCGCGTCGCTGTTCTGTCTGCCGTCGCAGTCAGCGGTGTGGCGGCCGCGATGCCGGTTCATAGCGCCGATACGGACAGCACGACCGACCAGCTGAAAACCGCCACGCCGATCAAACACGTCATCGTCGTCATCGGCGAAAACCGGACTTTTGACCATGTTTACGGCACCTACGCGCCAAAGAGCGGCGATTCGATCTTAAACCTCCGGTCCGAACGGATCGTCCGTGGGAGCGGCTCGCCAGGGCCGAATTTTGCCGCGGCGAAGCAGTTCACGACGTCGGGCCAGACGAGCTACTTCATCGGCGTCAACATCAAGAACAAGACCCCCTACACGACCTTGCCCGCTCCGACGCTGGGTGGCGCACCCAACAAGCCGAGCATGACGTCGCCGCCGTTCACCGGTTTCACCGATGCGCAATTGGCGGCAATCGAGCCGTCTTTGGAACTAGCCGATCTTTTTCTGCTGACCACCGGGGCTACTGGTGCTGCGGTGACCAGCGGCGCGCCCGATACCCGCATCGCAAACTACGCCACCTTGCCGAATGGGCCGTTTCAGCTGACCGGTCCAACTCTCTCTTATGATTCCTACACCGGGGACACAGCCCATCGGTTCTATCAGATGTGGCAGCAATCGGACTGCAGCATCCACAACGCCACCGAAGACAATCCGACCGGCTGCCTGAACGATCTCTACCCCTTTGTTATGACGACTTATGGCGGATCGACTGCCGACCACGGCGGCGGCACGTCCATGGCGTTCTACAACATGCAGGACGAGGATGCGCCGTTCTTCAAGAAACTGGCAGACGAATACACGATCAGCGACAATTATCACCAGCCGGCGCAGGGCGGCACCGGCATCCAGCACGTCTTCCTCGGGACCGGCGACGACATCTACTGGAGCGACGGCAACGGCAATCCGACGGTGCCGCCGACCCCGCAAATCGCCAACCCCAATCCGCAAACCGGCACCAACAACCAATACACGGTGGATGGCCGTTTCAGTAATTGCTCCGACGTGTTCAACGCCCCTGGGGTACTGCCGATCGTGCGCTATCTCAATTCCCTGCCGTATGCAGTGCAGGCAAATTGCGACACCGGCCATTACTACATGCTGAACAACACCAATCCAGGCTTTCTGCCCAATGGCACGATCGATACCAAGGGCATTGCCTCGGGCGGCTCGATCCCGCCGAGCAGCGTTCGGACGATCGGCGACGCTCTCAACGACAAGAGCATCTCGTGGGCCTATTACGGGGGCGCCTACAATGCCGCCGTCAATCTCGCCAACGGCTCGACGAACCCGGCTGACGCGATCGGCTCGTCCTACTGCAATATCTGCAATTTCGAGTCCTACGCATCCTCGATCATGGGGGATACGACGCAACGAACCACGCACATCAAGGACGCTACAGATTTCTATGCGGCAGTGGGCAATGACACATTGCCGGCGGTAGCGTTCATCAAGCCTGACGGGCTTCTGGACGGCCATCCGGCCTCGTCAAAGCTCGACCTCTATGAGGGGATGCTGCAAAAGATATTAGACACCCTCGACGGCAACCCCGAACTGAAGGCGGAAACCGCGCTCTTCATCACCTTTGATGAAGGGGGTGGGTATTACGACAGCGGCTTCATCCAGCCCCTCGATTTCTTCGGTGACGGACCCCGAATTCCGCTTGTCGTGGTGTCACCCTATTCCACTGGCGGCCATGTGGTGCACAGCTATAACGACCATGCCTCGATCCTGAAATTCATCGAGCGCAACTGGGGTCTCGCCCCGCTCACCGGCCGCAGCCGCGATAATCTGCCGAATCCGCATCCAGACAGAGACAATCCGTATGTGCCAGTGAACAGCCCGGCAATTGGTGATCTGTTCGACATGTTCGATTTCGGCCAGGGCGAAAAAGGCACCTACTAGCACAACCGATCCTACGCACGTCGGCGCCGGTCAACTCGGATTGTCCGGTATTCCTCCGAGCGAGCGAAACTCAATGGAAAGGAATGGGTAATGCGATCCAAGAGTGTGCGTGTCTACAGATTGTTTTGCGGTGTGGCGCTCTGTGCAATGACCGTCAACGCCATTGCACCGATTACTGCGGCTGCGGCTGCTGCCGGGAAGAATGGCAGCAATGACGGCAATACGACGACGCCAATCAAGCATGTGATCGTGATCATCGGCGAGAACCGCACCTTCGATCACCTGTTCGCGACCTACGTGCCGAAACCCAAGGGCGAGACCGCGCTGAACCTGCTGTCGGAGGGCATCGTCAACGCCGACGGCACGCCGGGACCGAAGTATTCGGCCGCGGCCCAGTACCAAGCGATGGACACGGCCTCCGATCAGATGGTTTATCTGCAGAGTCCGCCCAAGGCCGGCGCGTACAATACCTCCAATCCCTTCCCGGCGCCGTTGGCCGGCGGCGGTCCGCCGCCTTTCTCGACTGTTGCAGAGGCGCATACCTACGAGTATGGGCTGCCGCCTAGCTATTACAAATATCTGACGACGGGCGCGGTTCCCGCATATCTTGAAGGTAATCCGGATATGCGGATTTATTACAACGGCATGGACGTCAACCACCAGGTGGGCCCGTACCAGATAACCAACACCGTCAACCCGACGGGCCCTACGTTTAGTTATGACGATTACGCCGAGAGCCCGGTGCACCGCTTTTACCAGATGTGGCAGCAGCTCGACTGCAGCGCCGCCGCCGGTTGCCTCAACGACCTGTTTCCCTGGGTCGAGGCCACGGTCGGCGCGGGCAGCAACGGCAAGCCGCCGCCGGCGGGCTTTACCTATAAAGAGGGCGCCACGGCGATGGGCTTCTACAACGTCCAGCAAGGGGACGTGCCCTATTTCAAGCAGCTCGCCGACACCTATTCGATGAGCGATAATTTCCATCAGTCGGTGGAAGGCGGCACCGGCGCTAACC
Source organism: uncultured Alphaproteobacteria bacterium (assembly GCA_963695605.1). Taxonomy (GTDB): domain Bacteria; phylum Pseudomonadota; class Alphaproteobacteria; order ATCC43930; family CGMCC-115725; genus AP-15. The sequence goes on along the minus strand of CAVOHI010000043.1, from coordinate 92,811 downwards.
ACATCATGCTCGGTACTGGCGACGCGATCTGGTTCAGCGACAGCAACGGCAATCCCTTAACGCCGCCGCACAATATGATGGTGGCCGCCGGAAGCCCGAACGCCGGGACCGTCGACGAGATCGAAAATCCCAACCCGCTAGCCGGCACCAACAATTGGTACGTCCAGGACGGCTATGGCGGCGGCTCTTACGGCACGGCTTCTTTCGGCGGCGGCAGCTACACCGCGTGCGCCGACACTTCGCAGCCGGGTGTCCTGTCAATCGTCAACTATCTGAAATCGGTTAAGGTAAACCCGAATTGCCAGTCCGGATATTATTACCTGCTCAACAACTACAATCCGGGGTATTACGGTGACGGCACCAGCGCGTACGCCGATATCAGCAATCCGGGAAACACCGTGTTCACGATCCCGCCATCGAGCGTCCCGAACATCGGCGATGCTCTGTTAAAAAAGAACGTTTCGTTCGCCTATTTCGGCGAACAGTTCAATGCGTACCTTGCCAACCCCTATAACAATTACAACACTCCAGACAACCAGTACTGCAACATTTGTAACTTCTTCCAGTACTCGACCTCGATTATGACCAATGCGGCAGTGCGCAACGCGGCTCTGAAGGACACGCTCGACCTCTACGCCTCTCTCATGAGCTGCAACTCAACGAGCTGCAACTTACCGGCGGTGTCGTTCGTTAAGCCCGACGGCTACCTTGACGGCCACCCGGCTTCGTCGAAGGTCAATTTGTTCGAAGGCTTCGTCAAAAAAATCGTCGACATGACGAAAGCAAACAGCACACTCTGGGCCGACACGGCAATCTTCGTCACTTTTGACGAAGGTGGCGGATACTATGATTCGGGATATGTGCAGCCGCTCGACTATTTTGGCGACGGGACGCGCATCCCGATGATCGTGGTGTCGAAATACAGCAAAGGCGGTCACATCTCGCACACCTATACTGACCATGTCTCGGTATTGAAGTTTATCGAGGCGAACTGGGGCGTGCCGCCAATCACCAAGCGCAGCCGCGACAATCTGCCGAACCCGACCACCGGTGCGGACCCCTACAGGCCGACAAATGGGCCGGCAATCGGCGATCTGATGGACTTCTTCAAGTTCTAGTAAAGACGAAGCACGCATTCGAGGGCCGGTCTCGGGAAACGAGGCCGGCTTTTTTATGAATTCAGCCGATCACGCCCTCGGCCCGAAACGCTCGGATCTCGTTATCCGCATAGCCGGCCTCGCGCAATACCTCGTCGCTGTGCGCGCCGACGGCCGGAGCCGGGCGCGGCATTACCTTCTGCTGACCTACAACCCAGAAGGGGCTGTTGATCGTCAGCGTACCACCGCCCGCAAACGGCACCAGCGCCTCGGAGGCGAGGATCTGCGGGTCCTCGGCGATCTCGTCCATGTCGGCGACGATGCCGAAAATCAGCCCCGCGTCGTCGAGGATAGAGCGCCACTCGGCCTGGTCTTTGGTCGCGAAGATCGCGTCGAGGATGACGATCAGCTCGCGCGCATGCGCCTCGCGGGATGCGGCCGTGGCGAAGCGGGGATCGTCGAGCACGCTCGCCGCCAAACATTCCTTGAGTTTCTCCCAGCGCCATTCGTCGGCGGCGATCGACAACAAGATCCACCGCCCGTCGCGGCAGCGGTAATGGACCCGCAAGTGCATTGATCCCCCGCTCGCGCGGCGGCTGCGGCACGACCTTCTCGCCGCACAGCGCCGCCTGCACCGAGCAGCCATTGGCCCAAAGCCCATTGGCCAGCAGTGACGAGCCGACATAGGCGCCCTTGCCGGTGCGCTCGCGCTGATAAAGCGCGGTGACGATCGCGCCATAGGTCGCCATCGCCGACGGGTGGTCGCCCATTCCCGGCAAGGAGCGTGCCGGTGGCGTCTCTTCGCCGGCGCGGACAAGATGCATGAGCCCGGTGCGCGCCCACCATGCGGTCGCATCGAAGCCCGGCTTGTCGGCTTCGGGCCCGGTCTCGCCGTAGCCGCTGAACGAGGCATAGATCAGCCGCTCGTTGAGCGGCGCCAAATCATCATAGGCGATTGCGAGGCGGCGGCGCACCGGCGGCGGGTAGTTGGTGATGAACACATCGGCTTGCGTGACGAGCCGGCGGAGCACGGCTTGTCCCGCCGGCACGCGCAGGTCGAGCGCCAGACTCTTCTTGTTGCGCCCGTCGAGCTCGAAGCCGGGGTTGCTCTTGAGCCCCGGGCCGATCGGCGGGGTTGCCCGGCGGCGATACGGGTCGCCGGCGCCCGGCGGCTCGATCTTGATGACTTCGGCGCCAAAGTCCGACATCACCGTCGCGGCCGCCGGGCCCGCGATAAAGCTGGCACAGTCGATCACCCTCAGGCCGTCGAAGACGCGCTCACTCATCATGCCACCAAGCGATATGCATCACCGTCGCGCACGACATGGCCGGCCGTGCGGCCGGCGAAATGTGTGCCGATGACGAGGATCGGAGTATCGGCGAGGCTGGTCAACATGCGCTCGCGCGTCAGCCGCGCCAGGGCGGGGTCGCTGTCCGCGGTCGAAGACCATTCCGGGCGGGCGATCTGGCAAGGGTGATGCATGAAATCGCCGGTGATCAGCGCTTCCTCGCCCTGCGAGGCGATCCGCACGCTGACGTGACCGGGTGTATGACCCGTCGTCGGGACGAGGCTGACCTCGTCGCAGATCCGGTGATCGGTCTCGACCAGATCGACGAGCCCGGCATCCCAGACCGGCGTCACGGAGTCGGCGAGCACCGCCGCCATGTCCTCGCGTTCGTCCCGGCTCGTCCAATGCGCGTACTCGACGCGGCCCATCAGATACCGCGCACTGGGGAATGTTGGAACCCAGCCGCGGTCGGTCAGCATCGTATTCCACCCGACGTGATCGACATGAAGATGCGTGCAAACGACCGTGTCGATCGTCTCGCGTGGATAGCCCGCCGCCGCCAGATCGGCCAGGAAGCTCGTCTGGAGCCTGTTCCAGGTCGGGATGCGCCGGTTTTCCTTGTCGTTGCCGAGGCAGGTATCGACGACGATGCGCCGGCTCGGCGTTTCGACGACGAGCGCGTGGATGCTCATCTTGAGGCGCCCGAGCGCGTCGGCGAAATCGGGCTGCAGCCAGCCGATCGGCAAGACCGCTTCGCGAGTTGCCTGCGGCAGGATGAACCGGCTCCCGCCGGTCACCTCCAGCTCGACAATCTTGGTGACCGTGACCTCGCCGATCCGCCACTTCATCATTGCTTTTCTCCAGCTTTGACGGAGGAAAATAGACAGGTCGGCGGCTCCGGGAGTAGCCTTCTGGAGACACGCGGGATGGGAGGACGAGGATGCCGGGGCTAGAGACAATTCTCGACACGGCAGAGGCCGAGCGGCTGGCGACGGGGTTCGTCTTTACCGAAGGGCCGCTGTGGCATCCCGACGGCTTTTATTATTTCGTCGACGTCCGCAAGAGCGTGCTCTACCGGCTGACCCCGGGCCGCTCCCCCGACATCGTGCGCAGCGAAACCGGCGAGGGCAACGGCACGACGTTCGACCTGCAGGGCCGGCTTGTCATCTGCGAAGGGGGCAACCGACGTGTGACCCGGTGGTCCTCTGAGGGGCGGTCGGAAGTCTTGATGGACCGGTACGAGGGCAAGCGGATCAACCGGCCCAATGACGTCGTCTGCAAATCCGACGGCAGCATCTGGTTCACCGATCCCGGGTTGCGGGTGCCGTTGGCTGAACGCGAACTCCCGCATGCGGGCGTTTATCGCGTCGAGCCCGATGGTCAGAGCCGCCTCGTCGCGGAATTCGAGTATCCGAACGGTCTGGCGTTCTCGCCGGACGAGCAGGTCCTCTATGTAGCCAATACACGCCACGCTCAATACATCCATGCGATCGAGCTCGACGCCGAGGGCAACATGGTACGGCGGCGGATCTTCGCCGACATGTCCTCCGAGGAGACCGACGGCGTGCCCGACGGCATGAAGGTCGACGTCGAGGGGCGGGTCTATTGCACCGGGCCCGGCGGCACCTGGGTCTTTGCGCCGGACGGCAGCCGGCTCGGCATCATCCGCACTCCGGAGGTCCCGGCCAATCTCTGCTTCGGCGGCCCCGATTTGCGGACGATCTTCTTCACGGCCCGCACCTCGGTCTACACGATGCGCGCCAAGACCCCGGGGCAGCCGCACCCCTGGTATCGCCTGCGCGCCAAATAGCCGAGGAGAGCGCTGTTATGAAAGTCGGTATTGCGCTGAACATGCTGTCCGAACCGGCCTCGACCGGATGTGGCGGTAGTGTCGGACCATCTGGCGATGGGCGATCTCGCCGAGCCGCTCGGCTTCGAACTCGCTGTTCGCGCTCGAGCACCATTTCACCGGCTATGCGATGTCGCCGGCGCCGCTGCAGTTGCTGGCCTATTACGCAGGGCGCACCAAGCGGATCATGTTCGGGACGGCGGTCATCGTGCTCCCGTGGCACGACCCGATCCGCGTCGCCGAGGGGATAGCGCTGCTCGACATTCTTTCCGGCGGGCGGTGCCTCTTCGGCTTTGGCCGGGGTGCTGCGAGTGTCGAATACGCCGGGTTTCGCATCCCCATGGAGGAGGCGCGGCCGCGCTTCGCGGAGGCAGCGCAATTGATCCGCAAGGCCTTGCGCGAACCCGAATTCGAATGGCAGGGGCAGTTCTATCAAATCCCGCGGACCTCGATCCGGCCGCGGCCGATCTCACATCCCGAAGAGCGCTTCTACGCCTCCTCGGTCAGCCCGGAATCGGCCGAGATCATGGCCAAGCTCGGCTTCGGCATCCTCGTCGTCATGCAGAACGAGTGGCCAAAGGCGGCCGAAAACATCGTCAACTACCGCGAAATCGCGCTGAGCGTCGGCCACAACCCGCCGCCGCCGATCATACTCACCAACGTCTCCTGCGCCGAAAGCCGCGACGAGGCGCATGACCGGGCGATGGAATGGCTCGGCAAGAAATGGCAATCGATCGACAACCACTACCATTTCTCCGACGGGCATCTCGCGACGGTCAAAGGCTACGAGACCTACGGCAAGATGGCCAAGACCTATGCCCGCCTGCAGAGCGAGGAGGAACGGGTCAGGGCAACCGAGTTCTACGTCAAGATCCAGATCGTCGGCACGCCGGAGGACTGCATCCAGCAGATCGCCGAACTGCAGCGGGTGACCGGGACCGACCATGTGGTGACCGAATTCTCGTTCGGCGGCATCCCGCACGACGAGGCGGAAAAGAACATGCGGCTCTTCGCGAGCCGGGTTTTGCCGGTGCTGCAAACCGACAACGCCTTCGCCGCACCGCCGGTGCCGGTCACGCAAGCTGCCGCGAACTCGGACCTGTTCGCGCCGGCATAGAAGCGCCTCCGGCCAGCGCCGTCCTATAACCCCCTTGTCGCGGGGCCTTTCAGTTCGACCGTGTTGCCGTCGGGGTCGCAGATGTAGAGCGAGGGGCCGTATCCCTCGGCGCCGTAGCGTTCCCGAACCTCGCCGACTTCGACGCCGTGCCGCCGCAGATGTTCGGCCAGCGCCGCCGCGTCGAACCCGTCGACCCGCACGGCGAAGTGATCCATGTTGCGTCCGGCGTCATCTCCCGCCTCGCCCGGCGAGGCGGAAGCCGGAACCAGATCGATCAGGGAGGCGCCGGCGCGCAACTGGACCAGTTTCGGCTGCTCCAATCGGCGCTCGACGCGGCAGTTCAGAACTCTTTCGTAGAAATCGATCGCCCGGTCGAGATTGCCGACCCGCAACACGACATGGTCGAGGCCGGCTATGCGGACCGCCTCCCCGGCACTCGAGGCATCCCGAGTCTCGATATTTCCTGCGTCCGGCATTTGTCGGCTCCTTTCGCTCGCGGTAGGTATCACTCTACCGCGAATTGGGCCGGAGCCGGCAGCCGGATTATTGCGGCGCGGGCTGGGATGGCTGCGCGGCGGCATGGCGCGGGTGCTGGGTGCGCCAAGCACGGATCTCGGCGCGGTCGAGGACGCCGTCGTGATCGGCGTCCATCTGGTCGAAGCGGGCCCCGGCCCGCTCCGCTGCCCGATCCCTGGCGCGTTGGATGTATTGATCCCGCGTGATGCCGCCATTGCCCGTCGGAGCGGGAGATGCGGGGGCCGCACTCTCGACGGACGCGGTTTGCGGCGCCGTCTGAGCGAAGCTTGTCGCCGGCAGCAGAGACAGCGCGACGACAGCCACGAAAATGGTAGAGCGCATTTGTTACGACTTTCGGTTGACTAAAATTGATCTATAACATTCATTGCGTGCGAATGCAAGCCGCGGGTTGCGCCATGTTCATGTCGCGTGCGCAAAAAAGGCAGGCCTGGCGGGCGCCTTTCCCACAAATCCGGGGCTTCGAAGGAGTACAGTGCTCGCAGCACCCTTCGACAACCTGGAGCGGGGAAAACAACATGCAATACCGCAGGATCTCGGCCGACTGCCATCTCGACATGCCGTGGATGCCGCCCGACCTGTTCACCTCCGAGGCGCGGCGCGAGCTGAAGGAGCGCATGCCCTATGTCGAGGACGGGCCGCAAGGGCCGCAATGGGTCGCCAAGAACGGCGCCAATTTCGGGTTGAAGAACGGTGTCGGGCCGGGCGGCGCGCCCTTTGTTCCGGGGCAGAACCACCGGGTCGACAAGATGGCCGAGACCGGCATGTACGAGGACGGCAAGCGCGACGTCCGGCGCTGCAGCGACCCGCATCTGCGGATCAAGGACATGGACCGCGACGGCGTCGACGCCGAGGTCATCTACGGGATCCTCGGCGCCGCCTCGCGTCTCAACGACCGCGAAGCCTCGAACGAGATGCTGCGCATCTACAATGATTTTCTCAAGGATTTCTGCAGCCATTACCCGGACCGCGAAATCGGCCTCGCCTGCCTGCCCTATGGGAACATCGACGACGCGGTGGCGGAGATCCGCCGCGTCGCGAAGATGGGCATCAAGGGTCTCGAATTGTCCTGCTCGTGGGACATGGACCCGATGTGGCACCCGGTTTGGGAACCGCTGTGGAACGCCGTCGAAGAGGTGCAATTGCCGCTGCACTTCCATACCTTCCCGACGACCTCGCCCAGGGCCCGCGAAGGCGTTTCCGGCCAGGTCCGCCGCGCCGCGATGTTCACCGGCGTCTCGGCCTTCCAGATGGGGCTCATCAACATCATCGCCGCGCTGATCGGCGCCGGCGTGTTGGAGCGCCACCCGCGCCTCAAGGTCTCGTTCGGCGAGAGCGGCATCGGTTGGCTGCCCTACGCGCTCGACCGCATGGATTTCGAGTATGAGGACCGCTTCCGCGATCTGATCAAGATGAAGCCGAGCGAATATTGGCGCCGCCAATGCAAGGCGACGTTCCAGTTCGACCCGATCGGCACCAAGCTCGTCGACGACATCGGCGTCGAAACACTGATGTGGGGCTCCGACTACCCGCACACCGACGGCGTGTGGCCGGAATCCTCAAAATATATCAAGGAGCAATTCGCCGGCCTCGCGCCCGAAGTCGTGCACAAGATCACCTGCGAGAATGCTGCAAAGTTCTACGGGCTGATCAACTGATGTTGACAACGCGGCGGCGCCCCTCGGGAGACCGGGGGCGCCGCCGCTGTTTTCGCTGTTATTTGCAGCGAAAAAACAGCTAGCGAGGCGGATTCCGGCTCGGAATCTCTTGCCTTTTGAAGATCGAGATGGCGAAGAAACAGCGAGAGGTTCGCCGTTTTCTCTCCTATAAGAACGAATAACAGCAAAGTGATGCCCCAAATTAGACTAACATAGTAATGTTGAGCCGCATTAACGTTGTCGCCAACTGGCGGCCTGCAAAACATCAGCATCGGAAGGCATAGGCTCTCACAAGATTACGGCAATTTTCCGGTCTACCGAGACCGCTGGGTTGCTTAATTATAAATCAGAACGCAGCAGTCAGAAGTCCGGTGATGCTCGAAGAGTGGCGGTCAAGCGCTTCTCGCAAGGGGCCCATATGGCGATAGCCGACCATCGGCGCTCCCTCAAAACGGCTCTCGGTTTAGGCGATCCGAATGACGGATCATGCCCCGTTGCGGGCGTTGATTAGCGCCAGTCGCCCAACTTGTGGAGGCGTGTTACGCCGGGCCTAGCTAACTCGCCGCTCAGAGCACGTCCGCCAGAGGGGTATTCACGGTGATACGGTTCGCGGTGACACTGCCCTGGATGTGGACGAGAGGGTGTCCCGCGACATCATACTGATCGATCGTAAAGGTCCCCGCGTAAGCATCAGCGCCATGATCCAGCTCAATTTCTTCACGGATTTGAGCCGGGCCGAGCGGGCTATCGGTGCTGGTATCCCAACTCAGCCCAAAGTGATTGAGCGTATAGTGGAAGCTTCCGGTCTTCTTCCACATCCCCAGACAGAAATTGCTGCTCGCTGGCGCGCGGTGACCGGAGTTCAAGATCTCCGTTCCATCCGAATGCCACTGCACGAATCCTGCGTCGATGACCGTGCCGTCACGTATTCCTGGACTGCCTTCGGACACAAAGGTCGTTTTCCAGAACCCCACGATCCGGTCAGCGAAGCCTTCGCGATCCGCGACCAGCAAAAGCGAGACTGGCCTGAATTGACCCGTTCCTCGCCACGACAGCGGCCGGATAGCGCCCGCCTTAAGCCGCTCAAGATTCCCGCATCCGGCGGGCGCCTCGGCGACAAGACCCATCCCGAGTAAGACCATCGCGAGAGTTCCGGTAATGGCAGTTTTGAATATCGCCTTCTTGAAGCAGCCCATTTTCTCGCGTCCTCCAGTTGGTTGACCTACTGCCGAATTCGATCAGCAGGCCGCGTGTCCATCGGTGGGCTTACGGAGCCCATTCCGAAATAGGCCCGGCTTCGATGTCCAGGACGGGAGATCGTGACCCATGTTTGTAAGCCGCGGATGTCACGGTTGTAATTTTCTGGTAATAATCGGGCACCGCCCTCGCAGTTAATAAAGTGGCGGCACGGGGAGGCATGAGCGTCGCAGATCCGGTACCCCTATCATTCGAAGGCTTTACGCTCAATCCGGCGGCCCGCACCCTCGTTGATGCGGGCGGCGAAAGTATCCCGCTGCGGCGGTCGGAATTCGATCTCCTGCTCGCCTTCGTCACCAATCCAGGCCGGGCCCTCAGCCGCGATTACCTGCTCGAAGCGGTCGCCGGCCGGCACTCGGAAGCTTTCGATCGCAGCATCGACGTGCTCGTCGGTCGCCTGCGACAAAAGATCGAGCGCGAACCCAGGCAGCCGAAGCTGATCATTACGGTCCCCGGGATTGGGTACAGATTTGACGGCAAGCCGTCCCCGGTGCCACTACGAGCGCAAGCGGCAGCCGTCGCCCCAGCAGACGCTGGCTATCCAATCACTTCGTCGACAGCGCCCCGGCTCTCGATTATCGTGATGCCTTTCATTAATCTGTCGAACGATCCGGACCAAGAATACTTAGCCGACGGGATTACCGATGACTTGACCGCCGATCTGTCGCGAATCCCCGGCAGCTTTGTGATCTCCCGGAACACGGCGTTCACCTACAAGGGCAAGCCGGCTGATGCGAAGAAGATCGGTCGCGAACTCGGGGTCCGTTATGTCCTTGAAGGCGCTGTGCGAAGGACCGGCGACAGTGTGCAGGTGAATGTCCAGCTCATCGATACCGAAACCGGCGCACACATCTGGGCAGATCGCTTCGAGACGAGTTCGAGCAAGACTCGCCGAAGCAGAAGGGGAAATCACAGGACGGCTAACTTGGACGATCACCCGCGAACTCTATGTGGCAAGCGGGCGCCAAGTGGAGCAGGACAGCGTCGCGAAGGGCGATGCGCGTGACCTGGAAATGCGAGCGCGGGGCATATGGCGCCGGCCGCAATCCCCCACGAATTTTCAAGAGGCGTTGCGCTTATTTGAACAAGCTCTCGAACTCGACCCGAACTCGCTAGTCGCGAAAAATGGGATCGCGGCGGTCTTGGTGGTCAGGTTTGCTGCCGGATGGAGCACCGCCGGCGTATTTCAACGCGACCAGGTACGCGCTGAACGCCTGCTCCTCGAAGTGCTCGAAGCCGATACGAGCGATGTGGAAGCACACCTGACCATGGGGATCTTTCGTCGGATGCAAGGGCGCTTAGAGGAATCGAAGATCGAGTTGGAAACGACGGTTGCGCTCGATCCGAATAATGTCGTCGGTATAAGCCAATTTGGGCACACGCTCGCTTTCCTGGGCCAACCAGAAGCAGCGCTCCCGTACATTGAGAAGGCGATCCGCCTTAGCCCGAATGACCCGCTCATCTATGGCCGGTACAGTGCCTTGGGCCAATGCCATCTGCTGTTGGGTAATGTGGAGGAGGCGATAGAATTTCTCAGAAAAGCGCGAGCAGCCAACCCCCGCGTCTACTTCGTGCATCTATATCTGGCAGCGGCGCTCGGGCTGCATGGGGACCTCCAAGAGGCGAGGGTCGCCCTCGCCGAGAGTTACAAGCTTAAGCCGGAGATCAATTCGATCGCAACACTATACCCCAATCGCCAGTGGGAAAGACACTCGCGATATTTGGCGCTCCGTGCGAGGACAATGGACGTCGGCCTTCGCCGCGCCGGCATGCCGGAAGATTGACCGGTGATGCGGCGCCAACGCGACGATCCGGCGACCCGTTCACTGAGGCGAGAATGACTGCTTTCGGCGCAAAGGGGTCATCGGACGTGCCGGCGGACATCTCAGCTGCATCTACAACGATTGGCTCAGAGGTTTCTGCAGCCACTATCCGAACCGTGAGATCGGTTTCGCCTGTCTTCAGTATGGCGACATCGACGATGCGGTGAAGGAAATCCGCCGCGTCGCGAAGATAGGCATCAAAGGCCTCGAACTGTCGTGCTCCTGGGACATGGAGCCGATGTGGCACCCGGTCTGGGAGCCGCTGTGGAATGCGGTCGAGAACGTGCAGTTGCCGTTGCACTTCCACACCTTCCCGACGACCTCGCCGCGGGCCCGCGAGGGGGGTTCCGAGGGATGCTTCCAGGTTCAGAGACAGCGTGCGATTGCTCCAGAGCAATAATATCGGTTGCCGCTTCCTCGACGACACTGAAGCCATCAAGCTCCAGTTGCCGAATAACCGCCGTCTTTCCTGCGCCTGGAGCCCCTGTCAGGATGAATCTCTTCATGCGTTTCCAATCATAGCGGTGGCGGTTGACGCGGTTCCGTCCCTCAGCTACAAACCGCCCATGATTTGCGCATTCCCACGCCTTATGGCGACTACCGACTCGCGCGGCTTTGCCGTGGGGCCTGAGGGTATGCGCGTGCGCTGAACACGATCAACACGCGACCATACGGGGCCCCGCCGATCCGGTCGGGGCCCTTTCTTTTTGAGGGTCTCTCTCGGAGATCGGCGAGGACGCCGTGACGGAGATCAGAGAGAACCAGATGGAACCGGTCGATCGAGCCGATCAGCGAATTCGCGGTGCCGCGAGGTCCGGCATTGGCGCGGAGCTGCGGGCGACCCTAGCCCTCGCAGCGCCGCTCGCTGCGGCCAATCTCGCGCAGATGGCAATGGGCGTCACCGACATGGTGATGGTCGGGCGTCTCGGCGCCCTGCCGCTCGCCGCCGCGGGGCTGGGCGCGATGCTCTATTTCACCGGCGGCGTCGTGCTGCAGGGAATCCTCTCCGCGGTGGCGCCGCTCGCCGCGCATGCGCTCGGCGCCGGCGACCGCGCCGCAGCAGGTCGCATCGGCGGCGCCGGGCTGGTGCTCGCCCTCCTGTTGGCGCTGCCGTTCGTCGCTGCGCTGACGAGTTTGGATAGCCTGCTCCAATGGCTCGGCTACAACGCCGGGCTCGCCGTCGAGATCGGCCGTTTTTTGCGGGCGATTGCCTGGGGTGGGCCGGCTTTTCTCGGCTTTGCGGTGCTGCGCAGCCTGCTCGCCGCCCTGTCCCACACGCGCGCGGTGATGGCGGTTCTCCTTCTTTGCGTCGCCGGCAATGCGGGGCTGAACTGGGTGCTGATCTACGGCCATCTCGGCGCCCCTGCCCTCGGCGTCGCGGGCTCCGGTTATGCGAGCGCCACCAATCAGTGGCTGATCTTGGCTGGTCTGGCGCTGTGCGCCCGCACAATGCCTGGTCTCGCGGGTTTGCGCGTACTGCGCAACGCCTTTGCCCCGAACTGGACGCCGATGGCGAGCATCCTTCGTCTCGGCCTGCCGATCGGTGGGATCATGGGGGTCGAAGTCGGCGTATTCCTTGCCGCGGGCATCTTGATAGGCCTTTTGGGCACGGCCGCGCTCGGGGCGCACCAGCTCGTTCTCAATTGCGCGGGCATCAGCTTTATGGTGCCGCTGGGTGTCGGCCAGGCCGCTACGGTGCGCGTCGCCTACGAACTTGGCGCGGGCCGAGCACTCGCGGCGCGGCGAGCCGCCTTTGCGGCGCTCGCCCTCGGGATCGGGTTCATGAGCGCGACGGCCGTCGTGTTGTGGACCGTACCGGGGGCCATCATCTCGGCGTATATCGACATCGCCGACCCGGCCAACCGCGCGACCGTCGAGATCGCGCGGCGTCTGCTCGTGATCGCCGCGCTGTTCCAGGTGTTCGACGGGATGCAGACGATCGCGGCCGGCGCGTTGCGCGGTTACAAGGACACCATGGTCCCGATGTTGCTCGCCGGCTTCGGCTATTGGGGCGCCGGTTTCGGGGGAGGCTGGCTGCTCGCCTTTCCGCTCGGCTACGGGGCGGTCGGTCTATGGTGGGGCTTGGCCCTGGGACTCGCGGTTGTCGCCATCCTACTGACCCTGCGGCTGCATTTGCTCGCCCCGCCGGTGATGCAAGCAGTCGAAGCGGTCCCTGCACGATGAACACTCGGAACGAGCGGCGGGCATCGCGCCCCGCCGCTCGCACCTTATGATCGAGTGCCGCTTACTCGTCCCTGAGGAGCGGACGGATCTCGACCGCGCCACCCGGCGAAAGCGGCAGCCTGTTGGCGATCGCGATCGCCGCGTCGAGGTCCGGGACGTCGACCAGGTAATACCCGCCGAGCTGCTCCTTGGTTTCGGCAAACGGGCCGTCATGGACCGCCCGCTTGCCGTTGCCGGCCCGAACCGTGGTCGCGGAAGCCGTGCCCTTGAGCCCGGCGCCGCCTTTTCTCGCAGAGCCCAGAGTGGGAGCGAATGCCATGTGCTTCGCCATCATTTCCTGCAGAGCGGGGCCGTTCTTTTCCGGTCCGCCATAGACGCGCTCGTCTTCGTAAATCAATAGCATGTATTGCATCGCTCTCGCCCCTCCTCGGATCTGAACAGACCGCGGATTGCGGTCTCAACAGCCTCTCGACGCGCGGGCGCGCCCGCATTCGACAAGCGCGCTGAAATTTTCGGCGCGGACGGCGTTGTCATTGCGAGTTGGGTTCCCCGCGGGCCAAGCCCACGGGTCGCAATGACGATCGAGTGGAATTCTGCTCTAGCGCGGCTGCGGGACGATGCGCAGATAGGGGCGGGGCGCCTGCCAGCCGCCGGGATATTGCTGGCGGGCCTGGTCGTCGGAGACCGAGGGCGCAATGATCACATTGTCGCCCGGCCGCCAGTTGACCGGGGTGGCGACCCGATGGCTCGCGGTGAGCTGGCACGAGTTGAGGAGGCGGAGTACCTCGTCGAAGTTGCGCCCGCTGCTCATCGGGTAGGTCAGCATCGCTTTGATCTTCTTGTCGGGGCCGATCAGGAAGACCGAGCGAACGGTGGCGTTGTCGGCTGGGGTGCGGCCCTCGGAGGTGTCGCCAGCGCCCTCCGGCAGCATGTCGTAGAGCTTGGCGATCTTGAGCTCGGGGTCGCCGATCATCGGATAGGTGACGGCATGACCCTGGGTCTCCTCGATGTCCTTCGCCCAGCGCGCATGGTTCCCGACGGGATCGACGCTGAGCCCGATGATCTTGCAATTGCGTTTTTGGAACTCCGGCATCAGCCCCGCCATGTAGCCGAGCTCGGTGGTGCAGACCGGCGTGAAATCTTTCGGATGAGAGAACAGGATCGCCCACCCGTCGCCGATCCAGTTATGAAAATCGATCGTGCCCTGCGTCGTCTCCGCGGTGAAGTTCGGAGCTTCGGAATTGATTCTGAGCGACATACTCACTTCTCCGCGCTGGTATGGATTATGGCCGCGAATCACATAATCACCGGCACGGGTACCGCAAGGAGCTAGCTTCTGCCGTAGCTGTCTTCCAGCCGGACGATATCGTCTTCGCCGAGATAGCTCCCGGATTGCACCTCGATCAGGTGCAGCGGGATCTTGCCCGGGTTTTCGAGCCGATGCGAGGTGCCGATCGGGATGTAGGTCGATTGGTCTTCGGACAGCATCATCTCCTGGTCGCCGCGGCGGATCCTGGCGGTGCCCTGGACCACGACCCAATGCTCGGCGCGATGATGGTGCATCTGCAAGGACAGCTTGCCGCCCGGCTTGACCATGATGTGCTTGACCTGCACGCGATGGCCATTGTGAAGGGAGGTGAAGGTGCCCCAGGGGCGGTGCACGGTCGGCAGCGCATCGGCTTCGTCGCGGCGGTCTTTGACCAGCCGTGCCACGAGCTTCTTGACGTCCTGCGTGCGGTTGCGCGGGGCCACCATGACTGCGTCTGCGGTTGAAACGACAACCAGATCCTCGATGCCGATCGCCGCCACTAGCCCGGCCTCGGACCGCAAATAGCAATTGCGGGCGTCTTCGGCGACGACATTGCCCTCGATCGAATTGCCGTGCTGGTCCTTATCGCCCATTTCCCACAGCGCATCCCAGGAGCCGACATCGCTCCACCCCATGCTGACCGGAACGACCGCAGCACGCCGGGTGTGCTCCATGACCGCGTAGTCGATCGAGTTGCTGTCGCAGCCGGCGAAGGCCTCCCGTCCCAGGCGGACAAAGTCGCTGTCGCGTTGCGCCGTTGCCAGTGCGTTGCGGCAGGCGGCGACCATGTCGGGCCGCAGTCGCTCCAGCTCGTCGAGATAGACCCTTGCGGGAAATAAGAACATCCCGCTGTTCCACGAATGCTCGCCGGAGGCGACATAGGCTTGCGCCTGTTCCGGGCCCGGCTTCTCGACAAATTCGGCGACCGCAAAAACGCCCTTGGCGCCGTCCAGCTCACTGCCGCGCCGGATGTAGCCATAGCCGGTCTCGGCACGCTGCGGCGTGATGCCAAAGCTGACCAGCGCACCGGCGCGCGCCGCAGTCGCGGCGCCCTCCACAGCGTCGGCAAAGGCCGCGAGATCGCCAATCGTGTGGTCGGAAGGCATGACCAGCATCAGCGGATCGGGTTCCGCTTCGGTTAATGCCAAAGCGGCGATGCAGGCGGCGGGAGCCGTATTGCGGCCGACCGGCTCGAGCAGGAGCGCGCGCGGAACGGCCGCGATCTCGCGCAATTGCTCGGCGATAATGAACCGATGCTCTTCATTGGCGACCAGCAAGGGCGCGGCGAAGCCCTGCCGGTCGGCAACCCGGCGAACCGTCTGTTGCAACAGGCTATCCTGGCCAAGGAGGCTCAGCAGCTGTTTCGGGTAGAGCGTGCGCGACATCGGCCAAAGCCGTGTACCCGAACCGCCGGACAGAATGACGGGATGAATCATGTGACTTCCTCGTGGCCCAAGGGAAGGGAGGTACTCGACCTGCGCAAAAGTGCTGCCGACATACACTGTTTTTGCAACGTCGCAAATGCTGCTTGCTCTTGCACAAGAAAACCTTAACCGAGCGGAGTGCGCGGCTGTGCCGGCGCTAATCAGATGCAACGGAACCGCACAATATTCTGAACCGCGATTTCGTGAAACTCTCGTGCAAAATTTATCTTGTGTTAAACATAATCGCTTGCCGCCGCACAATGAACACCCAGGCGATCTACCTCGCCCTACCGACTCTGCGAACGCGTTCCGGGCTGACGGCTACCGGCTCACCACATTGTTCGGCGAGTGCCTTTACTTCGAATGGCGTGGCCGCCCGGCCGCCGACCTCCTCTAAGAAGAAATTTAAATATTGCTCGATCCGCTTCAGGAAAGCACGAAGATCCGCCTCGGTGCGGACATAAGGCGTGTTGCCCGGCGCGAGCGACGGACTGTGATAGGCGAGGCTGAACACGCGATGACCTTTGCGCAGCAAGGCGCGGGTGAGCCGACGCTGCTCCTCGAAGGAAATTCCTTCCGGGGTCAATGTGATGCGCTCGACCAAGCCGAGCCGCGCCAGAACGCCCGGCACGTGCAGCGCCTTCAGGCGCTTGTTCATCGTCAAGGTATAGGCGACGTTTCCCGTGTCGGCGAGCAGGCCAGTGTAGCCGATTGAAAGCGGGATTTCGAGCAACTCCGGGTTTTTGCCGAACCAGTAGGGGCTGGCCCGGCAATGCGTGAAGTCGGGGCCTAAATTGCAGGTGAGATTGGTGCCCGGAACAACGCTTACGTCGATTTCGTAGCCGAGCTCGGCGAGGATACCGGCAGTCGCCCGCCCTACTCCGTATCGACCGGCTTTGTAAATGCGCGGGCGCACTCCGATATTGGTTTGAATACTGTGCGTCAGTTGGATGAGCTTTTCCCGTTCGAGTTCGAATGGCAGGTTGCCGGGATAGGAGTTCTCATCGGTAATCTGCTCGACGAGCGGCGGATTGTCCCAGGGCTGCAGGTGGGCGCCGATCTCGCAGGCGCCGGAGCGATGCAAATCGCGGATGAACTCGAAGGCTTCGGGCGTGCTGCTGACCGGAAAATCGAGGACGAAAGTCGGCCGCACGCCGTATCTTTCAAAGATCCGCTGCGCACGATCCTGGCATTTGACCGAGCTAACCCCCCTTGCCCGGCGCGGCCGGGCGGCCTCCCAGTCGAACTCGGCTTCGGTATCGACGACGACAACCAGCATCGGCCTTTGCTCGGCCGGCCAGTGGATCGTCCTCCAGGTATTAGGATCGAGCATGCCTCAACAGTATGGTTCAACAGCTAGCGGGTGTTCCGACTGCAGGTGTCCCGGATGCGGGCGGCGCAAGCGATCGGCGGAAGCGCGAGGGCTTCGAAAAAATCCAGAATGGTAACCGAGCGATAACACTACAGCCTCAACTATGCCACATACCGAGCCCTACCCCACGTCGCAAACTTGCAGCAGGATGCTTAAAGGAGTTAAACATTCCCGCCACAGCAGCGAAATTTTCTGCTGTTTGGCGAGCCGCACCGCGGCCAAACCCGAATGTCCGCCATAACAGATCTTCCGGAAGGGGTCAGGACCGCTGGTTCCTCCCTGCGGTGCGAACACGTCTTGCACGTATTCCCGAGTTTTGGGATTGGCGGCGTACCATTGCGCATGGTTCGCATAATCAATCATCTTGGCAAGCGATTCCGCCACACGGTCATTGCGCTGGACAATAATTTCGATGCGGCGGAAGGAGTTGACGGGGATCTCGATGTCACGGTCCTGCCGGTCCGAGGTGTCGAGCGAGGTATGCTGCACAACCTGGCCGGCGGCGCCCTTGCGCTCCGCCGCCTGCGACCGGATCTCCTGCTTACCTACAATTGGGGGGCGATCGAATGGGCGGCGGCCAGCCGGTTCTCCTCGGTTTCCAGGCATCTGCATCTGGAAGCCGGCTTCAGCCAAGGCGAGGCGGATGCGCAAATTCCGCGCCGGGTGCTGTTTCGGCGATGGGCACTCGCGCGCTGCGCCCTAGTCGTCGTCCCTTCGCGCCAACTCGAGGATTTGGCACGTCGCGTTTGGCGGTTGCCCGTTTCGCGTGTAGTTTATGTCCCAAACGGCGTCGATACCGCGCGTTTCGCGACTCCCATTTCCGATGGCGTGCCCGGCTTCACCCGCCGGCCAGGCGAAATGGTGATCGGCACAGTCGCCCCATTGCGACTGGAAAAGAATATCGGGCGTCTGCTCCGTGTTTTTGCCATGCTCGAATTCCCGCACCCGTTGCGTCTTATCATTGCCGGGGACGGGCGTCAGCGGCTCTCGCTCGAACGGCTGGCCGCGGAACTCGGCATCGCCGACCGCGTCATCTTCACCGGGCAGGTTGTCCCCGAGGCGGTTCTTGGCACGTTTGACATCTTTGCCCTGTCGTCCGATACAGAGCAGATGCCGAATGCATTGCTGGAGGCAATGGCGGCGAGCCGCGCCATTGCAGCGGTGAATGTCGGAGATGTGAAGAACATCGTGTGCGAGGATAACCGAGAGTTCATAGTCGACCGCGATGATACCAGGGCCTTTGCCGAGGCGCTCACCCGTTTGCTCTATAATCGCGAAAGGCGCCAAGCCCTCGGATTTGCCAATCGCCGGCGAGCAGTGACGGAATTCTCGCAGGAACGGATGTTTTCTGCTTATTCGCGGATCCTTCTCCCCTGCCGAGCATCCTGAGGGGGAACACGCCGGCGAATGGGCGGCTTTGTTCTCCTGCACACAGCTCCTGGCGAGGACCGCTCGCTGGCACAAGCCGCCGCGCTCGCGGCATTTGCCCGAATGGGGATGCCCACTCCTCGTCTGGTGCGGGGCGCGAATTTTGTGTTGGCGCTTTATCCCAAGCGGCAGGCCAGCGAGCCCGCGCTTCAGCAATTTCCCAATGGCGATTTCGTCTGCGCGTGCGGCACGCTGATCTACGAGGGTAAGGTCGGTAAGCCCGCGGCGACCGCGTTCTACCGCGATTGCCGCGGAAGATCCACACCTCGCGACCAGGCGCTAGGCCATTATGCAGTGATCCTGCACAAGGACGGTAAGACCGAAATCCTGCCGGACGGCTTTGGTGGCTTTCTCGTTTTTTACGATGAGGCGCGACGCGTCGCGTCGTCCTCGTTCCTGGCAGTAGCTTCGGTCCTTGACCGCGTGACTTTGGGCACTCAAGGCGCTTGCGAATACGTCTTCAACGGCGTGGTGTCCGGCAATGCCACGGTGTTTGACGAGGTGTTGCTCGCACCGGTAAGCGCGACGATTGCGGTGGGCGAAGATTGCCTGGAAATCCTGCCCCAGCGGCTCCCCACGCCAGCGACAGTCTCTGCCGAGCCGTTCGAGGCGACGATTGAGCAGAGCATGCAGCTGCTCGACCGCTATTTCGCGGCGGTCGCGGCTAGTTTCGGCGAACGCGTCACCTGCGCTCTTTCCGGCGGCTACGACTCGCGGCTCATCTTGGCGTTGCTCCGCCGTCACGGAATCAGCCCGCGGGTCTATGTGTATGGCCCGCCCGGCGACAAGGACGTCAACCTGGCCCGCGCTATCGCCGAGGGAGAAGGTTTTGCCCTCGAAATCGTCGACAAGGACAAGCAGCTGGCCTTTACCCCGAGCGAGTTCGGGGCCGTCGCCTACGGCAATTTTCTCGAATCCGACGGGTATACCTGGAGCGGAATTTTTACGAACGGAGCCGAACGCACGCAGCGCGCCAGCCGAGTGAACGGCAATGCCGTGGCGCTCAATGGCGGCGGGGGCGAGATCTGGCGCAACTTTTTTTATCTGCTCGACCGGAATTATACCCCGCGTGAGATCCTCTGGTCCTTTTACAGTCAGTTCGATCCGGAGACCTGTACTGCCGCCTTTGACCAGGAAGACTATTTCCGTCAGCTCGAAAGCAAGCTCGAAACGCTGATCGGTTGCCCGCAGCCTTCGCTGCCGCGCCCCCTGGTCGAGTGGCTTTATCATTATTTCCGGTGCCGGGCCTGGGACGGGCGGATCAACAACATCAACAACTCTTACGGTTATGTAGCGCTGCCGTTTCTCGAGCCGGGGGTGACCGAGCATGCGAGCGTCATTCCGATCGCCTGGAAAAACCACGGCGCGTATGAAGCAGAGCTGATCCGCCGGGCCGACCCGCGGCTCGCGTCGTATCCGTCGGGTTACGGCCACGACTTCAGCGGACCGCCGCCGCTGGTGCGCCGGCTGACCGACTATGCCACCTATTTGCGTCCTCCTTGGCTGCGGCGTTTTGCTTACCGGGTCAAAAACCGGGTGCGGCGCCCCGCGCAATGGCCGGACTATCTGCAACAGGAATATCGTGACGCCGCATTGCCCGGCGGCGTCCAAGTAATGACCGCGTTGTTCCAGCTCGACCGGGTCACCGATCCGGCACAAACCGCCCGGATTCTCACCCTCGAATATCTGATCAGGCAATTCGACGGACGCATCCGGGTCGACTTTCCATCGTTCAGCTTTGCCTGGTTGGAAAAAATGTGCGGCATAGCCGGGATCTTCGATTTCCGCGGACCGGGCGATATCGATCGCGGCCTGCTCCGTCGCATGACCGAGATCATCGCTCATCGCGGACCGGACGGCGACGGTTTCCACTTTGCGCCGGGGATCGGGCTGGGACACCGGCGGCTGGCGATCGTCGATCTGGTGACCGGCGACCAGCCGCTGTTCAACGAGGACGGCACGGTTTGCGTCGTCTTCAACGGCGAGATCTACAATTTTCAGCCGCTGATGGCGGAGCTGGCGGCGCTCGGCCACGCCTTTCGGACGCGCTCCGACACCGAGGTCATCGTCCACGCCTGGGAGGAGTGGGGCGAGGATTGTCTCGATCGTTTCAACGGGATGTTCGCCTTTGCGCTGTGGGACGCGACGCGCGAGACCCTGTTTCTCGCGCGCGACCGCCTCGGCGAGAAGCCGCTCTATTACACGACGCTGGCCGACGGCCGGCTGCTGTTCGCGTCGGAACTGAAGTCGCTGGCGCTGAGCCCGGACATCGACCGGCGGCTCGACCCGCAGGCGATCGAAGAATTTTTTGCTTATGGCTACATACCGGATCCGCGCACGATCTATCGCGGCGTGAAGAAGCTCGCGCCCGGCGCATTCGCTGCTCGTCAGACGCGGCGAGCCGCCGCCGGAGCCGCGCTGCTACTGGGATGTGCGCTTTGTCGACGGCGGCACGATCCGCCGCGAAGAGGCCGAGGAGGAGCTGATCGCGCGGCTGCGCGAATCCGTCCGCATGCGGATGATCGCCGATGTGCCGCTCGGCGCCTTTCTTTCGGGCGGCGTCGATTCGAGCGGTGTCGTGGCGATGATGGCGGGGCTAAAGACCGAGCCGGTCAGCACTTTCTCGATCGCCTTCGGAGCCAAGGGCTGGGACGAATCCGCCTACGCCGCCGAAATCGCCCGGCGCTATCGGACCGATCATCACGTCAAGGAGGTCGATCCCAATTCCTTCGACCTGCTCGACCGGCTGGCCACGATCTACGACGAACCGTTCGGCGACAGCTCGGCGATCCCGACCTTCCGGGTCTGCGCGATGGCGCGCGAGAACGTCACCGTCGCGTTGTCCGGGGACGGCGGCGACGAGGTGTTCGCCGGCTATCGGCGTTATCGCTGGCATTGCTTCGAGGAGCGGGTGCGCCGCGTGGTGCCGGCGAGTTTGCGCCGTCCGTTCTTCGGCATGGCCGGCGCGCTCTACCCGAAGCTCGACTGGGCGCCGCGCCCGCTGCGCGCCAAGGCCACCCTAGAAGAGCTGGCGCGCGATACGACCGAGGCTTATTTCTCGTCCGTCTCGATTTGCGGCACTGCGCTTCGCCGGCGGCTTTTTAGCCCAGGTCTCGAGCGCGAGCTGCAGGGCTACGACGGCGTCGAGGTGCTGCGCTCGCATATGCGGCGGTGCGGCAGCGAGGACCCGCTGTCCCAAGTGCAGTATGCCGATTTCAAGACCTACCTCCCGGGCGACATACTGACCAAAGTCGATCGCGCCAGCATGGCGAGCTCACTCGAAGTGCGGGTTCCGCTGCTCGACCACACGCTCGTCGAGTGGGTGGCGGGGCTGCCGTCGCATTTCAAGCTGCATGGCCGCGAGGGCAAGCACATCTTCAAGACGGCCCTCGAACCATATGTCGCGAAGGAAATCCTCTACCGCCCGAAGCAGGGCTTCGCGGTACCACTCGCCGCATGGTTCCGCGGCCCGCTGCGCCGGCGCCTGCGCGACACGCTCCTTGGACCGGTGCTGCGGGAGTCGGGCTTGTTCGACACCGGCACGATCGCCACCCTGCTCGACCAGCACCAGTCGGGCGAGCGCGACCACAGCGCCGCTTTGTGGACATTGTCGATGACGGAATCGTTTTTGCGGCACGTCGAAGGCGCCAGCCGCCGCGCCGAGCCGGCGCCGGAGCCCGCCCACACGATGGCTTGAGGCCGTCCCGCTGGCGCAACCTGCCCTGGCGGAGTATTTTCCTTGCGGTCCCCGTAGCTCAGGCTTATCCGCTACAAGCGCTACAAGCTTGAAATAACTGGCGTATTCGGATTTCGTATCCGCTACAAAAGCGCTACATCCGCTACGCCGCTACAAGTCACACACCCGGCACAAGGAGCAAGGCATGGATGCTGGGGCCAATGCGAGAGACCCCGATCGGGATCGGGCAACATCGGTCAAATTGGGCGCCCAGGCCGCGCGTCAGAACGCATCCCGAGGTTTTCCAGCACGCATTGGGATGCGCCAAACCCCGGCCCCGTGCCAGCCGCCCGGCCGAGCATTGGGACAATGGGCTGGGTCAGAATTCAATCGGCGACATGCACCAAACTGGGTCAGATTTCGACCGGCGTTGGCAACGACGCCAGCGCGGCCGCGACAGCCGGCTCGGATTGGACCAGCCCGGGCGCCGATCGGGGCGCTCCCCAGGCCAGCCAACGACATACATACCGGCCGATCTAGACCGCAATCGCAAGGGGGCTCCCAGCCACCCTCGCAGCAATGGTCAGGCGCTCGACGAAGCTCGCAACCCGGTCACCGTGGCGGGGCGCCGGTGCTGTAGGGCGTCAGGCCGGGTCCGCCCGCGTTGGGACCAGGCGTTCCCATGCTATTCCCCCCTCGCATGGGTGGTGGGGGCGGGGCCATCTGCGGTGCCATCGGGGGAGCACCCGCCTGCAGGCGGGCCAGCTCTGCTTGGTTGAGCTGTGCGGTGGTATCCGTCCCCGACTTGGGGCCATGGGCATGGAGCATGTGGTGAGTGCTCACCACATGGTGGCGCGCATGACGGTGCTTTGGCGGCATCGCCGAGGTTGTGTCTGAGGCCGAAGGTGTGGATGGAGGTGCGCCGGTGCTGTACGGCGTCAGACCAGGCCCACCGGGATTGGGGCCGGGTACACCCAAAGCGTTTCCGCCCGATGGATTGGCTGGTTGCGCCCAGGCTGGCGCCGAGAGCGCCAGCGCGGCAATCAACGCGACGCCGCTCAAGAGATGCCTTGTTTTCATCTGTAGCCTCCGGTGATGACCATTTCGCTAGCTCCCTTAACTTAGGACCTGCCCGCTGCTAACGCTACATCTGTCCGATGCGAGCCGGGGGTTCGGCACTATTCCCGCGGGGTCAGCCGCTTCTGCATAAAATGCCGGTGGTGGTCGGGTGGGCAGTCGAGCTGCCCGAACTCCTCATAGCCCAGCTTTTCATAGAAGCCGCGTGCCTGAAAGCTGAACGTGTCGAGCCATGCCGAGTGACAGCCACGCTCGCGGGCGCGGATTTCCGCTCGATCCATCAACTCGCGCCCGACGCCTCGGCCGCGCAGTATATCCGATACCCAGAGATATTTTACGAATAGCCACCCGCAATAGGTCTCACCTGCGAGCCCGGCGACAATCTGTGCGTCGTCTCGGATGAAAATGGCGAACGGTCGCCAGGGCGGATGCTGCGGCCATTGGCTTTCATTATAAGCCTCCAAGGCACGCGGCAGCACCTCGACGTCGGTGTCGACGGGCGCATCTTCCACCGTCAGCCGATAACCCGGTCCCAGCCCGGGAATAAAAACACCGCTCATCGCCGCAGCATATCACGAAGCAGCGGTTGATCTTCCTGCCCTGTGCAAGCTAGAAAAGGGCGCGACCTATCCGGGGCTGGAGATTATCGCCAACCTCGCCACTGTGCTGGAATGCGATCCGGCCGAGCTGCTGAGGATATCCGGCCGGCCGAACACGTGACGCTCCGCGGCAGGACGATGCGCCCCCAACACGGCCCTAGATCGCCTGGCTGCCCAGGTGTTCGCGATGGGAGGAAACTGAGAGCAGATGGGCGGGGACAAGCGCTCAGTGGACTGCAGCCCCGCGGGACTTCCTGGCGGGCTGGGGACGCGGAGACGCAGGGCCGGTTCCGTGCGGCGCGTGCACGGCTTGCTGCTACTACCCGGCATCGTCGTGGACGAGAAGCGCGATAGGAAGCGCTTGGCCCATCTGCTGACTGAGCGGAGCCCTGATGGCGAGCTGGTGCTCCAGCGGCGCTCAGACGGAGCTTGCGTTCATCTAGGAGAGCAGGGTTGCACCGTCTATGAGCAGAGGCCCGCGGTATGCCGTACCTTCGACTGCCGCGCCTTCGCGGCGATGGGATTAGTCGAGCACTGCGACCCCAACCATCGCATCCCGGATTGGGAGTTCGCCGAGGAGAAGCGAGGCGAACATTAGCCGCGGGACACCGCGCGCGCTCCCAGCCAATCGGCCCTGCCCAACCTGAAAGCCCCCGACCACTCAGCGCCGCCAATGCCCGGACACCCAAACCCAGCGGCGGCCATTCCACCGCCAGCGACCTCGTAACCAATACCAGGGGCCGGGTCCGCCCGGGCGACGCGGCCGGACCTCCCGACGAGGCGGCGGCATTGGCGGACGAAAAGGCACCGGCTGGGCGAATACAACACCCGCTGGGTAAGCCACGACAGCAAGAGCGGCGGCTAATATCCTTCTTCGACCCAGCATCAGGGAACCCATCCTTTGGCGAGCACCGATCAACGATTGGGCTGGCCGACGAAAAGAAGGCGCCGAGCATTAGCCCGACGCCAAGGGGGAGGAAAGGGCTGGTCACATGGGAGCCAAGCCCTCGCATACTTCGTACGCCGTCGTTTCAACGGGCATCCCCGTTCGTGATCGGCGGCCCGTTTGGCCGGTCAGTGTGAACCACCTCACACTTCGCTCCCCAAGAGCTTTACTACGATCGGTGCGACAACTCTGGGAGGAGCACGCACACCCATGCCGAAGCCAAAGCCACTCACGACATTTGCGGAAGCGATGGTCAGAACGCACTATGGCAGGCGCACCCTCCGATGGATCGGCGATCGCTTGGGGTGCTCACCAGTGACAGTCGTGTCTTATGCGAAGCAGTTGGGGCTATGGACGCCCATCACCGGCACGGCGACCGCCTCAGCCGTTGTCAGCCCCGCGGCGACCGATCCCTTCATCCCGCCGCCGACACGCGAGCAGCTAATGGCTGGGTCCGCCAATCCCCGCCGGGTCTACAAGATCGAGGCTTGATCCCCCTCTGCACCGATCGTGCATTACGCATCCAACCCATGCCAAAACCACTCGTGGTTCGCGCTGATGGCGGCGTCGATCATCCGGTTGAACGTCGTCTGATACCGCGCCTCGCCCTTCGAGCGCCCTCCTCGGCGCGGGCGGCGCGTCATCTTGGGACGGGCATTGTTTATATGTTCAGCCCGGTGGAGCGGTCAGCGTATCACTCCCATGCACCCGCCGGGCAAATGCTGCGGGCGCGCTCCGCGAGGTTCTGCGCGTGTTGCAAGTACGTTTCGCACTCGGGAAACAGAGGTTTGCCGCCGATCGCGAAGTCCGTCCATTTGGGTTCAATAGGAAGCGGCGGCTGTATGCGTTACCACAGAACTGCTGGATCGGCCCGGATCATCAGTAGGAGCGATCGGCCTCGTCTCGGTGCTCGGAACGGGTCGAACCGGGCTGCCGGTATACGTCACCCCAAAATGCCCGGAAATGGTGACGGTTACATTAGCAAAGCCGGTTCGATGGAATGTAATATTTCGGGCATTGGTAAGAGGAAGCTTAGCAAAAGCGTTGTGATCAGCCTGGAATTGCTTAGAGAACATTCGTCGCCGGTTCTTCTCGGCAGCATCAAGACCGTTGAACCAACTCTTCATAGCTAGGCTGAGATCTGCGCCAAAGCAGCAGTTTATGATCTCGGGAATACTTCTGCCCATCGCCAGAAATGCGTCAAGGTGGGTATAAAAAGATCGCTGCCAACGAGTGCCATAGTTCGTCTGCGCGCATCTCGGTAGGCGGTACTCATCGAAGTCTGCTCCCACGGCCGAAGCGATTCCCATCTGGTCAAGGAAAAACTCCGCGTTGGAAATCTTCAGCTCAACTCCCTCCCACAACTTTTCGTGCATCGTGATCATCCTTATGGCTCCGGCGCCGCCGAAAAGAGGGGGTTCGTAGTACATTTTGGACGATCGGTTGATGCTGGCGGCCGCGCTCCGCTACCGCTACCGCCGCCCGGTCTCACTCACCCACCATACTTCCTCCGCCGGTTTCCGCACTGCCCGCACACCAGTCTCGCCCTCCAATCCGGCACCGCGGTCTCAGGCCGCTGTGACGCTCAGCGATCTCGGGCCGGTCAGAGAGCGCCAAGCCGTGCGTCACGTCGGTTCTGGGCGGTCACCGACGTTCGAGATAGGCAGCGACCAAGCCCGTCAAGGCCATATTCTGCAACTCGAAAGGTGAGGTCAGCCTGGCCTCGATGACCTCTCGGTTATCAAGCCGCAGCTTTGGCGGCGTGGCCAATCGCAGCTCAAAGAAATGTATTCGGTCGGGTCGTCCGTCCCAGTTGGTGCAGGCGACGCCCACTGGCAGCAGCGTCTCCGCAGTGAGGCCGATCTCCTCCGCCAGTTCCCGCCGCGCTGCCTCTTCCGGCGTCTCGCCACGCCCCACGCCGCCACCGGGCAAGTGCCAGCCGGCTCGATACGAGGGGCGCACTAGCAAGAGATCAGGGCCGACATACACCGCCACTACGACGCCCTGATGCCTCGGGCGCGTCAGTCGCCACCAGATGCGGGCGAGTGGGAAACCAAGGCGGTAAGCTGTCCGCCATGCGAGGTCGAGAAGTGACGAAAGCCGGGCTCGACTTGACACGTCGGCATCCTAGCGCCAGACAATGAGCCGCAAATGGGCTGCCGCAGTGCTGCCGAGCGTCGCGGGTGGGCTGCAGTAGGGTTTCACTTCACGGTTCCGCCAACAAGCTGCCCACGATTGCGACAACAAGCTGCCCGATCGTTCCGAGGGCCGCTATTCCCGCTGCCCATGCGCCCATTCGCAGCCTTCGCCTCAACCTGGTGAGGACCGCCCGCAAGGTTTGAATGCGAGAAGAGAGGGGATAACGGGTGCTGTCGATGATGCCTGCAAGCTCCTGAGCCAGGGCCGCGGCTTCGGCGTCGGTTAGGTCAAGGTGCGACATGGTCGCGATATGGGGCTGCGATCGGCGTTGATGAACAGCCGAACGCGAACTGTGAAGATCACGCCGAGCGAGGTCGTAAGGTGCATCGGGAGCCGCATATCGTGGGGCGGCACATCCAGTGAACGCTCTCTGGATCGCTTCTACAGTCGGCGGTCTATTGCTGGTGTTCGCCGGCCTATGGGAGAGAACTGGCGCTCGCCCGCCGGCTCCGGGTGCGCCGCTCGCCCCCGCGATGCCGATACTGCGGCGACCATTCGACCGAGTTGGATCGGGATCATTCACGCCGAACCTAGCAATCCTCCTCCCAGCCTGGCTGCGTACCGGGCCGGATTAGCGGACCCGCCCCGGCACCGATACTCGGCAGCGGCGGATAGCCCGTCAGTGCCACGGCGGTGGAAGCGGGCGGGCGAACTCGAACGCGCCAGGGACGGCCAGCCGCAGCGCCTCGGCGAAGAGCTCCCAGGTCGTCAAATCGAGCGCCCTGGCCTGCTCTACCAACTGGCGCGAAATGGTGATCGTCACCCTGGCATGGCCTTCACTCTTGAACTCTATCCGCGCACCAGCACCGCGCTCGTTGGCGTCGTCAAGCTCGGCTTGGTCCAGTGCGACGGCGATAATCTGCTCCTCAGGATCTAGCTTCACCTCTCCTCACTCCTCGCGTCCGGCCGGCCTTTGACAGAACAAGACCGGCGCGCCGCAAACCTCTCAGGGAAAAGATGGTTAACCCCGCAGACCGCGGGCCGGGTCAAACCCGATCCCGCCGAGATGGCGGCTCGGTACGGCGCCGAAACGCTCGTGCTCGATTGGCGCGAGCGGCTGGAAGCGCTCGTCGAGCCCGGCGGCATCTGTGTTCAGCCGTGTCGTGCGAGACCAGGTACGGGACAAGCTAGGCTTCGTCTTCGAGGACCTGCGCGAGCAGCAGGTCAAGAATCTCACAAGGCCAGTGCGGGCCTATGCTTGGCGTCCCGGAGCCTTGGCGGACCCGCCGGCTGCGAGAGTTCCGCCCGCCACCTCGATCCCGCAGCCCATCGCGCCACGCCTGTCGATCGTCGTCCTGCCCTTCGCCAATCTCGGCAGCGACCCGGAGCAGCAATATTTCGCGGACGGCATCACCGAGGATCTGACGACCGATCTCTCGCGGATCGCGGGCATAATGGTGATCTCGCGCAACACCGCTTTCACCTATCGCGACAGGGCGATTGTCACCAGTCAGATCGGCCGCGAGCTGAGCGTGCGCTACGTGCTGGAAGGAAGTGTTCGGCGGTCTGGCAACTCGGTACGCGTCAATCCGCAGCTCATCGACGCGGAAACCAACGCTCATTTGTGGGCTGAGCGTTTCACCGGCGACACGAGCGACCTGTTCGCCCTGCAAGACGAGATCACCCGCCGCATCGCCGTCGCGCTCAACCTCGAACTCTGGAGAGTGGAGGCCGCCCGGCCAACCCAACACCCCGACGCGATGGACTATGTGCTTCCTGGACGCGCTGTACTTTTTGGGGAGCCGCCATCGCGCGAAAGATGGGCGCAGATGATCGCACTCTTCGAGCACGCGCTGGCGCTCGATCCGCGATCCGCCCAGTGTCAAGGCTATGTGACGAGCGTGCTCGCCAGCCGCGTACTAGATAATATGACCGACACGGCCGCGGCTGATCTGGTGCGCGCGGAAAGCCTTGCCACGCAAGCCTTGGCCGCGGCGCCTCGGAGTAGTTTAGCACATTACGCCAACGGCGATGTTCTGCGGGCGAAGCGTCGATACGCGGAGGCCATAGCGGAATATGAGATGGCGCTCTCGTTCAATCCCAACGCGGTGTCGTCATTACACTCCCTTGCCTACTGCAAGTTCTTCATCGGGTCGATAGAGGAAGCGATCTCACTTGAGGAGCAAGCAATCCGGCGCAGCCCACGCGATCCGTTCATTGGCGTTCGGTATCGCGAGATCGGGCTCGTTCGTTTGGTGCAATCACGGACGAACGAGGCGGTCGTCTGGCTCGAAAAGGCGCGCAACGCCAATCGGGCACATTCTGACATCCGCGCCCAACTCGCTTCCGCTTACGCGCTTGCCGGCCAAACCGAACGCGCCGCCACCGAACTCGCCGAGGCCCGCAGGCTGAGCCGCGACGACCGCTTTTCGAGCCTCGCTCGCTTGCGGGCCGTCGAAAATTACGAGGGACTGGTGCCGAAGGTCCACGCCCTGCTCGACCGAGTGGGGCGGCCCTGCGCTTAGCCCGCACGCCCGGCGAGCCGAACGACATTCTCGACAGTTCTGACCCTCCACAGTACCGCGCCCATCCGTGCTGGGAAGGCTTGGCGTCGATCCACGGCGGCGGTAACCCTGCCGACGCTTCCGTAAATCCTAACAACCAGCCCTAGCAACCAGGAGCCGGAGCGGCGGCGGCTCCCGGGGCTCGCCAGCCTCCGTACCGAAACGCGGCCCGAGCGCCAGCTTGCCCCTTCTCTGCGGCGCGGAGCGTGCTATTTTGTCGCCGACCTCGGCGCCTCTTCGTTGCTAGATGGTTGCTAGGAGCAGGAGTGGCAGCTAGAACGGGCCAGCAAGTTATTGATTTCCATAACGTCCCCGTAGCTCAGGCGGATAGAGCAACAGTTTCCTAAACTGTGGGTCGCAGGTTCGAGTCCTGCCGGGGACGCCATCTATTCGGTAGGATCGATGGACAAGCGAGAGTTCAGCGGGCATGAGATCCTCTCCGGCCAAGCGCCGCAGGACATGCCGGTCACAACCCGAGGCTGGGTGCGCACCCGACGCGACTCGCGGGCCGGCATTTCGTTCGTCCACCTGTCCGACGGCTCGTCCTTTCATCCGGTGCAGGTCGTCGCGCCGAACACCTTGCCCAATTACGAGGGCGAGGTCCTGAAGCTCACGGCCGGCTGCGCCGTCGAGGCGACGGGGATGATCGTGCCGTCGCCGGCAAAGGGACAGCCCTTCGAGATGCAGGCGAGCGCGCTCCGGGTGATCGGCTGGGTCGACGACCCGGACACCTACCCGATCCAGCCGAAGCCGCACACCTTGGAATACCTGCGCGAGGTCGCGCATCTGCGGCCGCGCACCAATGTGATCGGTGCGGCGACGCGGGTGCGCCACAGCCTGGCGAAGGCGATCCACCGCTTCTTCGACGAGAACGGGTTTTTCTGGGTCAATACGCCGATCATCACCGCCTCCGACGCGGAGGGCGCGGGGGCATTGTTCCGGGTATCGGCTCTGGATCTCGCGAACCTGCCGCGCACCCCCGACGGCAAGGTCGATTTCGCGCAGGATTTCTTCGGCCGCGAGGCGTTCCTGACGGTCTCGGGCCAGCTCAATATCGAGGCCTATTGCCTTGCATTGACGAAGGTCTACACCTTCGGCCCGACCTTCCGCGCCGAGAACTCGAACACCAGCCGCCACCTCGCCGAGTTCTGGATGATCGAGCCGGAGATCGCGTTCGCCGACCTCTCGGACAACGCGGCATTGGCGGAAGCTCTGTTGAAATACACCTTCGCGGCATTGCTGAAGGAACGGGAGGAAGACCTCGCCTTTTTCGACCAGCGCATCGAAAAGGGGCTGGTCACGAAACTCGAGGGGATCGTCGGCTCGGAATTCGTGCATATGGATTACGGCGAGGCGATCCAAATGCTCGAGCGGGCGAACGAGAAATTCGAGTTCCCGGTCCAGTGGGGCGTCGACCTGCAGTCGGAGCACGAGCGCTACCTGACCGAGCAATACGCGAAAAAGCCGGTCATCGTGATGAACTACCCGAAGGCCATCAAAGCCTTCTACATGCGCCTGAACGATGACGGCCGCACGGTCGCGGCGATGGACGTATTGGCGCCGGGGATTGGCGAGATCATCGGCGGCAGCCAGCGCGAGGAGCGGCTCGACGCATTGGACCGCAGCATGGCCGAGCGCGAGATCGACCGGGAGCACTACGCCTGGTACCGCGACCTGCGCCGCTACGGCACGGTGCCGCACGCCGGCTTCGGCCTCGGCTTCGAGCGCACCCTCGCCTACGTCACCGGCCTCGCCAACGTGCGCGACGCCATCCCCTTCCCGCGAACCCCCGGCAACGCGCGGTATTGAGGCAGGCTGCATCGGGCTCACGGGTTCCCCACGGAAACGCTGCGGCAGCAACCGCCGATTGAACCGTTTCTGACCGCTGGCTGCATCTGCAGCAGATTTACAGCGAAAACACACGTGAAGATTGCATCTTTGTGAACCGACTCCTGGGTTTTCAATTACTTACGCGCCCACGCCGCGCGCCCACGCTCCGTTTACAGCCAAATTTGCAGCGACATCCGCCATCCCACCACGGTCGCCCTATCCGGATAATCTGAACGATACTACGGGAATATGGCCAATTTAGCGGCGCCCCGCCAAAGCGTCCGCCATTCCGGGGCCGAGGGGAGCGAGGCAGCAGAACTTCGCGTTCCCGGTCAACTGGGGCGTCGACCTGCAGTCGGAGCACGAGCGCTATCTGACCGAGAAATACGCGAAGAAGCCGGTCATCGTGATGAACTACCCGAAGGACATCAAAGCCTTCTACATGCGCGTGAACGACGACGGCCGCACGGTCGCCCCCTCCCTAACCCTCCCCCGCGAGCGGGGAGGGAGGGGTGGGGGACCCTTTGGCGCCGCGGATCGGCGAGATCATCGGCGGCAGCCAGCGCGAGGAGCGGCTCGACGTATTGGACCGCAGCATGGCCGAGCGCGGCATCGACCGGGAGCACTACGCCCCCACCCTTCCCTCCCCCGCGAGCGGGGGAGGGTTAGGGAGGGGGCATCTGCGCCGCTACGGCACGGTGCCGCACGCCGGCTTCGGCCTCGGCTTCGAGCGCACCCTCGCCTACGTCACCGGCCTCGCCAACGTCCGCGACGCCATCCCCTTCCCGCGAACGCCCGGCAACGCGCGGTATTGAGGCGCACTACCGCAGCGCCCAGGTCTCCACGCAGACACACGGCGCGCAGAGCGCTCTCATTCGATCACCTCGTCGGCGCGGGCAAGGACCGATTGCGGGATCGTTAGGCCGAGGGTCTTGGCGGTCTTGAGATTGACGACCAGCTGGAACCTTGTCGATTGCTGGACGGGTAGATCGGCCGGCTTCTCGCCCTTCAGCACGCGCCCGGTGTATACACCGAGTAGCCGATTCGCCTCGTTAATACTGGTTCCGTAGCTTATCAGGCCGCCCTCGGCGGCGAATCCTTCCCATGAAGAGATTGTTGCCATCTCATAGCGAGCTGCAAGTTCGCGGATTTCCAGAAAGTTTACGTTAAACAAGGGATCGGCGTTGACGAATACAGCCTTGATTTCTTGTTGTGCCAAAGCCTCGAAGGCCGGGGGGATTTCGCTTGCGCTGCTGGCCTTTACGACGACGAGTTTGTGCCCCAGGGCATTCGCCGCGGCTTGAGCGTTTTGGGTGTCCGACTCGGTAACTGGATCGTTCAGATCAACAAGGAAGCCGATCACAGCCCCCTTGGGGACAAGCTCATGAAGGAATTCGACTTCCTTCGCCGCCAACTCACTAAGCAGAAAGCACACCCCAGTGATGTTGTCACCCGGTCGCGCAAGACTCTCGACGACGCCAAGCTTGACCGGATCGCCACCCATCGCGAATACGATCGGAATTGTGTGGGGCACCATCGGCCTGGCCTTGACGACCGAGCCGGTGCCACCCGTCGCCACGAACAGGCTCACGCCATGCCGAACCAGATCACTCGCCAACCCTGGCAGGCGATCAATCTGCCCCTCCGCAAAGCGGGATTCGATGGCGACGTTCTGCCCCTCGACGTAACCTTCCTCCTTTAGTCCCTGGCGAAATGCAGCCACGATGCTGGCGGAATCAGTCGGGCTTCTCTGGCTGAGATAGCCAATCACCGGCATCGCCTTCTGCTGCGCGCGCGCCGTGAGAGGCCATGTGATCCCCACCCCGCCTAGTAGCGTGATGAGGTCGCGGCGTAATATCACTCGATCACCTCGTCGTTGCCACCGACCAGACCGGGAAGGAGTCCAAAACTTGGATGTGCGGCATGATTTCCCTGGTCGAAGCGGCCGCGCGTTGAAGGGGCGCCCGATACCGATGGACGAAGATATTCCACCACCCTTCGCCCTGTCAGCATAGCTCGCGTGCGGTCTCGTCCATCGCATGCGCCGGCATCGTCGGCTCGGAATTCGTGCATATGGATTACTGCGAGGCGATCCAAGTGCTCGAGCGGGCGAACGAGAAGTTCGAGTTCCCGGTCAAATGGGGCATCGACCTGCAGTCGGAGCACGAGCGCTATCTGACCGAGAAATACGCGAAAAAGCCGGTCATCGTGATGAACTACCCGAAGGCCATCAAAGCCTTCTACATGCGCGTCAACGACGACGGCCGCACGCTCGCGGCAATGGACGTCTTGGCGCCGGGGATCGGCGAGATCATCGGCGGCAGCCAGCGCGAGGAGCGGCTCGAAGTGCTGGACCGCAATATGGCCGAGCGCGGCATCGACCGCGAGCACTATGCCTGGTACCGCGATCTGCGCCGCTACGGCACGGTGCCGCACGTCGGCTTCGGCCTCGGCTTCGAGCGCACCCTCGCCTACGTCACCAGCCTCAGCAACGTGCGCGACGCCATCCCCTTTCCGCGCACCCCCGGCACGCACGGTATTGATGCATAAGAATCTAGCGTTCGCCTCGCCCACGAAACGCCAAGCCAAAGACTTAGAGGCGCTGGTCGGCAACACGGATATTCGGGGAGCGACTTGGCCGGCCTGAGCGGGCTGGGTTTCGGCGAACGCAATGCCCTCGGGATTGCGCCAGATCGGGCGGCTGTTAAGCATGGGCCGCTTCGCAAGGTTTTATACGTCTGGGGCTCGTAATCACCCTTGAACTGTCGTGCCGGTTGCCTACCTAAGCGCGCAATTTTTGCAACTCCAGGGCAAATGTTAATGATGGACGATTTCATTAGCGAAGATGATCTTCTTACTTTCGAGGGCTTCCTGAAATATCAGGCTGTTGATCCCGCAATGCTGACACCGGATGAACTGGCGATGTGGCGCGACTTTTTCGATGAAGCGGTGCGACTTCGCGAGAGCGGCCCCAAGGTTGGATTGATGAAGCTTCGGCAGGCTCCGGGCGAGGAAAAGTACGGGGTGGCGCTCCGCGACGGGTCCGAGCTTTGGCTGACCATGTGGGTCCGCTGCTCGGCCAAAGGCGAGATATTCGTGATGTATCCGCGCGCCGATGCCGGAAATCCACACGCGAGCTATCACTTGGACGGAACCTATCACCACAAAAGCTATGGCAGCACGGGCATACGCCAGACGAAGCAGCCGTTGAGTGCCACGTTCAAAGGGAGCGAGCACCTGGGAATGTTTATGGGCCATGGTAAAAGCACGGGGGCGGTCTGTGACCCAAAGGCATTTGATGGTCTGGTGATCGTCGACCCGGGCATATTGGGTCCCAAGCACGGCTCGGTTGGAGTTGATCTCGTGGCACCAGGATATGAGGCAACGTGGAGCCGAGATATTGCGGACCGCTTTTACTTCGGTGGTGTGGTTCAGAGAGAAATTTTTTCGCGCAGTCCCCGTCCGTCGGTGGCCATCACGATACAGCGATGAGTTTCAGCATCGGCACGCTCGGCGCCAATGGGATCGTCGCGGACTGAACGGCGGTCTCACGATCGCCGAGGCCAGACCGCAGTTCCTTCTTCCGCAAATCCGGGCTAGCTCTTATCATCGACGCATGACCAAGCTTCTGGAACAGGCAATCAAAGCCGTGCGCCGCCTACCTCCGGACTCCCAGGATGAAATCGCCCGCACCATTCTTCACTTGGCGGGGACCGAGGTAGAGGTCGAGCCGGTCGATCGGGCCCATTTGGCGGCGGTGCTCGAAGGGCTTGCGCAGGCAAAGCGACGCGAATTCGCCACGGATGAGGAAGTCGAGGCTGCTTTCCGCCGCTTTGATCAGTGAAGCTGCGGTTTACGCCGCGCGCGACGCACGACCTTGCAGAGGTCGCCGAGTATCTACGTACCCGTCATCCGTCCGCGGCACTCGCGGTGAGAGGCGCAATACTGCGCTCTCTTCAGAATCTGACGATTTTTCCGGCGATCGGTCGTCCCCAAAATGTCGAAGGCGTCCGCAAACTCGTGACGCCCAAATACCGCTATCTCGTCTATTACATGGTCGACGAGGGAGCAGAGGAAGTCGTGGTGCTCACGATTTAGCATCCCGCGCGCAGTCGTGAATACCGGGACGCCTAACCTTCGCGGGGAGCGGCGACTGGAGCCGAGAACTCGAACACCAGCCGCCACCTCGCCGAGTTCTGGACGGTCGAGCCGGAGATCGCCTTCGCCGACCTCTCGGACAATGCGGCATTGGCGGAAGGGCTGCTGAAATACACCTTCGCGGCATTGCTGAACGAAAGGCAGGAGGATCTCGCCTTTTTCGATCAGCGGGTCGAGAAGGGGCTGGTCGCGAAACTCGAGGGGATCGTCGGCTCGGAATTCGTGCATATGGATTACGACGAGGCGATCGACGTGCTCGAACGGTCGAACGAGAAATTCGCGTTCCCGGTCAACTGGGGTGTCGACCTGCAGTCGGAGCACGAGCGCTGTCTGACCGAGAAATACGCGACGAAGCCGGTCATCGTGATGAACTACCCGAGGGCCATCAAAGCCTTCTTCATGCGCCTGAACGACGACGGCCGCGCCGACCGCCCGGGCGACATGTCGTCCGGATTGGCCTGCGGGTCATTGATCGCCACCTCGCCGTTTCCGTTGAAGGCAACCTTGTTCGGCGACCTTCAACGGATAACGGGCGGCCTACTTACCGAGATGGCTCTGGTTATGCCGCGGACCGGCCGAAGAGCCGACATATTGGTTTGCATGGTGCCGGGACGAGGCGACCTTTCGGTGAGATGCCGCCGATGCGACCATGGGCGAGTATTCCTGGAAGCTCGCCAGGCACTGTTGATGGAGCTCCGGATCGGTAACCGGACCACACTCCTTGCGCATTCGCGCCTGGCGGAAGGCGCGGTTTGTCTGCAACATTCGAGTGTAATGGTCGCTATGCATGACGTTTTGGCGGGCCGACGGGGTATTGGCGTTGGCGGGCATGGCCACGACCGCCGTCAGGCAAGCCGCTGCGAAAGCCAGACTGGCCGAAAGCTTAAGAATCATGACAATCACCTGCGAGTTGGGGCCCGATCAAACGTTTGAGGAGGCGTTTCGGTTCCGCGTAAATTTCGTGATCGGTGCACCGAATCGGACGTCCGAGAACGATTAAGTTGGGCCGTTCGTCGGCTCGGAATTCGTGCATATGGATTACGGCGAGGCGATCCGAATGCTCGAGCGGGCGAACGAGAAATTCGAATTCCCGGTCCACTGGGGCATCGACCTGCAGTCGGAGCACGAGCGCTATCTGACCGAGAAATACGCGAAAAAGCCGGTCATCGTGATGAACTACCCGAAGGCGATCGAAGCCTTCTACATGCGGGTTCCCCAGCGGGGTGGCGGCCGACCTGCCCTGGATGAAAGCGTAGGGGCTCCGCTGTCCCGGCGAAGGCCGGGACCCCATCCACGCGCTGCTCGTGCCGCCAAGAGATGGACCCCGGCTTTCGCCGGGGAAGCGTTCAATATTGTCTGCCGTCACGAACCGCCTTGTTTCTCGTTTCGTGAACGACGACGGCCGGACGGGTCGCGCCGATGCGACACGCGAGATCACGCGGCGGCGCCCAACGGCTTCGCACGTTCGATCCGCTCGCGCTCCCGGGGACTGTTCATCGCCTCCCACAGATCGCTGCGCCGCTGGACGTTCAGCCAGAAGTCGGGGCTGTTGCCGAATACGCGCGCGAGGATGAGCGCGGTCGCCGCCGTCACGTTCCGGCGGTTATTGCATAGCTCGTTGACGTGCTTGCGCTGAACACCCATGGCCTCGGCAAGCGCGGCCTGGGTCAACTTCATCGGCTGCATGAACTCCTCGACAAGAATCTCACCGACCGTGGCCGGCTTGCGCTTCGTCGTCAGCATGGATCGCCTCATCTGTAGCTGTGGTCGTCGAGATAGACGCCTTCTGCCTCCCCACGGGCGCCGTCCCACCGGAAGACCAGCCGCCACTGATTGTTGACGCGGATCGAATGGAAGCCCCCCAGATTGCCGCGGAGCTTCTCGAAGTGATTGCTTGGCGGCACCCGCAAATCCTGATCGGAAGTCGCATCGTCGATCATCTGGAGCCTGCGAAAGAGCCGGCTTCCGAGATCGGGCGGGATATGCCGCGATTGCCTATCCTCGACGAAGAAGGCGCGCAGCCACTCGTCCCGAAAGCTTAAGATCATGCCGCGATCCGTGTCTGTACCTATATACCACTCTTAGGTACATGTGCAACTCTCGAAACCTCGATCCAGCACAACCGCCGGCGACAGAGTGGCGGAGTGTTGCGCAAGGCCGACTCCCCCCGTGAGGGTGCGCAGGCGATCCACCGGTTCTTCGACGAGAACGGCTTTTTCTGGGTCAATACGCCGATCATCACCGCCTCCGACGCGGAGGGCGCGGGCGCATTGTTCCGGGTATCGGCTCTGGATCTCGCGAACCTGCCGCGCACCCCCGACGGCAAGGTCGATTTCGCGCAGGATTTCTTCGGCCGCGAGGCGTTCCTGACGGTCTCGGGGCAGCTCAATGTCGAGGCCTATTGCCTCGCGTTGACCAAGGTTTACACCTTCGGGCCGACCTTCCGCGCCGAGAACTCGAACACCAGCCGCCACCTCGCCGAGTTCTGGATGATCGAGCCGGAGATCGCGTTTGCCGACCTCTCGGACAATGCGGCATTGGCGGAAGCGTTGCTGAAATACACCTTCGCGGCGTTACTGCACGAAAGACAGGAAGACCTCGCCTTCTTCGACCAGCGG
This sequence comes from uncultured Alphaproteobacteria bacterium, assembly GCA_963695605.1. Lineage (GTDB taxonomy): Bacteria > Pseudomonadota > Alphaproteobacteria > ATCC43930 > CGMCC-115725 > AP-15. The sequence continues at coordinate 54,863 of CAVOHI010000043.1, read as the reverse complement.
ATCGAGAAGGGGCTGGTCGCGAAGCTCGAGGGGATCGTCGGCTCGGAATTCGTGCATATGGATTACGGCGAGGCGATCCAAGTGCTCGAACGTTCGGACGAGAAATTCGAGTTCCCGGTCCAGTGGGGTGTCGACCTGCAGTCGGAGCGCGAGCGGTACCTGACCGAGAAATACGCCAAGAAGCCGGTCATCGTGATGAACTACCCGAAGGCCATCAAAGCCTTCTACATGCGCGTGAACGACGACGGCCGGACAGTCGCGGCGATGGACGTATTGGCCCCGGGGATTGGCGAGATCATCGGCGGCAGCCGGCGCGAGGAGCTGGACCGCAGCTTGACCGAGCGCGGCATCGACCCGGAGCACTACGCTGGCACAGCGACCTGCACCGCCGCTACGGCATGGTGCCGCAGCCCCCTCCCTAACCCTCCCCCGCTCGCGGGGGAGGGAGGGGTGGGGACCTCGGCTTCGAGCGCACCCTCGCCTACGTCACCGGCCTCGCCAACGTCCGCGACGCCATCCCCTTCCCGCGCACGCCGGGGAACGCAAGGTACTGATTTCGTACTACTCCAGGCCGTTGGCTCATAGATGGGTGCCGATGATGACGCGGCTACTTCGGCTTTCAAGCCGTGAGCGATCATCGAGATGGATTAGCGGGGTCGGCGAACCCCGCCATCCGCGCGTCGGGCAAGGCGCGTCACGAACCGGATCAGATCGCCACGATAGTGCAGCCTCTCATAATCGACCGGCCGATTGCCGGTGGTATAGGACGTGCGTTCAATGAGGAAGATCGGGCTGCCGGCCGGCACTTGGAGCGCCTGAGCGGCAACAGGGTCGGCCGCGGCCGCTTCCAAATTGTATTCGGCTTCGACCAGAGGCGTATCGTACTTCTCCTCGAGCAATGCGAAGACCGGCTCGGCCTCGAGGTCGTTCTCCGCAACCTTCTCCCCTATGTCGCGCGGCAAATATGTCTCGTCGAAAGACATCGCCACACCGTCGGCCAAGCGAACACGCCGGAGCCTGACCACCAACGTCCCAGGCGCCAATGCGAGATGGTGCGCGACGGCTTGGTCGGCTGCCACGATGCGCTTGTCGAGCAAGCGGGCGGTTGGCTTCCGCCCCAAAGCCTGCATATCCTCGACAAAACCGGTAAGCTCGGTCAGCTCCTGCGTGATCTTCGGCTGGGTGACGAAAGTGCCCCTCCCCCTCCTGACCTCGACGAGGCCGCGCTCGACCAAATTCTAAATCGCCTTTCGCACGGTCGTGCGGCTGACTTTGAACCGCTCGATCAAGCCCTCTTCCGGCGGCAATTGGGTCTCTGGCGGCAAGCGGCCGTCAGCGATATCGCCGGATAGAACCAACTCGACACGTTCGTAGAGGGGTGATCGTGGCATCACGATATCGTGACATCATTATGTCTTGGCGTCAAGGGGCGCATCCCTAAATTTCCTCGAAGCATGGCGGCGGTCAATCTGCCACCGTGGATCCAACGGCAGTGCCGCTGTCTGCTAAATCATCACGGAATACTGAAATGAAAACCCTATTGCTCGCCGGCGCGACGCTCGCCTTGCTGACCGCTGTAAACTTCTCGCCGGCAATGGCGCAGGAGCCGAAGCCCTCTGGCGCGATCACCTGGGCCGGGATCTCGCAACGCGTGGACACGAGCTCTGCAAATGCCACCGCAACAGCCGCGCATTACGAGTACCAGTACGGATACGATAAGCACGCAGCATGGCGGGGCCACTGGGTCCTAGTCCGCTAGCAGACGGCTCATCCAATAGGCTTCAATGAGCTTGCAGGTGCCGGCCGGCGCCCGGCGGGCTCATTGAGCGTATGAAGGTTGATTGGAGACGAAAACGACAAACTACATCCAGAGACGGTCGCCAACGTGGCGCAACCTTCCCGTCGACCTGATCAGCGGATCTCCAATCGCCAGTTGGGCTCCGCTCCCACTGCGTCTGATCGTCGGGTACGGCTTCATGGAGCATGGCTTCGCGAAGCTGGCCAGGGGGCTGGATGCATTCCCCACAATTTTGCTGGCAATTGGAGTGCCTGCACCGCATCTGATGGGATGGCTCACGATCCTGGTTGAGATATTGGGTGGCCTGGCTGTGCTTCTAGGTGCACTGGTGCCGTTGGCCAGCATACCCATGGCGGCGGTTCTCCTGGTTGCCATATTTACCGTGCATCTGCCCTACGGGTTCAGCTCGATCAAGCTCCAGGCGGTGACGGCTGCCGGTGCGCAGTTCGGGCCGCCAGGCTTTGAAACCGACCTCCTTTACCTCGCCTGTCTTGCAGCCCTCGTCTTGGGGGGCTCAGGACCGTTGGCGATCGACGGCCTTCTAGCAAAGCGTTGAGAAAACACACGTCCTTGGATGCAAACGGACGGAGCCCAGCATGAATGCCGGCTTTGGCTCTTGGCTGCTCAGCATGTCGCTCGGCCCCAGCACATCGGGCGGATGCTCGGGATGGCCAGCGGCATCTTCATCGTGCTGGCGGCGACAACTTTTGGCTCGGCGCTGCTCTATGCGATAAGCGGTTTCGGCTTCGCCGTCCTCGCGGCACCGCTCTTTCTGTTGTTTCTCGATCCGGCACGGGCAATTCAGCTCGTCATCATCATCTCGACGGCGCTATCGATCCTCGTGGTTCCGGGGCTGCTGCGGGCGATCGCGCCGTGGCTGCTGCTGCGCCTGGCGCTGGGCAGCCTGGTCGGGCTGCCGCTCGGACTCGTCGCCTTCCGTCATGCCGATCCGATCCTGGTGCGGGCGGCCGCCGGGGCGACGATCTTTGGCTTCGCCGTGCTGATGGCGGTCTCGCGCCGCCGCTCGGGCCAGCCCGGCCAGCGCAAGCACTGGACGGCGTTTGCGATGAGCCCGGGCGGCGATCTCGCCGCCGGGGCCGTCTCGGGCATCGCCAACGCGGTGGTGGGCATGGCGGGGCCGCCGGTGCTGATCTACCTGCTGCTTGCCGGGGCGGCGGCGAGGACGGTGCGCGCGACGCTCCTCGCGTTCTTCGCACTCTCGTATGCAGTGACGCTCGCTTCCCATGCGGCGACGATCGGCATCCCTGCCCGGACTTGGCTTGCCGCCGGCACCCTGATCCCGTTCGCCTTTCTCGGCGGCCTCGCCGGCCGGCCAATAGGCGATCGCCTCGGCGCCGACGCCTTTGCCAAGCTGGCCATTGCTCTCCTCGCGGTGGCTGGGGCCTACACCCTCGGCGCCGCAGCCGCTGCCTTTGCCGCCTCCTAGCGGGACAGGGGCGCGCGGGCTGACTCGGGGCGCGCGAGGCACAGGCTGGCGCAGGCAATCCCCTTCCCGCGAACCCGGCTACGCTCGGTTTTGATGCAATAGGGTCGTGAGCGCGGCTCGAACTATCGATCCCTCACGCGAGAGATATCCGTTCGATTTGCGCGGTCGAATAGAGCGGTGTCAAAGACGCCATCGCTTTTGCACTGTCCCAGCATTGCCCGTGTCGTGCCGGCGCGTGCCGGGCACATCGAGGACCTCGCCCTCATGATAGTCAGTGTGAGTTATTTCACACTGATTTTCCGACGAAGATGTTAACTTGATTCATCGGTAAGGATCGGGTTTGAGCTGCAGGGGCGCGTTGGTGTAATTGGGTGAGGGGATCATGGACCTGTATTTACATGATGCTTTCATAAGCTACTCTCGCAAGGATAAGCCATTTGCAGTGCTGCTCGAACGCACGCTGCGGCGCTATACCCCGCCGAGCGGCCTCCCAGTGCCGAAGCGTCGGCTCGATATTTTCCGGGACGAAGAGGACTTTACCGGTACGGAATACTATCAAGCCGTGGGGCGGCACCTTCAGGGATCACGCAAGCTCATTGTCATTTGCTCGCCGAACGCGCGGGCGAGTTCGTTCGTCAACGACGAGATACAGCGCTTTACGCAGGTGCACGCCGCGGAAGATCTCATTCCCGTTCTTATCGCCGGGAATCCCGAGACGACCAATTCGGCCGACAACGCGGATATGGCGTTCCCGGCTGCACTCTGCGAACGCCTCGAGTTGCCGCTGGCCAGCGACTATCGAGGCTTTGATCCGAAGTCTTCCAAACTCCATTCAGCGCGCTACCGAACATCATGGTACAAGCTGCTCGCCGATATCTGCAACTGCAGTCGTGCAGAAATCGAGAGGCGCGAGGGCCGGCGGAAATTCCGACGGAGAATACAATGGGGCGGCGCCGTCGCCGTAATCTCGACATCGCTGGCCGTTGCGGCATTCGTAGCTGAGAAGGAGTCCCGTTCGGCACGGTCGAATGATCTTGCGAACCAGGCTTTGGGGATCGCTGAAAGCGATCCCGAGCGGGGCACCTCACTCGCGCTCGAGGCGATCGATGAGAGCAGGTCGCCGCTCGCCTTCAGTTCACTTCGGGTCGCCCTGTCCAATCTGCCCAATCTGCTTGTATCGGTATCGCCAGACGCAGGGATCTATGACCCGGTCGGAGTTGCTTTCGCGCCTGACGAGCGGCGCGTTGTCATTGTCGACAAACAGGCGGGAGCGCGCGTTCTCGACGTGGAAAGCGGGCAAAAAGTGCTGGAGGTGGCTGACGACGGCAAGCCATTGGTCAGCGCAGCTTTCTCACTGGATGGCGCGATGCTGGATGTCCTGGACGCCGACGAAAACACCGTCGTCTACGAGAGCGCAGGCGGCCAACGCATTACCGACATCCGCGGTGAGCTGCGTTGGCTCAGCCCCGTTGCGAGTAGCGGCCCTACGGCTTTGACGCTGCGAGCCAACACGATGCAGCTCCTCGAGCTGCGGGCTCCTGGGCCTGCACTTTTCGTTAAAGAAATCGCGCCGCGGGGCTATTCGCGAAACAGCTCGGAACAGGCGATCAGCCCTGACGGCCATAGACTTGCCGTTGTAACGGAAGCAGGTGGGAAGGCGCGCCTCACCATCACCAATCTGGCGTCCGGACAGACGGTCAGCCAAACTGGCGACTTCTCGTCCACTGGCGTCGTCTGGAGTCCGAAGGGCGCTTATCTCGTGTCGAAGTGGCTGAGTGGGTTCGCGCTGTTCGATACCCAGTCGCTCGGGAACCCCTTCATCAATGACAGCGGAAACGAGATCTCCGTGGAAGATGTGGCGTTCAGTGCGGACGAGAAGCTGCTTGCGACGACTGACAGGAATGGGTTGACGACGCTCTGGGACGTCAAGCAGCGAAAGACGATCGGAGGGTTGCAAGGTCCCGACGCCCGCGCCTATGTGCCGACCTTCTCTCCAGTAGGCGGGCTCGTCAGCGTTATTTATAGCAACGGACAGGCTGCTCTATTCTCGATAGATAATATAATCATCGAAGGATTGCTGACCGACCCAGTGGCGACGATCGATGGCATTTGGGGAGAGGTCGTCGCTGCGCGGTTTTCACCGAACGGCAAACAGCTTTTTATTCGTTATGCTGGTGGCAAGCTGGCAATCTGGAACACCGAACGGTGGCTTCCGGAACGGCGTCTCCCACTCCATTACGATCCGCAATATCATGCCGGGCGCCCAGAGGGGCTGAGGGACGTTACGGCCGCAGCAGATGGTTCGGTGATCGGCATCCGGAGTGCCGGCCAGTGGAGCGGCTGGGACGTCGCGTCCGGCATTGCGGTGGCTGAGGAGGGCAACAACGGCTTGCCGATCAGCCAAATAGCCCCGTCCAAGATGGGAGATCGGTCTCTTCGCATTGCCGGCCAGCAAGCCGATCTCCTAGACCCCCAAGGCGGGAGGACGCTGCGGCTTGCACACAACGACGACGTCACCGCGGCGGCCTTCAGCCCGAACGGGAACTGCGTGGTAACGACGAGCGGGGTGACGATGGCGAGCGGCGGCCCGCCACCGGGCGGTAACATGGTTCGGCTTTGGGATTCCCAAACCGGTGCGCGCCTGCGGGAATGGCATTTTGGCAAACCTCCCGAAACAGCTTTCTTTGCCGGTTCCAACCACATCGTCGTACTCTATGGCGGTGAGGCGCTCATCTATCGCACGTCGCTTTGCGAGGCGGGTGATGTCCTCATTCAACTCGCAGGTGCTCAGGCTCTACGAAACGCCGGGGGTCTGAAGTAAGGCGCGCCCAAGGGCCCGGCTGGATCGCCGTGACCCACGGCATGTTACGTCCGCGGTGAAGAGGGTTGCGCTCCGCCAAGCATAGATGATGCTGTGAGGCGAGCATCCCCTGTGGCAAAGGAAGTCTTAATGGCTGCTGCGATCCCGCCGTTCACTCGCGAGAGCGCGATCGTCAAGGTGCGGATGGCGGAAGACGGCTGGAACAGCCGCGATCCGCACCGGGTTTCATTGGCTTATACCAACGATAGCCGATGGCGGAACCGGGCGGAATTCATCAATGGCCGGGCTGAGATCGTCGCCTTCCTGACCCGTAAATGGAACAGGGAGCTCGACTACCGACTCATCAAGGAACTCTGGGCCTTCTCCGACAACCGAATTGCCGTGCGGTTCGCTTACGAGTGGCATGACGACAGCGGCAACTGGTTCCGCTCTTACGGAAACGAGAATTGGGAGTTCGATGCGGCTGGCGTGATGCAGCGGCGCTTTGCTTCGATCAACGATCTGCCTATAGACGAGGCCGACCGGAAATACCACTGGCCGCTCGGGCGGCGGCCCGACGATCACCCGGGCCTTTCCGACCTGGGCCTCTGATCCCGAGGTTCCGGTTGCCAGCCTTCCGGGCGCTGGCTCATCATGCAGAGCCCCGACCGGCCCGGAGGATCACCCCGATGCAAAGCCTTTCGCCGAACCTGCCGCCCGATACGCAGCGCGAGATGCTGCGGCGGATGCTGACCATCCGCCGCTTCGAGGAGCGCGCCTCGGCCGACTATCTTGCCGGCAAGATCTACGGCGTCGTGCATTGCTACATCGGCGAGGAGGCGGTCGCGGTCGGCGTGTGCAGCGCGCTCGATCGCGGCGACCGGATCATCTCGACGCATCGCGGCCACGGCCACTGCATCGCCAAGGGCGCCGACCTCAACCGCATGATGGCCGAGCTCTACGGGCGGCAAACCGGCTACTGCAAGGGCAAGGGCGGCTCGATGCACATCGCCGATTTCGGCATCGGCATGCTCGGCGCCAACGGGATCGTCGCGGGTGGGATCGCGATCGTCACCGGCGCCGGCCTAGCGGCGCAGATGGAAGGCAAGGGAGGTGTCGCGGTCTCCTTTTTCGGGGACGGCGCCTCGAACGCCGGACCCTTCCACGAGTGCCTCAATATCGCGGCGACCTGGAAATTGCCGATGCTCTATGTGTGCGAAAACAACATGTATGCCGCGCAAACCGCAGCCGCCGCGACGCACGCGCTGAGCGATGTGGCGGCGCGCGCGGCCGGTTACGGCATTCCCGGTGTCGTCGTCGACGGCAACGACATCTTCGCGGTCTATCAGGCGGCGAACCGCGCCGTCGATCGGGCGCGCTCCGGCGGCGGCCCGACCTTGATCGAGTGCAAGACCTACCGCCAGCGCGCCCATACCGAGCGCCGGGGCCAGCCCGATCCCCGTGACCCGGCCGAGCTCGAAGCGTGGCAGGGCAAGGATCCGATCGCGCGGCTCGAGCGCCAGCTGAGGGAGCAGGGTTACCTCGACGACGCCGGGATGGAAGCCATGGAGCGCGAAATCATGGCCGCACTCGAGGCCGCTGTCGCCTTCGCCGAAGCGAGCCCCTTCCCGACGCCCGAGCAGGCGACCGAAGACGCCTTTGCAGCCTGATGGCCGGCGCCGAAGGTCGCCTGAAGCGATGCCAGGACCGACGATGCCCGGAGAACGCAATGACGTACAACGAGGCCGCGGTCGAAGCCGTCGCCGAGGAGATGCGGCGCGATCCCAAGATCTTCTACATGTCGACCGACGCCCTGCCGCCGCTGCTCAAGGAGTTCGGCCCCGAGCGGATCAGGGCGACGCCGATCACCGAAGCAGCGCTGACCGGCATGGCGATCGGCGCGGCCGGCTGCGGCTTCCGCCCGATCGTCGACTGGCGGCAGGTGACGTTCTGCTTTGTCGCGATGGACCAGATCGTCAATCAGGCCGCCAAGATCCACTACATGTTCGGCGGCCAGGTAACCTTCCCGATCCTCTACCGGGCGGCCGTCGGGGGCGGCGGCCAAGTCGCGGCGCAGCACTCGCAGTCGCCTTATTCGATGTTTATGAATGTGGCCGGCCTGAAGATGTTCCTGCCGTCGACGCCCCACGACATCAAAGGGCTATTGAAGACGGCGATCCGCGACAACAACCCCGTCATCTCGTTCGAGTCGAGCCGGCTGATGGCCCGCAAGGGGCCGGTGCCGGAGGAGGACTACACGATCCCCTTCGGCAAGGCCGACATCAAACGCGAGGGCAGCGACGTAACGGTCGTCGCGCTCGCCTGGCTCGTGCACGAGGCGCTGGCCGCGGCCGAAGAGCTGGCCCCGGAGGGGATCTCGGTCGAAGTCGTCGACCCGCGCACGCTCGTGCCGCTGGATACGGAAACGATCCGCCGCTCGGTGCAGAAAACGGGCCGGCTCGTCATCGCCGACGAGGCGGGGCCGACGGCCGGCTTCTCGGCGGAGATCGCCGCGGTTGCCACCGAGGATGCGGCGACCTTCGCGCGGCTTCAGGCCCCGGTGAAGCGGGTCTGCGCCTTGCAGGTGCCGATCCCCTACAGCCCCGTCCTCGAAAGCCATGTCTTCCCGGACCGCAAGCGGATCATCGCCGCGATCCGCGAGGTGCTCCAAGGACGCAGGCCTGCCGCGGCGGCGTGAGGGAATATGCGATGCAGATCGTCGACGCCCAAATTCACCTCTGGGGAACCGGCTTGCCGAGCAACCTCTCGCATCGACAGGTGACGGCGTTTACCCCTGAGGAGGCCATCGCTCCTGATGGACGAGGGAGGTGTCGATGCCGCCGTCATTCATCCGCCGGGTTGGGACCCGAATTCGACCGACATGGCGTTTGCGGCGGTTCGGAACTACCCCGGCCGCTTCGCGATCATGGGCGCAGTGCCGCTCGACCGACCGGAATCGCGCGCCCGCATCGCGAGCTGGCGAGAACAGCCGGGAATGCTCGGTCTGCGGTATGGGTTCCTCGCCGATCCCGCGCGGCGGTGGCTGCACGACGGCACAATCGACTGGCTGTGGGCGGAAGCCGAGGAGGCCGGCGTCCCGATCGCCATGCTGGCGACGGATTCGCTGACGGAGCTCGGACGAATAGCAGAGCGCCACCCCGGGCTTCGCCTGACGATCGACCACCTGGGCGGCAGAGGCGGCACATCGACACTAAAAGACGCCGCCGCGATGACCCATATGCCGGAGCTTTTGGCACTGGCGAAGTTTCCCAATGTCGCGGTCAAGGCGACCGGCGTACCGCACTATTCCAGCGAGCCCTATCCGTTTCCGGCGCTGCACACCTATCTGCGGCAGGTCTATGACGCCTTTGGTCCGAACCGAATGTTCTGGGGTACGGACATCACGAAGATGCCGTGCTCCTGGCGCCAGTGCGTGACGATGTTCACCGAGGAACTGCCGTGGCTCAGCGACGGAGGACAAGCGGCTGATCATGGGAGAGGCGCTGTGCGCCTGGTGGGGCTGGGACCGGGCCGCCTGAACCGAAAAAGGGTGTAGGGCGGAAAAGCGCAGCGCCTTCCGCCAATGCCGATGGCGGATTACGCTTTGCTCATCCGCCCTACGAGCGTACGACGCAAGGAAGGATTATCCAATGAGAACGAACACGAAGGGCAAGCAAGTCTGTGTGGTGGTGGGCGCCACCTCGAAATGGCAGGCCGAGGGCCGCAACACGCTGTTGGCGCACGGCCACCCGGTGGACGACAGCGATGTCGAGGTCGGCGTGCGCTGGGGGGTCGGCGGCGCCATCGCGCAGAAATTCGCGCAGGAAGGTTTCTTCACGGTATTGACGACCCGCCGGGAAGCCAACGCCGCGCGGCTGGCGGCGGCGATCCGCGAGCAGGGCGGCGAGTGCATGATCGTCGAACTGGATCTTGTCTCGCAGGAGTCGATCTCGTCGGCCTTCGCCACGATCCGCCGCGAGGCCGGCGACCCCGACGTGCTGATCTACAACGCCGGCTATCTGGAAGGCCGCGACCTGCCGCCCGACAAGGAACTGCTCGAATACGTGCCGGTGGAGATCCTCGACACCGGGCTGCACATCGCCGCCCGCGGGCCGTTTCTCGTCGCCAAGGAAGTGCTGCCGGCGATGCGCAAAAAAGGCGCGGGCTCGTTCTTCTTCTCCAACAATTCCAGTTCGCTGCGCGGCAAGAAGCGGATGACCGGGCAGTCGCTCTATTACCCGCGGGTCATGATGCGCACGTTGGCGCAGGTGCTGACCGAGGAGTATTCCGAGCACGGCGTGCACGTCGCCAACATCGTCATCGACGGATCGATCGACTCGCCCGGCAGCCGGGCCCTGCCGCGCAACCAGAACCGCCGCGATCTGATCATCAACCCGGTCAAGATCGCCGAGGCGTACTGGTATCTGCACACCCAAGACCGGTCGTGCTGGACACACGAACTGCAGCTCACGCCATTTGCGGCAAAGCCGAGCTACTGACAGCGCGTCCACCGGGCTCGGCTGACGCCACGGGCTGCGTCGCCATGAGCGAACATCCTCCGCCGCAAGCAGACGCATTGGCCGGAAGGCGCTATCTTCACTGTCGGGCATTCGACGCTGCCGATCGAGCGCTTCATCGCCTTGCTGCAAACCTATGGCATCGAACGCCTCGTGGACATCCGTACGATCCCGCGTTCGCGTCACAATCCGCAATTCAACGACACCGCCCTGGCCGACAGCCTGACAGCGCAGCATCTCGAATATGTGCATATTCCAGCGCTGGGCGGCCTGCGGCACGCCCGCAAAGATTCCCCCAATACCGGCTGGCGCAACGGTGGCTTTCGCGGCTACGCCGATTACATGCAAACCGAGAGCGTTTCAGGACGCGCTCGAAGCGCTCATTCGCATGAGCCGCCAAAAACGCATTGCGATCATGTGCGCCGAAGCAGTGCCGTGGCGATGCCACCGTTCACTGGTGGCCGACGCGCTCAGTGTGCGCGGCGTGCCGGTGGTCGAGATTTTATCGGAGAGCAGCTACCGGATGCACCAGCTCACGCCTTTCGCACGGTGGAAGGAGTACGAATTACCTATCCGCCTCAGCAAGCGACATTACTGTAGGGATTGATGATTCTGTTCAGATCCCTTCCCGGAGGCCGATCTCCTCGTCGAGGCGATCCTGCTCTAGAGGCCGCTGAAGTCGAAACGCGAAACAATTTCGACGACCTTTCCGTCGTCGATGATAGGCAAATGCCGGTAGCGGCCCTCTTCCATCAGGCGCGGCGCTTCGATCGCTGTTTTGCCGGGGGTGATGCAGTCGGGATCAGGCGTCATGAGCTCGGCCAGCGTCGTGTTGTGGCTTCTTCCCTCGGCCAGCATGCGATGGACGGCATTGCGCCCGGTAGAGATCCCGACGAGCTGGCGATCGCCCTCGGTCACCAGCACCGCGTAGACGTGATGGTGGCGCATGTGGTCTGTGCATCGATGCGTGCAATGAAGTCATGAAGCGGGTCGGCCGCCCGCCGGGTCTAATCGACTTTTCCGGCCAGACAATGCGCGAGGCCGCCCCGGATCGGAGTAGGATAGTCCTTCGCGTCGCGCTGGTTCGGCCGCGCACCGCCGTCTAGGCGCTGATGCTGCTGGCGGGCTCGAGCCTGATGCTATGGTCGCTGATGTCACACGCGTCGATTTTGGGGTGAGCATTCTCGCGGATCGCTCGACGCTGTCTGTCCGGCAGATCTGTTGGGGTGGCTTCCGAGACATTCAGGAACCGCCACCGCTCTTCTGGCGAAGGACAGGCTACTCCCCTCGGCGCCGGTGCGGTCGGCAATGCGCGAGAGCTGGCTGCGGATACTTGCAAGCACCAACCTGCTTCTTCCGCGTCCGGGCCGGCGACTGCTTGTGGGAGCTGCGCCGGCTAACAACCAAAACGGCACCCGTTTTCCCGCTCGGCCCAATGTGGACGCCTAAATTGCATCTCGCAAAAAATTTTCTGAGACGCATTCCGTCCAACACGATTAATTCATATAGGAATCGGAAGAAATCGTGCGGAGAGAGGCCAGTCCAATGGACTAGAGGATTAAGCAGACCTTTATCCCGAGGTCGTTTGACGGTGGTTTGGAAAAAATCGCTGCTGCGCCTCGTTATCCGCGGGACGGCTAACTGACGCCAATAGAGTAATAAAAGTCGCGACCCGAAGGCGCTAGTTGCTGCCAGCGTTTTTAGGGCCACTGTCGTGTCGTACCGACTTGGCTTTCAGTCTGATGTCCGATCAGACAAAATTTTGTCGGATGTGTGACACAGGTCACACTCACGATTACAAAGTGTCCGAATGATGTGAGGCTTGCCGACCGTGAGCCTCGATAAGGAGGGGGTTGATGTCTCTCGCGTTAGAGTTTTTGACGCCGCAAAACCCGGAGACGAGTTCAGCCGGAATTGGAACAAATTGGTGCTTTCCAACGATAGCCCGGGCCACGCGTACAACTGACTGTCGCGGTGGAACGACTGCGCGGCCCAACGGGAGCACCACGAGGGACGACCAACCCATCAGTCACCCAGGGCAATCCGCCCAATTCGGTTGCGCGATCCCCGATCGCGACTCCAACACTTCAGAATTGCCAGTAAACGACTTGTTAACTAATCCTGGTAATTCTGATTAACCAAGGCCCGCCGGCATGACAACCGGCCGAAACCGGAGGTTCCAATGCGCGTGCTTTTAGTCGAGGACGATGTACAAACCGCAGCCAGCATCAAAATGCTGCTGATTAATGAGAATTTTATCTGTGATACGACCGATCTTGGCGAGGATGGCCTAGAGATCGGCAAACTCTACGATTACGATATAATTCTCCTCGATTTGATGCTGCCGGACATCGACGGCTATGAGGTGCTCCGACGCCTGCGCGCCGCGAGGGTTAGTACACCCATCCTGATCCTCTCGGGGTTGGCCGAGCTCGACCACAAGATCAAGGGACTGGGGTTCGGAGCCGACGACTTCCTGACGAAGCCCTTTGACCGCCGGGAGCTGATCGCGCGCATACAGGCGATCGTGCGCCGATCGAAGGGTCATTCTGAGTCGACAATCCGGACCGGCAAGCTGGTCGTCAATCTCGATACCCGCGTCGTCTCAGTCGATGACCAACCCGTGCATCTGACCGGTAAAGAATACGGAATCCTCGAACTGCTCAGCCTGCGCAAGGGCACGACCTTGACGAAGGAAATGTTTCTCAATCACTTGTACGGCGGCATGGACGAGCCGGAGCTAAAGATCATCGACGTTTTTGTCTGCAAGCTGCGCAAAAAGCTCGCCCAGGCCACCGGCGGCAGCCATTACATCGAGACGGTATGGGGCCGCGGCTATGTTCTGAGGGATCCGATACCACTGCCCAGCGCTCCGACAGCCAGCGCCAGCGCCGATATGTTGGCCGCACGGCGCAGCCCCGCGGCGGCCTAGCGGCCCGGATGAGGTAACCCGGGTCCTTACCGGGGAACGACCACCCCGAGCCGGACCCGTCCGGGCTCCGCGGTCGCGATCAAAGAGCGCTCGAGCGCTCGGGCGAGCAGCCCTGTGAAATAGGGCTGCACCGTCCGAGCGGTGAGATCGGCAATAGGCGTTACGAGCATCAGCGCCTCGCGTGCTTCGGCGGACAGAGCGGCAGGCTCCCCGACCGCGTCGAGGCTAAGTGGGCCGTCAGTTAGAAGCAAGCGACCACCGCGCGGCAACGCATCGGCCCCGACCGCAAGCAGATTGCAGGCCAGCTTCTGCCAGTCGAGCGACAGCGTCCGGATGCACTCGGCATAATCGCCGATGATGTTGGCCGCTGCCAAAAATCCCATGGCGATCTCGTGCGGCGCTGGGCCTGCGATAACGGAGCCCGAGCTGAACCCGTAAGCAAACCGGTAGAATTGCAGGCGGACGCGGGCGCGGCGGGCACTCTCGCTGACCAGTGCGACGGCATCGTGCAGGAAGGCCGGGTTCGGCGGCGACCCGAGACCAGGGTCCTCCTCGGCAAGCAATTCGACACCGTTGTTGATCGCGGCGATGGGCCCGCTCAACTCATGGCAGAGGCGCGCCGACAGCAATTCCAAGACCCGCAAATCGACCGTGCCGGTTGAAGCGGCATGGCGATATTCGGCTGAAAAAGATGAAGGCTCGACAGCGTCGGCGACAGCCGTCTGCGGTTTGAAACGGTCAAAACCGGGCCGTGCCATCTGCGATCATCCGCTCGGGCTGTAAAGCCGTCTCGGTATCACCGCGAGCGTCAGTCTCCCGTCCAGACCTGATGCACGTTTCCCAATCGGCTCGACGAACGATTTCCCCGACTTCCTCAACCCGATTGCGACGACATTTCACTTGGCAGGCCCCCCGCCGCTTTCGGCGGCGAGGAGCGCCGCGGCGGTCGCGAGGTCTTCCGGCCGGTTGGCATTGAAGAACGGGTCTAGCGGCTCGCTGGGGAACGGCACGGTTGCGAGGCGGTGGCGCGCCGTCCACACATCGACCTTGCGGACCGTTTCGTCGACGATCGCGCGGCGCAGATCTTCGCGCAACCGCACCGGCCAAAGGCCGATCACCGGATGCGGCTGACCGCCGGATGCTGCACAAGCGAGGTCTGCGTCGGATTTTTGCATGCCGCCCACGAGCCGCGACACGAGGTCTCTCGGCAGAAACGGTGCATCGGTGGCGACGCTGACAACGTAAGCACAATCCGGGCGGTGCTCGGCCGTCCAATCGAGTCCCGCCAGCACCCCGGCCAGCGGTCCGGCATAATCGGGAACGCTGTCAGGCACTACCGGGAGGCCAAAGCTCGCAAATCGGGCGGGATCGCCGTTGGCGTTGAGCACGAGGGTTGCGACCTGCGGCCGCATCCGCTCGATCACCCGCTCGAGCAGCGATACGCCGCCGATAACGCGCAACGACTTGTCGCCGCCGCCCATGCGGCGGGACTGCCCGCCGGCGAGCAGCAGGCCGACGATTTTCACGCCGCGTCCTCCTCGACGCTTGCTTTGCGCGCGAGGCGAGGATGCTCGTCATCAACCGACGCTGATATCGCCGTCGAAGACGATGCGCTCGCTCCCGGCGAGCGCGACAAACCGTTTCCCTTTGGCCCGCCCAATCAATGTCAGCCCGGCTTGCCGCGCGAGATCGACACCCCATGCGGTGAAGCCCGAGCGCGAGATCAGGATCGGGATGCCCATCTGCACGGTCTTGATCACCATCTCGGAGGTCAGCCGTCCCGTGGTGTAGAAGATCTTGCCCGCCGGGGTGATGTGATGCCGGTGCATGTAGCCGGCGATCTTGTCGATCGCGTTGTGCCGGCCGACATCCTCCATATAGATCAGCGGCCGGTCCTCCTCGCACAGCACGCAGCCATGGATCGCCCCGGCGGCCAGATAGAGGCTCGGCACGGTGTTGATCTTGCGGGTCAGCGCGTATAGCCACGAGGTACGCAGTACTGCGTGCGGGTCGAGCCGGACCTCGTCGAATTTCTCCATCAGATCGCCGAACACGGTGCCCTGGGCGCAGCCCGAGGTCAGCGTCTTTTTTTTCAGCTTGTCCTCGAAATCGGTCTCGCGCTCGGTGCGGACCACGACCGTCTCGAGCTCCTCGTCGTAATCGATGCCGGTGATCCGGTCATCGGTGCGCAGCATATTCTGGTTTAGGAGATAGCCGACTGGCGAGATAATCCGGATGATCGCCGATCGTCATCATCGTGACGATCTCGCGACCGTTGAGGAACAGGGTGAGCGGCCGCTCCATGACGACGGCGGTGTCGACCGCCGTCCTTCGTGATCGATGCCGGCGACGGTGCGGGTCAGCCGCGGGTCGTCGGGCCGGGGCCGGACGGTAAACTCTTGCATGTATCGATGATGGGTCGGGACGGCTTCCGCCGCAAGGCGGCTGATGTGCATATTGAGGCGGTAATGACGGATAGTGAAAACGCTCTACAAAGAAGACACTGTGGCGTGGTCGGAGCAACAGGCGACAGCGCTGCGTGCCGCCGCCCGCGGTGGCTCGAACCAACCTCTCGATTGCGAGAATTTGGCCGTGGAGCTCGAAGACTTGGCCAAATCACCCAGATTGAGATTACGGAGCCAGATTTCGCGGATCATTCATCACCTGGTGGGCGACTGGTTCCCCGAGGACCCGGCGACCTAGCGTGGCATAACCATGCCGAGATCGGGGGCGACATTCGACGGTGGCGCTCCTATCTTAACAAGACGAGCCGCGGTGCGAGCGAGCCAAGCATGATCGACCCGTTTGGACGAACAATAACCTATCTGCGCGTATCGGTGACCGACCGGTGCGACTTCCGCTGCGTCTACTGTATGGCGGAAGAGATGACGTTTTTGCCGAAATCCGAGCTATTGACCCTCGAGGAGCTCGACCGGGTGTGCAGCGCCTTTATCCGGCTCGGCGTCAAAAAGCTTCGTTTGACTGGCGGGGAGCCGCTCGTCCGCCGCAATATCATGAGCCTCTTCCGCTCGCTCGGCCGGCATATCCGCACCGGCGCGCTCGATGAGCTGACTTTGACGACCAACGGGAGCCAGCTCGCCCGCTATGCCGGCGAATTGCGCGAGTGCGGCGTGCGCCGGGTCAACGTATCGGTCGACACGCTGGACCCGGCGAAGTTCACCGAGATCACGCGCCGCGGCCGACTCGAGGTGGTTCTCGAAGGGCTCGCGGCGGCGAAAGCGGCCGGACTTGCGGTCAAAATCAATGCCGTGGCGTTGCGCGGGGTCAATGAGGATGAGCTCGACGATCTTGTAGCCTGGACCGGTGAGCAGGGCTTCGATCTCGTCTTCATCGAGGTCATGCCGATGGGCGATATCGGCGGGGAAAACCGGCTCGACCAGTATCTGCCGTTGTCCATGGTGCGCGCCCGATTGCAGCGGCGATGGACGCTCGACGAGACCGACTACCGCACGGGCGGTCCGGCGCGCTATGTGACGGTACGGGAGACCGGCCGGCGGCTCGGCTTTATTACGCCGTTGACCCACAATTTCTGCGAGAGCTGCAACCGCGTCCGTTTGACCTGCACCGGCACCCTCTTCATGTGCCTCGGGCAGGAGGATGCAGCAGATCTGCGCACCCCGTTGCGCCAATCCGAAGGCGACGAAGTGCTCGAAGCGGCGATCCGCGAGGCGATCGACCGCAAGCCGAAGGGCCACGACTTCATCATCGACCGCCGCCATAACCGGCCGGCCATCGCGCGCCATATGAGCGTGACCGGCGGGTGATGGCGGGTGACCGGGCCGCCACCCCGGATCGCCGCCGTCGCGGCGGATACCGAGGCCGCGCAGCAGGCGCTTAGAGAACTGTGCAGCCGTTATTCCTGCGTCCCTGCGGAGCGTGCCGATATCATCGTGTCGCTCGGCGGCGATGGCTTCATGTTGGAGACGCTCCACCGTTTCCTGTCCACCGGCCTTCCGATTTACGGCATGCATCTCGGCAGTGTCGGGTTTCTGATGAACGCCTACCGGCCCGACGGGCTGATCGAGCGGCTCGCCGCGGCTCAGCCGGTCGTGCTGCATCCGCTCGAAATGATCGCGACCTGCGAGCGCGGCGAGAGATGCCGGGCGATCGCCTTCAACGAAGTCTCCTTGCTGCGCGAGAGCCGGCAGGCCGCAAAACTTCGCGTCACTGTCGACGGCGTCGTGCGCATCGAAGAGCTGATGGCAGACGGCATTCTGGTAGCGACGCCGGTCGGCAGCACCGCCTATAATCTGTCGGCGCACGGGCCAATCATCCCGCTCGGCGCCGGCATCCTGGCCTTGACCCCGATCACGGCGTTCCGCCCGCGGCGCTGGCGCGGCGCGCTGTTGCGTCACCACGCGAAAGTCCGCATCGACGCGCTCGAAACCGACAAACGGCCGGTCAGCGCCGTTGCCGACTTCACCGAGGCACGCGACGTCGTCACCGTCGAGATCCACGAGAACCGGCACACCAAGACGACGCTGCTCTACGACCGCGAGTTCAACCTCGAAGAGCGGGTGATCAAGGAACAATTCGCTTCCTGAACCATCGCTAACCGCGGATTGCGGAAAGTGAGAAAGCGAGGGGCAGCCATGGCCTGTCGGGCCAACGGTAGAGGTCCGACTCATCCTTCACGAGGATCTTGAACATGCGCCAGGGCACAGCATCGTGCTCGTGAAGCCATTCCAGGCTCATGCCCGATGCGATCAGGCTGGTGACGACGTCGCCCAAAGGATGGATCCAGCTGTAGATAGTCGCGTTGGCGAGCCGAGCGTTGGGGTCCACGTAGTCAGATCCCTCCGTGTCGACGACCGGCTCACGCGAAAAGTAAGGCGCGAACAGACCCGGCGTGCCGTCGGGAGAGCGCGTAGCGTCATCGAAGACGTAGGCGGTCGGATGGCCTTCGGCGAGATAAAGCGATCCGCCCGGACGCAGCAGTGCCGCGACGATCTGCGCCCATCGAGCGATGTCGGGCAACCAGCAGATGGCGCCCCAGGTGACGAACACCATGTCGAACTCGTGGGGCGGCGGGATCGCCGCCAACGCCTGATAGAGGTCCGCATGAACAAAGCGCGCACGGTTGGCGAGACCGAGTTCGCCAGCCAGCTTGCGCGCCGCCTCGATTGCGGGGGCCGAGAAATCGAGGCCGATTACCTCAGCCCCACGCTGCGCGAGCGCTAGGCTATCCGCCCCGAAATGGCATTGCAGGTGGGCGAGACGCTTGCCCTCGACCGGAGGCAGCTCCGCCTCCTCGATGGCATTCAACTTACCGCGACCGGCCCGCAGATCGGAGAGATCGTAGCCGCCCGAGCCGATATGGACGCCCACGCGCTCGTCCCAGTTGGCCCGATTGGCGCGATACCACTTCGGTTCTGTCATGACGATACTTTTGTGCCCAGTTGCACATCAGGAAAGTCGTTGCCGCGCAACAGCCGATGGAGGGGGTTTTCGGAGCAGCAGGTGGAGGGCTGAACGCAGTTGGGCCTTCAGCAATGCTTTGCGCGGCTCGATGAGGCGAGCCAGCCCGATCGCTCCGCCAAGTGCAAGACCGAAAACAAGGACGCGGTGCAGTGCTGCGTCAGGCGGTCCCGGCACCACCGTGCCGAAGAAATTCAGCAGCGGGTAATGCAGCAAATAGAGCCCAAAGGATGTTCCGGCAAGCCCGCGAACCAGCCGTTCGAGCCGACGTCCCGGCATCCGGAGCGGCATATTGGCGAGGCCAATAATAAAAAGCGCGACGAGGACGCCGAGGACGAAATCATAGGCCGAAAAGTCGGGCGGCAGCCATCCCCTGCTCGGGTGCCAAAACAGCCGCTCACCGCCGAGGGCCTCGATCGCGATAACGCCGGCCAGACATGCGAGCACCAACGGCCGCCCCAGCTGACGTGGAAGCTCGGCCCGCCATCGCCACGCCGCAATCCCCATCAGCCACACCGGAAGGAGGAACAGGATTCTTGGTCCGGCCAGCAGCGCAGCCATGATGACGACCGCTATCCGTGGCCGCCCCCGGAGAAATATGGCGGCCGCGAATAGGACATAATACCAAGCCTCGTAATTCAGCGACCAATACGGGACGTTGAAGCCGGGGAGAACTCGTATCGTCCAGCTCTCGCCGAGAAATACCGCCGAGAGCGCGTAATCGATCATCGGATGGGCCATGCTGTGGCCCCATTCCGGGCTGTACAGTCTCGGGTCGATTGCTTTGCCGACGCTATCGAGCGCCGCGGTCAGGACGAAAGCGGGGATGATCACCGAATAGAGCCGGGCAACACGGCTCAGACCGTACTCCTCGAGAGTACGTTCCCGCGTATCGCTCACCCAGGCGATGACAAAACCCGACAGCACAAAGAACACGAGAACGGCGGTTCGCCCGCCATCGAACTGCCAGAACAAACCCCCGCTGATCCGACCTGTGGAGTAATGCGACACGAAAACCGCAAACGCCGCGCCGAAGCGCAGCGCGTCGAGATAGAGCGAAAGTTCGTTGGTCATAGGGCGGAAACGATGATCGGTCTCGTTCTAAGTCGCTGTTTACAAACTGGTTGACGCGTGACTTCGGCTTTGATTTCAAAAATGCATGAGGTCGGCATCCGTTCCTGCATTCTGCCCCAATCCAATTGCAAGGCCAAAATCCGCTGGAACAGGCGCATGTATCGCGAACGCAACCGCATCGAGCGCATGATCGTTCACCTGAAGATCAACCGCGCTATCGCCACGCGATATGACCGATCCCACCGCCACTCGGAGCCGACGTGCAATCTCGCGCACGGCCATACTCTGTTTCAGAAACTCCATGGCGCGAAGGCGCCGCCTCTCCAACATGTTCTCTGGCCTCCGGGAGGCTTACCGCAGCCGCTCTAGTGCTAAAGCGCGTAGCGACCGTAGTGGCCGCGGCGTGCCTCCTCGATCGGTACGATCATCTTGCCGATCGGCCAGAGCGCGAGGCCGGCGAGCTTCAGGTGTGCCCAGGCGAAGGGCAGGCCGATGATGGTGACGGCGAGGCCCAGCGCGAAAAGGATATGACCGAGCGCCAGCCACCAGCCGGCGAAGATGAACCAGATGATGTTGCCGAGCGTGCCGAGCGTGCCGGTGCCGAGATCCTCGCGGCCGGTATAGGCATCACGCGATACGGCGGTCTGGCCGAATGGCAGCAGCGTGTAGACGGCGATGTTGAAAGCGGCGCGCGCCCACGGCAGACCGATGATGGTGATCGCCATGATAACCGCAGCCACGAGCCAGGCGACAGCCATCCACAAGCCCCCGAGCACGATCCACAGCAGGTTGAGGAGCAGGCTCATCACTGACATCGGATTTCCTCCGTCAACGGCCGAGGTCGCGGAACCTGCGGTGCAGGTCGAAATCGCCTGAGGTGACTTGGCCTTCCATTTGGCCGAGCCGCGCCTCGAGGTCCGCAAACTTGCGTTTGAGGGAATGCAGCGTGTCTGCGGGCGCAGTGCCGACGCCGCGCCAGAACGCCTCCTCGTCCGCGCTCGCGTAGAGCGTCGGCGGCTTTGGCCGGAGCACCAGCGCCAGAATGACATAGACGACGATCGTCGGCGGGAAGAAGAAGACGAGACCGAGCACGGCGACGAGCCGTACGACGATTGGCTCGACGCCGATGTAGTCGGCGATGCCGGCGCAAACACCGGCAAGGATGCCGCGATCAGTGTCGCGCCACAGGCGATGACGCGTGCTGCTGTTGGTCCAGACCATCTCTCATTCTCCTGCCCGCATGCGCCAGCCCGGCGCGTCGGCGTCCAACACCTTCTCGAGCGCTTCGATCCGCCCTTCCATCCGCCGCGCGCTCTGCCACAGCTCGCCCAGCGCCTTCTCGTCGTCACTAGACAGGCGACGCGCCTTCCGCCATTGCGTGATGTAGTGACAGAGTATCCAGACGGGCGCGTCGGTGGCAACGAGGTGCATCACGTCGACGTGCGCGTCATCGCCGCCACCAACGTCGATCTTCCGGCGCTAGCCGAGATCGGCCGCTTCCGCAGCGATCTCCTCGACCGGCTGGCCTTCGACGTCGTCACCGTCCCGCCGTTGCGCGAGCGCGCGAGCATTTCGGGCGCGGCATGACGCGCGAATTGGGCCGCGAGGCGTTTCGGGGGTTCACCGCGGCCGCACTCGCGCGGCTCACGGCATATCGCTGGCCCGGCAATGTTCGCGAGCTCAAGAACGTCGTCGAGCGCAGCCTCTATCGCTGGCCGCGCCCGGATGCGCCGATCGACGACATCGTCTTCGACGCCTTCGGCTCGCCGCATCGCCCGGCTATGCCGGCGGCCGCACCGCCGCCGGCACCCGCCGCCGAGCCCTCGGCGCCGGGCGATTTCCTCGGCCGCGTCGCGGCGTATGAGCGAAAGCTCCTCTCCGAGGCGCTGGCGGCGAACCATTTCAACCAGCGCCGCACCGCGACTGCGCTCGGCCTCACCTACGACCAGCTCCGCAATCACCTCAAGAAGCACGCGCTGGGCGCGCTAAAGACCGATCTAGTCCCGAGGCTTTGATCAATGTGGGTCATCGCCACCGTGCCGATGCTACCTGGAGCTGCGGTTATGCGACAAGTTATCTTGGCAGCTATCTCCTCTGTGAGCGGCCGCGGCCAGGCATGACACGAAGCGTGCCGCCAGAGCGCGAACTCCAAACCTGCGACGCGGAGCAAGCTCTGAATTGTGCCGGCAGACTTCAATCTATCCGCGCCAAGACCTGCTCCAGGTTTGCAAAGAACCGCTGCCACCCGCCCTGGGCGCCCTGGTAGTACTGCGGCTGATCCCGCCGGAAGCCTGACTGCTCCATGCGCAGGTGTGTCCCCTTGCTCGTCGGGGTGAGGGTCCAAATGACGACGCTCTTCAGATCATAGGCACCCCACGTGTAAGACAGCGTTTTGTTCGGCTCGACTGTCAGGACCTGACAGTCGACAGTGCCCCAGTCTGCGCGAAGATTGAAACGGTGGTCCACGACAGGCTTGAAATCGTTCTTCATCAGCCACTCCTCGATCAGGTGTGGCTGCGTGAGAGCGCGCCAGATCTTTTCCGGCGGATAAGGGATCTCACGTTCGACAACGACGGAGAGCGTTTCGGCCGACGTTTCGTTCATTGGTCCATCCTTTTCAGCAGGTCTTCGAGGTGGTCGAACCGGCTTTGCCAGAAGCCGGCCATTTGGCTCGTCCAGTCGATCAGCGGGGCCAAGGCGCCGAGCTGCGCGCTATAGTGCGTCTGGCGACCTTCGTGGCGGTCGCGCACCAGCCCGGCCTGCCTCAGAACCCCGAGATGCTTTGAGACGGCCGGTTGCGAGACCCCGGCCCGAGCCGTCAGGGCCCCGACCGTCTGCTCTCCTTCGCGGCACAATCGCTCGAAGATAGCCCGCCGAGTCGGATCGGCGAGCGATCTGAAGAGCACATCGTGAGCGTTCCGCATCAGGGATTGATAACCTGTTGGCTATTGATTGACGTATAACCACGGGGATATATGTGAGTCAAGCGGGAACGTAGCGCGGCACAATGATCCTCGTCACAGGAGCCGCCGGCCATGTGGGGCGCGCCGTCTTCCGCAGGTTGGCGTCATTCGGCCGCGACCTGGTCGGAGGATGCCTCAGCTTGAAGAAGGTACTCGGGGGATCGATAATATGATCCTCATTTCATAGAGGCAGCTGCGGCGCCAACATCCGGCATATTACTTTCACGAGCATCGTCGATACCGACGAGTTGTCGCGATTCTACTTCTTACCTGTTTACCGAGACCCAGAGCGCCGGCTAGCGGTCTGCAGTGTGCCTTCGACCATCCTCAGATGTGGCGTAGAGAGCGGCGGCGCTCCTGAATAGGCAGCTTTGAATTTACCATACCCCGTCGGTTATGCATCATGCATTATCGTTATCGATCATGCGTGGTCGTGGCGACATGGTGACGCGCTTCATATTGCTGCTATCCGCAGATGCCGACGCCATGCAACTTCGTAAACCGGGCCTGCGTCATTTCGGGGTTCAGGAGAGCCCGAGCGATTGTCCGTCGAGATCTTCAGCCTTATCGATTTCGATCAAGACAGCATACCCGCCCTTTTGCGGATCGCGGTCTTTCTCCGGCTGGACGAGGCGCCGCCATACCTCTTCGTAGATCGGGCCCGAGCGGTATATCCGGGCGTGTCCGTAGAACCGCGCAATCCCGCCTTTCGGAAGCACGCCCTCTTCGCGTAACTGCGGCTTGCGGAAATACACGGTCAACGGAGTGCCGTCCGCGAGGTTCTCGTTGGTCGAACCCTTGCCGCGCTCCCACAGCGCGATGTGCGTATCATCGAACACCATCGTGCTGCCGCGCGGGCTGATCTGCGCAAACCCGTTGGGCAGCACGCTTCCGACCAGACAGACATTGGCTGGAAATGCGGTGTTGATGTGAGGCTGAAGGATCTCCGGAATCTTTGCCATCAAGCCTCCATCGGTTCTGATTCACTCATGCGACTTCATCGAGCGTCGATGCCACGTCTCGTGTGGTGACCCGGCGCAGGTCGCGGGTTTCGCGCTCATCGAAAGGTCGTCCGCGGTGCATCGTGCAGTGATTGTCCCAGATCACAAGATCACCCTCTGGCGATACACGAACAGGGGCTGCATCAACACCAGAAACTTCCCGACAAAAAGCGGATGCACCTGGCGGAACGCAACCGGCACGTCAGTCATCCGCCGCGCAGGCGCGCTCATAGAGTTCTGGCGTTCGCAAAGCCTTTGAGCGCCTCGATCATAAAAGTGATGTCGCCCTGCAGCTGGCCGAAGCTGCGGGTCTTTTCCAGCGTTTTCTGGTTCATATAGAGCGCGCGGTCGACCTCGATCTGGAGGCTGTGCCGGTTGGCCGCCGGACGGCCCTGCCGCTTGACTATTTCGACCCCCTTATAGACCTCGTTGATGCGCACCGTGTAGCCGCGCGCCCGTAACACCCCGGCGACGAAATCGGTGAATTCCGGGGCGCAGGTTGTTCCGTCGCGATCACCCAACACAAAATCCGCACAGCGCCCGCCCTTCTTGCCGCTGCGCTGAGACGGCATCGAATGGCAGTTCACATGCCAGACCGTGCCGAACTTACGGTGCACTCGATCGCAAGCCTCTTCCAGCACCCGATGGTAGGGGACATGGCAGCGCTCGACCCGCGCCATGACCTCGGCGGCGGTCAGCCTGCGGTCGTAAATCGGGATACCCGGCCTGGCAACGCAGCGCACCAGGCCGAGGCCGGCCCGCGTCCTGTGCGAGGGCGAGAGAGGTGTCGGCCAGGTGCCGTCGATGTGCATCGTGTCGATATCGTCCGATGCCCGGTTGGGGTCGAGATAGCTGCGGGGAAATACCGCGCCGATCAGGGTCGCGCCCAATTCGGGTGCGGCCGCATAAAGTTCGTCGACATAGGCGTCCTCGGCCGTCCGCAAGACGTCGAGCGAGCAGCAAAAGCGAAAATCCTCAGGGTACTCGGACCCGCTGTGCGGCGAGTCGAAAACCAGCGGCACTTCATCCGCTCGTGGGTCGCGTCGCCACAACACTCCGGGAATCTCGAAGCTCATGCCGTCAAGCTCGTTCGTTGCGGTGACGCCCCAACCCCTTGCGCGCTGATGGCCATGATACGTGCAACGGAGCCGCCCCAGGCGAGCGGTCTCCAGCGAATTTCGAGCCGTGCATTCATCGCACAAATCTACGCGCGCTCCTATCTGCGAGCAAGCAACGAAGGTCACCGCCCACAATCTGACGCTTCATCTCCGGCGCGGCCCACTGCGGCCTGTTGTCGACGTGACGACAACGGCGATCGGATGCAAGATGACGCTGCCAACACTTCGAGACCGGGAGCGCCGCGTGCCCGAGCCGACCTATAAAGTCGAACTGACCCCGCCCGACATCGAGCCCTACCGAGCCGGCAATACCGGGATCGATTACGTAACGACCTTCGACAGCGGGATCGCCGGACCGCACGTTCTGGTCACCGCCTTGACGCACGGCAACGAGATTTGCGGTGCGGTCGCGCTCGATCGATTGTTCCGGGCCGGGCTGCAGCCGCGACAGGGCAAGCTGACCTTGGCCTTCGATAACATCGCCGCGTACCGCAGCTTTGATTCGAGGGTCCCGACCGCGTCGCGCTATGTCGACGAAGATTTCAACCGTCTCTGGTCGGCCGCGACGCTCGACGGTTCGCGCCAATCGGTGGAATTGACGCGCGCGCGGGCGTTGCGACCGATCGTCGAAGCCGCCGATTTTCTGCTCGACATACACTCGATGCAATACGCGACGGCGCCGCTGATGCTGGCGGGAACGCTGGACAAATCGCTGGCATTGGCGCGGCAAATCGGGATCCCGGAGCTGATCATGTGCGACGCGGGTCACGCCGCAGGCCCCCGGATGCGCGACTATGCCGGATTCGGCGACCCGAGCTCGGCCAAGACCGCGCTGCTGATCGAAAGCGGCCAGCATTGGGAGCGCCGCGCCGGCGAGGTCGCGACCGATGTGACGTTGCGCTTTCTGATCGCCCTCGGCACTGTGATGCGCGATGACGCTGCGGTGCTCGCCGGCCCGGATTTCGACGCGCACCCGCGTCAGCGCGTCATCCAAGTCACCGAAGCTGTTACGATCACCGGCGACAAATTCGAGTTCGTCCAGGATTTCCGCGGGCTCGAGGTGCTGTCGCCCAAGGGCACCCTGATCGGTCGCGACAACGGCCGCGAAATTCGCACCCCCTATGACGATTGCGTGCTGATCATGCCGTCGCGCCGCCTCGCCAAGGGCCAGACGGCGGTCCGCCTCGGCCGATACGTCGAGTGAGAGGCGGCCCCGGCCGCAGCGCATCGGCTGCCCCCGCCAAACGCAGCTTTCCGCCGGTCGTCGACGCTCAGGCGCGCGTGCTCGTCCTGGGCACCCTCCCGGGTGAAGAGTTGCTGCGCCGGGGCGAATATTACGCCCACCCGCGCAACCTGTTCTGGCCGATCATCTTTGCTTTGTTCGATGAGCGGCCGGCTTTGAGTTATGCAGAACGGCTGACCTTTCTGGCGACGCATCGGATTGCCGTGTGGGACGTCTGCGAGCTTGGCGAACGTGAAAAGAGCGCCGACACGACGATCCGTCTGGAACGGCCTAATGCGATCGATCGGCTGCTCGACCACCATCCGCTGATCCGCTCTGTCGCCTTCAACGGCACGACCGCACGGCGCCTATACGACCGCCATTTCGCGCGGCGCGCGGCTCTCACCTATCTCGCGTTGCCCTCGACGAGCCCGGCGCACGCCACGATCGATTTTTCCGCAAAACTTGCGCGCTGGACGATATTGCGCGAGATCCTCGAACAGGACGGGCGCCCATAAACATCGGCGCCTTACCCGAGCGGGTCGAAGAGGCGCTCGATGTCATCGGCTCCGAGGCCGGCGCCGGTGCCGCCCGCCGCATCGTAAATTCCTGCGGCGAGCGCCTTCTTGCGCTGCTGCAGCTCGAGCATGCGCTCTTCCACGGTGCCTTGCGCGACGAGCTTGTAGACGAAGACGGGCTTGTCCTGGCCGATGCGGTGGGCGCGGTCGGTCGCCTGGTCCTCGACGGCCGGGTTCCACCACGGGTCGTAGTGGATGACCGTGTCGGCTGCGGTCAGATTGAGCCCGGTGCCGCCAGCCTTGAGGCTGATCAGGAACAGCGGCGCCTCGCCCTTCTGAAACTGTGCGACCGGGCCGGCACGATCTTTCGTGTCGCCGCGCAATTCGACAAAATCGATGCCGGCTTCGGCCAGCGCCGGCTTGATCAGGTCGAGCATGCTGGTGAATTGGGAAAACAACAGGATCTGCCGGCCTTCCTCGATCAAGGGCGGGAGCATCTCCATCAGGTGCTCGAGCTTGGCGCTGGCACTCACTTGACGCGCCGCGGTGAGCTTGACGAGTCGCGGGTCGCAACACACCTGGCGCAATTTCAAAAGCGCGTCGAGCACGACGATGTGGCTGCGGGCGAGCCCCTTCTCGGCGACCTCGCGGCGGACCTTCTCGTGCATCGCGACCCGCACGGTCTCGTAAAGATCGCGCTGCGGGCCGGCAAGTTCGAGCGGGCGCAGGATTTCGGTTTTCGGCGGCAGGTCGGCCGCCACCAGGCTTTTGGTCCGCCGCAACAGGAACGGTTTCAAGTCGGCCCGACAGCACGGCGCGCCGCTCGCCGTCCTGCTTCTTCTCGATCGGGGTGCGGAACACGCGGGCAAAGCGCTTGGCGTCGCCGAGCAGGCCCGGCATCAGAAAGGCGAATTGCGACCACAGCTCGCCGAGATGGTTTTCCATCGGCGTGCCGGTGAGACACAGCCGATGACGGGCGTCGAGCGCGGCAGACCAGCTGCGTCGTCTTCGCGGCGGAATTCTTGATCGCCTGCGCTTCGTCCAGCACTGCCATGTGCCATTTGATCGGCAGCAGACGGTCGGCGTCGCGCGACAGCAGCGCGTAGGTCGTCACCACCAGATCGGCATTGTCGATTTCGGGAAAGCGGTCCGCGCGATCGGGGCCATGCAGTGACAGGACCCGCAACTCGGGCGCCAGCCGCGCCGCCTCGGCGAGCCAGTTCGGCACGACGCTCGTCGGGCAGACGACGAGGCAGGGCCGGTCGAGGCGGCCTTCACGCTTTTCGACCAGGATATGAGCCAAGGGCCTGCACGGTCTTGCCCAGCCCCATATCGTCGGCGAGGATGCCGCCGAGCTCGTATCCGCGCAGAAATTGCAGCCAGTCGAGCCCCTCGCGCTGATAGGGACGCAACTCGGTCAGCAGCCCGGCCGGCGGCTCGATCTCGGCAATCCCCGAAAAGCTCGACAGCCGCTCCGCCAATTCCCGCAGCCGCTCGCCGCCGAGCCAGCGCAGCCGGGTCGCCGCTTCGAGAGCGGCGAGGCCCGTCATCTCACCGGCCGAAATCCCGAGCTTGCCCGCGGTGGACAGGTTCTTCGGATCGTACAGCTCGACGAGGGTGGCCATGATCGCCTTAGTGCGCTCGAGCGGGAGCGCCACATGCCGGCCGTCTTCGAGCCTGCCGAATACCGTGCCGTTATGCGCCAGTGCGTCGAGCTCCCTCGGCACGTCGCGATCGCGCAACCGGGCGAGCAACGAGCTCAGCACGGGCAGCAGAGCCACGCGCTCGCCCTCGACCACGATCCCGAGATCGAGCGAGAACCACCACCCGCTGCCCTCCTCCAGTTCGGCGGTCCACTCGCCCGCGCCATCGACGACGCGATGGCGAAAACCGTCCTCGAATTCGATCCGCCAGCCTTCGCGCTCGAGTTGCGGCACGGCGTCGTACACAAAATTCGGCCAGTCCCGTTGCCCCTCGGCAAAACCGAAGGCAATTCGGTCCTCGTCGCGGTCCTGCGCCTCGAAAGTCTCGACGGCTTGCAATCCGAGTTCCCGCAACCGCTTCAGCGCTGCGCGCTCGGCGCCGCGATTGCGGCGCCGCACGACGATCCGACCCTCTTCGAAAGCCCGCAACTCGTTCCGCCGGTCCTCCGGATGGATCGCAATGCCGCCGTAAGAAAAGCCGAGGAGCGCCAGATCGACATTGTCGTCCCACTCCTTCGTGCGCACTCCCCAATAGTTCCAGCCTCGCCGGCGTTGAACGAGCGTCAGGATCGGAACGGGCGGATCTTTGCGGATCTCTTCGACGATGTCGGAGCGCGGCCGCGGCAATGCGAGGCCCGGCAATTCGCGTTCGAGGGCGGCGCCGACCGCCTCGGCCTGCGCCTTGGTCACCGGCGGCGCCGACAATGCGATCCTGACGAGCGGTCGTGCCAAATCGAGCTCGACCGGGCCGGCCAAGTGCTCGGCCGGAAGCACGTACCAGGGCGAGGCCGAGGGCAGCACCACCGCGGACGGATCGTCGAGCGCGATGCCGACTGTCTGGCGGCCGTCCGCACCGACCTGCCAGGATAGCCGCCCCGGGACGGTCCGGCCCCAACGCCAGTGGCGGCGAGGCGAGATTCTGCCAGCGGCAGCGGCCGGTGGCGAGGATCCGGCGCATTGCCAGGTCGGCGATCTCGGGGTCTTCGGAAAGCTGGAGCTGCGAACTCCACGGACCCGCCCCGCAGCAACCTGATGATGCCGCGGTCGGTCGGGGTCAGTAATTCGCTGTCGCGTTCTGCAATTGCTGGGAGGGCAAAGCGCGATCGGCGCCCCAGTCGCCCGATTTCAGGATGCGCACGACCCGCAGGTCGATGACAAAAGGCGAGCCCGGCGCCATCGGCCAGTCGAGGCGGTAGGCGATTGCTTCCGGCGACGCCGGCGGCTGCACCGCCTGCCGCAGCTGGTGCAGCCAGCCCCCGACCGGCCCATCCAGCAGATTCTCCTCGGCCCGCTCGACCGATGGCGGATTTCGCAACGCCTCGAGCAGCACGGCAGCCGCGTGCTTGCAGTTCCAGCCGACCGGACAGCTGCATCGACCCGAGATCACGACCGGATCGGAATCATCGATCTCGACAAAGACGTGATAGGGGCGCGGCCGCGTCCCCCTGACCGAGGCGATCAGGCGTTGCCCGCCTTTATCCGCGCGCAGGTCACGAACGGCGCCTTCGCGATGATAGGAACGTCCCTTCTCGAAACTGCCGGGGAGGCAACGTCGGATATCGCCCTCATCGAAGGCGACTGAATTGAATGCGAGATCCTGCAACAAGGTCGTCCGCTTCAAGGTAGGGGCCGCCAATCGGCTGTGCCAGTCTCGACCGCGCCCCGTTGGTGTCAAGCGGCAGCCGCCATGCGTGGCCGATCAGCGCTCTCCCTTCGACAGGTGATGCCGCTGGGCGACGAATTGTAGATCTATCGCGAGAATGCGGCGAGAAATGCGGAAACCAGCGGTTTCATGAAATAGCCGTGATCGGGAGTGATCGTCACCTCGACGCCTCGCCGCCGCAACTCCTCGGCAACGACCGGACCGACAGCGCCGATTTGGATCCCCTGCAGCGCCGTTCGCAAGGCCTCTTCTCGCCGGGTTGCCGCGGCGACCTCAAAAAGCCGTTGCACCTGCGGCGAGCTGGTGAAGGCAATGGCGTCGACGGCCCCATCGGCCATCCGATCGATCAGCTCGACGACCTTCTCGTCATCGGCCGCGGAAGCATAGACGTAGGGCAGGACGGGGTCGGGCTCCGCTCCCGCCTGCCGCAGGAAGTCGGTGAACCTGGTGTTGGGATTGCCCGGGTACAGCTGCACGCCGACCCGCCGGCCCCGCAGATCGATGCTCGACAAAGTCGCGATCAGGCCGTCGGTCGTCGGCTCCTCGGCGCGCAGGTCGGATTTGAGCCCGAGTTCGCGCAGCGCCCGCTCGGGCTTCGGACCGCGCGTGATCTTGCGCGCCGCCCGCAACCCGTCGAGAAACGCCGGTTCGAGTTCGAACCGCTGCGCAAACCCGTGCAGCCGACGCAGTCCTTCCCCGGTGAACAACACCAAATCATCGAATGGCAGGCGCATCAGCCAGTCCCGCACCGGCGCGGGATCCGGAGCATCCCGGATCGCCACCAGCGGGCAGCGCAGGGTTTCGGCGCCCTGCTCCTCGAACATGCGCGCGAGCCGGTCGAGCTCGCGGGTTTCCGGGAGGGCAATGCGGCGGCCGGAAAGCGGGCCGATTGCAGGTTGGTCGCTCATCGAAGAGGAAGCTGATCTCGGCAAGGCCGTCGTGCAAGACTATAGTCGCTGCGAGGAGCACCGCAGGGCGGAGGCATTCGAATGGATCGCGAATACGAGACGGTGCGGGTCGACGACCGCGGCGAGGGATTGCTGCTGCTGACCCTCAATCGTCCCGAGGTGGCCAATGCGTTGAACACGCAGATGGGGCGCGATCTTCTCGCCTTTTTCGACGCGATCAACGCGGTGCCCGCAAATCACCGCTGCATCGTCGTGACGGGCGCGGGGGAGCGGGCGTTCTGTGCCGGCGGCGACCTCAAGGAACGCAACGGCATGACCGACGAGGCCTGGCAGGACCAGCATTTGCTGTTCGAGCGGATGATCCGGGCGTTTATCGGTTGCCCGGTCCCGGTCATTGGCGCGGTCAACGGCGCGGCCTTATGCCGGCGGCTGCGAATTGGCGCTGTGCTGCGACTTTATTTACGCCGCCGAGACCGCCCGCTTCGCGCTGACCGAGGTCACGCTCGGCATCATGCCCGGCGCCGGCGGGACGCAGAACCTGCCGCGCGCGGTCGGCGAGCGCCGGGCCAAGGAGATCATCCTGACCGGACGCCCGTTCACCGCCGCCGAGGCTCACGAATGGGGCATGGTCAACCGCCTCTGCGCGCCGGGCCGGGTCGTCGAGGAGGCGATCGAGACCGGGCGCCGCATCGCCGACAACGCCCCGATCTCGGTGCGCCAGGCCAAGCACGCGATCCATTTCGGCATGCAGATGGATCTCGCGAGCGGCATGATGCTGGAGATCGAGGCCTACAACCGGATGGTCCCGACCGAAGACCGGCGCGAGGGCGTGCTGGCGTTCAACGAGAAGCGCAAGCCCCGCTTCAAGGGCCGGTGACCCTCACCCCACCAAGCCTCCACCCTAACCCTCCCCCGCTTGCGGGGGAGGGACTAGGAGGGGGCTGGGCGCGCAGGGAGCTAACGGAGGAGAAAATGGACGAAACTAACCTCACCCAAGTACTGGCGTGCAAATCTGCGGCGCTCGAATACGAGGACTTACCTCGGGACGCGCGTGAGCTCGCCCGGCAATGCATTCTCGACTATTTCGGTGTGGCGGTCGCCGGGGCCGGCGACGAGCTGGTGCGGCTCCTGCTCGACGAGCTGACCGAGGCCGGCGGCGCCCCACAGGCGAGCGTCATCGGCCATCAGACCCGATTGCCGGCGCTGTCGGCGGCGCTCGTCAATGGCGCTGCGGGACACGCGCTCGACTATGACGACGTCAATATGGCGATGCCGGGCCATCCCTCGGTGGCGATCCTGCCGGGCCTGCTCGCCCTCGCCGAATTGAAGCAGAGCTCCGGCCGCGAGGTGATCACCGCCTTCGTCGCGGGGTATGAGACCGCCTGCCGGATCGGCGCGGCGCTGCAGCCGGGGCACTACAATCTCGGTTTTCACTCGACCGGCACGGTCGGCGCCTTTGGCGCCGCGGCGGCCTGCGCCCGGCTCCTTCGGTCTCGATGCCGAGGCGACCGCCATGGCGCTCGGGATTGCCGGGACGCAGGCGGCCGGGCTCAAATCGCAGTTCGGGACGATGTGCAAGCCGTTCCACGCCGGCAAGGCGGCGCAGAACGGGCTCCTTGCGGCCCGCCTCGCGGCGCGCGGATTTTCGAGCCGCGCCGACATTGTCGAATGCGTCCAGGGTTTCGCGTTGACGCACGGCCCGGATTTCTCGCCCGAAGCCGCCCTCGCCATGCCCGAAGCCGGGCTGCATCTCTTTGCCAATCTCTTCAAATACCATGCCGCGTGCTATCTGACGCATGCGCCGATCGAATGCGCCCGCCGGCTGCGCGAGCAGCACAGGCTGACCCCCGAGGCGGTCGCCGGCATCACCTTGCGGCTCGACGCGAGTTGCGAGCGGGTGTGCAACATCCCGGCTCCGGTCGACGGACTGCAGAGCAAGTTCAGTCTGCGCCAGACCGTGGCGATGGCATTGGCCGGGGTCGATACGGCGAGCCTCGGCGCCTACAGCGCCGGGAATGCGCGCGACCCGGCCCTCATAGGCCTGCGCGAGCGGATCGAGATCGATTGGCAGGACAGCTGGCCGCAGACCTTGGCCGAGCTCGAAATCGAGCTCGCCGACGGAAATCGCCTCACGGCGCGTCACGACGCCGGCATTCCCTGCCGCCGACATCGCCGATCAAGGCCGGCGTCTCGCCGCAAAATTCGATGCACTCGTCGAGCCGATGCTCGGCGCCCCGCGGACGCGCGAACTGCGCGAAACGATTGCCGGACTGGACCATCTCGCCGGTGTCACCGACCTTGCAAGACTCGCAGCTCGTTAGCCCTCACCCACCAAGCCCCCACCCTAACCCTACCCCGCTTGCGGAGAAGGGAATATCGGCGCGCGTGGGAGGCATGTTGCAGGATCCGGTCGTCGACAAGATCGTCGCGCATGTCGAAAGGGTGGCCGAACATGGGGTGCCGGAGGCCGCGCGAGCGGCTGCCAAGACCTTCATCGCCGATGCGCTGGCTGTCGGAATAGCCGGCTCTAAGACGCCGTGGCGCGGCGAGATCCTCGATATGCTCGCCTGCATCGGCGGTGCGGAGGAGGCGACGGTGTTGGGCGGCGGCGAACGATTGCCGCTCGTGCACGCGGCGATGCTCAACGCCTATCAGATCCACGCCCAGGAATTCGACTGCGTGCACGAGGCGGCGGTCGTTCATCCGATGGCGGCGGTCTTGCCGGTGCTCCTCGGATGGGCGGAGCGGGAAGGCGGCGTCTCCGGCGCTCGCCTGATCCGAGCCGTTGTCGTCGCGGTCGATGTCGCGGCGACATTGGGCTTGTGCTCGCGCGCGCCGATGCGGTTCTTCCGGCCGGCCAACGCCGGCGGATTGGGCGCCACCGCGGGGCTCGCGATGCTGGCCGGCCTCGACGGCGCACAGCTGCGCGACGCGATCGGCATCTATTACGGGCAGTGCTCCGGCACGATGCAGGCGCACAGCGAAGGAACGCCGCAATTGGCGATGCAGATGGGTTTTGCCGCGCGCAGCGCGGTGACCGCGGTCGAGCTGGCGCGCCGCGGCATGCCGGGGCCGCATGCGCCGATTTCCGGAGAATTCGGCTATTTTGCTCTGTTCGACGGAAAGGCGGATCCCGCGCCGTTCGACGAGCTCGGCGAGCGCTGGCGCATCACCGAGCTCAGCCACAAACCGTTCCCCAGCGGGCGGGCGACGCATGGCGGCATCGACGGGCTGCAGCGCCTGATGAAAGAAGACGGGGTCACCGCCGATCGGGTCGTCGCCTGCCGTTTGCGCGTGCCGCCTTTGACGGCGCGACTGGTCGGCCGCCCGGCCGTCGACGGCATGACGGCCGGCTACGCCCGGCTGTGTCTGCAATATGTCGGGGCCGTCTGCCTGCGCCGAGGCGATGTCGGGCTCGGCGATTTCACCGCGGCCGCGCTCGCCGATCCGGACACGTTGAGGCTGGCCCGCCGGCTGACCGTCATCGAGGACGGCAACCCGGACCCCAACGCCCTCTTGCCGCAGCGCGTCGAAATCGATCTCGCGGAAGGCCGCACCGTCGCCGCCGCGGTAACCTCGGTGCTCGGCAGCCCCGAGCGGCCATTGTCGCCCGAAGCCGCGCGCGCCAAATTCAGGGATTGCTGGCAATCCGTGCACGATCTTCCGCCGGACCAGGGTACCGCGCTGTGGGATGCGGTATTCGCGCTCGAAACCCTCGAAGACGTTCGCCCTCTTTCCGGGCTCGGCGCCCCGCGAGGAGCGCCATGACGTCGGATTGGGCGCGGTTCGGGGTCGAGCCGGGATGGTCGTTTGCGATCCCGCACCGGGTGCGCTGGAGCGAGTGCGATCCGTTCCGACATGCCGGCCATCGCGCCTATTTCGAGTGGTTCGAGGAAGCGCGCAACCGCTATCTCGAAGCCGTCGGCCTCGCGCCGCTGTCACCGGATGCGCCGGGTCCGGTCATCGCCGAGACCGGCATCCGTTACAATCGCCCGTTGGTTTACGCCGATGAAATTCTGATCACAGCCCGCACGGTTCGCCTCGGCCGTACCAGCTTCGAGATGGAATACGCGGTGTGGCGGGACGGGCTCTGCGCCCTCGGGCGCGCGGTGCTGATCCTGGTGGTCAACGCCACCGGCGAAAAGACGCCATTGCCGCCCCATTTGCGAGATTGCATCCTCGCCCGCGACCCGGATGCCCAAGGGAGAGGTCCGCTATGAAACGCGCCGTCATCGTCATCTGCGACAGCCTGAGGGCAGACCTGATCACGCCGCGTGACGCGCCGTTCCTCAGCGAATTCGGGCGGCGCTCGGCGCGGTTCGCGAACCACACCAGCGTCTTCCCGTCGACGACGCGGACGAGCGCCGCGTCGATTGCGACCGGCTGCCTGCCGGCGCAACACGGCCTCCTCGGCAACACGATGGCGATTGACGAGGGCGATGGGCTCGTCTGCCTGTCGGTCGGCAAGCCGGATTTCCGCGACCGCCTGCATCGGGCGACCGGCCGCACCCTGCACCGGCCCACCCTCGCCGAGCGGGTCAGCCGCGCCGGCGGCACCGCGATCGCGATCTCGAACGTGTCGCCTGGGGCGGCCTATTTCCTCGATCCCGACGGCTTTGGCTGGGTCTACAACCCGGCAGGCAGCTTCGGGCCCGACCGCCGCCCGCTGCCCGCCGAGCAGGGGCTCCCGGTTTCGAAGGGGGATGCCGGCGACACCGTCGCGACCGAACGGTTCTGCGAAGAGGTATTGCGCGAGCGCGCGCCGGCAATCGCGCTGTTGTGGCTCTCGGAGCCGGACTATACGGGCCACCACACCCCGCTCGGCTCGCCCGCGCATCGCCGCGCCATCGCGAGCGCCGACGAGAATGTCCGCCGCGTCGCCGACACCGTGGCGTCGCTCGATCCGACGGGCGAGAACATCCTCTTCGTGGTCGGCTCGGATCACGGAATGGAAACGGTCGCGGAGACCATCGATCTCGACGGGCTATTGATCGAGGCCGGGCTGAAGAGCGCCCCCGACATCGTCGGATGTCGTCGTCGCACCCAACGGCACATCGGCCTTGCTCTATTTTGCCGATCCCGCCGGTGCTCTCGTCGGGGAAGTGGCGCGGTTTCTCGAAACCCAAGAATGGGTCGGGCGCAGCTTCGTCGGCCCTAACCTGGCCGCGGCCGGCCTGCCGACGGCTTCCCCAATGCAGATTGCGGTGACGCTCAAGCCCGACGACCGGACCAATCCGCACGGCGTGCCCGGCCACAGCCCCGTCGTGCGCGACGCGCTTGAACCCAAGGACTCCACCGGCTTCGGCCAACACGGCGGTCTCGGCAAAAACGAACAGAGCCCGTTCCTCTTCATCTCCGGCGGCAGTTTCGTCCCCGGGCCCCGCCATAGCCGATCCTCACTGATCGACATCGCACCAACGGTGCTGCGCCATCTGGACCTGCCCACGACCGAAATGGACGGCCAGCCATTGCCACCTCGACCGGTCGCGACCGGGTAGTGCTCTGACGCAGACACTTGATTCACCTGTGTTATGGCCGGGCTTCCCGCAGCCTGTTCACCAATGTGAGACGAGTTCGTACTCGGCCATGTGCCTCGGCAGCATCTTCGA
The DNA here is from genome assembly GCA_963695605.1 of uncultured Alphaproteobacteria bacterium. GTDB lineage: Bacteria > Pseudomonadota > Alphaproteobacteria > ATCC43930 > CGMCC-115725 > AP-15. The sequence goes on along the minus strand of CAVOHI010000043.1, from coordinate 18,151 downwards.
GCTGAGCAACTCGACCCCTGGGATCAGCTCACCCCGCTCGATGCCTCGCGCCGCAAGATCCTCCTCGATGACGAACACCGGGATCTTGTGCTTTTTGATCAGATCGATGACGTCGTTGTCCATGCGTGGCGCCTGGGTCTGCGTCCACCCGCCGATCGTGAGCCCGGGCGCGCCCTGACCCGCGACTGCGTAATTCACAGCGTTCCCGCGCAGCACCACGGTGTGCTCAGCCCCCGCGCCCCGCATCGCGGCGAGGAGCCAGAGGATCGTGTCGTCCTGCTCTTCGATGACGGCCCGATAGGCCGATTCGACGATGTTCAGCGTTTTCTTGGCCATTGAAGTTCCTCACTTCGTCGGAATGACGAGCACGTTGTCGGATGCTTCGCAGAACGAATGGAAATCGGCCGGAGAGCCCCGCCGCGTATCGGGTACGAACTCGCCCACGCCGCGTTCGTCGACGCACATGCCGCAATTCACCCAGTCGACCTTGCCGCCGTTCTTCACGGCGAGCGCGAGCAGGGCCGCGACCTGATCCTTGGTCGTGGGATGGTTTTCTTCGGCGAGGTTCTTGCCGTGCACCGGGTTGGGATGCGGCGCCTGCTTGGCGAAAGCCAGGCCGGAAGCGCCTTCGAAGGCGAACACATTGATGTTGTGTCCGCGTCGAGCCATAGCGTCGAGAATGCGGAAGGCGGTCGTCAGGTTCTCCGACTCGTAGGGCGCATCCATGAGTGTGACGGCGAAGGTCTTTTGTGACATCTCGTTCTCCTAGTGCCAAAGAGTCCTGTGGCCAGCTTCCAGATGGTCGACCACGATCTCGATTGGCGCGATCTGGACACCGTCGAGGAGCTTGGTGATGCCCCGCTCTTGGAGCGAGAAGTCATCGGCGAGTATCTTGACGCCGGAGCCGACCAGCAACCGAAGCTGTGGAATCTGCGCCGACGGCCGGGCCGCGAACACCGCATTTTGAATTAGCAGCAGAGTGACTTTATTGCCTGCCTCCACCAGCCCGTGGGCCAGATCGTAATAATACCCGACCTCGTTGGATTCGAATGGGTCCCGCGACTCGATCAGTAGATATTCTGCCATTGCTCTCTCTCCCTTCGAGCGGCGCAGTTGGACGTCCGCGAAAACTGGATGCTCCGCTTCTTTTCGCGGCCGGACAACCTGATTTTACGGCGAGATTCGCACAAAAGGCGTCTCGATTGGGTGATAGACGTAGTGGTCATAACCGCCGATCTTGATCAGCTTTTCCCGCAGGCTGGTGGGCAGTCACCAGGGGCCGAATGAAATAGCCAGGTCATTGAGTGTCCGGCATGATTCCTTTGGCCGAGGCGGCACAGCTATCCAGGGGCGTCCAACCGATGACCATCCCAAATTCGCCTCATTATCATGGCAAACACCTAGCTATTCGCGGCCGCCGGCTGGACCGAGGTGTATCGCGATGGGTTGCGGGGTCTTATTTAAGCGCGTAGCGGCGTCATGGGTTATTCAACTTTAGGAGTATTTCCCGCTGCAGACCCGCTGTAGAAGCAGCGGAGCGTAATAATCGATGCACGTTTTGATTGTGCCGGATAAGGGACTGGGCTGCGGCTCGGGATGTTCGATCGCGTGGACCAGCGGGATGCAATCTGCTACGCCCTAACCATGCCGCTGACGCTTTACAACACGCTGACCCGCCGCAAGGAGATCTTCGAGCCGCTCGATCCCGAGCGGGTGCGCCTCTATGTCTGCGGTCCGACCGTCTATGACCGCGCGCATATCGGCAACGGCCGCGCGATCGTCGTATTCGATGTACTCTATCGGCTGTTGCGCGACATCTACGGGCGCGAGCACGTCTGCTATGTTCGCAACATCACCGACGTCGAAGACAAGATCAACGCCGCCGCCCGCAAGAATAACGAGCCGATCGCGGCCTTGACGGCGCGGACGACGGCGGCTTTTCACGAGGACATGGCGGCGCTCGGCGCGCTGCCGCCCGATATCGAGCCGCGGGCGACCGAGTATATCCCGCAAATGATCGCGATGATCGAGCGGCTGATCGCCAGCGGGCACGCCTATGCGGCCGAAGGCCATGTGCTGTTCTCGGTCACCTCCGACCCCGATTACGGGCAGCTCTCGCGGCGCAGCCGCGACGACATGATCGCCGGCGCTCGGGTCGAGGTTGCGCCCTACAAGCGCGACCCGGCCGATTTCGTGCTGTGGAAGCCGTCCGACGCGGATCTGCCGGGATGGGACAGCCCCTGGGGACGCGGCCGGCCGGGCTGGCACATCGAGTGCTCGGCGATGAGCGAGACGCATCTGGGCGAAACCTTCGACATCCACGGCGGCGGTCTCGATCTCGTCTTCCCGCACCACGAGAACGAGATCGCGCAAAGCACCTGCGCGCATGGCGGCCGCCCGTTCGTCCGGTATTGGATGCACAACGGGATGCTCACCGATGCCGGCGCCAAGATGTCGAAGTCGCTCGGCAATATCCGCACCGTTCGCGAATTGCTCGACGAGGCGCCGGGCGAGGCGATCCGCCTCGCGCTGCTGACCGCGCATTATCGCGACCCGCTCGACTGGACGAGCGAGAGGTTGCGCCAGGCGCGGCAGACGCTCGATCGCTTCTACCGCGCGCTGACCCTGCCGCGCGACGCCGTCTTCGAGCGGTTTGGCGAAGCCGACGCGGCGCTGCGGCCGGTGCGCGACGCGCTCGAAGACGATCTCAACACGCCACTTGCCCTGACGCACCTCCATGAGCTCGCCGGGGCGATCAACCGGACGAGCTCGGACGCCGAGCGGTCCGCGCTGCAGCGGGCGCTCGAAGCCGGCGGCCAGTTGATGGGCCTGCTCGGCCAGCCGCCGCTCGACTGGCTGCAAGGCAGCGCGAAAGCCGATGCCGAACGGATCGAGCAGCGCATCGCCGCGCGGACGGCGGCGCGTCGCCAGCGCCGCTTCGGCGAGGCCGACCGCATCCGCACCGAACTCGCCGCCGAGGGCATCCTGCTCGAAGACCGGCCGGACGGCACGACGACCTGGTGGCGGAAGGACTGAGCATGGCCGGCACCGATCATCGCCGGCAGGCGGTGACCGATGGTCCCGCGATCATCCTGGTAGAGCCGCAGCTCGGCGAGAATATCGGCACCGCCGCGCGGGCGATGATGAATTGCGGCCTCGACGATCTGCGGCTGGTGCGTCCGCGCGACGGCTGGCCTTCGGACAAGGCGATCGCCGCGGCGAGCGGCGCCGACGCCCTCCTTGCGAAGGCGCGGCTCTACCCGGACATCCCCGCGGCGATCGCCGATCTCGTCCACGTCTATGCGGCGACGGCCCGCGATCGCGGCATGGTGCGGCGCGAGGTGACGCCCCGCCATGCGGCGCCCGAGATGCGGGCCCGGATCGCGGCGGGCGAGGCGTGCGGGGTCTTGTTCGGGCCGGAGCGAACCGGCCTCCTCAACGACGATGTAGCGCTCGCCGACACGGTGTTGACCGTGCCGCTCAACCCCGGCTTCTCATCGCTGAACCTCGCCCAGGCCGTGCTGATCGTCGGCTATGAGTGGTTCACGTCAGGCGTGGCCGCGCCGCCCGAGATTTTGCGCCGCGGCGGCAGCCGGCCGGCGACCAAGGCGGAGCTCCTCAACTTCTTCGAGCATCTCGAGGAGGAGCTGATCCGCAACGGCTTTCTGCGCAATCGCGAGAGCCGTCCGAGCATGGTCCGCAACCTGCGCAGCCTCTTTCAGCGCGCGCAATGCACCGAGCAGGAATTGCGCACCTTGCACGGCGTCGTCACCGCCTTTGCCGGCCCGCGCGAGCGGAAGGCGCCCGAAGAAATGGCGGAGCCGGTTGGCGGATCGCCAGGCGAAGCGGCGCAATGACGAAGAGCGCGGGCTCAGGCTGCGTGCCGCGCGAACCAGGCAGCAATGGCCCGGCCGATTTCCGGCCCGGAATCCTCCTGGATGAAATGGCTGCCGGCCACGGTCACTTCCGTCTGATTGCGCCAGCCGCGGCAGAATTCGCGCTGCGTCTCCGACCAGAATGGCGCCGGGATCGGCATTGACGAACAGTTTAGGGATGTCGTTCTCCGCCATCCAATCGGCGTAGGCGGCAACCAGCTCGGCAACCGAGGCGGGTTGCCCGTCGATCGGGATCTCGCGCGGCCAGGACAGGGTGGGCCAGCGATCCTCCCGGGAGCCCGCAAAGGGACGCCGGTATTCCGCCATTTCCGCCGGTTCGAGCCGCCGCAAGATCGACGCCGGGAGGACGCGCTCGACGAACATGTTCTTGTCGAGAATCATCTCTTCGCCGGCCTCGGAGCGAAATCCCTGGAATACCCGCCGCGAGCTTTCCGGCCATTCGGTCCAGGCGAGCGGCCGGACGATCGCCTCCATATAGACGATGCCCGTGACCCGACCGCGATGATGGTTCGCCCAATCGAAGCCGAGGGCCGAGCCCCAATCGTGAAGGACGAGCACGACCGGGCCGTCGTGACCTATCGACCGCGTCGATTAACCCCCAGAGAAACTCGCGGTGGGTGCCATAGCGGTAAGTGTCGGGGCCGGGATTTGCGAGCTTGTCGGAATCACCCATCCCGATGAGATCTGGCGCGACACAGCGGCCGAGGCCGGCGACTTCCGGCATCACATTGCGCCACAGGTAGGACGAGGTCGGGTTGCCGTGCAGGAAAAGAAACACCGGCTCGCCTTCGCCAAGCTCGACATAGGCCATTCGCTTGCCGTGGACCCCGACGAATTTCTTGGGGTGCGGCTCGAGGCGATGCGGCATCGTCATCTCCCTCCGGTGGCGGCGTGCGGGTGCTATAGTGTGAGATTATCGTCCGGAGGCAACCAGCGAGGAAATCCACATGCCAAAGCCGAGCTATGAGACTGCGTTGATCGTCGGGGCCGGATCGGGTTTGAGCGCGTCATTGGCGCGCCTGTTCTCCCGCGAGGGCCTGCGGGTGGCTCTTGCGGCGCGCAACTCGGAAAAGCTCGGCGCCCTCTGCGCCGAGACCGGCGCCAAGGCTTTCACCTGCGACGCAACCAACCCGGGCCAGGTGGCGCAGATGTTCGCGGCGGTCGAGGCCGCGACCGGCGCGCCGGATGTGGTCGTCTACAATGCCAGCGCCCGCGCCCGCGGTCCCGTGGCCGAGCTGGTGCCGGCCGAGGTCGAGCGAGCCCTCATGGTCAGCGCCTATGGCGGTTTCCTCGTGGCGCGAGAGGCGGCGGCCCGGATGCTTCCGAAAAAGCACGGCGCGATCCTCTTCACCGGCGCCTCGGCGAGCGTCAAGGGCTATCCGCTCTCGGCACCCTTTGCGATGGGCAAATTCGCGCTGCGTGGCCTCGCGCAGAGCATGGCGCGCGAGCTGGCGCCGCAGGGCATCCATATCGGCCACTTCGTGATCGACGGGGCGATCCGCAATCCCGGCCGCACGGAGCCGCCGGACCGCCCCGACAGCATGCTCGATCCCGACGCGATCGCCGCATCCTATCTGCACCTATTGCAGCAGCCGCGCTCGGCCTGGGCCTGGGAAGTCGAGCTGCGGCCGTGGGTGGAGCGGTTCTGACGCAACGCCGCGCAGCCCTCCGGGTCTGGGGTGCCTTTGCGCTGCTGATGATTCTGGCGGCAGTGCCGTTGTTCTCGACGGTGCTGCCGCCGCTTTTCGACTACCCCAATCATCTGGCGCGCATGCACGTCCTCAGCGAGGGCGGCAATCAATTCTACGCCGTGCATTGGGAGCCGCTGCCCAATCTCGCGCAAGATCTGATCGTGCCGCCGCTCGCACGGCTGATGCCGCTCGACATTGCGTCGAAGCTGTTCCTGGTCGCGATCTTCGGCCTGATAACAGGCGGAACGATATGGTTGAATCGCGTGGCCACCGGGGTGTGGAGACTGTGGCCTCTGCTTGCGTTCCTGCTGCTCTACAACCGAATGTTCTTGTGGGGCTTTCTGAACTACCTCTTTGGGATCGGCGTCGCGCTCGCCGGCGCCGCGCTGTGGCTGGCGCTCGAACGCGAGCGCTGGTGGCTCAGGACCCTGGCTTCGTCGGTCGTCGCGCTCGCCTGCTATCTCAGCCATATCGCCGCCTTCGGCTTTTACGCATTGGTTATTATCGGGATCGAGCTGTCGCCGGCCTGGGGCGAACTGCGTGCCCGCCGCTGGCCGGCACTTGGCCGCAGAATAGCGATCGCGGGAGCGCAGTTCGCCATTCCTGCAGTGCTGTTTTTTGGCTATTGGCACCCGGCCGCGGCCGGCGGCATCAGCTATGCAGCGTTCTGGCGCAAAGCCGATCTCTTGTTCAGTGTCTTCGACAACTACGATCGCGCCTTCGATATCGTCTGTTTTGCCCTGTTCCTCGGGCTCATCGGGTGGCTCGCCGCAACGCGACGGCTCCGGCTGGCGCCTCGACTGGCCGGGGCTGCCGGCCTCGTCTTCGCAGCCTATCTGTTATTGCCGAGCCAGATCTATGGCGGCTCGGGTGCCGACCACCGGCTGCCGGTCGCGATGTTCCTGCTGCTGATCGCCGCAAGCGCGGCAAAATTCCCCAATCGGCGCACGGCAGCCGCGATTGGCGTTGTGGCGGCAGTTCTGCTGGTCGCCCGCATGGCCGTCATAGAATACGTCTGGCTGCGGGCCGACCGCATCTACTCGGCTGATTTGGCCGGCATCGACATGCTGCCGCGCGGCGCCAAGCTGGCCGTCGCCTATCCAGCCAGTGCGGTCAATTTTGTGCCGGTTCCGGAAGTGCATCTGGCCGTCCTGGCGGTGGCGCGGCGCGAGGCCTTTGTGCCGACCCTGTTTGCCTATAAAGGACAGCAGCCGATTGCGCTGAAACCACCGTACGACGCGCTCGCGGACGCGGCAACGCCGCCGGAGTTGTGGGATGTCGTTCTGGCCGGCCGCAATACGCCAAAGGTGCTGCAACAGTACGATTTTGTCGCCGTGACCGGAGGCGAGCCACTGAGTCTTCCGCCAGCCCCGTGTCTCCGACCCTTTTTCGGGCAGTCGACCTTCGAGATATTCACGGTCCTCCACGATGCGCGCTGCGGGAGCCCAGCAGGATGAGGCGCGAAGAGCTACTGGCTGCGGCAGAGCGGAGGCCAGGACAAGATGTGTTGCCAGCGACGCTCGGCGGCATGCGGAGGGTAGGGCCAAGCCGCAATAAGATGCCATCCGTCCGGATCATGGCGGAGAAGAACCGCCTGGCCGGCGGGCAGATCCCCCAATCCGTTCGGAGTGCATGAAATCAAGGCGAGAGGGTAGCCGAGACGGGCTGCTTCGTCCAGTGTTGCCGCATCGGCGGTATTGCGCCGCAGAAGGTCCAGCATATGACGGCGCGGCGGCGTGTCAGCCAGTACCCCGGAGATCATCGTGGCGACGCTGTCGTTGTCGCCCGGCAGCAGCAGTGCCAGGCGGCCGCCATCGCTCAGATAGGGCGGTAGCTTCTTTGCAAGGTCCCACACTAAGGGCTGCGGCATGTCGAGGTCAAAGCGCAGCCGTTTTGCAAAGGCAATCGGCGCCAGAAGGGCAAGGCCCAAGAAGGCTGCATTGGCGGCCCGCAAGGGCCTCTCCCAGATCCGGGCCGCTGCGCCGAGATCGCGGGCGGTCAATGCCAGAGACAGAACGAGAACCAGCGACAGCTGAGTATTGTAGCGGAAATATGAATGCGCCGCACTGCTCATCTCAGTCGGAAACACAGCGATATAGGTCGTGAAAATAAATATATTGTACAGGACGAACAGCGCTGCGTTGAATATCAGAAGTCGAGAGGTGGCCGTCCAACCTTGTCGCCACCACACCAACGGTAGGGCCAGGAACGCAGCGGCGACGCAGCCGAAGTAGAGTGGTTTTTCCGATACGACGCCGAGAACGCTCGCCGCGGTGTCGGAGAGATGGGTCCAATTCCAATTGCCAAAAGGCAGCAGTCTGAGCTCGTCGACCCCCGCATGGCCGACGTGATATCGCCAGATCGCAAAAAGGAACGACGCAGGCAAAACGGCCAGCGCCGTGCGACCCAGCGCCGCCGCAAGCTGCACCCTTCGCTCGGCCCAGGCACTGATCAGGGCGGCCCCGGCGAGCGCAGCGACAAGCGCGATCCCCGTCTGCTTAGTGTTGGCAATTGCTGCTAAAGCCAAGGCCAGCGGCAGAAGTTGCGCTGGCCGGTTTCCCCGAGCCAGCTCACCTTGTGCCAATACGAAGAGCCAAGCGGCAAGGACCGCCATTGCGGCGAGCGCCGGCTCGCCATAGGCAGAAAAATGGATGCGCGGCACGAAACCCGGGTTGAATAACGTCGCCAGCAAAAAGCCGAGCGCCGTGAGGCCCCAGCCAGGCGGCTTTTCCGACGAGGTCTCCGGCGGAGCGAGTGCGCGAACAATCGCAATCCCGGCAACGAGTTGGAGCATGACATTGACCAGCGACATGCCCGGGGCGGGATAGTCGGCGTCGAGCAACGAGCCGAGAAAGCTCAAGAACTGTGTGTTGTAGGGGGCTGCCGGCAGCAGCGAATAGCTCGGCGGCCGGGCTGCGGTCGGCAGCAAGCCATAGTCGACGAGATAAAAAGCATTGGGCAAAAGGTTGAGAAAGGTATCCGGCTGTGACGGTCTGAGCGGCGCGATAACCAGCCACAGCGGCAGAGAGACGGCGAGCATTCTACCCAGCGCGAGCCACGCGCCCGCGTTCGGCCGCCGTTTCGGCACCAACATGATGGTCAGAGCGCCGATGCCGAAAGCGACCGCAGGGAGCTGCATGCTCAACGGCACGAAAACGCCCCAGCTCGTCAGCAAAAGGCATAAGGCGCCCCATCCTGCAGCGATATGAAATTCGGGAGCCCCGCGATTGCCGGTCAAGCCGGCTCCGGCCAAAAGAAGTAATCCGCCGACGGCCCAGGTTACACAGAGCGCTAGGATATCGGTCAAATGTGGAAGGTAGGGATCCACAATACCACTGGTTAGATCACTTGGCTGGCGTAGCGGCGATTGCCATGCAAGCGGCGAATACCGTCTCGACCGAGATATCGCCGAGATCGGGTTTCATCAGGACATGAACGAGTTCGCCGCGCGGCGCGCACAGGCCTGGATCGGAGGCCCGCGAGAACAGGACCACGACCGGGTTTCCGCCGGCGGCGGCGACATGGGTGGCGCCGGTATCGTTTCCCACCGTCAGCGCGGTCGAGCGTACCAGAGCGGCGAGCGCGGCGACGTCGGTGCGTCCGACGAGGTCCACGGCGTCGGGCAAATATCGCAGATCATGCGGCCGAGATCCGCTTCGCCATGGACACCAACCAGGACAGGCAGGTAGCCGGCGCGTTTCAGTTTTATCGCCAGCTCGCCGTAACGAGTTGCCGGCCAGCGCTTCGCCAAGTGGCGAGGCGACGAGCCCGGAATCAGCACAACAAAGCGCTTGCCGGCAAGCGCAGCAGGTAGAGATCCCGCAGCCGGCAGCCAGGGCACGAGCGAGACGGGGTAAATTCCCGCCATCAGCAATTGCTCGGCCTGGCGGTCCATCGTGTGCTGCCGGTCTCGTTGCGGATTGGCGTGCGGGTGAGAACACTGCCATACGATCCCGGACCATTCCGGCATTCGCCCCGACCGTAGTAGCCAAGCATAGATGCCGGACCGATCCGAGGTCTGGAGATCGTAGATCCGATCAAAGCGGCCGCGCCGCAGTGTTCGGCGGAGCGCGAGCCAGCCTTCGAGATCGAACGCCTTTGGTCGCCGATCGATCAAAATGTCGTCGAACAACCTCGTTTGCGCAGCAAGCTCTGCATAGCGTGGCGTCGTCAGCAAGGTAATTCGGTCGCCCGCGTGATGGCGCCGAATGTCCGGCATCGGGCCGAGTGCCTGGATGAAATCGCCGAGCGCGCCGAGTTTTATGATCAGGATCTCCTGTGGTGGCCGGGAAGCCGGCTTTCGGGAGGGCCGCAATCCGGCGACCCTGTCCAGATCGACATGGCTCGCCAGATCTTCGAATGCCCGGAATACCGCGGCGTGTAAGGCCGGATCGACAGCGCCGATGCTGGCCATCAGCGAATAGACGAGGCGGCTCGCGGCCGCCACGGCTGGCGAATCCCGGCAATTGCTCGACGAGCTCACGAGCCGCGCGGAGGCTGGTTAGGGACAGTCCGATTCGTTGGCCGAAGCGCCAGCGAATAATCGGCCGACACGCCAGGTGGGCGAGACAGACCTCGGTTTCGCCCTCGTACCTTTGGAGCAGCCTGTGGATATCGCGGGCGATGTGATATCGGCGGTCGCGCAAATACCGCGCCTCGTTCCAAGCGAAAAACGCGTTGAGCGGCGTAGTCCGCCGGAAAGGCGCTCGCGTCGAGGCGAGGCGGCAGCGGTGCGATCGACTGAAACACGGAACGATTATGGCCACCAACTTTGCGGAAGAATGCCTGCGACCGGGTGCGCCGTTCAAGCAAGCCGGATGACGCAGATCGCTCTTTCGCAGTGATCGCGGATTGAGGCATCGTTACGCTTTCCGGGGAGCGATCGAGATCGCGATGTTCGAAGCCGAAGCCCGCTGGCTCCGCCGCGCGCTCGACGCGTTCCCGCCCGAGCGGCTGTCGCCGGTGCTAAACCTAGGCAGCAGCTCGGCCGTGGTGCGTAAAGCGGTACAACCTTGGATCGACTTCGAGGTGTTTTGCCCATTGCGCAGTCGCGGTGTCGAGACCCTCCATGTCGACATGCGCGAATTGCCGGGCGTCGATATCCGGGCGGATCTGACCGATGCTGCCGATGTCCGCCGGTTGGGCGCGCTTGGGCCAAAGGCGCTGCTGTGCTGCAACCTGCTCGAACACGTGCTCGAGCCCCGAGGGTTGGCGCAGCATTGTCTAGATCTTCTGCCAGCAGGCGGGCTCGTCTTTGTCACGGTGCCGTTCAGCTATCCCTATCATCGCGACCCGATAGATACGATGTACCGGCCGAGCCCCGCGGAACTTGGCGAGCTCTTTGCCGATGCCCGCCTGCTCGAAGCCACAATCCTCGGGGCCGGGGTATCGTATCGCGATGCGGTTCGTAGAGCGGCCATGGATTCTACTTCGGCATTTTTGCCGCTTTCCCGTGCCGTTCCTGTCCTTCGAAAGATGGAAGCGCTCGATGGCGCGACTATACTGGCTGGGCGCCGAGTACCGGATCACCTGCGCCGTATTCGAAAAACTATAAACCGTTGCGGGTCCCTTATGATCGTTTGGCGGTCTGCGCCCGTTTTATCGCCTGCACCACCGCCGGGCGGTGGCTCTCCACGCGCCCATCCGGCGGCGTCACGGCCGGTAAAATCAGTCTTGGTGACGCTGGCGCCCTTGGCGAGAAGAGCCAATACGACATCGATATTCCCGCGATTGGCGGCCATCATCAGCGGTGTCATACCGTTCTTGTTCTCCGCATCGACCGGGGCGCCCACATCGAGGAGAAGTTTTGCCGCCTCGACTTGATTGCGATCGGCCGCCAAGTGCAGCGGTGTGTTGCCGAGCTTGTCCTTGGCATCGAGCTTCGCGCTGCCCTTGATCAGGATTGCAATAATCGTGAGATTGCCGTTCATCGCGGCATAATGCAGCCCGGTGCGCGCCTCCTCGTCGGTCTGGTTCGGGTTCCCGTCATTGGCTAACAGCGACCTGACCTTGGCCGCATCGTTCTGGCTGGCTGCGCGCGCCACGTTCTCCCAATACCCCCCGAAAATACTAACGTCGGCATGCGCCGCCGAGCCGAGCACAGGAGTACCGAGCGCGGCCACCAAGAGTACGGCGGTCAGACGAGTTTTCATGACACCCTCCTTGCCTCGGGAAGCGCGGTAGGAGCCGCAGCCAGTCGAGCGCCTCCTCCACCGTGTCCACCCCTTCGCCGGGCTCGGGCGGCGGCCGCCGAACCATGATGACGGGGAGACCGCGTTCCCGCGCGGCGATGATTTTCGCCTCGGTCGCCCCGCCGCCGCTCGCCTTGCAAACGAGCACATCAATCGCGTGGCGCTCGATATGGCTGCGCTCTTCCGCCACAGAGAACGGCCCACGTCCCACGATCACCTCGTAGGAGCGCAACGGCAGGGGATGGCGCGGCGGATCGACGAGGCGTACCAGATAGTGGACCGCGTGTCGCGGCACTGAAGGCGGCAATCTCGCTCGCACCGACGGTGAGCCAAGCGCGCCGCCCCGTGCGATCGACGATCGCGGCGGCGGCCGTGACACCATCGACTTCGATCCAGCGGTCGAGCGGGTGACGGCGCCAAGGGGCGCGCCGCAATACCAGCCGGGGGACATTCGCCTGCTCGCAAGCCAGTCGTGCCGCGGTCGAGATCCTGGTGGCGAAGGGGTGAGTGGCGTCGATCAGCCGCCCGATGCCGTGCTCGGTCAGATAAGCGGCAAGCCCGGCCGGGCCGCCAAAGCCGCCAATGCGAACGTGGCCCGCCAGAGGGCGCGGGCGTTCGGTCCGTCCGGCCAGCGAGGTCGTGACCTCCAGCGCATCGCCAAAGCGCGCCGCGGCGGCGCGGGCGAGTTCCGCTGCCTCGCCGGTCCCTCCCAGGATCAAAAGCCGCTCTCTCGTCACCCGCCAACCCGCGCAAGGAAGCCGCCTTGCCGGTCCACGACCGCGACCTCGACGGCGGTCTTCCCGCATATCGTCGCCAGCGCCACCTCGCGCGCCCGCCCCGCTATGGCGCGGGCCAGTGTTTCTCGCAAGTCGCCGGCGACGCCGAGGATTTCGGCCGCTCCGTTGGCGGCACGCGCCGCCTCGATTGTCGCCGGGCTCGGCACCGAGTTCGCCGAGCATGCCCGGCAAGCCAGGCGATGTCCAGCTGGCTTCTCGCCGAATGCAGATCGAGATGTCCGGCGGCGAGCTTGGCAAGCTTGGCAAAGCCGCCGGCAATCGTCAGCCGTTCGACCGGGTGACGACGCAAATACTTCAATGTACCGCCGACGAAATCGCCCATATCGATCAAGGCATGATCGGGCAAATCGTAAAGGCGTTGAACGGCGCGCTCCGAGGTCGCTCCGGTCGCCGCCGCAATGTGGTCGAGGCCAGCGGCGCGAGCGACGTCGATCCCGCGGTGGATGGAGTGGATCCACGATGCGCACGAGTAGGGGACGACAATGCCGGTTGTGCCGAGGATAGAGAGCCCGCCGACAATCCCGAGCCGCGCGTTCATCGTCTTCTCGGCGAGGCTGACGCCGCCGGGAATTGAGATCGTCACTGTTATGTCCGGCCGGGGCGCGCCAAGTTCCGCGGCCGCATCGATAAGCATGTCGCGGATCAGTGCACGCGGTGCGGGATTGATCGCCGGCTCGCCGACCGCGAGCGAAAGACCGGCCCGGGTCACCGTGCCCACCCCTTCCCCGGCAACGAACCCGATGCCCGAGCCAGGCGCGGCCCACGCGGTTTCGGCGATAATCAGCGCGCCGTGCGTGATGTCGGGGTCGTCGCCGGCGTCCTTGACGACACCGGCGCGGGCGCCGGTGCCGCTCAGTTCCGCCAGGGCCAGCGGAAAGGTCGCCGTGCCGCCGCGCGGCAACCGGATCGCGACGGGATCGGGGAAGCGGCCCGTGAGCATCGCGGCGAAGGCTGCCCGCGAGGCCTGCGGCAGCACAAGCGCCCGTCGTCCAACCTCGGCGCAGCGCTGGGCTCACTTCCGGTGCCATAAACCGATCTTAGCAAAACCGGTTAGGATGACTACCTTCTGGCCTGCCGACTGTGCCACCGCCACTCCTCGCGTGCAGGGACGGAGACGGGGCTTGCCCGTCTCTTCGGGGAGCGGTCTTCAAAGTGATCGACAGCGCCCTTCTCGGTCTTGCCGGAGTTTGAACCTGGCAGCGTATGGCTCGTCGGGGCCGGTCCCGGTGACCCGGGGCTTCTCTCCGCGCTGGCGCTGCATGCGCTGGCGCGCGCCGACGTCGTCGCTTATGACGCGTTGGTCGATCCGCGCATCCTGCGCTTGGCGCGGTCTGGCGCGATGCTCGACTATGCGGGCAAGCGCGGCGGTCGACCCTCGCCGAGCCAGCCGGACATCTCGGCGCGGCTGATCCGCTTGGCGCAGGCCGGCAACCGCGTCTTGCGCCTGAAGGGCGGGGATCCTTGCGTGTTCGGGCGCGGCGGAGAGGAGGCGCTGGCGCTCGCCGGCGCCGGCATCCCGTTCCGCATCGTGCCCGGAATTACCGCCGGGATCGGCGGACCGGCTTATGCCGGGATCCCTGTCACCCATCGCGATACCAATTCCGCAGTCACCTTCCTGACCGGCCACGACAGCGACGGCGACGTTCCCGGGGGGCTCGATTGGGATGCCATCGCCCGAGGCGCCCCGGTTCTCGTGCTCTACATGGCATCACGGCATCTGATGAAAATCAGCCAAGCGGCTGCTGGAGGCCGGGCGGCGATCCGATGAGCCGATGGCCATCATCAGCAAGGCAACCACACCCGCACAATCGGTGCTGGTGTCGACGCTCGGGGAGATCGCGAGGGTGCCGGTCGATATTCAGGTTCCCGCGATCGTCGTCATCGGCCGAGTTGTGGGCCTGCGCGCCACGCTTGATTGGGTTGGCGCGCTGAGCGCGGCAAGAGCGCGGCGAGCCGTCGTGACCGGGCGCGGGCTGATCCTCGCCGCCCCCGCTTCCGGAAGCGGCAAAACCTTGGTTACCGCCGGTCTGGCGCGACATTTGCGTCGGCGCGGGCTGGCGAGTCGCGACGGCGAAAGCGGGACCCGATTTCATCGATCCGACCTTCCATGCTGCGGCTTCGGGCAAGCCTTGCCTGAACCTCGATGTCTGGGGGATGCGGCCGGCGACCCTCGCGGCGCTCGTCGCCGAACTCGAAGCCGGCGCCGATATCGTCCTCTGCGAAGGCGTCATGGGATTGTTCGACGGGACGGGCCACGACGGTGAGGCCGGTTCGACTGCCGAACTCGCCCGCGTGACCGGCTGGCCGGTGGTGCTGGTCGTCGATGCGCGAGGGCAAGGCGCTTCGGTCGCCGCCTTGTTGCGCGGCTTCGCCAGTCATCAGCCCTCGGTGCCGCTTGCCGGGGTGATTTTCAACCGGGTTTCGAGCGAACGCCACGGCGCGCTGCTCGCGGCCGCGGCGGCTCGGCATCTGCCGCGTCTCGCCTGCCTCGGCTCCTTGCCGGCCGATCCGGGATTGGTTGTCCCGTCGCGTCATCTCGGCCTCGTGCCGGCAGCGCGAAAATGGCGATGCCGAAGCCGTCATCGAGCGCTGTGCCGCCCATATCGGCGCCTCAGTCGATGTCGAGCAGCTGTTGAGCTTGGCCCTCGGCTCGGTTCTCACGCCCGCGGCGAGAGCCGCCCCGGTGCCGCCTCTGGGTCGGCGCATTGCGGTAGCCCGCGACGAGGCGTTCTGCTTCGCCTATCACGCCGTGCTCGAGGGTTGGCGGAGCCAGGGCGCCGAACTCGCCTTCTTCTCGCCGCTCGCGGACGAGCCGCCCGACGCCGCAGCCGATGCCGTCTACCTGCCGGGCGGCTACCCCGAGCTTTGGGCGGATCGGCTCGCATCGGCGGAGACCTTCATCGACCGGCCTCCGCCGGGCCGCGGCAAACGGGGCGGCGATCTATGGCGAATGCGGCGGCTACATGGTTCTCGGCGACGCTCTGATCGATCGAGAAGGGCGCAGTCGGCGGATGTCGGGACTGCTGCCGCTGGTGACGAGCTTTGCCGAACGACGGCTGCATCTTGGTTACCGACGGGCGATCTTGCGCACCGGCACTCCGCTCGGCGCTGCCGGTGCCGTCTTTCGGGGACACGAATTTCACTACGCGACAATTACCCGGCAAGGGGCCGCCACCCCGCTCTTTTCGGTGTTCGGCGCGGCAGACGAACATCTCGGCGCCTACGGTTTGCGGCAAGGATCCGTCTTCGGTTCGTTTATCCACCTCATCGATCGGGAAACCCCGTGATGAAACCGATTCGGCGCCTGGATCCTCCCGAGCGGAGATTGTAAAGACCAGTACCCGCGCTTCTAGACCGCCGTTCGCGCGTGCTTCTCGACCTCCCGCCGCCGCGCTAGGCTCGTGAGTCACGGCGGGTAGGGCATTGATACTGAAGATACCCGAGGGCAGTCTGTGGCGGCGTACGATTTCGACGCTCGCGTATCGATCCGGGTCAGCCAGCGGGCGCGGCGGATCGCGCTGCGGATCGATGCGGCCGAACGCAAGGTCGAGCTGGTCCTGCCTCCCGGCGTGCCGGCGAGGCATGGTTTGCGGTTTCTCGCCGCCAAGCAGGGCTGGATCGCCGCCCGCCTCGCAGCCCTGCCGCAACCGGTGCGGTTCGCCGAGGGGGTCATCGTGCCGGTGCTCGGCATCCCCCATCGCATCCGGCGCGAGGACGACCCAGCAGCTCCGCCGGTGGCGATCCGTGACGGCGAGATCTGGGTGCGCGGCGATCCCGCGCATCTCGAGCGCCGCGTCCGTGATCACCTCGTGGCGATGGCGCGCGCCGAGTTCGCTGACCGGGCACGTCCCCTCGCGGCGCGGATCGGACGCAAGCTGGCGCGGGTCGGCGTACGTGATACGAAGAGCCGATGGGGAAGCTGCTCCGGCCGGGGGAAACCTCTCGTTCAGCTGGCGGCTCATCTTTGCGCCCGAACCGGTCATCGACTATGTCGTCGCCCATGAGGTGGCCCATCTCGCCGAGATGAACCACGGCCCCCGCTTTTGGCGCCTGGTGGAGAGCCTGTCACCCGGCAGCGCGGCGGCGCGGGCGTGGCTCAAACGGCATCGCAGCCGGCTGTTCTCCTACGGCTGATCGGCGGTCCCGCGGCCGACTCCGACCGCATGATCCAGACGAGGAGGAGAAGTCCCGGCAGGCAGGCCGCGGTTGCGAGAACGAAAAACGGGCTCCAGCCGAGAGCGTCGGCCAGCGCGCCGCCCGACGCCGACAACGTCGTGCGGCCGATCGCGGCGAGCGAGGTCAGCAGCGCGTATTGGGTCGCCGTGAAGGCGATGTTGCAGAGGCCGGAGAGATAGGCGACGAACGCCGCCGATCCCATGCCGCCGGTCAGGTTCTCGACCCCGATGGTCAGCGCCAGAGTCGGCACATCGTGCCCGACCCAGGCTTGCAGCACATACATCAGGTTCGACAGCATCTGGAGCACGCCGCAGACGAGCAGCGCCCGGAAAATGCCGAACCGCAGCACGACGACGCCCCCGGCGGCGAGACCGGCGAGGTTCGCGACAAAACCGTAGGCTTTGCCGATATTGGCGACCTCGACCTTGGTGAACCCGAGTGACACGTAGAGCGGGTTCGACATCGTTCCGGCGAGCGCGTCGCCGAATTTGTAGAGGATCACAAAGGAAAGGATCGCGAGCGCGCCGCGGCGGCCGAGCATATCGGCAAAGGGCGCGACGACGGCGCGCTCGAGCCAGGCTGCGACCCGAGTAAGCGGCGAATCCCCGGGCAGGGGTTCGAGCGGGCGAATGCCGCCCGGCTCGGGGGTGAACCAGACCGCGGCCATGCCGACGAACATCAGCCCGGCCATCAGCCCGTAGGCGAAGCTCCAGCCGCCAAAGCTCGCGGCATAGAGCGCTCCGGCCGAGGCGGCGAGCATGCCGAAGCGGTAGCCCCATTGCGTCGCGGCGGCGCCGGCGCCCTGCTCTTCGGGCCGCAACAGCTCGATCCGGTAGGCATCGATGACGATGTCCTGGCTCGCCGACAGGAAAGCGACGACGACGGCGGCGAGCGCGGTCGCGCCGGGATCGGATCTCGGATCGGTGAAGCCGAGCGCCAGAATCGCGAGCGCCAGCGCCGGCTGGATCGCCAATGCCCAGCCGCGCCGCCGCCCGAGGCGGGCGGTCAGGATCGGGATCGGCAATCGGTCGATAGCCGGCGACCACAGAAATTTGAGGCTGTAGGAAATTCCGACCAATGCGAAGAGGCCGATCGAGGTGCGCGAGACGCCGACCTCCGACAGCCAAAAGGACAATGTCCCGAAGGTCAGCGCGAGCGGCAGCCCGCTCGCAAACCCCATCAGCAGCACCGCGATCAGCCGCGGCTCGCGGTAAACGGCGAGCGAGGCAAGCCATCCGGAGCCAGTCCTCCACGATCGCCGCGACCCGCGGGGCCCCCTCCCTAGCCCTCCCCCCGCTCGCGGGGGAGGGAAGTGTGGGGGCCGCGCCGGCCGAGACAGGGACACGCGTAGCGGGAGGGTGAGGCGCGACCACTGTCCGTAATTTACGGTTTCTTATCGG
>CAVOHI010000042.1:0-86741 GCA_963695605.1 uncultured Alphaproteobacteria bacterium | reverse complement strand
GATCGGCCTCGAAGGGAGTGCCGCCGAAGCGTGCTTCGCGGGCCGTCGCTCCGCAACAAGGTCGCGCCGATCAAGCACCAGAGACAGGAGCGCACCCATCCTCTCGACCCGATAAATCGGCCGGCCGGGCAGTGATCGTTCGCAGTTGTCTTTGGTGAAGGCGATAAAAAAATCAGCCCGGGCGCGGTCGCGAACGAACCGAAAATTCGGAGGGAAATAATAGTCAGCTGAGATCGGCGGCCCACAAACAGCGACGGTAAATTCGCGCTCTTCGAAATCCGCACCATACTCGGCGCGCAAATAATCTTCGAGCCCCTGCACCGCCTCGGCATAGGAATTGGCCCAATAGTCGAGCTTGAACTTGTGCTGGGCGCCCGCGACCCCGCCGACGAAGGCATTGTAATAAACGTATTGATCTGGGTGCAGCATGGCCATGATCGAAATATGCGCGCAGCCATAAAGAGCGAGCACGACCCAGATCGGCCGTCGGTACGGGAACCGCGACAACCAATCGAGACCCGTATCTGCGGCAACTGCCGCCGCAACGGCGATCAGTGGCAGCACAAAGATGAAATGGCGCATACCGTCGAACAATACGGCCTTGATGGCTATGGCGTACGCGACTGGGAAGACGATCCCGATGCCGAGGACGAAGCTTGCGAGCGCTTGTTCTCGGCTCAAGCGGAAATTACCGCGCCAAAGCGCGACCCCGGCTGCAACCGGAACAGAAAATAACAGGACGAGAACGAGCTCCGGCAGCGCGAGGGCGATATAAGTCGGGAGATAAGTCCATGGTAGGTCGCTCGCCGGCACAAACTGGCCGTCGAACAACGTGTAGAATGGAAAAGTTTGATGCGAGAAAAAGGCAAGCGCACGCAACGGATTCTCTATCGGGTCGGTCTGCGCCCACGGCCAGAATAACAACATGACCGGATAGGCAACGCCTACGACCGGGAGCAGAACTCGCCAGAAACTGACCCAAGCGGTGCGGGCCAGCACACCGAACTGTTTGGCGGAAACGGCGCGCCAGGTTCCGTCCAGGGCCAGGAGGAGGATCAAATAGCACAGCAGTAACAGGCCGCCGATCCTCACACCCATTGTCATACCGATCGCTGCACCGAGTTTGGCCAACGTCCCCAAGCGAGGCCGGGGCAGTGTCGGTACGATTCGGATCAAGTAATAGGTGCTCCATACGATGCCGACTGCAAACGGTATGTCCTTTGGATTATTGAACATCTGCCCGTAATAATTCGGCGTCGAAATCAGCAGCACAGATGAAATAAATCCGCCGCGGGGGCCGGCCACCGCGCGGCCCAGCTTCCAGCAGCCAATCAATCCGAGCGTTCCCACCAGCCCGTTCAGCAGATGCCGGGTCTCGTAGACGCCGATCGGGGAGACGCGGTTCAGCGCCGCCGCCACCGTGTCGAACACGGCGCCGTAGTTATAGAGGTCCCGCCAGTGCAGCGCAGTCTTATCGCCGAAAAGAGACAAATAATAATCGAGGACGAAATTCCCATACCAATTGTGGACATCCTCGTCCCAGGTGACGCCGTAGTCGCGGAAAGTGGACAGCACAAGAGCGATGGCCACCAACACGATAACAAGCGACAGCTGGTCCCACCCTGATTTCGCATTGAACTGATGGAAGCACGCCGCTTTGTCGGTGAGGCCCGTCGCGGTTACGGGCCTGGCAGCGAGTCTGGCTGTCAAAACGCCCATGTCCTGGTTTCTGGCGCGATATCGCGGTCGAGGTCGATCCGAAACGGAGTTGATAAGTGCCTCGTCAGACCCACCGTTGGCGTAAG
The DNA here is from genome assembly GCA_963695605.1 of uncultured Alphaproteobacteria bacterium. GTDB lineage: Bacteria > Pseudomonadota > Alphaproteobacteria > ATCC43930 > CGMCC-115725 > AP-15. The sequence goes on along the minus strand of CAVOHI010000042.1, from coordinate 84,936 downwards.
GAGAAGCAATTCCGCCAGACTCGCCACGCGCTGGCTGCGCCTCTCCGATTTTCCACGCAGCATGTGAACGTCAGCTACCGCAGCTGTCAAGGCGAGGTGTGGTCGGCTCACAACCCGCAATCCGCCATTAGCGCCCCAAGAACGCGATCCGGCGCGAAATATTCCCTGGCAAGTTCGCGCGCCGCCCGACTGTTGCCGAAGTAATCCGTGGCAACTGCGTCGATGGCGGCAAGCGCCTCCTCATGATTGGAATACTCAAACCAGCCGACCCCGGCCGGGCAAAATTTGCTGAAGCCAGTGCGCATGGTTATCACCGGCCGACCAGCCGCGAGATAGCAGACGCTGCGATCGCTGAACCATCCGCTGTTGGGCCGAACATAAATATCCTTCGCCACGGTAAGCTCGCCGCGCGAACGGGCGATGAAGTTGCGGTAGGACCGCATGTCGGCCGAAATTGGGCGCGGATCGACGAGGCCCCAGCCACCAGCGGCGACCGCGGCGCGTACCCCATCATCCGGCGGCAGCATGGCCATGCGAAAGCAGCTGTCCGGCCGGTGCGTAGGCAAGTCGAGAAATCGGAGAAAATTGACGTGCTTCGACCAAACATAGCTCGCGCCCCCGTACTCGATATTCTTGCCTTTGTTCTCCCAGGTCGCGATGGTCGTGAAGCAGCACGGCGCATCGTGCGGTTGGGGCCACAAATCGACGTCCACGGGAGGCCGGGTCGGGCGCCACGAGACACCGCACAACGGCACCGGGCAGTCCGCGGCCCCGAGAATTCTCGCCGTAGGTGAAGAGATGAGTATGGGCATCCAAATAGGCGCGCGACTCTCGGTCGGCAGCCGCATATTTGAGTTGCTCGTACACGGGATCCGTATCGATCATGATGCGGACCGGGCAGGCGAGATGCTCATCGCGCAATCGCGTCGCGCCGCAAAGATTGATGAGAGCATCTGCTCGCCGATAGAGGGCGCGCACCTGGCTCCGCGACAAGCCGTAATGCCTATCGTGAATCGCGTCCCAATAGGACCAGCGCTCACCGAACCCGTGTTCTTCCATCGCCTCCTTTAGACACCGAACATTGTAGTCACACGCCATGACGATGCTGTTTGCACGCGGGTCGAAGGGGTTGGCGCCGCCATCCTCGACGTACCAGCATCGGTATCCGAGCCGTTCGAGGCCGACCATGTAATGCATCGCCTGCCAAGCGATGCCGGCCAGCGGCATTTGACCGGCAAAATGAAGAACGATGATGTCGCCGCGTTTCGTCACGATCGCATCCGCAAGCGGTTCTGGGTACTCCGCCAAGAACGGTCGAACTCGGCAGGTGATTTCCGTCTGCGCCATTGAACCTTTGAAAGTATGTGGGGAAAACCCCAAATCGCATGGGGTTGCCCCGGCGCGACCCAAATGTTAGGCAGGACGATGATCGACAGCATCCGGGCGTGGATCAGCGGCAGTTGGCCGGATCACCGCGGGGAAACGGGCAGGCGGCAGGAGGCGTTGCAGCTCGCTCTGGCGGCTCTGCTCGTTGAAGCGGCGAACAGCGACGACCGATTTGACGAGGCGGATCGCGGTGTCATCGCGCGGTTGCTGCAAAGCCGCTTCAACCTGTCCCGGTCCGATGCGGATGAGCTGCTCGCGGCCGGACAGACAGCCGCTTCCGAATCCGCCGAGCTGTTCCATTTCACCCGGATCATCAACGAGCGGCTCTTGTTCGAGGAGCGGGTGGAGATCATTGAGATGCTTTGGGAAGTTGCCTACGCGGACGGGGTGCTCGACGAGTACGAGGACAGTCTGGTGCGCCGCGTCGGGGGACTGATCTATGTGCCGGACCGCGAGCGCGGCGAAGCCCGCTTGCGTGTGCTGAAGCGGCTCGGCCTCGACCTGGCGGTCTGATCCGTTCCCGCGGAACGTGCCGGAATTTCAGGAGAAGAATCGAAGACCATGACCTATGTTGTCACCGAAGCCTGCATCCGTTGCAAATATATGGATTGCGTGGAGGTTTGCCCCGTCGACTGCTTCTACGAGGGGGAGAACATGTTGGTGATCCACCCTGACGAGTGCATCGATTGTGGGGTATGCGAGCCGGAATGCCCGGTCGAAGCGATCATTCCCGATAGCGAACCGCCGGCCGAGCGATGGCTAGAGCTCAACCGCCAGTACGCAGCGAGCTGGCCGAATATTACGCGCAAGAAGCCCTTCCCGGAGGATGCCGACGATTTCAAGGAGGTCACCGACAAGTACGACAAATACTTCAGCCCCAATCCCGGCGGACGCTGAAGCCGGCTAGGGTTGCTAAGACCAGGCGGCGGCCGCGGATTTGCGGAGGGGATATGCGCCCATCGGCTGGCATGAGATCCCTTTTCATGGTATTGTCATCGTGGTGCTGTTGCCTGTTGACCGTGCGTGCCGCGCTCCTCATCGAGTCGCGGGTGTGACCGTCGCCCAGTCTAGCGACCAACTGAAGCGTCCCGGCAGCGCCAAGTGGGTCGATTGTGAGAGACGGATATGAATTCTGAGAAAGCCCCCTTTGCCACCGGTGATCTCGTCGTGTATCCGACCCACGGGGTCGGCAAAATAGTCGCGATTGAGACGCAGGAGATATCCGGTTACACGCTCAGCGTGTTTGTGGTGCATTTCGACAAGGACCGGATGACATTGCGCGTGCCCCTCGGCAAAGCCAAGGTGTCCGGCCTGCGACGGCTGTCCAGCCAAAAGGAAATGGACGCCGCGCTTGCGAAATTGCGCGGGCGATCTCGTGCCAAGCGGACTATGTGGAGCCGGCGTGCCCAGGAATACCAGGCAAAGATCGCTTCCGGAGACCCTGGTTCCATAGCCGAAGTGGTTCGCGATCTCTACCGCAACACGGGCCAGCCGGAACAATCCTACAGCGAACGGCAGATCTATCAGGCGGCTCTCGACCGGCTGGTGCGCGAGTTTGCCGCGGTCGAGCGCATCGACGAGACCACCGCAACCCAGCGGGTCGAACAACTGCTGACGGCTTAAGCGCTCGAGGGTGATGAGGTCCGCGCCGGAGCGGGGCGCAGGAGAATCGAGGCCGGACGGAAGGTTTGCCCGGTTGCGGGCCGCCCGTCGGGTCTGGGCGATCGCCGTCATTCACGGCGAGGCGCGGCACCTCATCCACTTGCACGACACGATCAGCGAACGGTTCCAGCCGGGTGACCGGGTCGTTTATCTCGGCAATTATGTCGGGCGTGACGGCGCGGTCTTCGCTACCATCGGCGAGCTTCTCGACTTTCGCCGCCGCGTTCTTGGACGCCCGGGCGGAGCCGCCTGCGACGTCGTCTTTCTGCGCGGAGCGCAAGAAGAGATGTGGCAAAAGTTGCTGCAGCTGCAGTTTGCGCCCAATCCGGGCGGGCTCCTGCATTGGATGGTCCAAGCGGGCATGGAGTTGACAATTCGGGCCTATGGCGGCGACCTGCGGCAAGGGTTCGCCGCGTGCCGTGACGGTGCCCGCGCAATCACCCGGTGGACGAGCGCTTTGCGCAGCGCGATGAATGCGACGCCCGGTCACACCGCGCTGTTCGCGTCCCTCCGCCATGCCGCCTTGACCGAGGATCGCGCCCTTCTCTTCGTCCACGCTGCGGTCGAGCGGTCGCGGCCACTCGTCGCGCAAGGGGACGCCTTTTGGTGGGGCCGTGAGGACATTCTCGAACTTAGGGAGCCCTTCGCAGGTTTCAGGCGTATCGTCAGGGGCTTCGACCGGGATCGGCGCGGCGTCGTCGAACGCGAGTTTGCCGTGTCTGTCGACGGCGGCGCCGGCCAGGGCGGCAGGTTGATTGCTGTCTGTTTTAGCCTCGACGGCACCCTCGTCGACATCGCCGAGGCGTGATGAGCCGTGAGGTTCGGTCGGCTTACCAGCCCGGCTGCCCGTCCGAAGCGGTCAGAGCATTACCGTGCCGCCGTCGATCGCGATTGTCTGGCCGGTCACAAAGCGGCTGGCATCCGAGACCAGCCAAATCACCGCGCCGACGAGGTCGGGCGGGGCCAGGTTGCGCTGAATCGATTGGCCGGCCTTGATCACCTCGAGCGCGCGGCCGGCCTTGTCGCCAAAGAACTCCCGCGTGCCGTCGGTCAGCACCGCGCTCGGTGCCAGGGCATTGACGCGGATGCCGTCGCGCCCGAGTTCGCGGGCGAGCCCGCGGGTCAGGCCGATCACAGCCCCTTTGGACGTCGTGTAATGCAGAGCGTACGGCATGCCGTAAGTCGCGGCGAGCGAGGCCAGGTTGATGATGCTGCCGCCTCCGGCTTGCCGCATCGCCGGCACCACAGCCTTGCAGCAATTCCAAATGCCTTTGACATTTACCGCCATGGCGGCGTCCCAATCCGCTTCGGTAATCGCATCGAAGCGCCCGCCGCGCAGCGCGCCGTAGAGTGCTGCATTGTTGATCAGCGCGTCAACGCGCCCGAACGCCCGGGTCGCGACATTGGTCATATCCGAGGCGGATTCGGCGCCTCTCACGTCGAGCACGACGCCGATCGCCGTCCCGTTCTCCGCCTTTATGAGGTCCAGTGTCGCCGAGCAATCGTTTATGTCTGCAGCAACGACCAACGCTCCTGCCACTGACAGGCTTCGTGCAAATTCCTGACCGATGCCGCGCGCAGCGCCCGTGATCACGACGACCTTGTCGCGAATGGCTAATTCCGTGGTGTTGTCGGCCATCCCCTCATCTTCCCGAAATATGGTTGGGTGCTCTCTCGCCGGGTCGTGAAACCACGACCGGCCTCAAAACGAAAGGGCACCCCGCGCAGAGGATACCGGCATCCAGGCGGGCGCGCGAGACCGCGGCGCGGTCTGGCCCGACCCGCTCATGGCGGCGAGCGAGGGGGTGCTTGGCACGAGAGTGGGCTTTTTAGGCGTGTTTGCGACATAATTCCGGCCCGAAAGGTAGATCGATAGCAAGTCCATTATGTCCGAAAAGGGATGACGATGAACCGGCGCCGCCAGATCCAATTCAGCCCCGACGAGCAAGCCGCCTTCCTGCGCGAGCACCGCAAGGCCGCGCTGGCGACGATCGGCAAGGACGGGTTTCCCCATGTCGTGGCAATGAATTTTCTGGCGAAGGACGGCGCCTTCTATATGACTTCCTATGGAAAAGCCCAGAAGGTGCTGAACATCCGGCGCAACCCCAAGGTCGCGCTGATGGCCGAAACTGGAGACAATTATGCGGAACTCCGCGGCGTTATGATCCGCGGCGAATGTGAGATCATCGAGGGAGCGGAAGCCGTTCGCGAGGTCTTCGCCGCTATGGCCGAAGCACGCGGCGCCCCGCCGGGCGAACGGTCGCGCGGATCGGCCGACAGCGCGCCAAAGCGGGTCGTCCTGAAAATAGTCCCGGAAAAGATCACCAGCTGGGATCACCGAAAACTCGCCAGCGTTTATTAGTCCACGCCAGTCATTGCGAGCGCCAGCGAAGCAATCTCGGGCCGCTGAGCGCTCGATGGGGTCGAGATTGGCTCGTCGCGGAAGGCGCTGCTCGGAATGACAGCGCGCCCGATACTCTAGTCCGATAGACCGAGTCAGGATCCCTTGGCCGGCTCGATCAGGTCGGCGAGCTTGGTCTTCAGCAGGTTCGCCTTGTATGCCGGGATCGCATACGTCCAATGCGAGACCTTGTCCTCGATTTTTTTCGCGTTGGCCTCGGCTGGGCCGGAGCCCGCGGCCGAGATCGCGATCCAATCGGCCTTGTCGCGCTCCATCAGGCGCAGATCGACCGTCAGCCCGTCGAAGGTCGTGAATGATGCGGTGACCACGTTCTTGTCGGGGACCGGCAATTCGCCGGCCGGCTTGACATCGTCGAGGTCGAGGGTTTCGAGCGCCGTCGCAGGTCCGCTGGTCGCGGTCTCGCTCTTGAACTTGGCGTCGGCCGGCGCGTCCTCGACCGCGAATTTTGCCTCCGGCGCCGAGCGGCTGATGACGAGCTTGCTTCCGTCCGCCTGGGTCAGAGTAACCTTGGCGATCTTCTTCTCGGAGATGTCGATAATCTGCCGGTCGAGCCAGCTCGCGGCGTCGCCTGACGGATCCAACGTGCCGCGCGCCAGCCAACTCTGCGCTTCCCCCGGTTTGCGCAGATAAACCCCGTCATTGCCGGCGCCCAGCCGATCGTAGCGCCGCTTGCCGACGATCGCCTGGGCTAGATCTCCGCCCGATTTGTCCTTGACCGCCACCAGCGTGGATTTCCCGTTGCCGGGGTCCTCGACTTCGAGCCGCGGGTAGAGATCGGGGTTCTGGGTTTTCGGCTCGACCAATGTCAAATCGGCCATCGCTCTCACGATCTGGCTGATCTTGGCGGCGTTTGCCGGGTAGTTTCCTTTCTCGGCGACGAGCCAGTTGTCGCCGTCGCGGATCAAAGTCATCGTCGTTCCGTCGCGCGACACCGTGACGGACGCGACGTCGCCGAGCCTGGCTGCGAGTGCCGGAAAGGCAGACTGACCCGGCGCCGCGCGGCTGACGCCGCGGTCGCCGGAGGCGAGCACAACGATCGCGATCGCGACAAGCGCGGCCGTTGCAGAAGCGAGGAGGATCAGAGAGCGTGCGTGCATTTTGCGATCACGCCTCCGTAATGCGCCGGCTGCGGCGGCGTAGCCGGAGTGCGCCGAGGACAATAGCGACCGCGGCGACGATGATCGGAATCAGCGCAATGTCGAGAAATTCGAGCCCTGTCTTGAGGCGCCCGATGTCGCTGCGCAACGCGGCTTGCACGTCGCGCAATTGCCGCCGGGTTTGCACCATGTCGGCGCGAAATTCCTCGATCGCCTTAGTCTGCTCCGCCGACAGGTTCGCGGGCGCGTTCGCCTGATCCTTTCCGGTGAGGCTGGCGAGCTTGGCCTGAGTGTCCTTGAGCCTGGCTTGCAAAGCGCGCTCCTTATCGCTGTAACGCGCCTGCGCCTCGCTCTGGATCCGCTCGACGACCTCGAACGGGCGCGCCGAGGTGCCGCGGCTACGAAGGCCGACCAGATCGTCGCCGCCGGCCAGCACCTCGATCGCATTGGCGACAAAATCGCCATTGTTGGCGGTCGGGACGAGCACCCGCTGGCCGAAAAACTCCTGCTTCTCCAGCCAGAACCGATCGTCGAGCATGTCGGTATCGGCGACCACGACGACGTTGATCGGTTTGGCCGACTGCTTCAGCCACTCGGATGCGGGCGCCGCAGGCTCCGGTGACGGCGGCGCCGTCTCGCCTTCCTTGGCCTCGGGCTTGGCGGGCTCCGGCGGCTTCGAGGGGCCGTCGGGAAAGGCGCTCTCGGCCGTGCCGCTGACGTGGGCGGCCAATATGTAGCGTTTGTCATCCGGTTTGAACTCGGCGAGCAGGCCCGCGACATCGGGCAAGCCCCTCAGCTTTTCGGCCGGGATCTTCATCGAGTTGGGGGAGGTCGTGATCAGCGGTTCGATCGTCGTCTTGGCCCCCTCGATCGGCTGGATGATCCCGGAGGAAGCCATCATAACGTGGCTCAGATCGGCCGTGATCATGTCGGTGCGATTGAGGTTGTCGGTCTTGAGGTTGAGCCAGGCGATGTAATCGAGCGGCCGCGTTCCGCCGCGCGAGCCGGGCACGCCGACCCGTTGCGCGTCGCGGCGATCACCGGCGACCGTATTCGCCGGCACCTCGAAGCCCCAGGATTTGAACAGCCGTTCGAGATTGCTGGCTGTCGGCGAGCCGGGCGGATTGAGCTGGCTCGGATGGGAGGCCTGCAATTCGGAGAGCGGATCGACAAAGACGAGCGCCTTGCCACCTTTCAAGACGAACTGATCGATCGCAAACAGTGTCTTGTCGGACAGATTCTGCGGATGCACGAGCATCAGCACATCGACATCGGGGGGGATCGCATCGACATTGGCGGCCAGCGGCTTGACGGTATCTAGCTGCTGCAATTGCTCCATGATGGCCATCGGCTCGGCCGGACGGCCGCGCATCATTGCCATCATGTCGCCTTCGAGCGGCAACGTGCTGATCAAACCGACCACGGTCTTCTTCGGAAAAGCCAGGCTGTGGACGAGCTTGGTCAGATCGTATTCGAGAAAGCGCTCGCGCTCGGGCTGGAAGAACGCAATGACTTGCTGGTCGTCGGTCGAGTTGGTCGCGGCGAGCCCGAAATAAACCTGCTCGCCTCCGACATCGAGCGGCACTCCTTGTAACCCGAACGCGACTGCGCGGTCCTCGGCATCCGAGAACGGGAGCGGGTTGTAGACTTCGAGGCGGATCTTGCCGTGGGCGGCTGCGACATACTGATCGAGCAGTTCGCGCACGCGCTGTGCGTAAACCCCGTAGGACGGGACCTCGTCGGCGAGACGGTTCGAAAAATAGAACCGCAAGGTGATCGGCTCTTCGATCCTGGCGAGCGTCTGCTGGGTGCCGCGGGACAGCGTGTAAAGGTGCTCACCGGTGAGATCGAGCCGCCACGCAAAGAGGCGGGCAGCGATCATGTTGACCGAAATCAGCATCAGCGCGATGCACACGAGCGCTGTGACGGCGACAGCGCGCCGCGAGGCAAAAAAGCCGCGAAGGCGATCGGGGACAGCCATTACAGACCCGCTGCACTGCGGCGATGCGTCCTTCGAGACGCGCCCTCAGTTCTAGCCTGGGGCGGGCTCTTTGGGCGCTCCTCAGGAAGAGGCGGGCCTATAATGGCATCAAGAAAATCCCTCATCCTGAGGAGACCGCCGAGCGGCCGTCTCGAAGGACGCACCGTGCTTGTCCGTGATTCTACCACGAGCACCTCCCCTCGAGCTCCTCACTCGGCCTTTTCGAGATCGATCAGGATCGCGTTGGCAGCGAGGAAGGCGATCATGATCGACAGGAAATAAACGACATCGCGCAGATCGATGACGCCGCGCGTGATCGCGCTGAAATGGCCGAGGAAGCTCGCCTGCGCGATCCCGTGGAGCAGCCATTCCGGTGCCCAACCCTGAAATACCCCGAGGACGATCGGCGAGCCCGCGACGGTGAGCACAAAAACCAGCGCGGCGGTAACCACAAACGCGATGACCTGGTTTTTGGTCACCGCCGAGATGCAGGCGCCGACCGCCAGAAAGGCCCCCGCCATTAGCCAGCTGGCGATGTAGCTGGCGAGGATCACGCCATTGTCGGGGTGTCCAAGAAAGTTGACGGTGACCCAGAACGGGAAGGTCAGGATGAGCGCGATCCCGGCGAAGCACCACGCGGCGAGGAATTTTCCCGCTACTGCCTCGGTCATGCGGATCGGCAATGTCAGAAAAAGCTCGATCGTCCCGCTCCGGCGCTCCTCGGCCCACAGCCGCATCGACAGAGCCGGGATCAGCACGACGTAGAGCCAGGGATGAAAGGTGAAGAAGGGTTGGAGATCGGCTTGACCCCGCTCGAAGAAGTTGCCGACGAAGAACGTCAGTATCCCCGCCATCACGAGAAAGATGACAATGAACACATAAGCGAGCGGCGTCGCGAAATAGGCGGCCAGCTCACGGCGGAAGATGGTCAGGACGTTGCGCATCGGATTATGCCGCAGCGGCCGTCGCCTCGGGCGGCGCGTTCGTGATCTCGCGGAAGACGTCGTCGAGCCGCCCGCGCTCCACCTGCAGACCGGTGATCGTCCAGCCGCGATTGCGGGCGAGATCGGCGATTTCGCCGACAACAGGATGTCCACCTCGCGGGAAGACGATGAGCCCGTCGCCTGCCGCACCGCCCACCGGCTCGACTGCCGCCACTCCCGGCAGCGCGCGCCAGCTCGGCCCTGACATTTGCGTCCGCGCCGCCGGCGATGCCGAGGCGAACGGCGTTGTGATGGCGCGAGCGCTGGGCGAGCTCTGCCGGGGTTCCGTCGGCGAGGATGCGGCCATGAGCGATGATGATCGCCCGGCTGCACACCGCTTCGACCTCCTCGAGCAGATGCGTCGAGATGATGATCGCCTTGTTCGGCCGCATTGCCGTGATGACGGTTCGCATCTCGTATTTCTGGTTGGGATCGAGCCCGTCGGTCGGCTCGTCGAGGATCAGGACGTCGGGATCGTGCAGCAGCGCCTGGGCGACCCCGACCCGGCGCCTGAAGCCCTTCGACAATGTGTCGATCGGCTGATGCATGACCTCGCCGATCCGGATCATCTCGACGACGCGGCCGATACGCCGCATTGCTTCGTCGCCCGAGAAGCCGCGGATGTGGGCGATAAAGTCGAGAAAGTCGGCCGGCGTCATGTCCGGATAGGCGGGCGCGCCCTCGGGAAGATAACCGATATGCCGTTTCGCGGCGATCGGCTGCGTCGCGATGTCGTAGCCGCAGATTATCGCCGTGCCGGCGGTGGGCGCGAGAAAACCCGTGATCATCTTCATCGTCGTCGACTTGCCGGCGCCGTTCGGCCCGAGAAAGCCGAGGACTTCGCCTTGCGGCACCGTAAAGGAGACATCGTCGACGGCTATCAGCGGGCCGAAGGATTTGACGAGATGTCGGATCTCCAGCATACCAGCGTGTCCTCCGATGACGGCTCGTTTGTAGCTTCCCGCGGCGCGCCCCGATAAAGAAATCAGGCTCCCGTGACAAGAGGTTTCGTGATCCACCAATGCCGCCGGCGGTCTCTTCGATGATCCGTCAACTGCGGCTTTCTTCAGGTCTGGTGATGCTCGCCTATGTGACGATGCATCTCCTCAATCACGCCGTCGGCCTCGTCTCACTCGAGGCGATGGAAGACGTGCTGTGGTACGTCTTCCGTATCTGGTCGAACCGCCCGGCACAGGTGCTGCTCTACGGCAGCTTCCTCGTGCATTACGGGCTCGCCTTGTGGGCATTGTGGCAGCGGCGGAGCTTGCGGCTCCGCCCGTCCGAGCTCAGTCAGATTGTCCTCGGTTTTGCCATTCCCATCCTGCTCGCCCGCCACGTCGTCGGCACGCGAATCGCGGACAACTTCTTCCATACCGATACCGGCTACTACGCTTACCTGCTGTGGCTCTACTTCGTCCGCGTTCCCGAGTACGGCTACTTGCAGATCCTGGTTTTGGTCGTCGCCTGGGCGCACGCAATGATCGGCCTGCATTTCTGGCTCCGCGTCAGGCCCTGGTACGCTCGGCTGCAATCCGGGGCTCTCGTCATCGCCGTGCTCGTCCCGGTTCTATCCCTGCTCGGCATGATCGAAGCCGGTCGACAGGTGATGGCCCTCGCTGCCGATCCGAATTGGACACAAGAAGCATTCGCCCGCATGACCCTCCCGTCACCGGAGACCCGGCAAGCGCTGGACGCGATCATCGATGGCTTGAGCTGGTTTTTCGGCGGCGTCGTGGCAGTGGTGCTACTCGCCCGAATCGCCCGCCGCCTGTGGCGGCGTCGGCACGGGGTTGTGCGGATCGGCTATCCCGACGGCCGCTTTGTCGAGGTCACTCCCGGCACCAGCGTGCTCGAGGCGAGCCGGATCGCCGGGATCCCGCATGCCTCGGTCTGCGGCGGCCGGGGCCGTTGCTCGACCTGCCGCGTGCGGGTGCGCGGCGAAGTGCACGCCATCGATCCTCCGTCCACTAACGAAGTGCGGGTGCTGCGCCGCATCGGCGCGCGGCCCAACATCCGGCTCGCCTGTATGCTGCGCCCGCGCGGCACCGTCGAGGTGACCCCCTTATTGCCGCCGCTGGCGCTGGCCGCCGACGGACGCAGCCGGGTCGATTTCGTGCAGGGCAGCGAGCGCGAGATCGCAATCCTGTTCGCCGACATCCGCGGCTTCACCGCGCTCGCCGAGGGACGGCTTCCCTACGATGTCGTGTTTGTCCTCAACCGCTATTTCTCGGCCATGGGACGCGCGATCGAAAGCGCCGGAGGGCGGGTCGACAAGTTTATCGGCGACGGGGTCATGGCGCTGTTCGGCATCGAGAGCGGTGCCCAGGCCGGCTGCCGCGCGGCGCTCGCCGCCGCACGGCTGATGTCGGAGCGGCTCGGCGAGCTCAACCTATCCTTGCGCGCCGAGCTCGATCGTCCATTGCGCATCGGCATCGGCATCCATAGCGGGCCGGTGATCGTCGGCGAGATGGGGTACGGCAGCGCCGCCGCGATCACCGCTATAGGCGACGCCGTCAACACCGCCAGCCGACTCGAAGCGCTGACCAAGGATTATGACTGCGAGCTCGTCGTCTCCGACGAGACCGTCGCGCGCGCCGGTCTCGACTTTTCCGAATTCCCGCGCCAAGAGATCGAGATCCGCGGCAAGCGGGAGATGCTCGCGGTCACGACCTTCGATCGCGCCGCCGACCTGCCTCATCCCGCCGCCGCCGGGATCCGGCACAGCGAACCGCCCGTCGCGACGCCCACCGCTGTGCCCGCCGATCCCCACTGATGCTCGCAAGCATCCTCAGTCGCATTAGTGACAAGCCCCGAACCTACGACGCGAGCGCCTGCTTGTCCGATCCGCGGCGTGGAGCCGAACGCTCAAACTTAATCGCCGAGCCCCGGTGTGGTTTCCAGCAAAACCGAGTCTTGGGCTATGATCATCCCGCGACACATCAGCGGAGCAAGCGACGATGACGGCTACCACTCCCTTTCTCAAGCGGGCGGAAACGCTCGGTCCTTTGGCTTCGCGCTATGTCGAGGTCGAGAGCCTGCCGTGGAAGCCGACCCCGTGTCCGGGCATCGACATGAAGATCCTGCTGGAGGATCCGGAAAGCGGCCTCCTGACCGCGCTTTTTCGCTGGCGGCCGGGAGCCGAGCTGGCATTGCACGAGCACGTCGAAATCGAGCAGACCTTTGTGCTCGAAGGCAGCCTTGTCGATGACGAGGGCGAGGTGCGCGCCGGCAATTACGTCTGGCGCCCCAAGGGCAATCGTCATATCGCCCGCTCGCCGAACGGCGCGCTGGTCCTGTCGATGTTCCTAAAGCCGAACATCTTCCTCGCCGGCGAGGCGGCTGGCCGGGATCTGCGATAGCGACTTCTTCGTATTATTGTACTTCGTCAGTGCCGGGCTTGACCAGATCAAGCCTGGGCATGGCCACTTCCAGCCGTGTGGCGGAAAAAGGATGATCATGGCACTCAAGATTTATGGCGTCGCGCGTTCGCGCGCCTTTCGCACCTTGTGGATGGCCAAGGAGCTGGGGCTCGATTACGAGCATGTGAAGGTCGATTTCGCCACCGGCGAGACCCGCACACCGGCGCATCTCGCGCTCAATCCCAATGGGCATGTTCCGGTCATCGACGACAACGGCTTCGTCCTCTGGGAATCGATGGCGATCAACCTCTATCTCGCGAAGAAATACGGCGTCGGCACGCTCTATCCGACCCGCCTCGAAGACGAGGCGCGAGCTTGGCAATGGAGCTTCTGGGGGATGACCGAGGTCGAGCGGCCGGTGCTGACGGCACTGTTCAACCGCGCCATTCTTCCCGAGGACAAGCGCGATGCCGCGGCGGCGGACGACGCCGAGAAGCAGCTGGCGCAACCGCTACGAGTGCTCGACGGCGCACTCGGCCGCGACGCCAACCTGCTCGGCGACAATTTCACCGTCGCCGACCTCAATGTCGCCAGCATTCTGGCCTGGGCGCGGCCGGCCCAGATCGACATGTCACCCTTCCCGAAAGTTGCCGAGTGGCTCAAAAACTGCGCCGAGCGACCGGCCGCACGTGCCGCCCGGCAGCTGCAGCGGGAGTAGAGGAGGCTATGCTGCGATTTTTGGCCGGTCGATAAAAAAGGATGCGTTCTCGCGCCCCTCGGCGCAGGCGCGCGCGAAGACGATCATGTGATGGGCGACGATCCCGACATGGATCAGCTCCTCGATGCGTCCGGCGCGCAGCGCAGGCCAAGCCATTTGCCAGAAGCTGCGGCGGTAATCGCCCAAGAGCCCGACCCGAACCAGCAGTCGCGTTATGATCCCGACGGCGCGGCGCAGATTGCCCGGATTGAGGCGCGCCCGGGACAACGGCAGGGCGATCCGGTTGATGTAAGTGTGCTCCGCATTCCAGGCAAAGCGGCGATAGATCGCTTCCGGGGTGTAGGCGTGGCGGATCGAACGGCGCCAATTGCGCAACACCTCGTCATAGGGGCGAGCAAAGACGACGTTCAACTCGCGGTCTCCGTCTTCGTCGAGCCGCCCCGCGGCCTCCAACCGGTCCCACAACGGTGTTTTCGGCAAGGCTTGCAGCAGGTTGATCGTCAACATCGGGATCTGCGAGCGATCGATGAACTCGATCAGCCGATCGGCGGTCTGCGGCGTGTCGGTGTCGAGACCGAGTATGATCCCTGAGACGACCTCGATGCCGTAGCTGTTGATCGTTGCGACCGCGTCCAGCAACGGGACCGCGCGATTCTGCGATTTCTGCATGGCATCGAGCGCCGCCAGTTCCGGCGATTCGATGCCGCAGAAGACCGTGCAGAAATAGGCTTCGCGCATCATCGCCAAAATCTCCGGCGATTTGGCGATGTTGAGGGTCGCCTCGCAGCACAGCTGCACCGGATAGCCGCGCCGCTTTTGCCAGGCGACCAGATGCGGCAGGAGCTCCCGCGCCGCCTTCTTGTTGCCGATGAAGTTGTCGTCGACAAAATAGATCGAGGTCTTGATCCCGGCGTCGAGCAGCGCGTCGAGCTCGGCGAGGACCTGCTGCGGCGTTTTGAGGCGGGGCTGACGTCCGTAAAGCGCCGGGATGTCGCAGAATTCGCAGCGATAGGGGCATCCGCTCGAAAACTGGACGCTGCCGATGAAATAGCGGCGGCCGTCGATCCGCTCATAGGCCGGGATCGGGAACTCGGCGAGCGCCAGACGATCGCGCGTGGTAAAACGCTGCTGCGCGGCGGGCGGCCTCGCGTCCTCGTCGATCGCGCGGATCAGCGCGTCCGTCGCATCGCCGAGCTCGCCGAGGTGGAGATAATCGAATTCGGGATACTTCTCCGGCGAGGCGGAGACCGATGGGCCGCCCAATACCGTTGTCTTGCCCGCCGCTCGCGCGCGCCGAGCAACCGCCTTGATTTCGGCCCTTTGGACATGCATCCCGCTGACAAAGACGGCATCGGCCCAGGCTATCTCCTCCTCGCTTGTCGGACGGATGTTCTCGTCGACGATCCGCACCTCCCATGCCGGCGGCAAATAGGCGGCAACGACGAGAATCCCTTGCGGCGGCATAAAGGCGCGCACCCCACCCATCATCGGATAGGCGTACTGGAACGTGCCGAACGATGGGGCATACCGCGGAAAGACGCAGAGAATGCGCCGGCGATGGCGCACTTGAACCTGGCTCTTCATGATTTGGGCGCTGGAGATATTCAGGGACGATGGTGCGGGATCGCGTCCCATACCGGCTTGAAGTCGTAAGTCGGGTAGAACTCGGTTCGATATCCACCCCAGGCGGTCTGCTCGATGACGCGGTTCGTATCGCGCAGCTTTTCGGCGGGCACGCGCAGAATGACGACCTGGCCGATGCCCATCATCACGTACCAGGCCACGATTTCGACGCCGTCGGGCGGGAACTTGTCGTACCAGCCTGTCTGTTTCAGGTGCTCGTTTATCTGATCGACCGTCTTCGTCTGGTCGTGCCGCAGAAAGACCGTCAGCAAGAAGGAGCCCGCCTGCGGCACGGCGGCGCTGGCCGCGGGCGGCGCCTGGGCCGCGGCGGGCAGCGCATTGGTTGCCGAGCACAGGGCGGCGAAAGCCACGGCCGCCGCAATTGAACTTAGCGTTTCGCGTCGCTTCATCCCGCCACCCCCATGTCGAAACCGATGCTGTTCGCGATGGTAAACGCGAGTCCCGGCGGGGTGAACACGCAAGTAGTTGTTTTGTCCCGCCGGGGCGCTGCAATCGGCCTCGAATGGGTGTAGACACTTGGCGGACCGGCAAGCAACCCTGGCTATCGCATGAATTATCGAACGCTGCTGCGCGACATGTTTGATGCCGCCGTCGCGGCTGCCGCGCCGGCGCTGTGCGTTCCGAAGCACCTGCCCGAGCCGCCTAAGGGCAGGACCGTCGTAGTCGGCGCCGGGAAGGCCGCCGCTGCGATGGCGGCGGCCGTCGAGGCGAACTGGTCCGGTCCGATCGAGGGGCTGGTCGTCACCCGTTATGGCCACGCCGTGCCGTGCCGGCATATCGAGGTGATCGAGGCCGCGCATCCGGTGCCGGACGCCGCGGGGCGCGAAGCGGCTCGGCGGATTCTCGACAGGGTCAAGGGCCTCGGGCCGGACGACCTCGTCTTGTGTCTGCTTTCCGGCGGCGGTTCGTCGCTGCTGGCGCTCCCCGCCGCCGGGGTCACGCTCGAGGACAAGCAGGCGATCAATCGCGCGCTGCTGCACAGCGGCGCCCATATCGGAGAAATGAATACCGTCCGCAAGCATCTGTCGGCGATCAAGGGCGGCAGACTTGCGATCGCGGCGGCGCCCGCGCCGGTCGTCTCGCTGATGATTTCGGACGTACCGGGAGACGACCCGTCGGTCATCGCATCGGGTCCGACCGTACCGGACCCGACCACCTCCGCAGCGGCGATCGCGATACTCGAGAAGTACCGGATCGAAATCCCCGCATCCGTGCTGAAACACCTGCGAGAGCCGACTTCCGAGACGCCAAAGCCCGGCGACATCCGTTTTCGCAACGTGACGAACCGTGTCGTTGCCACGCCGCAAGACGCTCTCGAAGCCGCCGCGCGGGTCGCGCGGGATGCCGGGTTCCGGCCGCTGATCCTCGGCAACGCGATCGAAGGTGAGGCGCGTGACGTCGGGCTGGTGCACGCCGGCATCGCCAAGCAGGCCGCAGGCTACGGGCAGCCGGCGGAGCCTCCTTGCGTGTTGATCTCGGGCGGCGAGACGACGGTCACGGTGCGCGGCGGCGGACGCGGCGGGCGCAACGCCGAATTCCTGTTGAGCCTCGCCGTGGCGCTCGATGGGCACGCCGGGATTGCCGCGATAGCTGCCGATACCGACGGCATCGACGGCAGCGCGGACAATGCCGGCGCGTTCCTGTTGCCCGATTCCCTGGAGCGCGCCGTCCAGGCCGGGCTCAGCCTCCCGGCGCATCTAACCAACAATGATGCCTATTCGGTGTTTGCCCGGCTCGGCGACCTGCTGATCACCGGCCCCACGCGCACCAACGTCAACGATTTCAGGGCCATTCTGATCGACGAGAGCTCGCGTTCGAACGAGCCGCGACGACCATCGCGCTAATTCAATCCAGCTTTTCCGTAACCTTTTTTGCTGTCGTGCCCTGCAACAAGGTGACCTCGGCGATCGCATGGCCATCCCGCAGATCGGGAAAGATGCTGACCGCGCGGAACCCGGAATTTTCCTTCACCGCCGCATCGGCCGCGGCCACGAGCGAGGTCTTCGCCTTTGCCATCGCGGCCTTCTGATCCGCCGCATCGTTGAGCTCGTCGGTGTCGGTGATCTTTTCGGTTTTTACGATCGCACCGGTTTTCGGATCGGCGACGACTTCGGAAAAGTCGTCACCTTTGGTCGTGTAAATCGAAATCTGCAGTTTGCCGTCGTCGATCTCGAACTGGGCCGAAATCGGCTGGCCTTCGCGCTCGCCGGCCTTGAGGCCGTCCTGCAAGGTAAAAGTCGTATCCTTGAGGGCGGTAGCCATTGCTTCGAGCTCGTCGTCCTGGGCCCAGGCCGGCCCGGCACCGGCGCTCGACAGGCCGGCGGCCACAACAAGCACGAGCAATCGAAGCGCTCTTGACAGCATGATCTCTCAACCTTTCTAAAGCCGCGCCGGTGCTGGTCTCGATCGATCCGGCACGATAGCGAACCAGGCGGGAGGTGTCAGCCCCGCTTGCCGAGCCGATCGGCCATAGACGCCGGGGTGATGCCATGATCGAGAGGCCGGAAAGCAGCGGCTCCGGCGACCGGGTCCCGCTGAGTGACCTATTCATCGGCTTTCTCAAGGTCTCGCTGTGCGGCTTCGGCGGCGGGCTCGTCTGGGCGCGCCGCGTTGTGGTCGAGCAACGGCAATGGATGGACGAGCAGGAATTTGCCGAGACCCTGACCCTTTGCCAGCTGATGCCGGGGCCGAACATCGTGGGGATCACGGTCTGTGTCGGCGCCAAGCTGCGCGGAGCGATCGGCGCGATCAGCGCTGTCGCGGGCTTTATTCTGGTGCCCTGGACGGTCGGATTGACGATCGGCGGCATTGTGCTTCGAAATGCTGAAATCGCCGTCCTGCAGAACATCCTCAGCGGGCTTTCGGCTTCTGCCGCGGGGCTGCTGATCGGGACGGGATTGCGACTGTTGATGCCACACCGCAGCCGCCGCGCGGCATTGCTCTTTGCCGGTTTGGCTTTCGCCGGCATGGCATTCACCAGACTGCCGCTGCCGATGGTGCTGCTTGCATTGGCGCCGGTAAGCATCGCCGTTGCAGGCTTCGAAAGCGCGAGAGCGCGATGAACAGCTCTTCCGCGACTCTGGTATTGGCAGCGCACCTCGCTGTGCTGTCTTCGATCAGCTTTGGCGGGTTCCCGACGGTTCTGCCGGATGTTCATGATCTCGCCGTCGCCAAGGGCTGGGTGACCGACCAGGAGTTCGCAAATTTCTTTGCGGTCTCCCAGGTGATGCCCGGACCCAACATGATCCTGATGATGAGTTTCCTCGGGCTGAAGGTCGGAGGAATTCCGGGGGCGATCGCCAGTGCGCTCGCGACCTTCGGGCCGCCCTGCGCGATGTATTATCTTTCCTACCGGCTGTGGGACCGCTTCCGCGACATGCCGTGGCAGCGCATCGTGCGGCGTGGGCTTGCTCCTCTGACGATCGGGCTCGTCATTGCCGGCGGCTATGTGATGGCTCGTTCCGCCGCTGTCGGTTGGCAGAGTATAGCGATCATCGCTGCTGCAGTGGTACTGATGCTCGGCACGCGGCTCAATCCGCTCTGGATCCTGACGGCCGGCGGAGTATTGGGCGGGCTCGGACTTCTCTAGCGGCGAGCGCCTTGTGAAAGCAGCATTAGCTCCTGAGTAGATCGGCGATTTCGGAAACATCAGATGATCGATTTTGCGAGCATTACAGAGGCAGCCCGCGACCCGCTGGTTATCATTCTTGGGCTTTTCCTCGTTGGCGGTGTGGCGACGTATCTTTTTTTCAAAAGACATCCACTCGGCCGGGCAGTCGTGCGGGTGATTTTTTTGATCCTGCTCACGATCGCCCTTCTGCAAGCCGATATCGTGCCATATCAGCCGTTGGCGCTAACGGGCTCGCCGTTTCGCGACGCGGTTCATGCCCTCTTGAAGATCGCGTGGTGGCTTTGGACAGCCTGGTTCTTGGTCGGCGTGCTGCGCGCGTTTCTCGTTTTTCAACGCAGCCCGCGCGAGGCGAAGCTGCTGCAGGACCTGCTCGCCGGCCTCATCTATCTCGCTGCGGTCTTTGCGATCATCACCTATGTTTTCGACCTCCCGATCCAAGGTCTCCTGGCGACCTCGGGGGTCGTCGCGATCATCCTCGGTCTCGCCCTGCAGAGCACCCTG
Organism: uncultured Alphaproteobacteria bacterium; assembly: GCA_963695605.1. Lineage (GTDB taxonomy): Bacteria > Pseudomonadota > Alphaproteobacteria > ATCC43930 > CGMCC-115725 > AP-15. The sequence continues at coordinate 65,552 of CAVOHI010000042.1, read as the reverse complement.
GGCGATGTGTTTTCCGGCATTGTGCTGAGCTTTAGCCGGCCTTACCGGCCCGGCGATTGGATCAGCATCGAAGGCGGCACCGACGGTCGGGTCATCGAGCTGAACTGGCGCGCGACCTACATCCTGACGGCGCGACGCGATCTGGCGATCCTGCCCAACAGCACCATCGCGAAGTCGAAGATCGTCAACGTCAGTTCCCCGAGCGGTCTTCATGGGACGACCGCAACCGTTCAGGTCGATGCCCAGACACCGCCGTCGAGGTGCAGCGAGATTCTCGAGCATGCGATACGCAATTCTCGGCTGATCGTCGCAACACCAGCGCCAACAATCACCATCAAGACGATCAACGCGAGCTACGCGGAATTCGAGATCGCATTCTTTGTCGAAGAGCTGGCCTCGACCGTCAAGGCGCAGAACGAGCTGTTCGATTTGATTTATCGGCACCTCGCAGCCGCAGACATCGATCTGGCGGCGTCGCAGAATGGGTCCGATCACGCAGTGGCCGACGAAGGCCGGCGAAAAAGCCGATCCGGCGTCGAGAGGCTGCTCGATCTGGTGGACATCTTTGCCACTTTCACGCCGGAGCAACGTGGCGCCATCGCCGCAAAGCTCAAGCAACGGTCATACGACGAGGGCGAAACCTTGTTCGAGCCCGGTATCGTCCTGCAGTCTTTGTTTATCATCGGCGGCGGCGTCGTTACGTTCACTCGCGAAGGAATCGAGGGCGAGATGGAACTGTTGCGCTTGGGGCCGGGAGATCATTTTGGCGAGATTGGGATGCTTACCGGGGCGGCCGCCATAGCGAAGATCAGCGCATTGATCCCCACCACGGTGTACGAGCTCGCAAAGGCGGACCTCATGCCCATTCTGGCAGCCCAGCCGCAAGTTTCCCAGGAACTTTGCCGGGCACTGGCTCGCCGTCAGGCTGCGAACCAATTGAGCGCCTCGCCCGAGCTCGACGAGATTATTCCGAAGCACCGCCTGACGGATTGGTTCTCCGACCGGATTCACCGGCTCTACAACGTCGTCAACGTCGAGTGAGCCAAGGGTATTCCGCGGGCCTTGTCAGAAGCGCGGGCCCCCGGACACAGTGTCGAGCTTTTCTTGCTGTTGCCAAGCGCGCACGCCGTCGGTCACACGTTCGTGGAAGTTGTTCGAGCCCACCGCAGCCTCTACGCCCCCAAGCCGCATCCGCTCCCGTACTTCGTCTCGCACCCGGGCGAAGGCGAAGGCGATACCTTGGCTTTGCAACTCCTTGATGAAGTTCAGCAGCGCGTCGCAGGCGCTGGTGTCGATGAAGTTCACCGAATCTGCGTCCAGAAGCACACGCTTCGCCCGTGGACGGCTCGCGGCCAGCGCAGTCTTCAGACCCTCGACGAAATGACCGACACTCGCGAAGAACAGGTCGCCGCCGGCGCGCCAAATCAGCAAACCGGGGAAGGTGATCGCCTCCGGGTGGCGCTGGGTGTCGCGATAGGCCTCGATACCGGGCAACTGACCGAGTACCGCGCCTTGCGGGTGGCTGGTTAGATAGATCAACATCAACAGCGACAGCACCACGCCGAGGGCGATGCCATGCGGGACGCCCAATGTCAGCTCTGCGGCGACAACGGTCGCGGCGAGGGCAAACTCCCAGCGGCTGCGTGCGAACAGATCGCGCAAATACTTGGGCCTGGAGAGGTGGAGCATTGCTGCGATCACGATGGCGGCGAGTGCCGGATGCGGCATGCCCCGGAACAACGGCGTCAAGAAGACCAGTGTCAGGAAGCAAAAGACTGCTGCGACGAGATTGGCGAGCTGGGTGCGGGCGCCGGCAGCCATTGCGACGGAGGTCTTGGACAGGCTGCCGACTACGAGGAAGCCGCCGAACAGGCCGCTCAGAATATTGGCGGGCCCGTGCGCGATCAGCTCCTGGTTCGGATCGATGTCACCGCCGCCCTGCACTGCCGCAGCCTTTGCCCCGCCGAGCGCCTCGGCATAGCCGACCAGCACGATGGCGAGCGCGCCGGGCGCGAGCTCCTGCAATACCGCAACGTCAAACTTCGGCAGCGCGAGGTGAGGCAGACCGGACGGGAGTTCGCCGACGACGCTGACACCGGCAGCTTCACCGCCCAGCAGGCCGACAAGGATCGTGGCCGCGACCGCCACCACCAGCGCCGCAGGTGTGCGGGGCACCAAGCGGCGCAGCAACAACATTGCTAAGAGACTGAGCGAACCGGTCAGCAGCGGGGTTAGCAAGGCTTCCGGCAGATGCTGAACAACGAACCAGAGTTTCGTGAAGAAGTTGCCGGACGTGCCCTCGATGCCCAGCAGATGCGGCAGCTGGCCGATGATGGTGACGCATACGAGGCCTTCGATGAACCCTCGCATGACGGGTGTGGGAATGAAGGCCGCCACCCAGCCCATACGCAGCGCGCCGAACAGCAGGAAGAAGGCGCCAATCAAGATCGCCAGCGTGGAGGTGAGAACGTTGAACTCGGCTGTTCCCTGCGTCGCAATGGCGCCGACGGTCAGCGCCGAGATCAGGCCAGTTGCGGTGTCCGGGCCGACGACAAGCAGACGCGAGGTGCCGAGCAGCGCATAGGCTATCAACGGCGGGACTAGCGTGTAGAGTCCCATGATCGGCGGCACCCCGAGAATGCCGGCGTAAGCCATGCCCTCCGGCACCATGACCGCCCAGACCGCGAGGCCGGCCAGAACATCCGGCAACAACCAGTCGCGCCGATAGCATGGTAGCCAGCCTAGGACGGGCAACAACCGTAGGGCGGTGGAAGCAGGGCGAGCCGAGATGGGCATACCCGGGTTCATTTCCATTTCTCTACTGGCCCAGCTGGGCTAGGGCCGCGCGTAGCGGCGCGCTGGAAACCTGAAGCAGCCCTTCGAACGAGCGGTCGAGCTCGAGGATCAAAAAAATCGCACCGGAAACCGACATTGCACAGACGAAGAAGGTTGCGATTACTGTAGTGTTTCTGGGAGCGAAGAGCCCGAAGCTGGCGAAGATGATGCACAGCCAGAACACCAGCACCACCAGGAACGGAACAGGGATCGAGCTGCCCAATTCTTCGAAGAGCAGCACACGCGTGCGCCCCAAATCTAGGGCTATCGTAGAGGCCTGGTTCTGTAGCGAGCGTTGGACTTCACTCTGCGGCGAGAGTCGCCGGCCCGCGACACTCGATCGGAGAGCGTCCTCTGTCGAAGCCCTGTACTGCTCGATTGCGGCGGCCACCGATCGCGGAGCATAGCCCGCGCCTCCTTGGTCTCATCGTCGAGGTCATTGGCGCCGGTCTGCGAGTTCCATCGTTACGAGGCGGGCAACCGTGATTGCGATGAAGAATTGTCCGAGGACCGACTCGAAATTGGCGAGGCTGCGCGCAAATGGGTCGACCGCAACGATGTCGCCGTAACCGGTAGTTGTCAGCGTGGTGAAGCTGAAATACAGCATGCTCCCGATTTCCTCCGGGCCGCCTCCTTGGACAACGAGATTGGCAAAGGCGCCTGGACTCAATTCCCAGATCAGCCCATAAGCCGCGGCGAAGATACTCGCGAAGTTCAGATACATTACAATGGCGCCTTGCAGCCGACGAAACGTAATCCGTCCGGGCGCATAGACCGCGTGCGCCACGACCCAAGTCAGGGCCGAGAACATTAGGATATCGCCGCCGCGGCGGAGCATAATTACCGAGGTCGGCGACGCTTCCGCGCTAACTACATAGCTCCCGATGACGGCTGCCAGGCCCGGCAAGATCAAGATGATGGCGCTCCACCTGAGCGACAGCATCACCACGATTGCTATGACCGCGAGAACCAGCGTGTCAGCGACCAGCTGCGCAGTCGGCAGTCCCTTCGCCGCCAGCGGCACGGCGAGAAAGATCGTGCAGATTTCAAGGACCAGCAGGACGGTCAGAGATGGGTCCCGAAACCGATCTTGCCAGGGTTGGACCAACCTTCGCCGGTCATCAGCAACGACAGCGTTATGCTGAGACTCGCGCACGCTCACGAGCGCCTGCAGCCTTCGCGTTCAAAACACCTCGGGGATGAGCCTGAACGGGTAGTTGGGATCCTTATAATCACCGCGATGCTGCCGCTTCGGCAGCTCGACCTTCTCGCGCGGCAGCGCCTCGTAAGGGATCTTGCTCAGAATGTGAGTGAGGATGTTAAGCCGCGCCCGCCGCTTGTCGTCGGAGTGCGCGACGTACCACGGGGCCCACGCGGTGTCGCTAGCGAGAAACATCTCGTCGCGGGCTTGCGAGTAGTCGTACCAGCGCGAATAGGATTTGAGATCCATGTCGGACAGCTTCCAGATCTTGCGTCCGTCATCGATGCGCCCTTCGAGCCGCCTCGTCTGCTCCTCGGGACTGACCTCCAGCCAGTATTTCAAGAGAATGATCCCATCCTCGACGACGACCCTTTCGAAGGCGGGGACCATCTCCAAGAAGCGTTTGACTTCGTGCTCGGTGCAGAACCCCATGACCCGCTCGACACCGGCCCGGTTGTACCAACTGCGGTCGAAGATCACGATCTCCCCGGCGGCCGGCAGATGCGGGATGTAGCGCTGGGCATACATCTGTGACTTCTCGCGCTCGGTCGGCGCGGGGAGTGCGACAACCCGGAAGATTCGAGGGCTGACCCGATCGGTCATCGCTTTGATGGCTGCCGCCCTTGCCCGCGCCGTCGCGTCCCTCGAAGAGAATGCAGACCTTCAGGCCCTTGTGCACCACCCATCGCTGGAGCTTGACGAACTCGACATGCAGGCGCTCGAGTTCCCGCTCGTACTCCTTCCGTTTCACCTTGCCATCGCCTTCCTGCTCGTCATTCTTGGCATCGGTCATCGCATCCTCCAATCGCATCCGCCTCCATATTCCGCCGTTTTTCAGGAATTGCCACAAATGTGTCTTGCTGGATTGCCGAAGATGACTTCGACAGCAAACTGGCTTTTACCGTCCTGCAAATTCTTCTGCTCTGCACGCACGGAAAACGCCCCGGGTGCTATAGTGACCATTCCAGCTGGCTGAATCAGAGATTCAGTCAAGCTCGAAGTCAACCCGAAGGGGAGTGATCGGGGACCGATGCTGACCTATGCGGCCGAGTATTGTGTGATTTTTGTGTTGCTTCTGGTTACCGCCTACATCGTTCCAGCGGGCTTGTTCCACTACTTCTTTTTCACGCACCGTAGTCCGGCGACCGAAGCTATGCGGATCCAGAAGCGGCGGCCTCGACCGGAGAACATCCGTCGCGAGATTCGCGAGTCGGCCTCGGCGCTGCTGCTGTTCTCGGTTTATTCCCTGATCGTCTATCACGCGGCCATCAACGGTGCGACGGCACTCTATTTCGACTTCGCGGAGCACCCCTGGTGGTGGGCGGCGGCGGGGTTTGCCGCCGCGGTAGTTCTGCATGACATTTATTTCTACACGACCCACCGGCTGATGCACCTCGCTCCGCTGTTCAGGGCGGTCCACGCCGGACACCACAGATCGCTTACACCGACACCCTGGGCAATTCTGTCGTTCCAGCCATTGGAAACCATTTCTCAGTTCGGCTTCTTCGCCCTGGTGATCTTCTTTTTGCCGCTACATCCGGCGACGTTGCTCGCCTATCTGCTGTTCGACGGCATCGTCAATGCGGCCGGGCACTGCGGGCACGAATTCGTCGCGCCAGCCTCACAGAAGCATTGGCTCCTCAAATACCTCAACGCGGTGACGCACCACGACCTGCACCACACCCGCTTTCGCTACAATTTCGGGCAATATTTCAACATTCTGGACCGCCTCTTCGGCACCTTCCTCGATCGCCCGATAGTGTGATCGCCCGATAGTCGGCTCTAACGATCACCAGTGCAGCATGATTTCGATCATCATTCCGACCTTGAACGAGGCGAAGATAATCGAATCGACGCTGCGAACGCTGGTAACGACACTCACCCTGCCCAATGAGGTGATCGTCTCGGACGGGGGGAGTTCCGACCGGACGGCCGAATTGGCGGCCCGATACGCGAATAACGTCGTCGTATATTCGGGCGAAGGCCGCCAGACGATTGGCGAAGGGCGCAACGACGGCGCCAAGGCTGCCGCCGGCGATTTTCTCGTTTTTCTTGATGCCGACTGCGTTATCCCACAACCGGACCGGTTTTTCGCGCAGGCGCTCGCGTATTTTGAGAGGGACCCAGGGTTGGTCGGGTTGACCGCGTATTTGGGCGTGTTTCCAGCGGACGAGACGCTTGGCGACAAGCTTGTCTCAGGCATCGCCAACCTTGGACTGCGGGTTGCCAACAACATACTGAAACGAGGGGCTTCCTTTGGCGAATTTCAGATGATCCGGCGGGAGGCGTTTGCTCGCCTGGGCGGGTTCCGCGCGGATCTGATCGCGTTTGAAGACGCCGACATGTTTCGTCGTCTTTCCCGGATCGGCCGAACGATGATCGCCCCGAAACTGCGTGTGCTGCACAGCGGCCGGCGCGGCCATCAGGTCGGCTACCCACGTCTGATCGGGATGTGGCTCGTCAACCTGGCCTCTTTCGCGGTCCGCGACCGGACATTCAGCAAAGAATGGAAGCCAATCCGCTGAATCGATGGGGTAGTCCGACGGTCGAGGTGAGCTGGCCCTCCCGGCTTCATGGCCCTCCTCGGTGACACATGATCCTACACCAACCAGCGGCCCGTGCGCATTGAGCAAGCGCGGTCGAACTCGCGCTGTAGACCGCAAAGTTGCCATAATGGCATGATAGCGTTGCTGTTAGGAGATCACGTGCAACCTGAGCGGCGATTTGCTGAATCCAAGCGGGCTTACGGCGCTCTCGCCTATTGTTCGCCTTTGCCGGCGCGAAAAGGCGAACGTTTCCGGCATCTCTGATACCCACTCTCCTGTATTTTTTCTGCAAAAACAGGAGGCGGTTCTTGTGCCCGAAACCAGGAGGGGCGCCCGGAGGGCGCCCCCTTTCCTGACGCGGGGCGGCCGCTCAGGTCTCGCGGCTGGAGAAGCGCACGGTCGTGGCGCGGGCGCGGTAGTCGGTCTTGACGTTGACAAAGCCGACCATGCCCTCCTCGACCTTGCGCGAGGCGCGATCCAAGGCCGGGCGGATGCCCTCGGGCTCTTCGACATATTCCGCGTAGCAGCCCAGCGCCTCGGCCATCTTGTCGTAGCGCGTGTAGCCGAGGTCGCGGCCGGGCTTGTTGCGCTCCGGGTCGGCGGTCCAGCCGCCGTTGAGGCTGATCACGCACAGCAACGGCAATTTGTGCCGCACTGCGGTGTCGAGCTCCATCGCGTTCTGCCCGAAGGAACCGTCGCCGTGCAGGCAGATGACCTGCGCCGAGGGCTTGGCGGCCTTGGCGCCGACCGCGAACGGCAATCCGACGCCCATCGTGCCGAACGGCCCGGAATTGAGCCGGTGGCCGGGGACGAAGGTCGGGATCGACTGGCGGCCGAAATTCAAAATCTCCTGCCCGTCGACCGAGAGGATCGCCTCGCGCTGCATGAAGTTCTTGATCTCCTCGCACAGCCGCAACGGATGGATATCCCCGTCGGTCGGGTAGTTGCCGCCGGCGCGCAGACGCTTCTTCGCCTCGCCATCGGCCAATTTCTGACGCCACGGCTGAAAGCGGTCGGCGGTCTTCACATCGACCGCCTCGCACAATTGCTGCAACACCGACTTGCAGTCGCCGACAATGGGCAAGTCGATATTGCGCGCCGAATTGCCCATCTCCTCGGGGTCGATGTCGATGCGCGCGACTTTCGCGTCGGCGCTGAAGCGCGGCGGCAGGGCGTGGCCGATCACATAGTTCGTGCGCGTGCCGAGGATGATGATCAGGTCGGCCTCGCGAAACCCGTCGTTGCGCATCGTCAGATAGGAGTAGGGGTGGTCGTCGGGGACGACGCCGCGTCCCTGCGGGGTTGTGTAGAACGGGATCCCGGCCTTCTCGACAAATGCCTGCATCTCTGCCCAGGCGTGCGACCACAACACCCCGCTCCCCGAGACGATGATCGGCTGGCTCGCCTCTCTGATCGCATCGACGAGCGCATTGAGCGCCCTGGGCTCGGCATAGGGACGCGCCCTTATGATCTCCCGCCCGCAATAGCTCCAGTCGACATCGGCCTCGTCAACCGTCATGTAGAGGACATCTCCGGGGAAATCGAGATAGACCGGACCCGGCTTGCCGTTCAGCGCTTTCTGAAAGGCGAAGTTCACCTGTTGAGGCATGCGCTTCAGATTGTGGACGCGGTCGGCGTATTTCACGCAGGGCTTCATCGCCGCGACCTGGTCGATCTCCTGAAACACCTGGCGGCCGAACTGGCTGATCGGGCTCGACCCCCCGAGGGCGACAACCGGGCAGCCGTCGATCAGGGCGTTGGCGAGACCGGTGCCGAAATTCAGGGTCGCCGGGCCGCTCGCCGCCATGCACACACCCGGCCCTTGCGTCACCCGCGAATAAGCCTGCGCCATATAGGCCGCGCCCTGCTCGTGGCGTGTGTCGATCAGGCGGATGCCTTCGTTGATGCACGCCGTTTCAGCGTCGAGCATCGGCCCGCCCATAATGAAGAACAGATCCTTGACGCCCTGCGCCTTCAGGCACCGAGCGAGAATGTCGTTACCCGTCAGTTCCGCCATTTGCGTTCCTCCGTGGTTGTCGTCATTCCCGCGAAAGCGGGAATCCAGGACCCCGATGCTTGAGCGGTCGACCCTGGGCCCCCGCTTTCGCGGGGGCGACGGTTGGGGTCAGATAATTCCTTCCTCCCGCAGCGCTTCGACATCGGCGGAACTCATCCCGAGCCAGTCGCCGAAGACTTGCGTCGTATGCTGTCCGAGCAACGGGGCGGGTGCCAGTTTCGGCGGCTTCCCATCGAAGCGCACCGGCCATGACGGCATCTTGAACGGCCCGGTCGGGTGCTGGGCGACCTGCAGGATACCGCGCTCGGTAAAGCTCGGCTCGTTCATCAGCTCCATCGTGTCGAGCACGGCGCCGGCCGGCACCCCCGCGGCGCCGATCAAGCGCATCGCCTCGTGCTTGTCGCGCCGTCGCGTCCAATCGGCGACGATTGCGTTGACCTCTTCCATGCGCTCGCCGCGGGCTTGCGCGGTCTCGTAGCGCGGGTCGCCGATCAGATCCTCGCGGCCGAGGAGCTTAAGCAGGCGGTGCCAGTGGTCCTTCTGGCGGGAAAAGACATAGATCCAGTCATTGGCGCCGCCTGGCGCGCAGGGGAAAATTCCCGAGGGCGCCGTGTTGCTCCGGTTGCTGTTGCGGGGTGCGGCCCGTCCGAGGATCGCCTGCGTCTGAAACGCAAAGCGGATGTAGTGCAGCATCGCGTCCTGCATCGCCACCTGGAGCCGCCTGCCCTGGCCGGTGGCACGGCGCTCGTAAAGTGCGCCAAGAATACTGATCGCCATCAGCATGCCGGTCCCGGTGTCGCCAAGCGACACGCCGGGCCTGATCGGCGGCCCGTCGGGCTCGCCGGTAATGCTCATCGTGCCGCCGGCGGCCTGGGCGATCATGTCGAAGGCGAGGTTCTTCTCGTAAGGGCTGCCCTCGCCAAAACCTTTGACCTGGGCGTAGATGATGCCCGGGTTCAGCGCGCGGATCGCGTCATAGCCGAGCCCGATCCGCTCGATCGTTCCGGGCGCCATGTTCTCGATCATCACGTCGGCCTTCTCGGCCATGTCCTTTACCAATGCCAGGCCGCGCTCGGATTTGAGGTTGACCGTGACCGATTTCTTGTTGGCGTTGAACTCGAAGAAATAGAACGAGTCGGGGCTGCCGGGGGGACCGGCGAACGATGTCCGGCCGGGCTCGCCGCCATTGGGGTTCTCGACCTTGACGACCTCGGCGCCGAGCCAAGCGAGCGCCTCGGTGCAAGAGGGACCCGCCTCGAACTGCGTCAGATCGAGTACCCGGACACCGGCGAGGCATTGCAAGGGTGCGCTGTTTTCCGTCATAAGGGCCAACTCCGATGAACGTGTGTCGACGGCACGATACCGCACCGAGTAGGGCTCTCCAATGGCGACCAATCAACCGAGCGTTTTCATCGACGGCGAGGCTGGCACCACTGGCCTCGGCATCCGAAAACGGTTGGAAACGGTGTCAGGGATAGGGCTGCGCAGCCTACCGGAGGCGCAGCGCAAGGATCCGTCCGCTCGGCAGGACATGATGGCAGCGTGCGACCTCGTCGTGCTGTGCTTGCCCGATGATGCCGCGCGAGAGGCGGTCGCGCTGGCCGGGGCGCTGGGTAGCGACGCACCGAAATTACTCGACGCCAGCACCGCTCACCGGGTCGATCCCGAATGGACCTACGGTTTTCCGGAAATCGCGCCCGATCAGCCCGGGAAAATCGCGATGTCAAGCAAAGTCAGCAATCCCGGCTGCTACCCGACCGGTGCCATCGCTCTATTGCGCCCGCTCGTCCAAGCGGGGCTCGTCCCGGCCGACCACCCGATCACGATAAGCGCGGTCAGCGGCTATTCCGGCGGTGGCAGGTCCCAGATCGAGGCGCATGACCGTGCCGGCGGACCGGCCTTCGAGCTTTATGCGTTGGGCCTCGAGCACAAGCACGTGCCGGAGATCGAGTTGTTCGCCGGGCTGTCGCGGCGGCCGATCTTCATGCCTTCGGTCGGGCATTTCCGCCAGGGTATGCTCGTTTCCGTACCGCTCTATCTCGACGACTTGCCCGCGAGGCCCACCGGCGCTGATCTACGAGAGGTGCTGCGCGCCTTTTACGACGGTTCGGAACACATAACGGTCGCCGCTGGCAACGGGACCGACAAGCTCGAACCGGAGGCGCTCAATGCGACCAACCGGCTCGATCTTTACGTCTGCGCCAACGGGGCGCGTGGCCACGCTGTGCTCGTCGCCCAACTCGACAATCTCGGCAAAGGAGCCTCGGGCGCGGCCATGCAGAATTTGCGGCTGATGCTGGATCTTGATCCTAATCGCACCGTGTCGCCGTGAGTTAGCGATCAGTCTGCCGGTGCCGCTTCGAGGCTCGCGAGGCTTCGGCCGCGGGTTTCCGGCAACAACATCAGCATCACGATCATAATCCCCGAAGCGACGGCACTGAACACGGCAATAGTCGTGCCGAGCGGCAGAGTCTGGCTCACGAACCCGACCACCGTTGGGAAGAACGAGCCGATCGCCCGCCCCGCATTGTAGCAAAACCCCTGGGCCGTGCCGCGGACCTCGGTCGGGTAGAGCTCGGTCATGAACGGTCCCATCGGCGGGAATTTCACCAGAAAAATCGTGAACAGCGGAACGCCGACCAGCAACAGCGCCGTGTTGCCCATCGGCACGAACATATAGACGAGGATCATCAGAAATGATCCGATCGCCGACCACAAAAAGGTCTGCTTTCGGCCGATCGCGTCGCTGAGATACGAGCCCAAGAGGAAGCCGAGCAGCGCGCCCAAGATCTGGACCAGCAGAAAGCCGCCGGTGCTGGTCGCCGACAGACCGCGCACGGTGCGCAAATACGTCGGCATCCAGATTCCCAGGGCGTAGCCGCCGCCTTGCGCGCCGGCGACCATCAGCGAGACTTTGACCGTGGTCCACAGATGCGGGCCGCGGAAGGCGGAGAACAGATGCGCGACGCCGACCGCCGGACGTTCTCGCCGCGCGTCGCGGAAGATCTCGGGCTCGTCGATGTGGCGGCGGATCCAAAAGACGAAAACCGCGGGCAAAAGGCCGATCGCGAACAGCACGCGCCAGGCGATGGCTTCGGGCAGGAAGGCATAGAGCGCGGTATAGATGAGGGCCGAGGCGCCCCAACCGACCGCCCAGCCGGTCTGCACGATGCCGACGCCGCGGCCGCGGTATTTGTCGCGAATCACTTCGCCCATCAGGACGGCTCCGGCCGCCCACTCGCCGCCGAAGCCGAGGCCGTGAAGTGCCCGCAATATAAACAGCTGCTCGAAGTTCTGGGCGAACGCACAGAGAAACGTAAATACCGAATACCACACGATCGTGATCTGCAGCATGCGCACGCGGCCGAACCGATCGGCGAGCGTGCCGGAGAACCATCCGCCCAGCGACGAGATCAGCAGCGTCACGGTGCCGATCAGCCCGGCTTCGCCGCGCGACAGGCCCCACAGTGCAATCACCGTAGGAATGACAAAGCTGTACATCTGCACATCGAACGCATCGAGCGCCCAGCCGCCAAAGCAGGCACCCATCGTCCGGCGTTCCTTGGCATTCAATTCGCCGAACCAAGCGAGCATCGCGCTCCTCCCGTCACAACCGTCGCAGAGATCGTCGCGTGCTTAATGAGATGATGGCAAGGGAATGTTCCCGAGGAAGTGCTATGCTCCAGTTTGAGCTTGCCGAGACGATCAATCGGCGGCGCGCACCTTGACGTAGGAGCCTGGCGCGTCCTCGATCGGCTTGAGCTTGCCGTCGCCCGGATGCCGCGCTGGTACCTCGCCGCCGGCGTATTGTGAAATCCAGCGCTCCCATAGTGGCCACCAGGAATCCGGGTGGGTGGTCGCAGTGGCGAGCCATTCCTCCGGGGTCGGCGGGTTCTTGTCGTTCTCCCAATGGCCGTATTTGCCGCCCGGCGGGTTTACGACACCCGCGATGTGGCCGGAGGCGGACAGCACGAATTTGACCGGCGCGCGATAGATCTGGGTCGCGGCATAGGTCGAGCGCCAAGGAGCGATGTGATCCTCGCGTGTCGACAGCAGAAAGGACGGCGTCTTGATCTTCCGCAAATCGATCGGCACGCCGTTGAGGGTGATGCCGCCCGGTTTCACCAACAAGTTCTCCTGGTACATGTTGCGCAGGTAGAAGCTGTGCATCGCAGCCGGCATGCGCGTCGAATTGGCGTTCCAATACAACAGGTCGAACGGGAAAGGGGATTTGCCGAGCAGGTAGTTGTTGACCACGAACGACCAGATCAAATCGTTGGCGCGCAGCATGTTGAAAGTCGTCGCCATGTCGCGGCCTTCGAGATAGCCCTTGGTGTTCATGCGCTCTTCGAGTGCAGAGAGCTGCTCCTCGTCGATGAACACCGAGAGTTCGCCGGCTTCGGCAAAGTCCACCATGGTTACGAGATAGGTGGCGCACTTGATCCGGTTGTCGCGCTTGACTGCCATATAGGCCAAGGTGCTGGCGAGCAGGGTTCCGCCCAGGCAGTAGCCGATCACATTGGCGTCCCGCTCGCCGGTCGCCCGTTCGATCGCATCGAGCGCGTCGAGCGGCCCCTCCAGCATGTAATCGGTAAATGTCTTGGCAGCGAGATGCTCCTCGGGATTAACCCACGAGATCACGAACACTGTATGGCCCTGCGACACCGCCCATCGGATAAAGGAGTTATCGGGGCGTAGGTCGAGGATGTAAAACTTGTTGATCCATGGCGGGATAATCAGCAGCGGTCGACGCTTTACCTTCTCGGTCGTCGGTTCGTATTGAAGGAGCTGCATCAGGTCGTTCTGATAAACGACCTTGCCCGGCGTGACCGCGATGTTCTCGCCGATGCGGAACGCCTCCATATCGGTCATCTTGATCGCCAGGTGACCCTTGCCGCGCTCGAGGTCGTCGAGCAGGTTCTTCAGCCCATTGAGCAGGTTTTCGCCCTTGCTCTCGATTGTCGTCCGTAAGGCTTCGGGATTGGTCATCAGGAAATTCGACGGCGCGAGCGCATCGACGAACTGGCGCGTATAGAAATCCACCTTGCGGGCGGTGCGCTCGTCGATCCCCTCGACGTCGCGAACCGTGCTCTGCAGCCACCGCGCCGTCAAAAGGTAGCTCTGCTTGATAAAGTCGAAGAGCGTGTTTTCGGTCCACGCCGCGTCGCGGAACCGCCGGTCGCCCGCGGACGGTTCGATCATCGCCTCGGCGTCGCCGCCGAGAAACCGCTGGGCCGTGCGCTGCCATAACGTCAGATAGTCGTTCCACAGCGATAGCTGCGCCTGGACGAGCCGAGAGGGGTCCGCCATCATGCGGGCCGTCATCTCCAGGAACGCAGTTCCGATCCCGAGCGAGTCGGCCATTCCGACCCCCTCCGCGCGGCCCTGCCGCGTCAGGAACTCGGCGACGAGTTGCTGGCTTTTCCCAGCGATTTCGGCGATTTGCTTTGACGGTTCGGCGGGATCGGGAAGCGGCTCGGCCTCCCCTTTTGTCGCCTCAGCAGCCAGCGAGGGTGAGGTCGGGCGGGAGGGCGGCGCAGCCGCAATCCCGGGTTTGCCCCGACTGGCATTCTTTTTCCGGCCCTTCTCTACCGGCGGCCTCTCCTTGCCGCGCTTGCCGAGCTGCACGCGCCGCACCTCTACGTCCGGGGAGGGCCGAGTTCCAGCGCCGGATTTGCGGTCGCTCGCGTCGCTCATTGTGGTTTCCTCTCGGCTGCCGCCCATTGCAGACCCGATCCTCGGTAAGCTTCGGCTCGTGGCTGAGGGGCGGTCGGTGTTCTCACCCTCAAATGTAGTGACGCGCGCGCCCGGATCTAATACATCAGCATCAGCGCACGTAGTTTGTGCCGTTGGCAGCGGATCCCGAACGCTTGTGACGGCACCGGGGGCCAACTCGTCGGGAATGCTGTGATGCTCATGGGCGAATCGTGTGCCGTTTTCGCTAACGAGAGAGGGGCAAGACGGCGGGCGGGCCGGCTTGTCGTCGTTGCATTGCTGCTTGGGCTCGCCGCCTGCAATCCGGTCGATACCTGGCGTGACCTGACCGGGGTGAGCCGGAACGACCCCGATCCCGATACGACGCCGAACACCAAAAACCTGGCTGCCGGAGGGGCGTCCGACTATCCCAATCTGGCAACGGTGCCGCCGCCGCCGGTGCGGGCGTTGACCGCCGCCGAACGGGAAAAGCTGACCCAAAGCCTGATCGCCGACCGGACAAATGCGCGACACACGGACGAGCAGCTGCGGGCGGGCTTTTCGTCGGTGGCGGCCGCACCACCACCTCCTCCCGGCGAGCCCGGGGCTCAGCCGGAGCAAGTTGCCGCCGCTCCGCCACCCTCGCCAACGCCCGTCCCGTCGGCCGCCGCGGCGGCACCTTCGGCTGCGTCGGCGGGCCATGACGCCGCCGGCGGAAAACCGGGTAAGCTCCCGCCGGGCCAGTCTGCGGAGCCGGCGCTTGCGAGCACAGGAACCGGCATCGGCGCTGCCGGCGAAAAGCCTGCCCTGCCGTCGGCGGGGGCCGCCCCTCGCGCCACCCAAACCGGTGGCAAGACGCCCGCCCAACCGGGACAAGGCCTGCGCAAGCAGGGAGAGCCGCCCGAGCCGGGGCCAATGGAGTCGAGTCTTGAGGTACCCCGGGCGCGAGCGACGCCGGAGCCCGAACAGATCCAACCCGCGCCGCCACCTACACAACTGACGCCCACCCCAAAAGTTGCGGCGACGCCGGTTCCCTTGCCCGGCGGGCTCGCTGCGGGAGGGGCTCTCGCTGCGATGCCGCTGCCGGAGGCCAAGAACTCTGCCGGGTACGAGCCGCCGCCCTCTGCGCCGGAACTGCCGCCGGCTCCGCCAACTCGTACTGCTGCAGCCGCCCCCGACAAAGGCGGTGCAAAACCGCCTGCGCGGGTCGGCACTCCAGTTGCCGAGATCAAGTTCGGCACCAATTCGACCACCCTGACCGACAAGGATAGGCAGACCCTCGAAACAATCCTGCCGGTCTATCAGCAGAACCCCGGCAAGCTTCGCATCGTCGGCTATGCCGGGGCCGGAAGCAGTGCAGTCGAGCAGTTGGATAGCTACCGGACTGCTCTCGACCGTGCTCAGGCAGTCGCCTCCGCTCTGACCAAAGAGGGGATACCTTCCGACAAAATCCAGGTCGAGGCAGCGCCGCAGAGCGAGAATTCCGGCGAAAGCCGTGCCGAGGTGCTGCTCGAACACTGAAGCGGATTCCGCCGATTCGGGATCCGCTGCTTTTGGAATGTCTGCCGAGCTCTCGCGCCGGGGATGGCTGCCAAGCGCGGCGCCGGGAAACGCTATCGAAAAATTGACGCCTGAGCGCTACAAGAACCGGGTTGGGTCTTGCGTCTCGCACATCGCATCCGGGTTGCCGTCGTGAAACCGCCGTTAAAGATCGCTATCGCCGGTCTCGGCACTGTCGGGTCCGGCGTCCTACAGCTGCTGGACCGGCAAGCCGACCTGCTGGCTCACCGCGCCGGCCGCCGCATCGTCGTCGCCGCCGTCTCGGCACGCGATCGCCGGCGCGATCGCGGTGCCGACCTCTCGGCGGTGCGGTGGTACGAGGATGCAGCGGCGATGGCGGCCGATCCCGAGATCGACGTCGTCGTCGAGCTGATCGGCGGCGTCGACGGCATCGCACGGCAGGTGCTCGACACCGCCCTCGACCATGGCAAGCACGTCGTCACTGCAAACAAGGCATTGATGGCGCACGACGGGACAAGGCTCGCTGCGCGGGCCGAGAAGAGGGGGCTCATTCTCGCATTCGAGGCCGCGGTCGCCGGCGGCATCCCGGTCATCAAGGGGTTGCGCGAAGGTCTCGCCGGCAATCGGCTGGAGCGCGTCTACGGCATCCTGAACGGCACCTCGAACTTCATCCTGACGACGATGCGCGAGAGCGCCCACGAATTCGCCGAGGTCCTGGCGGAAGCGCAAAAGCTCGGCTACGCCGAAGCCGATCCGAGCTTCGATATCGACGGCATCGACGCCGCGCACAAACTGGCGATCCTGGCGAGCGTTGGTTTCGGCCGCCCGGTCGACCTCGCCGGGGTCTATGCCGAGGGGATTCGCCACGTGTCGCGGCTGGATATCGACTTTGCCGAAGAGCTCGGCTACCGCGTCAAGCTGCTCGGGATCGCGCGGCTGACCGAAGAGGGTCTGGAGCAGCGCGTTCATCCTTGCATGGTGCCGCGGGCGACGCCGATCGCCGCGGTAGAGGGTGTCTACAACGCGGTGGTCGCCGAAGGTGACTTCGTCGGCCGAGTCGTATTGCAGGGGCGGGGTGCCGGCGCGTTTCCGACGGCTTCGGCGGTCGCCGCCGATCTCGTCGACATCGCTGCCGGCCGCCACGTGCCGACTTTCGGGCTCCACACCGCCGATTTGCGCGCGATTCCCGGGGTGCCGATCGAACGGCACCACGGCGCCTACTACATCAGGCTGATGGTAGTGGATCAGCCGGGGGTGATCGCCGATGTCGCGGCCGCGTTGCGCGATGAGCAGGTGTCGATGGAATCCATGATCCAGCGTGGCCGCGCCCCAGGCGAGGCGGTACCGGTGGTGATGACGACCCATATTACTGTCGAGGCGGCGATGCGCCGGGCGCTGCAGAGGATCGAAGCGCTCGACACGGTGCTCGAGCCGCCCCGCATGATCCGCATCGAGGATTTCTGAGAATAATAGCCTTTCGACAAAGACGAGGAGGAAAGCCATGCCCGAGACGTCGAAGATGGATCGCAATCTCGCATTGGAAGCCGTTCGGGTGACCGAAGCCGCGGCGCTCTCCGCCTCGCGGCTGATGGGGCGGGGCGACGAAAAGGCCGCCGATCAGGCGGCGGTCGACGCGATGCGGGAGGCGCTGAACAGCCTCGCGATCGCCGGCACCGTCGTCATTGGCGAGGGCGAGCGCGACGAAGCGCCGATGCTCTATATCGGCGAGAAGGTCGGCAGCGGGAACGGTCCGCCGATCGACATCGCGCTCGATCCGCTGGAGGGAACGACGATTACCGCGAAAGGCGGCGCCAATGCGCTGGCGGTCATCGCGATGGCCGATGCCGGCGGGTTTTTGAACGCGCCCGACGTTTACATGGACAAGATCGCGGTCGGCGGCGGACTGCCGGATGATCTGGTCGACCTCGACGAGCCGCCATCGGTCAACCTGAAGAACCTGGCCCAGGCGAAGAAGGTCGAGGTCGCCGATCTCGTCGTGTGCATCCTCGACCGTCCGCGCCATGCCGAGCTGATCGCCAAGGTGCGCGAGGCCGGGGCCCGGATCACGCTGATCTCGGACGGCGATGTCAGCGGGGTTATCGCTACGTCCGAACCGGAGACCGGCATCGACATGTATGTCGGCTCGGGCGGCGCGCCGGAAGGCGTATTGGCGGCGGCTGCGCTGCGCTGCATCGGCGGGCAGATGCAAGGCCGGCTGCTGTTCCGCAACGACGACGAGCGCGGCCGCGCCCGTCGCCTCGGCGTCACCGACCTCGATCGCAAATACAAACTGCACGATCTCGCCTCGGGCGACGTGATGTTTGCGGCGACCGGGGTCACCAACGGCACGATGCTGCGCGGGGTGCGCCGCTTTCCCGGCGGCGCCTCGACGCATTCGGTCGTCATGCGCTCGAAATCCGGCACCGTCCGTTACGTCGAGGCCCGGCACGACTTCACCCGCAAGCAGAGCTTCTCCCCCTTCGCCCGCTGACCTGAATGATTCTCCTCAAACCACCCGACCTCGTCATTCCTGCGAATGCGGGAATCCAGGGCCAACAAGCGCTACGCAGCTAGCCCTGGACCCCCGCCCGCGCGGGGGTGACGATAGGAACAGTGAGAGCTTCCGTTAGGATCTGATATGGATGACGGCGCGGGGGGCGCCGAGGCATTCGCCGGGGTGGTGTCGGGGGTCGAGCGGTCGGTGTGCGGCCGTCGCTGGCGCCTGCGCAACGGCGACGCGCGCGCCGGAGAGGCTATCGCCGAACGGCTCGGGGTTCCCGAGATCGTCGGGCGGCTGTTGGCGCAGCGCGGCGATTGATCTCGACCATGCGCCGGGTTTCTTGGCGCCGCGCTTGCGCGACCAGCTGCCCGATCCTTCGCATCTGCTCGACATGGAAGCCGCCGTCGCGCGGCTGGTCCGAGCGGTCCGCGACGGCGAGACGATCGGCGTCTTTGGCGATTACGATGTCGACGGCGCGACCTCCGCTGCGCTGCTGACGCGGTTCTTTGCGGCGACAGGCACTCGAACCCGCATTTATGTCCCGGATCGTCTGCGCGAGGGCTACGGTCCGAACACCCCGGCCCTGCTGAGCCTGCGCGATGAAGGGGTGCGCATCGTCGTCGCCGTCGATTGCGGCACGACGGCGCATCAGCCGTTGGCCGATGCCGCCGAGGCCGGGATCGAGGTGATCGTCATCGATCATCACGTCGCCGAGCCGTTGCTGCCGCGGGCTGTCGCGATCGTCAATCCCAACCGGCTCGACGAGACGAGCACGCACGGCGCATTGGCGGCAGTCGGGGTCGCCTTTCTGCTGATCGTTGCAGTCAATCGCGAGCTGCGCCGCGCCGGCTGGTACGTCGCCGGCCGCGCCGAGCCGGACCTGCTGCAATGGCTTGATTTGGTGGCACTGGGTACCGTCTGCGACGTCGTGCCGTTGGCCGGATTGAATCGGGCTCTGGTCACTCAAGGCATCAAGGTAGCTCGGCGCCGTGACAACCCAGGCCTCGCCGCGCTGGCCGCCGTGGCCGGCGTTGCAGAGCCGATCGACGCCTATCACCTGGGGTTTGTGCTCGGACCTCGGGTCAATGCCGGCGGGCGGGTCGGTGCCGCCGATCTCGGAGCGCGGCTGCTGGCGACCGACGATGTGGTCGTCGCCGCTGAATTGGCGGCCCGCCTCGACCATCACAACCGCGAGCGCCGCGACATCGAGGGCCGCACGTTGGAGGAGGCCATCGCTCAGGTCGAGGCTGCGCCGCAATCGCCGGTTCTCGTCTTTGCCGGTGCCGAGAACTGGCATCCCGGGGTTATCGGGATTGTCGCTGCGCGCCTCAAGGAGCGCTACGAGCGCCCGGCCTGTGTCGTCGCGATCGCCGACGGCATCGGCAGGGGATCGGGCCGTTCGGTCGCTGGATTGCCGCTCGGCCCGGCCGTCATTGCGGCGCGTCAGGCTGGGCTGCTGATCAACGGTGGTGGTCACGCGATGGCGGCCGGGTTCACCGTCGCGGCCGAGAAACTCGGCGCATTGCAGGCCTTTCTCATAGAGCGGCTGGGCGATGGCCTCGATCGCGAGCGGCTGGTGCCCGAGCTGCGCATCGATGGCGCGCTTTCCGTTGCCGGGGCGCAAGGCGAGCTGATCGATCACATCGCAAGGCTGGCGCCGTTTGGCGCGGCCAACCCCGAGCCGCGTTTTGTCCTTCCCGGTGTACGCGTCGTCCACGCAGAGGCCGTGGGCAACGGCCACTTGCGCTGCGCCTTGACCGATCCGCTCGAGACCGGCCGCTTGCGGGCAATCGCCTTCCGCGCTGCCGGGACGCCGCTCGGTCAATTCCTTGCCGAGACACGCGGTGCGGCGATCCATGTCGCGGGCCATCTAAGGCGCGATGGGTGGCGCGGCGGCGACGCGGTGCAGCTGACGATCAGCGACGCGGCCCCGGCGATCGCGGGATAACAGGTATTCGCTGGGGATAACCCCTTTCCCGGTCCCGCCATAAATGCGTAATCTGCGGGCGGAGACTTCTTCGGCCCCGGACCTTGACGGCATCCCGCGCTTCGGTCAGCGTCCGCCCGATCCAACAGGAGGAAAAGCATGAGCGAAGTCGACGGCGCCACCTTGATGGCAAGGAGCCTCAAACAGCAGGGCATCGACCATTTATTCGGAGTCGTCGGGTTTCCCGTCGGGCCGATCGCCGCGGCCGCGCAAAAGGAAGGCGTCGCCTATATCGGCATGCGCAACGAGCAGGCCGCCTCCTACGCGGCGCAAGCCTACGGCTATCTGAAGGGCCGCCCCGGCGCCTGCATCGTCGTGACCGGCCCCGGTGTCGTGCACGGTCTCGCGGGCCTTGCCAATGCGCAGCAGAATTGCTGGCCGATGATCCTGATCGGCGGCGCGTCGGAGACCTATCGCGGCGGCATGGGCGCCTTCCAGGAAGAGCGCCAGGTATTGATCGCGTCGCCGTTCTGCAAATTCGCGCATGCGATCGATACCGTCGCCCGCATCCCCTGGTATGTCGAGATGGCGACGCGGAACGCGATCTACGGCCGGCCGGGCGCCACCTATCTCGACTTTCCCGACGACATGATCACCGGCAAGGTGGACGAGGACAAAGTCGTCCAGGTCGAGCGCGCCCCTGACCCGCCGCGCACCGTGGCGCCGCAGGAATACATCGAGGACGCGCTGAACCTGCTCGAAAAGGCCGAGCGGCCGCTCGTCCTCGTCGGCAAGGGGATGGCCTGGTCACATGCCGAGGACGAGGTCCGCGCCTTCCTCGAGCGCACGCAAATCCCGTTCCTGCGTTCGCCGATGGGCAAGGGTGTCGTGCCCGACGACCATCCGCTGTCGGTCGCGGCGGCGCGCACCTTGGCATTGCAGAACGCCGACGTCGTCTTCCTGATGGGCGCCCGGTTCAACTGGATCTTCCATTTCGGCCAGGCGCCGCGCTACGCCAAGGACATGAAGGTCATCCAGCTCGACATCGCGCCCGAGGAGATCGGCCACAACAAGGCGACCGAGGTGGCCTTGGTCGGCGACGGCAAGGCGATCGTCGGGCAATTGAACGCCGCGCTCGCCGGCCGCCAGTGGTTCCATCCGAAGGACACGCCGTGGCGCCAGATGATCACCAAGAAGGCGGAAGAGAATGCGGCGCAGATCCGGCCGCAGATCCACGACGACGAGGCGCCGGCCAATTACTTCCGCGCGCTTCGCGATGTCGCCGCCTGGATGCCGAAGAACGCGATCTTGAGCGCCGAGGGCGCCGGCACGATGGATATCGGCCTCACCCAATTGAATGTCGCCAACGCCCGTTCCTGCCTCAACGCCGGCACCTACGGCACGATGGGGGTCGGCCTCGGCCAAGCCATCGCCGCCGCCGTCGCGGAGCCCAACCGCCCGGTCATCCACCTCTCCGGCAACTCGGCGATCGGCTTCTCCGGCATGGAGATGGAGACGCTCGTTCGCTACAACTTCCCGGTCAAGATCGTCGTCCTCAACAATGGCGGCATCGGCCCCGGCATGCCGGAGATCCCGGAAAACCCGATGTTCAACATGAAGCCCAATTCGCTGATCTACGGCGCCCGCTACGACCGGATGATGGAAGCCTTCGGCGGCAAGGGCTTCTTTGTCGAGGACCCAAAGAACCTGAAGGGCGCCCTCGAAGAAGCGATGAACTTCCGCGGACCCGCCCTCGTCAACGTCGTGATCTCCCAAGGCGCGGCCAGGAAGCCGCAAGCGTTCCGCTGGCACAGCTGATACTGCTGACATCACACGACAGGGCCGCTTCGAAAGGGGCGGCCCTGACCGGCCGGACACCTATAGTTTCGGGGGTGATGCAGTAAACTGTCAGCCCAGCCCCAATCGGTCCGGCCCGAAGCATCCTTCGCGGAGCCAGATATGGTTGATCCGCTACCCATCGTTCTCGTTCCGGGGCTCAATTGCTCAGCAAGGCTCTATGCCGAGCAGATCCCACATCTTTGGCGTTTCGGTCCGGTAATGATTGCCGATCATACCCGCGGCGAGTCAGTCAAAACAATTGCGACCCAGATCCCAACGTCCGCACCGTCGCGGTTTGCGCTGGCAGGTTTCTCGCTCGGCGGTTACATCGCCTTTGAAATCCTCCGTCAGGCCGGTGAGCGCGTTGCTCGGCTTGCACTGATTGACACCGGAGCACGCGCCGACACGCCGGAACAGGTCGGGCGCCGCAGGGAACGCATTGCAATGGTCGAAGCAGGACGGTTCAGCGAGAGCCTCGACCTCCAGTTCCCGATTGTCGTCCACCCCAGCCGCCGTGGCGATGAGGCGCTGCGTAGGCTCTACCATGTCATGGCAACAGAATGTGGCGCCGAGAACTCTCGTCCGCCATCTGAACGCATCTATCTCACGCCCCGACTCACACGCTGATCTCGCGGGCATTCGATGTCCCACGATTGTGGTGGTCGGTGACAACGATCAGCTTACACCTCCGGACCTCGCCAAGGAGATTGCTGACGGCATCACAGATGCACGGCTCGTAGTCATACCGGACTCTGGGCATCTGTCACCGCTCGAACGGCCGGAAGCCGTCACGCAAGCATTGGCTGGGCTTCTAGAGGGTTCTGCCACTCTGAATTAGGTATTATTGACAAGCGCACCCCGTAGCTGTGTTGGAGGCATGCGCGCGTCGCGGCGCCGGGCGATCAGGCGCGTCCCTCGGGAAAGCCGAGCAGCCCTCGGCTGATAGTTGCCCAGGCGACCATCGAGTTCGTCCAGTTCTGATGCGTCGGCCGCACTAATCCGGGATCATCAAGACATCCGGCTTTGATGTAGAAGAAATCGGGGTGTTGGGGTGACGACGTGTAGAGCGGCGATCCGCATTCCGTGCAAAAGTATCGGGTTAGGTGATTACCGCTGTCGCCGGTCTTGGTAAACCCCTTCGGGCTCCCGCTCACAATACGAAACCGAGAAGATTCGACGCGCACGCCGATGCAGAAGGCGCTGCCGCTGCATCTCCTGCAATCCGCGCAATGGCAATAATTGGAGGGACCCACCTCGCCAGCATATTCATATCGGACGCTCCTGCAAAGGCATCCGCCAGTTACGACTCGCTCCATTCGATACCCCCGAATTACGGCGACAGTTTACCAGGTTGGTAACGTAGGAGGTTCAGCGGCGTGAAACCCGTCATCTTTCTCTGACGGCGCGGACGTCGTCGCCGGCGTCACCCGCGCAGTTCTCAGGAGAGGCACCGTGCCGCACCCAACCTACGGTTACGGTGACAGTTTACTCCGGTTACGGTGACAGTTTACTCGATGCTTCCGGTTCCAATATCCTTACTCGACATCCTCGATCCGGACGCCGCGCCCAGCGCGTAGGCTCTTTCGCGCGCGCTCGATGCGGCGCAGAAAGCGCGGATCGTTTTCTAGCCGATAATCAAGCCAATCATCCTCGGACGCGAAGCCGATCAGTAATCCGGCCGGTTTCCCGTTGCAGGTGATCACGATCTCCTCGCCTTCGGCTTCGCGCAGAAACCGCGAGAGGTCGTCCTTGATCTCCGACAGCGGAACCCGTCTCACACCGGATCTCCGAATTGCCTTAGCCACGCCTCAGCCTCCGATTTGGTCACGATCGCCAAGATTTCGACGGTCGAGCCGGAAATATCGTAGAACACCCGGGTCTCGCCGACCCGAAGCCGGTACTGCGGCCGGCGCAGGCCGCGCAGCCGTTTGATGCGACTTCGGCTCGTTTTTCCCGGCTCGTTCCGCAGATGGGTTTCAAGTGCCGACCGCACAGTCGCTCGAACGTTGGCCTTCAGCGCCCGCAGATCTTCCACAGCTTCCGGTGCCAGGACAATCTCGTACGCCATGCAGGCTGCAATTTAGCAGATAGAAAGAAAGCGATCATTGGCTCGTCATCGTCGGCAAGGGCGTGGCGTGGTTGCGCGCCGAGGACGAGCTGCGTGCCTTTATCGAGCGCACGCAAATCCCGTTCCTGCGTTCGCCGATGGGCAAGGGGGTGATGCCGGACGACCATCCGCTGTCGGTCGCGGCGGCGCGCACCTTGGCATTGCAGAACGCCGACGTCGTCTTCCTGATGGGTGCGCGGTTCAACTGGATTTTCCATTTCGGCCAGGCGCCGCGCTATGCCAAGGACATGAAGGTCATCCAGCTCGACATCGGCGCCCGAGGAGAACGGCCACAACACGGCGACCGAGGTGGCATTGGTCGGCGACGGCAAGGCGATCGTCGGGCAATTGAACGCGGCGCTCGCCGGCCGCCAGTGGTTCCACCCGAAGGACACGCCGTGGCGCCAGATGATCACCAAGAAGGCGGAAGAGAACGCGGCGCAGATCCGCCCGCAGATCCACGACGACGAAGCGCCGGCCAACTACTTCCGCGCGCTTCGCGATGTCGCCGCCTGGATGCCGAAGAACGCGATCTTGAGCGCCGAGGGCGCCGGCACGATGGATATCGGCCTCACGCAATTGAATGTCGCCAACGCCCGTTCCTGCCTCAACGCCGGCACCTACGGCACGATGGGCGTGGGCCTCGGCCAGGCCATCGCCGCCGCCGTCGCGGAGCCCAACCGTCCTGTCATCCACCTGTCCGGCAACTCGGCGATCGGCTCGGGCATGGAGATGGGGACCCTCGTCCGCTACAACTTCCCGGTCAAGATCGTCGTCTTAAACAATGGCGGCATCGGCCCCGGCATGCCCGAGATCCCGGAAAACCCGATGTTCAACATGAAACCGAACTCCCTGATCTACGGCGCCCGCTACGACCGGATGATGGAAGCCTTCGGCGGCAAGGGCTTCTTCGTCGAGGACCCGAAGGACCTGAAGGGCGCCCTCGCCGAGGCGATGAACCACCGCGGACCCGCCCTCGTCAACGTCGTGATCTCGCAAGGCGCCGCCCGCAAGCCGCAACAGTTCCGCTGGCACAGCTGATCCGCTGACGCCCCGCCCAAAGGGCCGCGCCATCACCAGCGCGGCCCTTACCGGCGGAGGGTTTGGTAGCGGATCGAGTAAACTGTCACCGAAACGGGAAACTAGTAAACTGTCACCGTAATTCCGCCGTAATGCCGCAATGCATCAGCCAGAAGGCTCGTCGGGTTCAGCATAATCGTCTCCTTAATTAGGCCGACGGGATCGGCTCAAGGATGACACGATTGCTGAGATTATATGGTTTCGGGTTCGCGATCCCGGCGCGAGCGGCACGAGAGGCCGCGAATGGCAGCGGTTGGACGGCGCCGTTGTCATCGTTGCGCGCCACCGGGAAGCCGCCTACGATGCCCGCGCTCCAGGCAGAGGGAGGCGTGGATGCCTGACGGCTTCGTTATCGCCAATTTCCGGCACGTCGCCGACGGCCTGCAGGAAGGCCAGTTCGCGGTGGGCGAGCGCAAACGGGCGGCGAGCCTGAATGACCTCGATCCGATCTACCGGCAGCTGCTCGACCGGCCGATCACGCAGACGCTCGGCATCATCGGCCCGGACGGGCGGCCGAGCCTGACGCCGATGTGGTTCGACTACGAGGACGACAAGATCCTGGTGAATACCGCCTCGCACCGCCCCAAATGCGAATGGATCCGCAAGAGCCCACGCATGACCAGCCTGTTGGTCAATCCCGACAACCCCTTACACTGGGTTCAGATCAAGCACACGGTCGAAAAGGAGTTGCGGGAGTGGGAGCCCGGCGGCGAGTACGCCGCCAAGCAGCTCGATCGCATCTGGACCAAATACACCGGCAATCCGCCGCCCTATGGCTTCCGCGATCCTAAGATCGACGAGAAGCGCGTGCTGTTCCTCTGCCGCATCGACCGGATCGCTACGTTCGGAAAGCCGTAGCTCGAGGCGAGATGCTGCCCGTAGCGTTGCGAATATATCGATCACAATATTGCCTAAATCTCAGCGTATATTCCGGGCCAATGGCGGCTCGGCGAGGAGCGCCGATCGAGAGCATGGAGAGGCCGGCGCTTGATGGGCTATTTCAACCTATGCGGGTGATTTTGCTGCTGATTTGCTGCAAGTGCAGCAAGGGTCGATCGTCGACTCAATTTTCGGCTGTATGCGCCGACCACTCGCCTGTTGACTAGTTGCGGTTTCTCAATTTTACTCAATTTACGAATTTACGGTGACAGTTTACTTGAATTCTCACAGCAGCCGTGGCTCCCGCTTGAGGGGTCGACCCCGACGTCGACGGGTCTGCCGACTGTCATTTCGCAGCGAGACCTCGGTCGAGCAGCTCGAGGATCAAGGGCACCAGCGCCGCCGTCGCGATGCCGTTCAGCGCCATCGCGAGGCCGGCGAAGGTTCCGACCACCTCGTTCTCCTGAAAGGCACGAGCGGTGGCGATGCCGTGGCTCGCCAGGCCCATCGCGAAACCGCGTGCGTGCCATTCCTTGACGCCGACGAACCGCAGCACGTAGCCCGCTAGGCACGCGCCCGTGATGCCGGTCGAGATCGTCAGGACCGCGGTCAGCGCAGGGACGCCGCCGATTCGCCCGGAGATCGCCATCGAGATCGCCGCGGTCGCTGATTTGGGCGCCATCGACAGCCACAGCTCGCGGCCGCCGCCGAGGCCGCGCGCGAGCAACACGCTGGAGAGGATGGCGGTCACGCTGCCGATCCCGAGCGCCCCGAGCAGGGCGCCGGCGGATTTGCGAATGATTTCGGTATGGCGATAGAGCGGCACGGCCATTGCGACGACGGCCGGCCCGAGGAGGAAATGCACGAACTGCGCGCCGTCGAAATACCGTTTGTATGACGTGCCGGTGGCGGCCAGGACCGCCACCACAATGGCGATCGCCAGCAGGGTGGGGTTGAGAAGCGGCGTCTTGTTGCAGCGCTCGTTCACCACCACGGCGGCGAGGTAGGCACCGAGCGTCAAGCTCAGCCAGAGCAGTGGCGTGGCAGCGAGGAACTCCAGCCCACCGGGGAGGCTGTTGGCGCTCATGGACGGGCGGACTGCTCGACGGCCTGGATGCCGGATGGCGATAGCCACGTCACGACCAACCCCGTGATGGCGATCGTGGCTGTGACCGAGACCAGCAGGACGAGCAGGATGCTCCACCATTGGGTGGCAATCATCGGCAAGTAGGCAATGACCCCGACACCGGCAGGCACGAACAGCACGCCCAGATTCTGCAACAGGAAGCCGGACGTTCGCGACATCTCGTCGGGAATTTCGCCGCGCAGCACCAAGATCACGTACAGCAGAACGAGACCGATGATCGCACCCGGCACCGGAAGACCACTCACTTGAACGATGCTTTCGCCGATCAGCTGCAGCACGATTATCAGGAATATCGTAAACATCGATCCCCCTCTCTCGCCAACTCTTAAGGTTTTATCTGCTAACTCTTAAGGTTTTATCTATCGACACGCATGGTCAGGTTAATCCGCTTCCCTTTCGCGCGAAGGTGAGCGGTGTCACAGCGCGGAGCGTGGTCACTCAGGCTGCCGAATAAGCCGGCCGGAGACGACCAATTCCGGTTGCCCCGGAAAGACGCGGGAGAAATGCAACGTCATCACGTCTCCCGAAAGCGAGCGTTGGTAGGTCTGCAACTCATAATTGCCGTCGGCCAGGATACTCAGCACGTGCACAACGAGCGTGTTGCGATCGATATACGCCCATGCGGTGGGTCTCTCGGCGAAGGGCTCGAGCGGCTCGGGACTGCGGAACTGGCTGGGCGTCGGGCCGGCGACGAACCGCATCTCGGTGTTGCGGCGGCGCACCGTCGTCTTATCGCCTTCGCCGGAATGGATGACCGTGGTCCAGCTGAGCCGGAAGCCGTTGTCGTCAGAGCGGATTTCGACCTCGGCGTCGCGCACCTGCTGGACGAAGAAGCGATCGTCGGCCTGAACCTGCGCCTCGCCGCGGAAATGCCCAACGAAATCGGCAATCGACAACACGTCCGCGGCCTGACCGAGATGGCTTTCGGCGATAAGGGCGAGGCTTACGATCGCCGTCGCGACCCATCCCAGACGACCTCGCAGGACATCGTTCTTCCCGGTGGGAATGCTCCTCGACATCGGCGGCTTCGCATTGTCCAGACATGCGGTCAGTGTTGCATCTCCCCAAGCGGCAACGCCGGGAGACTATCCTAATTCGCGCGACCGGTACATTTGCCTTTGGCGAAACCGCGTCTCGACAGCAAGCGTAGGGCGGATGCAATCCGCCATCTTGCTAGTGCTGCTACCAGCCCGCCTGGGGGCGAAAAAACAAGCCGAAACGCGGGCTTGCACGTTGGTACGACCATGGCCATCTTACCTCGGTCTTACCGTCCATACCAGAGCCCACTATGGCAGCCGTTGAACCACTGACGACGACCGTGTCGACCAAGGGACAGGTCATCCTGCCCAAGGCAATACGGCAGCGCAAGCATTGGGAGCCCGGCACCCGTTTGGTGGTCGAGGACACTCCCGAGGGGGTGCTGCTGAAGGCGGCGCCGGTTTTTACGCCGACGCGGCCGGAGGACGTCGCCGGGATGCTCGCTTATCGCGGGCCGCCCAAGGACGATCGAGGAAATGGACTCGGCCATAACTGCCGAAGTAAAGCGGCGCCGTGCTCGCGGTCGATACTAACGTCATCGTCCGCTATTTGACCGCCGACCACCCGGAGCAGTTCGCTAAAGCGAGCGCGCTGATCCAGGGCGAGGATGTGTACGTCTGCTCGACCGTTCTGCTCGAAACGGAGTGGGTGTTGCGCCGCGGCTATCGGTTCAGCCGCGACCGGATCAGTGCTGCCCTGACCGCCTTCGCGGGGCTTCCGCGCGTCACGCTGGAGGACGCTGCTTTAGCCGCAAAAGCATTGGAATGGATGCGGAGCGGGCTGGATTTCGCCGATGCGTTGCATCTCGCGAAGGCGGCGGGATGCGAAGCCTTCGTCAGCTTCGACCAGCGCTTCGCAGCAGTGGCCAATGCACTAAGCGAGGTGAAGGTCCGAAGGCTCTAGTGGAGCCCACGAAGCTGATAAGGTCAGAGCAAGCGCGCGGTCGAAGCCGGCATCTCAGCCGTGGTGACCGCCTCCCCCGCCGCCATGCGGGCCGCCGCCATGCGGACCGCCGCCGCCGTGTGGCGCGCCACCGCCGTGCGGAGCCCCCATTGCGAAATGCGGTGCGCCGCCACCATGTGGGCCACCCCCCATCCCGCCGCCATGCGGGCCGCTCATCGCGAAATGTGGTGCTCCGCCGCCATGCGGCCCACCGCCGCCGTGAAATGCCGGGCCGCCGTGGAACGCGGTCGGGCCAGCGCGGAACGCCGCTCGGCTATGGGCTGCGGGCGCGCCATGGAACCCCGCACCGCCATGGAGCGCGGCTTCCCCGCGGGATGCAGCAGCACCTCCATGGATCGCAGCCATCGCGCCGAAACGCCCGGCTCCGCCGCGGGTAGCCCCGCTCCCGGCCGCGCCGGAGCGAGCCGCCGCCGTCACGGCAGAAGCCCGGGCTGCATCGAAGCGCCCCCGCGTAGCCGCATCGGCATAGCCGACGCCGCCGCGATGGGCAGGATCATGCACCCATACATTGCCCGAGAACGAGGCGCGGCCGCCGGAAGCGAGCGCGAAACGGGCCGGATCGACGGCGATGTCGCGACGCCCCCAATCGACCCAGCCCCAGCCCCAGAACGGACCGAAAGACGCCAGTTCGACGGGCGGGCCAAAGCCGATCCAGAACCCCGGCTCGTACGCAAACCCGACCGGAACCGGGAAGGCAAAGGGCGGATACGCCGGATAGGGCCACGCTCCGTACACGACGGGGCGGTAGACCGGCACACAGACCACCTGCGGCTCGGCCGGCAGGATCGAAATGGTCTCGCCGCTGGTTTGGATCACACAGCGGCATTGCGGCGTCTGCTTGAGGTTCCCCGCCGCCATCGCCTGGTGGCGCAGGCTCTGCACCGCCGACATGACGTCAGCCTGCTGGGCAAGGAAGGCGTTGCCGAGTTCCTCGGTCCACTGCAGTTGGTTGCTCATATTCTCCAGAACCCGCGGGAACGGCACCAGCGCCTTGACGCTAGGGTCCCAGTTCTGCGCCTGGAGCGTGTTGGTCAGCGCATCGCCCTTTAGCGCCTGGTTCGCCGGAGCGTTGACCCAGCGCGCGGCCTCGACCACCTCCAGCGGATAAGTCGAGGCCGTCAGAATCTGGGCGAGCAACGGGTCGGGATAGAGCGCGATCGGCGCGACCAGCTGATCTAGCTGGCCCTGGGTCAGCTGCTGCACCGGCGGCATCCCTGCCGGTGCCGCCGGCGGCACGGCCGCCGTGTTCGGAGCCGGCATGGCGGCCGTTGTCGACGGCGCCGGTGTCGGCTGCATGTCCTGGGCGACAGCGACGCCGCTTATCGCAATGCAGGCGAGGGAAGCGGCAATTCCTCGCCGAGAGATCCCGATCGTCCAGCCGAGCATCGTTTCCTCCGAGATCGAACTCACGACCATAACGTTTCTTGGGCCGTGGTTGTTCCCGCACTGAACTGGTCGGCATCAATGTTGACGTGCGGGATGATATCGAAGATACCGGAAAACGGGTGAGCGCGCAAGGTTACGGTGGACCGCGCTCGTGCTATCTCGTAAACTGTCACCGTAATCGCGTAATCGTAATCCCGTCAGCGTGATCCCCAGCTGTGAGGATAGGCGGCCCACCCAAAAATCGCCGTAATGGCGTGATAAACACCCCCAATAGTTTTCATTTGAACCGGGCGAGAGGTTGTTGTGCATAAGCCCAATTCGCTGTAATCTACAGTGGACACAACCAAGATCAGCCATTGCTTTTGCTGTTATTTCGCGGTCGGCGCGGCCAAAAGGCGGGGATTCCACGGCGATGGTGAGACCCTGGCTGTTTTTTCGCTGTATTAACAGCGATATCGGCGAGCGCTGTTCGATTCTGCACACCAGCCGGAAGGTCGGCCTTGGTCTCCGGATACCTCACTGCTCGTTGCGGCGTTGACGAACGAGGCGGAAACCGAGCGGATGCAGCATTGGCTTGGACGGTAAGCAGAGGATGAGTTCGCAATCAGCGACTGGGTGGCGACGATAGACTGGGGCGATGGCGTACCAAACCTTTCGGGTCGAGATTACCCGCGATGAAACGCGTGACGACGGGCCTGTCGGCATCGAGATTACCGCCTATATCGATCGTATGCCCGAGACCAACGAGGCCACGATCGGGCGGTTGAGCCGGGCGTGGCGCGGAGTGTGGAACAGCCGGCTGCAATATACCGGCGACTTCGATACCTTGGTGGAGGCGCTCGCGGCGATTATGGCGGCCTACCCCGAGGCTGACCGCATCCGCTGCTACGAATATTCCGTCGACGACGAGTATGCGCGCGAAGTGGCGCCGCTCCTGCGATCCGGCGAGAAGTGGCTGCCCGCGGTCTAGAGCCGCCCCTCGGGACGACGTCCAACTCGCCGATCCACAGCGCCGCTAGTGTGCTCGGCGGTAAGGGCTCCTAGCGAGGACCAAGACCCCGCTGACCAAGCGCTGAACTACCGCGGCTCCGCCTTCGTCAATGTCAGCCTAGCGCGAAGGAGTGCCCTGCTACATCCCGCACCCGAAGGAAGCCGGGGGCGCGCCAACTCCGCGACAGTCGGCGTGTGCGCCTCTTCAATGATCGCGGTTCCGGCCATCGTGATCCTCGTTTTCTACGGGATGAACCTGCCCGCGGATCTCGCCCCCCGGAAAAGTTGCTGTGTGTATGTTGGCGTAGGCGGTGTGGGAGGTGATCGCGTCGGTGATCGCGTCGAAATCGTTGGCCGTTACATTCTGCCCCGGTACCGCAAGGACATTGTCCAGCGTGATCGTTCCCGTCACCGTTGCAGTCGAACTCGGGGCTGTGCAAGTCGGCGTGATCATAGCCACTTGCGTTGGCGCGGGCTTGGCCGTTGTCTGGCACAGCCAGACGACGATGCCGCCGGAATCACGCGACTTGCCAAAGTGGATATGAGCCTGCTGCACGTCAGAAGTGAAGGGACCCGTATAGGTCAAAGTGTAGGTAAATTGGCCTGCTTTTTTGTCAAGGTCGAGCTTAAGCGTGCCGGTGGCATCAGTCAGGATCGCCCCTGTGTAGCTGGTGGGCGCTGCTGTGCCGAGCGTCGTCACCGTCACGGTAGTCGGTATCGATCCGATCTCGTTGAACCCGGACAGCTTCGCAGTGAACTCCTGCGCGCAGGCATAGCTTGCCGAGAACGCGACGGCGGCGGCGAAGGAAGTTGCAGTGATGTCGTATCGACGCATGATTTCCTCCCTTGTGTCGATCTTCGGCGTGCGCCTTCCTGGCACGCTGCCCGATCTTAACGACCGACATCCTACTCCGGGAGTCAACTAGAGCGAAGGTTGATCACTTTCCGGTGAAGTACCTCCACCCTCATAGTGTAAGTCGCAGTCGCAACGAGGAGAGCCACAGTAGCGGCAAGGCTTGGTTCCGGGACGGCGCTGGGCGATGGATCACTTTGTTGTGAGCGCGCCTGCGACCGCGACGAGCGTCGCGTCCGTGCCAGAGCCGCCGACGATCGACAGGCCGACCGGCAAGCCGTCGACCTCGGCGCCGGGAATGCTCACCTGCGGCACGCCGGTCAGACCGCCATGGGCACACAGGCAGAGGATGCGGTCGCGCTGGAGGCTTGCGGCCGAGAGCGGCTCGCCGCGCTTGGGCGCCGGGAACGGCGTGGTCGGAAGGCAAAGGATCGTGCCTGGCGTCAACAGATGGCGCATCCGGCCACGCGCCTCCAATCGCACCAGTTGGGCCCATTGGCGCTCGGTCTCGGGGATTTGCGATCCGGTAAAAATATTGCGCGCGACGCTGTAGGCGAAGCGCGGGTTCTCCCGCTCGATCCAATCCTTGAAGGTGAGCCAGGCCTCGGAGGGCTGCAGAGTGCGCTGCGCCCGCGCCCATTGCACGATGCCCGCCGGCGCCATGACCTCCTCGCGCGTCTGGCCGACGATCGCTCGCAGCCGCGCGACCGTTGGCTGCAATGCGGCGCCGACCTGCGGATCGGCGAAGGCGAAGGCGTCGACCGCGACGATCAGCCTGTCCGGCAATGTCGACGGGATCGGCTCGTCGAGCATGACGCTCGCCACTTTGGCAAAGGTGGCGGCATCGCGCGCGAACCAACCGGTGGTGTCGGAGCTCGGCGCCTGCGGCAACATGCCCGCGACGGGAAGCCGGCCATGCGTCGGCCGAATGCCGTAGAGCCCACAGAAGCTGGCCGGCACGCGAACCGAGCCGCCGGTATCCGTGCCGAGGGCGGTGTCGCAAATTCCGGCGGCGACTGCGGCGGCCGAGCCCGATGAAGAGCCGCCGGGCACTCGGCCGGGCGCCCGTGGGTTGATGGGCGTGCCATAGAACGCATTCTCGCCGACGATGCCGAGCGACACCTCGTCGGTGATCGTCTTGCCGATCAGGGTAGCGCCGGCGTCGAGCAGCTGCTGCACGGCCCAGGCATGCCGCGCCGGGACCGGGTTCGAACGCGCCCAGTCGGGGTTACCGCCGCCGGTCGGATGCCCGGCGACATCGAACAGGTCCTTGGCAGCGAAGGTCAGACCGGCAAGCGGCCCGCCCGGCCGCCCCTCGATATGGATTCGCGGACCGGGCACAAAGGCATTTATGTCGTCATCAGGCATGTCACGCCTCAAAGCAGTGACGGGATCGGCGGACAAACTGCAATATGCACGCCGAAATCGGTCGAGCTGTAGGAAAACCGCTGGTGGATACCGACACGGTCAGCCTCATGAGCCGCACCGCAAGTCAGGGGTTTTAGTGCATGCTGGTACAAATCTATGAGGTTCGGGCGCCGGAGGAAGCCGTCTCGTTGGCACGTCTTGGGGTCGACCACATTGGGGTGCTGGTCGGAGACGGCGCATTTCCACGCGAGCTTGCGGCGGATCGCGCCAGCGCGATATTCGCGGCGCTGCCGCCGGGAGCGCGGCGGGTAGCGCTGTCGCTGTCGGCAAATCCCGCAGAGATTGCGCGGATTGTCAAGGAAACCCGGCCGGACATCATCCATATCGGGGCGGCGGTCGAGCTGTTCTCCCTTCGCGATACGCAGATGCTCAAGGCCGCGTTCCCAAATCTCCAGGTAATGCGGTCGATCCCAATCGTTGACGAAGCGAGTATCGAGTGTGCGAAGGACTATCAGAGCGTTGCCGACTTCCTGCTGCTCGACAGCCATGAGCCCGGCGACAAACAGATCGGCGGGCTTGGCCGCACGCACGACTGGAGCATCAGCCGACGCATTGTCGATGCCGTGGGTGTGCCGGTCATCCTTGCCGGCGGCCTCGACGCCGACAACGTCGTGGCGGCGATTGCCGCAGTGCGTCCGGCGGGCGTCGATTCGAAAACCAAGACGGACCGAGCCGACGGCAATGGCAAGGATCTCGACAAGGTGCGCCGCTTCGTCACTGCCGCGAAACTCACCACGTCAAGGCGGTAGCCCGCAGCTCGACGGCCCCATTGTTCTGTATCACGCCCAATAGCTGCCAGCGGCACTGCGATCCGGACGCGCAGCCGAGACGCCGGTCATCATCCGCCTTGGCCGTGAATGCCGGATCGAAAATGACCGGCTTGCCGCTGTCTGTCGGATGCGGCAATGGCGCCCACAGCTGCTGTGCCAGTGCGGGCAATGCGGCAAGCACCGCCACGAGAGCAGCCAGGGCGCCGTACTGCATTGCGCGTCAGAGCGCCTTCAGCATGGCCTCGGCACTCGAAACGTCGAATACACCCGGCTCCTCGACGTGCAATGCCTTGACGATGCCGTTGTCGACCAGCATCGAATAGCGCTGCGAGCGTATCCCCATGCCTTCCTTTCTGCGGTCGAGCTCAAGGCCGATGGCGCGAGTGAACTCGCCGCTGCCGTCGCCCAGCATGACGATATTGCCATCGGCGTGATGCTCTTTGCCCCACGCGCCCATGACGAACGGATCGTTGACCGCAAGGCACGCGATCGTGTCGACGCCTTTGGCCTTGATCTCGGCGGCATTCTCAACATACCCGGGCAGATGGCGCTGCGAACAGGTCCGCGTATAGGCGCCCGGGACAGCGAAGAGGGCAACCTTCTTGCCGGCGAAAAACTCGTCGGAGCCGACGGCCTTCACACCTTCCGGCGTCACATAGCGCAATGTCACCGACGGGATCTTGTCCCCTACTTTGATCGTCATTGATTATCCTCCATTCAATCGATGTGGAATACGGCTTTGCCGCGGATTTGCCGGTCGCGCAGTTGCGGACCGATCTGAGCGAGCTCGCGCCAGCTGTGCTCGACGAGATGCGGCTTTAATGAACCATCGGCGACGAGCGAGACCAATAATGCCAGATCGGGCGCAAAGCGCTCCTCGGCTTCGGACGTAAAGTAGGAGAAGCCTTGAATACGCGCATTCGGGTGCTCAGCCAGATCGCGAAAGCTGAACGGCGTCGGCTCGCCCGACGAATTACCGAAGACGACGATCGTTCCCTTTGCGTCGATATGGCGATTGCGGCGGCGAGGGAGGACCCGCCAGCGGATTCGAGGATTAGCGCGAAGTTGCCTTGCACTTTGTCGATGCCCTCGACGATCTCGCCCGCGCCGCGCAAGTGGCGGCCGCGATCGGGTCCGCCGACCACGGCAGTGACCCGCGCCCCGGACCGAGAGGCAATCTGCGTCGTGAGATGCCCGACGCCGCCGGCGGCCCCGGTAACCAGTACGCGCTTGCCAAGCAGCGGTGCGCCATGACGCAAAGTCCGCAACGCCGTCAAGCCGGCGACCGGCAAGGCGGCGGCTTCTTCGATGAGGACATTGTCCGGCAAGACGGCCATCCGGTGCGCCGGCACCGCGGCACGCTGCGCCCAGCCGGCGTTATCGGTCAGCGCGACGACGCGTTCGCCCGCTCGGGGGCCGTTACCGTCGGCGGCGGCTTGCAGGACCACGCCGCTGATGTCCTGGCCCGGCCGCCAGCCTTCGGGCCGGATTTGGAGCAGTCGCAATTCGCCGCGGTTGAGCGAGAATGCCCGCACCTCGACGAGCGCCTCGTTCGGCGCCGGCTGCGGCTCGGGCACCTCGCGCAATTCGACCGGCGTGGCAGCATTGGGGGAATTGACGACGGCCAGCATCTGGTTTCTCCGGCGAACGCCCCTCACCCTCCCGCTTCGCGGGTCCCTCCCTCGCCCGCCTGCGGGGAGAGGGTCGGGGTGAGGGGTCACACGCTCAAAACCTTAGTTCAGTCGCAGGTCGGTGATGTGCTTAGGGTCGGGTTTCAATTCGCCGCGCTCGACCCGGGTGACGATGTCGGTCAGCACGGCATTGGTCGGCGCTTCGATCCCGACCTTTTTCCCCTCGCGTACGACAAAACCGTTGAGAAACTGGATCTCGGTGCGCCGCCCCTTGACCATGTCCTGGCCCATCGACGGGCGGTGCTCGCCGCCGCCGGGACGGCTGGCCTCGGCAAGACGGTGATCGTCGATCTCTTTCTGCGCCGCCGGATCGCCTTCGCCGGCGCGGGCCAGGGTCTCCGGGTCCATGTGGCTGACTTCATCGAAGGTATAGCCGAGCGCCTGCCCGACGCGGATCGCCTCGCTGCCCAGTCGGTTTGAGAAATGGCGGATCGCGTCATTCTTGACCATGTCGCGGCTGATCATGCCGGTGCAGGCCGAAAGCCCGTTGCCCATGACGTTGGTAACAAGCTTCGACCAGCGCTCGCCCCACAGATTCTCGGTGACCATCGCACTGTCGGCGTAGCTCACCAGCTGGCAAACCTCCTTGGCGCGGTCGGTCTTGCGGCCATGTACCTCGCCGACGCGAAAAACGGTGTGACGGGAACCCGATTTGCCGGCGGCGCGTCGCACCTGGCCGGGTGCGTGCAGTTCGACCGTGATCGAGCTGGCGATCGAGCCCAGGGTTTTGCCCCAGCCCACGATGCCGGCGATAGTCTCCTCGTTCATGCAATTCTGCAGTGAAACGACGTAACCGCCGGGCGCGAGGTATTGTTTGATCAGCGCCGTCGCCCAGGCGGTGTCGTAGGATTTCATGCAGACGAACGCAATGTCGATCGGCGCCTCTTTGGCGAGCTGCTGCGCTTCGGTGAGATGCAGTGCGCGAGGCTTGACGGTGAACGGCTCGACGTCGCGGATATGAGTAACCCGGAGACCGTCGTTGCGGATGGCCTCGACATTTTCCGGCCAAGGATCGATGTACGTCACATCCTCCCCGGCCTGGACCATGTGAGCGCCGGCATAACAGCCGACGGCTCCCGCGCCGACGATCGCTATCTTTTTGTTCGCCATCACGTCTTCTCCCGTTTGAGGTTGCCGGCACCGCTCGCCGCGGGCTCCGCGCCAATCCTAGTACGGCTCATGCGCCGTCGTCATCTACCGCTTCGGCACAGCCGATTTTCGCGGGCGGCGCGCGTGCGAAGCGCGTCGCGCGACAATCTTGCTGCCCCGTTTCGGACCGGTCGCCGCGGCTCTGACGGCCCGCCGCCAGTCCGCAACCATGCCTATCGGAATCCCTGCGATGCCGAGCGCCATCAGCGCACTGGCTACACGCGCGAGCGACTTGATCTCCGCAGCTATGACGACGAGCCCGAGGAGCAGGCCAAAGCCGAAGGCCAGCAGCGCGGTCTTGGTGTAGCGCATCCGCTGAGGCGGGAAGTCAGAGGCGCGCCGAGTTGGGGGCCAGGACCATCAACGAGAAGATTTCGAACAGCATTTGGGCGCCGACCATTGCGGTGTTGGTGGTCGGGTCGTATTGCGGGGCGACCTCGACCACATCGCCCCCGATGACGTCGATGCCCTTGAGGCCGTGCAAGATCGCTTGCGCCTCGCGCGGGGTCAGGCCTCCGGCTTCCGGCGTCCCGGTGCCCGGAGTGAAGGCGGGATCGAGGCCGTCGACATCGAACGAGATATAGGTCGGGCCGTCGCCGACGACTTCTCGCGCCCTCTCAACGATAGCGTCGATGCCGATCCGGTCGACATCCTCGATGTGCAGCACGGTCATCCCGGATTCGCACGAGAAGCCCCAAAAGATCTCGGCCGGGCCGCGGATGCCGATCTGGATCGTGCGTTCGGGGTCGAGCACGCCGGCGAGGACCGCTTGGCGGAATGGGCCGCCATGGTGAAACTTAGACCCGTCGATCTCGCCCATCGTATCGCAATGGGCGTCGATATGGACGAGACCGACAGGGCGCTCGTGCCCCAATGCCTTCAGGATCGGATAGGTAATCGAATGATCGCCGCCAACCGACAGCGGCCGCACCCCGGCCGCCTTGATGCGCCGGTAAAACGCCTCGATATCCTCGATGCAATTGTCGAGGCTGAAGCGCGAGCGCATCGGCACATCGCCGATATCGGCGGCCTGACACTCCGCCCTCGGCACGACGCCGAGCGCGTGGTTGTAGGGACCGATGCGCTCGATCTCGCGCACCGCGCGGGGTCCAAGGCGGGCGCCCGCCCGATTGGTGACGCCCAGATCCATCGGCACCCCGACCAGCGCGACATCGAGGCCGCCGAAATTCGCCAGGTCGGGCGCATCGGGCCGGTATGGCAAGTCCAGAAACGTAGAGACACCGGCAAACGGCATCGCGCGCCGGTAATTGGTGCCGAATACCAACGACAGCGCTTTTCTGAACTCGGCCGGCCCGACTTCGGTTTCCTTCGCGCCATCATATTTGGCGCGCAACGCTTCGAGTTTTGCTTTGTCGAACATCGATCGCGTCGACTAGCGGCCGCGCACCCGCGGCAGCACCAGGTGCCTCCATGGATCCGGCATTTCGCCGACCGCGACCTCGATCAGGGTCGTGCCGCGTTGCTTCAGCGCGGCCGCGAGCTCGCGGCGCAGGCCGTCGGGGGTCGTCGTGCGCACCCCGGCAACGCCGAAGCTTTCGGCCATCTTCGGGAAGTGGGGGTTATGCAGATCGACGCCGATCAGCCGGTTGCCGTAATCGACCTTTTGCATGCGCCGGACATTGCCGTAGGCGCCGTCGGCGAAGACGATCGCAACGATGTCGATGCCGTGTTTCACCGCAGTGGCGAGTTCCTGGACGTTGTACATGAACCCGCCATCGCCCGAGACAGAGACGACCGGCAGATCGGGTCGCCCCACCTTGGCGCCGAGCGCGGTGGCAAAGCCAGAGCCGAGCGTGCCCTGATAGCCGCTATGGATATAGGTGCGCGGATTGTAAATCGGGAACGCCACCCGCCCGACATAACCGACCTGCGTCAAATCCTCGACATAAATGCCGTCATCGGGCAACTCGGCGCGGATCGCCTGCAGATACTCGCATTGCGGCCCAAGGACATCGGCGAGCCTGGCGAGTGTGCGGGACTTCAGAAGTCTCGAGTTCGTCCTTGCGCGACGGACGCTTCGGGGCACGGCGCTCGATCGCATGATAAAGCGCGGCGAGGGACGCCTGAGCATCGCCGACGATGCCGAGCGCCGGCTTCAGAATACGGGTGATCTCTGTCGGGTCGATGTCGATCCGGATCAATTTCAGATCGGCATCGACGCCCCATCGCACCTGCGGCTGGTGCAAGCGGGTGCCGATCGCCAGCACGACATCCGCATCGCGCCACAGCTCGTGTCCGGCGGCCGCAGATTGGGCGAGGTAATGACGATCGCTGACAATACCCTTACCGCCGGTATAGCTGACCACCGGCGCCTGCAGCATTTCGGCAATCGCAAGCACCTCTTCGGCCGCGCCGATTGCGCCGCCGCCGACAAACAGCAGCGGCTTTTTCGCTTCGTTCAGCAACGCCGCCGCTTTGTCGATCAGCTGCGGGTCGGGCATCGTGACGCCCCGCGGCGACTCCGCCTCGAGCAAGGCCACCTCGATTTCCAGCGCCATGACGTCGAGCGGCATTTCGAGGGCGACGGGCCGCGGCCGGCCGTCACGCATTTGCCGGAACGCCTCGTTGACCCGCTTGCCGGTCTGGGTCGGATGCTCGATGCGCGCCGCCCATTTGGTCAGCGTTCGCAATATCCCGAGCTGGTCGGGAATCTCGTGCAGTAAGCCGAAACCGCGCCCGATCATCTCGGAGGGGATCTGGCCGCTGATGCACAGGACCGGCGTGTTGGTCGCATAGGCGGTAGAGAGCGCCGCAGTGGTATTGAGCAGCCCCGGTCCCGGCACCACGGCATAGGCGCCCACCTTGCCGCTCGCCCGTGCATAGCCGTAGCCCATATAGGCGGCGCCCTGCTCGTGACGCGTGTGGACGACCCGAATTGCGTCGCCCGCGTCATAGAACGCGACGAACAGCGCATCGTTCTGCACGCCGGGCAGCGCAAAGATCGTGTCGACCCCGTTGCGCCGCAGCATCTCGACCAGCGCCCCGCCTCCCGTCATCCTCGCCATCGCTTCCTCTCTACCCATTTTTCGTCATTCCCGCGAAAGCGGGAACCCAGGGCGGCTGACTCCCGCGGAACGGGCCCTGGACCCCCGCTTGCGCGGGGGTGACGAGAGAACTCACAACACTACTCGAAAGCGTAACTGTAGGCGCTGCCGTGACGCACGATGCGCCCCACCGTCGGACTCGGAAAATGCGCCGGCAATAGACGGGTGCTGCGCGAGGCATGTTCCTCGATCAGCCGTGTCCGCGTCTTGCGCGACAGTTCCGGATCGGTGCAGGCGAGGGTCGACCACTCCGGCTTTAAGAGCTGCAGCGGATGGTGAATTACATCGCCCATGAAAACACCCGATTGGTCGCCCGAGCGGGCGTGGATCACGACATTGCCTGGCGTGTGGCCGGGCGCGCTCTCGAACCACAGCCCGTCCTCGAGCGCGTAGTCATCGTCGACGAGCACCGATTGTCCGGTGCGCACCACCGGCAGCACGCTGTCCTCGAAGGCGAGCCGATGGGGCGTGTCTTCGCCGTTCCGATGCACCCCCTCCCAATGCGCAAACTCGCGGCGGGCCATGAGATAGCGCGCATTGGGAAAGGTCGGGACCCAGCGCCCGTTTTCGAGCCGGGTGTTCCAGCCGACATGGTCCCAGTGCAGGTGGGTGCACATCACATAGTCGACACTCTCGACACTGACGCCGGCGCGGGCGAGATCGGCGACATAGGAACTGCGCAGCCGATGGAATTGCGGCCGGGTCGGACGCTCCTTGTCATTGCCGAGGCAAGAATCGATCAAGATCGTATGGTGCCCGGTCTTGACGATAAAGCTGTGGAAGCTAAAGAGGAGGTTGCCGGTTACCGGATCGATCAGCCGCGGGCCGGGGTGATCCGGGTTCGACCGCAGAACTTCCTTGTCGAAACCGGGAAAGAACGTCTCGGGGGCAATAAAGGGCCCCTCATACTCGGCGACGCGATGAACCTCGAAATCGCCGATACGCGTGATCTGCATCTTCCCCTCCGGACCTGTCGCCGGCGAGCCTACGCCGACGCGCCGCCCGGGTCGATAGAGACGGGCCTAGATGCCGTCGGTTCGCGGCGGGTTTCCGGGTGTGCAGCGTATCCGGTCCAACTGCCATTTCGGATGCTCCGTCAACCACTGTTCCGCCAATTGCTGTCCTCGCAACGCGCAACTCGCCAGGCCCGACCAGCCATTCTCCACATCGGGCCTTATTGTCTGGCAATGGCTCGGCTGCCCCAATAAACAAAAAACCAGTGACAAAGTGACCAGCATTATGGGCTCGGCTAAAGGACATTCGCCGCCCAATATCAAATCGCGATTATAATAAAACGTTTAATGCAGCAAGCGCATCGTAGATTTCCTCGAAGGCGAGACCGAGAAATAGGGCCAGCGCAACCAGTAGCGCCAGCCTTTCGGCGAGTTTCGAGCGGCGGCATCGTCCTCTGTACCACGCCGATCCCGCCCGACGCGACAGCCGGGGGTCGATGTGCGCGAAGGGGGCACGTGGAAAATCCGGCTCGCGTCGGCGGTTCCGAACCCGCCTCCGGCAGCGAGCAGTGCCGCGGCGACACCATCGGGACCGGCGAGATGATCTAGACCCCCGAAATGCCGCAAACCCTACTACCTCCAGCGAACCCGCTTCGACAGCATCGCCGAGCGGAAACCCGCGCCGGCGGCAGTTGGCCGAGGATGGGAATGTGGAGATCAGCGGACAGGACTTGCGCTACTAGATGGCAAAAGCCGGGGTTCACCGGGTTTTCCGCAGACGCCGCAGTCGAGCCTAGCAGCCCGTTGGCGGTTGCCCTGGAAGCAGGATAAACCGCGAGCGTAGGGGCCAGTCTAGCGCAGCGACCGTCTAAGGCGCCAACGTCAGTCGGCGCCCTGCTACTCAACAAGCGTAATAGTAATGGTAATAGGGGCTCCAACAACTCCGTGCGGGGGGATAATAGGCCGCAGGCGGATAGTACGCCGGGGCGGGTGGGTAGTAGCCGTAGTAGCCGTAGTAGCCGTACGGGTAATACGGGTTATAGTAGTACGGGTTTGCGAGCACAGAGCCAAGCGCGAAGGCTCCGAGCCCAATCCCGACGGCGGCACCAGGGCCGATCCCACCTGCAGTTGCGGGCCGCGGCCCGGTCGCCAACCCTACAGCGGTAAGGATCGCCGCGGCGACGGCCAGCCCGCGACCAGTCTTCCCAAAGAACCTGCCGACGATCATGTACCCTCCTTAGCTCGGCGCACCACGCGGGCCGGCTCGGAACCCTCGGATATAAGAGAACGAGCGTGCGAACTTCTAGTTCTTTCATCGTGCCGTGATGCCATCAACGTGTGACATTTTTGGAACCTGCGCGTGTAAAGGCTATCTAAAGCACATTTCCGCCAAATGGGTTAAACCGACGTAAAGGAACGAGCAGACCTAGCCTCGTGATCTAGGCATGCTGACTATCGGGCTCATTCCTAGCCGGGCCCCGCTCCAGCGAGAGAGCCTGGCACGCCATTACCTAACCCCGCCGCCACCCCCGTGTTGGGGATGGGGTTACTGGGGCGGGGGCCGGGCCTTGGGGCCGTACTGGCCGTGACGAGAGGCTGTGACCCAGACCCCCTCGCACTAGGAGATCCTCAGCCCTCACCCCCAGTACTCTCGCCACGTCCTGGGATCGGCTCGAAAGGGCAACCGAGCGCGCGGTGGCGAGTTCCGAAGACCAGAAGCGCCTCGATAGACCCCCGGGCCATTGATCTGGGGGCGACGAAATCGCCTTGCTCTCGGGGCCAGCGGCGATTCGAGGTGCGGGTGGATGAACGGACACTGCTTGGGCCGTCTGCATCTGACGCCGTGACATTCTGCTAGCCTGGAATATTACGCAGCCAAGCCGGGTGCGCGGGATGAAAGGTCTCCGATAGACCGTTATGGCGCGGGCGCAAAGGCCCATCGCGTCATAGTGAGACCCGAAATGCGTGTTCTCGGCCTGGCGTTCCCCATCCTACTCGCGATAACCGTGCCGAATGCCGCGCACTCCAACGGGTCGGGGTCGAACATGCGGCCAGGCAACGCAGGACCGGCGACGAATGTCGTGCGGGTGTGGGATGGTGGCGGTTCGGGCGGGCACTCGGGGACGATTGCGGGCCACCCGACAGCCGGCCGCGCACAGCGATGGAACCGGGGGCCGGGCTTTGCTCACCGGGGACCAAACCATCAGTACGGCGGGTGGGGCTTCTATGGCGGGCCGTCGGTGCCGACTTACTGGGTGTTTGTCCCTGGGAGTGCAGTCTTCGATTATCCCTTCGCGGACTGGCGAGGTCCGACCGGCGGGTGGGGTAATCCCTAGCCGACAAGCCGCTCGCGCCAATCGGGCACGGTCGTTTCGTCGCCGTACCGAGCAGCCATCTCGGCCGAGTTGGGCTCGACCTGATGCTGGCATGCCTTTGCACCAAACGATGAGCCATAGTCCGGCCGCGGTGGCGGCGCCGAGTGTCATCGGGGGTGCGGGCGCGGATTTCATCCAACAATTATTTCCCCAACAAGCGTCGATTTGAAATTATCGGCAGGGGAATGCGTCTGCAAAGGCGTGAGCAATGAGCCCTGCCGCCGCAAAGTGTCGCCGCGGTGCGTTATTCCGCAGGAATTGGTTTACAACATCCCTCAACTGACCATTGTCCACACCCACCGGGATGCACGCAACAAACCCATTGATACCATTGCCTTGCATCGCGTCGGCGATCCCATCGAGATACCCAAGGCAAGTCGTGAGCGTTTCATCCCGGGCGGTGCAATCCAAAAGAATAGCATTCCCGTCCTTGTAGTAGCCGGCGCCGGCTGTCGTTACCGCACCGAGCAAGGCCGCGAGGATGGCCGTAGAAAAGGACATAATTTGCGGTGAGCCTATTTCTTGCCCCACCAGATCGTAATGACCAAAATCGCTTGCGGCGGCGCTGCGCTAAGCACGATCTGAGACATCGCGGTATCCGTCCGCTTTACCTCAAGATCGTCAGTAAGCGTGCTCTTAAGCCACGCGTTGATTTGGTCTTCAGGTGCCCGATAGCATCCAGATCGGTTGCTCGGAAAATCCTAACGCTCATGATCTCGTTCTCCCGCCTATAAAGCTAGCT
This sequence comes from uncultured Alphaproteobacteria bacterium, assembly GCA_963695605.1. GTDB lineage: Bacteria > Pseudomonadota > Alphaproteobacteria > ATCC43930 > CGMCC-115725 > AP-15. The sequence goes on along the minus strand of CAVOHI010000042.1, from coordinate 20,856 downwards.
TTCACCGCCAAGGATATCAGAGTTGCCGGCGCTCCAATAAGGCACGGATCCGATGCCACATATCCTTGGCATATCGGAGGGTTCGCCTAACCGCGCCGGCGCCTCCGGGTCAAAGTGGCTCGGGCGTCGCATAGACCTTCAGCGGCGGCAATGGCTCGCGGACCGGCTTCGGCCTCAGTTTGGCGAGGATTGCCTAAAGCAACGCCCCGTGAACATCGGTGCCCGCCCGGTGTCAATCGGTCACGCGCTGGTCACAGCCGATTGCGGATTTTCATGTTCCGATCCGCTATTTCAGGTCGCGGTGTTGACCTATCCACCAGCGTAAGGCCTTGAAAAGACTGGTGGGCGCGACAGGGATTGAACCTGTGACCCCACCCGTGTGAAGGGTGTGCTCTCCCGCTGAGCTACGCGCCCGCTCCGGGTCGGCGGCATTTAGCGGGACGAACCCGCGGCATGTCAAGCCGATGCCGGGTGGCGATCTAGTGTCACGGAACGAGGCCGAGGCGTTCGAGAGCGTCCGGCAGTTCCGAGAAGCGGTCAAGCAGAGCGTCGGCGCAGAGTGTATCGGGGTCGACGCGGGCATAGCCGTAGCGCATCAGCACGAGCGGCACGGAGGCGGCGCGAGCGGCTGCCGCGTCGTTCTCGTTGTCGCCGATCATTGCGCTCTTCGCGGGGCTGGCACCGAGTTCGGAGATGACCCCCAAGAGGTGACCGGGATCGGGCTTTCTGACAGAAAATCGATCGCCTCCGGCGATACCATCGAACAAGGGTAGGAGACCCACACCCTGCAATACGGCGATCGTCGCGCGTTGTGGTTTGTTGGTGCAGATCGCGGCGCGGTACCCGCGATCACGTAGCGCCGTCAACGTCTCCGGCACGCCGGGATAAGGTCGCGTCAGCTGCGCCGCGTTCGCCTCGTAGATTTCGAGAAAGCGCGGCAGCGCCGTCACCGCTTCGGCGGGATCGGCGCCGCTGGCGGCAAGGGCGCGCGCGACGAGCACCGGCACGCCGTCGCCGACCATGTATTGTACCTGCGCCTCCGACACCAACCGGCGCCCACGCTCGCGCAGCATTTGGTTCAGCGCGGCTCTCAAATCCGGCACGCTGTCGACCAGAGTGCCATCGAGATCGAAAACCAGCAGAAATCTGGACATTAGCGCACAATTTGCTCTGCCCCGCCATGTCGCGCAATGAGCGCAGCAACTGGAGGGCGGAGGCTGACAAGGTGAGGGTAAGACGCGTCTCCGGCGCGAAAAAAAGTGGCCGGCGCGCAGCGATGGGGTTGCACGTAATTTTTTAGAGGGCCACCGGGTATTCGATCGGGGTCGCGTTGCCGGCGCTTCGCCAGGGGTTGCCACCCAAGTGCAGCCTCTCGGCAATGTCCATGGCCGACCAGTAGAGGGGCACGGCACGGCCCTTGACCAACGGCAGCCCGGCAAGATCGCAACCGAGCCAGGGCAGGAACGGGTTGCGGCGCCCGTAAGCCCATATTTCGACCCGAACCGACGGACGCGCGCTGAGGCCGCGTGCGTGGAAGCCGACGGTGTCGGCCACCACCAGCGTGTTTTCCGGCACCGCAAAGGTATTGGGTTCGCGAAAACCGAGACGGCGCACCGTCTCGGGCGTAATCCGCAAGGAGCCGCGGGAGGATTGAAAGTCGGCGCTTCTCGCCGCCGTCATCGACGCACGCCGCTCCCAGCTGAGGCGCCGACGTGTCGGCCGGTGCGACCCCGGCACATAGATGAAGGGCCCGTCCTCTTCGGCGACATCCGTCAAAAAGAACCAAGCCTTGACTGAAGGATGAAATGCGTCAGCGTGCAGCCGCGTCTGCGGGTCGGGCGGCGCGTCGCGCACATGCGAGAAGATCGTCTGGATATAGACGAGCGGTTCGAGCATGTACGACCCGATATAGCGCACGAGGCCGAGCCATTGCGAGCTTTCGACCAAGCCGCGCAATGCCGGTAGATGGGCCAGGGTCCGGCGGTCGAGAGCGATGCGCCGGGTCATTGCGTCGCCCTGGAGCTGATGCCGCACCGGGCCGCGGAACCGCAAGACCTGCTCTTTGAGCGCCGCATAATCGGCGGCGGGCAAAAAGTTGGGTTTGAGGATGAAGCCGTCGCGCTCGAAAGCCGCGCGATCCTCTTTGCAAACCAGTGCGGACAATCTCTGGCGGCGCCATTCGGCCATCCGATGGGCCAGCCGCACGCGCGCAATATGCAGTCCGGCGCGATTGAGTGCGGGGCTGCCGATCACCGGATTGTCGCGGAACGATTTCGCGCCGGTTGCCAACGCGGCCACATGCCACGGCGCCAAGAGCCAGGAGAGGCAACCCGATCCCATTCCCGTTCTGTGAACTCGCAGCCCGCCTCTAGTCAAGTTGCAGAGATTTTAGCGCCTCGTAGACGACGCGGTCGATCTCAATTCCGTCGCGCAACCCCTGTTCTCGGCTACGGAAAGCCCGTTCGCCCGGAATGCGAATTTCGTCGACGCCGGGCTGACACGGCGTCGCCTTGATCCGGTCGATCAGCGCGCTGATTTGCTCTTTGAAGTCGTCGGGGTCGATCAGCAATTCCGGTTTCAGCACGATAAACAGGTACCCGTCGTCCTTGTCCGGGTCGAGGGCCGAGCCGGCGAGTACGCCCAATGCCCGGACGATGAAGGCGAGCCCGAAGCCCTTATAGCCGCCGAATGGGAGCAATGCCCCGAGCCTCGCCATGGCCGGATCGCGCGTCGGGAGCCCTTCGGCATCGATCGCGGCCCCCTCCGGAAGCAATTGTCCGAACTCGTGCGCGGTAGGCTAGGTCTGTCCCCATGAACGCCGAGGTTCCCATGTCGAGGACCACCGGCCCGCGCGACGACGGCATGCCGAAGGCTATCGGGTCGGTGCCGAGCGCCGGCCGGGTGCCGCCGAATGGGGCGACGCTGCGCGCCGAGGCGGCCGTGTGAATGCCGACTAGGTCCGCCTTGGCGATCATTTCCATGTAATAGGCGCTGCGCCCGCTCATCCAGCTGTTCGTAACCCCGACGATCGCAACTCCGCGGGTCGCCGCCTTGTCGATCGCAGCGCGGGCCGCGTGGTACATGACCAGCATGCCGACATTGTTGCCGCCGTCGTAGAGTGTCGAGAGTTCGGTCTCGCGCAGCACCCTCATCGCGGAGCGCGGCCGCTTGAAGCGCCGGTGCTCGGGGATGTTGACAAGTTTCGCCAGCCCCGAATATTCGTACCCGCACAGCGCCGCATCTATCGCGTGATCGGCGATAATCCGCGCTTCCTCGGTGTCGTAGCCGATGCCGCGAAGCGCACGCTCGGAACGCTCGCGCGCCTCCGCGACGCTCAGATGGATGCGATCGGCCGACATCTGTTGCTCTACTCCGCCGCCCGGCGTTGCACCGGGTCGGGGCGCCAGCGCAGCACCGGCTTGCGGGCGGCGGCGGTCTCGTCGAGCCGGCGGCGCGGTGTGTGGACCGGCGCTGCGCGAAAACGCGCCGTGTCTCCCGACCGCGCGGCTGCGGCGAGCGCTTTGACGACCGCAATGAAACGGTCCAGCGAGGCCTTGCTTTCGGTCTCGGTCGGCTCGATCAGCAACGCCCCGTGCACGATCAGCGGGAAGTACATCGTCATCGGGTGATAGCCCTCGTCGATCAGCGCCTTTGCGAAATCGAGCGTCGTCACCTCAGTGTCCCTTAGAAAACCATCGTCGAACAGCACCTCGTGCATGCACGGGCCGGGGAAGGACAGGCTGAGATCGTCGGCGAGCCGGGCGCGCAGGTAATTGGCGTTGAGCACCGCGTCTTCGGCCACTTGCCGCAGCCCGTCCGAGCCGTGGCTCATCATGTAGGCCAGCGCGCGTACAAACATGCCCATTTGGCCGTGAAACCCCTTTAGCCGGCCGAGTGAATTCTCGGCCGGGGCGGTCTTATGCTCGATCAGTTCGAGGCCATTCGACCCGTGCACGATCCACGGCAGTGGCGCGAACGGGGCGAGGCTTGCGCTCAGCGCAACCGGCCCGCTTCCCGGCCCGCCGCCGCCGTGCGGCGTGGAAAAGGTCTTGTGCAGGTTGAGATGCATGCAGTCGATGCCGAGATCGGCCGGCCGCACGCGCCCGACGATCGCATTGAAGTTCGCTCCGTCGCAGTAGAAGAACGCGCCTGCCCGATGCACCGCGTCGGCGATCTCAATGATCTCGCGCTCGAACAGCCCGCAGGTGTTCGGATTGGTCAGCATCAGTGCGGCGACATCGGCGCCGAGCTTTGCTTCGAGTGCGGCGCGGTCGACCCGCCCTGTCGCATCGGCGGGAATCGGATCGACGGAATAGCCGCACGCCGCCGCCGTGGCCGGGTTCGTGCCATGCGCGGATTCCGGAACCAGAACGCGGATCCGTCGGTCGCCGCGCGCCTCGAGCGCCGCTCGGATGGACATGATGCCGCACAGTTCGCCATGCGCACCCGCTGCCGGGCTTAAGGCGATTGCCGGCATTCCGGTCAGTGTCTTGAGCCAATGCGCGAGGATGTCGATGAGCTCGAGTGCCCCCGGCACGGTCGAGACCGGCTGCAGCGGGTGGATGTCGGCGAGGCCGGGCACGCGCGCCAGTTTTTCATTGAGGCGCGGGTTGTGCTTCATCGTGCAAGAGCCGAGCGGGTAGAGCCCGCTGTCGATTGCGTAGTTCTTCTGAGAAAGTCGGGTGAAGTGGCGCACGATCTGCGGCTCGCTGAGCCCCGGCAGCCCGATCGTGCCTTGCCGCTCGAGGCCGCCGAGCCGGTTGCAAAACGGAGCCGGCTCGGGGAGGTCGACGCCGCGATGCCCCGGCGAATCCTGCTCGAAGATCAGCGCCTCTTCAATCTGAAGCCCGCGATTGCCGCTGACGGTCTCGAACAATGCTGAGGTATCGACTTGGTGAGCGCTGACAGCCCGGCTCCAATCGTTCATGACAGCACCTCGCGCAACCCTGCTTCGAGCCGGTCGATGTCTTCGGGGGTGGTCAACTCGGTTGCCGCGACGAGCAGCAGATCCGCCACCGCGGCGTTGTCGGGATAAAAGCGGCTGACCGGAACTCCGGCGAGGACGCCCTTTCCGGCGAGCAATTCGACGATCTCTGCCGCTGGCCGCGGCAGCCGCACCGCGAACTCATTGAAAAAGGCGCGGTTCAGGAGCCGTATCCCAGGCACGTGCTCAAGCCGCTCCGCGAGCGAGACCGCTGCGGCGTGGTTGAGGCGCGCCAGCCGCGTCAGCCCCGCCTCGCCGAGCAGCGCCAAATGGATCGTGAAGGCGAGCGCGCATAGCCCGGAATTGGTGCAGATGTTGCTGGTCGCCCGCTCGCGCCGGATGTGCTGCTCGCGCGTCGACAGGGTCAGGACCCAGCCGCGCCGGCCATCGGCGTCGAGGGTCTGCCCAACGAGACGCCCCGGCATCTGGCGGACGAATTTGTTGCGCGTCGCGAACAGCCCGACATGCGGCCCGCCGAAGTTGAGCGCATTGCCGAGCGATTGTCCCTCGGCCACGACGATATCCGCACCCATCTCACCGGGCGGGCGAATGGCGCCGAGCGAGAGGATCTCGGTGACCACGACGACCAGCAGGGCGCCGGCATCGCGGCAGATGTGCGCGAGCCCGGAGTAATCCCGGACTTCGCCAAAAAAATCGGGGTTCTGCACCACGACACAGGAGGTATCGCGATCGACAGGCCGAGGCAGATCTTCGCCGCCCAAAGGTTCCTCAGCCGAAACCTCAAACCCGACAAACCGGGCATATGTCCCGCAAACCTCGCGGTAATGGGGATGAAGCCCCCCGGACAGTATCGCCCTTCGGCGGCCCGTGACGCGGTTGGCCATCATCACCGCTTCGGCACACGCTGTCGCTCCGTCATAGAGCGAGGCGTTGGCGACCTCCATCCCGGTCAGCAGCGCGACCTGGGTCTGGAACTCGAATAGACATTGCAAAGTGCCCTGCGAGATTTCCGGCTGGTATGGCGTGTAGGAGGTCAAGAACTCGCCGCGCTGGATCAGATGGTCGACGGCCGCCGGGATGTGATGGCGGTATATCCCGCCACCGATAAAAAACGGGACCGAGCCTGCCGCGACGTTTCGCGCCGCCATGCGCGACACCAACCGCTCGACCTCGATCTCGCCCATAGCTCTGGGGAGATCGACCGGCCCGGCTAGCCGCGCCGCCTCGGGCACGTCGTCGAACAGAGCATCGATTGAATCGACACCGATCGCCGCCAACATCTCCGCCCGGTCGTCCGCGGTGAGTGGCAGGTACCGCATTAGGGCTGTTCCTCGACAAACTGCTGATAAGCCGCTTCGTCCAAAAGCCCGTCGAGCTCTTTGGGATCGGCGAGACGTAATTTGAGGAACCAGCCCTCCCCCATCGGGTCGGCATTTACCTTGGCCGGGTCAGCGGCTAGGGCGTCATTGACCTCGGCGACCTCCCCCGCGACCGGCGCATAGACCTCGCTCGCCGCCTTTACCGACTCGACGACGGCGGCCTCCTTACCCTTCTCGACCCGGCGGCCGATTTCCGGCAATTCGACATAGACGACATCGCCAAGTTGAGACTGCGCATAGTCGGTGATGCCGACGACGGCGAGATCGCCGTCGAGCCGCACCCATTCATGGTCCCTAGTGAAGCGGAGTAGGGCCATCAGTATTTCCTCCTGAGAGCCTGCGAAAACCGAGCTGTATCGAGGTGGTGCGTGCTTCGAGACGCCCCCGCTGGGCGCTCCTCAGCATGAGGGGAGCCTCGAGGCATCAAGAAAATTCCTCATCCTGAGGAAGCTGCGAAGCAGCTGTCTCGAAGGACGCACGACGCTCGCATCGCGATCAGCTGCATGTGGTCAGCCGCGGTAATAACGGGTTGGGACGAACGGCAACCGGACGACGCGCGCCGGGCGCGGAGCGCCTCGCACCAGGAGGTGGAGCGCCGCGTCCTCCTCGGCATGGGCGGCGGAATCGACGTAGCCCATTGCGACTGGCCCCCCGACCGAGGGGCCGAAGCCGCCACTGGTCACTTTTCCCAGCCTGTTCCCGGCGTCGTCGACAATCTCGGTTTCTTCGCGCGCCGGCGCGCGGCCGTCCGGACGGATGCCGACGCGCTTGCGGCGGGTTCCCTCGGCGAGCTGCCGCAGTATCGTGGCGGCGCCAGGGAAGCCGCCTTCCTCGCGCCTTCTCTTGCCGATCGTCCAGGCGAGATCGGCCTCGATCGGGGTCGTGGTTTCATCGATGTCGTGCCCATAGAGGCAGAGTCCTGCCTCGAGGCGCAGCGAATCGCGGGCGCCCAGGCCGGTTGGCAGCACCTCGGGCTCGGCGGTCAGCCTTCGCGCGAATCCCTCGGCCTCGCTGGCCGGCATCGATATCTCAAACCCGTCCTCGCCGGTGTAGCCGGAGCGCGTAACGAGGCATTGCAGACCGCCTATGGTCACCTCGGCCGCCGACATGAAGCGCAATCGGGCGATGCCTTCGATGAAGCGGGACAACACTGTGGCCGCAGCGGGGCCCTGAAGCGCCAGCAACGCCCGATCGGCGAGCGGCTCGATGCTCGCGCTCGCACCGAGACGATCGTGAAGGTGTGCGAGGTCGGCCTCTTTCCGCGCCGCGTTGACGACGAGAAACAGTCCATCGGGAAGCCGGGTCGCCATCAGATCGTCGAGGATGCCGCCCGCCTCGTTAAGGAGGAGTGTGTATCGCATCCGCTGCGGCGCGAGCGCCTCCAGATCGCCCGGCACCAGCGCCTCGAACGCCGTGACGCAATCCGCGCCGGCAAGCCTGATCTGGCCCATATGCGAGACATCGAAAAGCCCCGCCTGCGACCGGGTATGGAGATGCTCGGCAAGGATGCCGCTTGGATACTGGACCGGCATCTCGTAGCCGGCGAACGGCACCACCTTCGCGCCGAGCTCGCGGTGGAGAGCGTAAAGCGGCGTTCGCTTGAGCGGCGCCGCCGTCTCGGCAAGGGTCACCCGCGCACCTCCGACAGAGCGGACGCCGAAGCGCCCGAACCTCGCCCCCTCTGTCGTGGACCCTGAGAGATTCACCTCGGTCGCGGGCGAGCCGTGTCCGGGGCTTACTCCTTCGGTGAGCGGCCGGAGCCTATTTCCGGCCGCTGCTTTCCAGAGCGCCCTTCCGCCCGCGGTCCTTTTGCCTGAGAGTTTCCGGGGCGGTTGCTCCTTCGGCGCCGCGCCAAGTCGCGCGACCTCTCCTGCGGGCGTGCATACAGCGGCAACGGTGTAGCACCGTCCGCCCCTCGAGGCCAGCGCGTTCCATTCGATGTTTAGTCACACAGCATCGGGTTTGAGGACGCCGCGGCGGATTTGGTCGCGCTCGATCGATTCGAAGAGGGCGCGAAAGTTGCCCTCGCCAAAACCCTCGTTTCCCTTTCGCTCGATGATCTCGAAGAAAATCGGGCCGATCACCGTTTCCGTGAAAATCTGCAGCAGGAGACCCTGCCCGTCGCCGGGCGCGCCGTCGATCAGAATGCGGTCGCGCTGCAGCCGCGCGAGATCCTCGCCGTGCCCCGGCACGCGGCCATCGACGGCCTCGTAATAGGTGTCCGGGACCGACATGAAAGAGACGGCGCGCGATTGCAGCGCCTCGACGGTCGCGTAGATGTCGGCGGTGGCGAGCGCGATGTGCTGGATCCCCTCGCCGTGATAAGCTTCGAGGTATTCCGCGATCTGCGATTTGTCGTCGGCGCTCTCGTTGATCGGGATGCGGATCCGCCCGCACGGGCTCGTCATCGCCTTTGACTTGAGCCCGGTCAGCTTGCCTTCGATGTCGAAATAGCGGATCTCGCGAAAGTTGAACAGCCGCTCGTAGAACTCGGCCCACAGCTCCATCCGCCCGCGATGGACATTGTGGGTCAGGTGGTCGATTGCGGTGAGCCCGACTCCTGCGGGCGCCGGATCTGTCACCAGCGGGGTAAAGTCGACATCGTAGATCGTCCGGTCGCCATAACGGTCCACGAGGTAGATCAGGCTGCCGCCGATCCCTTCGATCGCTGGGATATTGAGCTCCATCGGCCCGACCTTGCCGTGCACCGGTTTGGCGCCGAGCCCGATCGCCCGCTCATACGCCTTGGCGGCATCGGCGACGCGGAAGGCGATCGCGCAGACCGACGGGCCGTGCAATCGAGCAAAGGCCTGCGCGAAGCTCCCCGGCTCGGCGTTGAGGATGAAATTAATCTCGCCCTGCTTATAGAGGGTGACGTTTTTCGAGCGGTGGCGGGCCGCCGCGACAAACCCCATTCGCTCGAACAGCGCCGCCAGCGCCTGCGGGTCGGGTCCGGTATATTCGACGAATTCGAATCCGTCCGTCCCCATCGGGTTGTCCCAAAGATCGCGTCGCTGCGGTCCTGCCGGCATCGGAACCTCCCGCCACCCTTGTTCCGGGTTGAGAAACGGTCAGTGCCTCGCCAGCATGTCCCAAGGAGTCTTCCCTTCCGGCATCGGCGGTATGCGGAGCAAATCGAACAGCGCTTCGCCGGCCTCGTAGCGGCGGCACAGCTCCTCCGGATCGTAGGTCACTCCGACCGGGTTCTCGGCAAAGGCGCGGCTGTGGAAATAGCCGTCGAGCTCCGCCGGCGTCGCGAAATTGTCGATCTGCAGCTCGACCCGGTTGTTGTCGGGATCGCGGTAGTACATCGACGTGGTGACGCCATGGTTGATCGGCCAATGCGGCAGGATGCCGGCCGCTTTCAGCCGGCGATAGGTCGACAGCAGCTCGCCGAGGTTGTTGTAGGAGTAGGCGACGTGGTCGGTCCCGACCGCCTCGGGATCGCGCACCGGCAGGCCGGGGATGTGGATCAGCGCCAGGCGATGGTGCTCGTCGTCATACGACAGAAAGCACAGCCGCTCGTCGCGGAACACCACCCGCGCCGCGAGCACCGTCTGATACCACTTGGCCATCGCTTCGAACTGCCCGGTCCGCAGCACGAAATGAGCGAATTTGGCCGGGCTGATCGGCTGCGTGACGGGGCTGAGCCGGCGCATCGGGGCTACATCGTTCATCGGAGTCCTCGCTGTTCCTCTAATGCGGCTGGTGCCGCCCGAGATCTCCTCAAAGATAGTGCGACCTCTCAGTTCGAGGAAGGCGCCTCTGTCGGGATATCCATCCCTTCCCCCTGTGTGGTGCCGCTGCAGCGTTGGGATCGCCTTGCCGATAAGGCGGCGCGCTATTCGCTGCTGATGTCGCCGGAGGTCATAGCGATCCATCTGACCAAGCTCGAAGGTCCGGACGCCGAGGAGCACGTCGGCAGGTTGCGCCGGCAATGGCGACAGGAAGTCGAACTCCCCGCGAAGAGTGCCGGATTAAACCCGCCGAAGTTGGTCATATCGCCATCGCCTTATCGGAGCTTTGCCGGGCGTTTGCTCAAACACCTCGGCGAGATCGAGGCCGAGCATCCGGGCCGCCCGGTCCTCGTCGTGATCCCCGAGGTCGTGAAGGAGCGTTGGTGGGACTACCTGCTGCTCGACAGCTCCCGCATACGCCGGCTGCGCACCGCTTTGCTGCGCCACCGGCGGCCCAAATCTCGCGGTCGTCACAGTGCCCTGGGCGCATGAAGAGCCGCATCCGGAAGAGGTCATCGCGGAGGAGGAGCCGCAATCGCAAGAGCCGGCAACCGCCGAGCCGCAGCCCGCTTGACGCACCACGTCGGGGGCTTGCGCAGCGCCCCCGAACGTGCAACAGACCTGACAGGGAGGCACAAGAGGGAGACGGTAATGGCGGAAGCGGCTTTATCGGCGACGGAGACGGCGCTCGAGAACCAACGCATCGGCGGCTTGCAGATCCGTGTCGCGGCGCTCTGCACGCTGATCCAGATCTGCGACGGCTACGACATCAATTCGGTCGCGTGGGCGGTGCCGTCCCTGACGCATGTCTGGAGCCTGCCGGGACCGGCCTTCACGACGGCGTTCCTGTGGTCGAGCATCGGCATCCTGGTCGGCGCCCTCTCGGCCGGGCCGATCGGCGACCGGGTCGGCCGCAAGCCGCTGTTGCTGGCCAGCGTTACGATCTTCGGCATCGCCTCGCTGCTCAGCGCCTTTGCGCCTTCGCTCATTGTGCTGACCGTGTTGCGGTTCTTCACCGGGCTCGGGATCGGCGGCGCATTTCCGGGCGCGGCCACCCTGGCCGGCGACTATGCGCCGCACCGGCTGCGCGCGACAATGATCATGGCAACCTTCACCGGGGCGCCGATCGGCGGGTTTGTCGGCGGGCAGATCGTGGCCCTGCTGCTGCCCCATTTCGGCTGGCCGGTCATTTTCGTTTTGGGCGGGGTATTCCCGCTGGTGCTGGTCCCGGTGCTGGTGTTGTGGCTGCCGGAATCGCCGCGCTTTCTCGCCCGCAAAACCAGTCTGTCAGCTCGTCAGAAGGCGCTCCTCGAACGCCTCGATATCACCGCGGGGCGGGGGGAGGTGCATGTCGGTCGACATCGCCCATGAAAATCCGATCAAGATGCTGTTCGGCAAGGGCTATGCGCTACAGACTGTCCTGCTCTGGGTAATCTTCTTCTGCAGCCTGATGAACCTGTTCCTGTTCGGCTACTGGCTGCCCGAAGTCCTGCATCTGATTGGCATGACGCCAGCCGGCGCGGTGTTCGCCTCCAGCCTGCGAGATCTGGGTGCGATCTTTGCGGTTCTCTACCTCGGGCTGCTGATCGACCGGGTCGGTCCCGAACGCTCGCTCGCCTTTCACTACGCAATCGGCGCGGTGTTTATCGCCGTGATCTCGCTGGTGGCGCTGCCTTACGCGATCCTGCTCGCCGTCATCTTCTTTTGCGGGATGACGATCATCGGCAGCCAGACCGGCGCCAACGCGACCTGCGGCAAGCTCTACCCGGCGCGGATGCGCACCAGCGGCCTCGGCTGGGCGCTCGGTATTGGCCGCCTCGGCGGCATCGCCGCACCGGTGCTGGGCGGCTATCTGCTCTCTCTGAAAATGGCGCCGACGCAAATCTTTCTGAGCGCCTGCCTGTTCGCGGTGGTCGCCGCCGCGGCGACGGGGCTGCTGGCGCTGCGCGGGACGCGCTCCACATCGATGCGGAGCGAATTGGCGGCGAATTAGAGTAACTGCGCAAGGAGGAAGCGATGCAAGCACTCGCCGGCATCGATGCAGCCCTGAGCCGAGCCGTCGAAGCCAAGGAGGTGCCGGGTGTCGTTGCATTAGCGGCGACTGAGACCGGAGTCTTGTACGAGGGCGCGTTTGGACTGCGCGACCTTGTCGACGGCCCCGCAATGACCCGCGACAGCGTGTTCCGCATCGCATCGATGACCAAGGCGGTGACCTCGGTTGCGGCAATGCAGCTCGTCGAGCAAGGCAAGCTCCAGCTCGACGAGCCGATCGGCAGGGTCCTGCCTGAACTGGCTGCGCCCCAGGTCCTGGAGGGCTTCAACTCATCGGGCGCGCCACGATTGCGACCGGCCAAACGCCCGATCACGTTGCGCCATCTGCTGACTCACACAGCCGGGTTCGGCTACGAGATGTGGAACGCGGAGCTGATCCGCTATGTCGCCGCAACCGGCATGCCCTCCCTCATGACTGGCAAGCTCGCCGTGCTGCAGTTGCCGCTGGTTTTCGATCCGGGCGAACGTTGGGAATATGGCATCAACATCGACTGGGTCGGGCGCGCGGTCGAAAAAGTCGCCGGACAGCCGCTCGATACCTATTTCAGCGCGCATATCTTCGCCCCGCTCGGCATGACGGACACTGGTTTTGTTCCGTCCGCCGACCAGGCGTCTCGTCTCGTCCGCGTGCATCGCCGCGGACCGGACGGAAGTTTGGAGCCGATCACGATGGAGACACCGCACCGCGAGTTTCTCAGCGGCGGCGGCGGCCTCCTGTCGACCGGGCGCGACTATCTCGCTTTTTTGCGAATGCTTCTGCACCAGGGCCGCTTCAACGGTGCCGAACTGCTGCGGCCCGAGACGGTCGCGTTAATCGGGCAAAATCAGATCGGCAATCTACCGCTCGGCATCATGAAGACCGCGATGCCGGAGCTCTCGAACGATGTCGATTTGTTTCCCGGCGTTCGCTGCGGACACGGCCTCGCCTCTGTGGTCAACGCGCAGCAAGGTCCCAATGGCCGCAGCGCCGGGACACTCACCTGGGCCGGCCTCTTCAATACCTATTATTGGATCGACCCGCAGAAGCACGTCACCGGCGTGATCCTGACCCAGATCCTGCCCTTTGCCGACCACAAAGCCGTCAAGCTCTACGGCGAATTCGAGAGCGCCGTTTACGATGCTCTGAAGTCGGCCTGAGGCGTCATCCGGGATCATTCCGCGGCCGCCGGCAGTTGAACGTTCCGGACCGGCACATTCTCCGGCGGGGCCGGACGCTGCTGCAGCCGGTCACTGATCACGTCCCAGATCTGCCGCAAGCGCTGCACGTGCAGATCGTCGCGAATGATCGCGACCAGCGAGTTCGAGCTCGAGGGCCGGATCGAGTTGCATCTCACTGCTGCCGGGTGCCACGGACTGATGGGGTTTGCCTTCCGAGGCGTCGGCCGGCGGAATTGCTCTCGCCCGGCACGGGCGGCGGCTCGCCGACCAGCGCCGGCACCAGCCGCCGGCGCAACGCCGGGCTGTCCAGCGCCCTCTCGAGGTCGAAAATCGTGCGGATGTTGAGTTCGCGCAGCCGCAGGGTGCGTGCCGAGCCGACCGCCAGGATCAGCTGCGCCTGCGCGACCCAATCGATGACCTCGTAGAGGCCGTAGGGGGTCTCGACGAAGATCTGGATCGGGTTGATCGTCGCCAGGTTCTGCACGTCCTCGATCTCGAACTCGGCAAGACGCAGCTTCATGAACGGGTCGATGCCGAGGATCATGTCGAGCGGAAACTCCTCCTGTAGGCGTTGGCTTTCCGGGCTCACCCGCCGCAGCCGCAGCCACGGGAATTTCGCCATCAGCGCGTCAATGCACAGGGTCGGAAAGAAACCGACGAGGAACGCGATCACGACCATCGCATGCGGACCCAGCGAGGCGAAGATCTCGCTATGCCAGATCGCGGCGATCGTGAATACAGCGAGCAGTATGTGGGCGATCGACTGGAAGAACGAGATCGGCGCGAGATCGAAATTCGATATTCGCCGGACCAGATACTGAATCGTCCAGATATAGCTGCCGATGAACGTATAGCTCAGAGCGCCGAGAAAAGGGCGATCGGCAGCCGCTAAATTATCGGGAACACTGATCGGGAAAGCAAAGTAGTTTGGCAGAGGCACCACGTCCGGCATGAATGCCATGCGGAACCCCAGCGCCGTCAAGATGATGTAGATCGAGACGGGCAGTAGATAATAGGAGAAACTGTGCGGATTATCGCGCAAGTCGCGCTCGGGATTCGACTCGGGATCGTACTTGTACTTTACGAGCTCGAAGGAGGGGATGATCAATGGCGCGCCGTTGGGCAGGCTGGCAAAGCTGAACAGCCGCTCCAGGTCGCGGACTATCTCGCGTCTGAAGGCGCGGATGTTGTTTCGCCCGACAAAGATGCCGAACGGCACGACGCAGCTGAGCATGACCAATGCCGTCCATCGCAATACTTCAGCCAAACCGGTCATGTACATCTCCTCAGTATTCCCGATCCGACTCGCTGCATCGCGTTCCGAGTTAACCACGCGAGCTTGTCTTTATTTACTCTTTTTTTCGCAATTATGTATCAGTCTCGGCGAATGTGGCGGAGCAACGGCTCTGCAGCGCATGTGGCCGGGTTCATGGACCGCCGGGTGGGGCCGGTAGGTTAGGAGTTCTACTGCCTCTTTGATCCCGATGCTCGGAAGTTCGAAAGCGCCAGGCCGGTCTTTCCAAACCGGGAATTGTCCCCTGTTCCACCTGTTTCATCAGGTCAAGATCAGGCTCGGTTCTCTCCAAAATCGAAGAACCGCGGGCGGGGCCCGCCAACACCGACAATATCGCGATAATCCGCCACCGCTCACGGCGACAACTCCCGAATGAATTGGCAACTGGCGACCTTAACAGATGTTTGCTAAATTGTCAACAGACCTTCATGCGAGTAGGGCAACGCAAACAAAATTGTGCCGAAACCAGTCCCGTCTCTGGCTCCATAGCTTTCGTCGTCGCCAACTCCCTCACACGGGAATGAGCGCCCGCTTGGAGCCGCTCGCCTTTCCGGATCAACATAAACCCGGCAAAAAATCTGACCGCCGGAACGCGCAAAATCAGTATGGGGAAGTCTTGAGTTCCGCACCGAGCGACGGCAATGGGTGCAAAGCAGTCCTTCACCGGCACCCGCCGAGCGACAAGGTTGCGCCGATTCCAGACCTTCCCGCCCACACCCCGGAACGGGAAGGTTCGACCCGTACCAGACCCCCAGGATCGCGGGAGCACGGCGGCTCATTCCTCCGGTAGGCCAGCCAGGCGCAGGCCGGTGACTAGGAGTTCGAGAACTTCCGGTGCCCGCAAAGTGAGCGTACTCGCGATAGCCGGCGATGGTCAGCTTGGGGTCGATGGCAAGCATTCGACTAAGTTCGGCGCGTGCCTCGTCGAGATGGCCGAGATGGGCATTGGCGGCGACTTTGACCCGCATCGCTGCGACCAGGCGCGGCTGGTCGTGCAAGGCGCGGTCGGCCCATTCGATCGCTTGTTCGAAGCGTCGCGCGGCGAGATGAGCGACAGCGATATTAGCGGCGCAGAAAAAGGTATACGGATCGAACGGGCTCAAGCGGCGTGCCCGCTCGATGGCTTCGATCGCCGCTTCGGGCTGGTTGCGCAGCGCGTGGATAAACCCTCTGGCCGTCCAGGCGTGAGCCGCGTTTGGGTTGAGCGCCAGGGCGCGATCGAGAGCCGCCGCTGCCATCGCCGCCTCGCCGGCCAAGAAAAACAGCGTCCCGGCAGCCTGCCAAATCGTGTCGGCGTCATCGCGCTCGGCTTCGAGCGCCTGTCGTGCCAGGCGGCAGGCTTCGCCGACGTCGTCATCCGACAATGCTCCCCACCCCTGAACCCGCTGCAGCCCCCGACACCAGCCGACCATGGCTGCGGCCGGCGCGTAGGACGGATCGATCGCCAACGCCTGTCGGGCAAGGACGACCGCCTCGGCAAGGCCCTCTTCGGTATAGCGGTAGGATTGCGCCAATGCGCGCAGATAGAGGTCGTAAGCGGTGAGGTTCGCGGTCGGCTTGCGGCTGGCGCGCTCGATCTCGGATTGGCGCAGCTTTGGTTCGATCGCGCCGGCGACGCTGGACGCGACCTGATCTTGCAACTCGAAAATGTCGTCGAGCGCGCCGTCGAAGCGGTCGGCCCAGATGTGAGCGCCGGTCGTCGTGTCGATCAATTGCCCGGTGATGCGCACCCGGTTGCCGGCTTTGCGCACGCTGCCTTCGAGCACGTAGCGCACGCCGAGCTCCTGCGCCACCTGCTTCACGTCGACCGGCTTGCCCTTGTAGGTGAAGGCGGAGTTGCGGGCGATGACGAAGAGCCACGGCAGCCGCGCGATTGCCGTCGTGATCTCCTCGACCATGCCGTCGACGAAATACTCCTGCTCCGGCGTCGCCGGTCATGTTCTGAAACGGCAAGACCACGAGCGACGGCTTGTCAGGGAGCGGCAGCGGAGCTCCGACCGGCAGCGCCGCGCGGGACGATGCGCCGAGAGCGACACCATAGGTGCGCACGGGTCTTGTGATGTTCTTGACCTGCTGCTCGCCGAGATCGTCGAAGGCGACGTCGAGGCGGTCGCGCACCTGCTCGTGCGCCGCGGCACTGAGGCAAATCCCGCCCGGCTCGGCCAGCGCTTCGAGCCTGGCTGCAATGTTGACGCCGTCGCCGAAGATGTCGCCATCCTCGATGATGATGTCGCCGACATTGATGCCCATGCGAAATTCGATGCGGCGCTCTGCCGGTGCTGCGGCGTTGCGGGCGATCATCTCCCGCTGCACCTCGACCGCACAGCGCACCGCGTCGACGACGCTGGCGAACTCGGCAAGGAGGCCGTCGCCGGTCGTTTTGACGATGCGACCCCGATGCTCGGCGATTTTGGGATCGCCGAGTTCACGGCGAACCGCACGCAGCGCCGCGAGCGTGCCCTCTTCGTCCTCGCCCATCAGCCGCGAATAGCCGGCGACATCGACCGCCAGAATGGCCGCCAATCGTCGCTCGACCCGCCCTTCGCTCATCTCGCCCGCCAGTCCCACAGGGAGATCTGCGGCTGAGGATATGACGGAACTCAGCCTGACGCGAGCACCACTTCGGCGCCGATCTGATGCCGAACCGAATGATGGATTCCCACCTAGTGAGACCCGGCGACCGGCTCTACGCAATGACTGCAATGGGGGTGCGCCGTGACAAGGCGGCGCTTTCCAGTGGGTGCAAGTCCCACCCGGCGATTCGCTCCAGCCGGAAGCAACCGGAGCAGTCATGGAGGTGACGAAATGTCTGAAGCCTTCGAATAGCGTGTCACGAATTGGTGACCGCGCGAGTGTGCAGGCCGCAACGCGAGTGAACGCCGAGCAAGCCTCGAAAAGGACGATGTGCAGGCCGACCCGGCGCCCCTTCCGGGGAAGGCTGACACGGCTGGGTGAGATGAGCGAGGAGTACGCCCAGCCGCTGCACCGGGGTAGTGGCGGCAGCATGTACACAAGGAAAGCGCACGCAACACGGGAAGCCCCAATGCGTGATCAGGGATGATCAACCGGACGCCCGCGAGGGACAGGCCGGGCGCACTGGGGTGGCGGAGAGGCTCGTAGTACCGCTGAAGCCGGGTAATGCCGGGGGAGGGAAGGGGCCTCAGTTCAAGACAGACGCAAGACGTGGTGAGGGACCTGGAGATTGGGCAACCTAGCAACTCCGAAAAGTGTTCAGAAACTGCAGACGGCGTTACACGCGAAAGCGAAGGCGGAGGCCGGCTATCGCTTCTACGCTCTGTACGACAAGATCAGCCGCGACGACATTCTGGCGCATGCCTATGCCCAGTGCCGCTCCAACAAGGGCGCGCCGGGCATCGACGGCCAGGATTTTGCGGACATCGAGGCGTACGGGGTCGAGCGATGGCTGGCTGAACTGGCGCTTGCGCTCAGGCAGGAGACCTACCGGCCGGAGCCAATCAGACGAGTGTTTATACCGAAGGCCAACGGCAAACTCAGGCCGCTGGGCATCTCGAGCGTGCGGGATCGGGTCTGCATGACAGCAGCGATGCTGGTGCTGGAGCCGATCTTCGAAGCCGATCTTCCACCGGAAATCTACGCCTACCGCGCCGGGCGAAACGCCCAGCAGGCAGTCGTCGAGGTGGAGGAGCTGCTGTTCCGTGGTCACCCGGACGTCGTCGACGCCGACCTCGCGGACTACTTGGAAGCTGCGTCATACTGCCCCCCAGCTTATGAAGTGACGTCAAACAGCGTGGGATGAGCCGGTATCGCTTTGATCCGCAAGCCTTTCTTCTTTCCTCGCATGACATGGATGGCATCGAGTTCGCCGCGCTTGACACGCTGCAGTACGGTTTGGCGGGAGACCCCGAGAAGGCGCATTGCCTGGTACATCGTGAGGTAACCCTGCGGCGCTTCATTGACAAAGCCGGCGCGCAGATCTTCGGTCAAGCGAATGCGCCAGGGAGCTCCCGGGGTCAACTGCTCACCGCCGATGAAGCCGTCATTGAGCCAGCGGTGGATGGTCGAGGTGGCGGTTCCAAGGACCGCGGCCGCTTGTTTGACAGTCAGTAACTCGCCCTCGGGGAGGGTAGCGGGCGGCTCGAAGCGCGGGATGTTCCACTGCCGCCGCAAACTGCTGACATGGTTGGCGGTAAAGCGGTGACCGTAAGCGGTATGACGATCTTGACGGTTGAGGATACCGGCGATGACGGCGTCTGGGTAATAAGCGGCCAGACGGCGAACGAGGGCGATTGTGTCCTCGTCGGTGCGCACGATCGCCGGTTTCTGGCGTGGCAGATCGACATCGATATCGGTGAGGCTTCCACCTCGCCACCGCAGGGTGAGGCGGGCGCGGTGCTGGGCCTTAAACAAGGTGACGATGACCTCTTCGAGCAGCGTTCGCAGCAGCTCCTTGCGATCGCGCGCCGTGGTGGTCGACGCTTCCCATACGCTCTGCAAATCGGCGCCGAGCGCGAGCAGGCGGCGCCGGTCTTCTGCGCTGAGTGCTCGCGGTCGTTCACGTTCGCGCCGGGCGAGCTCGGCTTTGGCCTGCTCGAGCTCGCGCAAGCGCTGCTCCCACTCGCTCTCGAGGCCGCGGGCGACGAGACGGTTCTCGGCATCGACAGCGCGATAGCGGCGTTCGGCACGTTGTGCCTCGTACCGGGCACGTTCAGCGGCGAGCCGGCACTGGGCGAGCGCATCGTCGCGATCGGCTTCGAGCCGTTCGGCGGCGGCGAGAGCGGCTTCGAGACCCGCTGGAGCAAGCGCGGTGAGAACGGCGCGTGCAACCGCGTCGTCGATCTGCACTGCGCCGACGCTCAGACAAAAGATGCCGCGACCATCGACGATGTTTTTGCCGGCGCAGTGGTAGCCCGGAGACGCGGTGCGTCCGGTGTAATGAGTGCGCAGCCGTCGCCCGCACGCGCCGCAGGTGGCCAGTCCCTGCAGCAGTGCGCTTCCTTCTCTCACGGCACCGCCTGAGTGATGCGGTTGGGGATGGGCGTTGGCGGCAATGCGCGACCGATTGGCCTCATAGGTCGCCCAGTCGATGAAGCCGGTGTGATGCTCTGGGATGAGGACCGACCATTCGGAGCGTGGCAGCTTGCGGATTTGCCTTTTGCGCCGCCCGGTCGCATCGAGCGTGATCTGACGCCGGGATTTTCCGTAAACATAGGCGCCCGCGTAAACCGGGTTTGTCAGCACATGATAAATAGCGGTATAGCTCGGGTCGATCCACCGGATCGCTGCACCATAATGGGTTTGCATCGGAAAGGTCAGGCCCTCGCTGCGCAGCCAAAGCCAGACCCGACGCACCGAACCGAGTTCGGCAAAGCGCGCGAAGATCGTGCGGATCGCCGAGGTCACCGCCGCATCGGGGTGAAGGCGTACTTCGCCGTCTTCCTCGCCCCAGACGAAGCCCACAGGTAGACCGCGCCGCAGTTCGCCGCGAGCGGCTTTATTGCGGATGCCGCCGAGCAGGCGAGCCCGCAAGATGTGCAACTCGGCCTCACTCATCGTACCTTTGAGGCCGAGCACCAGCCTATCGTTGAACAGTGCGGGGTGGTAGATCCCATCGGCGTCGCCGATCAGAGTGTCGGACAGGCCGCACAGATCGAGCAAGCGGTACCAATCGGCGTTGTTACGGGCCAGGCGTGAGACCTCCAGACCGAGCACGATACCGACATGGCCCAGCGCGACCTCCGCGGTGAGCCGTGCAAAGCCACTGCGTTCGACAATGCCTGAACCGGAAACACCGAGGTCCTCATCGATCACCAGAACCTGCTGCGGCGGCCAGCCGAGATCGGCCGCCTTGGTGACCAATGCGTATTGGCGCGCGGTCGATTCGCGATTGTGCTCGACTTGTGCCGCACTGGATTGTCGAAGATAGACACAAGCGAGGCGGGAGAGATGCGTGCTGTTGATCTTGGTGAGGTCACTCATCGGCCACCTCGTTTTGCGGTTGGGTGGACGTCGCGAGGGTCTGCGCGATCATGCGCGCGAGGATCTCAATGGCTTTGGCGCGGGCTTCGGGGTCGAGCCGCACGCCCGGCATTGCCGGCGGCGCGGGCAGCTCGAGAAGCGCCAGAGTTGAGTTGCACGGCAGCTCTCCTCTGTGGTCGCAGGGTTGGGCCGCGGGCTCGCGACGCGGCTGAGGAGAGCGTCTAGGATGGTCCGTGCGTGGAGGAAATCGACAAGCCTGGCGAGGCTGTGCAGTCGACCGTTCTCAGTCGCGGCGGCGGGTTCCGCGACGGGCATTGCCGCCAAATCGGTCCA
>CAVOHI010000041.1:0-53200 GCA_963695605.1 uncultured Alphaproteobacteria bacterium | reverse complement strand
AGAGCTGAAAACTCTCGTCCTCGTCCCCCTACGATAGGGTTCCTTCAGGCGTTGTTGTCCCAGTGTCGATCGAGGATACGGCGACGAGAGCACAAGATGTAGCGGTTTAAATCGGCTCGATCCGCTCAGCGCTTCGTCAGCATGCATGCCGCCGTTCACAACACCTTCGACCTTGAACGCCATCTCGTCTCGCGATCGACGCTGCGGACCTTCCGAGCCGAGGCGGCGAACGAATGGCGGAATGCAGTCGCGGCAACGTAATCGCGCGTCCTGCCTCGGGCTTTTTTGATCGCGATAAGTTAATCTGACAATGCCGCCGTCAGCGATGGCATATACCTCACCCTCCTATATAGCGCGGAGCAGATTTTTGAATGGTTAACAAAGGTTAACCCGGGAAGTCCGCGTTCGGTTCTGGACAGACCCACACCCTGATCCCGCGACCTTGGCCGCTGATGTGCTGCCTTGCCGCCTTCCTGCGCCGCGCATTGCTCCGTGCCGGTCGACTACGTAGCGTAGAGCTTCCCGTCGCGCTCCTCGATGCGCCCAGCCCGCTTGTGCCGGGCAATCGCGGCGCCGACATGGTTCGGGCGAGCCCCTTTGCATGCGGCAGCAATTTCCTGCTGCGTCTTGCCGGTTGCCAGGGCAAGAACCTGATCGCTCAGGCTCGCTGAGCTGGGCTTGCCGCCAGCCGGTCTTGCGGTTGTGGTCCGCCGCCCGCGGCCTCGCGCTGTAATGGCCACCTTCGTTGCTGTGGTCGTCGTTCTGGCTGGCGCCGCCTTTCTTGTCTGCGTGCCAATGGTGTAGCGCGCGAGCACACGCTCGGCCGCCTCCAGTTCGCTGAGCTGGCTAATGAGCTTCTCGTGCTGTGCATCGACCCGCGCGAGCGCCTCGCTGAGCCGCTGCTTCTCCTTGGTGATCTCGTCCGATGTCGTCATTCTGACCTTCTAGGCAGAGTAAAGGTTGACCAGGGATCGATCAATCTTTTCGGCGTCTATCACTACGATGCACGCCGTGCAACAGTAGAATGCACGCATTGATTGGATCGGCGATTTATGTCGAGTAAAGGATATCTGTGAGATGCAGCCAGTTTTGGTCCGCCACTTGCCTTCGACGACACTGGTTTGGCTTGCCTCAGACACGCCAGCTCTTCCCTCAACACCGAAAGAGCCTACTGATGACCCTTACCGGCGAGATGTGCCAGTTCCGGACCTCATGCTCGAGGTTCAGCTCGTCGGCAAGAGGGACGGCAAATAGCGTGCGGGCACCGGGGCTGGCGCTTTCCGAGATCAAAAACCCGGGAGCGGAATAGCGGGGTTCGCAGGATCGAGGGTCGCCCTCTTGCTATATAGCCAGCCCGGTCACCGCCAAAATCGATCGCCTCGTGCTCGGAGCTCACGTCCGGCGTTGACCAGCTCGATCGGCGGATCGGCGCAGTACCGGGTGCGGGCAGCTCTGCGGCGCGCTCGACTATTCTGACCGCTAGCAACTTGCGCTTGCCGCGGATCTCGATCTCATGCAGCGGACACCCGGAAAGGTCGAGTCCGGCGCGCGACACGGTCTCGTCGGAGACAACGAGTTCGCACGCAAAGTTCTTGGTCAGGGTTTCGAGTCGGCTCGCGGTGTTGACGGCGTCGCCGATCGCGGTGATCGAGGCGGCATTGCCATAGCCCATCTCTCCGACAATGGCGGGCCCGCAATGAATGCCGATACCGATGCGCAGCGGCCGATCGAGTTCGGTCCCCAGCGAAGCGTTCAACTCGTCGAGACGCACGGAAATGAGCCGGGCGGCGGCGAGCGCCTCGCGGCAGCCGGCATGGGCGCCGCGCTCGATCCCGAACAGTGCCATGATGCCGTCTCCTATGAACTTGTCGACGCGTCCTCCCGTCGCTTCGACCGCTCGTCCCATCGCTGCGAAATAACGGTTGAGAACGAACACCACGTCATAGGGAAGCCGGCCTTCGGAGAGCGCGGTGAAGCCACGAATGTCGACGAACAGGATCGCAATCTCGCGCTCGCTGCCCTGCGCAAGGTCGAACTCGGCGCCGCCCCGTCCGCGGCATGCGCAAAAGGCGGCAGCAGCGGCGCCACCTCGACCGCGCGGCGCGGCCCGAGTTATCCGTGGCACGCCAGCGTGCTGTCCTCGCTGCCCTGATCGAACGGATCGAGGTGAGCATCTACCAGGTCGACATTCGTCTCCGCCCGCAGCGGCTGGGCGCGCTACTCGATGCAGCTGCAACACCGTCACAAGACGTGACCGACGACGAAACCGAGTCTCTGTCCATACCGGTACGGCTGCGCCGTGCCGGACGGGAGATCAGAATAGTGATCGACGGCACCGATCCGTTTGCCGCGAAACCTGACGCGCGATTAATCAGGCTGCTCCTCAGGGCGCGCCAGTTCAACGCGACACTCGCCCAGGGCGAAGGCGTCCCTTTCGCCGTCCTCGCTCAGCGGGAAGGTGTCAGCCGATCCTATTTCACTCGGCTCGTCCGCCTCAGCTATCTCGCGCCGGATATCACCCAAGCGATCCTCAATGGGCGGCAGCCACCTGATCTGACGGCAGAGAAGCTCCTCGAGCACTCACGTCTGCCCCTTGCCTGGCACGATCAACGGACCGTGCTCGGCTTTGGTTGAGCCCGATCTCAATTCAAAGATCGACGCGCGTTGAGCCGGAGAAGGCACGACGCCGTCGGGACCGGCGCGGCATTCTCGCCCACCACATCAGCGGCGCTGCGGTACTGGAATATCCCCGACAGAGATATTTCCGCCGGTTGGCGCGATATCGAAACACCCTACGCGTCTCTGCCGACCCGGACGCCAAGCCAGCCGCGCACACCCGCGCAGAAAGCCGGGGTTCTCGACCTACGAAAGTGGATGCGGGCGAGAGACTCAACTCGCTGCTGGAGGGAGCAGGATTCGAACTCTCGGTCCCCCGTCAAAATCAATGTAAAGGTCGGAGCCCGGCGGGCGCGAACCGGGTACTCCCGCTCGCGGCCGGCAACAGAATGTGCTGGCAAAAAGAAGGTTCGAACTCTGGTACCCCGTTGGAGTCGACACCTACGCTGAACCCGGCGTTCGCCATGTCCGGATTCGATCGCGGGGCGAACGGGCCTTGCCGCGGCTGTTCGTCGGGCTTTGGCGCGGAGGTCAGGCTGTTCCTCGAAAACCACACCAGAGCAGCGGCGAACGTATGAACCGGGTTAACCGCTTGGTGCGGCCACTGGCGGATCAAGCCGCTTCGTCGCGCGTCCATTCTGCGAGCTTGGTCCAGCCAGCACGGATCAGGTACTGGGCGTCATCGGCAGACATTTCGATGGTGCCGTCCGGGCCGACATCGATGCTCCGACGCGAGTAGGTATACACGGATCCGAGTCCCGGTGGCGCCTGCAGGCGAACCCGATGTCGTTCCGGGTTCTCGGGGTTCTGACGGCTCTCGGCTCGCATGCGGTGGAATTCCAAGATGCCCTGGCCCGGGAAAGGCTTCTTGAACCAGTCCAGGAACTGCGCGGTCGAATCGACCTGATCGTCGTGCTTGCCGTTGGGAAACACCGTCAGCTCGTGAAGGTATTCGTCAAGCCACGGCGCGGTCTCGGGGATGTAGACGAAGCCGTTGTCGATCATCGCGGTCTGCGCATGGAGACGCATGATCTTGTCGCAGGTCGGCTGGTAGCGCGTGACGCCGTAGCAGCCATCGGCGATCAGCTCCTGAATCAGCTGGGTGCCCGAGGCCTTGTCCTCGATCAGCACTTCGTTCGCACCGAACAGGCTCTGCTGCTCGCGCACCGCGCGTTTGAGCGCCGGATATTCGAGCCGGCGGAATAGACCGAGGAGGAAGAGGTGCTTGCCTCTCACACCCCAGCTAGTGCACACGGAGAAATCGCTGAGCTCGGTCGCCTTGTTGGCAGTATCCCAGCTCTGTACGATCCGGTCGAAGCGCTCCGGCCGATCTTTCTCGGCATAGCGCTTGAACCATTCCGCCTTGACCAGGCCGCCGCCCAACGGCGCCGGCGATTGCTGGTACTGGCCGGCGAAGTTGTACTCGCCGATCGTCCGGCGGATGCGATCGAGAACCTCGAGCGGCTCGCGGTCGGGGTGCAAGGCCTCGCCCTGGCGGCGCCGGAAGCACCGCGACGCCCAGATCGTCTCGATCCGGTGCTCCTCGTCGGCTTCGGCGATCGCCGGAAAGCTCAGGACCTCCCACGGCTCCTGCGCGAGCACATGGCCGACGAGGTCGTCCTCGTGCAGCCGCTGCATGATGATGACGATCGCGCCGTGGCGCTTGTCATTGAGGCGGCTATAGAGGGTGGTGTCGTACCACTGGTTGGCGGCTTTCCGCTGCGCGTCGGAGAGCGCCTCCTCCGGCTTCAAGGGATCATCGATCAGAATGATGTCGGCGCCGCGTCCGGTGAGCACGCCGCCGGTGGAGGTCGCGAGCCGGTAGCCCTGACGGGTGGTGATGAACTCCTGCACCGCCTGGCGGTGAGGGGCGAGACGGGTCGCAAAGATCTGTCGACACCACGGGCTCGTCATGATGCTGCGGCAATCGCGCGCGAGCTTGTCAGCGAGATCCTGGGCATAGCTGACGCACAGTATCTGGGCCGAGGGGTCGTGCCCGAGACACCAGGCCGGAAAGGCGATCGAGGCCATCAGGGATTTCAAATGACGGGGCGGCAGGTTGATGATCAGCCGCCGGATCTTGCCTTCTCGCACGGCGGTCAGCTTGGCGGCGATGACCTCGAGATGCCAGTTCATCGCCAGACGGGTCTGCGGATTGAGGTCGTTGAAGCAGCGCATGGCGAAAGTCGCGAAGTCATGGCGAAGCAGGACCTCGTACTCGGCCGGGGTCAGGTTCTTGAACATCACTTTTCCCCTTTCGAGAATCGCATCTTGAGCTGCTCGATCACCTTCTGGTCCGCCTCACCGAAAGAGAAGGTCTCGGAAGAACCTGGCTCGATGCGGCGCTCGATCTCCTGGAGGATGTCGAGCAGGATCTTGAGGGCGCGCAGATCGCCCTTGGCCGATCGGTTGACGAGTTGCGTGATGATCGCCCGGCGCTTGCTGATCGTCCGACGCCCGCCATTCTCGGCGACGATGACCGGCTCGCTCAGGGTTTCGCTCAGCAGGGTGACAGGTTTTTCGATCCGTTTGGCCGCCCTCGCGGATTGCCGGATCGGCCTTTCTTGAAGCGCGTGTGGCGGGGCGGCTTGCCATAGCCCACTTCATAGTCGGCCTCGTTATCAGGTGGCATCGGCTGCCTCCGCCTCGTCGGCGAGGTCATCAAAGCCGCGGCCGCTCGCCGCATGAAGGGCGCTCGCGCCGGTCAGCCTTTGCCAGCGGCGGACGGCCGTGTCGACATAGGCCGGGTCGAACTCCAACCCGTAGCAGCGCCGGCCAGTGCGCTCGGCTGCGATCACCGTCGTGCCGCTGCCGAGAAAGGCGTCGAGCACGATCTCGCTGCGGGCGGAGCAGTCGAGGATCGCGTCGGCGACCATCGCCACCGGTTTTACCGTCGGGTGCAGCGCCAGCAGGTTGGCCTCCTCGCCACAGCGGGCGAAGGAATTGACCCCGGGATAGCGCCAGACATTGCTGCGGTTGCGGCCGAACTGACCGAGTTGGACATTGTTGCGATGCCCGTGTGGCCGTGCTTGAAGACGAAGACAAGCTCGTGCTGGCTGCGGTAGAGCGAGCCCATCCCGCCATTGTCCTTGGTCCAGACACAGAGGTTTATCAGCTCGCCATAGGCGTCGCGGCCGGCGGCCAGCAGCTCGTCGAGATGACGCCAATCCATGCAGACGAAGTGGATCGAGCCATCAGCGCTGAATGCGGCGAGGTTCCGACACGTCTGACCAAGAAAGGCGGCGAACGCCGCTTTGTCCATCTCGCCCGAGGCCATCGGGAAGGGGCGATGGCGGATCGCGCCGCGACCGCTCGCATGACCATTGATCGCGACGTCGTAGGGCGGGTCGGTGAAGACCATGGCGGCGCGTTCCTTGCCCAACAGCGCCGCGTAGGCGGCGGAAGCAAGGGCGTTGCCGCACGAGACGCAATGGCGGCCGAGGAGCCACAAATCCCCGGCCTTGCTGAGCGGCGGCCGCGTCGGCAGTTCGGGAACGGCATCGGCCGGGTCGTCAGTGTCGGGCATGGCCTCGAGTGATGCGATCCGCAGGTCGATTTCGCCCATCTCGAAGCCGGTGACCTCGATGCTGAAATCGAGGCCGAGCAGGGAGAGATCCTTGAGCTGCTGCGCCAGCAGCTGGTCGTCCCAACTGGTGATTTCGGCGAGCCGATTGTCGGCAATCATAAAGGCGCGAAGCTGGGTGGGGCTCAGGTGATCGAGGCAAAGGGTCGGCACCTCGGTCATGCCAAGCTCGCCGGCGGCGGCCAGCCGGCCGTGTCCGGCGATCACATTGTTGTCGCGATCGACCAGCACCGGCACGTTGAAGGCAAAGGTCTTGATGCTGTGGGCGATTTGCCGGATCTGCTTCTTACTGTGGCGCCGCGGGTTCGCCGGATCCGGTTTGAGCTGGTCGATCGCCCGGTAGACAATCGACATCCGAGGCGCAAGGCTGGCCGGCTCGCGGCCCGATGCGCGAAGGTTGTTCATTAAAGACGCCACTTTGCCGTTTGGTGTGTGGCGAGGAATCCCGGCGCCGAAGCGGGCAGGGAGGGACACGGCCCGAGCGGGCCGGGGACGACCGGGACGAGCTTTTGGGCCGCGGGATAGCAGAAAACGCAGTGGGGGTGGGCTGCCGGTTCGGAGACGCCCCGAGTGGGGGCTGAATGGCCGATCCGGAAGGCCGAAAACGCGCGCGGCTGCTGAAGAGCGGCCGCACAATCAGGGTGACGAAACCAACCCTATTGTGTCAGCGGGTCGGACATTCGGAGGGTTTTTGCCCAAGAAAAAAACCCGCCCAAAGCGGGGCGGGTCAGGTCGCTGAAGGCAGCCACCGGGCCGCTCTTAAAACACGAAACCCGCCGGGAGGGTCAGGCGGGCGCACTTCTGCAATTTGATAATTACGGTAATCCTATAACGAGAAGGTCAAAATGTCAATGGTTTACATTACGCCCAACAAAACCCTTTGACCACCGCGCTGAAAAGCCGTGGTTGCCCGCAAGGCCGCGGCACCCTCCGCTGGCGCGAGCAAAATAGCGCCGGGCGTCTCAGCGCCCGGGCACCCTCAAACGAACGGGCGGGCGCCGTCGCGACCCGGCTCCCTTGGCCGGTATCGTTTCAAAACGCGAGCCAGAGGCCCTTTCCCTGATGCGGTCGGAAACTTCCCTGATACGCTGATTTAATTCCCTGATAGGCCGAAAATAATTCCCTGTTCGGTCCCACAGGGAATTTGCCTATAAGTTCTTGATCAAGACTGCGATTTCCAGGATAGATTTGGAGAGATTGAGCCAAAAATCCGGTATTCGGGCGCAAATGGGACCAAGACGCCATGCGCGTTCAAAGGGGCATCCGCCAGCATTAACCGCATGTTAGTTCCGTTGGCCGATCGTCTCGGTATCACGTCAGACAAGGGGCGCGATGCCGAACGCACTTTTTTACGGCGACAACCTCGCCGTATTGCGGGACCGCGAGCATTTCCCGGATCAATCGGTTGACCTGATCTACCTCGACCCACCGTTTAACAGCAGCGCCAATTACAACGTCCTGTTCCGCAGCCCTACCGGTACGGGATCGCAATCTCAGATCGAGGCATTTGCGGACACCTGGCATTGGGGCGAGCCGGCCGAGGACGCATTTGACCAAGCGATGCACTCCGGTCACGTCGCGGCGGGCTGGGGCATTGCGGCACTCCATCGTTACATGCAGCGACAAAGCTGCCATTCCTTGCCGCCCGCCCCATAGCGTCTATCGATCCCCCTTTAGTTTTGGATGATGTCCGGGCCGATCACCGCGGCCGCTGGCAGACGACAATCATCTCAATTCCTCCACTGGTGCTTACAACGGCGGGTCCGCACGGTGGTTGTCGTCCTTTTGAGATGAGCACCAGCAGATAGGCACTGGCGGCGGCCCGGTTTTCGGTGATCGTCACGGCGATATTGCTAAAGATATGACGAAATTGCGTGCCCGCGGCGCGTTGCGCCGCGAAGCGGCCGGCGAAGGCGCGGATTTCGTCGCGGCCGCTGATGTCGACGACCGGGCTATTAAGGATCGCGTCTACCGTGAAGCAATCGACCACGGCCTCGATTTCGCCATTGTCGAGCGCGCAGCAATAGCGCGTGAAGAGATCGTGGATCGCTGCACGATCTTCGAGGTTGCTTTCGCTCATTCCCTGTCTCCTTGGTCGCACGCCCAGCGCTGCAGCCGATTGGGTGCCGGAACACAGCCTCTATTGCTCTTGAGGCCGCAGGATCATGTTGAGAGTGTCTCTGCGGCAGGTCGAATACCGGGTCAAACCCGAATGTAAGTCCCACTGAAACTCATTGCCGGCATCTACAACCGCATCGCGGACCTTATGCCCGGCTTCGTTAAGCTCTGTGAGAGCCAGTTGAACGGATAGCGCGCTCGATCGAATAAAAGTCGCACGAGGGGGCTGATCAACATCTTGTGCTAGGTGCGGACCTCGCGACCTCAATGTCCCTCACGGATAGAGAAGCCCCCAATTTCTCACCTATAGAAATGTCACAAAGAGAATTGCGCAGGTGCTCAACTTACCAGTAATATCCCGCTTTGGTACACGCTGGCGGATTGCATCAAAGCGTAAATCCTGACCGGCAAAGTTACCCAAATTGTCAAAGCCCCATCTGGGATCGACAAACCAGTTGAACGGAACGGCTTCGCCGTGGGGGACGGCGGCATCGCCTGAGGGTCGCTGGTGAAGCTATCGTCTGCGTCGCGACGGGATGGTCCCGTCTTCGATGACGAAGGAGCAGACGATGTCACCGTTACGTGCTCGCATGATCGAGGACATGAAGCTGGCCGGCTTGGCAGCCACGACCCAGGAGATTTACCTCCAGGCGGTCAGGTCTCTGGCGAAGCATTACAATCGGTCGCCGGAGCTGCTGGCCGAGGAAGAGGTCCGGCGATATCTGCTGGATGTTCGTGAGCGGAACGCGCGCGGCAGCTTCAAGACCAGCCATTACGGCATCCAGTTCTTCTACCGGAACACGCTGGGCCAGGACTGGGCGCTGTTTAAAAAAAGATCCGGCTTCCCAAGCAGAGGCGGCTGCCGCAGACGCTTTCCCATGCCGAAGTGCGGCGCATTCTCGCCGCGGTCCGCAATCCGATACACCGCGGCTGTTTCAGCCTGATTTACGGCTGCGGCCTGCGGATCAGCGAGGCCGCTGCTCTTCCCGTCACCGCCATCGACAAGACCAGTGGCGTCCTGCGCGTCGTCGGCAAGGGCAACAAGGAACGGGTCGTGCCCGTGCCCAAG
The DNA here is from genome assembly GCA_963695605.1 of uncultured Alphaproteobacteria bacterium. GTDB lineage: Bacteria > Pseudomonadota > Alphaproteobacteria > ATCC43930 > CGMCC-115725 > AP-15. The sequence goes on along the minus strand of CAVOHI010000041.1, from coordinate 43,814 downwards.
GAGGTGCACGAAGGCCTGCGGCGGATGTGGCAGGCCAAGGACCACCGCGATCCGCGCTGGCTCTTCCCCAATGGCTGGCGAACCGGTCCCGTCGCCACCCATGTCCTGACCCGCACCTTTGCCGAGGCCGTCAAGGCGGCCAATCTCCCCGGCGGTCGCCGCGGCACGCCACACACGCTGCGGCACTCCTATGCGACCAGGCTCTTCGAGAACAAGGTCGACACCCGCGTCGTCCAGGCGTTTCTCGGCCACGAGAACATCGCCACGACGACGATTTACACGCACCTGACGGAACCGACGCGGGTGTCTTTGCGCAAGCTGCTCGACAAGGTGATGAGCGGCTTCTGACGCATGCCCGAAGTGGCGGACGCGTTCCGCCGCTTCGCAGGCAGCTATGTGGCAGCTCACGGCGCGGCGATGCTGCCATCGCATCGTCGCGCCATCGCCGACATCATCGCCTGCCGCACCGAAGCGCTCGGCGGACAGCAGTGGTGCTGCAATCACTGCGGCACCCTGCTGCACGTCTTCCACTCCTGCCGCAACCGCGCCTGCCCGAAGTGTCACGCCGAGCAGACGCAGGCTTGGCTCGAACAGCGTCGGGAGGAGATGTTACCGGTTCCCTATTTTCACGTCACCGTCACCGTGCCCAAGGAACTGCGGGCCGCGCTGCGCCGGTATCAGATAGACGGCTACGGCGCGCTGATGAAGGCCGCCGCCGAGGCGATCATCGTGTTGGCCCGCGATCCGCGCTGGGTCGGCGGCACCGTCGGCGTGCTGGCCGTGCTGCATACCTGGACGCAACGGCTCATCTTCCATCCGCACGTTCATTGCCTGGTTACCGGCGGCGGATTGTCCGATGACGGCACCACCTGGCATCCCGCCGGCAAGACCTTCCTCTTCCCCAAATCGGCGCTCGCCACCCGCGCCCGCACCCGCTTCCGCGACGCCTTCGCCAGGCTCTGCCCGGACGCCGACCTTGCGCCCCATGTCTGGCAGATCCCCTGGGTCGTTGACATCACGCCATGGGGCGAGGGACAGCAGGCCGCCCTCGACTATCTCGCCCGCTACGCCTTCCGCATCGCCATCACCAACAACCGCATCCTGGCCGTCGACGACGAGACCGTGACCTATCGCTACAAGGACCGCGCCGCCGACCGCCAGCGTAAGGAAACCGTCGCCGGCCACGAGTTCATCCGGCGCTTCCTCCAGCACGTCCTGCCGGCCGGCTTCCACAAGGTCCGCTATTACGGCCTATGGCATGCCTCGCGCCGCGAACCGCTGCGCAACCTGAGGAACCTTCTCCTGCTGGCGCAACCTGCCAGCCCACCGGCCGAACCCGCCGCACCCGAGCCTGACGCCGACCCCCAGGCCCCGCCATCGCCGCGCCGTTGCCCGCATTGCGAGACCGGCCATCTGACGCTGCTGCGCCGGCTGTCGCCTGCCCGGCCGCAAGGCCCGTGATGATCACCATGCTGCCAACGCCCACACCTCCGACCCCATTCCACCCTTCCGCCGTTCTGTCGCAGGATCCTCGCCGCTCGCCCGGTGCCGCCACAAAATCATCGGAAATCGCCCCACGGCAGCGACGTGACCAGCCAGTCGAATGGCCTCAGCGAGCGACCATCGTGCCTACGCGGCCCTTCAACCTGCCGACTGCCTCATCCTACTGCCTCAACGGCTACCCGCAGCGGTAGAAACCTCCATAGGCCCGGCCCACTACCCCGCCGAGTGCACCCAGTCAGACGCGTTCCTTCAACCGAGCCTGCGCGCCCGTAAGGGGCGCGCAAACTCTAATTCGTTGCAAACTCTAATTCGTTACTCTAATTCGTTTGGGTACCGGCAATCTTAATCGGCCTCAGGTTCTTTTGGGCCTGTCGGGGGTAGAACATATGTGTTTCAGCGTCCGGGAGGCACCCCGCCCATAAACCAGTTCAAGACGCTGACTCCGCTTGTTTATTTGCCCTCAGGGCGAGGTCCCGATCGGCGCCGATCGGGACCTCGCCGAGCGATGATTCTAAGTGCCGGATCAAACAGATAGACCGAAAACGTTCAGGGTCCCGGTTCGATCCCGATTTACAGCTTGGAGAACGGGCGGGCCGTGCGGCGCTTCTTCCTCCGCCCGAAGTGGAACGGCTGGTAATCTCGAAGTGGAGCCGGGCGTTGTTGCGCTAGTCGTGGAAGTAATTATTGCGACATCTCCGGTAGAACGTAACTTATACCAAGCCACATTGATATAAAAATATTTAATTTGTAAATAGTTGTGGCGAGGGTAACCGCGGCGGCCGCGCGCGTAGGTTGTGGTGGTGAAGGGCCGCAACCTGGGCGAGTCCTGGCGGGCGCAGGGGTGGCGTTGCCACTGGCCGCGTCGAATATGGTTGCTCGCGTGTTCTGTTTCGTCAGTGCGCCGCGGCGTTGGTCAGTTGTGCGTGGGCAGTGGCGAATTCGCGCTGATAGGGGCAGCCCGAAGCCATGGCGAATTTGATGCGCCGCACGCTGGTACGCACCAGCGCGCCGATCTTCAAGAGCTTGAGGCGGATCGTGCCGCAGGTGGCCTGGGCGAATTGGGTGTGCGGCAGAGCAATGCGGCGCAGCGCGGTCAGCAGCACATAGGCCATCGAGGCAAACCACAGCCGTAGCTGGTTGGCGCGCATCGTCGCCGCCGAAGTGCGGTCGGCGAACAGGTCGAGCTGGCACTCCCCCGCTTTCGCGAGGGCAGGCTCTTGATGCGGTTTTCCATGTCGCCGCGGGCGCAGTAGATCTCCTCGTACAGGCGCTGTGGCTCGGCATCCTCGCGGCCGAGCGAGGTGACGACAAAGCGCGGGTTGGCCGCACCTGCCGTCCATTCGGCCTTGGCAACGACGCGGCGCTGGCGGCTCCAGCTGTCGCGCGTCGACCAGGAGAACTCGGTGAACCGGCGCGCCGGCTGGCCGGTGGTTTTGCCCTCCTGCTCGGCCGCGCCCAGTTCGCTGGCAATCTCGGCGACAAGCCGCTCGTTCTTGGCCAGGCCAAAGAGAAACTCGACCCTGTTGGCCTCGCACCAACTCATCAGAACATCGCGGGCAAACCCCGAATCGGCGCGCAGCACAATACGCACCTGCGGCCAGCGGGCGCGGATCTGGGCGACAATGCGCGCCGTCTCCTCGACCGCCCCGGCGGACGCGTCGATGTCGGCGCGGCGCAGCTTTGCCGCCAACAGATGCCGGCCGCTGTAAATGTACAGCGGCAGATAGCAGTAGCAATCATAGTAACCGTGAAAGAAGCGGCCTTCCTGATGGCCGTGCAGCGGATCGTCGGTGGCATCCAGGTCGAGGATGATCTGCTGCGGCGGGTGCTGGTGCGCTTCCAAAAAAAGATCGACAAACAGCGCCTCAATCTTGCCGCCGTCCCAAGCGATCCGGCGATAGCGAGTCGGCTCAATGCCGCCCAGCTCGAGCCGGTTGAGCGTGCTTTTCCCGGCCAGCGGCGCACAATCCTTGCGGCGGGCCGACAGCTTGCCGGCCAGCACCGCCATCGTCGGATCGTGGCGCAGCTCATCGTGATCGACCAGGTCCTCATAACCGAGGGCGATCCCAAACACCCGCTGCCCGACCAGCGTCCTGACCTCATGCTCGATCAGCTCCGCTGCCCGGCTATCCGTGAAACACTCAGTAAACCGCTCGACCACCCGGATCGCCCGATCCGTCGCTCCGAGCAGCAACGCACCCGCATCCGAGGTGATCTTGCCACCATCAAACCCCGCCACTACTGCGCGGCCATCGACGGGTGCAAATCCAAACAGATCCGCGCTACACTCTGTCGGCATCGGGTCTCCCCCTGGCCCTGAGACAAACCGTTGGTACAACACGATTTTCTCAGATCCGGGAGCCCGATGCACCTACCCCGTTTGAGAAATTCGGGCTAGCCGGCCATGGCCTCATTTCCGCGATCAGCCAGCAAGGCTATCGCGTAGAGTATGGAGTCTTGCGGCAGCCTCGGGCTTTCCTTGCGCCGCGGCCTTCTCGTACCAGGTGCGGGCCGTCAACAGATCCTCCGGTGTCCCCAAGCCGGCCCGGTATAGATCGCCCAGCTGAAGCTGCGCTTCAGACAGCGCTTGTTCCGCCGCAGCGCGACACCATCCGAAAGCCTCTTCGGCATCCTGCGGCGCGCCTTGTCCCTTCAGCAGCATGACGGCGAGGTTATACTGCGCGTAACGGTCGCCCTGCTCGGCCGAGCGCCGGTACCATTTGACAGCTTCGACAAGATTGCGAACGACACCCACGCCGGTGCAGTACATTGCCGCGATTTGAAACTGCACGCCGGCATCACCCTGTTCGGCGGCCTTGCGAAACCATAGCGCTGCGGTGGCCGCGTCGCGGGCGACGCCATGCCCGTTCAAATAGTTCCAGGCCACGATGCGCTGGGCTTCGAGGAGGCCCGTCTCTGCGGCCGCGAGGTAACACCGCATTGCCGCGCCCTCCTCGGGCTCGCCGATATGTCCTTGTGCATAGAGATGTCCCAGTTGCACGAGAGCCGGAGGATGATGGGAACGTGCTGCCTGCCGGAGCAGTAGCTCCGCGCGCGCAAGATCCTGCCCGAGCTTCTCCCCTCGGGCATAGAGCACACCCAGTCCCGTTTGCGCTTCCGGGTCGCCGGCCTCCGCCGCTCGCTGCAGCCACACCACACCGGTTTGCAGATCACGGGGGACACCCTCGCCGCTCAGGTAGAGATACCCGAGCCGAAGCTGGGCAGTTGGCAAGCCCTGATCCGCCGCCCGTCGATACCACTCTGCCGCTTTGGCCGCGTCACGCCTGACCTCGGTGCCCTGCAGGTAAAACGTGGCGATATTGACCTGTGCGAGTGCAACACCCTGCTCAGCGGCCTTTTCGAACCATTTGGCCGCCTCGCTGAACTCCTGGGGGACGCCATGGCCGCGCGCGTAGAGGCGGCCGAGACAGAACTGCGCCTCGGCGTTGCCGCATTCGGCGGCGGCACGATACCACTTGGCCGCCTCAATCAGATTCTGGAACTTCGGCCTCACCGAGTTCATACATCTGCGCGAGGCGCAGCATCGCCGGGACATGCCCTTGTCGCGCCGCTTGACGCAGCAGCGTTTCGGCGACGAACGCATCCGGTGAGCCTTCACGCTCCAAAGTGAGCAGCGCCAGATTGTATTGCGCTCGTGCATTTCCCTGTGCGGCGGCCTTTGCGAAGCAAGATGCGGCCTTACCGGCGTCCTTTTCGACACCTTGACCCGATAGGTACATTAACGCGAGCGCCAATTGAGCCGAGTCGTTGCCCTTTTCAGCGGCCTTCCCGTACCAGCCTGCGGCTGTTGTAAAGTCGATTTCTACGCCATGACCATTAGCGTAGAGGATCCCAAGACCCAGCTCGCCGGCGGCACTACCCTGCTCAGCGGCGAGCTGGTACCACCGCCTGGCCTCCACATAATCCGGTTCGCAACCAATGCCGCGCGCATAGATCAGCCCGGTGTTGGCTTGCGCTTCGGCATGCCCCTGCTCGGCGGCTGCCCGGCTCCAACGCAGCGCCTCGGCGGGGTCCTGCGTCACCTCGAGGCCGTTCGGAAAGAGGAGCTGCCGATTGTCTTCGGCGGCTGTCTCGTCGCGTTCGGCAGCCGTTCGGTACCATTTTTCGAAGGTCCATGACCGGTTGACTGGGTAGCCGGTTACATGAATGAGGCTGAGCCGATGTTGCGCCTCGGCGTGACCCTGCTCCGCTGCCCGCCGATAGCAGACCGCCGCATCTGCGAGGTTCGGTAGGACGCCTTGTCCGCGGGCGTAGAGCAACCCCAGCTGATAGACAGCTTCGGGGTCTCCCGCCGATCCGGCCCGAGACCACTCCTTCAATGCGGCAGCATAATCCGCGCGCGCATACGCCTCCCGGCCTCGCTCCGCTGCCGAATCGGGTCGGCGAGCCCGAATTTGCCAATGCCCGATCACGGCTCGCGCATCGCTTCGCTGATACCGCGTATCACGCCCCTCAGCATGTATGTGAAGACCGAACGCTTGCCGACCATAATGTCGGCGCTGAGGGTCATGCCCGGGACAAGCCGGAAACTGTTCGGCACGTCATGCAGCTCGACCTTGCCAAACGCGATCCGTGCCTTGTAGTAGGGTTCAACGGAGGTGCCATTGTCGTCCTGCGAAAATGCGCCCTCGCTGATCCAGCGCACAGTGCCTGATGCCGTGCCGTGTTCGACGAAATTGAACGGGTCGAGCTTGACCGTGGCGCTGTCGCCAGGGCGGACAAAGCCGATTTCGCGCGCAGATATGTGGACCTCCGCCTCGACTGGTGAATGCAGCGGGGCAAGTGTAATCAGGGGATCTCCCTCTTTCAAAACCGAGCCGACTGACAGCTTGGCGAGCTTAAGGACGACGGCGTCTTCCGCGGCCTCCAGGCGCACCAGATCCTGGTGCTTCACCGCCTTGGCCAGCTGCTGTCGAGTGGTATCGAGTGTATTGCGCGCGGTCACAAGCTCCTGGCTTACTTGTCCAGACCATTGCTCGACGAAGGCATCGCGATTGGCGATTGTCGAGGCGAGCTGGTGCTCGTTTTCGATCAGCCCGTTCCGATCGAAATCGAGATTGCGCAATGTTTCGAGGCGCTGATCGGTAGCAGCCAACAGGTTGAGGCGGCTGCCGACTTGGCTTGCCGCCAAACTGGCCCGCATACTCTCGATCTCCTGGGAGATCTTGACCCGGTCGTCATAATGGGAGATGTCATCCTTGAGCTTGCGGATTGTCGCCTTATTCTGTGCGATTTGCTCATCGTAGGCGCGCAGCTGCGCCTCATACTGGTCTTTGCGCTGCACGTAATAGGCTCTCTGCAGCGCCATGTACGCGCTGTCGGGAGGGGCGCTCAGACGCGCGTTGAAGTCCCAATGCGCGAGCTCCGCCTCGGCGCGTGCGACCTGTGCTTCGAGACTCGCAATCTGCAAAGTCGCGGCGCTCACATCGGCGGCGGCGAAGGTCGGGTCGAGGGTCGCCAGGAGCTGACCCCCTTTGACGCGCTCGCCCTCCTGAACATCGAGGCTTTTGATGATCGAGGCATCGAGGGCCTGCAATACGATCGTCGGATCGCTCGTGACGATCTGGCCCGCGGACGATGCTACTACCCTGTTCAGCTGCATCAAGAGGGAGACCGCGACCAGGGCGATCACCAACCCGGCGAGCGCATGCAACGTCAGGCGAAGCTGGAATGGCTCGGGATCTTCCCTGATCTCTGCCGTCTCGGACTGAAAAATCCGGATCAGCGCAGCAGAGGGCGGTTCACGCCGTCGCTGCAGTGCGGAGGGGAACAAGTTCATGGAGCGGTCGTGATTGAAGATGCCGGTTCTGCTGGTGCCACAGCCCTCGATAAATATCGCAGCGTTCGAGCAGCTCATCGTGGCGGCCGCAGTCGTACACTCGACCGCGTTCGAGCACGAGAACCGCGTCGGCCGGCACCAGCACCGAGAGGCGGTGGGAAATGATGACGAGAGTGCGGCCTTTGGCGATCCGCAGCAGATTTGCGTTGACGATCGCCTCGCTTTCGGCGTCGAGAGCGCTGGTCGCCTCGTCGAGGATCAGGATGCGCGGATCCCCGATCAGCGCGCGCGCTATCGCCAGCCGCTGGCGCTGACCGCCCGAAAGATTTGTCGAGCCTTCCTGGATGTGGGTCTCGTAACCTCGCGGCAGATGCTCGATGAACTCTTCCGCTCCGGCCAGCCGGGCGGCTAGTACGATGTCTTCGAAACGCGCGTCGGGCTTGGCCGCGGCGATTGCTTCGCGGATCGTGCCGCTGAACAGGAAGCTATCCTGCAGCACCACTCCCAGGCTCAATCGAAGGTGGTCGACGTCGATCTCCCGCAAATCATTGCCGTCGATTTTGATGAGCCCCTCGTAATTGGTGTGCAGCATCTGCAGGAGCCGGGTTACCGTCGTCTTGCCGGAACCGCTGCGGCCCATGATCCCGAGGATGGTCCCCTCCGGCGCCGTGAACGACACGCCGTCGAGGGCCGGCACGGTGGCGCCGCGGTAGCGGAACCGCACATTCTCGAACTCGATCCTGCCGTTCAGCGGCGTGCGAATGCCGGCGCGCGACCGGCCCTCCTCGGGGGGCTGGTTGACCAGCGTTGCAATGGCTTTTACTGCAAACTGTGCCTCGTCGTATTGCTGCAGCAAGTGCGACAATTGAATAAGCGGGGAAGCCACTCGCTGCGTCAGCATCATGAATGCGACGAGAGCACCTATATACACCGTATCGTTGGTTGATATCGCGAGATAGACGGCCAGCGCGAAGACGCCGCTGACCATCAGCCGCTCTAGCGGGGTGACAACGGTCTGGATTACATTGGCCGTGCGTCCTTCCTCGAGACGCAGGCGTGCCGCCGCGGCGACGCGGACGTCCCATTCGTGTCGTTGGCGCGCGTCGAGCGCGAGCGACTTCACGGTACGGATACCTTGCAAGGACTCGACGAGAAATGCGTTCTTCGCGCCTTCCGCCCTAAAGGTTGCAGCACCCTTTCGGCGCAGCACCGGCAGCATCTTGACAATCCAGAGGCAGATCAGCGCGCAGAGCCCCAGCACGACACCGGTGAGGATGGTACTGAAGAAGAACATGATCGGCAGGAACACCAGCAGCACGAAGCTATCGAGCACCGTGCCGAACATCTGTCCGGTCAAGAAGGCGCGAATCTTCCACATCTCGTTCATGTCGCGCGTGATCATGCCGGTCGCAGTACGCTCGAAGAAATCGATGGGCAAACTCAGGACCTTGTCGAACATGTAGGTAGAGAGCTTGGCATCGACGCGTGCAGTGACGTGGAGCACCAAAAAGCGGCGCATATAGCCGAACGCTGTCTCGAACACGATCAGCACGACCATCGCCACGCACAGCACGGCGAGTGTATCCAGGCTGTGATAATAGACCACGCGGTCGATCAATAATCGCCAGAACATGATCGGCCCGAGCGCCAGAAGACTCAGCATGATTGCCGCCACGACGACATCACGAGCAATGCTCCGATCGCGTAACAGCTGGGAGACAATCAAGCCCAACCCGAAGGGCTGATCTTCGTCGCGAAGTCGATATTCGCGCTTGAGCAGGATAACATCGCCGTCCCATCCCAAACCGAGCCGATGCTCATCGAGATTGAGTAGCGCGTCTTCCGCAGCACGGGGGTCCTGCACGACAAGATAAGGGGGCTGGGCTTGCGTCTCCCCCCGGAGGAGAACCATGGCGTTGCCGTTTTTCAGCAGCAGAATCGCCGGCAACGCCTCCCGCATCTGCATCAAATCGCGAAATTCGAGCCGTGTCCTGACCACTCTCATCCCGCTCGTGCGCGCGATCTGAAGCAGCGCCTGCGGAGACGGTTCGCCTGGCCCAATCTGGTGATCGCGGCGCAGCTGGGCCTGGCTCAGGTGAATGCCCCGTTGCCGCGCTACAATCACCAACGCGCCCAGCATCGAAGATTGGGCAGTGTCAGCGCCGTGCTCCGGCGTCGCTTCCAGTGGCTTTTCGGCCGCGGTTGTATTATGCAATGCCGACATGGCCTCAGTTCACGGCTGCCACAGGCGCGAGCGTGGCCCGCGACGAACCATACGGCACGGTCGTCACATCGCATAACAGCAAGTAGCCCCGCCGGAACTCCGTCTTTATTAGATGCTCCGCAGCGGTCCCCCCCAGAGATGAAAGTTTCTTGCGCAGCCGAGTTACAATAACGTCGAGGGCTCGGTCCCCGACTGTATGATTGTCGCCATAAAGGAATTCCCCGATTTCACTTCGGGTGCAGAGTGTCCACGGTTTCGATAAAAAATGGGTAAGGAGACGGGCCTCGGATGTCGTGAGCTCAACTGTCGACTCGTCTTCACCGGCGAGCACATTGTAGCCCGGTTGAAAGCTCATCCCGGCGAACAGGAACTGCCTCCGCGGTCCGCCGGAGGCCGGCCGCCCCCGACGCATCACCCGCATAATCTTGTGTATCGATTGATTGAGGAGCACGATGTCGACCGGTGGGGCAATACAGTCAGCCGCCCCGGCAATCCTGTATTCCTCAGCTAAAGGATGCGCGGGATCGCAAATGACGAGAATGGGAATTCCGGTCCACTGGCGGATCGCCAAGATTGTGTCAATCCCAGTCAATGGTGCACCGCTGAAATCAAGGACTATGACGTCGGGCTCGCTCTCACGGACCAGATTGAAGAAATGGCCGCGGATCGTGGCGGCCACACCCGAAGTCGGGAGGCCGCCTTCCGGCGCCCCGGGGACCGATAAATCTTCTCGGGCGAAGATAATCGTTGCCGCATCACTCACTTCAACTTAATCCTGTCAGCAAACATGTCATCAGTGATAGCAAATTCTTTCATGTAATGCCAAGTGAAATCGTATTGAAATATTCCGATTTAGTTCGAATTATAGAGGTTATTACGTTGTTTAACTCTCGCCAACGAGATTTACGATTTCTTTGCATTGGCACTAGATAACGGGACCCACTTTGGCCAACAGCATTGCCTAAGAGCCACTTGCCCGATGTTGGAAAAGCCTACTATGCAAAGAGCACAAACCAGACGAAATCCAAGGAAGTGGACATCCGATCCGACCGAATTCGCTGCGGAACCCTTTGAGCTCGCGGAAGCGGGGGCGGGGGGCGCGGCGCGAAATTCCGCTCCATTAACCGCGGCAGCCAGTCTGCTGCGGCTCGACCAAGGTCTTTATGCCATCGAGATCGGCGAAACGACTGCTCCCGATGGCGAGATCTCGGGTTTGATGCTACCAGTCATACAGATATCGGCGGCTCCGGGGGACCGAGACGAGCCCGTCGAGATCGTCGGCACATCTGCCAGCGGCGTCTCGTGGCTCGCACAGGATGGTGGTACGGTTGTAGTCAGGTCACCTCCCGGTGGCGGGCATCTCTTGGTGGCCATCTACGGTCCCCCCGACCGAGTTTCGGACCTTCCGTGCGTCGAAGTGCGCCGACTCGATCGTTCTCGACCACATGATGCAGCGCCCGGATCATTGAGCCTTGGCCGAGAATGCAGAGAAATTCAAACCGAAATCGTGTTGCATATCGAGCGACTCGGCGACCGGCGCTTTCAGAGCTCAGGCTGGATTGGCAATCCCGACCAGAAGCTGCGCATTGAAGCCTTCAGCATTCGACCCCTCGAAATTCTGACGGCGCGCGACATCGAGTTCAAAGCAGTGGGTCCGAACGGGCGGGAAACGCCCTGGTTTACAGAGGCAGAGCTTTGTGGCACGCGGGGGCGAAGCCTGCCGTTGACAGGGTTTGCGGTACGTCTGGTGCCGCGTGTCAGCGACGAGTTCGAAGTCGTCTACCGGGGCGCCTTTTTCGAGAGCGGCATAGTAGGTCCAAAACGCAATGGAGAGATTTGCATCCCACCGATCCATGACGACCCGTTGAAGGCGATCGAAGTGCACCTGGCCCGCCGAGCTAGGTGATAGGGGGTTACGGCCAATACGATGCCTGCGCTCAATCACACAATTCGCTCTGGGCGACGGCGCCAGAAGCGGTCAAGACCGTGTTGAACGTTCGCTGCAGATACCCGTTGCGGCAAAAAACGCATCCGCATATTCACGGTCCTGAATGGCGGGAGATCAGGCTCGACCTCGACCCCCGTCCACCCCGACATCATCTGCTCGATCACCGATATGATGCCGGTCGTAACCGGTTCAGTGGACGCAATCTGGTCTTCGCACAATCTCGAGCACCTGCAGCGCCACGAAGTGCCGCTCGCACTCAGGGAGTTCTTTACAGTTCTGAAGCCACAGGGTTTGCTGCTGCTGGAGCTCCCGAATCTACGGCAGGTGGCGCAGCTCATCGTCGAGAATCGGCTCGAAGATCGGGCGTACAATTCCTCGAGTGGTCCGATCACGCCACTCGACATGATCTTCGGACACTTGGCCTCACTGGCGCGGGGTAACTCCTTCATGACGCATCACACCGGTTTTACTGCGCGGACATTGCAAAGGGCACTTGTCGAAGCCGGCTTCACCGAGGTCACGCTGCGTGAGGGCACCTCATTCGATTTGTGGGCTACCGCCTACAGGCCGGCGAGCTGAACGGGCGGCGCAATGAAGTGCCTATTCATCCATCAGAACTTTCCTGGTCAGTTTGTGCACGTCGCACGCCATCTGGCACAAACCGGGCACGAGGTGAGTTTCATTACGCAGCCGCGCGCGGCGGAAATTTCAGGCGTCCGCAAGTTTGAGTATCAGCCGGCGCTGCGCGCCCCGGATACTCATCCCTATCTCCGCGAGTTGGAGAGTGGTGTGGAAAGCGGGCTGGCGGTAGCAAGGCTGTGCGAGTGGCTGAAGCGCGACGGGTTCACGCCGGACATCGTCATCGGGCACAACGGATGGGGAGAAATCCTTTACGTCAAGGACGTCTGGCCACACACCTCATTGCTCGGCTATTTTGAATTCTTCTATCGGGGGAGGGGGACGGATGTCGACTTCGATCCGGAATTCCCGCCGGAACCCGACGCCGCCGAACGGCTTCGCACCCGGAATGCCATCAACCTGCTTGGTCTCGACGCCGTCGACTGGGGACAGACGCCGACGGAGTGGCAGTGGAACCAATACCCGAAGCCTCATCGGGATCGAATCAGTATCGTACACGAGGGGGTTGACACCGACCTGGTGCGGCCTGATCCGACGGCATCTCTTTGGCTGAGCGGCGGGCTTCGCCTGTCGCGAAGTCATCAAGTCGTCACTTACAGCGCTCGCGACCTCGAGCCGTATCGCGGGTTTCACCGGTTCATGCGTGCGCTACCGAGGGTGCTTCAGCGGCTGCCGGCGGCGCACGTGCTGATTGTCGGCGACAACGGCGTCAGCTACGGGCGCCGGCCATCGCGGGCAGAAAGCTACAGGGCGCAACTGCTTGCCGAGTTGCAGGGCACACTCGATCTGAGCCGCGTCCATTTTCTCGGACGGCTGCCCTATCAGCAATATCTGACGGTACTGCAGATCTCCACGGTGCACGTATATCTCACCTACCCGTTCGTGCTCTCCTGGTCGCTGCTGGAGGCTATGTCGGCGGGATGTTTTCTCATCGGCTCCCGCACACCGCCGGTCCAGGAGGTAATCCGCGCCGGAGAAAACGGTCAACTGGTGGACTTTTTCGACGAAGAAGGCCTGGCGGATCGCATAGCGGATGCGCTCGTCCGCGACAATGAGGCTATCCGCTCGGCTGCTCGCGAAACCGTGCGGAAACGGTACGACCTCAACACCGTCTGCCTCCCCGCTTATCTCGGCCTGCTCAGGACGATTCTGGGGAGGGACAAGCCGGTGTGATCCCTCGCTAATAGCCGGAACCTACTCGACGACTTTAGATAATGAGCGAATTACCTTCCGGACTGGACCTTCGAGGCAGGATCTTCACCGACGAAGGCTCGTCGAAAACCATCTATAATGGCGATTTGAAGGTGCTTCTGCCTGCCACGGATTTGCAATTGCTGTTGGATCTTAGCAAGCCGAGCAGCAGCATTGCGCTCTATACCTGTGAGCGCGATGAACGGCACGGGCATTTCGAGATCCATCGCACCGGTAAAAGGCCCGGAACTCGACGGATCCCGTTGAGCCATCCGCCGCCCTCTTGCCTGGCGCTGCTCGCGCTGTCCTTCGCCGGCAAGGGGGAGCTGGAGGCGTTGCGCGACCTCTGGTGCGGCGATGCGGAGACGTTCCTTCCGAAATCGACATTCGTTGATGTAGCCGACAACCCGGAGGCGGCCGCGGCGGAGATACAGCGCTCACTATTTGACGCACTTGCTCGGATTTACGGCACCTCGGCGGCGCGCGTCGTGTCGCTTCAGAAGCAATACACGGCCCTACGGAGCGTACATGACCAGTTACAGAACGCTTTCGACACGGTGGAAAACTTTTTGGTCAGGCTTCAATTCCCTGGAACATGGCTTGCATTCGCCTGCGAACCGGAGGAAAGCGGCGTCGGGCCGCAACGCCCCGATAAGCCCTTCCAGCTGACACAGCGTCTGCCGCTCTCATCCCAGGGTCTCGCCGCAGTCGAATTGCATGCTAACCCGGCAGGCCGCGGCTCCGAAGGATTGCTTACGATCAATATTGTGACTTGTGAGGACAATAGGGTCTTGGGGGAATGGGAGGTGCCCTACAGGGCGGTGCCGGATGGTTGGATGTACCTTGACCTGCCGGAAATCGACATAGCGCCAAGGCAGTCGGTGACCCTGAATGCGATCTGGAACACGCGATCGGGATTGCCTCCGAAATTGTCTCTCACCAAGCTGCAACCTGTCCCGGAGAGCCGGGTTTGCTTCGCTGGAGGCTCCGAGAGCCGGCGAAGTTTGGCGCTTCGGCTTCACGTCGGCTTGCCCGGGTCGCGTCGCGTCGCGCATCCATTTCACGTGGCCGTCATGCGGCAACCTCACATAAGCCGCCTCGGCCGTCGCCTGGCCCCGAGCGTACTGCATCGGTGCACCGAACTGGATTCGGCGCCGGGCAGCGAACCTCGAGTGAGATTGCTCAGAGAAGGGGCGATCGAAGTGCGACCGGTCAACGGCGGCATGACAGTCGCAAAATTACCCGGTGCGTTCCCGGGTGGCGCGCGTCGGCTCACCGCCACGATCATGACCGAGGGCGCCGACGGCCCCCTCGTCGAGTATGCCGTCCTCGCCCTCGGCCCGCGAGGGCCGTACAAGCAAGTACTGACCAAAGGGCTGCTCAATGGCGGGCATGGCGGCTTCTCAGGCTGGGTGCCGATTTACCCGGCTTTCACCAGCCAGATACATCTGAGCGTTTCGGAACCGACGGACCAGCCGCTCGACCTCTATCTGGCGACACGCCTGGTTCAGGGGCAGACGGTGGATTTCGCGATGGCCAAGTGGTTGGAATTTATCGTTGACGCGTTCCTCGACCCGTCGCCGCCATGACGGACCGCATCAGTGGGCCGGCGCTGGCAGTTATCGTTCCGGTCTACAAGCATAGCGTGCTTCTTGGGGAAGCAATCACATCGGCGCTGAACCAGGAGACGGATTTTGAAATCTGCATCGTCATCGTAAACGATGGCTGTCCGCTGCCGGAGACCCATCAGACCTGTCTCGACTTCGTCAGCGGGGCACCCGGTCGGGTGCATTACATTCGGCGGCAGAACGGCGGGCTCAGCGCAGCCCGCAATACCGGTGTCGAGCATGTCCTCAACACTTGGGAAACCGTCCGAGCGATCTATTTCCTCGATGCCGACAACCGAATTCTCCCGGGGGCGCTGCAACGCGCCTATGAGGCGCTGGAAGAGAGCCCGGAGATCGGCTGGGTCTACCCGAATATCGACATGTTCGGGCAGGAGTGGAATGGCGATTTCTCCGGAGAGTACTCGGTGCTCAGACATCTGGAGGAAAATATCTGCGAGGCCGGCAGTTTGGTGCGGCGGGCGGTTTTCGCAGCGGGTGCTCGGTTCGACGAAAGCATGAAACTCGGCTTTGAAGATTGGGATTTTTGGCTGACTGCAGTCGAGCTCGGCTTTCGCGGAAGGCACCTCGACAATTTTGGGCTACGGTACCGCAAGCGGCCGGAGAGCATGGTTCGCGACTCCGACCGCGACCGCCTTGAGATTACCTCCTATATCCAGCGGAAACATAAGCCGCTCTTCGAATTCGATTCGTTGCATGCGTTGGAGCATCGAGAAGCGCCGCGTTACGGCATCTTTAAGAGCAATACGGGCTGCGTAGCGCTCACATCCGATCCAAATGTCGAGGGGCGGAGGCTGGGGCTGGAGGATTTCTTTGACGAGTATTACCGCGCCAAATCGGCGCCGATGCGCTACTCGCGTCCCGCTTTTGTGATTGTGACGCAAACCGCGCTCTTCGACTGCTTACGCCAATTTCGCCTCTCGCAATGGATTTTCTGGTACCTCGAGACGCTGGTCGAACTCAGCGGCGTAGTCCATCTGGCAGTCCGAACTGATGCGGGTCCGCATCGTATCGAGGTCAAGACGATTTGCGACCCCGCGGATACGACGTCGCGTGAGCCGGCCGGGCTCATCATCGTCAAAACCGAGCTGCTGGACAGATACTTGGATAGTGGGTCCGCCAATGGAATAATGAGCCTGGCCGCCGACATGACTCGGCCGACCGCGCGCCTGGTCGAGCTGGCTCTGCCCGACGACCGCGATCTGCCGAGTCTGGCACCGGCAGATGCTACATTGCACACGCTGTTGCAGCGTATGCAAGACTGTCGCTCGCGGCTGTATCAAGGCACTAGCTGGAACTGGCGAGAAAATTCGTTTCGAATTAAAGGCGAACTTTTCAAGATCACCCGCGACATGCTCAACACTGGGCCGGTGTGTCCGCGCTCACGGCAAAACGGCAAAAGGCAGATCGGTTTTTTGCTTCCGCTGGCCGACTTCGGCGGGGTCGAGAAAACCGCCTACAATCTGGCCAGGGTGCTGAAAGCTCGCGGGTGGTCGACACATTTGTTCGTATTTTCCAGTCAATCCTGCCGTCCGGTCGATCAAATTGTCGACGCGTTCGACAGCTTGAATTTTCTGTGCGACCCGGAAGTCGGGAAATGGGATCCGAATCAGCGCTTCATGGGCTCCCATTATCCGAGCTGGGTGTCGTCGGGCGAGCATCAGCGCGCGCTTGGTCTGCTCGCCGGCCTCGATGCCGTGGTCAATTGCCACTGCGCCGATGCGCACGCGTTGATGGCCCCGCTGCGCCGGCGGGGCGTCACCACCGTTGCCTCGCTGCAGGTGACGGATTTGTCGGCGTTGGACAGGCCGAGCGGACAGACCTATCTGACGCTCGGATACGAGTATGCCTATGACCACATCGCCTGCTGTTCGCAGCAGCTGTTCGACTGGTGTCATGCGATCGGCATTCCGGAAGGAAAACTGGCGCTGGTGCTGAACGGCCCCTCCTACCCATTGCCCGCCGGAACCGCCGAGGCCATCGTGCGCAAGCGGCTGGCGCGCCGGCCGGGCCCGCTGCGTGTCATGTCCCTGGGTCGGTTGGACCGCCAGAAGGGGCTGGATCGGCTGGTCGCGACGATCATGCTGACCCGGCGAGCGGCCCTCCCGATCGATTGGCGCGTGATCGGCGATACCGTGATCGACGGAACGGTTCCTCCCGAGCTCGAACAATTGAGGGTCGAGATCGAGCCGGCCAAGCTGACACAAGATGAATTGACGGAATGCTATGGCTGGGCGGACGTCGTGTTGATCCTGTCGCGCTGGGAAGGGCTGCCGCTTACGATCGTCGAGGCGATGCGCGTGGGGGTCGTCGTGTGCGCGACCACAGTGGGGGCCGTCGCGGAAGCAGTCTCGCATGAAGAGACCGGATTTCTGCTGCCCAGCGCCGGCACCGCCGCAATCGCGGCCGCGGCCGCAAGGCTCTTGCAACGGCTTTGCCAGGACCGCCGCGCGCTGAATCGGGTCTCCCTCGCCGCCGCCCTAGCGATGAAGGATTGGACATGGGAAACGACTGCCCACGACTTCGTGAGCCGCCTCGACCAGCGCGTGGCTGCTTAATTCGAAAAGGGGAAAATTAGGGCGTCGTTAGGTTTCCACGATTATTAACCAATCAAGAGGAGACGCTAGCCCTTGAAGGGTGCGCGCGCGTGCCGGGCAACAAGGACGTCCGAGAAAAGGTATATGCAAGTGCTGATCAGCAAAGAGCGCCTACACGAGCACGGGCTCGATCGCATCACGTCTGTATTCTCGCCGTTCCGTTTCGAACCGCCGATACAGCTGCAAGGCGTAACGATTGCCGCCGAGGTGAGCGTGGGTCAGCACAGCTACATGAACAACGGTTACATACGCGATCGAACCTCGATCGGCCGATTTTGCTCTATCGGGCGCAACGTGGCGATCGCTGCAGGCGACCATCCCCTCGATTGCCTCACCACTCACCCAATTGCGTGGAAGACGCGAAGGCATCCGGGGCGCCCAGAATGGTCGAAGCGCAGCGCCAAGCATTCGACGACGGAGATCGGCAACGATGTTTGGATCGGTGACAATGCCGTCGTCCTTAGTGGGATCCACGTCGGAACTGGAGCAGCAATCGGTGCCAATGCTGTCGTAACTAAAGATGTGCCGCCGTATGCGGTGGTGGCCGGGGTCCCGGCCCGTTTTATTAGACGCCGGTTTGACGAGGAAATTGTCAACCGGCTCCTCGCCGCCGAATGGTGGCTATTGCCGGAAGAGGCAATCAGGACCCTCGACATCACCAATATCGAGGAATGCCTCGAACTAATCCCGCGTCTCAAAGACCAGTTCGGGGTTGTGCCGGTCAACCACATCGAGATTACCGGCTGATTATGCAGTCAAGGGGGGCGCCTTTTCAGGGCACTGCCCAAAAAAAGTCAATGGCTGACCCATTGGCTGATTGTCTTTTCGCCGCCGATGTAGAGAGCGATGGTCGGCGGTATCGATTATTTCACTTCGATGAGCGGGATCACATTTTTCGAATCGCCCGCGATACTGGAAAGTTTTACGAATACGAATTGCTAGCTTCTCTTCGACTTTACCTGAGCAGAGAGGACCAGGTGATCGACGTAGGTGCCAATATCGGAAACCACAGCATTTATTTCGCCGCCCCATGCGGCTGCCGGGTCATCGCGTTTGAACCCAATCCGGCCGCTTATCAACTGCTGCAATTGAACATCAAATACAACGGGCTATTATCACGCATAGAACCCCATTGCATAGCCCTTGGCGCGCACGCGGGCCGTGGGGAGATCGACGCTTCTAAATCAGTGCACAACCTGGGTGCCGCGGCGGTCAAGCAAATGCCAGAGGGAACCGTGCAGATCGAGCGGCTCGACGACGCGCTCCCGCTTGCTCATCCCAGCTTGATCAAAATCGATGTTGAGGGTATGGAACTCGAGATCTTGCTCGGCGCAGAACGCACAATCGAACGAGCACGCCCAGTGATATGTATAGAGGCAAGCACTACCGCGGCTTACGAGAGGGTTTTGGACTTCCTTGCTGCGCGAAGCTTTCTTCCACTCGAAACCCACAATTTCACCCCGACCCACACTTTCGTCCCCGCGCGCGGCTGGTCAGCGGTTCGCGTCATTCGTCTGTTGGCGGCGCAAAGCAGCCGAAATTACGTGTATTCGGCTGAACGCTTCGACCAGCTTCTCGTGAGGATCGACCACCTGCAGGCGCGCTTGACAAGACTGGAGCATCGGATCAAGGAAGACTTGTGCCCGGGTACCCCGTCAATACCGAATCCGGATACCGGCGTGGATCCCACGTTCGAGAGACCGATCAAAACGGAATGAACCGCGCTTTCATTCGCAATAAAGAGAGGCAATATTCCGAACGACATCTGCGGACCTGATAAAGTCTGCATTCTCTACGATTTTGGGGTTAAGAGGTGCGCCCTCCGCCCAACCAAAGACCGTAATGCAGTCAATGAGGTGCGGAGTGTTAGACCAATTGATAAGTTCCTGGGAATAAACCGCCCCTCCAGCCTGCGCAACCATAGAGCGCACGATTGTTGCCGACACGTTTGTAGCCCGCCAATAAATCGGGGACTTCTGGTCGGTGAGCGCAGCTGGACTTTCTCGCAAATTTGAATGATGAACAAATGCCCGCCCCTGAGGTTTGAGCGCCCGCAGCATCTCCGGAACATAGCTTCCTATTATTTCGGCATCGCAATGAACTAGTGAATCAAACGAGAAGATAAAGTCAACTGAGTGATCTTCGATAGGGCTCAGAACTCACGCCATCGCCCACGAGAAATCGTGCGTTTTGATAGTTAGTAAATCTATTAGCACATTCCGCAACACAGCCAGCTATGATGTCGATTCCGCAATATATCTCACATACGTCGAGCAGAAATTTAGACCATCGACCATAACCTGGCGCGATTTCACAAATCACTTTGGCGGGCAGATACCGATGAACCCTCGGCAAAATCGCAAAATGCCATTGCGCTTCGGAGTTTCCAAAGGAGCCGGACCAACGCTCACCGCCGGACAATTTGCCGCCAGCTGTCCAGTCGAAGTTAAACCACTTCTCTTTGTTCTCTGCGAGCGTATTAGTCATTTGCTGATTCCTTATGCGAGTCAAAGGGAAAGTTGTGCGCGGGTGAATGGGCTCGCCGGCAGTGGTTAATTACCCCACAGGGATGGGCGTCAAATCCTCCACTTTCGCCACACACCGGGCAATCTGATGGAGTTTCCGCTGATCGTGCGAGAGGAGATAGATCCATTCTCGGGCGAGGGTAACCGGGTCACTGCCGACCACTAGCAGTATGCGGAAATCCGGGTGACTGGAAGTGAGGCGGGTCGTCAAATCGGCGCCGTATTCACGGTGTGGCCCTTTTCCGCTGTCGCGCGGCAAAGTAGTGGTGTGCAGCCGCAGTGAACAGCCCGGGACCACCAACGCCAGTACTCCCAATTCCTTGACCACTCGACGTATCTCCGTGAAAGCCTCGTCCTCGTCCGGCAAGTCCTGAAGCACGTAGCTCAGCGCCACCCAGTCGAAGCTGTGATCCGGCTGGTTGATCCGCTCGGTGCGGAATTCGGAATGCACGACATCAGCAAATTGCGTGCCTGGCAGCTGCAGATGCTCGCCAACAACGAGCAGCCGCGCTCGGGCTTTCAGTTCGCTAGGAACGGCGTTGATCAGAGCGGCGAGCACGCGATGACGTTCTAGGGAGCCGCAGAAATTGCAGCGTGGCGGCGCACCCGCGCTCAGGCGGTTGTTCGGTCCCGGCACGAAACAGGTGCCACCGCAGATCGAGCAGCGCGGAATATGCGACAGTGCGGTCGCCACCACCTGCTCCGATTTCCCGGGCCGGCACATGAGCTGAAGGAGCCCTTGCAGGTAGCCCGAGAGATGGGCGGCTTGCGAGAGAATGCGCAGTATCGGATAGGCGGTTTCGGCCTCGCTGCCGCCGGCAGCGGTAACCTCGTCGAGGCACTTCTGGCAGGTCGACAACAGCTGTTTTTCGAGCTCGGCAACGCTCGGCGGTTTGTAATCCGAGTGATAGGTCGCCCAGGAGAGCTTGCCGGTGCCATAGCGCCGGAATTGGGAATACAAGGCCGAGGCGTCGGTTCGGTGGTGATGATAAACGACCGCTTTCGGCACGAATTTGATCTTGTATTCAGTTTCGGACTGCATGCGCCAGGCGATGTCGGCGTCACCGCCGGACTTAACGGTCGGATGGAAGAAGCCCACCTTGTTGAACACCTCTCGCCGATAGGCGGCATTGGCGGTCTGCGCATAGGGACGGTGATGCCAACCGGATATCGGACCCTTTTGGCGCAATAGACCGATGTGCTCGGAAAAGCGTTCGACGAGTGTCGTCGGCGGGAAGGACAATATCTCACCGGCGAAGCAGCCAATCGACTCGTCGCTCGCCTCGCCGGCGATTTCGGCTAGCCACCCGCGATCAACAACGCAATCGGCATCGGTGAATGCAATGAGTTTTCCGCGAGCGGCCGCGATGCCCGTATTCCGCGCTGCATAAGAGCTCTGAAAGACCTTTTCCTCGAGAACCCTGACGGGAAATTTGGCGACGATCTGGCGGGTGTCGTCGGTCGACATGTTGTCGACGACGATAACCTCGAAGGCTTCCGGGTCATAATCGAGGGCGGTGATGCTCTCGAGACAGCGCCCGATCGTATCGGACATATTGAAGACGGGAATGACGACAGTGAAATCGTATTCCGCGGCTCGCCGTTTTAGGCTCGCTCATCACTGCTCCATAAAATGATTCGGCCGGGCCTCACGCCTCGCATCGACTGGGCCCAATCCTTTTAGGGTGGCTGCTCAGTGCTGCTCGATGCCCGTCACTCGGACCGAGTCGACTTCCAAGGTCGCCGGGAAGTGCAGCGACGCATCCGGTGGTCCGTCCCAATGCGCGCTCAGATGCAGGTCCATCACGATAATCATCGGCTGGTCCGGCACCTCTTCGGTAACGGTGTAATAGGGAGTACCATCGAGAAACCACGTTATCTTTCCGGGTTTCCATATGACGCTGTATTTGTGAAACTCGGTATCCAGACCGCCGGAACCTTGTACAGGCCGCCATACCGACGTGCATGGCGATCGCGGAATTTCGGATCTCCTGGTGTGCACCGACAGCATAGCGCAAAAAGAATGAGTCTCGCTCCCGTCATGCCATGGATGTAGCGTGCTCTGAACAACGTCCGGCCGACTGCCGTGGCCTTCGATGACGTCTATCTCGCCATTCATCGGCGCTGGCGGCGGCGTACGGAGCCAGAGAGCGGGCCACAGTCCGCGCCCGGCGGGCAACCGCGCAGAGAATTCGAAATTTCCGAAGAGATACGCCTGGCGCGATTGGATGCGTCCGGAAACGTATCGAAAGGGGACCTCGGTTTGATCATCGGCCGGGGTGCGCTGCCGCAGCACCAGTTTCAATCCTTTATCGACCGAAATGGCCTCCGGTGAATAGAACACCCGGTCGTCGAGCGGCACTTTCGGATCCTTGTAGACTTCGTGGCTGGGCGCCCAGATCGCTGCATTCAAGGGAGCGCTCCGGAAGCCGTCGTAAAGCAGCGCGTTCTGTGCGGCAGCGGGTTCGTACCGGCAAAGACCGATGCTCGCCACCAGAAGAAGTAGTACGCATCTCATCGTACAAGCTCTGGCGAAATCCATGTACGGTCTATCCTCATGCTTCGGCCACTACACTCACAAGATCTGGCTGGACGGTCGAGGACCTCGATCCTGACGCGGCATGGGTCGAGGGCCGTTCGTAATCCGCTTTGCGCCAGCGGTATACATTGTCCGCCTTTGTGGCCTCGGACAGTTGCACGGCCGAGTCGCCGATATCGGTATCGCTGGTATCTTGAATGAACAGATTCGGGTACATGACAAAGCAGCGGCTCGCAAACATCCGTTTCACCGTATGCAACGCGCCGACATCGAAGGGCAGCATCATCTCCTCGGACTTCATCAGCAGCATCGGGTATGCCGACCGATGAATCGCAGTCGCATGCGATCCGACACTGGAGCCGTTACAGTGATAGAGCCGCCTGTCGCACCAGCTTATCCATTTGGGGGTCCAGTTGTACTGCAGGGCCCCCAACAGAAACCGGATATGAGGCAGCGCTGGGCGGACGAGCGGGCAGGATGTCGCAAAGTCCATTTCCATCAAGGGCCAGAACTGTAAATCCGGCGGGTGTGCGATGAAGGCTGTCGGGCTTACTCCGAGAGATCTGCACCGTGTCCCTCGGGACTGAGGACGCCGTAAGGCGGCCTGATCGCAGTGCAGAAGTCAGCAGAGGGCATAGTAGGCCGGCGCGCTGGCCGAAGGCCTGAACGGTCCCCCGATGAGGGGTTGAAGGAAAGGGCAAGTAGGTCGGGCGTCTCATGACCAAAACGCGATCGCCATACCAGCTCGAACTGGCCTTGCCGATGCCCGGCCGGGGTGAAGCCCTGCGCCGGGACGTGCAAGAGATCGAAGCGGTCACGGCGAGGGCCGAACGCGAAAGCCCGGCATCCACAGCGCATCTGATGGAGGCGATTTGTGCCCCAGACAACATAGAAGCGGCATTGCGTGCAGTGGTGCGCAACAAGGGCGCGCCCGGGGTCGACGGGATCACCGTCAAACGGCTGCCGGGTATCCTCAAAGCGCGCTGGTCTGAGATCGAAGATCAACTGCTCCGGGGGCGCTACCAGCCGCAGCCGGTGCGTCGGGTGAAGATCCCGAAGCCGGCCGGCGGGACGCGCAACCTCGGCATTCCAACCGTGATCGATCGCGTGATCCAGCCGGCGGTCCTGCAGCGGCTGCAGCCGCGGTGGGATCCGACATTCAGCGAGCACAGCTATGGCTTCCGGCCAGGCCGCTCCACTCACCAGGCGGTGGTGCAGGCGCAAGCCTACGTCATCGACGGCTACCGGTTTGTGGTAGACATTGACCTGGCCAAATTTTTCGACCGGGTAAATCACGACCGGCTGCTTGCCGCAGTGGCGAGGCGGGTTTCGGATCGGCGGGTCATGGCGAGCCTGACCCGCTTCATCGAAGGACGCCTCAAGCTGCAGATCAACGCGGAGAAGAGTGCCGTCGCCCGACCGTGGCACCGGTCGTTCCTCGGCTTCACGGTCAAGGATGACCCGGCGTTCCGGCGATGCATCGCCGACAAGGCTGTGACCCGGTTCAAAGATCGGGTGCGCGAACTGACCCGGCGGCATCGAGGCGTCAGCCTGGAGCAGATGATTGCCGACCTGAACCCGTTCGTGCGGGGTTGGGCCGGCTACTTCGGCTTCAGCCAGTGGCACGAGTTGCCGTCGCTGGATGGCTGGATCCGACGGCGCCTGCGTTGCGTCGCCTGGGTCCAGTGGAAGACGCGAGGCCAGCGCTATCGTGAGCTCCGTCGGCTCAAGGTCTCCGAACGGTCGGCCAGTGCGGCCATCTTCAGCCCCAAGGGACCGTGGCGGCTGAGCTTCTCGGAAGCTCTGCATCGCGCCTTCACCAAAGCTCGCTTCCGTCGTCTGGGCCTGATTTCCATGGAAAAGCTGGCCGGTGCTTAATCCGCCGAACCGCCGTGGTACGGACCCGTATGCCCGGTGGTGGGGGAGGGGCGGCATCGCGAGATGTCCCCCTATCCCGATTGACCGAGCGAGCACGGTGCTAGGCTGAACGGGTTGGGGGGTCAGGCAGCACGGCGCAGTGCCTGCTTCTTGTGCTCGCGCAGATCGTCCATGTTGAGGTAGCGATGCTGCTCGAGCCAGTTCTCGTGGGTTTCGACCGCCAGTGCCCGCACCAGCCGCAGGCAGCTCTCGCCATTGGGAAAGATGCGCACGACATGGGTGCGGCGCCTGATCTCTTCGTTGAGGCGCTCGAGCATGTTGGTCGACTTGAGATGCTTATGGTGCTGCCGCGGCAGCCGGTAAAACGTCAGGGTCTCGTCGATGTTCTCTTCGACCCAGCCGGTCAGCTTTGAGTATTTGCCTGACCACTTGGCGGTCCAGGCGGCGAGATCGCGGCGCGCCTCGGCGAGGTCGCGCCGGTCATAGAGCCAGCGCAGCTCCTGCAGGCAGTCGTCGTCGACCCGGCGCGGCACGTAGTCGAGCGCATTACGCAGAAAATGCACGTAGCAGCGCTGATAGGCCGCCCTCCGCCAGAACCTCACGCAGCGCCGCTCGCAGGCCGGCATGATCGTCGGCGACGACAAATTCGGCGCCGTGCAGACCGCGCGCCTTGAGCCCACCAGGAAATCGCGCCAGCTCGATCGGCTCTCGCGGTTGGCGAGCTCGACCGCCAGGATCTGGCGGCGGCCGTCCCAGTCGATCCCGATCGCGATCAGCACAGCCTGGCTGGCGATCACGCCGGCCTCGCGCACCCGCTCATAGCGCGCGTCGAGGATCAGATAGGGGAAGGCTTCGGCCAAGGGGCGGCCAGCAAATTGCGCCAGGCTCGCATCCAGCCGCTGATTCATTGCGCTGATCGAGGAAGCCGAAAAACTGTGGCCGCACAGCTCCTCGGTGATCGCCTTCACTTTCCGGGTCGAAACCCCTTGCACGTACATCTCCGCCAGCGCCGCCACCAGCGCCCGCTCCGACCGCTGATAGCGCTCGAACAGCTCGGTCGAGAACCGCCCGGTTCGATCCTGCGGCACCCGCAGCTCCAGCTTGCCGACCCGCGTGATCAACGTCCGCCCGTAATAGCCCGACCGGTAGCCCTGCCGGTCCGACGCCCGTTCGCCCTTCTCGGCGCCCAAGGCCTCCGTCATCTCCGCTTCGAGCACCTCCTGCGGCGCCGTCCGCACCGGCGCCCGCAGAAACTCCTCGTCCTCCCTCAGAAGGGCGTTGACGTCGATCGCTCCAGATTTACCCTGCCTCTTGGTCATGGTGTGCATCCTCGCCAAAGGATCCGGTGATTGCGTTATCACCCGCATACCATGACCATCCGCCTCACCGGCTTTTGCAGAACTTTCCGGACACTACCAGCACTCCAACCGCTTGGCGTAGAGCGACATGCCAATACCGTCATGCCACAGAATTTTGATCAGGTGACCTCTTCTGCCTCTGAAAACGTACAAATCCCGGCGTGCGGATCGCGCTTCAATACTTCTTGGACCTGCAGCGCCAGACTGTTCATGCCGCGCCGCATGTCGGTGTAGCCGACGGCCAGCCATACTCGAACGCCCGATGGGACCGGAATCATCCCCGTGACAGCGCCTTGACAACCGCTGCGGCCAATTCCGGCGCGACCGAGACCGGTATCCGAACCCGCACCTTGCCGGTGAACTCAAGCTCAATGGCCGGCGCCGCGCGGCAACCATTCTCGATATTCGCGGCGGGGCTCTCACTCGCGATCAGCACTGGCGTGAAACCAGAAACCGGCGTCGCGCGCAATTCCTGCCGCCAGCGATAAATCTGGCTCGACGAAATGTCAGCACGGCGCGCTACATCGGAAACCATCGCGCCTGGCGCAAAACTCTCGGCGACGATCGCTCGCTTCTGCTCCTCGGTCCATCGTCGCCGGCGCTCCCGGCCAGTGATCACCTCAACTCGCGTCATCCCACCGTCTCTAACACCGGTGCAAGCACCGTCGCTTGCACTGATGCTTGTACCCAGCACTAGCCAGCGCCGCTGCGCAAGGCGGCCTTCCCCAGAGGGTTACCTTACCGTGAGGCCCATGCCGGCCATCTGAGCCGCGGCCAGTGCCGTGTTATGGGCGCCATCGAAAGCTGCCGCTCGGCAACACTGGGCGGTCACGTCGAGCAGTGCAACGACTGCGGCCGGCTGCGCATCGCCTACAATTCCTGCCGCGACCGGCACTGCCCGAAGTGCCAAGGGTTGGCACGGATCGGCTGCCGCCCTGGCTTCTTTCTGCCGGTTGAGAATCGGGCATGGAATAAGGACCCCGTTTCGGGGGTGATCGGCATCCAATCGGGACCCCCGGGACGGCGGGTTCACAATGGCTTCCATGGGGAACATGGTGGCCGGGTTGGGGGATGCTGATTGTGGAGACGATTGCCAAGGTTCGTCGGGCCTATTTCATTCACAAGAAGCCGATCAAGGCGATCTGCCGCGAGTTTCGCCTGTCGCGCAAAGTCGTGCGCAAGGTGATTCGGTCAGAAGCGACAGAGTTTCACTACGAGCGGCGTCAGCAGCCACTGCCGCGGATTGATCCGTGGCGCGACCAGCTCGACGGCCTGCTGCTGGAGAACGAGGGCAAGCCGGCGCGCGAGCGGCTGACGCTGATCCGGATATTCGAGGAGCTACGCGCCCTCGGTTATGAGGGCAGCTACGACGCGGTTCGCCGTTACGCGAGGGTTTGGCGTCAAGCGCGCGGGAGCGCGACGGCGCAAGCCTTTGTGCCGCTGAGCTTTGCGCCGGGCGAAGCCTACCAGTTCGACTGGAGCCACGAGATCGTGCTGATGAACCGCATGCCAGTCACGGTCAAGGTGGCGCACCTGCGGCTCTGCCACAGCCGGATGCCGTTCGTGCGCGCTTATCCGCGCGAGAGCCAGGAGATGGTGTTCGAGGCCCACGCCCGCGCCTTTGAGTTTTACAGAGGTGCCTGCACGCGCGGCATCTACGACAACATGAAGACGGCGGTCGAGACCGTATTTGTCGGCAAGGACCGCCAGTTCAACCGCCGTTTCCTGCAGATGTGCGGGCACTATCTGGTCGAGCCGACCGCCTGCACGCCGGCGTCAGGCTGGGAGAAGGGGCAGGTCGAAAACCAGGTCGGCAACCTTCGCGAGCGGCTATTTACCCCGCGGCTGCGGGTCACGAGCTATGACGAGCTGAACGCTTGGCTGCTCGACCGGTGCGTCGCTTATGCCAAGGCGAACCGGCATCCGGAACTGACCGACCAGACGATCTGGCAGGTCTTTGAGGCCGAGCGCGCCAAGCTCGTCCCGATCAGCGGCCGGTTCGACGGGTTCCGTACGACGCAGGCCTCGGTCTCCAAGACCTGCCTGGTGCGCTTCGACAACAACAAGTATTCGGTTGCCGCGCGTGCGGTGGGTCGGCCGGTCGAGATCCAGGGTTACGCCGAGCGCATTGTCATCCGCCAGGACGGCGCCATCGTCGGCGAACATGTGCGCTGTTTTGGCCGCAACCAGACGATCTACGATCCCTGGCATTACGTCCCGGTGCTCGCCCGAAAGCCCGGCGCCTTGCGTAACGGCGCGCCTTTCAAAGACTGGGTATTGCCGGCCAGCCTGGAGCATGTGCGGCGCCGGCTGAAGGGCTCGGATGACGGCGATCGCCAGATGGTCAAAATCCTATCGGCGGTGCTGAGCGACGGTCTGGCGGCCGTCGAGGCGGCCTGTGCCGAAGCCCTCGCCGGCGGCGTCCATTCCGCCGATGTCGTGCTCAATATCCTGGCGCGCCGCCGCGACCCTGGGCCGCCAGCGACGATTGCGACACCCGAGGTGCTGTCCTTGCGACACGCACCCATCGCCGATTGTGCCCGCTACGATCGCCTGCGCCGGGTTGCCTGATGGAGCGTGCTGACATTCTCGAGCTGATGACCAGGCTCAAGCTTTACGGCATGCGCGCCGCCTATGACGAAGTGATGACGACCGGAATCGAGCGACGGCACGAGCCGGCACGCATTGTCGGCGAATTGCTCAGCGCCGAAATTGCCGAGAAACAGGCGCGCTCGATCAAATACCAGATGACCATCGCCAAATTGCCGTTGGCCAAGGAGATCGACGACTTCGATTTCACCGGCACGCCGATCAACCAGGCGCTGATCCGCGATCTGGCGGGCGGCGGCTTTATTGTCCAGCAGCGCAATGCCGTGCTGGTCGGCGGAACCGGAACCGGCAAGTCGCATCTCGCCATTGCCATTGCGCGGGCTTGCATCCGCAATGGCACGCGAGGCCGCTTCTACATCGTCATCGACCTCGTCAACCGGCTCGAGACCGAAGCCCGCGGCGGCCGCCAGGGCCGGCTCGCCGAATATCTCACCCGCATGGATTTTGTCGTGCTCGACGAGCTCGGCTATTTGCCCTTCTCGCAGGTCGGCGGGCAACTGCTCTTCCACCTGATCAGCCGGCTCTACGAACGCACCTCGATCATTATCACCACCAATCTGGCCTTTGGCGAATGGCCGAGCGTCTTCGGTGACGCCAAGATGACGACGGCGCTCCTCGACCGTCTGACCCATCACTGCGAAATCATCGAAACCGGCAACGAGAGCTGGCGTTTCAAAAACCGCGGCTGAGTGCCACCCCGGCTTGCCCCGGTGGGCAAACAGGCACCTCCCACGCGCGCCGCTCCGTCGCTCGTGAGGGCACTACGCGACGCGCGCGGGGCCCTCCTGTTCGCTACCGGGACAAGCCTGACCCAACGCCCGCAGAGGGGTCCTTTTTGCATGCCGATCCGGGGTCCTTTTTGCGTGCCGATTGACAGTGAGTCACGCGCGAACCTGACTTCCTCGTCCTGGGATGTCGGCATTCCGACAGCACAATCTGCGTGGGATCAAGATGGACCGCGCCGTGCAGAACAGGTCCAACAACGCTTTCGATGGCGGTTCCCTTCAGCAAGTATCCCCATGTCGTTCGGCCGATCCGTTACGCTCTACTGATCTTTTTGGCAGGATGCCCAACCAGCATCTGAATTGGCCTCATACTACCCAACAATTTCTGGAAACCAGCGTTGCCGAGGTCCGGTCGAGCACTGAGTTTGGACTTAAAGGTTAATTTCGTTAGCAAGTTGATAGTAAAGTCGGTAACATTCGAGGTTAATTGTCGCTTCTCATGGAACCGGCGGGGGAACAGAGCCGCGTGCACGACAGCCCAGACGTCAGCCGTATCGCCCATCGAATATTGCAAGGTCACGACGCAGCACCAGCTCGCCCGCGTTCCTTCCGTAAGCCGCGATGCCCGCAGGGCTCGCCGCTCAGGCCAAAGCGGCAAAGGTCAAAAGCATACCTGATTACGCACCTTCCTCAGCCAATTCCGATATGGTACAAATCATGAACAACGGCGATTGGGTGGAGGCGCGCAATGGCTCGCAATGTGGTCCAGTTCCAGAAAGGTCTCAGCGAGCCCGCTTTCGAACAGCAATACGGCACCGAGGAGCAGTGCCGCGCGATCGTCATCGAGTCGCGATGGCCGGATGGGTTCGAATGTCCCGCCTGCGGCGGGCGTGCGCACAGTCTGGTCAAAACCCGAGGCCTCTTTCAGTGCTCGACCTGTCGCCGGCAAACCTCGCCGATCGCCGGAACGATCTTCGCGGCGACCAAATTGCCCCTGCGTATCTGGTTCCGCGCCATGTACCACATGACCCAGACCAAGCAGGGGATTTCCAGCATCGAGCTTGGCCGGCGTCTCGGCGTGAGCCAGCCCACCGCTTGGAAAATCAAGCACAAACTCAAACAAGTCATGATGGAGCGCGATGCCACCAAGAAACTGACCGGGCGTATCGAGATTGACGACGCCTACCTTGGCGGCGAACGCTCCGGTGGTAAGCGAGGGCGCGGGGCGGCGGGGAAGACGCCCTTCGTCGCCGCGGTGGAGACGACCGCGGATGGCAAGCCGGTCTGCGTGAAACTGGGCCGTGTCCGTGGTTTTTCCAGCAACGCCCTGTCTGGGTTCGCCAAGCGTAACTTTGATCGATCGTGTCAGGTGGTCAGCGATGGCCTGGCCTGGTTCGCCAGCGTGACCGATGCCGGATGCACCCACCAGGCCATCAAGACGGGCAGCGGGTCGGCCTCCGCGCGCACGCCAGCGTTCAAGTGGGTTAACACCGCGCTCGGCAACATCAAGGCCTCGATCGTGG
The DNA here is from genome assembly GCA_963695605.1 of uncultured Alphaproteobacteria bacterium. Taxonomy (GTDB): domain Bacteria; phylum Pseudomonadota; class Alphaproteobacteria; order ATCC43930; family CGMCC-115725; genus AP-15. The sequence goes on along the minus strand of CAVOHI010000041.1, from coordinate 13,129 downwards.
GAACATATCGGTACATCAACAGCAAGCACGTCCCACGATACCTCGCCGAGTTCGAGTACCGATTCAACCGGAGATACGACCTCTCCGCTACGATGCCACGCCTTTGCTGGGCCAGTGTCCGAACAACTCCAATGCCTTACTGGCTGCTGAAACTGGCTGAGGTTTATGCGTAATCAGGAAAGCATATGTAGCGAGCTGGGTACATCGGCACGGATGATGCGGATAGCCCTCGTGAGGAGCGGGCATGCAACCGAATACGTCGCCTGTCTTGGCCCGGGGTCGGTAGGCGAAATGTAAGCGGCGGCAGCCCATTCTCGGCATTGAACCGGGAGGTGTTAGGGTGGCTTACACGAAACACAATGTCAGTAAATCGGATCGGAGCTATATAGCGGGACGGGTGCGCTCCGCTTACCTCCTTTTCCTCGCTTTCGCAGTGTCAATGTTGCTTCTGTATTCGCCAATTGACGCTGTAGCAGCTGACGCAGGTACCGGGCATAGGAGCAGTAGCCAATTCAAGGCCGTTCAGTCACGACCGGGCCATACGATCCCGCCTCGTCACCATGCGCGAGAACCTAATCGCAGCAGCGGGACCTACCAGTCAGAGCTACTTGGTAGCAAATCCGAATGGAAGCGAAACTCGGCGGCACAGCACTGAGCCAGTGCCGGTCGGTCGACTACCGAGAATGACAGCTACCGCCAGGCTCAAAGCCCCTTCTTGGGGAGAAGGGACAACCCGCTCCCCAGAGCCGAAGAGAGGCGCGCATCGCCGCGCTGTTCACTCCCGCAACAGATGGAGCCTGCCAAAGCGCTGCTAGGATCTGGCGGCTGCCGGGCGTGTTCATCCGCGACAACCGCTGAGCACAGGAGAACGAGGATAAACCATATGCAAACATTCGTTCAACAAAGGCGTAGGCGACAATAGCGGCAAAATCAACATTGGCGAAATTTAACTATAACGTTCTCCCAAATCTTGATCTGAATAGGCGTGAGAGGTCCGTGTGGCGCTCAAAATGGGTTAACTGTTTACGCGTGAAAATATAAAATGTATTTTGCATAAATACGGCTCGGGACCAGAACTCGATGACGCGTTATGCAGCATCCCTGATAATCGTTTTATTGGCGAACCAGGCAGCGATCGCAACCGCTGCAGCAGGCGAGCGGATCATCTTGCGCGATCCGGCTCCTATCTTTGGACAAAAACACGCAGGGCAACAAGCAACCCAAGACGCCAGAATGACGCTGGTCAAGCCGCTAGATCGCGTCGCAAGCGCGGTCGACGGCGCGGAGTTCGAGCCACGGCAAAGACATCGCTATGTGGCGTCCAGATCCCTCCGGACCCCAAGGGCCGATGCAGGTCAGCGAGGCGGCGGCGATGGATGTCGGTGGTGGGGATCGATTTGATCTGACGCAAAACCGCGCGCTCGGACGAGCCTATTTGGCGCAGCTGTACGGACGGTACAAGAACTGGCCTGACGCCATTGCGGCTTACAATTGGGGCCCCCGCAATGTCGATACCTGGGTCAAAGCCGGACGACCGCTCGAAAAATTGCTAACTGGTGTGGCGGCGTACACCACGCGGGTCTTACACGATAGTGGTCTTTGCGACAGCGTCGAGACTATACCGCTTCAGCGATCGGTAAGATTTGACGGCGACCCTGAGTTCCGCGCAACGATGGCTGGTCCGTTTGTCCACGTCATATTCGGCCATTTCGACGCTGATGGCGGTGCGTTTACCAGGGACCAACAATACTTCTGCGGCACTGTGCCGAAGGGCTTTTCTAGGGTCGGACCTCTGCGCCTGAAGGAGGCTGGATGCCGACCCCGTTCCCTTTTCCAGCAAATAACGGCATCCGCTCGGTTATCCTGGAGGAGAGCAACACAGCGTTATGGAACACAAGCTCAAGGGACCTCCTCCGATGCAAATGAGCGGTTTGATTCGCGAGCAGCCGGCATCCGTGGCCGCTCGACAGGGCCCAGAACTTAACTCAAGAATTTACGAACAGCCGAGTGGTTCGGCCGGTGAACAATGCTGGACAGAGATATTCCGGCTTCCCGGCGAGTTCCGCCGCGGTCCCGGTGTGCGTCGATGTCGCAGAACGCCGCGACATCGACGAGGTGAGCCGGCGCGGCATCCTTCCAGATCTCGCTGTAGATGTGCGCCAGATCGATCCTCTATCAATCCAGCGCCCGACCCGGTCTTCGCCGACATCGAAAACTTTCGGCCGCGCGATCGGCTGCGGGCACGCCGTAATAGCCCGACCGGTAGCCCTGCCGGTCCGACGCCCGTTCGCCCTTCTCGGCGCCCAAGGCCTCCGTCATCTCCGCTTCGAGCACCTCCTGCGGCGCCGTCCGCACCGGCGCCCGCAGAAACTCCTCGTCCTCCCTCAGAAGGGCGTTGACGTCGATCGCTCCAGATTTACCCTGCCTCTTGGTCATGGTGTGCATCCTCGCCAAAGGATCCGGTGATTGCGTTATCACCCGCATACCATGACCATCCGCCTCACCGGCTTTTGCAGAACTTTCCGGACACTACCACCGAAATTCATCGCGCCCTCCGGCGCCTTCATAAAGTGAATCGGGCGAGGCGGTCCGGCTCCAACCATGCAGTGAATAGATTTCACCGCCATTCGTGTCGGTCGCCAGAGCGCCGCCTTTGCTCGGACAAGACCGGCACCGCCTGTGATTTATTCCGCTTTGGTCTTCGAGTTTGAAAGGCAGCTCTAATGAGACGGATTTAGGCTAGGCCGGCATCGCCACGCTGAGGTATTCGCCTCCAGCAGGAGGATGAAAATGTAGGGCATTGAAAATCCAAAGCTCCCCCAGCCGGCGGACCTTTGGCTTCGTGGCAGAGCTGCGTCGTTCCCGCTGCCAACTGCACCCGATCAGTAGTAGTAGTAACAGTACGGGGAATAGCCATACCCATAGTAGCCCGGATAGAAGCCACCTTACCCGCCGTAAAAGCCGCGGCCATACTCGCCGTAAAAACCACGCCCATATCCGCCATAAAAACCACGGCCGCCAAACCCGCCGCCGTGGAATCCGCCGCCGCCAAAACCTCCGCCAAAGCCGTGGGCCTGGGCAGGACCAATGCCAATCGACGGGGCGAGCGCGATAGCAACGATCGCAACAGTCATCAGGAACTTGCGGGCCATGCGACCCTCCTTTTCACGTTCCGTATCCGACTTCGTCATCGGATGCTTGATAGGTATGCAGGCACTGGGCTGGCCTGTCTTGCCAAAAAGAGGTGCCTGGCCTGTTGAAATACGGCGCCACTTTTGCCGGTCTGGAACGTGTTGAGACAAGCCCATTGCTGCGGTCCCACCAGAGGTTCTTGGCATTTTAGACGCACGGTCCGGGCTCGACATAACCAAGTCATCCGCGTGCGCCGCGACGGTCCGGCCCGAATAAATCGTCCGAGCCACCGGTCTGCACGTGAGAGGAATGACATTTTCGGCTGATGTCAGGCTTAGCCCCCGCCGCTTTCTGGCCGGCTCAAGGGATCTCTGCCTCGCCGGCTCTGATCGAGACGGCGCTCAGCAGCCGGTCTCCCCATCCCAAGGACGAGCTTTGGTGCCCACCGATCGCGGAGGCTAAGGCGATCCCGACCGGGACGGTGAAGTTGCGGCTCGCGCTGGCACGGCAGTCGCTGGAGCCGGCGCGGGCAGAGGTGAGGCTTGTCGAGGTGGGCCCAGGTAAAAGAAACGGGGCGCTGGTGACAAGAGGTTTGGCGATCCGGCACCGCCTTCGGCGGGTTGTTCGATGATCCGGCGGCTGCGGCTCCTTTCCGGCTTAGTGATGCTCGCCTATGTGGCGATGCATCTGGCCAACCACGCTGTCGGCCTGATCTCGCTTAAGGCGATGGAAGACGTGCTTTGGTACATCTTCCGGATCTGGACGAACCGACCGGCGCAGCTGCTGCTCTATAGCAGCTTCCTCGTCCATTACACATTGGCGCTTTACGCACTGTGGCAGAGGCGGACGTTGCGGCTGCGCCTTTCCGAGCTGAGCCAGATCGTGCTCGGCTTCGGCATCCCGCTCCTGCTCGTCCGCCACGCCGTCGCGACGCGCATCTCAGACAGTTTCTTCCACACTGATGTCGGCTATTACGCCTATCTGCTGTGGGTCTATTTCGTCCGCTCGCCCGACCATGGTTTCGTGCAGATGCTGGTCTTGGTCGTCGCCTGGGGTCACGCGGTGATCGGCCTGCATTTCTGGCTGAGGGTGCGGCCCTGGTACCCGCGCCTGCAACCGGCGGCCCTCGTCATCGCGGGCTCGTGCCGGTCCTGTCGCTGCTCGGCGCGATCGAAGCTGGGCGGCAGGTCATCGCTCTTGCGGCCGATCCGGGCTGGACGCACGAAGCCTTCGCGCGAATGACCCTGCCGTCGCCGGAGACCCAGCGCGCCCTCGAAACGATCACCGACATCCTCAGTTGGTTTTTCGCCGGCGTGGTTGCGGCGGTGTTGCTGGCGCGGCTCGCCCGCCGCGCTTGGCGGCGCCGCCGCGGCCTCGTGCGCATCGGCTATCCGGATGGCCGCGTCGTCGAGGTCACACCCGGTACCAGCGTGCTCGAGGCGAGCCGACTCGCGGGAATCACGCACGCCTCGGTTTGTGGGGGCCGCGGCCGCTGCTCGACCTGCCGCGTCCGGGTGCGCGGCGAGATCCGCAGCATCGATCCCCCCGAATTGCGCGTACTCCGCCGCATCGGCGCAAATTCTAATGTCCGGCTCGCCTGCCAGTTGCGGCCGCGCGGCGCGGTCGAGGTGACGCCGCTGCTGCCGCCTTTTGCGCATGCTGCGGACGGGCGGCGCCGGGTCGACTTGGTGCAGGGGAGCGAGCGCGAGATTGCGATCATGTTCGTCGACACCCGCGGCTTTACCGCGCTCTCCGAGGGTCGGCTCCCCTACGACGTGGTGTTTGTCCTCAACCGCTATTTCGCGGCGATGGGGCGCGCGATCGAAGCCGCAGGAGGACACGTCGACAAGTTCATCGGCGACGGGGTCATGGCGCTCTTCGGCATCGAGAGCGGTGCCCAAGCCGGGTGCCGGGAGGCGCTCGCTGCCGCGCGGCTGATGTCTGAGCGGCTCCCCGAGCTCAATGCTTCGATGCGGGCCGAGTTCGATCGGCCGCTGCGTATCGGTATCGGCATCCATTGCGGGCCGACCATCGTCGGAGAGATGGGCTATGGCAACGCCGCCGCGATCACTGCGATCGGCGACGCTGTCAATACCGCGAGCCGGCTCGAAAGCCTGACCAAAAACTTTGCCTGCGAGCTCGTAATGTCCGAGGAGGCCGTGTCGCGCGCCGGGCTCGATTTTTCCGCGTTTCCGCAGCGTGAGATGGAGATCCGCGGCAAACGCGAGATGCTGGCGGTCAGAACACTCGTGAGCGCCGCAGAGCTGCCTGCAGCCCTATTGCCGACGAGCACCGGCCGTCCACGCCACGCGTCAAACGGTAGCCCGTCGCCATCGATCCAAACGAACTCGAACGGATAGGCGTCCTTGGCAGTAGTCATCGCCGGCCTCTCGTCAGCATCCAAAGAGAGGGCCGCAACCGATGAGCTGCGCTGAGATGGGGTCTTGCTCCATGGCATGCTCGACCGCGAGCTTGACATAACCAAGCCACCCGCGTGCACCGAGACGGTGCGTCCGAATAAATCGGCTGAGCCACTGGTCTCCATGTGAGAGGAGTGATGTTTTCGAGGATGTTATGTTCAGCCGCCACGACTTTTTCAGCCGGCAAGGGACCTCTGCCTCGACCGCTGGCTGTCGTCGAAACGGCGCTGGGCGGACTGCATTCGCGTTTCAGATAAACCTTGGCGCTCGGGGAGATGCCGGTTCCTTTCTATCCGCAGATCGTGGAGCTTGCGGCGATCCCGATTGGAAGGCTGACGTCGCGGCTCACGCTGGCACGGCGGCCGCCAGAGACAGCGCCGGTAAAATCCCAAGAGAGGAGCGCAACCGATGAGTTGCGCTGAAATGAGGGTCTTGCTCCATGGCATGCTCGACCGCCAGCTTGATTTAGCTGATGCCGTCCGCGTCGAAACGCACATGCAGACCTGCCACGACTGTACGGCCGAGTACCGGAGGCAGGAAGCGCTTAGGGCCGCAATTCGCCGGCCAGAACCGAGATACCGCGCTCCGCACGACCTTCGCGCTCGGGTCACCGCCTCAATCCGGTTGCAAACAGACGTCTTGTGCCAGGTTCCATGGTGGCGAGGAGCGGTCACCGGTTGGTTAGGCACAGGCGTGTCATTGGCCTTGGCAGCAAGTCTGTTCTTTGTCGTCGCGATGCCTGGCGAGCAGGCAATTCAGCAAGAACTGATCTCAGGACACGTCCGATCGTTGTTGGCGAGCCATCTCACGGATGTGACGACTTCGGACGAGCACACGGTCAAGCCGTGGTTCAACGGCAAGCTCGATGCCTCGCCACCGGTGGTCGACCTGGCGCCCGAAGGCTTTCCACTGATCGGCGGTCGCCTCGATTACATTCACAACCGCGTCGTCGGCGCTTTGGTTTTCAAGCACGACCAGCATGTCATCAACCTGTTCGTCTGGCCGGTGGCGGATTTGAAGGACAGCGGTCCCACATCGACCACCCGCGAAGGCTTCAACCTGTTGCACTGGACGTGCTCCGGGATGAGCTTCTGGGCCGTGTCGGATGTCAACCCCGCCGCATTGCGCCGCTTCGAGGTCGGATTATGATCGGCGAACGAACGGCAACTGGCAATCTTGACCAGCGATGCGACACGGCGCCTCGCCGCCTCGCCGCGAGGAGCACGCGAGAAGTGCGACCGGCGGTCACCGGCGGCTCACGATGCCCTTGGACAAGGCACTCGCTGACGTCAAACTCGGGATCGCTGAAATTCGAATAAAAAAGACGCAGTGACGGTCTTTGTCAGTGTCGAAACGGCACACCTGCCGGCCGACATCGCTCGGCGATCATCCCTGATCGGCGGGTCGTTGCAGCCGGGTCGACCGGCTCGAGCTTACGCTCACATCAACGTCACGGAGTACTGAAATGAAAACCCTATTGCTCGTCGGCACGACTGCGGTCGCGCTGGCCGCCGCAAACCTCGCGCCCGCAATGGCCCAGGCGACGAAACCCGTGAGCCAGGTGGTGCAATGGAACCAGAACACTTCTGGTCATTGTCCGCACCCCTGGCGCGCAGCCGGCAACCATCCACCCCACCCGCAGCTTTGCCATCATGCACGGCGCGATATATGACGCCGTCAACGCCATCGACCGGAACTCATAAACCCTACTTGGTTCGCCTGAGCGCGATCTCATTTCGCTTCCCAAGAGGCGGCGGCTGCGGCAGCAGCGCACGAAGTCCTCGTAAAACTGTATCCGAACTTCCAGGCAACCCTCGATGCCCAACTTCAGCAGTCGCTGGCGCAGATTCCCAACTCGGGAAGACCGATGGCGTCAGCATAGGAAACCACCGTCGCTGATCGGATCCTGGCCCTGCGAAACAATGACGGCTCGAATGCCCAGCCCATCCCCTATGTCTTTCGGCAACGCCCCGGGAGATTACCAATCGACACCGCCGAATTTTCCTAAGCAACCTCAGTTCACCCATTGGTCTCGCGTGACTCCTTTTGCCCTCGAGAGTGCGAACCAGTTTCGTCCCGGCGGCCCCCGGCGTTGACCAGCGACAGGTACAGCGATGCTTTCGACCAGGTCAAATCACTGGGGATCGCCGACAGCACCACCGCTACCGCGGACGAGGCACTGACCGGCCGGTTTTGGAACGGGGCCATTCAGAACTACTGGAACGAGATCGCTCAGACCGCGTCGGTGGCGCATAACCTGACGACCGCGGAGAACGCCCGGCTGTTTGCGCTGCTTAATTTGAGTTTCGCCGACGGGGTGATCGCATTCTACGATGCCAAATACACCTACAATTTCTGGCGACCGGTGACCGCGATCCGGGCCGCCGCTACGGAGCGATAACCCGGAAACCGAGGCCGATCCCAATTGGCTTCCGGAGGTCGGCAACACCACCCCGGACCCCTCCTACCCGGGCGCTCATGCGGTCATCAGCGCAGCCGCGGCGGAGGTGCTGACTTCCTTCTTCCACGACGGACCATTTCGAGTTCAGCGTGACCTCTGAAGTTCTGCCGGGAGTCGATCGCTCGTTCACCAGCTTCTCGGCCGCTGCGGAAGAAGCAACGCTGAGCCGCATCTTCGCCGGAGTGCACTTCCGCTTTGACCTTACGACCGGTCAGCGGCTGGGTAGTGACGTAACTGATTTTGCGGTCGATAAGTTTCTTACTTCCCGCCACCGGGACGACTAGATTTCCCGACGTAAGTCAGCAACAAAGGGTAGTGTGCGGGAAGTTCTGCAAAACCGCTGAGGCGGATGGTCGTGGTATGCGGGTGATGCGCAATCACCGGATTCCTTGGCGAGGATGCACACCATGACCAAGAGGCAAAGTAAATCTGGGACGGCATTGTCAACTTAACTCGGTCGAGTCGACCTTCTCGGCCCCTCTCTCTTGAGAGGGGACAGCCCTATAGGCGTGCCAAGGACTTCCGTGCACCGAACCGCCGCGCCACTTTGTTAATTCGTATTTCAAGGCGCTCAATAATTATAATCATGCAAGTACCGAGGGATCCTATGCTGCGTCACTTCTTAGCTTCGCGGTGGCATACCAGCCGGTTGCAACAACACCAATATTTGCCCCATAGTTGGTGCAGCAAGGAGGGCAATCTACGCATCGATTTTTCGAGTAGCGAGCAGCGCTCGCCGAAATACCTGGCGATCAATCCGAAGGGACGGGTGCCGGCGTTCGTTACCGGCGACGGCATACTGACCGAAACGCCGGCGATCCTCGCCTTTATTGCGCAAAGCTTTCCGCAGGCGAAATTGGCACCGCTCGACTACCCGTTCGCCTTCGCTCGGATATACCAATGTCACGTTTTCACCCGGCCGGATTTCGCAATGGGCGTACCGCATGGCGGCGCGCGTCGCGGCCCGATCGCGGGCGGCCTGCACGGCGGCGGAGCACCGCATTTCGCGATGGGTGGACTGCCTGGCGGCGGCGGGCCTCACGGAACCCCGCTGCGCCTCGGAACGCGGTCTCGCCATGGGAGGCGGGCGCCCCCCGGAACGCCGCTTCACGGTGGGAGGCAGCGGCAAATCCGTGGCTCGGTGCCATCGCACGGTGCTCGCGTACTGGAAGTTCAAATCCATCTCCCTCCAGCAAAGAGTCAGTCTCTCTCCCGCATCCGCTTTCGAAGGTCGAGAAATCCGGCTCTCCGCGCGGGTGTGCGCGGCTGGCTTGGCGACCGGGTCGGCAGAGACGAACTCGCATCTCGACGCGGTACAGGCCGGGTTCAAGCGACAGTCGCCACGAACATCGCCCGCGGCGCCCGCAACCGCCCCGGTGCCGTCGGCAATTTGGGTGTTCTCTCGAGGAATTGAGACAGCGCGGCATTCGCTCGGCACGAGCGGCTCCGGGCCGCGCGAACCCAACGGGGGGGCGTCCAGAGCCCGACGGGGGGCGAACCTCTACAAGAGGGGCGGCCCAAGGTCAAAGGCAATCTGGCAGGTCAGAACCAGATCAGGATACGGATATGCCGAGATGCGGAGCGAATTGCCGCGCTGGAATCACATCATTGCGAACGGCAGTCGCGCGCCTACTCGACGCTCTCGCGACGATCGAGCCCGAGAACGCGCCACCGGCGCCGCTTCCGGCATCGGCCTCGGGATTGCGACCGCGCTCGCGGAAGCTGGTGCACTGGCGGCCGGTGACTTGTCAGGATTTGGTCTTTTCTTGCCCGCTACGCCAACGATTCGGCCATCGCCGAATAGACCAAGGTGCGCAAGTGACATCGGAGGGAACGGCGCTGACAAAGGCAAGAGGCTGCCGACCGATCCGGCGAGAAGGGTCGCCCGGTAGCGTTCGGAAACAGGCTTCACCCAGATCGGGTGGCGATTGCATCGTTTCGCGTGGGGGCAGGGTGTTGCAACGGAGGCTGCGCGCACGGTGCTCATGCGCGCTCTTGGTCCAATCGGGCTTCGTGTAGTCGTCGCAATGATCCATCCTGACAACCGCGCCTCGCTGCACGTTGCGGAGAAAATCGGCATGAAGCAGAGCGGAATTACGCGATATCGGGGTTTCCCCCAGTTGATTTACCGAGCCGACAGTTCCCGCCTCTGACCGCACGCCGGCGGCGCGCCCGACGCGCGGCGCGCTGCGAAGTCGAGCGCGACGGATGCGCACGTGCACCGCGGAGCCGCGCTCATTCAGTGCGCTCGAACGGCGCTCGGGGGCGCTCGAAGTCAGCCCTCCGGCATCCCGGCCTTACGCAGACCGGCGAAGAAGGTGGCCTCGTGCAGGGCGCGGATTTCTGGCACGGCGAAGGACCAGTAGGCCTTCAACCTGGCGATGCTTGCAAAACGATCGTCGATGCTGAGGCGACGGGCTTCCGCGAGTTCGGCGCCGGCACGTTCGGTCGCGTTTTTGAGTGCATAGGCGGAAGCGAGAAAGGCATGTGTGAGCGCCTGTTGCGGATTGGCGCGACGCGCCTTTTCCAGCCACAGGATTGCCTCGTCGGTGCGTGATTGCAGCAGATGCGCGCGTCCGATCGCGTAATACCAAACGCCGATCAGAGCGTCGCGGGGACTAAGGCGGATCGCCCGCTCCATGAGCGCGATCGACTCCTCTAACGGCCCGGTCGCGAGTTTGCAATGGCCGAGGGCCGCTATTGCAAGTATCGCGTTGGGATCGGACGCAATCACCGTCTCATATTCGGGAATGGCTTCCTCGTATCGGCCCTGCATGCGGAGCACTTGTCCTTTGGCGAGGTGCACGAGCGGGCTGCGGGGCGATGCGACCAGGGCCTGCGCGACCAGATCCTCGGCGCGGGCGATGTCGACAACGCGGGTGTCGGTCATTCTGATTGAGGACGCGGAAAGCGTACACATATGCCAACAAGGCTCTGCGCCTCCGCGGACCCTGGATCGAGCTCGAGCGCGCGCTCGATCCAGTCGATCGCTTCCGCCAAACTGCTGCGCGTCGGCGGTTTCGAGAATGCGGCGCGTCCCCGAAGAAGATAGTCCAGCGCATCCGGATTTACGGTGGGCCGAGCGACCTCCGCATTTACCAACTCAGTGTCGAGCGCGATCGCTATCCGGCTCGTGATTTCGTTCTGCAACTCGAAGACATCCGATGGTGTCGCCATCGAACCGGTCGGCCCACAGATGCGCATTGGTCTCGGCATCGATCAGCTGAGCGTTGACCCGGACATGGTTGCCCGAGCGACGGACGCTTCCTTCGAGCACGTACCGCACCCCTAGTGTGCCGTCTCTGAAATAGCGTTGCTTCTTGACTGGACGACGGCGAGCGCCTCTCGGGCGGCGTTGATCTTGCGCAGGATGTCTTCGCCCTTGGCTTTCCACACGTAGCGCCGGGGGTTCTCATTGCGCGCCGCCAGGAAGGCGATGATGGCGTCGGCCAGTTCTCGGGTCGAGGCAAAGCTCTTTTCGGTAATGAACTCGGTGAGGTCACGAAAGAAGCGCTCGACCAAATTCATCCAGGATGACGAGGTCGGCGTGTAATGCATGTGGAAGCGGGCGTGGCGGTCGAGCCAGCGGGCGACCGTGGGATGCTTATGGGTGGCGTAATTGTCGGCAATGATGTGGATGTCGAGATTGGCCGGGGTCTCGTCATCGATGGTTTTAAGGAAGGCCAGCCACTCCTGATGGCGATGGCGCGCCGCCAAGCGGGTGATCAGCTTGCCCTCGAGATAGTTGAGCGCGGCAAACAGGGTCAAGGTACCGTGCCGCACGTAATCATGGGTCTTGGTACGAATATGCCCGATCCCCAATGGCAGACCTGGTTGGGTGCGCTCCAGCGCCTGACATCGGATTTCTCGTCGCAGCACAGCACCAGCGCCTTGTCCGGTGGGTTGAGATACAGCCCGATGACGTCCCAGAACTTCTCTTCAAAGCGCTTGTCGTTCGATAGTTTGAAGGTGCGCGAGAGATGCGGCTTGATGTCACTGGCCGCCCACAGACGCTGCACGCTGGCCGGCGAGATCCCGGCGGCGCGGGCCATCGTGCGGCAACTCCACCGCCCCAGATGGGGCGGCGGTGTCACCGCTTGCTCTAGCACTTGCTGCACCGTGACCTGGGGCAGCCACGGCTTGCGACCGCGCCCGGCACGATCGGTCAACCCCGCCAACCGGTGCAGCGCAAAGCGACCCACCCAGCGGTTCACCGAAAGCCGTGATATCCCCATCTGCTCGGCGATGCGCAGTTGGGTCAGACCTTGCGCGCTTAGCAGGATGATCTCAGCTCGCTGCCGATCCCGCACCGGCACTGTCGTCGCGCGAGCGCGGCGGCTCAGTTCTGCAGCCTCTGCCGGAGCCAGTTCGATCCGTTGACGCGCCATCACCAATTCCCCCCAATCGGCACGCCCATGATATCATTCGTATGTCGGGATTTGGAACTCCATTTTAGAGACAGGACACTAGGTTCCGATACCAGGACTTGCGGGGATTGACGCGAAGCTTCTCGCTCGCCTTGCCGGTCAGCAGATCCCAGGTGCACTGGACGTCCTTGGCCGTGAAGGGCTTGCCGTCGTGCCACGTGATGCCTTGGCGCAGCGGTAGCGTAGAACTCGGTCCCGTCCTCGTTCCATGACCAGCCCGTGGCAAGATCAGGCACGATTAATTCGAGACTGTTCTGTTCGACGTGCTCGTCGAACATGACGAGATTGTTAAAACTCCCATCATCGGCCGCTCTGAGACGATGAGCTTCCTCGTGGATTGACATGCTTGCTGGACTGTCGGGATCGTACATTTTCAGAATGCCGCCCTGCTTTTGGGCGAATGCCGCCTCAGCGACGAACATCGCAAGGAACAACGAGCCCGCTGCCGCAAATCCTCGCAGACTTCGCTTCATCTCCATGTACCTCCCTTGGCTTTCGCAGGTTCGCCGCGCCGCCTCGCGATTACGAACCCAAGCAGAAATCCGCGGTCGCATCCCGCTATGCGGCCCCATTTGCTGGGCTCTCGTGGCGGGTTCCGACGCTCGGGAGGATACCATCTATTCGCTCCACGACCGCGCGTTCCCGAGGGTGCGTGTTCTCGTCCATCAGGGTGGTTCCGTAGAGATTGA
>CAVOHI010000040.1:0-104347 GCA_963695605.1 uncultured Alphaproteobacteria bacterium | reverse complement strand
CGCGGACGGCACGATCGGCCACGCCGAGCTTGGCATCGGCGATGCGGTGCTGATGCTCTCCGAGCCTTCCGGCCTGTGGCCCAACGTGCCGGTAAAAGCGCCAGACAACCCCACGACGTTCAGCCACACCCTGCACCTGCAGGTTAACGACGTCGACGGCATGACCGAGCGGGCCCGGAGCAGCGGCGCCTCGGTCGAGCGCGAGCCGGTCGACCAGCCCTATGGCCGCGGTGCGGTGATCATCGACCCGTTCGGGCACCGCTGGATGCTGCTGCGGCCGCACCGGCGCCACCCGGCTGCGCCAGGGCGACGTCGCGAACGTGACGCTCATGGCACCGGACGCGCAACGGGCCAAGGAGTTCTACGAGGCGGTACTGCAGGTAGCGTTCGGCGCCCCACATCAGGGGACCTGGCGAACCGAGGAGACCACGCCCCCGTTCGAGTATCTTCCCCTCGCCCGACGAGAAAGGCGAGGTCCAGCTGTCCTACCGCGTCGACGACATCGCCGCCGCGGTCGAGCGGGTCCGGGCGGCCGGCGGCCGTGCGGACGAGCCCGGGCGCAGGCCGTTCGGCCTGACCGCCGAGTGCACCGACAACCAGGGCACGACATTCCGCCTCTGGCAGCCGGCCCACTGATCACGCCCTGGTCATCGCACCCGCTGCCCTGCGACCGCGCTGGACGCGACGCCGGAGGCGGAAGGCGCGCCCGAGGCGGAGCCGCAGGTCCCTCAGCTCAGCCGCGACCTCACCCGCGCGGATGTCCGCAGCCCGCTGCTCAGCATCCGTGAGGCCGTGCTCGTACCTGTACTGCTGGTACGCCATCGGGTAAACCATCGTGTCCTCCGTCTGGTGGGCGTTCGTTCGAGCTTTTTCGGCTCGTCACCCTGACGACGAACGGGTTTTCCCGAGATAGACACTGCCGCACGGGATGCGCGCGAGCTTTCTTATCCAGCCAGGTAACCGCGGAGCTCCTGGACGAGGTGCGCGATCTCGGCGGCGGTGCCGTGGCGGGCCTGGGGCCAGGTGTTGACGTGGACTCCCCAGTATTCGCGGGGAGTGCCAGGGAACCGGGGCCGGAGATGAACGTGCAGGTGCGGCACCCCGTCGCCGAACACCGCCGCGTACACGTGCTCAGCGCCGACGACGTCGCGCAGGGCCCGGCTCGCCAGCGTGCACCACAAGCCGACGGCACGGGCCTCGGCGTCGGTGAGATCGCCCAGCCCTGGTGCGTGCCTGCGCGGTTCCACGAACAGGTGGCCCGCGTAGGCGGTCGTGCCTTCGCCGCCCAGCGCGGCCGGCGGCACAACGTGGGACACCAGCACCAGGTCGTCTTCGGCGACAGGCCCGCCCGGCAACAGCGGCCCGCGGTCCCGGTGCTTACGACAGACGAAGCAATCCGCGCTGCTTGGGCCGGTCACGACGGCCCGCACGTCAGAATTCATTCGTCCCATGCGCAGCATTATAAGGCCGTCGAAATTTCTATTACTAGCATGGCTTATCCGGCGAATTGGAGTTGCGATTTCACTACGAAATGTTGCAGCCTTTCAGGTAACGGGGATCGCAGCGCCTAGCGCTGAGTTTCCGGTAGCAGAACGTCTACCACCATGGAGGTGCGCAATGAGCGACAAAGACCCGGCTATCGCCTGGGGTGCGCAGAGCCTGGTCACCGATCCGGGGGCGGCCGGGGCGGTGATCGACGAATTGCCCGCCGACCTCGCCGCGCTCCGGGAGGCGAGCTCCCAGCTGGTGTTCCACTACCGGGGCGACGGCGACTGGGCGGAGAACGGCGTGCCAGCCGAGCGGGCCGGGGAGATCGACACCCGGTACGCCGACGCGATGTTCGCACTGCTGCTGAGCCGCGGCGAGCCGACGCTGGCCAGGAAGCGCCTGCCGCCGGACCGGGTCGTCGGCTGCTGCCGCGACGCGACGCTGCTGTTCGTCTCCCTGGCCAGGCACAAGGGCATTCCCGCCCGGATGCGGGTCGGGTTCGCCGCCTATTTCCACCCCGGCTTGCTGATCGATCACGTGGTGGCGGAGGCGTGGGACGAGGCCGCGGGCCGCTGGCGGCTCATCGACGGGGAGATGAACAGCGACTGGACCCCGGAGGTGGACGGACGCCCCGTCGACTGGATGGACCTCGCCGACGACCAGTTCGTGACCGGGCCCCGCGCCTGGCAGGCGGCCCGCGCGGGCACGTCCGACCCGGAGCGTCACCTGACCGCCCCCGACCTGGACGCGCCGGAGCTGCGCGGCTGGCCCCTCCTCGCGCGCCACGTCATCCACGACCTGGTCGCGCTGAACAAGACCGAGATGCTGGTGTGGGACGCGTGGGGCATGCAGCTCGGCATCGATCCCGGCCCGGTCGCCGAGCAAGACGCAGTGCTGCTCGACGAGATCTGCGCGCACCCGGCCGACCCCGGAGTCTCCCCCGACGTCGTCGCCGCACTCGCCGACCGGGACGAGCTGCGCGTCCCGGCCACCGTCACCAGCTTCGACCCCTACGGCGGCCCCCCGCGCGAGGTCACCCTCCGCACGCAAGGATGATCCGAACATTTCAGTAAAGTATCTTGGAACCTTTGCGCTGCGTGGAAAGAAAACACGCACAGGACGTGCGGAAGTTCCATCTAGTGCGAAAGTTCCACGCTAGGGCCGCCGGCGTCAAGGTGGCATGGTCCGCAAACCGGACATGTGCGACGGTTCGGGCCGCGACGCCGACGCTGCGCCGATTCAGGTGAACGGCGACTTCTTCGCCCGCCCGCCGCGCGGGGCAACGCAGATTTCCGCGCCCGGGAGTTGCGTGTGTGGCGGTGTGCACGCCACTATGGGCGCATGAACTCCAACCGAAAGGGCGTTGACGCCCTCGTGCGTTGACCGCGCCGGCGCGGCGCTATGACGCCGCTGCATCTGTGGCCGATTTCGGGAGCAAGCGAGCTCTCGGCCTGTGGCAGGAAGCCAGCAAGATCCGGCAGGAGTGGCTTGACCACGGCCTGTCCACGCAACCGGCTGACCGGCAGACTGCCGAACACAGCCTGACCATGATTTACGCAAGGATCTCCCGTCCGCGGCCCCGGTTCGAGTGGGTCAGCTCTCCAGCCCAAGCGCTACCGCTCGTCGCTGGCTGGCCTACCCTCGCAGCGCTCTACGCGCTGATCCGGGATCCTCGCCCGCAAGGGAAACCGCCGCTGGCCAGTGACCTGGCCATGTCCGCGTCTCAGTTGCGCGGCGCACTCAGCGCCGGCGTCGCCTACGCCGACCCTGAGCTGTGTCCCGCCCGGGAGAAGGGCGAAGAACAAGGAACCCTGGCCCGAACTGCCGCCCCAGAAGGCACTCGCGACCGGAGTTCCGCTCGGCGTGGTGCTCCACCAGGGCGTCCGCGTCGCGCTGCACCGCAGCCTCGCCCAGGGCTTCCGCGCCCCCGTCCGCGCCGCGCTGGCCGTCCATCAGGAGCAAGTGCCCGCGTGCTGGTACGGGCAGCAGGAAGCGTCGTGGATCGCCTACTACGACGCCCTGCACCGGCTCGGGCTTGCCCGCTGCCAGCCGGACGACCTCGACCACTTCGGCCACTGGATCGCGCTGTCGCGTTCCTGTGGCTGGTGGTGGCCCGGTGAGGACGTGTGCGTCGCCGTGGACCGCCCGGAGGTGGCTCGCACCGAGCCGCTCCCCGGGACCTGGCACGATAGGTCCGGCTCCAGCGCACCGGCCTGCGCTACCGCGACGGCTGGCATCCGCTGCTAGCGTAGCTAGGTTCAGGTGATGTCGCGGTCGAGGCGGGAGGCACGGTAACGCCGGAGAGAATCACCAACAGCGCGACGAGGATGCCGGCCATCGCGGCGAATGGCAGGGGAATGATCCCGTTCGGCAGCGGCGGCATCCCGGCCCGGCTGTCGGCGCCTGCCATGGTCATCGAGCCGAGCAGCGGCAAGAACCGGGCGGCGGACACGGAGATCCCGGCGAGGATCTGCTCGATGGCCAGGCACCACACGAATACGGCGACAATGGCGCCGACCTGGCCGCTGATCAGCGAGCCGACGACCACGCCAAGTCCGGCAAGCAGCGCCGCGCCGATCACCGCGCCAGCGGCGTACCGGGCGAAGTCACCGCCGTTCAAGGCGATGTGGTAGCCCTTGCCCGACGTGGCCATCAGGCCCATGCCGGTGGCGATCGCGGCGGCGACAGAGCCGAACACCGCGCCCGCCCCCATCGCGGCGATCGTCTTGGCGGCCATGACCCGGACCCGCCCAGGCTGATCAAGGTAGGTGTCGGTGATTGTCTTGTGCCGGAACTCGCCGCTGGAGACGGTCGCGCCAACACGGCTGCCGTGAGCAGCGCAAAGCCGGTGTTGGTAACAATGTCCCGCAGTCCGGCGGCCGTCGCGAGCGACGGCACCACTGAGTTGGCGCCGGCCTGGGCCGACAGCACGGCCGTAACGAGCGCCGTCAGCCCGGCCGCGATGGCGAGGAAGCCGTAGCTCATCCGGGTGGCCCTGATCTTGTACAGCTCTGCACGGATCGCGGTGATCACCGGGTGCTCTCCTTCCCGGTGATGCCGAGGAACAGGTCCTCCAGGGTGGTGCCAGCGCGAGTCAGGTCAGCGATCGGCCCAGCGGCAACCAGCCGGCCACGGTTGATGATCAGCGCGTGGTCGGCGGTCTGCGCAACCTCGGAGAGCAGGTGGCTGGAGACCAAGACGGTACGGCCAGCAGTGGCGAGTCCGCGTAGGAAGCCGCGCAGCCACTTGACGCCTTCGGGGTCCAGGCCGTTGGCGGGCTCGTCGAGGATGAGCACCCGAGGGTCGCCGATCATCGCCGCGGCAAGGCCGAGCCGCTGTCGCATGCCGAGCGAGTAGGCACCGATCCTGGTGCTGGCGCTCCCGAGGAGATCCACCATCGTCAGGAGGTCACCGATGCTGGAGTCATCGGCCCCTCGAGCCAGCGCCCGCGCCCGCAGGTAATCGCGGCCGGTGCGGCCCGGATGAAAACCGGTGGCCTCCAGCGACGCGCCCACGCTGCTCCTGACGTCA
The DNA here is from genome assembly GCA_963695605.1 of uncultured Alphaproteobacteria bacterium. Taxonomy (GTDB): domain Bacteria; phylum Pseudomonadota; class Alphaproteobacteria; order ATCC43930; family CGMCC-115725; genus AP-15. The sequence goes on along the minus strand of CAVOHI010000040.1, from coordinate 99,328 downwards.
CGATAGGGGCGGCCGCTGATGGTCGCGGTGCCGGCTGTGGGCTTGACCAGGCCGAGCAGCATGCGCAGCGTGGTGGTCTTGCCGGCGCCGTTCGGGCCAAGGAAGGCAGTCACGGTGCCTTCGCCGACGCTGAAACTGAGTTCGTCTACCGCGGTGACGCCGCCGAAGCGCTTGGTCAGCCCGCAGACTTCTATGACCGGCATACCGGAAAACTCTGCCTCGAGGGCTAGAATGGGCATGTGCCCAAAGCTATGGGCGAACGCCCATAGTGTCAAGCGCGCCTGCTGAACCTGCCGGAACCCTGAGGATGCCGATGCGCGGAGTGCGAATACCCGAACTGCACGAGCAGTTGTTCGCCGCAGCGGAGCGGATCATGGCCCGCGACGGTGCCGCAGGGCTGACCAGTCGGGCGATCACCGATGAGGCCGGATACGCCAAGGGCGTCCTGCACAACCACTTCGACGGCCTGGACGGCTTCCTCGCGGAGTTCGCCCTGGACCGCGTGCGCCGCACTGAGGAAGCCGTGTCCGGCCTGCCGGCACAGGCCGGACATGGCCCGGTAAGCGACAATCTGGTCGCGGCGGCGCTGACTGTGTTCGGGTCAGGTGCGACGCAGATAGCCGGGCTCATCACATCAAGACCGGCCCTGGGAGCGCGCGTGCTGACCGCGCTTGGGCCTGACGGCCAGCCGTTCGGCGAGATTCAGGCGTCGTTCGCCGGTGGTACCTGCGGGCCGAGCAGGAACTCGGCCGGCGGTACCGGCGACCGTCGACGCCGACACAATCGCCTTCACCTTGATTGGTGCCGTGCACCATCTGTTTTTCACTGCCAATGGCGCAAAACCCGACCCTGGCCGGGTCCGGGAGATCGTCGGCACCCTGCTCGGCGTCGCCGACCATCGGGCCGGAAAGGGCGGCTAGGCCTGCTGGGATTCCGCCCAGGCGGCGATCCGCTTGGCGGACTCCTCTGGGGAGATGTCCTCGACGCGGGTCATGATCGACCAGCGCAGCCCGAACGGGTCGAGGACGGACGCGAACCGGTCGCCGGAAACGAACGTCGTCGCCGGCTCGCGGATGACGGCGCCGTGCGCCGCGGCGGCCGCCGTTGCACCACCTCGTCGGTGTTCGGGACGTACAGCGCGAGGGAGTAGGTGACGCCATTGACGGGATCGCCTGCCACCAGGCCGTACGATTCCATCGGGTCGCTCAGCGTCACATCCCGGCGCCGAAGTCGAGGACGGCGTGGGACACAGGTCGTTCCCGGGGAAACGCGTGACATCCACGACCCGGGCGCCGAATACATCGCGGTAGAACTCATGGCCTTCTCGGCCGGGGTGACGACGACATGCGGGGTGAGCGACGTCGAGCCGTGCGGCATGCCGTTGCTGGTGTACCGGCCGGTGGCCGGAGAAGTGTCGGTCATGCTGGTGACATTAGAAAACCTGGCCGGCGCGGCGCTTGTACTTTTGCGACACCATCAGACGGAGGACGGCCCCGTGCCTGAGTCAAACACCGTGCCAGAGTCAAAGGACACCTTAACCCTGGGTCGGGCGGGGTCAGCTTCGACCGGTCGAGCTCGGCCCTGACCTGGCTGACCTGGTGCGTCATGTCTGGGTGCCCCGGTGGGCCGTCCCCGACGGCGAGGTCCGGCCCCGGCGGGTGCTGACCTATCCGGCTATCAACGCCGTGATCGAGCCGAAGACAGCTGCCCTGTACGGGCCGGACTCCCGCGTCCAGGTCCAAGAACTCCGGGGCACGTCCTGGGCGGTCGGGATCCTGTTGCGCCCGGCCGCCGGGCCGCTGCTGACCTCCACTGATCCCGTCGCGCTCGTCGGTTCGAGTGAACCCTGCCGGCGCGCCCCCGCGGGTTCAGTGGGTCGGATCATGGCGGAGCACGCTTACGTTCGGGATGACATTGCGCGGATCCTGCGTGACTGGCTCCTCCCCCTCGCGGCTGGCGTTGACGAGCGGGGGCTGCTGGTCAACGAGGCGTGCCGCCTCGCGGAAGAAGATTCTGACCTGACGCGCGCCGCTGATCTCGCTGCCCGCCTTGGCTTGTCCCCGCGCAGCCTGGAGCGGCTCGTGCGCTCGCATGTCGGCCTGACACCGAAATGGCTGATCGAGTGCCGTCGGCTGCAGCACGCGGCGACCACGTTGTTCACCTCGCCCGACGTCGACTTGTCGGTGCTGGCGGCGGAGCTTGAGTACACCGACTACTCCCACTTCTCCCGCCAGTACCAGCGCGTCATCGGCGAGTCGCCGCGGGCAACCCGCGAGCGCTCCAGGCCCTAGTCGCTTGTCGCGATCCAGTCCGAGTTGCTCCAGAAGGTCAGCAGGTCGCTGCCGTTCGTTCCGATCATCACGCAGATGACCAGTTGCTGATCTTCGGTGCTGGCGATGACCGGGTCATTGTTCTTAGGTCGAGGTATTCCGACACGGTGCCAGCAAGCACTGGTGAAGTACTCGTATAGGTCGACTGGCATGGCGGTGGAGCGAACTCTTGGAAGGTTCCGTCGCTTGATACGCAGGAGTTCTGGAAGCTGGCGGTGTTGAGGAGATTGCTGTAACCCTGATCGAATGCGCTCGGGGTCGCGAACGAGTAGTACTCGAGGGTCCCGACCGGTCCCGGTACGCCGGTGCACTCTACCGTCACAATGGCGCCGAGCGAGGGATTGACTTCGCTGCAGGCATTCCCGCTTTGGATATCGGCGGGAATCAGCGTCAGCAAGGAATTGAGCGCGCTCGCGGCCGGATCGGGATCGGGCGCCGGATCCGGTGATCGCATCGGCATCCGGAGATGCATCGGTTCCCCATGCCCCCGACAACGACGACGATGAAGGCCTTGAGAACCCAATCGACGCCCATGACGTGGGTGACGCCCACCAATGGACCAAACAACACCCCGCTGGCCGCCGCCATGCCGGCGCCGATGGCGAAAACGCCCGTGAGTACCCACGGCACCGGGATCCCCATCGCCTGAGCCATGACGCGGTCCTGGGTCGTCGCACGGATCCAGATGCCCCAGGTGCCGAATTTGAGGAACAGCCAAAGGGCTCCGATGATCGCCGCGGAGAGCAGCGCGATCACTATCCGATACCACGGGTAGGCCAAATAAAAGAGCGTGAACTGGCCGGTGAACGGCTCTTCGATCTTGCGCGCCACCGGGCCGAACTGCCAGAGCGCATAATTCTGCAGGACGAGCGAGACCCCGAATGTGGCGAGGATGGTATAGAGCGGATCGCGGCCGAGCAGCGGGCGCAGTGTCGTCAGGTATATGACTGCACCCAGCAGCGCTATGGCGAGCGTAGCCGCTGCCAGCGCGAGCCAAAAATCCCCGGTCGCCGCCAATATGATGACGCCGACATAAGCGCCTAGCATGAAGAGTTCGCCATGGGCAAAATTGACCACGTCCATAATGCCGAAAATCAATGTCAGACCCGACGCGACGAGCGCCAGAATCATCCCGGTTACGACGCCGTTTATCGTCTGGATCAGGATCTGCTCGACGGGAATGCCCACATTACACTCCCAAATATTGGTGGATGACGGCGTCGTTGACGCGCAGCTCGGACGCCAATGCATGGTGTCGGACGACGCCTTTTTCGATGAAGTAGATCCGCTGCCCGGCCTCCAGGGTCAGCGGGACATTCTGTTCCACCAGCAGGACGGCAACGTTCTCGCGGTGGAGCATGTCGATGATCTGTCGGATTTCGGCGACCATCCGGGGCATCAATCCCTCGGTCGGCTCATCCAGCAGGACGATTTTGGGCTCCAGCATAATCGCCCGTGCGATGGCGAGCATCTGCTGCTCACCGCCGGATAGCGTGCCGCCGGCCTGGTTGCGGCGTTCGGCCAATACTGGGAAGTAACCGTAGACCTTTTCCAACAGCTCCGTCTTTCGAGACTTGCTCACGCCGTGGCGATCGAGCCCGGTGCGGAGATTTTCGGTGACCGACAATAGGCGAAATATCCGCCGATCTTCGGGGACATAACCGATCCCGAGTCGCGCTAGCCGGTGCGCCGGCAAATGGTTGATCGGCTGACCCTCGAACAGCACCTTGCCCTGGCTCGGATGGACGAGGCCCATGATCGCCTTCAAGGTGGTGCTCTTGCCGACCCCGTTGCGGCCGAGGAGGCCCACCACCTCGCCTATTCCGACTTCGAGCGACACCCCGTGCAGGATGTGGCTCTTGCCGTAGTAGGTGTGGATGTCCTCGACTTTGACGAGTGGTTGGACCGTCGTACCGCCCGGGCTCATGTCTTCAAGTAAACCTCGAGCACCCGGGGGTTCTGCTGTATCTCCGACGGCGTCCCCTCGGCCAGGATCTCGCCGTAGTGGAGCACGGTGATCCGCTGCGCCAACTCCATGACGACTTGCATGTCGTGCTCGACGATCAAGATCGTCAGATCCTTGGCGATCCGGCGCACCAGTTCCATCGTGTCGTGCGTCTCGGCCGCGCTCATCCCGGCCGTCGGTTCGTCGAGACACAGGAGCTGCGGCTCAGTGGCAAGCGCTATGCCAATTTCGAGATTGCGCTGTTCGCCATGCGACAGGTTGGCGGCCAGCTCCCCCGCCTTGCCGCGCAGGCCGACTGCCTCGAGGGCCGCCTCGGCCTTCTCGATGATGTCGCGATAAGCGCGATGATGGGTGAAGAGGCTCCAGCCGTGGCGGCGCGACTGAGCGGCGATGCGGACGTTTTCGAGTGCCGTCGCGTTCGGCAGGATATTGGTGATCTGGTACGAGCGGGCGATGCCCTTGCGCGAGATCCGGTCGGGCGACGCCCCGTGATGTCGCTCGCCGTTGAACCGGATATGCCCTGAGGAAGGTCGCAATACCCCGGTCAGGCAATTGAAGAACGTGCTCTTGCCCGCTCCATTCGGGCCGATAATCGCGCGCACCTCGCCGCGTTCGACCGCGAAATTGACTTGGTTGAGCGCGGTCAGCCCGCCAAAGCGGACGGTCGAGATCCTCGGTCCGCAACAACGGCGCCGCCGCCCGGCAAAAATTCCTCAGGCACGTGCTCTGAGCGGCGGACATTGTACTTATTTCACCACGGAGATAATCGATTATCTATTATTTCCCATCCGATTTGTGCCTCCGTGTGATGTTCTCAAGCGGCGGCGAAATGGCAGGCCGGCGGCACCACCGTCTTCTCCCACGGGATTGCGTCGAGGACGTGGTATTTGCCGTCCTTGATTTCGAAGACGAGCTCGCGCATGAACGCCTGATGATCTTCCTTGCGCAGCACCTTGTCGCCGGTCGGGAAATCGGACCCTCCTTCATCTCCAGGCCTTCGAGCGCGGCTACCAGCTTGGGCGAGTCGGCACGGCCCTGAAAGCCCGGATTTCTCGATCCCGAGCTTCAGCGCGTTGACCGCCTCGAAGTTCGACTGCACGTAGCGGTCGGGCAGCGGCCCGGATGGGTCGACCTTTTTCAGGCGGGCGAGCGCCTCGTCGTAAGAAGGCGTGCAGGTAGGGCGTGTTCGAGCGGTTCGTCGAACACCGGCACATAACGATCGATGCCGACAAATCCCTCGATCTTTTTGCCCATCGCCGGCAGCTGCGTCGAGGTGGCGACGGCGCCGTCGCCGGCGAACTTGTATTTCTTGGCGAGGCCGAGGTCATGCCCCTGGTTGACAACGTTGATCGCATCCGGGCCGAAGAAGATAAGGAACAGCCCGTCGAAATCGCCGCTGATCTTCGACAGGAACGGCGTCATGTCGGCGGTGCCGAGTGGTATGCCGAGCGTGCCGACGACCTCGCCGCCGTTCTGCTTGATGTCGGCCGCATAGGCGTCGCGGGTCGACTGGCCCCAGGAGTAATCGGCGTAGAGCGATGTGCCATTTCTTGCCGAGCTTGTTTACGAGGTAGGGGGCGAACGCCTTCGCCTGCGCCGGCGCGAAGTCGAAGCTGCGGAACGTGTAACGGCTGCACTTGCTAGTGGTGAGCGTCGTGTCGAGGCAAACGCCGATCATGTTGACGACTTTGTTTTCTTCCCAGACCGGCGTGCAGGCAAGGCAAATGTTCGACAAAAATCCGCCGACATGGGCGTCGATATTGTCCTCGGTGACCAGCTTCTCGACGGCGCGGCGGCCGGTGTCGGGCTTCGACTGGTCGTCGCCGACAATCAGTTCGACGGGGCGGCCCGAGATGCCGCCCGATTTATTGATTTGGTCGACCGCCATCTGCACCCCGACCAGGGCTGTCTTGCCGCCCGAGGCGGCGACACCGGTCAGCGGCTGTACTGTGCCGAACTTGTAAGGCTTGGCCGCACCGAAGGCGGCGCGCCAAGGTGCTGAAGCCAGCAGCGTCGCGCCGAGCCCGACTGCGCTGCCCGCCGCGCTCCATCGCAGCACCCGGCGGCGCGTAACATTGGCGCGGAAATGAGCTGCGTTGCCCGGAATATGCCCATTCTCGCCATATGACATAGCGGATCCCTTCCCTGTTCGTTGCCGCGGATCGGCGACGGCTCTCTCAATCCGTCGGACCCAGCAACAACTACCGCAAGTTGCGACAGCGTTGCAACAACCGGGCCGATCGATCCGCGAGCCCGGCTTTCAGCCGGCTTTGAGACAGCGCGCCGCATCGACTGCGGCATAGGTCAGGACGCCGTCGGCGCCGGCGCGCTTGAAGCCGATCAGGCTCTCCATGACCGCCCGCTCACGATCCAGCCAGCCATTCTGCGCCGCGGCGCGCAGCATCGCGTATTCGCCGCTGACCTGGTACGCATAAGTCGGTACCCGGAAGGCCTCCTTGACGCGCCGGACAACGTCGAGATAGGGCATGCCGGGCTTGACCATGACCATATCGGCGCCCTCCTGCAGATCGAGCGCTACCTCGCGCAACGCCTCGTCGCCGTTCGCCGGATCCATCTGATAGGTGCGCTTGTCGGCGCTGCCGAGGGCTGTTTTCGAGCCGATAGCGTCGCGGAACGGCCCATAAAAGGCCGAGGCGTATTTCGCCGCATAGGACATGATACGGACCCGGGCAAACCCGGCTTCGTCGAGCGCATTGCGCACGGCGCCGACCCGGCCGTCCATCATGTCGGAGGGCGCGATGATGTCGCAGCCCGCGTGGGCCTGAACCACCGCCTGTCGCTGCAGGATCTCGACCGTTTCGTCATTGTCGACATAGCCGTCGCGGATCACCCCGTCATGGCCGTGCGAGGTGAACGGGTCGAGCGCCACGTCGCACAGTACCCCGAGTTCCGGCAGTGCCTTTTTCAGCGCGGCGACGGCGCGGCAGACGAGATTACCCTGATCGACCGCGTTGCTGCCCTCCGCATCCTTGAGGGCGTCCGGCACCGCCGGGAACACGGCAATCGTCGGGATGCCGAGCTCGACTGCCTCCCCGGCGGCATCGACGAGCGCGGGGATCGGCAAGCGAAAGACATCCGGCATCGACGGGACCGGCGCCTTGTGGCCCTCGTCATGCACGAATACCGGCCAGATCAGGTCGCCCGCGGTCAGCACGGTCTCGGCGACCAGCTTGCGCGACCAGGCATCGCGGCGGTTGCGCCGCAGACGCGTCTGTGGATAGGGGGCGAGAGGTGGCAGGAAAGACGTCACGGGATCAGTCCCGAAGTTAAAGCGGCGACAGCCGCGAACCCAGGAAAATAGCGCCAAGTGGCGATGGTGACAACGCGCCGACGCCTAGTCCAGCGGGTAGTCGTATCGGATGAAGCCGTTGAAGCGGGCGATGCGGTCGTAGAGCGAGCGCGCGGTGGCGTTGTCCTCCTTCGTCGTCCAGTAGAGCCGGTTACAACCGCGGTCGCGGGCGGCCGCGGCGACTGCTTCGATGAGCCCACGGCCCACGCCGCCGCGCCGGGCGGCGGGGTCGACAAAGAGATCCTGCAGGTAACAGACCTCCTTGGTAGTCCAGGCATGTGCGTGAAAGAGATAGTGGGCGATCCCGACGAGCGGCGAGGTCGCGCCGCCCTGCCGCGCTCCCAGACCGTGGATCGGGCCTTCCGCTGAGATCAGCCGCTGCCAAGTGTGGTCGTATATCTCAGGCGGCAGCCGGGTCTCGTAAAAATCGAGATAGCCGCGCCACAGCTCGGCCCAGCGGTCCCGGTCTTCTCGGGTGATCGGGTTAACGACGATTTCGACCAAGACGGCTCTCCCGCTTCCCGGCCTGCGATAGTACCATATGATGCGATTATCATCGGAGCTTCGCGATGTTGGTTTTCCGGCAGCTGTTCGATCCGCCGTCCTCCACCTACACCTACCTGCTCGCCGACGGCGGCAGCGGAGCGGCGGTCATCATCGACCCGGTGTTCGAGCAGGTGCGGCGCGACGCGGCGCTGATAGAAGAGCTCGGACTTCGCCTCGCCTATGCCCTAGAAACGCACGTCCATGCCGATCATGTGACGGGCGCGTGGCTGCTGAAACAGCGGACCGGATGCCGGATTGCGCTGGCCGCCAACAGCGGCGCCGAGGGCGCCGACCGCTATCTGGTGCAGGACGACGTGGTCGCGTTTGGCGATCGCAACCTCCAGGTGCGCCAGACCCCCGGCCATACCAATGGCTGCCTGACCTATGTGCTCGACGACCGCAGTATGGCGTTCACTGGCGACTGTCTGTTTGTCAGAGGCACCGGGCGGACCGATTTCCAGCAAGGCGACCCGCACGCGATGTACCGCTCGATCCACGAACAGATGTTCACCTTGCCGGAGTCGTGCCTACTCTATCCGGCGCACGATTATCGCGGACTGACGGTCACCAGTGTCGGCGAGGAAAGGCGGTTCAACCCGCGCCTGGGAGGCGAAATCGGTGAAGGCGATTTTACCGGCTACATGAAAAACCTTCGCCTTGCCCACCCCAAGCAACTCGATGTGGCAGTGCCCGCCAATCTGAGATGCGGACGGCCCGAAAGCGGCGTCGGGATAACCGCAGAGCCGAATTGGGCAGCGCTCAGGTATTCGTTTGCCGGGATCTGGGAGATCGATCCGCACGGGCTCGAGGAGCACGCGCCGGCGGTCCAGATCCTCGACGTTCGCGAGCCCGAAGAGTTCATCGGCCCCCTCGGACACATTCGCGGCGCCGTCCTGATCCCGCTGGGTGAGCTGGCCGAGCGCGCCGGCGAATTGGCGCGCGATCGCCCGATCGTCACCGTCTGTCGAGCCGGCAGCCGCTCCGCACAGGCTACCGTCATCCTGCGCGAAGCAGGCATTGGCGATGTTGCCAATCTTGCCGGCGGCATGCTGCGCTGGCGAGCCGAAGGCCATGCTGTCGAAGGCGGCAGGGTTTAGGACCGCGCCGCACTCAGAGCTGCTTCAGGAATTCGATAACCGCCTGCTGGTCCTCGCGGCTCAGCTCCCGAAACCGCAGAATTACCTCGCGTGAGTCGCTCCGATTGGTTTGGGACGTAGCACTCTCATAGGGCGGGCAGATGACATCCTGCGGCGATGGGCCGTAGGAGACGCTGGTGGCCTCCGGCGGCACCGGACATCCCGCACCTGGCGTCCGGGGCGTGTTTTTGTCGTCGGGAGCCGGAAGGTCGTGGAGCTCGATGGCTGCAAGGAGGGCGTCGTCCACGCTGCGCACGACCAGCGGCGCGTTCGTAAGTTTGCGATTCGTCGTCACTGTGCCGGCCGGCTTGCTGTCCGCGGTGAGTTCGCTCAGATACACCCGTCCATCGTGCAGAAACGGCGGGCCGATCCTGCCCAATCCCATCAAAGGCGCGGTGCGGAACTCCCGGCCATCGGCCGATGCCTTCTGATTAGCAAACGTGTCGTGGGCGAGATTGCGCGGCAGATCGAATGTGTAGGAAACCCGGACGCCCAGCTTCGTCCTCAGTCGCGTCTTCCCCCTGACGCTCGCCTCTCGCGGACAGGCGAGCGATGACCACCGGATCCCGCGGTCTTTGCGAAAACCGCTCCGCGTCGATGACAGGCATCTTGTGGAGCAGCAGGTCCGAAAAGATCGGCGCCCACACAAAGCTGAGATGCTCCGCCCCGACATCCGCCGGCGATTGTCCCGTCCGTTGGATCGGCGTATGGCAGCCGACGCAGTTCAGCTTGCGATCGGCTTGATTGATCGGCGTTGGGATCGAGACCGTCGCCCCCGGCCGGCATACGGCCCGCGATCATCCGGTCGGCGAACGCTTTCAAGTCGATCCCGAAAAGCTGCGCCCCACGCTGGACCTTTGCTTCCTCCTGCTCTCCGTCGCCGAGGGTTGGCCGGGTCGCGGTCGACTGGAGCACATCCAGCAGCGCGTCGCCGAACTCCGGCGGGGCCGTGTTGCGCAGAAGGTTTCGGATGCTGAACGGCGTCGAAAGGTGCACCTCGAGGGTTGAGCTGCAGATTTACCGGCTGACCAGGGGTTTCCGAACGTCGCAGCAGCGCAGGCCGCTGGTTCCATGGCCTCCGTCGTCCCTCCCGGAAACAGCGTCGGAAAGTTGATCTCAGCGGGGTTTAACAAACTGGTGAACGAGAGCTCCCCTTGCAGACCGCCGACGATGAACTGCAGAATCTCCACGCCGTTTGCGCGCAAACCGAAACGGCCCACCCCGCCGACAAAGCCGGTCACGGTGCCATTAGAGTTTACGCGAGAAGGTGCGGGGGATCATGTTGGCCTTGCCGGAGATGCAGCCGGTGCTGGGGCACTGTAGGTCGCTGGCGAAATTGCCGAGCGACGAGTGGCCGTTCTCGACGCCGGGGTCCGCATTTGCCGTGATGTCTTGCGTCGGCACCGCCTCCATCAGCCCCCGGCCGATATAGGGTGGCCCGGCACGCTCGCCCACCGATCGCCGGAAGCCGCTCGGGTAGAGCCCGTTGTCGGATCGAGGGACCCGTCAGAAGTTCGCGTCGAACTCAACCGGCGGCAATCGGTTTCGGCACGCACGCGTCGATCGCGGGCCGGGTGATGCTGAACTTGCCCGCCGAACGGTTGCGATGACCATCCCGGTCACGATGTTCGTGAGTCGTCCCATCGAGCGGATCGAAGAAGCCGATGCCCGTCGGGTTACTGGCCGTGTCCATCTGCGATCGGTCGAAATCGCCAAAGACCGTAAAGGCCGCCGTCCTGCCCGGTGTTGTTGATGGCATCGAGATTATCGGCCGGACGGCCGCCTCCGGTGCCTGGGTCGAGCGAGGTGAACTCGAAATTGGTTGGCGTCGAACGCGCGGCTCGCGCGACATTGGACGCGCAGGTGGATCCGCGAATACAGGATTTCGGGGTCAACAGTCCGGGGCTGCGCAGTCCCTCCGCCGTATTCAAGTGACAACCGAGACAGAACGCCTGATTGCTCATCGGCCCCAGGCCTTCGGCAGCGGTGTGCGGAGTGGTGAAAAACGTCAGACCTTCGAGGACCTTTTGGCGCTCGTCGAGCGTGGCGTCCGGGAATATCAACGCGGGGAGGTCCTGAAGCTGTAGCGGGAACGGGCCGACGACGCCGAATTTGTCGCGCGGAATACGCTCCACGGGTCGCAACATCGTTCCGGCTGGCGGGGCCGCGATGTCGAAAATCCCCGACCCGGCCGATCCCGCTTCCTGGCCCCGCTCCGTCAGCAGCTGGGCGTCACTCGGCACATCGGAACCAAGCTCGGCGTAGACTGGAAGCGTGAAAATATTCAGCGCTGTGAGGACGGTCAGTGGCTTAAGAAGCTTGCGCATGTTCGCTTAGAGAAGGTTCTGCCCCTGCCTCCGGACTGCCCGGTTACTCGCGCAATTGTGGGAACTCGCTAACCAAAGCTAAAGCTAAATTTCCGTGAACCTCACATTTTGGCCAGACCTTCGGCTGGGCCTGCCGACACGCGCCTTGTCCTGGCAGCTGCGAACTCCTACTTGCCTCGCATACCGGGGCGCGACCCAGCCGGGACGTCGCGCGGTTCGCAACCGATAGACGGGCCGTGCGACCGATGCAATTCTTATCCTCGTGTCCGACGACAATTCGCTGACCGGCCGAGTGCGGCGCTACGCCCAGGTGTCCACCGCGATGGGTGGGCTCGCGGCGCGGCTCGCCGGCGAGCGCTATCTCGGTCTGAACCTCGACCGCGGGCGGCACGCCGCCGAGCTGAAGGCGGTGCTTGGCGGCATCAAGGGGCCGCTGATGAAGGTGGCCCAGCTGCTCGCCACAATCCCCGACGCGCTGCCCAAGGAGTACGTTCAGGAGCTGGTTCAGCTGCAGGCGGACGCGCCGGCAATGGGCTGGCCGTTCGTTAGGCGGCGCATGGCCGGCGAGCTAGGCGCCGACTGGCGCAGCAAGTTTCGCGAGTTCGACAGAACCGCGGCGCGCGCGGCTTCGCTCGGCCAGGTGCACCGGGCGACTGCGCTCGACGGGACCCCGCTCGCCTGCAAGTTGCAATACCCCGACATGGCGTCGGCGGTGGAAGCCGATCTGCGGCAATTGAAGCTCGCGATGAGCCTCTACGAGCGCTACGACCGAGCGGTCACCACTGCCGAGATTCATGCCGAGATCGCGGACCGGCTGCGCGAGGAGCTCGATTACGAGCGCGAAGCCGCGCATATGCGGCTCTATGGCGATATTCTGCACGACGAGTGCGGTGTCGCCGTCCCGAGGCCGATCCCCGAACTCTCGACCAATCGACTTCTGACGATGACTTGGCTCGAGGGTGTCCCGATCCTCGATATCGCGAAATCCCCGCTCGAGGAGCGCAATGCGATCGCAATGCGCATGTTCCGGATCTGGTACGTGCCGTTCTACTATTACGGTGTAATCCACGGCGACCCGCACCTCGGCAATTACACGGTCGCGCCGGACAACACTGTCAATCTTCTCGACTTCGGTTGCGTCCGCGTCTTTCGCGCCTCGTTCGTCCGCGGCGTCATCGACCTTTACCATGCGCTGCAGCGCGGCGACCGCGACCTCGCCGTCCACGCCTATCACAGCTGGGGCTTTGGCAATTTGTCGCCCGAGATCATCGACGTGCTCAACCGCTGGGCGTTGTTCGTTTACGGCCCGCTGCTCGAAGACCGTGCGCGGCTGATCCAGGAAAAGGCGAGCGGCGTCTACGGCGCCGCGGTGGCCGAGAGCGTGCATAGCGATATTCGCCGGCTCGGCGGCGTCCGGCCGCCGCGCGAATTCGTGTTCATGGACCGCGCCGCAATCGGGCTCGGCTCCGTTTTTCTGCACCTGAAGGCGGAAATCAACTGGTACCGACTGTTCCACGAGCTGATCGAGGATTTCGACGAGGCCGCACTCGCGGCCCGCCAGCAGGCCGCCTTGACGGCGGCCGGAGTGCCCGACCGCGATGTCGCGTCCGCACGCCGCGGGAGAAAGCCCCGTCGTCCGATCGAACGAAGGTCGCTTTGACCGGGTCTTGCGCTGGCGGCACTAGGCGGGCACAATCCGCAAATCCAACCGGCGGTCGACCTCGCATGCGGCTGTTCTTTGTTCTCGCGCTTCCTGCGGTGCTCTCGACCGCTTGCACGCCGTTCATCCCGATCAAGGACGCTTTCGGCACCAGCGCGGTCAAGCCCACCGGTAACATTCCGCCGGAGTTCGCCGAGTTCAACCGTTACGACCCACAAGTCAACGCCCTAGTCAGCGACCAGATGTGCGCCACCCCATACTTCTTGGACACCGAGAAGTCGCTGCGCGCTACGCCCGGCGAGTTTGTCGCCTGGAGCGGACGCTGCGAGCAATATGAAATCCGCTTCGACAATCTGGCGGAACACTTCACTCCCTGAGCAAGAGCCCCTCACCCCAACCCTCTCCCCGCCAGCGGGGCGAGGGAGTAGGCCGGTAACCCCTCGCTTCGCTTGCGGGAAGTCAGCGGGAGGGTGAGGGGCTGCAGCTCTGTGATCACGCAATGGCCCGCGCCGAAGCGAATCTGCTTCGAGGAAGAAGGGCAGCGCGTGCTACGTTGTGGCTTCACCAACGGTTCGGCAAAGCAGCTCCGGCATGTCAGAGGCGGTTCTGGTCACGGGTGGGGCCGGTTACATCGGCAGCCACGCCTGCAAGGTATTGGCGCGGGCCGGATACCGTCCGGTAGTTTTCGACAATCTTTCGCGCGGTCACCGCGAGGCGGTGCGCTGGGGGCCCCTGGTCGAGGGCAGCCTAGCGGAACGCGGCAAACTCGCTGAGGCGCTCGACCGGCATCGCGTCTCGGTCGTGATGCATTTCGCGGCTTATGCCTATGTCGGCGAGTCGGTCACCGATCCGGCACTGTATTATGCCAATAACCTCGGCGGATCCCTGGCGCTGCTCGAAGCGATGCGCGAGGTTGGGGTCGACAAAATCGTCTTTTCCTCGACCTGCGCGACCTACGGCACTCCCGCCCAAGTGCCGATCTGCGAGACCATGCCCCAGTTGCCGGTCAACCCTTATGGCGAGACCAAGCTGGCGATCGAGCGCGCGCTCCACTGGTACGGCGAGGCCTACGGTCTGCGGTGGGTGTCGCTGCGTTATTTCAATGCTGCCGGCGCCGATCCCGACGGCGAGATCGGCGAACGGCATGAGCCCGAGACGCATCTCGTCCCGCTCGTTCTTGAGGCGGCGCTCGGAGACCGGCCGCAAATCGACATCTATGGAACCGATTACCCGACCCCGGACGGCACCGCGATCCGCGACTACATTCATGTCCAGGACCTCGCCGAAGCGCATCTGCGCGCGCTGGAACGTCTCTGCGCCGGGGGGCATAGCGCGGCGCTCAACCTCGGCACCGGCCGCGGTCACTCGGTGCGCGAGGTGATCCGGACAGCCGAGGCGGTCAGTGGCAAGTCCATTCTCTGCCGTGAAACCGCGCGGCGGCCCGGCGACCCGCCGGTACTGGTGGCCGATCCCGGTCTCGCCGCCGAGCTGCTCGGCTGGCGCGCCCGGGTCTCGGATCTCGACACGATCGTCCGCACCGCTCTGGCCTGGCATGTGAGCCGCTCCGCGCAATCTCGACGCGCGGAACAAAATTCATGATCGCCCGTTATGCGAGCGCCGCCCCGCTCGCGGGTTGGCTGCCGCTGCAGGCATCCCTGGAGCTTCCGTCATGACAATGGTCGAAACCGAAGAGGTTGTGGCGCAGCCTCTTTCGGCGGCAGCAGCGAAGTCTGACCCTTCCCCGCCGGTCCGGGTGCAGGGCAAGTTCTTTTTTGTCGGGGACAAAAAGCACTTCGTCAAAGGCGTCACTTACGGCCCTTTCTCAAAGGGCAGTCATGGCGCGCAATTCCCGGAATACGCGGTCGTCGATACCGATTTCGCACTGATGGCCGAAGCCGGCATCAACACCGTCCGGGTATTCACGGTGCCGCCGCTCTGGCTGCTCGATGCGGCGGAGCGGACCGGTTTGAAGATTCTGGTCGGAGTTCCGTGGTCGCAGCACGTCGCCTTTCTCGACAGCCCGGCAATCCAGCTGCAAATCCGCGAGGCAGTGGCGGCCGGCATCCGCGCTTGCAATCGTCACCCGGCGATCTTCGCCTATCTGATCGGCAATGAGATTCCGCCCGACATGGTGCGCTGGCACGGCGCCGAAGCGGTGCGAAGCTTCCTCAGAAGCCTCGTTATTTGCGCCAAAATCGAGCATCCAGCGGCGCTCGTCAGCTACGCCAATTATCCGTCGACCGAATATCTGACGGTCGATTTCACCGACTTCGTGTGCTTCAACGTCTATCTCCACGACCAGCCCACCTTCCGCCGATACATCGCGAGGCTGCACAACGTCGCCCTCGACCAACCGCTGGTCCTGACCGAATTCGGCGTCGATTCGTTCGGCGAGGGAGAAGAGGAACAACGGCGCGTCCTGTCTTGGCAAGTGCACACCGCCTTCGAGGCCGGTGTTGCCGGCACCTTCATCTTCGCGTGGACCGACGAATGGTTCACCGGCGGTCATCTAATCGAGAATTGGGCGTTTGGTCTGGTCGACCGGGAGCGCCGGCCGAAGCCGTCATTCGACGAGGTGGTGCGCCAATACACCGGCATATTGCCGCCGCCGTTGCGCCGCTACCCGCGAGTTTCGGTCATCGTCTGCGCGTACAATGCCGAGCGGACGATGGATCAGTGCCTGGCTTCGCTGGCGGTGCTCGACTATCCGGACTATGAGGTCATCGTCGTCAATGACGGCTCGCGCGACCGAACCCTGGAGATCGCCGAGAATTACCGGTATTGCCGCATCATCACTCAACCCAATAAAGGTTTGAGCGCCGCCCGCAATGTCGGGGCCGAGGCGGCGACGGGTGAGATCGTGGCTTACACGGACAGCGACTGTGTCGCCGACCCCGACTGGCTGACCTACCTCGTCGCCAAGATGGAAGCGGGCAATCTGGCCGCCTGCGGCGGGCCCAATTTCCCGCCGCCCGAGGACAATCTGGTGCCGGCGGCGGTCGCCGTCGCCCCGGGCGGTCCGACGCACGTGCTGATCAGCGACGAAGTCGCCGAGCACATCGCGGGGTGCAATATGGCATTCCGGCGCGACGTGCTGCGGCAGCTCGGCGGATTCGATCCGATCTATCACGCCGCTGGCGACGATGTCGACATCTGCTGGCGTTTCCAGGACGCGGGCTACACGATCGGGTTCAGCCCCGCGGCCGTCGTTTGGCATTTCCGCCGAAATACGGTCGCGGCTTATTGCGCCCAGCAGCGCGGTTACGGCAAAGCCGAGGCGCTCGTCTATTCGAAGCACCCGTTCCGCTTCAACCTGTTCGGACAAGCCAAGTGGCTCGGCCGCATTTATGGCGACCTCTCCACGGCGCTGCTGCTGTCGCGCCGCCCGGTCATCTATTCGGGGGTTTTCGGCCGGGGTCTGTTTCAGACCCTCTACGAACCCCCTTCCTCCCTGACCGCGTTCCTGCCGTTGAGCTTCGAATGGAGCGCCGCCTCCCTCCCGCTCGCCTTGGGGGGAATCATCGGCGGCGGGTGGTGGTGGTTGCTGACCGTGCCACTTCTCGTCACCTGGGTCATGTGCGTCAACGGTGCCCGCAAGGCGCCGATCGACAAGCGATTTACCGGCCTCAAAGCCCGCGCCCTGGTTGCGCTATTGATCTACCTCGGCCCTCTGCTGCGTGGTTGGGAGCGCATCAAATGGCGCCTCAAGGATATGCGCGCGCCGGACCATATCGGGTCGGTCGCGACCGAGCAACGCGCCCGCATCTGCTGGGTGGCACGCGCATTCCATCTCTCTTATTGGAGCGAAGTCGGCACCGAGAAGGAAGCGCTGATCGGTGGATTGATGGAGTTTCTCGTGCCGCAGAAATACTTCGTCGTGCCGGATACCGGTTGGAGCAATTGGGACCTAAAGATCTCGCGCGGCCTGTGCAGCCGCGCATTGGTACTCGTGTGCACCGAGAACCACGGCAGCGCAAAGCGGCTGCTGCGGGTGCGATGCGCGATGCGTCTTTCCCGCTTCGCGTCGTTTCTCCTGCGAAGCTGCGCCGCGCTCACGGCTTTCGCGCTGATCCTCGGCTGGCCGCTGACGGCGGCCGCGCTCGGCGCCGCCGGGGTGATCAGCTCAGCGGCGATGATTTGTCAGCTAGCCGGTTTTGGAAGACTGATGCACCGTATCGTCGAGGTGGTCGCCAAGCAGACGCCGCTGATCCCGGTCGAACCGGTGGCAAGCACCCCGTTGCCGATCCGCGCTCCGCGCACGGTCTGATTTTGCTGACGAAACTTCTGCCCTATCTGCGACCGTATTGGTGGCGGATCGCCTGGGCGCTTGCGCAGGTATTCCTGATCGCCGGCTTCGAACTCCTCAAGCCGTGGCCATTGCAGGTGGTTATCGACAATGTGCTGGGCGGCAAGCCGTTTCCGACGGCCGCATTGGCGTCAACGTCCCCGACCGAACTGCTGCTGCTTGCCTGTCTGGGTATCATCCTCGTGCATCTCGGCGCCGGAGCGCTGACCTTGCTGCACAACTACACGACTATCGGCGTCGGGCAGAGGATGGTCAACGATTTGCGCGGCGCCCTCTACGCGCACCTGCAGCGCCTGTCGCTCGCCTATCACAGCCGGCAGCGGGTCGGCGATCTGCTCTACCGGATAACCGCGGACAGCTATGCCGTCCAGACCATGATCATGAACGGCGTGCTGCCGATCCTGTCGGCCGCCGTGCTGCTCGCCGGCATGCTCGCCGTTCTGCTGCCGCTCGATCCGACACTGACCCTGTTGTCTTTGACAGTTGTTCCGTTGCTGTTTGGTCTGATTTTCGGGTTCAATCGAAAGATTGTCGATGTTGCGACCGAAGTGCGCAATACCGAAAGCCGCGTCTATTCGGTCGTGCAATGGGCGATGTCGTCGATCAAGCTCGTCCAGGCCTTTACCAAGGAGGACGAGGAGCATCGGCGCTTTATGGGCGCGAGCGGAGAGAGCCTGCGGGCAACCCTGCGGCTCTACAGTTGGCAGACGCTCTATTCGGGAGCCGTCAACCTGGTGATTGCCGGCGGCACCGCGCTCGTCGTCTATGCGGGGGCGCGCGCCGTCATGTCGGGACGGCTGTCGGTCGGCCAGCTGATCGTTTTCATCTCCTACCTCGCCCAGCTCTATGCGCCGATCAACCAGATCACCCAGAGCTGGGGGCTGATCGCCGGCGCGCGGGTCGGAGCCCGCCGGGTTTTCGACGTTCTCGACACCGAGGCCGATCTCAAAGACGGGAGCCGCAGCTTTCCTGCGGAAGGAGCGCGCGGCGACATCGCCTGGCGCGATGTCTCCTTCCGCTACCGTCCGGAGACGCCGGTGCTGAACGGCGTCGAGCTGTGCGTGCCGGCCGGCACCAAGATCGCCGTGATCGGCCCGACCGGCGCAGGCAAGTCCACCCTTCTCGGACTACTGCCGCGGTTTTTCGATCCATCGGCTGGAGTGGTGGAAATCGACGGCGTCGATCTGCGCGAATACAAGCTCAAATCGTTGCGCAGCCAAATCTCCATGGTATTGCAGCCGCCGCTGATCTTTCCGCTTTCGGTGCGCGACAATATCGCCTACGGGCGGCCCGGCGCGCCCGATGCAGAGATCGAAAGGGCGGCTCGGCTGGCGCGGATCCACGATTTTATCGCCTCGTTGCCGGACGGGTACGACACCGTGATAGGGGAATCCGGAGTGACGTTTTCCGAAGGGGAAAAGCAGCGAATCACGATCGCTCGCGCGCTGCTGCGCGATTCGCCCATTTTGATTTTGGACGAGCCGACCTCGGCGCTCGATGTCGCCACCGAGGCGCTGGTGATGGCCGGCATTGAGCGGCTCGTGGCCGCGCGGACGACCTTCATCATCGCCCACCGGTTGTCGACGGTGCGGCGCTGCGACCGTATCGTCGTGTTGCGCGGCGGAGCCATCGCCGAGGAGGGGACGTTGCCCGAACTGCTGCGCCGGGACGGTATCTTCGCCGAGTACTACCGCACCCAATTCGCGCCCGAGGCGGGGAACGATGCCGAGATGCGCCTCGAGGCCTGACGAGCCGAGCATTTGTTGCAAGAAGGCGCAGCGAACGCGCGAGCCGCGCAAAATCGTCTCCAGTATGAAACCATCACGCGTTAGTCACGGCTTGGCAAATGCGCGCGAGCTTAGCCGCTGCATTTGGTTTTGACTTGCGGATAGAAGGTTAACAGCGCTTGAGTGTGCCAAAATTAACGATTAATTGTTGCAATATGGTAATCGACCCTCTAGGGTGGGCCCCGTCGAAGCCGCTGACGCGCGCTTGACCTGATTTTGCCGCGACCTGGTCCCTTGGCTCTGCCATTGGACATCCACGGTTCGGCAGTCTTGGGGGATGGGGGAAATGGTCGCCGAAACACCGAGCCGGGGAAGCAGGCTCTTCCCCGAAATTTGCATTAATTTGAGAATGGGCAGCCGGCATTCGCGGATCTTTTTGCCGCCCGCTGGGCAGATCTCTGCAGCATCGGCCGTTGTCGCGGTCGCCGTCGCAGTTTGTTATTTCGCAGCCAGCTGCATCAGCTATGAGCGCGCCGTCGGTGACAAGGAAGCGGCTGTGGTCCGCGCGGAAACGGCGAACGCCGTGCTGCAGGTCGAAGTGGCGAGCCTTCGCGACGAGCTTGCTGTTGCCGCCCGCGATCGCCAGCAGACCGATGCGCGCTCTTCGGCATTGGCGGACCGGTTCGAAGTCGCTGCATGGGACGGGCGTTTTCCGCCTAGCGGAGTTGATCGAGACCGACCCCTCTCGATCGGCGGCCGGTCTGCCATCGCCAGAAATGCTGATTTCCGATGCGCCGCCGGAACCGGAAGCCCCATCGCCCAGTATGGCGCACCTCGCTCGCCAAGCCGCCGCGGAAGTTCGGAGCTTGCTCGCCTCGACCGGTCTCAATGTCGACCGCCTGTTCCCGCAATTGGCCCAAGACCGCGGCGGCCAAGGCGGTCCCTTTGTGGCGCCGCCCAAAGCCGATCCGAACACGACGACACCGGACAAGATGGAAGAGCTCCGCAGCTTGATGAAATCGCTGCCGTTATCAGTACCGCTCGATTATTATCAGGTCGAGAGCCGGTTCGGTCCGCGCCACGATCCGTTCAATCACCGATCGTCGTTCCATACCGGGATCGATCTGTCGGCGCCCTACATGTCCCCGGTTCATGCCACCGCAGCGGGGACCGTGACTTACGCTGGCTATCGCAGCGACTACGGCAAAGTGATTGAGATCGATCACGGAAACGGCATCGCCACTCTTTATGCCCATCTTCACCGCTATATCGTCTCGGTCGGACAAACGGTCGGCGAGCATGAGCAAATCGGCTTTCTGGGCAGCTCCGGCCGCAGTTCCGGGCCCCATGTGCACTACGAGGTCCTGGTCAACAACGAACCGCAGGATCCCGAAAAGTTCATTGGCCTGGCCAGCGTGATCCCAGCCGCGGAGAGGTAGGGTGGGAAAACGCTAGTATTATCCAACTCAACCGCGGCATGGAGGGCCATCGACGTTCGGCCGCGACGCGCGTTCTTCAACTGTTCGTCGGTAATCCCGATTGCATTCCCGAACCGAGCTCTCGACAACAGCGCTCCCCAAAGTGAGGCTCCGGTGAGATCGGCGTTGTGCAGATTGGCACCCGAAAGATCGGCGTGGTCCAACTTTGCTCGCTGGAGGCGGCGTAGCTGAGATCTGCATCCCGCAGATTAGCCCGCCACAGCGAGGCACCTTCCATCTTTGCATGCCGCAGGTTGGCGCCGCGCAAGCGAGAGTGATCCAGAGCCGCGCCTTGCAGATTTGCGTAGCTGAGATCCGCCTCGCGAAGATC
Source organism: uncultured Alphaproteobacteria bacterium (assembly GCA_963695605.1). Classification (GTDB taxonomy): domain Bacteria; phylum Pseudomonadota; class Alphaproteobacteria; order ATCC43930; family CGMCC-115725; genus AP-15. The sequence goes on along the minus strand of CAVOHI010000040.1, from coordinate 78,211 downwards.
GGCGCTCCACAGCGAAAGGCCCTGTAGCTGGGCACGCGAAAGGCCGGCTTTTTCACCGCTTTTCCCATCGGAGTCCAACCAGGCACGGTGCTCTGTGAGCACCCGCTTCAGCTGGTCGAGCGGCAACTCCCTAATGATCGGGTGCGCCTTCGAACGATTTCTTGATCCTTGCTGCTGCATCTTATCAAGCCTATAAGTTCGCACCGCGGTTCTGGCCCGAGCGTCAGCGGTTGTCCGGCACGAGAACCGCCACCGGCATACCTCCCAGTACCGCCGTCACACCGACACCTTCGCCGCGGCGCTCCAGAACGCGGCCGTCGAGAAGACCGCGCCAATGCGTCTCGCCGCTCGCCGCTTGCGGCCAGGGGATCTCGGTTCCGGTCCAATCTGGTTCGGCCTCGCAGCGCACGGGAAAGCGCGCAGCCGCAACCACCAGCGCATCATCCTCGTCGCAACGGGCAAAGGCGCAGATCTGGTCGGCTCTGGCAGCCGGTGGCGATGAGCGGCTCGTATCGCCCCTGTGCGAACAGCTTTGGACTGTCGCGGCGGTGTGCCAGAAGAGTCGCGATGACGGCCAGTTTGATACGGCCGTCGTGCCAATCTTCGAGCATGTCGAGTATCGCCGCGTGGCGGTTTCGCACCAATAACTCCGCTACCGCTTCGATCAGTTCGATGCGCGTTCTGTAATCGACCGGGCGCCGGTTGTCGGGGTCGACCAAGCTGAGGTCCCAGAGCTCCGACCCCTGGTAAATGTCCGGCATTCCCGGCAAAGTCAGCTTCAATGCGGTCTGCACGAGGCTGTTGCGAACGCCGAGTCGGGCGACGCGGTCCTGAAACGGCAAGAATGCCGCGAGGAAGGCATTGGGGCGCGAGACGTCGAGCGCGTCGCGCACAAAGCCGAGCATTGCCTCTTCATAAGCGGTATTCGGCGATGCCCAGGTAGAGCGCAGCTTCGCCTCGCGTATCGACTTCACCATTGCCCCTTCGATCCGCTCCGCAAAGAAGCGTATTTGCTCGGGGTCAGGGTTCTCGACGAGGGTCAGCTCAGCCGGCCAGGCGCCGACCAGCAGCTGGTACAAAAGATATTCGTCGTTGCGGTCGGGCGGCGCCGGTGCCCTCGACATCGCCGCGGCGGGCCCGCAGAATGCGGCTCCATGCTTGAACCTGCCGTGCCCATTCCTCAGGCATCTCGGAAAGCACTGCGAGACGCGCGCGGGTGTCTTCACCGCGCTTCGTATCGTGGGTGGAGGTGCCCAACATTGCGTGCGGCCAGTGTTCGGTGCGCTGCGCATTGGCGCGGTGAAAAGCCGCCAATGTTACGCCGAAATGGTCTGGATGCCCGCCGACCTCATTCAATGCAACAAAGCGGTTGTAGCGATAAAAGGCCGTGTCCTCGAGGCCCTTCGCCATCACAGGGCCGCTATATTGCTGCACGCGCATCGCCAAGCGGACGACGGACTGCCGACTGAACCCGCTGCGCGGTTCGGCCACCAGGTCCGTCGTCAACAGCCTGTGCAGAAACTCAAAGACGCTCGGATCCAAATCCGCCTCGCTGCGCCGCGCGAGTGCCAGCGCCCAGTCGATGTCGCGCCGGTCCGCTTCGCTCGGCTCTGCAGTGCCGTCCACATAAGTGCGGTACACCGGAAAGCAGGCAACAATCTCCTGCAATGCGCGCTGCAGGATATTACGCGTGAAGTCGGCGGTCCGCGGGTTCTGCCGCGCAATACGGCCCGCATCGCGGGCGAGGACATTGAGCTCGCTCGCCATTTCATTGAGCATGATGCGGACCTTGCAGTCGCGCACAATCTCATCGAAGGCGCGGTGCTCGGCGGCAAAATCCGCGTAGGTTTGGGTAAGACCTTCTTCGCCGGAGGGGTCGACCAACAAGCCGAGCACCAAATTGGCGAATTCGTAGCCCGTAGTGCCCTCGACCGGCCAATCCTCCCGCAATGCCTCGTGGCGCGCGAGGATCTTCTCGACCACGAGGTAAAAGGGGGTGGGTCCCGCTTCACGAAGGCGGAGCAGATAGCCCTTCGGGTCGAGCAGCCCATCGACGTGGTCGATGCGCAGACCGTCCAGCACTCCGTCGCGCAACAGCTCGAACACGAGGCGGTGGGCGTACTCGAAAACCTCGGGCAGTTCCATGCGCAACCCGGCGAGCTCGTTGATATTGAAGAAACGCCGGTAATTTATGTCGTCGGCGGCAACGCGGAAGTACGCCGCACGCCAGTGCTGGTCTTGGATCATTGCGTCGAGCTCACGCCAGGTTGCAAGGCGGCCGGGCTCGCCGTTGAGTCGGTTTACCGCCCCCGCCAGCGCTCCCTGCACATCGCTGCGCTCCCGCGCCAGCACGCCGAGTTCAATTTGCAAATCTCTGGCGTGCTGTGCGATGCGCGGACGCCAGTCCGCGAGACTGGAGAAAGCGTCGCCCAGGCGCTCGAGTTCCGGATGCTCGTCGCCGAGCACGCGAGAGTAGTGAAGAGGATTAATCGGCAGCCTGTGCATATCATAGGCCCAAACCGCCAAGCTGCCGGTCTCCGGGTCGAAACGGAGCACGAGCTGACCCGATTCCAGCACCGCCCCGTACTGGTCGCCGAGCAGCGGCACCAGCAGTTTGTCATGCAGATAGCGCCTATCCGGGTCCCAATCGATATCGAACCAGCGCGCGTATTCGGACGCCGGTCCCCATTCCAGCACGTCGAGCCACCACGGATTGTCGGCGCCGCCAACGCCCATGTGGTTGGGTACGAAATCGAGCACCTGCCCGAGACCGTTGTTGCGGAATGCCGAGACCATGTCGCGGAACGCCGCCTCGTCGCCGAGCTCCGGGTTCAGCTGATTATGGTCGACGATGTCATAGCCGTGGGTGCTGCCCGGCCTCGCCTTCAGATAAGGCGAGGCGTAGATGTGGCTGATGCCGAGCCGCGCCAGATAGGGCGCGAGGGCGGCTGCATCGCGGAAGCCGAACCCCTTGTGGAATTGCAGGCGGTAAGTCGCCCGGGGGATCGGCGTCTCAGACATATTCGTTTGTTTCGCCAGGATTTCTGGTGCCGCGCTCGGTCCGGAAGATTTCGGCGATGTCGACGAAGCGAGGCCGGGCAGCGAGCTCTTCGAGCGTCATCGATAGGCGGCGTCGCCAATTCGGGTGCTCGTCCGAAGTTGCTGGAACATTTACCGGGTCGGCCTCGTCGGTCAGATCGTCGATTTGCGCCATCGCCAGACCTGAAGAAGCGCGGGCAAGAAAAGCGTGCACCGCCCGTGCCAGGGTCGGGATGTCAGGCTCTTCGTCAATCGGCAGCAGATCTTCCTTGCGGAGTGCTTTCAAAAGCTGCATGCGGTCGCGCTCTCGCATCTGGCGCTGCCGCGAGGCCTCGCCTGGTTGGGGAAAGAGGCCGAGCTCTTCCTTCAGATCGAGATCGCGCGCTTCCCACCACCCGCGCAAGGTCGGCAGATCGTGGCTTCCGACAACGGCCAGAGCCTGGGCTGGATAAGCGGTCGGGGGCAGAAAGGCGCCGGTCTGCGGCTCCTGCTCGAAATACAGCACCCGGTATGAAAGGATGTTCGCCTCCGCCATGCGCTCGCGAAAACCCTGCGGGAACCGTGCCGAGGTCCTCGCCGACGATCAGGCATTCGTGGCGATGGCTCTCGAGGGCAAGAATTCCGATCAGATCCTCCATCGGATATCGAACATAGGCGCCGGCAGTGGGCTTCCCGCCCTGGGGCACCCAGTAGAGGCGCTGCAGCCCCATCGCGTGGTCGATCCGCAGCCCGCCCGCATGGCGCATATTGGCACGGACGAGCTCAATAAAGCTCCGATATCCCTCTTCACGCAATGCGCGCGGATGAAACGGCGGCAGCCCCCAGTTCTGGCCGGCAGGGTTGTGGATGTCCGGCGGTGCGCCGACCTGCGCCGCGGATACCACCGCCGCATTATCGGCCCAGGTCTCGGCGCCAGAGCGGTCGGCGCCTACTGCAAGGTCACGATAAAGTCCCACAGCCATGCCGCGGCGCTTGGCGGCAGTTGCTGCGGCGCCGAGCTGCTCGTCTGCGACCCATTGCAGCCATGCGTGGAAATCCAGCCGATGCCGGTTCTCCGCCGCGAAGTGCGCCACAGCGTGGGAGGCCGGATCGCGATATTCCTCCGGCCAGGAATGCCAATCGGCGCGGGGAGCCTCCTGGCTGGCGAAATGCTCGCGCAGCGCCAGAAAGAGACAGTTTCGCTGCAGCATTTCGCCACCTTCCCGCCGGAACGCCTCGAACGCGCGCCAGTGAGCGGGATCCGCCACGCCGCGGCTGACATTGAACAGCTTTTCCAGAACGGAAGACTTGATCGCAGAGACACCGGCATAGTCCACCAGATGTTTCGCGCGGCAGACTTCGACCCTGTGCCGGAATCCCTCGGATGCGATCAGGTCCCGTATCTCCGGGCAGTGCACGATCTCGGGGAGCGCGGTCACATCGATGTTGAGGATGTTGAGCAACAGACGGCTCTCCGGAGAATACGGACTGGCGTGCTCGGGATCGTCGGGGAACATTGCGTGCAAGGGATTGAGGCCGATCACATCGGCTCCGTGGTCGGCTGCCAATTCCACCAATCGGCGCAGGTCACCAAAATCACCAATGCCCCAGTCGGTGTCCGAGCGCAGCAGGTAGAGCTGTGCGGCGATTCCCCACAATCGCCGACCCTCGCCAAACTCCTGAGGCAGCCAGCACCTGCCTGGAGTGACAACGAGGGTGGTCGACGCATTGCCCGGTTCAATCGCAAAACGGTGATAGCCCCACGGCAACTCGCCTTCGAGCAGCAGACGCCGGCGCTCGCGCGTTACGGCGTCGAAGTCGCGGGTTTCGATCAGTTCGAGGTCACCAAAGGCGATGCGCCCGGATCGCTCGATGCCAGCCTCCAGGATCAGACGCCACGTGATTTGGCGGGTGCCGGCTGGGAGGACCACCTCTATGGCGGGCGATTGGGCATCTGCTCGCAATACCTGCGTGGCAGCCAGGGGGCGCAGCCACTCGGCCCGATCCAACTCTTCGAGTGCGCCCCGGGCCTGCAGCTCGTCAGCCGCATCCACGCCCAATGCAGACAACAGGCTGCATTTCGTGTCGGCACTAGTCTCTACGATCTCGCCTTCGGCATTGCGAAACTGGGGCTCGATGCCCATGCGTTCGGCGAGTTCGTCCAGGGCACTACGGCCGGCCTTCGCTTGGACCTCCTCTTCGACAGACCAGCGAACCGCCCAAGCACCAAAACTGCCGTCTTCGCGAACCTCGCCCTCTTGCCACAGCACGCGGCCCGGTACGACCGGAAATCCCGTTGCCGGTAGTGCTGCGAGGTTGGCGGCCAATACCAGCGTGTCGCCTCCACCAAGCTGCCACCGGACAGCCACGGCGCCATCACCCAGCACCTCGTACTGTCCGCCAGCGCAAATCGCCGCCAGGCGCGGCACGATCTCGGAATGCCGCACCGTCAGCACCCGGCGATGCCAGTCGAGCCGTTCCTTATGCCGTGCCTGCCCGAGCTCCCCCCAGCCTAGTTTGGCGGAGGCGAATGTCTCCTCGGCCATCGGATCGGGGATGCGCTGGCGCATTTTCGGATCCCGAAACTCCGGAAAACGGGCGAATTCCTCGCGCCGTCCGTTGCGCACGGCATCGGCCAGTTCCGATCCGAAATCGCAGAAGAACGGGAAAGGCTGCGCAGCGCCCCATTCCTCGCCCATGAACAGCATTGGGATCTGTGGCAGCAGCAGGTAGACCGCGGCGATCGCGCGCACCGCTTCGGCCGGTGCGAACTCCGTGATCCGATCGCCGTAGGCGCGGTTGCCAACCTGGTCGTGGTTCTGGATGAAGGCGACAAAGGCAGTCGGTGGTAGACCCCCGCTAGGGGCGCCTCGCGGGCGCCCGCGATAGGGCATCAGCTCGCCCTGAAACGCGAAGCCCTCCGCGAGAGCGCGGCCCAGTTTCTCGGTATCGCTCTTGTAGTCGGCGTAGTAGCCCTTGGTCTCGCCGCTCGCTGCGGCATGCAGCACGTGGTGGACGTCGTCATTCCATTGCGCCGTGTACCAGCGCGGCTCGCCATTCTCGCGACGCATCAGGCGCTTCGCCTGGTTTTCTTCGTTCTCCAGAATGAGGTGAATACGCCGGTTGGGCGCCGCCGCACGTACCCGCTCGGCAAGCTCCTCGAGCAGATGCGTCGGACCGTCATCGAGGATGGCATGGACAGCGTCCAGCCGCAGGCCGTCGAGGTGGAACTCCTCGATCCAATAGAGGGCGTTGTGGATCACGAACTCGCGCACCGGGCCGCTGTCAGGCCCGTCGAAATTTATTGCCGCGCCCCACGGCGTCTTGTGGCGGTTGGTGAAAGTCTGCGGCGCGATCGGGTGGATATAGGCACCTTCGGGTCCGAAGTGGTTGTAGACGACGTCGAGCAGAACCATCAACCCGCGGTGGTGGGCGGCCTCGACCAGCGCCTTCAGGTCTTCGGGCCGGCCATAGGAAGAATCCGGGGCGTAGGGCAGCACGCCGTCGTAACCCCAGTTCCAGCGGCCGGGGAAATCGCCGATCGGCATGATCTCGATCGCGGTGACGCCGAACGCCACGAGATGGTCGAGTTTGCCGGTGGCGGCCCGAAACGTCCCCTCGGGCGTAAAAGCGCCGACATGCAGCTCGTAAAGGACCGCCTCCTGCCAGGGGAGGCCGCTCCAGCCCGCGTCGCGCCAAGTGTAGGCCGCCGGATCGACCACCTCGCTCGGCCCATGCACGTCTTCCGGCTGATGACGCGAGGCCGGGTCGGGAACGCGCAGGCCATCCGGCAGAACGAAGCGATATCGCGTACCGGCGCGGGCGAGATCGGTGACGAGCTCGTGCCAGCCCTCGCCGATCGGTGGCATGGCGACCGTCTCGCCGTCGAGCTCGATCTGAACCTCCGGGTGCGGCGGCGCCCAAAGGCGGAAGCGCACCCTGCCGTCAGCCTGCAGCTCGGCGCCGAACGGCATGTGGTGCGTACGCGTCGTCGAGAATGCCTCCACTAGCCGCATTTTCCCGCTACCATGGCCGGTGTCCGCCGCACTCACCTGCGCGGGTTCCGCCTCCTGTGGAAACAATGGTCAATAGCACAACAGGTGCAGCGGCGACTGTCCGGGCGGCGTTACCTGCCAGATCGCAATGGGAGAGGGCACGCCGGAAACGGGAGCAATACCGTGAGTTGCAACACCAAGCGTGTCGGAGTTCTTCGCAGGATATCACCGCTGCCGCTGAAGAAAATGTGGCAGCGCAGGTTGAGCCAGATTTTCCAGCCCTCGGAGCCAGTGTCGAGTCACCGGATCATGGGTGATATCGGCGGAATTTTGCCTGGTTCCGGAGCATTGTACGGGAAACGCCTCAGCGCTGTCACCTTTAGCCGCTAACGGCCGGTATTGCCTTGGCCACTGTTGCTGGCTGCGCTGCTGCCGGACCCCTGGTTCTGCGTGGCTTGCTGACGTGCGTGCTTGCTGGCTTCATGATGGCCGATCACGCAGCCCGCGCCAGCCCCCAACACGCCGTGGTGACCCGCGAAGTGGCCCGCCACTCCGCCAACCGCTGCACCCTTTAGGCAACCAGCCGCGTTTGCCGCCGAGGACATTATGCCCGCCGTCAGCACTAGAGCTAACACAGTGGCCATCAAATTCCACTTCATCGTATTTCCCTTGTCGCAGGAGTTGACCAACTACCTTGACCGCAAACAGATGAACCCAAAAAAGATCCCATGCTCATGCCAGCTTTCGACAAATCCCCGTGCAAACCGCATTCCGCTGATCACAGCAGCTCCTTATTCACCTGGCCGATAAGGACGGACGGGATATAAACTCGCATGCCTCGGTGGACGCGTTTCGGCCTAGTAGTCTTTGCCGCGCTGCTGGTCGTCGGGAGCGGCTATACTGCTTTTTGGTTTCTGGTCGCCCGCCGAATAGAGACTGATATTCTTGACTGGGCGCGGTCGCAACGTGCCGACCGGATCGATGCCTCTTGGCAGAAGATCCGGGTCAGCGGTTACCCGGTCGCGTTTCGGGTCGATCTCGATTCCGCGGCCTTGCGCGACGGTGCAGTTACACCTTCTCCGGAGTTTCACATTTCAGTGCTCTCCGGCACCGCCCGTCCTTGGGATCTTGCCGATTGGCAGATTGCAGCGCCCGAGGGGTTCACGGCCGAACTCGCCGCTGCTGGGCGACGCTCGCCGGCCAAACTCATAGCGCGGACCGCCGACGGGCTCACCTCGATTGAACCCGACGGCGGTTGGAAAATGTGGCTCGATTTGAAGGACGTCACCGTTGAGGTGAGCGCCCAAATCCGGGTGAGTTCGGCCCGCGCGACGGTCAGCGTCCCTCCGGGGCTGCCGCGCGGTCATAACGAACCGGCAATTGGTCTTGCGGTCGATGCGAGCCAGATAAATTTACCGCTCGCGGTCAGGCCCTTGGGGGACACAATCGATGAACTCGATTTCGGCGCGACGGTGAAGGGCGCCATCCCGAGCGGCAAGCTGGCCGATGCGGTCGCTGCGTGGCGAGATGCCGGCGGTAAGATCGAACTCGACAATCTGCGCCTGAAATGGGGCGCCCTTGATGCGACTGCGACCGGGACGATAGCCCTCGATCAGGAACTACAGCCGACCGGCGGCTTCTCCGGAGCGATCCAGGGATACGACCAGATTCTGACGGCACTCGTCCAGAACGGGCAGATGCGAGCCACCGATGCCGGGCTGGCTCGCATAGCGCTGACGTTGCTCGCCAAAGCCGGGCCGGACGGCAAGCCTGAGATCAGGACCGCATTCACAATCCAGAACGGGCAGATGTTTCTCGGACCGGCAAAGCTCGGCAGGCTGCCTCATATCGGCTGGGAATAGCCGCGGCGAGCCCTCTCAGGCCTGTTTCGCCTCGATGATCGATCGGCGGATCGCGCGGGTGCGGGTAAAAAGCTCCTGCAGCTTGTCTCCTTCGCCCCACCGGATAGCCCGCTGCAACGCCGTCAAATCCTCGGTGAAGCGCTGCACGATCTCGAGTACCGCTTCGCGATTGTTGAGAAAGATGTCGCGCCACATCACCGGGTCAGAGGCGGCGATACGGGTGAAGTCGCGGAAGCCGCTGGCCGAGAACTCGATGACCTCGGATTTGAGGCTTTCCTCAAGGTTGGTCGCGGTGCCGACGATCGTGTAGGCGATCAGATGCGGCAGATGCGAGGTCATCGCCAGCACCTTGTCGTGGTGGTCGGCGCTCATCGTGACGACATGCATCCCGAAACTCTCCCACATTCTGCCGACCGCAGTCACCGGCTCGGGCGCCGTTTCCGGCGGCGGGGTCAGGATGCACCAGCGGTCGCGGAACAGCTCGGCAAACCCGGATTCGGGTCCGGAATGCTCGGTGCCGGCGACGGGGTGGCCCGGGACAAAATGGACTTCCTTCGGTACATGAGGCTGCAGATCGCGGATCACGGCCTGCTTGACCGAGCCGACATCGCTCAAAATTGCGCCGTCCTTCAGCATCGGCGCGATCCTTTCGCCGATTTCGGCATAGGCGGAGAGCGGCGTCGCGACGACCACGAGATCGGCGCCCGCGGCGGCCTGCGCGGGGTCGTGGTTCGTTGCGTCGGCAATCCCGAGCCGCTGCACTGCGGCGAGCGTCTCGGCTCGCCGGGCGCATGCGATGATTTCGGTCTCAGGACTATCGCGGCGCAGCGCCCGGGCGAGCGAGGACCCGATCAACCCGATCCCGATCAGCGCCACCCGGCCGAACATTTTTTCGCTCATCGCGCGGCCATGAGTTCGGCAAGGGCGGCCGCGACGGTTTCCATTTCAGGTCCGGTCCCGATCGTGACTCTCAGATGTTGCGGAAGGCCATAAGCAGCCATCTTTCGCGTGAGGATGCCGCGCGACTGCAAGAAGGCGAACGCCGCGTCGGCGTTCTTGAGCGGATCGCCGGGGAAGCGCGCGAGCACGAAATTGGCGACGCTCGGGGTGAGCGCGAGGCCGAGCGCCGCGAGCCGCTCGGAAAACCACGGCAGCCATCGCTCGTTATGGGCGCGGGCGCGGTTGAGCGCCTCGACATCCTCGACCGCGGCGACACCGGCGGCTTGTGCCGCTGCGCTCACATTGAAGGGGCCTCGCACGCGGTTCAGGACATCGGCTATCGCCGGCGGACAATATGCCCATCCGAGCCGCAGCCCGGCGAGGGCATAGATTTTCGAAAATGTCCGCAACATCACGACGTTTTCGGCGCGGTTCACCAGCGAAATGCCGGGCTCGTAGTCATTGCGGTTGACGAACTCGGCATAGGCGGCGTCGATCGCGAGCAACACCGAGCCCGGCAGGCCGGCATGCAGCCGGGCGATCTCCGGTGCGCCGAGATAGGTGCCCGTCGGGTTGTTGGGGTTGGCGATGAAGACGATACGAGTGCGCTCGGTCACCCGGGCCAGCACGGCATCGACGTCGGTCGTCTGCTCGCACTCCGGAGCCGCGATTGGGGTGGCGCCCACCGCCATCGCGTTGATCGGATACATCAGGAAACCGTGGCGGCTGTAAAGCACCTCATCGCCAAGGCCGGCGTAGCACCGCAGCAGCAGAGTAATCAGCTCGTCGGAACCGGCGCCGCAAACGATCCGCGCGGGATCGATCCCGTGGCATTGCCCTAGTGCCTCGCGGAGTTCCTGGGCGTTCCCGTCCGGGTAGCGGTGGATCTCCCCGGCGAGAGCCCGGTAGGCCGCGATTGCTTTGCTGCTCGGCCCGAGGGCGCTCTCGTTCGAGGCGAGGCGGATCGGACGCTCGACCCCGGCAACCTTCGCTTCGCCGCCGACATAGGGATTGATGTCGAGAATGCCGGGGCGGGGCACCAGCCCCGTTTCGCGCGTCATGGGCTCAGCCCTTTTGTGGCCAGAGCTGACGGCGAGAGTGGAGCCGCATAGCCGCCGAGCGGCCGCAGCCGCTGAAACACCGCACCCAGCTCCGCGCGAAAGGCCTCGAGGCGTTTGTCCGAGATCGGCACAAAGCCTTCCACCTCGATCAGATGGACCTCCTTGCCGTGGTCGTCGCACGCGAGGAAGGTGCATGACAACCCCGCGGTAGCCAGAGCGTCCGAGATCCGGGGAAGGCTGATCGCGGCGGAAAACTCCGCACCGAGCAAGGTGCGATCGAGACCGCCCTCCTCTTGTCTACCGTACCCGATCGCCAGCGCATCGGTATCGGCACGGGCGTTGCCGCGCCCACCGAACGGGAGACGCGCGACAACACGCGGCGGGTCGTCGGCGATCGTCAGCAATTGCGGCCACCACGGATCGAGTTCTCCTGCCTTCGGCGGCGGCAAGACGCGCAACCGAGGCTGTTCGGCCGGCCACTGCGCGGATCACCTGACCCACGGTGTCGTAAACTGACATCGGCGTGTGGCTGCCGTAATGGTCGCGCGCCAGATCCCAGAACCCCGGCCGATCGGCAGGGGCGAATACGGCGACCGAAAAAGGGGATTGCAACCGGACCGTTGCTGCCAACATCTCCCGCCACATGCGAACGAGGGTTGCGACAGGGAGGGTGCCGCGGTGACGTCCGACAAGTCGGCGGATGATTTCGGCCTCGCGAGCCGGTTGATACGCCGGCCGGTCGCCGTCTTTTTTGCTGGCTGCGACCAGCGACACAATCTGCGCTCGGTCGATCAGCAGATCCTGCAGCTTGTCGTCGATCTCGTCGAGACGCCGGCGCAAGCCTTTGAGATCTGAGGGGGTCACGGGCACATGTCGGTCGCTGCAGCGGAGGCTTACTAGTATGGTGCCGACCCGGCAAAATCAAAGAAAACGTTGACATGCCTGGTCCCAGATCCCTAGCTGGCGCCCCCGATCGGCAACCGGCGGCACTGGCGGCCGCCGCCGCTGCGCAACCGCGTTGGTTCAGAGCTTTGCCGTGCCGACCCTGATCTCCCCCCGCACTCTCTCCCGCTCCGACCAGGACTGGCCCGGCTACACGTTGCTCGTGCGCGCACCGTTGCGGCTGGATTGCGGGATTGATTTCGGCCCTTTCACGATCGCCTACCAGACCTATGGTACGCTGAACCCGGATCGGTCGAACGCCATCCTGGTCTGCCACGCGCTGACCGGCGACCAATATGCCGCCGATCCGCATCCGCTGACCGGAAAACCCGGCTGGTGGGAGACAATGGTCGGCCCCGGACGGGTGCTCGATACCGAGCGCTATTTTCTGATTTGCCCGAATGTGCTCGGCGGCTGCATGGGGACGACCGGCCCGCAGGACATCGATCCGGCAAGAGGAGAGCCCTGGGCGCTTTCGTTCCCGGTGATCACGATCCGCGACATGGTGCGCGCGCAAAAGCTTCTGCTCGACCATCTCGGGATCGGCAGCCTGTTCTGCGTGATCGGCGGCTCGATGGGCGCGATGCAGGTGCTGGAGTGGGCGGCCAGCTATCCCGACAGCGTCTTTGCCGCGGTGCCGATCGCCGGAGCGGCCCGGCATTCGGCGCAGAATATCGCGTTTCACGAGGTCGGCCGGCAGGCGATCATGGCCGACCCCGATTGGTGCGGCGGGCGCTATCTGAGCCTCGACCGCAAGCCGGTGCGCGGGCTCGCCGTGGCGCGCATGGCGGCCCACATCACCTATCTCTCCGAAGCGGCATTGCACCGCAAATTCGGGCGCAACCTGCAGGACCGCCTCGCCGTCACCTATGGTTTCGACGCCGATTTCCAGGTCGAGAGCTATCTGCGCCACCAGGGCAGCACCTTTGTCGACCGCTTCGACGCGAACTCCTACCTCTATATCACCCGCGCGATGGATTATTTCGATCTGGCGGCGGAGCACGGCGGGATCGTTGGCCGGCGCGTTCGAGGGCACCCGCTCGCGTTTCTGCATCATCTCATTCACCAGTGATTGGCTGTTTCCGACCCCGGAAAGCCGGGAGATCGTGCATGCGCTGAACGCGGCGGCAGCCAATGTCAGCTTTGTCGAGATCGCGACCGATAACGGGCACGACGCGTTTCTGCTGCACGAGCCGGAGCTGTTCGAAACCTTGCGCGGTTTTTTGAACGGCTGCGCCGAGCACCGCGGCCTCGGCCGCTCCAAGTAATGGCCGCATCCGGCGAAAGCGCCGCGCTGAGTTTCGGCGCGGCCGCGCAAGCGACGATGGCGCCGGGCGCCGCGGGCGAGCTGCGCCAGGATCTGCGGCTGATCGCCGAGATGATCGAACCCGGGTCGCGCGTGCTCGACATCGGTTGCGGCGACGGCGCATTGCTGGCCTATCTGGCGCGGCAAAAGAGCGTCGACGGCCGCGGCATCGAGCTCAGCCAATCGGGCGTCAACGCCTGTGTCGGCCATGGTCTGTCGGTCATTCAAGGCGACGCCGACCGCGATCTCGAAGCCTATCCGGCAGGGGCCTTCGATGTCGTCGTGTTGAGCCAAACCCTGCAAGCGACACACCGGCCGCGCCGGGTCGTCGAGGAGCTCGTGCGCATCGGCCGGCGGGCGATCGTGTCGTTTCCTAATTTCGGGTTCTGGCGCATCCGATTCGGGCTTTTGCTGACCGGCCGGATGCCGGTCTCGCATTGTCTCGCCCACCCCTGGTACGAGACCCCCAACATTCATCTCTGCACGATCCGCGATTTTGTCGCGCTGTGCGACGAGATCGGCGTTCGCGTCGACCGCAGCGTCACCCTGGACCGCCACGGGCAGCCCTATTCGCTCGATCCCCGCGGCAGCTTGGCCAATCTGCTCGCCGAGCAAGGCATCTTCGTCCTTTGCGGGAGCGACGATCAGCAGCCGGTCACGGCGCGCTGATCGCATGATCGACACCGCCGGGCAGAAGCCCCTTCAGGACAGCTGTGAGCGGCAGAAGCACTCATTGGAGGAAAGTCGCAACGCGCTCGGAGAAGACCATCCCGACACGCTCTCTGCCATGCTCGATCTCGCCGACTGCCTATGGGCGCAAGGGCGGCTGATCGCGGCCCGAAAGCTCGAAGAAGCGGTTGTGGAAGGGCGGCGGCGGCTCCTCGGTGAGCAGCACCCGGACACCTTGAAGGCGATCGGGAAATTGGCCGTGAGCTTGGCAGCGCAGGGTAATCTGGAACAGGCGCGTCAGCTGCAGGAACAAATCGTGAAGGGGCGCCGCGCGCTGTTCGGCGACGCCGATCTCGAAACATTGCGCGCCGTCAACAATCTCGCCGGGACGGTCGCAGCGCAAGGCGATTTCACCCGAGCTCGGGAGCTGCTCGCATCGGTGCTCGCCACCACCTGCCGCGAATTCGGCGAGCGCCACCCAGACAGCCTCACTACAATGAGCAATCTCGCCGCGGTGCTGTGGCAAGAAGGAGAGCGAGCCGAGGCCCACGCATTGCAGCAGCAGGTGGTCGAATTGTGGCGCCGGGAACGGGGCGAGGATGATGAAACAGCCCGCGCAGCGGCAGCGGTGCTCGATATAATGGAACGCGACCCCGGGTATTAAGGAGCGCCCAACAGCGCCGCGCGAAAGCGGTTGCGGCAGGCGGACGGATCCATGTTGCGCTTGAAGGCGGGCGGATCGGTCGGTTTGACGCGCAGCACGACAAAGGCGGTGCCGTTGCCCTCGCGCAACAGGCGAGCGCCGTCCGGCGATTTCTTCGCGAGACGCGATCGTGCGGGTCGCCTTGATCCCGGAACCGGCGGCGATCTTTTCGAGGTCGACCCCAAGGCTCGTATGGCTCTTCTGATATCCGGTCTCGCCGTAATGTCCGTTATCGACGCAGACGATCGCGAGATTGGCCGGGTTCATCACCGCTATCGTCGCGAGCGCGCCGACATTCATCAACAACTCGCCATCGCCGGTCACGACGAGCACGCGCCTGTCGGGACGAGCAAGCGCGAGACCGAGCCCGATCATGCAGGCCCCGCCCATGGCGCCGGCCATCGTGTAGGTGTGCGCCCCGTCCCCGGTCAGAGCCGCGACGTCGCGGCTCGTCCCCGCGAGACCGCTGACGATCAGAAAATCCTCGTGCCGGCCGATCAAGGCCGGCACCGCGTCGCGCCGGTCGAGGATGAACCGCGGGGCGAACGCACCCGTGCCTCTTCCGTCCTGATCGGTTGCCATCTCGGCCTCCCTAGAATTGCTTCGCGCCGAGCAGTTTCTGGGTCAGCAGCACCGCCACCGCCTGACCGCTCTGAAACACCATCGTCAGGGCGGCGCCAACGGTCGGCACAACTTCCTCCGGCTGCTCGATCCGCAGGCAGATGACGCCCATCACCTCGAGCACCGGCTGGACCGCTTGGCCCATCGGGAATTGCCATGGATTGCCTTCGCCGAAATCGCCGCGCATGCTGACCAATGTCAGAAACGGAAACCGGCCGCCTTTGATCAGCGACAGCATGTTGACGCAATTGCCGGTGCCGCTGCTCTGCATCAAGAGGACACCGCGAGCGCCGCCGAGGTCGGCGCCGGCGAGCATCGCCACGCCCCCTCCTCGCTGGTCAGCGCCACCGAATGCACCTCCGGATCTGCGAGCGATCGGTCGATCAGGATGCGGTGGCCGGCATCGGGCACGTCGGCGAATTGAGTGACATTGTTGCGGCGCAACAGATCATAGAGATCGTCCTGCCATCGTGCCATGCCGCCTCTTTTCGTCCATGCGGGCTGCTCCATCAAAAGCTCGGTTGGGATGATTGTGACGGACGGGTGAAGCCAAGCGCAACAATCACCGCGAGCCGCAGGCTGGAAGTGGCCGCGCGGACCCAATCGACTGTGATGCATATCTCGCGAGGCGAGTTTCGGGTCGCCTCGCACTCTTGTTGCGTGACCGCAATCTCCGGCGGGGTCCCAAGACGCGGCGAAGGCCGATCATCGACTGGCCTTATTTTATCGGCCGCGGCTAGCCCTGATCGCTTCGTTCCGAGTGAAAGAGATCCAGCTGGGCGGCACTTGACCGAGGCAGATCTATTCTTTGCTCGGCCCGCGGCTCTGTTCGCGCCAGCGGCGGATTCCTTCTTTCAGGAAATCCGCCCCGGCAAGATCCGCCCGCCAGGCTTTCGAGAAATCGGCGCTTTCGCTGCGGGGTCGACGCTCGGGCGGCAGATCGTCGAAGCGAATGTGCATCGGCAGCTGCACGCCTTCTCCGAATGCGATCGCCTCCTGGGTGCGCATGCTCGGTAGCGCCGCCATCATCCCGCGCGCCGCATCCGGCAATGCCGTCGCCATGAAGTGCTGATCGAGGTAATGCCCCAGGCGCAAGGCGAAGACGGTGCCGCATTGCGATAGCGCCTGAGACGACAGCTCGGAAGGCAGCTGCGTTATCAGGGCAAGAGAGATGCCGTATTTGCGTCCTTCCCGAGCGAGCCGGGTGATCGCCCGGCTGGCCGCCGCGAACCCGACGCCCGGGGATGCCGGGACATAGCGGTGGGCCTCCTCGCATACCAGCAGGACTGGCGGCATCTGCTCTCGCTCGGCCCACAAGGCGAGATCAAAGATCAGCCGGCACAGCATAGAAACCACGATATCGGCGATCTCTCTCGGGATGCCGGACAAATCGATGATCGTCAGCGGCTTATCGTTCACCGGGATGCGCAGCAATCGGCCGACGATCTGCGCCAGCGTATCTCGCGTGACGAGCCAGTCGGAGAACATAAAGGCAAAGCGCCGGTCGTGGCGCAGGAACTCAAGGCGAGTCAGGAGGCGCAGGTACGGCGCCGAGCTGTCCGGGTTGTCCAGCTTTCCCATCGCTTGATCGATCAAGCGGATGAGATCGGAAACCTTGAATGGCATCGGTGTATCTACAGTGATCGATGCCGAGGTGAGGTCCTCGACCGCAAAGCGGCGGCGCGCGCTGGTGATCGCGTCTTTTAGAATTATCGCCTGAGCTTCCTGCTCCTGCGCGGTCCCGCCGCGGACCAGAACTCCCACCGCCTCCTCGAAATCAAGCAGCCAGAACGGCAGCTGAAGGTTATCGACATTGACGATTTCGGCGAGGTCCCCGAACGCCTTGCCGTATTCGTTGTGCGGATCCAACAGAACGATATGCGCATATTTATGCTCGGCCAGTATCGCCAATAGCAACAGTGTCACTGCGCATGATTTCCCGGACCCGGTGGCCCCCAGCACGGCGAAATTCTTCGCCAGCAGCTCGTCGACGACGATAAACGCCGAACGCCTCGGGTCGTGATAGAGGGTGCCGATGCTGACGTTGGTAGCCGATGGCCGAGTGTAGACGACGGTCAAATCGGCGTCTGTCGCGGCTCGAACCGGCGTTCCGGCAACCGGGTAGTGGGTAACGCCCCGGCTGAACTGCGGCCGGCCCTCGGCTGTGGGAACGATCTCGCCCAGCAGATCGACGACAATAAGGCTGCGCGGCGCAGAACCGCCCCCTTCGGCATTTATCGTGCCGATCGTGCCGATCACGTCGAGGTGGGCGCTTCTCACTTTTACCATCGCGCCGATGCGAACGGGATCCTCGGTGAGAGCGTCGACTTCGAGGGTCGCGGTCATTTGCGAGCCCGCCACCGCCACGACACGTCCGATGGTGTTGTCCATGCGCGAGGTCCTATGCGATGCGTCGCGATTTCCCGCGGTCGTCTTCGTCACTCAATCTCAATTTTAGCTGTCGAAGGTTTCCATTTCGTCATCGAGCTCGGCGGTCTCGCCCTGCCGCGAAAGACTGCGCCGATCGATTGCGACCGTTTTAATGACCGCGAACACCTTGCGTCCGCCGGCAAGGCCGAGCGCCTCGCCGGAACGTCTGGTCACTCGCGCCAGCAGGCGTTCGCCGCCGAGGCGGAGCTGAACTTCGAGCGCGCCCTCCTCGATGGGAACTAGCCGCTCGACCTCGGCCGCCAACACGTTGAGTGCACTGATGCCAGTGGGGCGGGTGAGCGCGAGAATCACGTCTCGCGCGCGGATGCGCACCCGCAAGTCGGTGCCGACGGGCGCATCCAGACGAGGCACCGTGAGTTTGCCGAAATCGCCGGTGAGCTCGGTCAAATTCCAGCGCTGGTCGTGCGCCGCAACGCGCACCCCAAGAACCGCCCCAGCTTCGAAACGGCCCGCCAGCGGATAGAGCTCCGCGCGGCCCATAACCTCGCGCACCGGACCGACGGCGTGGACCCGGCCAGCCGAGATCAGCACGATCGTGGTGGCCAGGCGGGTGACCTCCGCGATGGAATGGCTGACATAGACGATCGGTACTCTTGCCTCGTCGCGCAGCCGTTCGAGGTAGGGCATGATCTCGTCCTTTCGCCTCGCATCGAGCGATGCCAGCGGCTCGTCCATCAGCAACAGCCGCGGGCTCGCCAACAATGCGCGGCCGATCGCGACGCGCTGCTTTTCGCCGCCTGAAAGCCGGCCGGGCCGGCGGTCGAGCAATTCAGCGATTCCGAGCAGATCGACGATGTCGCCTAGATGGATGGCGCGCCTTTCCCGAGCCGGGGCGAACCAGCGCCCGAACAACAGGTTCTGCCTGACGGTAAGGTGCGGAAAGAGCCGGCCCTCCTGAAAGATATAGCCGATCCGCCGCAGATGGGTCGGGACCCGGATGCCGCGCTCGGTATCGAGCAGAACCGAGCCGTCTACGACGATTCGTCCTCGGCGCGGGAGGAGCAGGCCGGCGATTGCGTTGACTACGGAGGTCTTGCCGGCTCCGGAACGGCCGAATAGCGCGGTCAGACCGCGCCCGGCGTGAAAGTGGGTGTCGAGCGCGAAATCGGCGAGCCGGTGCTCGATATCGACTTCGAGCATGGGTTCAGTCGCCCGAAAGGCGCCGGCCCAGGCGCCTCGCCAGGAGATCGGCAGCGAGCAGTGCAACAAATGACAGCGCTATCGAGACAAGAGTGAGTCTCAGCGCGCCGATATCGCCGCCTGGAGTTTGGGTCAGGGTGTAAATCGCCGAAGCGATGGTCCGGGTCTCCCCGGGGATGTTGGAAACAAACGTAATCGTAGCACCAAATTCGCCCAGACTGCGGGCAAAGGACAACACCATACCGGCGACGATCCCTGGGGCGATCAATGGCAACGTCACGAGTACGAATACAAAGATCCTCCTGGCGCCTAGTGTGCCTGCAGCCTCTTCGAGCCGGCGGTCGACCGCCTCCAGCGACAGCCGGATTGCGCGGACCAGCAGCGGAAAGCCCATCACTGCGCAGGCGAGCGCCGCCCCGGTCCAGCGAAACGCAAAGACGATCCCGAAGGATTCGTCGAGAAACCGGCCGAGCGGTCCGTTGCGGCCGAACAACAGCAGCAGCAGATAGCCGGTCACCACAGGCGGCATTACGAGTGGCAGATGAACCACGCCGTCGAGCAGGCTCTTGCCGTAGAATCGGCCGCGCGCGAGAACGATCGCCGTCGCGAGCCCAAAGGGCAGGCTGCCGACCATTGCCCAGAACGCGATGCGCAGGCTCAGCCGCACCGCCTCGAATTCTGCCGCGCTGAGATCCAGCATCAGGCTCTTCCGACGATCAAAAGGACGCTGTATAGCTCGGAAAGGGCCGATCGGGTGAGACACGACCATGGCCTCGACCGCTCGAGCAGTGGTAGATTGCGAGCGGTTGATCGCTGAACGAGGTGGCTGTAATGAAGGTCAGGATCGAATACTGCGTGCCTTGAAACTATGAACCTCGGGCCCTCCGTGCGAAGGCCAGACTCATGGAACGCGGCGCAGAAGAAGTCGAGCTCGTCAAAGGCGTGTCGGGCGTGTTCGAAATCACCATCGACGGAAAGCTCGTTTTTTCAAAGAAACAGTTAGGCCGGTTTCCGGAGGACGCGGAAATCGACGCTCTGGCAGGCGGATAACGCTCAGAGGCTGGGCAAGAATGCGCTGCACCCGTGCCGTACGTGCTTCGAGACGCGCCCCGGCGGTGCCGGATCGCTCCTCAGCATGAGGACATATCCTTGATGGCATTGAGAAAAATGCCTCATCCTGAGGCGCCTCGCGAAGCGAGGCCTCGAAGGACGCACGACATCATTCTTGCAGCTACCGCCTACTTACCTCGCCGATCCGCCTCGAGCTCGTCGAGCATCGCGAGGATGCGATCGATGTGGGTGTCCTTGTCGTAGAGGCCGTAGAGCGTGCCGGCGAGCCGCACCGGGTCGCCGGAATAGTAGCGCTCGTAGAGTTGCTGGCGGCCCGAAAAGGAGGACACTGCGGCGTCGAAGGCGAGGCGAAACAGCTTGATCCGCGTCGCGGCGTCGGCGTTCGCCGCCTGGAAATAAGTGGCAACGTCGGCGGCCGCCGGGCCGTCCAGCTCCGCGTAAGAGGGGACCGCGACGAGCCCGCCGGCGCCCAAGATCTGAATGATCTCGCACATCCGCACGAACATTTTCGGGAACATCATCCGCACGGTCCACAGCGGCATCGCCGCCGGGGTCATCACGCCGGCAGTTCCCTTTGTTGCATCGGCCTCGCTCGCCCTAAGGCAAGCGCGGCAAAACTCGGTGTATTGGATCAACTCGGCCAACATACCCTGGACGTGCAGATGCTGGTCGATGTTGGTCGATTTGGCGATCGCAAAGGCCAGCCCCATCATGAACTCGGCCTTCGCCAGGTTCTTGGCCGAAAACTGGTGCATGATCTGCGGCATGATGCCGGTACGGTTGTAGAGGCCGTTGCACAGCTCGGGATCGCGGTGGATGAAGACGCGCTCCCACGGCACCAGCACATCGTCGAAGACGACCATCGCATCGGTCTCGTCGAAGCGCGCCGAGAGCGGATAGTCCATCGGCGAGGCGGCGTTCTGGTGGATCACCGAGGGGCGACAGATGAAACGCAGACCGGAGGCGTTGACCTTGACGCTGAAGCCGAAGGCATAAGGCTCGGCTTCCTTGCTGTTGGCGATGTAGGTCGACGGGAGCACGAGGAGATCATCGGAGTAGGCGCACAGGGTCGACACCATGCGCGCGCCGCGGATGACAATCCCGGCGTCGGTCTCCTTAACGATCTTCGCCGCCAAATCCTTGTCCTGCTGCTCAACGGGCCGCGAGCGGTCGACCTGCGGGTTGATCAAGGTATGGGTCATGCAGATGTCGTTCTCGCGGATATATTCGTAATAACCGGAAATGTTCTCGACGAACTTCTTGTCTTTCTTGCCGAATTCTTCGGCCGCCGAGGCGAAGGCGGTGATGAATATGTTCATGTAATCGGGACTGCGGCCAAACATCCCGCAGGTCGCGTCCGCCCAGATCTTCACCATATCGCGGCGACGGATCAGATCGTCGACCGAATGCGGCTCGATGAACGAAAGTCCGACGCGCTCGCCGCTGGTCGGCGAGAGAAAGGTCATCCGGTCAATCAGCGCCGGATCGTGCTGCATGTCGTAGAGCTCGGCGAGGCTCCGCGCCGCCGCGGTAAAGCGCGGATCGGTGGTGACATCCTCTACCCGCTCGCCGTCGATGAACAGCTGGCGGCCGTCCCGCAGCGATTGCAGAAGCTGCTCGCCCCTACGAATCGCCATTCCCGGTTACCTTGGGCTGTGCCTCGCTATCGAGCTCCGGGTAATGCCGAAAGATGCCGTGCTCGTTGAAGGCGATCCGGCGGTCCGATGCGAGGTAAGCGGCGATCCGGGGTAGGGCCGCAACCCGGTCGTGCAACCCAAGGAGCCGCGGGTGTTTCGGCTCGAGCCGCGCCATGGCGCGCGGAAAGGCGTAGCGCATACCCGCCACCAGTTGAAAGAGGGACAGATCCGGATAGGTCAGCTCCGCACCGACCAGATGAGCCGGGCCGGCCGGATTGCGCTCCAGCACCCGTTCGAAGTACCCGAGATATTTCGGCGCTCGCGATTTCAGGAAGTCGGCGGCGCGAGCGCGCGCTTCCGAGCGTTGGTCTTCGTAATAGAGGCTGCTGGCTATCGGA
The DNA here is from genome assembly GCA_963695605.1 of uncultured Alphaproteobacteria bacterium. Taxonomy (GTDB): domain Bacteria; phylum Pseudomonadota; class Alphaproteobacteria; order ATCC43930; family CGMCC-115725; genus AP-15. The sequence goes on along the minus strand of CAVOHI010000040.1, from coordinate 56,398 downwards.
TGATGGGTATCGTGAGCCTCGTCTACAAAGTCGGCGATCGTCAGCTGCAGCTGATGGGCCCACAACCGGCCCGCCTCGTCCGCCGGCGCCAGGCCGTGATGAGCGCCGAGATGGAGCAGAATGTTGGCGGTCTGAGCGATGATCAATTCCCCCGCCTTCAGGAACGGCGGCGCAAACGGCAACTGCCCGGCGCCCGCGCCGCCGAGTAGGCGCATCATCGCAGTCTCGCCGCCGGCCTGCCTCGCGACGTCGACATATTCGGCGCCCGCCTGCTCAAGCGCCAATCGAACAAACTCGCCGCGCCCTTGTATCCCAGCCCAATAATAGAGCTCATACCGCATCCCAACCTCCCGCCCTCGCTCCCGCAATCGACTCTCACCCATCAAGCCCGAATGGCTTGGTGGGTGAGGGTACCTCCGGTGCCAACCTTCAGCCTTGGCGCCGGTATTTGCGGCAAACGAGGCGCAAGCGATCGCGGATCTGTGGCCGGATGTGCTCGGGCATCGGCGTCGACTCGCTCGCCTGCTTCCATCCCGGGCCGGTGATCACCTCCGGGGAGGCGAGGTGATAGAGGGCGACGTATCGCGGTCCGCTGCTGTAACCGGCGCGGAACCGGCGCGCGCTGAGGACCCCCGATACACGGGAAAGAGCAGGGACGTGCTCGGTGTCATACCATGCGTTGAAGGCGGTCTCGACCTCCGCTGCAGGCGTCATCCCGACCAGCAGGAGCCCCCCGGCATCAGCCGGCGCGGTCTTGCCGCCGGGCAGAATCTGCTCGCCTTCGAAGCGCAGCAGGCGCTGGCACCGGGCAGTCAGACGTTTCGACCAAGGCGACAGGTTCTCACCGCCGATCGCGCGGTAAGCTTCGCTCTTCAATACCGCCAGGCTGTCGAGATCATAGGTGGCGACCGAGTGCTTCGGGTTGTCCACCCCGATCCAGCGCTGGCAGCTGAGAAAACCGGAGACGCGTTGGCGTTCCGGGATGTGCTCCAGATCGTACCAATCGTTGAACTCGTCTTCCGCGACGTTGGAATATTCGAATGCCGCGACAAGCACGCCCTTGGCCATGGTTCTCTCCCTCCGAGATTAACGAGATGTTGGAATTAGCCGTCGTTCCGGGACGCTGGCGAAGCCTGTGCTCCCGGAATCTCGGAACACCGGCGGGCGGTCGATGGGCATGGTCGGGTATTCGGCGGAAAGGACGGATGAGCCGCCTCCTTCTTGTGGGGGTTACGGTGCCCGGTTCACGCGATTGTCGACGAGTTCGTCGACAACGGCGGGGTCGGCCAAGGTTGTGACATCGCCGAGGGCATCGTGCTCGTTGGCGGCGATCTTGCGCAGAATACGCCGCATGATCTTGCCGGAGCGGGTCTTGGGCAGACCCGGTGCCCATTGCAACAGATCGGGAGCGGCAATCGGGCTGATCTCCTGCCGCACCCAGGCGACGAGCTCGCGCCGCAGCTCTTCGCTCGGGGTCTCGGTCACCTTCAAGGTCACATAGGCATAGATGCCTTGGCCCTTTATGTCGTGCGGAAACCCGACGACCGCAGCTTCAGCGACCCGCGGATGGGCGACCAGCGCGCTCTCGATCTCGGCGGTGCCGAGGCGATGGCCGGCGACATTGATGACATCATCGACCCGCCCGGTCAGCCAGTAGAAACCGTCCTCGTCCCGGCGGGCGCCATCACCGGTGAAATACAGCCCCGGGAAATGCGAGAAATAGGTCTGGACGAAACGCCGGTGATCACCAAAGACCGTGCGCATTACGCCGGGCCACGCATTGGCAATGCAGAGATTTCCTTCGCCGGGACCGTCGACGACCTTGCCGTCGTTGTCGACGATGACCGGTTGGATGCCGAAGAAGGGCCGCGTCGCCGAGCCCGGCTTCAATGGTGTCGCGCCCGGGATAGGGGTGATCAGGATGCCGCCGGTTTCGGTCTGCCACCAGGTATCGACGACCGGGCAGCGCTGCTCGCCGACGTGATCGTAGTACCACAGCCACGCCTCGGGGTTGATCGGTTCGCCGACGCTGCCAAGGATCCGCAGTGAGCGCCGGCTGGTGCGCCGGACATACTCCTCGCCCTCGCGCATCAGCGCGCGGATTGCGGTCGGCGCGGTATAGAAGATCCGCACATTGTGCTTGTCGACGACCTGCCAGAACCGCGAGGGGTCCGGGTAGTTGGGGACGCCCTCGAAGATCAAGGTGGTCGCGCCGTTGGCCAGCGGCCCGTACACGATGTAGCTGTGACCAGTGACCCAGCCGACATCGGCGGTGCACCAATAGACTTCGCCTTCGCGATAGTCGAACACGTATTCGTGCGTCATCGACGTATAGACGAGATAGCCGCCCGTGGTGTGCAACACCCCTTTCGGCTGTCCGGTCGAGCCCGAAGTGTAGAGGATGAACAGCGGGTCCTCGGCAGACATTTCCTCTGCCGGGCAATCGGGAGAAGCAGCGGCGCAGACTTCGTGGTACCAGAGGTCGCGGCCCTCTACCCAGTCGATGGTGCCGCCGGTGTGACGGACAACGATGACGTCGCGCACCTCGGGGCAATGCCGCAGCGCGTCATCGGCATTGCGCTTGAGCGGGATCGTCCGACCGCCGCGGCGGCCCTCGTCGGCGGTGATCAGCACGGTCGAGCGGCAATCCCGAATCCGCCCGACGAGGCTGTCGGGCGAGAAACCGCCGAAGACGACGGAATGGATCGGCGCCGATGCGGGCGCAGGCGAGCATCGCAAACGCGGCCTCGGGGATCATCGGGAGATAAATCGTGACCCGGTCGCCTTTCCGGACACCCCGATCTTTCAGTGACATTTGCCAGCCGGCACACCGCCTCGTGCAGCTCGCGATAGGTGACCCGGCGGTCCTCGCTCGGATCGTCGCCCTCCCACAGGATCGCGGTTTGCTCCGCACGCCGCGGCAAGTGGCGATCGATGCAGTTGTGCGACGCGTTTAGCGTTCCGTCCTCGTACCAGGCGATGTGGACATCGCCCTCGAACGCGGCGTTCCTCACCTTGGTGAATGGCTTCATCCAATCGATGCGCTTGCCGTGCTCGGCCCAAAATCGCTCGGGGTCGGCGAGCGATTGCTCGTAGAGCCGGAAATATTCGGCCTCGCTGATCTTGCCCACCTGCGGATGGGCAGAGATGGGGATGACGGTCCGCCCGGGCATGGCGTGTTTCCTCCTCGGCTGCCGGCGCTGGCCTCGCGTCGGACTGTCCGTCGAGGATATTCCGCCCCGCTAAGCGCCTTACAATACCCGTCGAGCGGCTTGGCCCCTCAATGTCCGGCGCCGGTTCGCGTCGCGAGCAGCGCCGCCTGCGTCCGGTTGGCGACATTGAGACGCCGAATGATCTGCTTGACATGCGCCTTGACCGTGCTTTCGGACATGTTGAGCGCGTCGGCGATCAGCTTGTTTGCCTTGCCTTCGGCGATCAGCGCGAGGACATCGCACTGACGGCGCGTCAGCGCGCGCCATGGGGTGCGCTGGGCCGGGGCCGCCTCGGTCAATGTCAGCGGCACGTAGCTGCCGCCAGTGCGGACGCGTTCGAGGGCGCCAATCAAAACTTTGAGACTATAGCTCGCCGGCAAGAAACCGCGTGCGCCGGCGCGCAGGATCATGCGGGCCCGCTCCGGGTCGTCGCAGTCTGCGGCGACGAGGATCGGCGTTTGGACCGATGCGGCCAGAGAGGAAATGTCGGCGATATCGATCTGCGAGCACGTCGATCCGCCGAGGAGGATCACGTCGAACTCCTCGCCGTGCAGCACCTGCTGTATCAGCTCGGAAACCGTCGCGATGTCCGCCACACGCCAGCGCCTGGGCTGCATGCTGAGCGCCAGTTTGAGGCAATCAGACCGCAATCGGCTTTGGTCGACGATGGCGAGGTGTCGGCGAACAGAGCCGGGAAACCCAGCAACTAGGCCATGCGAGAAGCTTGCCGCAGGTTGAAAATAATGATCCAGCATGTCAGCGATCCCCGCGAATGCTTTCGTTGTGAGGCTTGACTGCTGGAGAATGACGCCCCACTAAAGTGCAAGCGGTAAATTTTTGTAAACTCTATGTAACAAATCGTAAATAGGACGGAATTTTGACGATCAACTGCTTTTGCCACTTCCAGTATCAGGAGGAATGTCCATCATTTTGCACAACACAGACCATTCTTTTTCTGTAACAGGGCAGACAGATAGTCGCGATTGCTTCAGCAGCGAAAGACCAGAGAGCTCGGGATTGGATCTCATCTCCTTCAGGCCGAGCGGGGTCGCTGCCGGGATTACGGGCTTGATGTCAACCATGCCGAGCTTGCCGCTCTTGTCGGCGGAATCGGGGTAGAACGTTTTGACGACCTCCGCGACGCCGACGATCTCTTTGCCCTCGTTCGAATGGTAGAAGAAGGCGCGGTCGCCCCGCTTCATCGCCCGCAAATTGTTCAGCGCCTGCGGATTGCGCACGCCATCCCAATGGGTGCGGCCATCCGCCACGAGCCGTTCCCACGAATAACTCGATGGTTCGGATTTGAGCAGCCAATAAGCCATGCTTATTCCTTTCCCGCCATTCAGTGGAGCAGAGGGTAATCAGCCTGGTCTTCATAAACCGAGCCGGACTTGGTCTGGAAGCTCGCGATCAAGCTGAAAGCTTCGACCCGAAGGGGATCGGCGCGGAAGTGCGCGTGCGCCACCAGAAAGGAGTGCAACTTGTCGAGCGGCGGGTCGCGAAGCCGCGCCAGAGTAACGTGAGGCGAAAATTTGCGCGGCTCAGGCGACAAGCCGGTGCGGATCAGCGCCTGCTCGATTTTGTCGCGCAACCCGGCGAGTTCGGGACTGCGCTCGAACTCCCGCCCACAGGCTGCGCGGCTTTTCCCCGCCGAATACGCCTGTCCCGGCAATCTGCAGCGTGAAGCGGCGCGCTCGCAGCCGTGATAGCGTGTCATCGATATCGGCCGCTACATCCTCACTGATTTCGCCGATGAAACGCAGGGTCAAATGGAAGTTGCCGGGGTCGACCCATTTCGCACCCGGCACCCCCGAGCACAACAATGACAGCCGCAGCTTGAGTTCCGGCGGGAAGCCGATTCCGACAAAGAGACGCAACATGCCATTTGCCCACCGCTCGGGTCAGCCCCCTCAAATAAAGAGCGTGAGAACACCGGTATGGCCGTAGAGGCGATCGCGTGAGATCTCGCCATTGGCGAAAAAGCCGATCAACGGAAATTCGCCCAGACCCTCGCGGATCAGTGCGGTCTCCACTCCGGCTTCACCGAACAATGCGGCTCCCCGCGCGACACAACTGACATAAATTCCCGCCTTTGGCGGGGCGCTGAGCCGCCCGGCAAGTTGGCTCACCATGCGGACCATGTCGCGGCGCGCGCTCTCGGGGTCGCGGCGGCAGAACACGATCGCGTCGCCCGCCGCAATCTCCGCACCCAGCACCAGCCAGCCCCGGCCCGGGTCGATCGCCATAAGATTGCGGACGAGATAATCCCCGGTATCCGAACCGGGCACCGGCAACCCGGCGAAGATCAGCCCGCCGACGCGCCGCAAATCGCCGGCGAGCCTGGGCCCGATATCCTCGGTGAACACGGCCAGCGCCGGGCGTCCGTCGATACCCATGACGACGTTGTCCCGCGCCTCGTCGATGCGGTGCACCGGCCCGATTGGCATGCAGCCTTGCGTCAGCCCGGTGGCGACGGCAACTCCGGGGGCCAGCATCAGCCCCGCGAACCCGTTGCCGCCGAGGCCGTCTTCTTCGTCGGAGGTGCGGCCCAACAGCGGGCTGGCGGAGCGGTGCGATACCAGACCGCCGACGAGAAACGCGCCGCTCGCCGTCGCAAGATCGATCGCGGCCTTCGCCAAATCGGGACAGCGCGGGTCGGCGTGGACGAGCGCCAAGACCGGCTGCGAGGTCTCGAGCCAAGCGGCGTGCCGGCGCGGCAGCTCCGAACCCGGATCATCGGTCGCCGAAAAGACGCGGAAACTGTCAGGGGGCAAAACAGCCGTCATTGCAACTGCCGCCGGCTCGTCGAAAATTTCATCCTCCGCCGAGCAGACACCCAGCCCGACACCGCCGACCCAGGAACGGATCCCGGTGCGCTCGATTAGCGCACGAACGAGTTGAGGGAAAACCGGGGCGGCCGGCTCGGTCAGGTACAGGATCCCCAAATTTGCTCCCTCGACCGCCGGGATCCCGGCGACGCATCGCGCTACGAGGCTGACCGGGTCTCCCATCGCGACGGTGGCAGCAAATTGCGTGCTCACGACGCCCCTCCGATCAGGCCGGCGACGACCGGTGCGATTCGATCCACGAGCACGGCGACACCCTTTTCGTTCGGATGGAGTCCGTCGGGTTGGTTGAGTTCCGGATTCATCGCCACACCTTCGAGAAAAAACGGATAGAGCGGCAGATGGTGGAGATGTGCAAGCTCGGGGAAGATTTGGTCGAACGCGCGCTTGTACTCCTCTCCCCAATTCGGCGGTGCAAGCATGCCGAGAAGCAGCACTTTTGCGCCGTTGGCCTCGATCCTCTCGATCATTTTATCGAGATTGTCGCGCACCGTCGAAGGCTCGATGCCGCGCAACGCGTCATTGGCGCCGAGCGCCAGGATGACGAGGTCGGGCTTGTCGGCGAGCGCCCAGTCGAGGCGTGCCAAGCCACCCGCCGTGGTATCGCCGGACACTCCGGCATTGACCACGCGCGCCGCGATCCCGCGCGCGTGAAGCCACGCCTCGAGCCGCGCCGGAAAGGCTTGTGCGGCTGGAACACCGTAACCGGCGGTAAGGCTGTCGCCAAAATCGAGGATTACTGGAACTCGCGCCATGACCGGTGAAGCAACAGTCAGCAGACCCAGCACGACGGCAGCAAGAACCAGACCGGCGCCGCGCCTCTTGCGCATCGGGGAGTAACGGGCGTGGTCTCGCACCGCGTTGAAAGCGTGGTTGAGCGCGCCATATGGTCGGAGGTTTTGGCGGCCGGCCGCCCTTCCTGGTTCGGACGGAGTATGACCACCTCGCTTCATCCCGGCGGCCCGCTCGCGATGCTTGACGACGTTCACCTAACACTGGGGAGCGCCGCCGGTCCCGTCAACATTCTCCGCGGGATCTCGCTCGAGATCGGGGCGGGCGAGACGGTGAGCATCGTCGGCCCATCGGGCTCCGGGAAGTCCACGTTGATGATGGTGCTCGGCGGGTTGGAGCGGCCGAGCTCCGGACGAGTATGGATCGACGGGGTCGATCTCGGCGGCCTCGATGAGGATGCGCTCGCCCGGTTCCGTCGCGTTCGGATCGGGATCGTCTTTCAGTCCTTTCACCTGTTGCCCACGATGACCGCCCTCGAAAATGTGGCGATCCCACTCGAGCTCGGCGGCCGCGCCGATGCCTTTGCCGCAGCGTCGCAAGCCCTCGCGACGGTCGGCCTCGGTCACCGCCTGACCCATTATCCCGGCCAGCTGTCGGGCGGCGAACAGCAGCGCGTGGCGATTGCCCGCGCCTTCATCGCCGGACCAAAGCTGCTGCTCGCCGACGAGCCCACCGGAAATCTCGACGGTAATACCGGTCAGCTCGTCATCGATTGCCTGTTCGAGCAACATGCCCGGCACGGGACGACCCTGCTGTTGGTGACTCATGATCCCGCCATAGCCGAACGATGCGAGCGCCAGGTTCGGCTGATGGACGGCAGGATCGTTGAAGATCGCCGTGTCCCCCGCGGCCGGCTCGCCGCCGTCGGGAACGCGTTTTGAGCGCCGCCTCGCCGTTCTACGCGGTTCGCCTCGCGCGGCGCGAGTTGCGCGGCGGCATGAAGGGTCTTGGCGTCTTTCTCGGCTGCCTCGTCCTCGGCGTCACTGCGATCGCGGCGATCGGCTCAATTGCCGCTTCCGTCACCGCTGCGATCAAGGACGATGCGCGAGATCTGCTCGGCGGTGATGCCGAAGCGCGGCTCGCGTACCGACAGGCCAATCCGAATGAGCGAGATTTTCTGGAACAGAGCGGCTCCGTGTCGGAAGTTGCGACGATGCGGGGAATGGCGCGTACCGAGGACGGCACCAGGCGCAGCCTGATCGAGTTGAAGGCGGTCGACGCCGCATACCCGCTCTATGGCTCAATCGACCTCTCGCCGGCTCAAAACCTAACCACGGCCTTGAGTTCGAGTGGCGGCAATTACGGCGCTGCGGTCGATCCTGCGATCCTCAGTCGTCTCGGCCTGGCGATCGGCGATCGGATAAAGATCGGCCAGGCACTCCTGCAGATCCGCGCCACAATCGTGCGCGAGCCCGACGCTGCCACGGCGGGTCTCATCTTCGGACCGCGCGTGCTGATCTCCGCGCAGGCGCTCGGTGAAACCGGGCTCATTCAGCCAGGCGCCCTGGTCACGTATCGCTACAGGGTGCGACTGCCCGCCGGGGTCGACCCGGCGGTTTGGGCAAAGACGGCACGCGCCGCCTTTCCGGAAGCCGGCTGGCAAATCCGCAGCTTTGGCGAAACCTCGCCTGGATTGCAGCGGCTGATCGATCGCGTCGGCCTGTTTTTGAGCCTCGTCGGGCTTACGGCTCTGCTGGTCGGCGGGGTCGGGATCGGCAATGCGGTCGGCAATTTCATTGCGGGCAAGACGTCGACCATTGCAACCCTCAAATGTCTTGGAGCCTCGAACCGGCTGGTCTTCGCGACCTACCTCACCCAAGTCTTGACCCTCGCCCTCCTCGGCATCATCGCCGCGCTCGCACTCGGGGCACTCGCGCCGGTCGCGGTGTCGCCCCTATTGGCGGGTGTTCTCCCGGTCACTATCCGGTTTGCGATCCATCCGGCGCCGTTGGCGCTCGCGGCGCTATTCGGTCTGCTGACGACACTTGCCTTCTCGCTATGGCCGCTCGCCGGAGTTGGCCGGGTTTCCGCCGGGGCACTGTTTCGCGACATTGTCGACCGGGCGCGACGCCGCATCCCCGCCGGAATTCTTGGAACGACGGCGGCTTTGGTGCTCGCGCTCGCGGCTTTGGCCGTCTTTGCCGCGCAGGAGCGGAAGGTCGCGCTGTGGTTCGTTGCAGGGGCGATCGCCGCCTTTGCCCTCTTCCGGGGGACGGGCGCCGCGATCCTCTGGGTCGCAAGGCGGCTGCGCCGGCCACGCCGGCCGGTATTGCGCCTGGCGCTCGCCAATCTGCATCGCCCGCAAGCCCCGACAGCACAAATCGTCCTGTCTCTCGGGATCGGGCTAACCGTGCTGGTGGCTATTGCGCTGGTTGAGGCGAACCTCTCGCACGAGGTTGAGGCGCGGATGCCGGCGGACGCTCCCGCTTACTTCTTCATCGACATACAGCCCGATCAGCTGGCCGGATTTGCAGCTCTCGTGCACGCCACCCCCGGGGCTCGTTTCGATCAGGTGCCGATGATGCGCGGCCGCATCACACGGCTGAACGGCGTGCCGGTGGAAGACGCATCCGTCGCGCCGGAAGCGCAGTGGGCACTGCGCAGCGATCGAGGCCTCACTTATGCGGCGGATTTGCCGCGAGGCTCGCGCCTGGCGGCTGGCACCTGGTGGCCGTCCGGCTATGAGGGCCCGCCGCTCGTATCCTTCGACGAGGCCCTTGCCCGCGGTATGCGGCTCAAAGTCGGCGATACCCTAAGCGTCAATCTCCTCGGCCGCGAAATCACCGCGACGATCGCCAACCTGCGGTCGATCGACTGGGAGCGGCTCGGCATCAACTTCGCGATGGTCTTTGCGCCGGGAACACTCGAAAACGCCCCGCAGACCCGCCTTGCCGCCGTCTATCTGCCGCAGAACGAGGAGGAGGGGCTGGTCCGTGCGGTCACCGAGCGCTTTCCCAACATCTCGGCGATCCATGTCCGCGAGGCGCTCGCCGCCGTCGACCGGATCATCGGCCTGATCGGGAACGCGATCCGCCTGACCGCTCTGGTGACCGTCGGCGCCGGCGCCCTCGTCCTGGGCGGCGCGGTCGCGGCCGGGCATCGGCGGAGGGTCTACGATGCCGTCGTGCTGAAGGTGCTCGGCGCGACGCGCGGCATGATCACGCGGGCTTTTCTGATCGAGAACGGCATTACCGGCGCGCTCGCCGCGCTGGTGGCCGGCGTCCTCGGCACCGTCGCCGCCTATTTCCTGGTGACTCGGCTGATGAAGATAGACTGGATTTTTCTGCCGGTCCCGCTGTTGTCGACGGTGACCCTCGCCGCGTTATTGACTGCGGCACTGGGTTTTGCCGGAACCTGGCGCGCGCTCGGCGCCAAGCCGGCCTCCTACTTACGGAACGAATAGCGTTCCCGTAAGGATCTTGCTCGGGTACGCCGCGGTGGGTGAGTATTGAAAAGATCTTGTTTTGTGCCAATATCGCGGGCACGAGGAATCTCCCTCGCTCTCGCTTCTCTCCTTGGAGGGGGTTTATGGCTTTAGGTTCGCAGCCCCGCTGGACGGTGCGGTCGGCGGACGCCCGGGTCGGCATCGATGTCGGCCTTCGGGATTACATGCTCCGCGTCTACAACTATATGGCGTCGGGGCTCGCGCTCACCGGGATCGTGGCCTATGTCGCAGCCTATTCGGGTTTTTACGAGTCGATCGCTCGGACACCGCTGATCTGGCTAGTCATCCTGGCGCCGCTCGGTCTCGTGATGCTGATGAGCTTCGGCGTGCAGCGGATGCAGGCCAGCACTCTGCAGCTCGTCTTCTGGCTCTATGCCGGGCTGATGGGTCTGTCGCTCGCCATGGTGTTCCTGGAGTTTCACCGGGGCGAGCGTCGCGCGCGTGTTCTTCATCACCGCCGGCACCTTTGCCGCGATGAGCCTCTACGGCTACACCACGCAACGCGACTTGTCGCAGTTCGGCTCATTTTTGTTTATGGGGCTGATCGGCATCATCATCGCGTCGCTGGTCAACATGTTCCTCGCCTCCTCGGCGCTGCAGTTCGCGATCTCGGTGATCGGCGTCCTGGTCTTCACCGGACTGACCGCGTGGGACACGCAGCAGATCAAGGAGATGTATTACGAGGGCGACGGCTCCGAAATCGCCGGCAAAAAGGCCATCATGGGCGCGTTGCGCCTCTACCTCGACTTCATCAACCTATTCATGATGCTGATGCAGCTGCTAGGTACCCGGCGCGACTAACCAAGCCGAAACGGAACGACCCTCGCTCGGCCGGGCCTCGCGCCCGGCCGATTTTCTATGTGCTTGAGAAGGATTGAGGGGGAAGTCATGAGGGAATTGGGCGGGAAGTACCTCTGCGCAGCTTTTGTCGCGCTGACGATGCTGATGACAGGGTTCTTCACCGGCACGGCCTCGGCAGGCGCACTCGATCGGATCAGCCAGGAGAAGGCGATCCGGATCGCCTATCGCGAAGATGCGCCGCCCTTTTCCTACAAGGACAAAATCGGCGAGCCAGTCGGCTTCATGGTCGATCTCTGCCGGGAGGTGGCCAAGAAGCTCGCGGACCAGCTGCAGCTTGCCTCCCTGAACGTGGTCTATGTTCCGGTCACCGCCGCCGACCGCTTCGAGGCGATCCGGCAACAGGGGGCGGATCTACTGTGCGAGCCGACGAGCGCTACCCTGTCCCGGCGCGAGATCGTCGGTTTTTCGATTCCGACCTTCGTCGACGGCGCCAGCCTGATGATCCGAGCCGATGGACCCCATGATCTGAAAGCAATGGCCGGCAAGAAGATCGGCGTGCTCGGCGGCACCACGACCGAGCAGTCGCTGCGGGATTCGCTCAAGGCGGCGGGTATTACCAGCGACATCATCCCCGCCAAAACCCACGCCGAGGGCGTCGCGCTGCTCGACGACGGCAAGATCTCCGCCTATTTCGCAGACCGGTCTATTCTGGTCTCCCTGATCAATCACAGCAAAGCGCCCGGCAAGCTGATGTTGGCCGAGAACTATCTGTCGGTTGAGCCCTATGCGCTTGCGCTGCCCCGCGGCGACGAGGAGTTTCGCCTTGCCGTCGACCGGGCGCTCAGCCACATCTACCGCGGCGGCGAGATCGGCCCCCTCTTCAAGCGCACCTTCGGCGACGCCAAGCCCGGCCAGGTCCTCGGGACGCTGTATCTCATAACGGGACTGCCGGATTAACTTAGATCCGCCACGCGCTGTTTCCTTTCGCGTTATGGAATGGAGCTATGCGCCGTGCTGTCATTACTGCTCGCTGCGATTTTCTTCGCCGGAATTCATCTGGGTGTCGCCGGCACGACAATTCGCGACCGCGCGATCGCGGCATTGGGCCAAAGCGGTTATAGGGTCGCCTTCTCAATTGCCACCGTAGTTGGGCTCACATGGCTGGTGATGGCTTACAATCGCGCCCCCTACGTTGTTACGTGGGGGATGCTCGAGTGGTGGAAGCCATTCGCCATAATCCTGATGCTCCCCGCTTCTCTGCTGGTCGTCATCGGCCTGACGACACCAAACCCGACCGCAGTCGCCCAGGAAAATCGCCTCGCGCAACCACCGCAGGGCATCGTTCGGGTCACCCGACATCCGTTCCTGACGGGTGTCGGCCTCTGGGCGCTGGTGCACCTGATTGGCGACGGCGATGTTGCCTCGCTGGTCTTTTTCGCGGTTTGGGCTGTCGTCGCTCTCGCCGGGACGGTATCGATCGATAGAAAGCGCCGGCGTCTTCTCGACGGTGCTTGGGAGCCATTTGCGGCGCAAACCTCCATCGTTCCATTCGCGGCAATTGCCGCTGGGCGAAATCGGTTCAGCCCCGGCGAAATCGGCGTATGGCGCTGGGGCGCCGCCGTTATCGTCTATGTGCTGATGCTCGTCGGACACGCGGATGTCGTCGGCGTCTCGCCCTTTCCGGCGTAAAGAGTACCCGGCGTCCAGCTCGAGGCCGATGCGCCCGACAACGACAAGTGCGATGCGTGAGTTCGGATCCCCCACCATGGGGTGAATCAGGGATTATGCCCCAATGCGCTCGGAGAAGGACAAGATGCTTGCCGGGGAGCTATATGATGCGAGCGCCCCCGAGATTCAGGCGGAGTTGGCGGCAACCCATCGGTGGCTCGCGCGTTACAACGCCGCACTCGATATGGCCTCCTCCAACCGGCACACCCTACTGCGGGAACGCCTCGCGGCCGTTGGGGACGGTGCAGTAATCCGGCCACCCTTCCACTGCGATTACGGCTTCAATATAAGCCTGGGCGCTGGCGCGTTCCTGAACTTCAACTGCGTGATCCTGGATGTTGTCGAGGTCACGATCGGCGACCGCACTCAGATCGGGCCGGGGGTGCAGATCCTCGCGGCCGACCATCCACGCGACCCAGCTCTAAGAGCCTCGGGTCTCGAATTCGGGCGTCCGGTCCATGTTGGACGTAATGTGTGGATCGGGGCGGGTGCAATCATTTTGCCCGGCGTTTCCATTGCCGACGATGCGCTGATCGGCGCAGGCAGTGTGGTCACCCGTGATGTGCCTGCTGGAGCTACCGCTTTCGGCAATCCCGCACGTGTGCAAGACACGTTTTGACGGGCTCCATCTGTCAGATTTTGACCGAAAGTCAGTTCGCGAGTGGCAATGCTGGGGCTTTCGGATCGGTACAGTCCATTGGTACATCCAAGTGGATCATTTCACGTGGAAGAGGAAGAACTTAGTTGCCTGCCAACAACTTACGTCGGTGCAGTCTGGGCGTCCTCCACCCCAGCCAATTCCTTCAAAGCTCTAGAACGACGGCACCATTGCCCCCATAAGCGCGACGCGGCTAAGATTATCGCTGAGTGATGCGATCACGATCGAGGAGCGAAGATTCATGCCAGCGCAAGCCGCAACAGCAACAAACGGCCGTCAGGAAGCGCCTCGGCTGTATCGGGAGCTCGAAGATCGCATGCTCGCCCGCGACCAGGAGGGCGGCAGCCGCATCTACTACGAATTGCTCCGCCGCGGGCGGCCCCTGCCGGAGATCATGGCCGAAGCAGTGCGCATCCATGCGCCCTATACGCATGTGCCATACCATCAGCGCATCGACGACGGCTTCCCCAACTTTGTCAACAACGACCATTGCCTGCTTTCGTCGCGCGCGGCGGTCAATCTGCAGAGGATGCTGCCCGAGAAGCTCGCCGGGCTGCCGCTCGCGCAGACGATCTGGTACATCCCGTCCGGGCTCGACATCTGGAACCAGAAAATCCTGAAGGCGCCGGGCCATTACGCGACGCGCGGCTACAAAATGCCGAACGCCGAGCCACCAAAGCCGGTCGTCTATTGGCCGGACCAGGAGCCGCTCAAGGAAACCGGGCCGTTAAACGAGCGGCTGAACAATTGGCTCACACTGGTCGAACGCGGTCAGGTCATCGACGCCTATCGCGTCTTCCTCGGCCTGATGGAGGAGACCGAGCACCGCAAGGAGGTGCTGGCCCAACTGGTCTTTGCCGGCATGATCGATGTGCAGGACCGGATGCTCTACAACCGCTCCTACACGACCGGGCACAAGGCGTACCGCGCGCGGTCTGTCGTCGAGATCGGCAATGCGATCGGCTGGGACAATGCCCATGACGTGATCTATGCGGGCGCGCTCGACATTGCGGTCGGTCCGCGCTGGCACTCGGTCTATGAGATGGCCTGCAACGTCGTCACGATCTTTATCGAAGGCAAGGAGGTGCATGCCGTTCCGCAAGGCGGCACGGTCGAGCGCGAGCGTGCCCTGCTGGCCAATACCGGATCACTGAACGAAAGCGAGACCGAGGAACTGATCGGCGCGTTGATTCATCAGCACGAGCCCGCCTATATCGAAAAGATCAGCGCGCTGTTGTTGGCCGGCAAATCGCCGCGCCGGATCATCGATGCGATCCAGCTCGCCGCCGCCCAGGTGGTTCTGGAGACGGTGGGGCCGAACAATTTCTCGATGCCCCAGCACACCTACGAGTACTGCAATACGATTGGCTGGTTCTACGACAATTTCGAGCACCCGCAACGGCTGAAGCTCCTCTATGTGGCGGGCTCCATGGTCAACCAGGCGGCGTGGAACCAGCGGAGCTCCGGTTGGCTCAAATCCGACCCGATCAAGGCTCCAAGCGGCGCCGGCCGGATGAGTGGCGGCGAGATCATCGGGAATTTGGAGACCGCGCTCGCCGCCCTCGACCCGCCACAGGCAGTGGCCTGGACCAAGGCCTATCTCGACAGCGGCGAAGACCGCTCGCTGCTCGCCCAGCGCCTCGCCTTGATGGCGACGCGGATCGGCAACGACCCGCACAATCAGGAGATCCCGCAATGCATGATCGAGGATTACAACAAAAGCCAGAGCCGTGACCGCGAGCGGCTATTGCTCGCCTGCGCTCATATTTCGGCAGGCCACCGCAAATACGGTGATTTTTTCGAAGCCAGCCGCCGCTTTGGCGAGGCGATGGATCTGGCCGAGCTACACTGATCGGACTGGGCGGGCCCTCACCCTCCCAGCCCTGCCGGGCTGAGCCCCTCCCTCTCCCGCACCGCGATCCGGGAGGAGACAGGTGAGGGTGACTCGCCGTGCTCAGTGAAACTGCGGTTTTACCTTCTCGCAGAGCAGCTGCAGTGATCTCATCACCTGGTGATGCGGGATCTTGGTGCCGCAGTTCATCTCGCACAGGATGCCGTCGAGAGCGAGAGTTTCCTGCAGACCCATCAAGCGGTCGGCGACCCGCTCGGGCGAGCCGACGATCAGCTTTTCGCGCAGCGCCTCTTCGTAGGTAATGGTCTGCAGCCGCCGGCCGCGCGCCGCCCGCACGTCGCCTTGCTGCACCCCGGCGCGAGTTGCCGAATCCTCGAGCCGCTCGCCGAGATAGCGGTAGAAATACATGATGCTTTCCTCCGGCTCCTCGCGCGCCGCTTGGTCGGTGTCGGCGACATAGACCGGAGCGCGCAAGAAGACCTTGCCCTCGCCGGGATGGCCCGCCTCCTTCCAGGCCTTGCGATACGCCGTGATATTCGGTTCCAGCTCTTCGAGCGTGCCCTGGCGCACCGCGACCAGCACGCCATGCCCGAGTTCGGCGATGCGCGGGAAGGTATCGGCGCTGTTGGCGGCGATGCGGATGTCCGGCCACGGTTTCTGATAGGGTTTTGGCGACACCTTGACGTTTTCGAAGCTATAGTATTTGCCGTTATAGGAGAACGACGGCTCGGTCCAGGCCCGTTTTAGGATTTCAAGGGTCTCGGCAAAGCGTTCCCGGCTCTCGCCGTAGGGCACCCCATAGGCTTCGTAGGTTCGCGGGAAACCGCTGCGACCGACCCCGAAAATCAGCCGGCCTTGGCTGATCTGATCGACCGTCGCTGCCTCTTCGGCAAGGCGCAGCGGATGGCAGAGCGGTAACACCTGGACGCCGGTCCCGACCTTCATGTGCTTGGTGCGAGCGGCTATAGCGCCGGCGAGGGTCAGCGGCGCCGAGCATACCGAGCGCTCCGGGTTCACGTGGATTTCCGCCAACCACATCGCATCGAGCCCCCAGCGTTCGGCTGCATCGATCTCTTCGAACGAGGTGGCGAATGCTTCCTCGTCGGTCACCCCGGCAGTCCGTTGAAACTCGTGAAACATGCCGAATTCAAACCCCATCGCCGCTTCTCCTTTTTGTGTCGCGCCAACACTGTAAGGTCGATGAGGCGCCGATGCCAGCCAAGAAAGGGTGCTGCCTCGGTTGCGATTGTCACAGTCCCGTCACCGAACGAGCTGCCCTGCCCTGCTGTAAAACACCTGCTGATTTCCTACGTTAATGTTAAAAGATCGGCCGCTCGGCTTCGAGAGAGCATACCGGACTAAGAACTTCTGGAGCTGTAGTTTAAATTAACATAAAATTGATCGCATTCCGTTAGAAGATAGTCCTTAATAATACGGAATGGACGAATTTCTGACGATCTGATGACGATATTCTGACAGGTGACGCTTCATCCTGACTAACGAATTCTTAACATTTACTGCTGGTAAACGGCGCACCTGCCCGAGAACATCGACAGTGACCGATTTCGATGAAATTTGTGCAGAGGCGATAGGTATTGCCCGGCCATTGGGCGCCGCCGCGGATTTCATCGAGGCGTGCCGAGTTTATCTCGCCCGGCACAAATTTCCCGAAAATGAATTCTCTATCTTCTTTGGCCGCCTCAGCGAAGCCTTGCTGCACCGCGGATGGCACGAGCATGCCGCCGAATGCGCCCACATCGCTTTCGAGTTGCGGCCCGAGCAAGAAGAAATAGCCAATCTCTGTGCCTGGGTGTTTAGCAATTCCGGACGACACGAGGACGCAGCGGCGGCGTACGAGCGATTGCTGGAAATCCGTCCGCGATGGGCCGAGGGCCACCGTCACGCGAGCGGCTCGCTTGCCGCCGCCGGACAGCTCGATCGCGCAATTCTCCACGCGGCCAGAGCCAGTGAGCTCGATCCTGATTCGTTTGAATTCGCCGTCCACGCCGCCGGCCTCTGCGAGACTGCAGGCCGATACGAGGATGCCGTCGACTATTTGATGCGCGCGGCGGTCATTGCGCCCGGCCTCAGCACTGTCTTGCGGCAGATGTCAGGCCTCAAACTCGCCCTCCAAGAGCCGGATGACGCAGTGGCTCTTGCATTGCGCGCCCTGTCCCTGGCGCCGGGCGATCGGCAGAACGCGCTGCATGCCGGCGAGTTGTTGCTGCGCACCGGACGGTTTGACGAGGCGGCGGACATCATCGCCGGCTCGCTCGACAGATACCCGCGGGACGAAGTCGCGCTGCGCCTGCTGTCCGCAGCGCAAATGCTGCGCGGTCGGATCGAGGATGCACTCCAGGCGATCGACGGGGCGCTTTTGATCGTCCCGGAAACAGCGGAATACCATTTGCATCGAGCCAACCTGCTGTACCGGCTCGGCCGGCTCGACGAGGCGGCCGAGGCGTTCGGCCGGGCGGCCGCGCTCGATCCGTCGAACCCTGACGCCAAGCGCTCGCAGCTCACGGTCTATTTCGACAGCGGCCGCTTTACCGACGCACTCGCCATCGGCGGAGAACTGATCCGCGCTGCGCCGGAAAACGAGGAGTATGCGCAGGCGATGCTGCAGGTTCTGCACCGCCGGTTCGAGACGTTGGACGGCGATTACGTCGTGCTGAGCGACCGCGCGTCGCGACCGCAGCGGGAACCGCGACCACCTCCCGGATTTTTCGAGAGATTGCGCACCCAAGGGCGCGTCATTCACGCCTTGATCATCCGCGAGACCCGCACCCGCTTCGGCGACTCCAAGCTCGGATACGGCTGGGCATTGCTCGAACCCATTGCGCACATCCTGATGCTGTCCCTCGTGTTTGCGGTGATGATGCGCGGGCGGCCGCCGATCGGCGAAGAATTCTTCATCTTCTATTACACCGGGATCATCCCTTATCACATGTTTGTCCACACCAGCAGCAGCATGACGTACGCGATTGCGAGCAATGGCTCGTTGTTGCAGCTGCCTCTGGTCGGCACTTTCGACGTGCTGATGGCGCGAGGTCTGCTCGAACTGCTGACCGATACATTGGTGGCGGTTGTCCTGCTGGCGGGCTTCGGCGCGCTCGGGCTCGGCGCGCTGCCGCAGGATTTTGCCGGCGTCTCGACCTCGGTTCTCGTTGTCTGGCTGCTCGGCTGCGGGTGCGGCTTCCTCAATGCAGTGATCAATGCATTCGCCAAGTCGTGGGACAAGATCTGGGCTCAGTTGACCCGTCTTTTGTACTTCTGTTCCGGAATTTTCTATGTGCCCGGGATGATGCCGGAATGGATCCGGGATATTCTGGCGTGGAACCCGGTGTTGCACGCGGTCGACTGGTTCCGCTCGAGCTTTTTTCGTGAATATGAGCCGCACTGGCTCGACCGCTCCTATCTGCTGACATTCGCCGTCGTGACCTTGTTGGCGGGGCTTGGCCTCGAGCGCGGATTGCAGCGCAGGCTTTACGAGCCGCTATGATCATGCTCGACCGGGTCTGCAAGTCGTATCGCACGAAAACCGGTCGGAAGACCGTGCTCGACCAGGTCAGCACGGGTTTCCAATCCGGTCACAACTTCGGAATCTTGGGGCCGAACGGAGCGGGCAAGTCGACATTGATCCGTCTCATCGCCGGCTCCGAGCCGCCGGATAGCGGCATTGTGCGGCGCTTCGCCCGAGTATCGTTCCCACTTGGCTTTGGCGGCACGTTTCACGGCGCCCTATCCGGACGCGAAAACGTCGCCTTCATCGCCCGCATCTATGGAGCGGCGATACGCGGCACGATCAACTACGTCGAGGCGTTCGCCGAACTCGGGGAATACTTTGAGATGCCGGTGAATACCTTTTCGGCCGGGATGCGCGCACGGCTGGCCTTTGCTACCTGTCTCGCGATCGACTTCGACGTCTACCTGATCGACGAAGTGACCGAGATCGGCGATCAACGGTTCCGCCGCAGATGCGCCGAAGCGTTCCGGCAGCGCATGCAGCGCGCCGACATCATTCTCGTAACCCACAACCCTCATACCATCCGGCAGTATTGCGACAAGGGTGCGGTTCTCGCCAATGGCCAGTTGACTTTGCACGACGATATCGGTGCGGCGTTGGAATTCTACCATCGCCTACTCCAGGAGAGCGCCTGATGACGGCTCAGCAGACACGCGCACGGCCTGCTGGCGATTGGATCGGCCCGCCTCCCTCGCAGACGCGCGAACCCGCCATTACATCGGGACTTCCCGTACCAGCCGAGGACGGCGGGGCAATCGCCGTTTTGCAGGCCCAGGAATTCGCTGCGCGCCGCCGGCGCGCCCCGGTTCGCCTGGTGTCGCTGGTTGTTGTCGTGCTGGTGCCGGTCACGCTGGCGGCCGTCTATTATTTCCTGATCGCTGCCGACCAGTACGTCGCCGAATTTCGCTTTGCATTGCGCACTGTCGAACCCGCCCGAGCCGAGGTCGGCGGGTTATTTCAAGGAAGTGTCGCGCCCTCGCCGGTCGGTGTGGACTTTTACGCCGTGGTCCAATACCTCGGCAGCCGCGACGTCATCGACGAGCTCGGCAAGACGGTCGACCTTCGCGGGATGTTCTCGCGGCCGGAAGCCGATTGGCTGGCCCGGCTGCAGCTCCCGGTATCTATCGAAGAGCTGGTCAGATACTGGAAAAGCCAGGTGGACGCGTTCTACGACATTACCAACGGGACGATCGTGGTCCGGGCCCGCGCGTTTACGCCAGAGGACGCGTTGCAGCTGGCGCAGGCGGTCCTTGCCTCGGCTGAGCGCCTGGTCAACGATTTGTCGGCGCGCGCGCGGCACGACACTCTGTCGAATTCGGAGAAGGAAGTGCGCCGCGCCGAACGTCGGCTCAAGGCGACGCTCGCGCGGCTGCGCGAGTTTCGCGACCGCGAGGGTATCATCGATCCGCGCAAGACCGCCGACGCCACCCAGGCTCTGGCCGGCCGGATACGCGACGAGATCGTCCGTACAGACACTGAATTATCCACTGTGAAGCATTATATGCGGGCCGACGCTCCGTCGGTCAGGATGCTGGACGCTCGCATGCAATCGCTGCAGGCGCAGCTCCACTCGGTCGAAAGCGAGGTGACCGACACCGAAAAATCGCGCTCCGAGGTTCTGTCGCGGGTGATGGGATCGTATGAGCGGCTCGAGAGTGAGCGTACCTTCGCCGAGAAAGCCTATCAGCACGCATTGGAGGCGCTCGATCGGGCACGCATGAACGCTGACCGGCAGCAGGTTTACCTTGCAGGCTTCGTTCAGCCGAGCCTACCAGAGGAAGCGCTTTATCCGCGCCGGTTGCGCAATGTAGGCATCGCCCTCTTTCTCTGCTGCGCCGTCTGGCTGATCGGGGCCTTCATTGTCCAGACGGTGCGAGAGCACCTGTAGACCGCACTGCAAGCGGTTTGGCGTCGAACGGGAGCTGTCCGAAGAGAGACATCATGGCGACGCTCGAAATCGACACCCACCTTCGCCCGTTGCCGGCGGCGCCGATCACGGCCTCGCCCTTTCGTCACATCCGCCGCAGACGCAAACGGCTCGCCCTGATTTCGAGCCACAGCGATTTGTGCGGGATCGCGGCTTACACCCGCTATTTGGAGAAGCAGCTGAGCGATGTTTTCGAGGTTACGGTATTCGACTTGGATCAGTATCTGCTGCGCAGCACCCATGGCCGCGTCAAAAAATTCGGCGACCGGCACATCTTGGATATATGTCGTGAAATAAGAGACTACGACGCCGTCAATCTGCAACTCGAGCACGGCACATTGGGTAAAGGCTGCCACGACATTCATCGGCGGTTTTCGTGGATTCTGCGGGCGGCTCCGCGACTTTCAGTGACATTCCACACGGTGTTCCAATGTGAGGCCTTCAATTATCGGGAGTACTTCAGAGAAATTCTGAAGCGCAATTTCGCAAGAGCGATTGCAATGCGGGCGCAGTATAATCGGGAGCACCTGCTGTCGGTGGGGCTGGCCAGCCGGCTGCGGCGCGCTCAGCGCTTCAAGCCGATCACCCTTATCGTGCATACCCGCCGCGACCTCTGGCAGATGAAATTCGCGCACGGCATGCGGAATGTATACGACCATCCCCTGTCGTTTCTATCTGCCGACGAAGTGGCGGACATTCGGCGCGTTGCATCCCGGAAGAAATTTCCGGTGCTCGATCATGTCCCGGCCGGAAGCAAGCTGATCGGGGTGTTCGGCTTTCTCGGGCGCTACAAGGGGTTCGATACCGTCATCAGAGCATTGCATCACCTGCCGAAAGAATATCATCTGCTGATTTTCGGCGGCGTCCATCCAAATGAAATCAAACCCCACCAGCCTATCGATCCCGTCGTCTCGTCATTATTCGACGCCGGTTATGTCGATAGCAGCGTCGCCGAGCGCATCAGATCCAGTAGTGAGGTGACCGCGCCGGCGGTCTCGGTCGCCTTCGACAGCTCGATGCGCGATTTGCTGATAGAGCATCCAAAGGATCTATCGGATCGCATTCATTTTATGGGCGCCCAGAGCGACGCCGATTTCCTGTTCGGCATGGCGATCTGTGACGCTGTCGTATTCCCTTATATCGAGGTAGGGCAATCCTCGTCCGGCCCGATTTCCCAGGCATTGGAGCTGGGCTGCCGTGTCATCGCGTCGCGGACCCATACGTTTATTCAGCTCAGCCGCTATCACCACAACCTCATCGAGTTCTTCGACATCGGTAACCACCTGGAACTGGCCGGCCGCATCCGGGCGCGGCCGCAATTCGACCGTCGCGACCACCTCCCGGCCTTCAACGTCGAAACCAATAAGGCCGTCTACCTCGCCGCCAACGGCTCCCACGCCGCGGCTTCTCGCGTCAGAGCTTGACCCCTTAAAGTCAAAAAGCTCGCGACAATCGCCCCCTGCGAATTTATGATCGGAGCGCCGCCACTGCGATTTTGGGGCGTCGGCGAACGGAGGAGCCAAAATGAGAAACGGGTTTCGCGTTTATGATTCCGATACGCATGTCAACCCCGCCGCGGAGGTGCTGGAGCGCTACGTCGACCCGGACTTCCGGGCACGCCTTGGCGAGCTGTCGCCTTACCGGTTTGCGGTCGGGCAAGGGGCGGTCGGCGGCATCGAAGGGCTCCACAATTATCGCGTCGGGACGAAATATTACCGGCGGGTTCTCGGTGAGCGCGCGCCCCGCGATACCTTCACCGGGCGCGAGACGAAATGGATGGGCAGCAAGATGCCGCGGCCCGGCGTGCAGGACGACCAGGCCGAGAACCGCGTCAAGGACATGGATGACGAAGGGACCGATGTTCATTTCTTGATCCCGACCTCCTGGCTCAGCGCGGTCGGCCTTCCCGACCCGGCGCTCGAAATCGGCCTGATCCGCGCCTACCACCGGCACATGTCGGATTTTTGCGGGCAATATCCGACGCGCCTCAAGAGCATGATCGTTGCGTCAACCCGCGTTCCCGAGGAAGCCGTGCGCGAGATCCGCGAATGGGGCAAATCGAAATGGGCAGTCGCGGTAATGCCGTTGCTCGCCAAGGACCTACCGGCGGACCATCCCGATTTGAGCCCGATCTGGGAGGCTGCGCAGGAGTACGATCTGCCGATCGCCAACCACAGCTTTACGTGGAATCCGCCCTACTACCCGGGCTATGAGGACCTCTGGGAAAACATCTTTCTCGGCCGCTCGGCTGCACATCCATGGGGCGCCATGCGGTTTGTCGGCTCGTTCATCGGCGGCGGACTATTCGACAAGTACCCGAAGCTGCGGATGGGCGTGCTCGAATGCGGTTTTGGCTGGCTGCCGTTCTGGGCCCGGCGCATGGACGAGCAGGCGGTCTATGTCGGCGGCACCGCCCCGCTCAAGCAAAAGCCGAGCGAATACATGCAGAGCGGCCGGTTCTTCTGCAGCATCGAGCACCACGAGGGGGAGGACATGTTCAACTATGTCTCCCATTTCCTTGGTGACGACATTCTGATGTACGCCTCCGACTATCCCCACTCGGAATGCCAATTCCCCGAGTCGATCGACAACATCATCGCCTGGTCGAGCCTCAAGGAGGATACAAAGAGAAAACTCCTCTTCGACAACGCCGGACGGTTCTTCAGACAAGCCTGATCCCGTGGACGCGCGAGGAGAGCCGCCATGAGAAACGGTCTTCACGTCTATGACGCGGACACCCATGTCAGTCCCTCCGCAGAGGTTCTCGAGCACTATCTCGACCCGAGCTTTCGACCGCGGCTCGCCGAATTGACGCCCCATCGCCATGACGCCGGCGACGGTCTGCATTCCTACAGCTTCGGCAGAAAATTCTACCGTCGCGTGCTCGGTGAGGCGACGCCGCGCGAGACCTTCACTGGCCGCGAGTCGCGCTGGCGGGGCAGCAAGATGCCGCGCCCCGGGGTGCAGGACGCCGATGCAGCGAACCGCGTCAAAGACATGGACGACGAGGGGACGGACGTACATTTCCTGATCCCCGGCTCGTTCATGAGCTTTGTCGGGCTCGACGATCCGGCTTTCGAGGTCGCGATGGCGCGCGCCTATCACCGCCACATCGCCGATTTCTGCGGTCAGTTCCCGAACCGGCTGAAGAGCCTGATCGTCGCCTCGGCTCGGGTTCCCGAGGAAGCCGTGCGCGAGATCCGCGAATGGGGGAATTCGAACTGGGCGGTGGCGGTCAAGCCGTTGATCCCGACCGACATCCCGCCCGATCACCCCGATCTCGAGCCGATCTGGCGTGCGGCGGAGGAATACGACCTGCCCATCGCGCACCACAGCTCGACTTGGAATCCACCTTACTATCCCGCCTATCGCGATGTCTGGGACAATATTTTTCTCGGCCGGCTCGCCTCGCATCCGTGGGGCGCGATGCGGTTTGTCGCCTCCTTTGTCGGCGGCGGCATCATGGACCGTTACCCGAGCCTCAGAATGGGCGTGCTCGAATGCGGTTTCGGCTGGCTGCCGTTCTGGGCGCGGCGTATGGACGAGCAGGCTGTCTATGTCGGCGGCACTGCACCGCTCAAACTAAAACCAAGCGAATACCTGACGAGCGGCCGCTTCTTCTGCAGCATCGAGCGACAGGAAGGCGAGGATATGTTCAACACCGTCACGCAATATCTCGGTGACGGTGTGCTGATGTACGCCTCCGACTATCCGCACTCGGAGTGCCAATTTCCGGACTCGATCGACAACATCCTCGCCTGGTCGAGCCTCGGCGGCGACACGCGGGGAAAGCTCTTCTGGGACAACGCAAACCGCTTCTTCAAACAGACCTGACTGCCTGACTCGATAATTGTCGTCACCCCCGCGCAAGCGTCGCCAAAGCGGGGGCCCAGGGCAACCGTTCCAACCCGGCTCCCTAGATTCCCGCTTTCGCGGGAATGACGAAAACGATGACAAATCCGCGACTATTTCGCGCCGGTCTCCGAGGCGTTCATGTTGATCAAGCCTGCTCGCGGAGCTTGAAGCGCTGGATCTTGCCGGTGGCGGTTTTTGGCAGGTCGTCGAGAAATGCGTACCAGCGGGGGCATTTGAAGGGCACCAGCAGTCCCTTTACATGCCCCTCCAACGCCCGCACGAGTTCCTCGTCGCCACGAACGCCGGGTTTGGCGACCACGAATGCCTTGGGTTTGGTCAGACCGTTCTCGTCCGGCGCGCCTACGACGGCGGCTTCGAGCACGTCCTCGTGTGCGATGAGCGCCGCTTCGACCTCCGCTGGCGAAACATACATGCCGCTGACTTTCAGCATGTCGTCGCTGCGGCCGCAGTAAACGTAATAACCGTCGTCGTCCTCGAAATATTTGTCGCCAGTGCGGGTCCATCGGCCCATGAAGGTCGCCCGGCAGCGTCCGCGGTTGTTCCAGTAATAGGCGGCGCTGGTCGGCCCGCTGACCAAGAGGTCGCCGATTTCGCCGCGGCGAACGGGCCTTTCCTCCTCGTCGACGATTTTCAGCTCGTAACCCGGGATCGGTCTGCCGGTGGTGCCGTAGCGAACCGCGTCCGGCCAGTTGCTGAGAAAGATGTGCAGCATCTCGGTAGAGCCGATGCCGTCGAGAATGTCGACCCCGACCCGGGCCGACCAGCGACGGCCGATCTCCTGTGGCAGCGGCTCGCCGGCTGAAACGCAACGGCGCAGCACCAGCTCGTCGGCTCGCGGCAGATCGTTGCCGGCGAGCATCGCTGCGTAGAAGGTCGGAACGCCGCAAAAAACAGTCGGCCGATGCTCGCGCAATACCCGGCTGACCGATGCCGGAGACGGCCGCTCAGCCATCAAGACGCTGGTCGCGCCGACCGCCATCGGAAAGGTCAGCGCATTACCCAGTCCATAGGCGAAAAACAATTTTGCAACCGAATACACGATATCGGTCTCGGCAATGCCCATTACGGGAATGGCGTAAAGCTCCGCCGTCTGAACGAGGCTCGAGTGGATGTGCACGGTGCCCTTTGGCCGTCCGGTCGAGCCCGAGGAATAAAGCCAGAAACAGGGTTCGTCCGGGTGCGTCGCCGCCGCCTCGGACACGACCGGCATCTCCGCGGTCAACCGGGCGAGGGAGTTCTCCTCCGCGTCGGAGCCCGAGACGATGAGCTTGAGCGAGGGTTCGGGGAACTCGGTCAATGCCGCCGTCATGGCCGGCAATACCGGCGCAGACACAACGGCCGCGCGGGCACGGCTGTCGACGAGCATGAACGCAAATTCGTCCGCCGAAAGCTGAGTGTTGACCGCAACCGGGACGACCCCGGCCTTGATCGCGCCGAGAAAGGCGGTCGGAAAATCGATCGTGTCGTGAAGGCAGAGAAGGATCCGCTGCTCGGGATGGATCCCGAGCCGGCGCACGAGATTTGCGAACCGGCTCACCCGCTCGTCAAGGTCGGCATAGCTGTAATTCCCGGCATCGTCGATAAAGGCTGTCTTTGCACCGCGCCCGGCCTTGAGGTTCCGCTCGATCAGGTCGGCAGCGGCATTGTATTTCATTGGGTCTTCGTTCATCCGCCATCATCCCGGTTTCGCATTGCTGGCCGCAAGCCGTCGAGATCGGCCGCAACGCCATTATATTCCTCGCATGCAGCGGTCAAGCAGCGGCAGCCTTCCCGACACCGGCGCCGAGCGAGACGATTATCTCTGCCGCCTCGGCGAGCGGGTGCGCGAGGAACGGGCCCGCCGAGGTATGACCCGCCGGATTTTGGCTCGCGATTCCGGATTGTCAGAGCGCTATCTGGCGCAGCTCGAAAGCGGCAAGGGCAATCTCTCGATCAAATTGCTGCGCCGGGTCGGCGAAGCGCTGAACCTTCCACTCCCCCGGCTGCTCGGCGGCGAACCCGCCGAACCGGCTGAATTGGGGGGAATTGTCGAGCTTTTGCGCCGCCTGCCGCCGGACCGGCTGGGCGAGGTGCGAACGCTGCTGGACGCACATTTCAGGGCGCCCGACCGCGAAGCTCGCCAACTCCGGATCGCGTTGATCGGTCTGCGCGGGGCCGGCAAGTCGACTTTGGGCGACCGGCTGGCGAATCATCTCGAAATCCCGTTCATCGAACTGGACGCCGAGATCGAGCGGGATTTCGGCCTCTCTCTAGGAGAAATCTTCGCGCTGTCGGGTCAATCCGCCTACCGCCGGTCTGAGCGCCGTGCGTTAGATGGTGTGCTCGACCGGCATCCGAGATTTGTGTTGGCGGCAGGCGGCAGCATCGTCGCCGAAGCGGAGACCTATGACGAGCTGCTGTCACGCTGCTTTACGGTATGGATCAGAGCGTCGCCGGAAGAACACATGAGCCGCGTCGTCGCGCAGGGCGACCTCCGCCCGATGTCCGACAACAAGGAAGCGATGGCCGATCTCGAACGCATCCTCTCCGCCCGCACCCCGCTCTATGCAAGAGCCGATGCGGTGGTCGACACTGCGGGGGCGTCGGTCGACGCCAGCTTCACGGATTTGCTGGCTGTTTTGCCGAAGCGTTGCGATCACGAACGCTGACCTCGGCAGTTGCCGGTCGAGACCGCCTGCCCCATGATGTCACCGGTGCACAAAAAACTGGGATCGGGGAATGAGCGCCAGGAGCAAGGTCTACTCCAGCTTCGATGATGCGGTCCGCGACATTCCGGATGGCGCGACTCTCGCTTTCGGCGGGTTTGCGGTCGTCGGGATGCCGATCAACCTGTACCAAGCGGTCGCCAAACAAGGCGCCAAGCGGCTGACCTGCGTGTCGAATTCGACGCGCGGCGGCGCCACTCTGCCGGCCGATGCGCCCGATATGGGTCAGATGATCAAGAATGGCCAGGTTGAGAAGGTGATCTGCGCCTTCACCGCGCCGACGCGGGCATCGCAAAGGCTGATCTTGTCCGAATACGTCGAGAAAGGCCTGATCGAGGCGGAGCTCGTCCCGCAGGGCACGCTCGCTGAACGCATGCGCGCCGCAGGCGCCGGAATCCCGGCGTTCTACACGCCGGCCGCCGTCGGCACCGAGCTAGCCGAGGGGCGAGAGACCCGCGTGTTCAACGGTCGGGCATATCTGCTCGAACACGCTTTGCCGCTCGACTATGCGTTCATTCGCGCCTACCAGGCGGACGCGGCCGGCAACCTGCGGTTCCGGCGTTCACAGCGCAATTTCAACCCGATCATGGCGATGGCTGCGCGGGTTACCGTCGTGGAGGTCGAGGAGGACATTCTGCCGGTCGGCGCGATCGACCCGGACGACGTCCACACGCCGGGCATCTTCGTGCACCGGATCGTCAAGATCCCACCGCCGCCCGACGGCTGGTGGCCGCAGCGTCCAGGGAGCATCAAACAATGAGCGAGAGGGCGAAAGGGCTCAGCCGCCAGCAGATGTGCGACCGGCTGGCGATGGAATTTGGCGACGGCTGGATCGTCAATCTCGGGATCGGCATCCCGACCTTGTGCTCAAATTTCGACTTCGGCGACAAGCAGATCATCTTTCATTCCGAGAACGGGGTCATCGGCTACGGCCCGCTCGCGCCGGCCGGCGAGGAGGACATGCACCTCGTCAATGCCGGCGGCCAGCACGTCACGTTGGAGCCCGGGGCGGCGATTGTGCACCACGCCGATTCCTTTGCGCTGATCCGCAGCGGCCGCATCGACGTAACCGTGCTCGGCGCCTACGAGGTCGCCGAGAACGGCGACTTCGCGAATTGGAAGATGGCGGGCCAGCAAGGGGGCGGCATCGGCGGCGCAATGGATCTGGCCTCCTGCGCCAAACATGTCTTTGTCGCAATGGAGCACCAGACCCGCGACGGCAAGCCCCGCCTCGTCGAGCGCTGCGCCATCCCAGCAACCGCCCGAGGGGTTGTAAACTTGGTCGCCACCAATTTCGGTCTGTTCGAGATTACCCCGGAAGGTATGGCGCTGCGCGAAATCGCCCCCGGCGTCACCGTCGACGAAATCCGCGCCACGACCGGCTGCAACCTGATCATCCCAAGCGAGCTGACGCCGGTGCGACAGGTGGCGTAAGCCGAGGAATTAAATTAGGGGGGGCGCCGGATCCGCACGCCGCGTGCGGTTGCGACCACGACGGCACCGCCGAGCCTGTCAAGATTGACCCGATCGAGCGTAAGGGCGGCGAGTTTTATGTAGGCGCGGCGGCTCTCTTCCGGGACCCGAAGCAAAATCACGCCGCAGTGACCTCCGGGCGGATATCTGCGCAAATCTGCGAAGCCCTTGTCAGCCGTAATAAGCCAGCGTCGCTCGCTCTGGATTAATGACCACAGGATACTGTCGGGCGTTCCCTGCCAGCGTTGCTCGGCCACCGTCGCCGCGTCATGGCCGCCAGCAGCGAATAAATCGGCGACCTGCCGAGGTAGATCCTCGTCTACCTTGACGCGGGCGATCAGCGGCTCCCATCGGTATAGAGAGGGATGAAGTCGGCGTTGTTCACCGCTTCGGCGGCAAACTTCAAGGCAGCCCTGACGTCCTCGCTGGTCAGCTGCGGCCAAGCTTCCAAGATCTGCTCCCACGTGTCGCCGTCGGCGATGCTGCCCACGACAACACTCACCGGCACACGCGTGCCTTTGATGCACGGTTCGCCGTGATGGATCGCTGGATCGATTACGAGTTTTTGGCGCCAATTCTCGCTCATGTCCGACCAGAAGCTTATACGACCCTTCAGCAGAAGCGAAGCCAGCTCTATTCCTGATAGTGGTATCCTGCGCGAAGCCCTTGTACTGTCGCCCGCTTGCAACGGACCTGTCTAAGGAAAACAACGATCAGTGGAACAGCGTAATCTCGGCCGATCCGGCCTGCTCGTGTCGGTGGTGGGCCTCGGCTGTAACAATTTCGGCGGCCGCATCGATTTCGAGGCGACGAAAAAGGTCGTGCACAAGGCACTCGATCTCGGCATCACTTTTTTTGATGAAGCCGATACCTATGGCGACCCTCGCGGCAGCTCCGAGGCGTGCCTTGGCCAGATCCTCGGCGACCGTCGCAAGGACATCGTGCTGGCGACCAAATTCGCCCGTCCGATGGATGCGGCCGGCCGGATGCAAGGGGCATCGCGGCGCTACATCATGGCCGAGGTCGAGGCGAGCCTAAGGCGCCTGAAGACCGACTGGATCGACCTCTACCAGCAGCACCAATCCGATCCTTTGACCCCGATCGAGGAGACGTTGCGGGCGCTGGACGACCTGGTGCGGCAGGGCAAGGTCCGTTACATCGGCTGCTCGACCTTGCCGGCCTGGCAGGTCGTCGAGGCGCAGTGGACCTCCAAGCACCTCGGCCTCCACCATTTCATCTCGTGCCAGGAGGAATACAGCCTGCTCGCCCGCGGCCTCGACGGCGAGATGATGCCGATGCTCGAAGCCTACGGCCTCGGTCTGATCCCCTTTCGCCCGTTGGCCGACGGCCTGTTGACCGGCAAATACGAACGCGGCATGCCGCCGCCCGCCGGCACACGTCTTGCGACCATGGCGAGAGCGGCGGATCGCAACTTTACGGATGAAAACTGGGTGATTGTCGAGCGGCTCGCTGGGTTTGCCGCCGAGCGCGGCCATACGCTATTGGAGGTCGCCTTCAGCTGGCTAGTGCGCCGCCCGGCAGTGGCCAGCGTCATCGCCGGCGCGACCAGGCCGGAACAGGTCGAGGAGAATGTCCGCGCGGTCGCATGGGCCTTGACGCCGCAGGAGATGCAAGAGATCGATGCGCTGACGGCCAAATGACTCAAATCCCCTCAGGAGGAGCAGCAAGATGGAAATTCGGTTGGACGGCAGGACCGCAGTCGTCACCGGCGGCAGCAAGGGGCTGGGCTTGGCGATCGCCGAGGAATACGCCAAATCCGGCGCCGACGTCACGATCCTGGCTCGCGACCAGGGAACCCTCAACGAGGCCAAGGCCAGGATCCAGGCCGGCGCGCCGGGCCGCAAAGTCGCCGCGATCAGCTGCGACGTATCGAAGGCGGCCGACATCCGCAGGACCTACGACCAGATCCTCTCCGAGTTCGGCAAGATCGACATCTTCGTCAACAACGCCGGGCAATCGACGCGCGGACCGTCGGAGACAATCACCGATGAGATGTGGCAGGCCGATTTGGACCTCAAACTGTTCGCGCAGATCCGCTTCTGCCGGCTCCTCTTCCCGCAGATGAAGCAGCGCAAATGGGGCCGCATCATCAGCGTTCTAAATATCGGCGCCAAGGCGCCGGGCGCCGATAGCGCGCCGACCTCGGTCAGCCGCGCCGCCCAGATGGCCTTCACCAAAGTGCTGTCGCAGGAAG
Source organism: uncultured Alphaproteobacteria bacterium (assembly GCA_963695605.1). Taxonomy (GTDB): domain Bacteria; phylum Pseudomonadota; class Alphaproteobacteria; order ATCC43930; family CGMCC-115725; genus AP-15. The sequence goes on along the minus strand of CAVOHI010000040.1, from coordinate 25,342 downwards.
GCGCGCCGCACAACGTGCTGGTCAATTCGCTGCATGTCGGGGTCATCGTCAGCGACCAGATCGTGCGCCGCCATCAGCGCGAGGGCGCCAACGTCTCACTCGAGGATTTCATCGCCCAGGCCGGGCGCGGCGTGCCGATGGGCCGCATGGGAAGAGCCGAGGAATTCGCCAATATAGCCTGCTTCCTCGCTTCCGACGCCGCTTCTTATGTGACCGGCTGCGCCATCAACGTCGACGGCGGCCGTTCCCCGGTCGTGTAGCCAATCCCCTCACCCACCAAGCCCTTCTCCTGCAGTGCACTGCGGGAGAGGGTGCCTCACACGCTATCGATGCCAAAGGCCCAGCGGCGGGCGATCTGATGACCGATGGCCAAGGGCGGAGGCAGGGTCGCTAGACCCGGAATGGGATCGTCCGATCGCGACCGTTCGACCATTGCCCGGATCTCGTCGCGCTCGAACCAGCGCACCTCGGCGAGCTCTTCGGGGTCCATCGTGATCTCCTCGGTCAGCGCTTCGCCGAGGAAGCCCATCATCAGGCTCGACGGAAACGGCCAAGGCTGCGAGGCGAGATAACGGATCCGCCCGACCCGGATGCCCAATTCCTCGAAGACTTCGCGGCGCACCGCCTCTTCCAGGGTCTCGCCCGGCTCCATGAAGCCGGCAAGACAGGAGAAACGAGCTCCGGGACGCCGGTGGCCGCGGCCGAGCAGGCACCGCTCGCCCCTGACCGCGAGCATGATCACGACCGGGTCGACGCGCGGGAAATGATGCGCCTTGCATTCGGGGCAATGCCGCACCCACCCACCAGAGGCGACGGCGCTCGCGGTGCCGCATCTCGCGCAGAACCGATGTCGGTCGTGCCAATCGATCAGCGAGCGCGCCTCGGCGAGGATCGCCGCCTCGCCGCCGTCGATCATCGGTGCGGCCGCGCGGGCATCCATGAGGACGCTGCCGTTATCGCTAGCGGCCTCGGTCGAGCCCGCATCCAGCGCGAAGAAGGCGCGGTCGTCGCGGATCCCTAACAGAATGAGCGTATTGCCGCTGTCGATCAGCGGCCGCCATGGGGCGACGCTCTGCCAATCCAATGACGCGGCGGACGAGTGGCAAACCGGAGGTTTCAGACCGTGTAACGGCAGCACGCGGGTAGCCGGATCTTCCAGCAAGGACGCCACCCAGCCGGCGTCCTGGCGACGCTGGCTCACGCGGTCGAGCGGATTGCCGGCAAAACAATAAATCTCTTCCATCTGGACAGGATACCTCTTCAATCTGGGTCGCGGTCAAACGGAGCAAAGTCGCATCGCCCGCCGATGCTCATCCCGCTTCGCGAGTTAGCAACATTTTGCCGTAAGGCGCCATCGCGGCCTGGCGGCTGGCGGCGTGGTGGGTCAGGATCGTCATCAGGTCGCGCCGGATCGCCCCCAGCTGATCGCTGTCGTAGACCCAGCGGGCGCCATTCAATTCGCACAGGCGGTCGACCGCCCAGTTCACCTGGTGCTGCGCGTAGACCATGTCGCGCCGAGCGCGCAATGCCTCCGCCTCGGTGATCTTGCGGCCCGAGCTCACGGCTGCGGTGCTGGATTCGCGGCCGCTGTGCAGCAACATCGTCGCGACGTCGATCGCCGCGGCGGCCTCGCCGATCGCCATCTGTACGACCTCGGATTCGGCGAGCTTGGTCACGCCGCGCGACACCCGGCTCGCGAGCGCGGCGCAGGCGATGTCGAGCGCGCGGCGGCCGAGTGCGATTGCGACCGGCGGCAGGGAATAGGACACCAGGAAGCCGCGCGGCGCGCGCAGCACCGGATATTCGGGATGCACCAGCGCGCCGGGCGGCGTGCCGGCAAAGAGGTCGCTGACCATCACGCAGCGATGCTCGGGAATGAAGATATCGTGCAGGACGAGCGACTTGCTGCCGGTGCCGGCCAGGCCCAGCACCTGCCAGTCATCGACGATCTCGATTTCGGCGAGCGGCGCGAGCAGATAGGCTACGTGCCGCGGGTCGCCGATCTCGCCGAGGAAGGCGCCGAGGATCGCCCATTGCGCATAGTCGCAGCCGCTGGAGAACGGAAAACGCCCACTCAGCCGCCAGCCTCCGGCGACGCGCCGCGCGGGCGCACGCGGGGCCAAAGAGGACGAGGCGACCGCTTCGGGATCATCCCCCCACACGTCGATCTGCGCCTCTTCGGGATATTGCGCGATGATCCACTGGTGCTCGGCGAGCACCGCATAGACCCAGGCCGAGGATGCACAGCCATAGGTCAGCTCCTCGACGATCCGCGAGAACAGGCTGAACCGGCCCTGCATGCCCGCCGAAGCACTTCGGCTGCAAGATGCGCAGAATGCCGGCCGCGTGATACTCGGCGATAGTCTCCGAGGGCAGGCGCCGCGCCGCAGCCGCAGCTGGGGCGCGCTCGGCGAGTGCGGGAATTAGGGCCCGCGCGCGACCGAGCAGAACGTGCTCCTCCTCCGACAGAGTACTGTCATCCGTCAAGTGAGGGAGTAGGCCGCCGGCTTTCATAGGGTACCCTCTTATCACTCGGTCTACCTTGCCACAGCGTGGGATTCCGATCAGCCCTCGCGCGGCTCGAACCTGTACGGCGTCGCGCTCGAGGTCAGCGGATCGAGCGCGAGCCGATGTTCGAGCGGGGGAAAGGCCCGGCTGCGGCAGTCCGAGCGATTACACAGACGGCACGACAAGCCGATGCCGACCTTGGCCCGCTCGAGGTCGAGCCCGTCGGCGTAGGTGACCTCCTCGGCATGCGCCACGCTGCACCCCATCGCCACAACATGGACGGGGCGGGGTTCGCCCCAATGTGTCGCGGGGCGCGCCACCGCCCGCGCGAAACAAAGGTACGCGTCGCCGTCGGGGAGCTCGGCGACCTGCACCTGGACCGCACCAGGCTGCGAAAAGGCGGTATGCACGACCCAGCGCGGACACGAGCCGCCGTAACGCGCAAACGGGAAGCCCGCCGCCGAGAAGCGCTTCGAGACATTCCCCGCCGGGTCGACGCGGACAAAAAAGAACGGCACGCCGCGCGCGCCGGACCGCTGTAACGTGGATAGGCGGTGACAGGCTTGTTCGAAGGAAACCCCGAAGCGCGCCGCCATCGCCTCCATGTCGTGGCGCAGATCCTTGGCTGCCGCGAGATACGCGGCGTAAGGCATGAGGATCGCGCCGGCGACATAGTTGAGGAGGCCCACGCGGATCAGCATCGCCGCTTCCGCCGAAGACGGCGCGGCTTTGTGCAACACCGTCTCTACCGCGTCGCGCGCTTCGAAGAGGGCGAGCTGGAACGCCATATGGAACCCGCGGCTCTCGCGCGGCAGCGTCTCGGCGAGGGCAAGCCGGCGAGTTTCCGGATCGAAGCGGCGCAGCACCCCATCCAGCGGCTGCACAGTGACGGTGAGACCGTGCGTCTTGCGCAGCCTTTCGGCGATGGCGTGGTTCATCTCGGACGGGGCGGCGCTGCAGGCGGCGGCGATCCCGTCCGCGGCCTCTTCGAGTGTGGAGAAATGGTTGGCGTGGTCATCGAAGAAGTCGCGCGCCTCTTCATTGGGCAGCAGAATGCGCCGCCCCGACGGGAGGGCGATGCCTCCGGCGTCCTCGCGGGCGACCCGCCACGCGCGATAAAGCGCAAGCACCGCGCGCGCCGCTTGCGGACCCGAGCCGGCCAAAGCGGCAATTTCGGTTTCGGGCACCGCGTCGACACCCAACAAGGGATCTGAGAAAGCCTCGCGCAGCCCGATCTCGAGCCGGCGTTCCTGCGACCCCGAGAGCGTGGCGAGATCGAGGTGGAATATCTCGGCGAGCTTGATCAGCAATGTGCCGCTCACCGCGCGCTGATCGTGCTCGATCAGGTTCAGGTAACTCGCCGAGATGCCGAGCCGGTTCGCCAATGCCTGCTGCGACAGGTTCCGCTCAGTACGCAGCCGCCGCACTGTACGCCCGATCTGGACCCGCGACATTTTTACAGCCTTTACAAAAATTGGGCGCGGTCTGTGAAGACACCAACAGAATTGCACTGATCATGCCACATTGGGGCTCGCCGCTGCAGCTGCAATGTTGTTATTGAAACCACACGGTTTCGACAGAGGAAAGACATGATGCAGCGCGACATTTCTTCTAATATTCGCCGAGACTACGGCCCCGCCGATGTCGAGCGACTGGCAGGGTCCTTTCGCATTCGTCATACATTGGCGGAGATGGGCGCCGTGCGGTTGCGGCATCTGTTGAACACCGAGCCTTTCGTACCGACGCTCGGCGCCCTGACCGGCAATCAGGCCGTGCAGCAGGTCAAGGCCGGTTTGAAGGCTATTTATCTATCCGGCTGGCAAGTCGCCGCCGACGCCAATACTGCCGGGCAGATGTATCCGGACCAGTCGCTCTATCCGGTGGATTCGGTGCCCAATGTGGTCAGGCGCATCAACAATGCACTGCGCCGCGCCGACCAGATCGCCCACTCGGAAGGCGATGGCGACGACACTTACTGGATGGCGCCGATCATTGCCGATGCCGAGGCCGGGTTCGGCGGCGCGCTCAACGCCTACGAGCTGATGAAGGCGATGATCGAAGCGGGCGCCGCCGGCGTGCATTTCGAGGACCAGCTCGCGTCCGAAAAGAAATGCGGTCATCTGGGCGGCAAGGTCCTCGTGCCGATAAGCCAGCACATTCGCACCCTCAACGCCGCGCGTCTCGCGGCCGATGTCGAGGGCGTGCCGACTGTGCTGCTGTGCCGCACAGATGCGCAATCTGCTCAGTTACTGACCAGCGACATCGACGAGCGCGATCGCCCGTTCATCAGCGGCGAGCGCACCGCGGAGGGGTTCTTCCGCATTCGCCCGGGGCTCGGCGTCGAATACGCGATCGCACGCAGCCTCGCCTACGCGCCTTATGCCGATCTCCTGTGGTGGGAGACGAGCGAGCCCGATCTCGGCGAGGCCGAGCGCTTTGCCGATGCGATCCATCGCGAGTTCCCCGGCAAATTGCTGGCCTACAACTGCTCGCCGAGCTTCAACTGGCGCAAAAAGCTGGCGCCCGAGAGGCTCGCAAGCTTCCAGCACGACATCGCGCAAATGGGCTACCGGTTCCAGTTCGTCACTTTGGCCGGCTTCCATAGCCTCAACCTCGCGATGTTCGAACTGGCCCGCGATTACTGCGAGCGCGGTATGGCGGCCTACTCCGAATTGCAGCAGGCCGAGTTCGCAGCCGAGGCGGACGGCTACACTGCAACCCGGCATCAGCGCGAGGTCGGCGTCGGCTACTTCGATGCGGTGGCAATGGTGATTTCGGGCGGCCGCTCCTCGACGACGGCGCTGGCCGGCAGCACCGAGACGGCGCAATTCCACGAGGATAGGCCGGCAGACCACCCGCAGCACGGCCATGACGAGGGTTTGGTGCACAACCACGACTGGGCGGTGCATGATTGGGCAGCGCAATGACCGCGGGCGTCGTCATTCGCGGGGCGATGAAGCCCGGCTACGAGAAGGTGCTCACACCCGAGGCGATCGACTTTGCCGTCGAGCTCGAGCGTGAATTCGGTGCGGAGCGGCGGCGTCTCCTCGCCCGCCGCGCCGAGATCCAGCGCCGGCTCGATGCCGGATGGAAGCCCGATTTCCTGCCCGAGACCAAGGCGATCCGCGACGGCGACTGGCGGGTGGCGCCGATCCCGCGCGACCTTGAGGACCGCCGCGTCGAGATCACCGGCCCGACCGACCGCAAGATGGTGATCAATGCGCTCAATTGCGGCGCCAATGTCTTCATGGCCGATTTCGAGGACGCGAATACGCCGACCTGGGACAACCTGATCGAAGGCCAAGCCAATCTCAGTGATGCGGTGCGCCGGACGATCACGTTCGATGACCCGCAGACGGGGCGGCATTATTCGCTGAACGGCAAGACCGCCGTCTTGTTCGTGCGGCCGCGGGGCTGGCATCTCCCGGAACAGCACGTCCTCGTCGACGGCGAGCCGATGTCCGGCGCGCTCTTCGACTTCGCGCTGTTCTTCTTTCACAATGCGAAAGAATTAGTGGCGCGCGGCACCGGCCCTTACTTCTACCTGCCGAAGCTGGAGAGCCACTTCGAAGCACGGCTGTGGAACAGCGTCTTCCTGCACGCACAGGCAAGACTTGGATTGCCGAAAGGCACAATCCGCGCGACCGTGCTGATCGAAACGATCATGGCCGCCTTCGAGATGGACGAGATCCTCTGGGAATTGCGCGACCATTCGGCCGGCCTCAATTGCGGCCGCTGGGATTACATCTTCAGCTTCATCAAGAAATTCGCCGAGGACCCGAATTGCGTGATGCCCGATCGCGGGCAGGTCACGATGACGACGCACTTCCTGCGCAGCTACAGCCTGCTCCTGATCAAGACCTGCCATCGCCGTGAGGTTCACGCGATGGGCGGGATGGCGGCGCAGATACCGATCCGCGACGACCCCGCGGCAAACGAAGCGGCGATGGCCAAAGTCCGGGCCGACAAGGAGCGTGAGGCTGGAGACGGCCACGACGGGACCTGGGTCGCCCATCCGGGCCTCGTGGCGATCGCCAAGGAGATCTTCGACCGCGAGATGCCGCAGCCGAACCAGATCGCCCGCAAGCGCCAGGAGGTGCACGTCACCGCATCGGATCTTCTCGCGGTTCCCAAAGGCACGATCACCGAGGCCGGGCTCAGGCAGAACCTCAATGTCGGGATCGGCTACATCGAAGCGTGGCTGCGCGGCACCGGCTGCGTGCCGCTCTACAATCTGATGGAGGACGCCGCGACCGCAGAGATCAGCCGCGCGCAGGTGTGGCAATGGATCCGCCACGGCGCCCGGCTCGAGGACGGCCGCACCGTCGACGCGGCGCTGTGCCGCAAGCTGCTCGCCGAGGAGCTTGCAAAGCTTCGCGCTGCAAACCGAGGTGCGGGTTACGAGAAAGCGGCCGAGCTGTTCAGCGAGCTGATCGAGGCGCCGGCCTTCCCCGAATTCTTGACGCTGCCGGCTTACGACATGATCACGTCGGGAGCAGCGTAGAGGCTGGAAGGATGTCGTGCGTCCTTCGAGGCCTCGCTTCGCGAGGCGCCTCAGGATGAGGTGTTTTTCTAAAGGCCATCAATAGCATACCTTATGCTGAGGAGCGACCCGGCACCGCCGGGGCGCGTCTCGAAGCACGCACAGCACCCATAGAGCGCATTCTCAAAATCGGTATCGCAGCGATATGAGCAAGCGTCATTGACCGGGCAACACCTGTCAGCGATGCTTGGCAAGCGCTCGGGCATGGATTTGGGCCGGGTGCCAGATCCATAGGGAACCGATATGGCGCGATTAACCGATCTACCTCCGGCGGACGGCAAAGCGCTACGCCGAGCTCGAATGCCCGAGTTTCGCGACGACGCCGTGGGTAAACGGCCCGCCGCTGGCCGAGCGGCGCGTCGCGATCGTCTCGTCCGCCGGCCTCGTCGTCAGAGGCGAAAAGCCGTTCCGCGGGCGCGACGCCGATTACCGGGTGATCCCGTCCGAGACGCGGCCCGAGCAGCTGATGTTCAGCCACATCTCGATCAACCTCGACCGCAGCGGCTTCCAGGAAGACTGGAACGTCGTGTTCCCGCTCGACCGGCTGCGCGAGCTCGCCGCCGAGGGCGTGATCGGATCGGTGGCGGCGACCCATTATTCCTTTATGGGCGCGACCGATCCGGTGCAGATGGAACCCTACGCGCGTGAAGTCGCGTCTCGGCTGAAGGCCGACGGGGTCGACGCCGTTCTGCTCTCTCCCGTTTGACCGCTCTGCACGCGCGCCGTGAGCGCGCTGGGGCATTATCTCGAGGAAGAGGGCGTCCCGACTGTGGCGATCAGCCTCATTCGGCCGCAAACCGAAAATACCAAGCCGCCCCGTGCCCTGTGGGTTCCGTTCGAGCTGGGCCGCCCGTTCGGTCCGCCGAGCGACGCGGCGTTCCAGAAGCGCGTGATACTCGCGGCATTGCGCCTGCTCGAACGCGAGCGCGGGCCCGTGATCATCGAGGATTTTCCCGAAGACGACCCACGGGAACGGCCCGACCCTGCCTGGCGGCCACCCTTCGCCAAGCCCGACCTCGAAGGCGCCTCGGCAACGCGGCTCGCCGCTGCGCTGGAGGACGAGAGCGAGCGGGTCGACGCCGCGTATCGACGCGCTGCCAAAGAGCGCGAGCGCACGATCGTCGGGCTCAGCGGGCTGTCGATCGGCGAGGCAGGTCGTTACATGGCCAGCTGGCTGCGCGGGCAAACCCCGGAGAGCCCGAGCGCAGAGATGTCGGCGCCGCTGACACTGCGTTTCGCGGTCGACGATCTGAAAGCGGCCTACATCGAGGTCGCTCTTTCCGGCTCCGCCAAACCGTCGAGCAAGCAGCTCGGCGACTGGTTGTGGAACGACACCGCGGCCGGCGCGGCGATCTTTGCCTTGCGCAGCATGTATCTGACGAGCGACGACGAGCGCCTCAAGGCCATAGCGGGCCTGTTCCTCGTGCCCGGCGTGCGCGTGCCGCCGAGCGGCTGACCAACTCACGGAAGGCATGGAGTACGGACCTCGACAGTTGCCGGTCGATACGGCTACCGTATCAATTCATGGACGTCGTCGCCGCGGTGCAGGTATTCGTCCGCGTCGCCGAAGCGGGAGGCTTCACCTCCGTCGCGCGTGAGACCCGCACAACGCAGCCGAGGGTGAGCCGCATCGTCGCCGCCCTCGAGGACCATCTCGGTGCGCGCCTGTTTCATCGTTCGACCGCGGTCAGCCTGACCGAGTTCGAGCGCGATCCGCTATTGTCCGACCGAGGCGCAGACCACGCCGGGTTGAACAATTTCCGCAGCTTCGCCTACGCATTGGACTGAACGTTCTGCAACTATTCGGGGCAATCTAATGTACTGGGATCGCGGCCGAGTCGATCGCATCGTCCGAGGGATCTCGACGCTCGCCTTTGCGTTGGCGCTCGCCGGTGGAACGGCGCAGGCGGCTGACACCCTCCACTTTGCGGTCGGGCCGCTGCAACCGACGCCGGGCGAAACCAAGAAGGCCTTCGATCCTTTCTTCAAGCACCTCGCCCAGCAGCTCGGCGCCGCGTATACGCTGGAAGCAACGACCGATTGGGCCGGCATAGCCGTGGCATTGACCAGCGGGCAGGTCGACGTCGCGTGGATGGGACCCTGGGGCTACGTAATCGCACACAATCAGGGTGCCGGCGACGCGATCGCCACGGCAAAATACGACGGCAAACCTGTTTACCACGCGATCGTAATCGCCCGGCCGGACCTCCAGATCAACAAATGGCCCGACGACGGCAAAGGGCTGCGCATCTCCTTTGCCGATGTCGGTTCCACCTCGGGGTGGCTCATCCCAACCTTCTGGTTCAAATCACGCGGGCTCGACCCGAAGGCATACTTCCAGTATCACGAGGGTGCGACCCACGCGGCCAACGAGATCGCGGTGGCCAATGGACAAACCGACCTCGCGACCGACTTCGATCGAAACCGCACGGCAATGATCGAGAACGGCGCGATCTCGCCGCAGGCGACCAAGATCGTCTGGACCTCTGATGACCTGCCAAACGATGCGATCGCAGTGCGCGCCGGGCTCGATCCAACTCTGGCAAAAAAGGTGCAGGATATCCTGGTGGCGATCACGGATGAGCAGGCTGCAGCCATATTGCCCAAGCACTACACCGGCTTTGTCGCGTCGACCCATGCCAACTACAAGCTGATCGAGGACGCCGGCATCGCCGTTGGAGCTCTCAAGAACCAGAAATGAGGACCGGTGACGCCCGCGTCTTTTATCCCGATCCAGCGCGATCCTGGATAGCGGCAGCACCGGTTCGCTTCGTTGCAACGCTGCTGCTCATGCTGCTGGTCTACGGTTTCTCTTTTTACTTTGTCGATTTCGATGTCGGCCGTCTGTGGAGCGGGCTGCCGAAGCTTGCGCATTGGGCAGCCAAAGCTTGGCCGCCCGACACCAGCGAGCTGAGTGTACTGATTGAGCGCGCCATCGAGACAGTAGCGATGGCAGTGGTCGGCACGACCATCGGCGTCTTCATCGCCGCACCGTGCTGCATCCTCGCGGCACAAAACATCACACCGAGCCGGCTTCTCTACACACCGATGCGTTGGTTTCTCAACACTCTTCGCGGGATCGATTCCTTCATTTTCGCCTTGCTGTTTGTAGCGGCCGTCGGGTTGGGGCCCTTCGCCGGAGTGCTCGGCATCGGCCTTCATTCTGCGGGCACGATTGCCAAGCTGTGGTCGGAAGCGATAGAGGCGGTGGAACCCGGTCCATTGGAAGCGGCGGCGTTGACCGGCGCCAATCGCCTCAAGGTCATCAGTTACGCGTTGTTGCCGGACATCCTGCCCAATCTGACGTCGATCACGCTCTATGTCTGGGAATTCAACGTCCGCTCCTCGACCGTGCTCGGGGTCGTTGGCGCGGGCGGGATCGGGCAGGAGTTGAAGAACAGCGTGGATCTGTTGGATTTCGCGCGGCTGTTCACGATTATCCTGATCATACTTGCGATGGTGACCGCGATCGATCAGTTCAGCGCCTGGCTGCGGCGGAGATTGGTGTGACCGCGCTGTCGCCGACCGATCCGGCAATTCGCATCGTCGGATTGAGCAAGCGGTTCGGCGACCGTATCGTGCTCGACGATGTATCCTTCGAGGTGGCGGCAGGCGAAGTCGTTGCGATTCTCGGCGCCAGCGGCGCCGGCAAGACTACACTGTTTCGGTGCGTTACGCGCCTTGCGCAATCCGACGGCGGCCAGATCTTTCTGGGCGAGTATGCCATCCGGAGCCTCGGCGGCCGCCAGCTGTCGATCGCGCGCAGCGAAATTGGTCTGATCTTCCAGCAATTCAATCTGATCCGGCGATTGAGCGCACTGGACAATGTCTTGGTCGGCCGCCTCGGTGAAGTGCCAACCTGGCGCGTGATGCTGCGTCGTTTCCCGCAACGGGATCGCCAACTGGCGCTCGCGGCGCTCGATCGGGTCGGCATGCTGCCCTACGCATTGCAGCGCGCCGACAGCTTGTCGGGTGGCCAGCAGCAGCGCGTGGCTATTGCCCGGGCCCTCGCGCAGCAGAGTCGATTTGTGCTGGCCGACGAGCCGGTCGCCAGCCTCGATCCGGAATCGGCGAAGAGCGTCCTGTCGATTTTGCGCGACATTGCGAAGGAGCGAATGATTGCTGTCCTCGTCAGCCTGCATCAGGTCGAGTTCGCGATCCAGTTCGCAGATCGTGTCATCGGTCTGCGCGCCGGCCGGATGATCGCTGACCGGGCGGCCGCCGCGTTTGCCGAAGCCGATCATCGCATGATCTTCGCGACCTGAAGATGCGTTTGCGGAAGGAAATTTTGTCATGAAGGTTCGGGCGCTGGTTTTCGATGCTTACGGAACGCTCTACGACGTTCAATCCGTGCTGGCGAAGGCCGAGGCCTTGTGCCCGGGGAAAGGCGAGGTGATCACCCAGATCTGGCGGTTGAAGCAATTGGAATACACTTGGCTGCGCAGCCTGATGCAGGAATATGCGGATTTCTGGGAGTGTGACAGGTGCCGCGCTCGACTTTGCATTGCGGGCCGCCGGGGTCGAGCCTGATGACGCCATTCGCGAACCGCTGATGGAGAATTATCTCCATCTCGATCCCTATCCCGGAAGCCCAAGAGGCGCTCGCCGCGCTCGCGGGACATAAGCTCGCCATCCTGTCGAACGGCAGCCCGAGAATGCTCCAAGAACTCGTTCGAAATTCCGGGCTCGACCGGTGGATCGAGGCCGCGATCAGCGTCGACAGCGTCCGTGCATACAAGCCGCACCCGTCCTGTTATGCCCTCGTCGAGCCGGCGCTCGGCGTGCCGAAAGAGGAAGTGCTGTTCGTCTCGTCGAACGGCTTCGACGTCGCCGGCGCCAAGGCCTTCGGTTTCGAGGTCGCCTGGATCCGCCGCAGTGGCGGGGGCGCTCCGGCCACGATGTTCGGCATGCTGCGCGGACGCGCCGAAGAGCTCGGCCACGCCCCCGATCATACCGTCTCGGCATTGACCGATTTGCCCGAGCTCCTCCGAGCGCGCTGTTAACGGAACCGGCCGGCAGAAAAAGGCCTGATATCGATCGAGGGCGGCCGGCCGGCGACGAGGTCGGCGACGATCTTGCCGGTCATCGGCGCCGAAGTCATGCCGACATGGCCGTGGCCGAAGGCGTAGATCACGTCCGGCGTCGCGCTCGAGGGGCCGAGAACCGGCAGCGAGTCGGGCAGGCTCGGACGATGGCCCATCCACACCGAGATCCGCTCCTGCGGGTGCGATGCGGCGAGACCGGGCAGCATCTTGCGCCCCTGCTCGAGCAGGATCTGGGCGCGCCGCCAATCGGGCGGCGCCTCCAGACCGGCGAGCTCGACCGTGCCGGCAAAGCGCAGCCCGGTATCCATTGGCGTCGCGACAAATTTGCCGTCGGCATCGGCGGTCGGAATGCGCGGCATTGTCTCGGGGTCGCGGACCATCAGGTGATAACCGCGCTCGGTCTCGAGCGGCGCCTTGTCGCCCAGCGCCGCGGCGAGCGGTTTCGAATAGGCCCCGGCGCAGACGATCGCGGCATCGGCAGCGAGGTCTCCGGTGTCGGTCTCGATCGCGGCGAGCCGGCCGCCTTCGACGCGAAAGCCGTGCGCCCGTGCCCGCACCAGCTCGCCGCCCGAGCGCACGAAGTGCTCGACGAGGCGCTCGACCAATGCCAACGGGTTCGAGGTGTGCCCGTTCTCGCGGACCAGCACGCCGCGCACGTAGTCGCGCGACAGCGCGGGCTCCAGCTGGCGCAATTCGTCGGCGTCGAATTCGTCGATCTCGACCCCGTTCTCGCGCCGCAGATCCCAGGAGAACCGATCCTTCGCCAGGCTTTCGGCCGAGCGGTAGACATAGAGATGGCCGAGACGATGGACGAGGTCTTCGGCGCCTGCCGCGCTGACCAGCGGCTGCAATGCTTCGAGCGTCGGCCCGACGAGCGGGCGCAAGGCGCGGGCCGCCGCCCGCGCCTTTTCCGGCGTGCCGGCGCGGATGAACCGCAGCAGCCACGGAGCGAGCGCCGGCAGATAGCTCCAGCGCAGCGCCAACGGGGCGAGCGGGTCGAAGAGCCAGCCCGGAACGTTCCACACGACGCCGGGCATCGCGACCGGCGTGACGGACGAGCCGTTGAAGCATCCGGCGTTGCCGAAGGAGGCGCCATGGCCGGGCTCGTCTTTCTCGATCAGAAAGACACTGTGGCCGTCGCGCTGCAGCCAGCTCGCCGCGCACACCCCGACCATGCCGGCCCCGATCACGCCGACCCGCTTTGCCCCGATCCCCGGCATCGCCTCTCCTCCGCAATCGACTGCGATCTTAGTGGCTGCCGACCCCGAATGGGAATCTCCCCGCGGTTGCGACCCTTCACGCTATCGGCTATTCGAGAGGCGCGGAGAGGTGCCGGAGCGGTCGAACGGGGCGGTCTCGAAAACCGTTGTCCCTCTTACGGGGGACCGAGGGTTCGAATCCCTCCCTCTCCGCCACGAATTCTATTTTTAAGTTCCGGAGTTTGCAGTTCGTAGTCTGGACTCGCGTAGGGAGCCAGCTTAGCGATCAATTTGCTATTATTGCTATATGCGCATTTGCCAAATATGGTTTCACGGGAACTATCTGTTATAACACCTCCGTTACATATAGGGTGACGATAATTGTCGTACATATTTGGGAAGGCGCAAAGCCGCCACAGTCAGCCGGTGCCTCGAAGCCGATCGCGGGTAATGACGCATGGCTGTAAATTCGCTGCAGAAACGGCGAAAACGGCCTGGAGAGCCCGCGCTCAAACGGACGATGCGGCCTTGTATTTTTGGAGCGGATGCCATGTGGCCGTCACTCTACTCCTTTTGACGAAGCGAGAGCGCGGGCGGTTGCGTGGCTGACCGCGTGGGATTCGCAGGGTGCTCACCGCACTGCGACGAGCCGGCGACGAGGCGGGTGCTGTTTGGCTCGAGCATGAGGCGGCTGGGTTTGGTGTCGGAGTGGGCACCGAGGTGTTCGAACTGGACCGGCTGGATCCGAGTCGCCTGCTATCTGGAGCTGGACGACGAGCGCATCTCGGCGGTGCCGGCGTTTGACGCTCCCGCTACCGGCGCCAACGGCGTGACCGGCACTCTCAGCCTCAGCGGCCGCGACGAGGCCATTGTCGTGGCCAAGCTGACGCCGCGATCGGTTTATACCGGAGAATACGAGAGGCTGCGCCGCGACACGGCGCATCGCGCTTTGGTGATCGTCTGCACCGGCGAGCGGCCCGGTATGGGGCTGCTGAATGCCGAACGGTTCCGAAATCCTTACGGCGCGCCGGCGATCCATGTGTCGAGCGAGGCGAGTGAGACCGTGCTCGCCGGTGCGGCACGCGCTGCACCCGCCCGAGTAGTCGCAGAAAACCGATATGTTCCGGCGACTGCCCGCAATGTGGTCGTCGCGATCGCTGGCTCCCGTCGCGGCTCTCCCCCGGTTGTGGTCATGACGCCGCGCAGCTCGTGGTGGCAGTCGACCGCCGAGCGGGGCGGCGGCCTCGTCTGCTGGCTCGAATCACTGCGCGCGCTGATTGCGGCCCCGCCCGGCTGCGACGTGGTCTTCACGGCAAACAGCGGTCATGAGCTCGGCCATCTCGGTCTCGACGACTTCATGGCGCGCCGGCCGGGGTGGGAACGCCCGATCTCCGAAGGGGGCGCCACCTGGATACATTTCGGCGCGAACATCGGCGCTGCCGGCGGCGAACTCTCGTTGCAATCGGCGAGCGACGATCTGCGCCAGCTGACCGAGACCGAACTGGCGCGCGCCGGCCGAGCACCCGACGTCGTCGCTCCCAAGACCCTCGTGCCCAGCGGCGAAACCCGTGACATCCACCGCGCCGGCGGACGTTACGTCACTTTGGTCGGCAGCAATCCCTGGTTCCATCTGCCGCAGGACCGCTGGCCGCACGCGGTCGATGCGGACGCCGTCACCCGCATTGCGCGCGGCTGCCGCTGCCTTGGTAGTCGAGCTGACACGCTGACGGTGGGCCCGCCCGCAGGGGCGGCTACCAGAGCATCTCCTGCAAGTTCGAAAATGGCGGAACCATGTTGTCGGGAACCGGCAGCATTCCCCGGTTCCAGTCTTCCCACAAGAGGCGGAGCTCGTTCAGTAAATCGGGGCGCTTGCGGGCCATGTTGCCGCGCTCGCGCGGGTCGTAGCCGATATCGAACAGGTATTCCTCGTCGCGCACCTTCAAATATTTCCAGTCGCCGCGGCGGAGGGCCCGCTGGCTGCGATTGGCCATCCGCCAGTAGAGTATGCGCTCGCTGGGCGGCGCCTCTCCGGTCAGCACCGGCAGCAGATCGCTGCCGTCCAGCGGATGGCCGGCATCGGGCATGACATTGGCCGCGGCCAGACAGGTCGCGGTCAGGTCCATCGTGATGCACACCTGGTCGGTGACCTGGCCGGCCTTGATATGCCCGGGCCACCAGACAATCTGCGGCACCCGCAGGCCGCCCTCCAGCAGGTCCCATTTGCGGCCGACGAAAGGCCAGATGTTCGAATACCGCTCGCCGCCATTGTCGCTGGTGAAGATCACCAAGGTGTCCTTGCCGGAATGCCGCGCCGCGTCGATGACCCGGCCGATCCCGGCATCGAGGATCTGCATCATCTCGCCATAGATGCGCGGGCTGCCGCCCTCCATGATTTCCGCCCGGTCCACCTCCCGCTCGCCGCGCCGCCGCCTCGATCGAGGGAGCCGACCACGGCCAATGCGGCGCGTTGTAGTGCAGGCTGAGAAAATAGGGCCTGGGCGAGCGGGCGGCGGCTTCCACGTAAGCGAGCGCCCGCTCGCTCAGCAGGTCGGTGACATAGCCTGCCCGCTCGACCGGCAATTCGCCTTCGTAAAGGTCGGGTTCGCCGCCCTCGCCCTTATGCGTGTAGTAACCGGTGAACCCGCCCATGATGCCGAAGAATTCGTCATAGCCGCTCTTCAGCGGCCCGTATTTCGGCAGAAATCCGAGGTGCCATTTCCCGATCAGCGCGGTGCGATAGCCGGCCGCGCGCAACAGCGAAGGCAATGTCGGAAAGCCGGGCGGGATCCCCATCTCGGGCTCGTCGCGGTTGGCGGGGCGCAGCGGCTCGACGAGGCCGAGCTTGAGGCGGTACTGGTAGCGCCCGGTGATCAGCGCGACCCGCGTGTTGGTGCAGAGCGGCGCATTGGCGTAGGCCTGCGTGAAGCGCACCCCTTCGCCGGCGAGCCGGTCGAGCGCCGGCGTCCGGTAACCGGTCTGCCCGGTGCAGCCGAGATCGGCGTAACCGCAGTCGTCAACGACGATGAAAATGATATTCGGGCGATCCGGACTGGTCATAGCGGGCCTCCATGCGTTACCCGAAATCTGGCCGGAACCCTGATTGCGGGCAAGCGCGGGCTTGGCGGAACACCAGCGCCCCGACGACCAATAGATTGGCCAGGTTGAAGGCGATGCCGGCGGCGAAGGCCGCCGCATAGAACCCCGCGTAGTCATAAATCGCGCCGGCGAGCCAGCCGCCCGCGGCCATGCCCGAGCCGCTGCACAGCAGGACGGTCGGCACCCTCCACGACGCCTCGGCGGCCGGGAAAAGCTCGCGCACCGCCAGCACATAGGCCGGAACGATGCCGCTGAAGCCCAGGCCAAAGGCCGCGGAGACGGCGAACAGGCCGGCCTCGTCCTGGGTCAGCAAAAAGCCGGTCATCGCGGTGATTTGGCAGGCCGAGCCGGCGAGCACGGTGCGCAATCCGCCAATCCGGTCGGCGACAAAGCCCCAGAATTGACGGCCCAGGAAGGCGCAGGCCAATAGCACCGACAGCATCGCGCTGCCGCGCGTGACCGGGATGCCGACATCGCTGCAAAAGGCGACCAGATGACCTTGCGGCATCGCCATCGGAACGCAGCACAGAAAGCTCGCCAGGCAGAGGAGGCCAAGCGCCGTCCGGGGCCTGAGGCCGAGAACGGGCGCGCCCGCCGCCGGCTCAACCAGACCCCCGCCGGCCCTTGCCGCCTTCGGCAGTGCTCTGAAGACCAGGAAGGCCGCGGGCACGACCACGACAATCACAAACACGGCATAGAGCTGCATTGTGCGGCGCCAGCCGAACCATTCGATCGCGTGGGCGAACAACGGCGCCCAGATCGTCCCGGCGGCGGCTTGCCCGCTCGCGATCAGCGCCAAAGCGGTCCCGCGCCGGCGGTCGAACCAACGGGCCACATAGACGTAGAGCGGCGCATTGATCCCGGCATTGCCGAGAAGCCCCATCAACAGCCCGTGGCCGAGATAGAGGTCCATGCGCTCGCCGACGCTCGACAGCACGAGCCCGGCGGCGATCATCAGGGCGCCGAACATGACCGTCCAGCGCACGCCGACCCGCTCGGCAATCTGACCCATCGCAATCCCGCCGACCGCCGAACCGAGCCAGGCGAGCGAGTACGCCAGCGCCGGCACCGAGCGGACACCACCGAACTCGGCCGCGATCGGCTTCAGCGCCACGATCGTGATGAGCGGCGCACCGAAAGAGACGGAGAGGATGCCGAGCGCGGACCAGGCCACCAGCCATGAGCGCCGCGTCTCGATCGTCCCCGCCGCCGTCGCGCGGCCGGCAACACTCGCCGTCGTCATTTACGATTTGAGTTCAGCGCGGTCGCATTGCACTTATCAGCTGTTCCGGCTTGATCGGCGTCGCATTCACCTCGACGCCGAACGGAGCCAAGGCGTCGCAGACGGCATTGGCGATGGCTGCCGGCGGGGCGACGGCGCCGCCCTCGCCGACCCCCTTGACGCCGAGCGGGTTGAGCGGCGACGGCGAGTGCTGGTGAAGGATCCGCATTGCCGGGATGTCGCCGGCGGTCGGGAGCGCGTAATCCATCAGCGAGCCGGTGAGCAATTGCCCGTTCGCATCATAGGCGATCGCCTCGAGCAAGATGCCGCCGAGCCCCTGAGCGGCGCCGCCCATGATCTGGCCCTCGACCAGCATCGGGTTGACGACGACGCCGCAATCATGCGCGACGGCGTAGTCCTCGATGCCCACACGGCCGGTCTCGCGGTCGACATCGACAATCGCGACATGCACGGCATAGCTCCAGGTGACCGTCTGCGGCTGCCAGTAATAGATCTCCTCGAGGCCGGCATCGACCCCTGGCGGGCGTTCGTTGTCCCAGCCCGGACGCGCCGCCTGGGCGATCCTGGCGAGGCTCACCGTGGCGCCGGGAACCCTCCGGGGACCCCGACAACGCCCACGCCGCCATTGCGCAATTCGAGATCGGCCGGCGCGCATTCCAGCAGATTGGCGGCGATGGCGAAGACCTTGTCCCGGAGCCGCTCGCTCGCGTGGTGCATCGCCGCCGACAATGTGACCGTGCTGCGGCTCGCCATCGTGCCAAACCCGATCGCGATCGCCGCCGTGTCGGCGAGGGATATCACGACGTCCTCCGGCGCGACCTTCCAAAGGTCGGCCGCCACCTGCGCGAAAATCGTCTCCATGCCCTGGCCCTGCGGGCAGGCGCCGGAAGAGACGTAGATTTTCCCCGACGGGTCGATGCGGACGAAGGCGCTTTCGAACGGCCCGACGCCGGTCCCCTCGATATAGCAGCCGATGCCGAGCCCGAGGTGGCGGCCCGCTTTCCGCGCCTCGCTCTGACGCCGGCGGAACGCCTCGACCCCGCCGACCGCATCCAGCGCCTTCTGCAACGCGGCGGGATAATCCCCGCTGTCATAGACGATCGGCTCGCCATCCCGGTAAGGGATGCCGACACTGTACGGCATCTCGTCGGCGCGGATCATGTTGCGCCGGCGCACCTCGGCCGGCTCCAGGCCCAGGGTTCGCGCCACCAAATCGATGGTCCGCTCCATCGCGAACGCGGCTTCCGGGCGCCCGGCGCCGCGGTATGGGGCGTTCGGGACCTTGTTGGTGACGACGATCCTTCCCGACGCCGCCAAATTCTCGATCTTGTAGGGGCCGGTCAGGTGGACGGCGGTGTTGTAGGCGACACCGGACCCGATCGGGTTCCACGCGCCGCAATCGACGATGTAATCGTCGCGCAACGCGAGGATATGACCCGTCATCGTCAAACCCGACCTCGACATCGTGCAGCTGGTCGCGCGAATGCGTCGCGCTCATCAGGTGCTCGCTGCGCCCCTCGATCCAGCGCACCGGCCGGCCGAGTTTGCGCGCGAGGAAAGTGACCAGCAGGTCTTCGGGGTAAACATGCCCCTTGCCGCCAAACCCGCCGCCGACGTCGAGCGCGACGCAGCGCACCCGCGCCTCGGGCAGACCCAACAGCGCGGCGGCTTCGCGCCGCACCCAGTGAACCACCTGGGTCGAGGACCAGATCGTCGCCGAGTCGGTGCGCGGATCATAGGCGCTGACGACGCCGCGGCACTCGAGCGGCACAGCGGCGTAGCGGTGGTGATAAAACCGGCGGCGCAGCCGATGCGGAGCGCCGGCCAGCACGGCGTCGACATCGCCCCTGCCGACCGAAAACGCGCCGATCAAATTGGTCTGAAACCGGTCATGGACAATCGGGCTGTCCGGGCGCAACGCCGCCTCGGGGTCGACCACCGCCGGCAACTCTTCGAGGTCCCAGGTCACCCGTTCGGCCGCGTCTTCGGCCTGGTCGCGGCTCTCCGCGACAATGACCGCAACCGCCTCGCCGACATGCCGCACCTTGTCGTGCGCCAATAGCGGCTGCTGCGGATTGAGGAATTTATGCTGGATGACCGAGGTCCATTTGCGCGGCAACGAGATTTGCCCCTCCGGCACCGGCGGCAGCAGCTGCAACAGATCGGCGCCGTTGAGAGCGAGCACCACGCCGGGCGCCGCGGCGGCGCGCGACAGGTCGACCGAGCGAATGCGCGCATGCGCCACCGGGCTGCGCACCAAAACGGCGTGCAGCATGCGCGGCAGAACGAGATCGGCGATGAATTGCCCCTGGCCCCGTCAGCAGCCGGCGGTCCTCGCGCCGCAACAGCGAGCGGCCGACATAAAGGGGGCCAATGTCGCTCATGGTTAAGACCTCACTCCCGCCGCGCGAGTTTGTGGGAATTGCCGAACCCGGTCAAACGAGACCGACCCGCGGCGTATGATCGACGACATGAGCTTGGTCGGTTTGCGAGCTGGGTTTTCTCGCGCGGCGCTCCGATTTGTCTGGAGTTATTTAGCAGACACACCTAGTCGCGATACGATGCGACGTGAATGACGGACCGAAGCGAACATCAGCGCCGGACGGTCCGAAGTCATCGATGGAACGTTACTTCACCTTGGCGGCGGCTTTAGCGCCGACTGCAGCTTGTTGCGGTTACCCTCTACCTCTAGCGTTTCAGACTGCCGCCGCCTGTCCAGGCAAAATACAAATGTCAGTGTTTTCCCCAATTTAAAAATGTCAGTGCTGGGGTCGGGCGGCGGGCGGGCGCGAGCCCCCGGCGTAGCGCAGCGCCCGACCGACGCCCGCAACGCGGACGGACGAAACCGCTCCCGGTTTTTTTGCCGAGCGGGCGTCAGTGCGCTCGGCTCATAGAACAGTTCAGCGGACTTTAACAACAGACGGGCGGCGCGCTGATCGCGGCGGCGCGGTGCCTTGATGCTGCGACGCTGCGGCTCGCGGCGCAGCTGTTGGTGCCTTAACGCTACAACAGCGGGCCACTTGGGCCATTTACAACTTAAGATGAATTATTCGAGCGTCAAAACAGCATCAAACGCGTGTTGACTTAGACTTCGCTAAATCAACACTTAATCAGGGCGGCGATAGGAAGCCAAAACGGCTCAATCTGACGGCGCTCGATGGGAGGAGAAACATGAGAAGGCCTGCAGCCCTTTTTCCAATTGTGCTCGCCCTGGGAGCTCTGATTTTTGTATCTGGAGCTGGAGCACAAGAACCGACCAAAATCACCGCGTGCCAAACCATCAGTCAGCCAGGCTCGTACAAACTCGCGAATAATCTACCCCCCATTCCCCCCGGCCTGTCCTGCCTCGTGATTACCGCCAATTTTGTCACCATCGACCTTGGCGGTTTCTCGATGACCGGCAGTAGCGGGGGCGGGGAAGCGGGGACGGGGGTACTAACGCAGGGCCAGCTGCAGGGCATTGCTGTGCGCAACGGGTCGATCTCGGGATATACGCCCTCGGTTGATCTTGGCTCGGCTGACGGCTCTATCGTTGAGGGATTGCGCGTTTCCGGCCTCGGTGTGAGAGGTAATGGGATAATCGCCACGGGGATCGTGAAGGGAAATACCGCGACCGATTTCCGCTTTACCGCGATTGAGGCTACTGGGACGGTGACCGGCAATTACGTGAGCAACTACGAAGTTAGCGGGATTACTGTCGGCCCGGGCAGCACGGTGACCGGCAACAACGTCAGCGGCAACGGGCCCAACAGGGCGATTGAAGTCGCCACCGGCAGCACGGTTATAGGCAATACCGCCACGGGCGGCGGTACGGGCTAACTACGGAATTACCGTTGCATGTCCCTCCAACGTGATCGACAACACGTCCACAGGCCACTCGCACAACCTCGTACTGAATGGCAAGGGCTGCAACGATAGGAACAACGTGGCTCCTTAAGACTGGCCCTGACCTGCGCCGGATCAACGGGAGGTTGAACCGGCACGCCTTTATACCGAGTGGGCGTTAGCCTGCTCGGCTCGTAGGACACCTCAACCGACCTTGAAGAATCGCGTGTCGCGCTGATCACGGCGGGCGCGGTGCCCTTTCACTGCGACGTTCGGGCTCGCGACGGAGTTGCTGGTCGCGGATCATCGCCAACACCGCGCCGAACTGCTTGTTCTCGGCAATCGCCCCCTGGTCGACCTGACGAAGCTTGTCGAAAGTGCGGTAGGCGAGTTCGACGCCGCGGTAGCGGATGGCCAGCCGGCCATCAGGAAATCGACCACAGTGACCCGCTTGCCGATCGCCGCCTTGGCCTGTTCACTCGGCTCCAGGATGAACAGCACCTTGTCATATTGCAGGGTCAGCGCCCGCGACAGGGCGCGGTCCTCCTTCCAGCAAGCGTAGGGCGGATGTAATCCGCCATTTTTGCCTCCATCGGAATCCCGCTTGTCGGACAAGCGAGACAAGCAACCTTATACGATCAGGCCCCGGCATCCTGGCAAATAAGACGGCGGATTGCATCCGCCCTACGCCGGCTCATTGCGGTGCCCTCCCATCGAGACGTTCGGCGATGCGCACCATCACCGCGAGCAGCGCCGAGACGCGTTCCTCGACCCCGCCAACCCGGCTCTCGATAGCGCTCAATCGTGTCTCGATGCCGGAGAGCCGAGCCTCCACCGCGGTGAAGCGGCTTTCCAGCGCACCAAAGCGACGCTCGATCCCATCAAAGCGCAGCCGCAGATCGCGTACCTCGGCGGTCAACGTCATGACCCGCGTGCCGAGCAATTCCAGACTTATCTTCTCCTCGCTCATTTCTGGTTCTCCTAAAAAGTTTTCATACCAATAATCTACAATATTTATAAGTCGAATTAACACCCCAAAATATCATTAACTCCCGGTATTATGTAGCAAGCGCCACTGGGTGGCACTTGCTACATAATACCGCAAACTTGCGCACATTCGTTCTCAGTGGGTTTCGGGCGCGAGTTCAAGAAATTTACGGCATCTCGCTTTCAGACAGCCGGATTATAGACGCTATGAGGAGGGAGGATATTCCCGAGGATCTAATAGGGCTACTTCACAGATTAGAAACGTTCCGTAAGAGCAGTCTCTAGTGCATAAGACCTTTAGCAGCTTAGGTCCCTCCATTTCAAAATATCAATAAATAATGGGCTTCTAACCCTCTGGACTTGCGACAGATCGACCAGTAACAATCTGCGTTTTATCCCTCATTTCTGCCACAGCAACGGCTGCTCCTTTCCAGGGTCGCACCTCGGCTAGCGCCGTTGACTTGCTATTTGCTAGATATAAGCCGGGCTGCTTCGCTTGGTTAGAACGCCCTGCTTTCGTTTTCTCTACAGGCGGTGCGCCGATTTCACTCTCGGTATACCTGTTCTTACGATCCCGATCGTCATAAACCCGCGCACGATACAGCTTTCCTTCCCTCTCTGGCTCAAAGCTAACCGCTAGATCTTCGAAAGCTGCTTCAAATTGTCCGAACGGTTCCTCTTGTTCTCCGATCATTTCAGGATCGGGGGGTTTTGGCATTTCTCCCGTCAGTACGGCATATGCTTTCGCATCCCACGCTTCTTCTAGAGATGATTCTCTTGAAGAAAAAAGTCCTTCATAATCTTGGTAGTCATACAGTTCCTACCATGTATATCCACAGTGAGAATCGCCACCGCCAATTCCTGACGCAGGTCAACAAGCGCTTCCGAAAATAGCTCCCATTGGCAATCTAAAAGATCGCCTATGCGCTCGCCACGCTGAGCCACGTCAGGTCCATCTGCCTGGGTGTAAAGGTTCACAACTTCACGGAAGGGCTCCGCCAATTTCGTGAGGTAGATTAAATGCCCGAGCCTTCCGCACCATGGACATTTGCCTCGGCCGATCGCCTGCTCTTTGATCCAATCGCGCAATACTTTGTCATTGAAACATAAATGGCACGCGACTTCATCACGATCATACATGCCTGCAAGGTTCCTGCGGAGTTAGGTGCCCCAACGATGCGAGAGACGCCCGATTCACAATAGCAAACGCCGCCTCCACGAGTAGCATCCGTCTGATTTGCAAGTCCCCGCTCGGTCGTGCCCCTTGGGGTGGTGTAGGAGCTGTGGGTAAGTGGCCCGCCGCAGCGACCGCCACGAGTTTGGCGGCGGCGGGCCACTTATCCACAGCGGTGGTCATCGCGGATCTCCGGTAGGGTTTGGCTGCCAAACCTGAACGCGAACCAAGGACCCGACGATGACCGATGAGATGATGATCCTTCGCACGCTGCTGGAGAAGAGCTCCGACGCCGATTTGCTGCGCGAGATGGTGGGTTTTGCCGCACATCGCTTAATGGAACTGGAAGTCGAGAGCGTGACCGGCGCCGCCCATGGCGAGCGCAGCCCGGACCGAATCAATCACCGCAACGGCTATCGTGACCGGATCTGGGAGACGCGTGCCGGAGCGGTCGAACTGCGCATCCCCAAGCTGCGCAAGAGCAGCTACTTCCCGGCGTTCCTGGAACCGCGACGCATGGCTGAGAAGGCGCTCACGGCGGTGATCCAGGAGGCTTATGTCCATGGCGTGTCGACCCGCTCGGTCGATGATTTGGTCAAAGCGATGGGCATGACCGGGATCTCCAAAAGCCAAGTCAGCCGGTTGTGCACAGAGATCGACGATCAGATCGCCGCCTTCCTCAACCGGCCACTGGAAGGCGACTGGCCCTATCTCTGGCTGGATGCCACCTATGTTAAAGTCCGCGCCACCGGTCGGATTGTCTCGGTCGCGGTCATCGTCGCCGTCGCCGTCAACAGCGACGGCCGACGCGAGGTGCTGGGCATCGCGATCGGCGCCTCCGAGGCCGAGACCTTCTGGACCGAGTTCCTGCGCTCGCTGGCAAGGCGCGGCCTGCGCGGCGTCAAGCTCGTAATCTCGGATGCCCATGAAGGGCTCAAGGCGGCCGTTGCAAAGGTGTTGCATGCCTCCTGGCAGCGCTGCCGCGTGCATTTCATGCGCAATGTCCTGGCCCATGCCGGAAAGCAAGGCCGGCGTGTCGTCGCTGCCTTCATCGCCACCGCCTTCGCCCAAGAGGACGCCGAAATGGCCCGCCTCCAGTGGCGCCAGGTTGCTGATCAGCTCAGGCCCAAGGTCGCAAAGCTGGCGACATTGATGGATCAGGCGGAAGCCGATGTCCTCGCCTTTATGAGCTTCCCCAAGGACCACAGGCCCAAGATCCACAGCACCAACCCGCTGGAACGGCTCAACGGCGAAATCAAGCGCCGCACCGACGTTGTCGGCATCTTCCCCAATGAGGATGCCATCACTCGCCTGGTCGGCGCTATTCTGCTCGAGCAGAACGACGAATGGGCCGTGCAGCGCGCCCGCTACATGACCCTGGAAACAATCGCTCCACTGAGCGAAGATCCGATCTTCAAGCTGCCCGCCGTGGCAGCCTGACGACACCGGCCAAATCCGCTGGAGAGCGCGAACGACGCTGCTCTTACACCACCCCCTGGGACACGATCGTCCGCTCAACGCCAACCGTTGATCCACCGCCGCCCGGTGTAGCCTTGAACTCGCCGCATTGCTATACAAGCAACAATAAAATTGCCATAATGTTCGTATCTCATTGAGAATTCGGGAACGCGCCGATGCGGGGCGCCAGGTGAGCGGATGAGGTGAAGCAATGACTGCTATTTGGCTGCAAAAAACAGCGAAAACAGCCAGGAGAGCTGCAGG
>CAVOHI010000039.1:0-51807 GCA_963695605.1 uncultured Alphaproteobacteria bacterium | reverse complement strand
GGACTTGCTCAGTTGGCGCATTCAGGCGCGCTTTCAAATCCGCTGCGCGGCGAACCACCTACCGCAGATCGTGCGGTCTCGGCCGAGTAATTCCATGCTCCGATCCGGCCGAACAACGCCATAACATTATCGGGAATAGAGTGGCTTTGGTCGGCGAAGAGAGCGTGAGTGGGGTCACGGCGGAACTGCCGCCGGGTCAATCAGGAGCACCCACTCATGCGCGTCTATATCATCGGCAACGACGGAATCACGCTGTGCCGCGAGGCGCCGGCGACAGTCAATGACGGCGAGATTGCCGTTGCATCGAACGAGGAGCTGCACGCTGCCCCGCTCAGCGCCAAGCGGTTGCTGGCGCTGTGGAACGCTCTGCCCGGTGTCGAAAAGCGAAAGAAGGTTGGCGACCGCGATGCGCTGATCGATCAGCTGTGGTCGGCAATCGAGGCCTTGCCGGACCCGGAGCCGCAACCCGACCCGAAGCGCCCCTCGAAGCAGGACGTGGTGATTGCGATGCTGCGTCAGCCCGAGGGTGCAACGGTCGACGAGGTGGCGAGCGTGACCGGCTGGCAGCGTCATACCGTTCGCGGCGTCTTCTCGGGAACCTTGAAGAAAAAGCTCGGGCTCACTCTTGCCTCGGCCAAAGAGGAGCGTGGCCGGGTCTACCGCATCGCCGAGCCGGCGAGCCTATGAGACCTCCTGTCCACGATGCATCGGCTCGCCAGCACTCTGGCGAGCCGTCCTCGGGTCTCGGTCCAAACGGCGGCCGAAACGACCGTCTGCGAGGCCCGGACCTGGCCGGGCTTGATGGCGAAATCGCCGGGTTGGTCGATCGGTCGACACAGGAGCTGCGGCGTGCCTGGCGGACATTGCATCACACCGGACCGCCCCTGGGCCTCAGTCGCGATCTGATCATCAGGGGGCTCGCCGATAAGCTGCAACAGCGCGCCCATGGCGGCCCGAGCCGCGCCTTGCAGCGCCGCCTTCGGACTTTGGCGGCAGAGTTCGAGAAAGGCGCTCGTTCCTTCGATCCCGACATTGTGCTGAAGACCGGCGCGACCTTGGTGCGGCAGTGGCGCGGACACACCCATACCGTCCTCGTGCGCGAGGACGGGTTCGAATACGAGGGCCAGCGCTATCGGTCGTTGACCGTGATTGCCGAGCGGATCACCGGGGCACATTGGTCGGGCCCCCGGTTCTTTGGTCTCACCAAGCGAGCGCGTGCATCCTAGTCGCCGAGGCCGGACAATGAAAAAACCAGGAACCACAACGCGGCGGAACGGAACCGTGCGCTGTGCGATCTACACCCGCAAGTCGTCCGAGGAGGGGCTCGAACAGGAGTTCAATTCGCTGCAGGCGCAGCGCGAAGCCTGCGAGGCCTTCATCGACAGCCAGCGGCACGAAGGCTGGGTGTGCCAGCGCGCGGCTTATGATGACGGCGGGTTCTCCGGCGCGACGATGGATCGGCCCGCTCTGCAGCAGCTGCTCGCCGACCTCACGGCGGGGCGGGTCGACACCATTGTCGTCTACAAGATCGACCGGCTGACCCGCTCGCTCGCCGATTTTGCCAAGATTGTCGAGATCCTCGACGCCAGGGGCGCGTCCTTTGTTTCGGTGACGCAGCAGTTCAACACGACGACCTCGATGGGGCGCTTGACCCTCAACGTGCTGTTGTCCTTCGCGCAGTTCGAGCGCGAGGTCATCGGCGAGCGCATCCGCGACAAGATCGCCGCCTCGAAGAAGAAGGGGATGTGGATGGGCGGGGTGCCGCCGCTCGGGCTATCGGGCGCAGGACCGCAAGCTCGTCATCGTCGACAGCGAGGCGGAAATCGTGCGCTTGATTTTTCGCCGCTACGCCGAACTCGGCTCGGTCCGGTTGTTGAAGGACGAGCTGGAAGCCCGCAGCATCCACAGCAAATTGCGGACGAGCGCCTCGGGCCGCATCTCGGGTGGCAAGCCATTCGCCCGCGGTGCGCTCTACCTGATGCTGCAAAACCGCATCTATCGGGGCGAGATCGTTCACAACCAGCAATCCCATCTTGGCGAACACGAGCCGATCATCGATCAGCCGCTCTGGGATGCCGTCCAGGCGCAGCTTGCCGGCAACGCCGCCCAGCGCGAGGGCGGAAAAACTCGGCAGCCGAGCCTCCTCGCTGGCATGCTGTTTGATCGCGACGGCAACCGGATGACGCCGAGCCATGCCGTCAAGAAGGGCACGCGCTACCGCTACTATGTCTCAGGCTCGCTGATCACGAAAGATCGGACCGAGAACTCCGCCGGGCTGCGGATCCCGGCCGCGGAGATCGAGCAGCTCGTGAGCAGCCGAGTGCACCGATGGCTTCTCGATCCCGGCAGCATCTACAAATCGACTGCGGCACGGCTCGCGGACGCATCAATACAGCAGCGGCTTGTCGCGCGGGCCGCAGAGATCGGCAAGCACTGGCCCGAGTTGCCAGTGGCACGCAAGCGTGCCGTCCTCACTGCCCTGATCGAACGGATCGAGGTGAGCGTCGACCAGATCGACATCCGTCTCCGCCCGCCTCGGCTCGGCGCGCTACTCGATGGTGCTGCTACACCATCGCAAGGCGTGAACGACGACGAAACCGAGATCCTGTCCGTGCCGGTACGGCTGCGCCGCGCCGGGCGGGAGATCAGAATGGTGATCGACGGGACCGATCCGTTTGCCGCGCGAAACCTGATGCGCGATTGATCAAGCTGCTCCTCAGGGCGCGCCGGTTCAATGCGACACTCGCCCAGGGCGAAGGCATCCCCTTTGCCGCACTCGCCCAGCGGGAAGGGGTCGGCCGGTCCTATTTCACGCGGCTCGTCCGCCTCAGCTATCTCGCGCCGGATATCACCCAGGCGATCCTCGATGGGCGGCAGCCGCGCGATTTGACGGCAGAGAAGCTCCTCGAGCACTCACGTCTGCCGCTTGCCTGGCACGATCAGCGGATCGTGCTCGGCTTTGCTTGAGCCCGATCCGAATTCAAAGATCTACCGCACGTTAAGCCCGGAAGGCCCCGACTTCGTTGGGACCGGCGTGGCATTCTCGCCGACCCCATCAGCGGCACTGCGGTACTGGAATATGGCCCGACAGAGATATTGCCGCCGGTTGGCGCGATATCGAAACACCCTGCGCGTCTCTGCCGACCCGGTCGCCAAGCCGGCCGCGCACACCCGCGCGGAAAGCCGGGGTTCTCGACCTTCGAAAGCGGATGCGGGAGAGAGACGGACTGTCTGCTGGAGGGAGATGGATTCGAACTTCTAGTACCGCGGCACGAAAGCCTGGATTCGAACTTTTAGTACCGCGGCGCGAAGCCCGCGATTTCCGAAGCATCCCGGAACAATTGCGCGCCGACGATCTGAACCGCAGCCGCCGTTAGGATCAGCGCAAGCAGGCCGAGAGCGGCCGGTACGAAGGCGAAAATGGTCTGCTTAGCGGCCCGCGACAAGCGCGCCCGAACTGCCTCGGCGCCCGGCCGATGCTGTGAAAGTAGAACCCGCGCCGGGCGACGATCGAAGCGTGATCTGATGGTCGAGCAACTGCGCCATTTTTCGGACAATGGAGAGCCCAAGGCCCAAACCGTCGCGGTCGAATCGGCATGACAGTCTTCCTTCCCTTTTCACGCCCTACAGCGCGACCGGCGCCTTTCATTCTGGTTAGTGCACCACTACAGAGCGACGCCGCAGCTTGTACAAATCCGGGCCGGTAGTCCGAATTGAGGACCGATGGCGCCCGCAGGCTCGTGCGGCGGCTAAACCAGTTCGGCATCTCACATCGGTACGAGGAGTTCCCCGACAACCATACCAGTGTCGATTACCGGACCGATGAGAGCCTGCCTTTTCTCGCTTGCGTGGTAAGGGCATCGCGTCTCTCTCACGGGCTTGCACTGCGAAAGTCAGACTGGCAAAAGATCCCTATGCGGAAGGCGCACCAGGCCGTCTTGGAGCTCGCTGGCCGTGAGGTCGTGATCACGAACCCCGACAAGCCATTCTTTCCGCAAGCCGGCCACACCAAGCTTCACCTGGTGAGGTACTATGCGGCGGTCGCGGAGGGCGCACTGCGTGGCATCGCGGGGCGGCCGATCGTGCTCAAACGCTATGTCGATGGCGCCGCGGGTGAGCCATTCTTCCAGAAGCGGGCCCCCGAGCAGCGCCCCGAGTGGATCGAGACGGTGGAGCTGCGCTTTCCGTCGGGGCGGACGGCGCGAGAGATCGTCGTGCGCGACGCGGCGCAGCTTCTGTGGATGGTGAACCTCGGGTGCATCGACTTGAATCCGCACCCGGTGCGCGCCGACGACCTCGAGCATCCCGACGAGTTGCGCGTCGATCTCGACCCCGGCCCGGGCGTGAGCTGGGACTTTGTGCGGCGGGTGACGCTGCTCGTGCGCGACGTTCTCGACGAGCAGGGGCTGCGCGGCTGGCCCAAGACCTCGGGCTCGCGCGGTATGCACGTCAACGTGCGTATCCAGCGGCGCTGGAGTTTCGAGCAGGTGCGACGCGCGGCGCTGGCCCTCGCGCGTGAGGTGGAACGGCGCGCGCCCGACCTCGCGAGCAGCAAATGGTGGAAGGAGGAACGCCGTGGGGTCTTCCTCGACTACAACCAGAACGCCAAGGACCGGACCGTGGCCTCGGCCTGGTCGGTGCGGCCCACGCCCGACGCGCGCGTGTCGATGCCTCTAGAGTGGGACGAGGTGGCCGACTGCGATCCTGCGGCATTCACGCTGGCCACCGCGCCGGCGCGGTTTGCGGAACGCGGCGACGCGTCGGCCGGCATCGACAGCGCGGCGGGATCCCTCGATGCACTCCTCGAGCTGTCTGCATCGCAAGAGGCTGCAGGCCTCGGAGACGCGCCGTGGCCGCCGCACTATAAGAAGCAACGTGACGAGCCGCCGCGCGTCGCGCCGTCACGACGGAAGGCCTCGGGCCCCAGCACTGAACGCCGCGGCCACCGTGAGTCTACCCAGCCACTCATCACCGTCGCCAAGGCGGCGCGTAAGGCGGACGCGCTCGCCGGCCTCGAACGCTGGAAGGCCCGGTATCCGGAAGCGGCGGCGCGGCTGCACGTGGACGATGTCCTCGTCAACTCGATGCGCGGCCGATCGACCAACTGGACTCGCATCCGGATCAATCTGCGCAACGTTCCCGAGGGCGAGCGCCCGCCAGAAGATCCGCCCGAACCTGACTATGATCCCTGGCTCGCGGGGGCGCACGGCTGACTACGGTCGCGCGCGCCGAAAACGCGGTCCAGCTCGTAGGCGGGCGTGACTTCCAGCTGATCGTAGCGGCAGTCCTGCGGGCGCTTGTCTGGACGCCAGCGCAGGAACTTCGCGGCATGTCGGAACCGAGTCCCCTGCATGTGGTCGTACGCGACCTCACAGACGCGCTCCGGCCGGAGCGGCTCCCAGCTCAGATCTTTCCCGCGGTTCCACCTGCTGGTCGCACCGGGCAGCCGCTGTCCCTTCGCGCTGGCTTCCTCCTGTGCCACGGCCCAATCCCGCCATGGATGGTCTTCGAGCGCGTCGGCGCGCAGCGGCGTCAGCTCGACGACGAGCTGCTTGCGCACCGTGGCCGTGAACGCCGCGGCGACCCCGACATGGTGGAGCGTGTGATCGTCGTCGTACAGGCCGAGCAGGAGCGAGCCGATCATCGTGCCGGCGCCCTTCTTGTGCCAGCGGAAGCCAGCGACCAAGCAGTCAGCCGTGCGCTCGTGCTTCACCTTGATCATCGTGCGTTCCCCGGCGCGATAGGGCGCGTCGAGACGCTTTGCCATGACACCATCGAGCCCGGCGCCCTCGAAGCGGCGGAACCAGTCCGCCGCAAGCGCTCGATCGCGCGTAGCCGGTGAGAGGTGCACCGGCGGCGCCGCGCCGGCCAGCACGTGCTCGAGCCGTTCGCGCCGCACGGCGAGAGGCGCGTTGCGCAGGTCATCGTCGCCCAGCGCGAGCAGATCCCAGGCCACGAACGAGGCCGGCGCCTGCGCGGAGAGCAGCTTCACCCGCGACGCGGCGGGATGGATGCGCAAGAGCAGGGTCTCGAAGTCGAGCCCGCCGACCCCGACGATCACGATCTCGCCGTCGACGACGCAGCGTTCGGATAGCGTGGCGGCCAGTGGGGCGATGAGCTCCGGGAAGTATCGGTTCATGGGCTTCTCGTCGCGGCTCTGCAGTAGGATCTCGTCGCCGTCGCGAAACACCAGCGTTCGAAAGCCGTCCCACTTGGGCTCGAACTGCCATCCCTCGCCGCCAGGCAAGGCGTCGGCGGCGCTGGACAACATGGGGGCAAGAGGTGGAGCGAAGGGCAGGCGCATGGCTCAATACTCGAGGAGGTGTCTAACACCTTGACACGCTCCTAAGATGCCGAGTCTGACCGTTACTCGCGTGCTTTGTTGAATGCGTCGATGTTGGTTTTTCATCTTCCCATTTCTCGGTCCTGTCCTATAGCATCACGCCACGGCCAATGGCCGGACCCGTGGGCCGGTGTGACGGAATGCTGCAGTTTACTGGCCGGGCGCGTAGCCTCATCAGCTAAATTTATCAGTGTGGTGCGGCGGACGGGTATTCCGCCGGATACCAAATAGGGACGACATGGCGCAGAAAACGCAACGGTACGATCGAGTCGCTGAGCAGTATCATCGCTACCGGCCGCGTTACCCCGATGCTCTGATTTCGCGTCTTGCAAAGATCGTCGGCGAGGTCCCCGGCGCTAGTGTGGTGGTCGATGTCGGGGCCGGCACTGGAATTTTTTCGCGTCAGCTAAGCGCCGCACTTGCAGCCAAGATCACGATGTCGGCATCGAACCGAGCGCCTCGATGCGAGCGCAGGCGGTTGCCGAGACCACTGATGACACGGATCTTGAATTCAGGGACGGTGTCGCGGAGCGGCTACCTTTTGACGGGGGATCGGCGCGGGCGGTTGTCGCGGCGACCGCGGCGCATTGGTTCGAGCGCCCGACTTTTTACGCCGAGGCGCACCGCATCCTCGTTCCTGGCGGTATTCTCGCGATCATCGAGTACGTTCGCGACGCTGAGGACAGCCCGATCGCCGCCGCGCTGATCGAGTTCATGGGCCGGTACGGTTCCGAGAGAGCGTACGCGCCGCCTGATTACCGCCGCGAGCTTGCCGAAGCCGCCGGGTTCGGCGCCTCCAAGGCGTTTGTTCTGCGCCGCCAGTTGTGCCTCGATCTCGACGCCTTTGTTGGTCTCGCCCTCTCGTCCTCGCATGCGGCCGGGGTCATCGAGCGATTTGGGGCCGACGGAGCGCGATCGGCTGTGCGCGAGCTGGCGATGCCCTGTCGGGTCGATAAAGAACACGTGCTGTTCGGCTACCTGTTTCAGTGCTTTGCCGCTCGCCGCGAGGCCTGACCTCATTATTGATCGCCGGGTTGGAACGCCGGCCCCTTGGCCGCCAGCCCACGCGCGACGAGTTCGTCGAGGACGGCCTTGCCGATCGGCCCGCAGATCTCGTCGGGCAACGTGATGGCTCGTTGCCACACGCCGTTTTCATCGCGGAACACCGGCAGGTCGACCCGAGTGCCCATTGGTCGCGCGCGCATCGCGCGAACCCCGTGGATCACGAGAAGCACGCCGTCGATATCGATCTCGACCGAGGCGAGCGCGAATATGCTGCCAAAGTGTACCGGCTTGATCGACAGGACGGTGATTGAAACCCTGCTCGAGGATGAAGGGAGCGCGCTGCCGCCTGATGTGTCCGCCATGGCCAGTCCCGGCAAGGAGAGCAAGCCGCATCAGATTCCGCCAAAGACAGCCAAGCCGGTCATGCTCCCCGGGCAGCTCAGCCCTGCTCATTTCCCGGGACTGGGCCAGCGGTTGTGCCGCTGCCCGGTTCGCCCGCCCGCCATCTACTTCGGCACCCATTTTGCTGCGGGTACCTGAGAACCCCCCCTGCGCATGGGAGGCAATCCGGCCGGGAGGACTCTTTCTAACAGGCGCCCGCGTAATATCGAGTGAAATAAATCAAACTTGGGGCTGTCCTGAACCGCCACTGCCATATTTTCCTCCATAGCGCTATTGACCGCCGGGATCGGCGTCGGTCAACGTCCCGCTACCCACTCCCATAGCGTGCGTACACGAGTTAGTCGCTGAGCCCGTTGCGGGCGGTCTCGCGATAGGCAAACGTCAAGGTTGCGCATAATGCGAGGCACCTAATGTTGCTCACCGTGAAGAGTGCGGTTGCCGAAGACGAGCAGGCCATTGTCGCGCTGTGGCGCGCCTGCGATCTGGTTGCATCATACAATGACCCGGTAGCCGACTTCCGTTTCGCCAAAGCTGGTCCCTGCTCGGACGTGCTTGTCGCCGTTGACGATGCCGGCGAAGTAGCGGGCAGCGTCATGGTCGGCCATGACGGGCATCGAGGCTGGCTCTACTACGTTGCTGCCCGTCCTAGATCGCGCAGCAAGGGCGTGGGCCGGCGCATGGTGCAGGCGGCAGAGAATTGGCTCCGCCAACGGGGGATAGTGAAGGTGCAGCTCCTAGTTCGAGAAACAAACACCAAGGTGGTGAGCTTCTACGAGCACCTCGGTTTCGAGGTGACCCCCCGCGTAGTCATGAGCAGATGGCTGGGGAAAACATCGTAGATCGGGCCCCAGTCTCCGCGAAACCGGATTCGCGCGGAATCGCTCTCAAAAGGAGCGTCTTTGAGAGACGTAGACAGCGGCCCCGAGCAGATCACACTGTCTTGTAAATTTAACCGGTCTCGCGGCCTATGATTCATCCGGAATGCGAGCGGCTGAGCTCGTGTCGGCGACGGTCTTCCAAATGAGCCGCCTATCGCATACCGGATTTAGGTCGGAGCCGCAATGCGCAAACTCGCTGTCGTGGTCTTTCTCGTGTCCTCTCTTTGGATGGTGAGCGCCATTGCCGAAGAGGCGACCAAACTCAGAGAAGAGATTTCGGTCCCGGTCGATTATCAGGGCCGGCAGATCCAACTGACGGGCTGGTTCGAAAAGCCGGCGACAGCGGGGCCGTTCCCGGTCGTCATCGTCTTGCACAGCTGTTCGGGCTATTACGCTAGCATGGCTGGCGGCTCGTTGCCGGGCTGGGTCGGCTTTCTGCAGCAGCAAGGCTATGCGACCTTCAAGTTCGACAGCTTTACGGCGCGCGGCCAGAGCGAGGTGTGCGCGAGCAACGCGGTAACCGCCGGCGACCGCGCCGCCGACGTGCTCGTGGCAGCGGCGCTGTTGGTTGGACGGCGGGACGTCAGGCGCGACCGTATCGCCGTGATCGGCTTTTCGCATGGTGGCGGCACCGCGGTGTACGTCGCGCGCGACCACATGGAATTGCGGCCGCTGCGGGCGCAGCTGGCGGCTCGCGGCGGCAGGCTCGTGGCCAGCATCGGGCTCTATCCGGGCTGTGGCAGCCCGGAGGGCAATTCGGTCATTGTGCCGCTGCTCGCGTTGAGCGGTGGCCTCGACGACTGGACACCGGCAGCGCGATGCGTGGCGCTCGCGAACATGCCGGCCAACCGCTTGACGACCATCCGGGTCTACCCCAGCGCCTATCACGCCTTCGACGTGCAGGGCATGCGCGACCATTACAAGCTGGGCCACATGCTGGCCTATGACGCCGGGGCGACTACGGACGCACATCTTCGGGTGCAGACCTTTCTCGACCAATACCTGCATTGAGCAATCCCGCTAAGGCGCCAGCCAAACGCCGCATTTACTTGCTGTTGTGCCACCGCTATGCAGTTGCAGAATTTAAGACTTTTGACGGTTTTCCGTGAACAAGTCCGATCAACGGTTATGCGTTGCATAAGATACGACCGAAACTCACCTGCAAAAAACTACCGCCTCGACCGACGCTTTGACGCCAACCGGCATGTGCTGCCTCGCGTGGCGTGGCACCGGTTGCCCGCGCGGCCGCCTGCGCCGCCTTTTCACTGGCACCCGCGTCGCCGCGGCGGCTGAACGGGTGCTGCGCGAGGCCGCTGAGCCGGCCAGGGCCGCCGCCGAATAACTCGCAGCGTGAGGGGACACGGGCAAGCTCGAAGGGAAGGTAGCGCTGGTCACCGGATCGGGGGCGCAATATCGGCCGTGCGACCGTGCTGAAGCTTGCCGGCGAAGGCGCGCATGTCGTGGTCAACGCGCGCGCCAATCAGCAGGAGGCCGAAAGCGTCGCGCGTGAGGCCAGGGATCTGGGGGTCAAGGCGGTCCCTATTCTCGCCGACGTCGGCAAAAAGGCCGAAGTCGAGTCACTGGCCGCCCGGGCGCTCTCCGAGTTCGGCCGGGTCGACATCCTGATCAACAACGCCGCGATCCGGCCGCACAAGCCGTTCACCGAATCGACCGACGCGGATTGGGAGCTGATCCGCAGTATGGTCCTCGACGGCCCGCTCCACCTGACGCGCGCGCTGATCGAGCCAATGGTCGAGAATCGCTACGGGCGCATCCTGTTCTTTTGCGGCGACGGCTCGATCTCGGCTAGCGGCAGCGGCCGCACGCATTTATCGGCCGCGAAGACGGGGCTGATCGGCATGGCGCGCGGGCTCGCCTCGGAATTCGCTCCGCACAACATCCGGGTCAACGTCGTCTCACCGGGCAGCATCGATACGCGGCGCGACCATCCGGAGTGGTATCACGGCCGACTGCCGAACGCCGCCGGGGTCCCGCTGGGGCGGCAAGGCAGCGTCGACGAGCTCGCCGCCACCTGCCTGTTCCTGGTCAGCGAGGATGGCGGGTTCATCACCGGCCAGACGATCCACGTCAATGGGGGCGCGCATTATTACTGATTTGCGGCCCGGCAGCGGCGAGCGGGCAGCCGCCGAACACCGGCGCGGGATACAGGGTCACCGGCCCGGAAAGATGGGTTGATCCCGTACCCCACCGTCGGTAGCAAAGCTGCGACGCGGCGCCTTCTCAGACCTTCTCGATCAGTTCCATCTGTGCGCCGTCTGGCGCGGCGACCCAGCACACATGCCGGCCGTTGTTGACGCGCTCTTCGAGGATCTGCGCGCCATTCTTCTTAATGTTGGCGAGCGTGCCGGCGTAATCGTCGGTCTCGATCGCGATGTGCTCGATGCCGACATGCTGCTCATGGTTCTGGTCGGCGATGATCGTCGTCACGTTGAGCTGCACGCCGTGCAGGTCGAGCTGGCAGCCGCGGCCGGGAATTTCCCGTTTCACGGTCGCGCCGAAATTGTCGATATAGAACTTAGCGACCTTCCGCGGATCCTCTCTAGTCTTGATGTGGACGTGCCCGAGTTGCATGGCCATGCCCGTTTCCTCCTGCCTGGGATCTGCCCGCGGCGCGCCGAGGCGGCGCCCGCCGCGGCAGCTTGGCGGCACGAGCATAGGAACTCAACCGACATTCGCCCGATTTCCGGCTTTTTCGGGAGCAGGATTTCGGCCTCATCGATGCTGGGTCACCGCGTCGACCAACGCCGGCTTGCCCGTCTTGACCTGCGCCACCGCCCGCTGAAGCGCCGGTTGCAGATCGTCGGCGTTCTCGATCGCACCTTCGGCCCACCAGCCCATCGAGCGGGCGAGGCCGGCGAAGTCAGGCGCCGGTCCAAGCAGATCCATGCCGATATGGGCGCGGTTCGGACGAGCGGCAGATTGTTACTGCGCCGGCCAGCAGATGTCTACAATGGTCTCCAACTGCGCAGGGCTGACATGCTAAAAACGCCGGACGAATGGTTAATTTACGGGCCCATGATGTTTGTGATGTCAGTTGTGAGCCTGGTGGCTGAACACCAGTGCCCATCTGATGCGTGGGAGGAATTGTGCTGGGCCGCTCCAGGTTCCGCATGCTTGTCTATGCAACAACGCGCTTCGCGCATTGTCTGAGAGATGCGGTCTCTCGCCAATACCGCCACCCTGTCAATGCTAAGCAAGAATTAATCTGGTGCGCCCTGGAGGTGAACGCAGGGTTCACTGACGATGTACGCCCCACACGATAAATCCGAAGTGCAAATCCCTTGCCGATCGAACTGGCAGAAGTGACGACACTGTCTGCGTTAAGTTAGCCGAGGCCGCGTGAACGGCGTCGGTTTTTGGGCAATGATCAAACGGAGGAAACGATGGCCGACCCAACGAGGCATCCCGGTTCGCGCGAAGAAGACGCATGGCTGAGCGATAAACAGCTCGAACGATGCTCTCCGGCAGAGACCGAGCCGTTTCAATCGCCGGTTCCGACTCGGATGATCTCAAACGGCGAGTATATGCCGCATCCGCAGACCAAGCAGCAGCAGCACGTCGAGTTCCGGATCAAGGAGCTGGCTGAGACCGCCTCGAAAAAGCTCGGGGTCAGCCGCCGACAGTTCCTTGAGGGCACGGGCGGTTTGGCCGCGTCCTTTATCGCGATCAATGAGGCTTTCGGCAAACCATTCTTCAAGGTAAGCCCGGTCGAAATGTACGAGCCGGCGGCCTATGCCGAGCACGGAACCCCATCGGACGTGTTCGTCTTCGATGACCAGACGCACATCGTCCGGTCGAGCACAAACACTCCTCAAGGGTTGAGAGCTCTCGCGCAGGGGCCCGGGTCGGTGTCAACGGGCGCAGGTTATACGGCCAACCCCTTTAACGGCACGGGCGGAAACCCGGCTGGGGTCGATGAACTCGGCAACGCTTGGACGGATTGGAACCCGGCGCAGCTCGGTCCAGATTTGCCGGCGAACCCCGGCCCAGCAACAACTGATCTCGGGGAGTTCCACCTCGGGCAGTACATCAACCGGATGTACCTTCAGGCCCAGACCAGCGTCTCGATCATCAGCAATGCGAACATCGCCCTGTTCACGCCTCCCGGCGGTACCACGCCCGGGCCGGCGTCCAACATCACCGAGAGCCTGGTCAGCGAGATTCTGACCGGTTACCAGACGTCGCAATGCCGCGACTTCATCAACACGCTCGCGGGCTCAAGGCGGGCCCTCGCCCATGGGCAGATTTATCCCGGCCCCGGGAACCTTGCGGACCCGGCCTTCGGCGACTACACGCAATGGCAGATCGAGTTCTGCCAGCCGGATTCGTGGAAGGGCTATAACGTCGCGTTCGCGGCCAGCGCCTCTCCCGGAGCCCAATTTGCGATGTGGCGCCTAGACGACGAGGCGATCGCCTATCCTACCTATGCAATCATCGCTCAGAACAAAGGCCAGCTCAGAAAACACCCTGGCTTCTTCAACATCTGCATCCACAAAGGCCTTTCAGCGAATGGAACGCAACCGGGCGGGCCAAACAATACGCCGGATTACGGGAACCCAGACGACATCGTGAAAGCGGCGACGGACTGGCCGCAGTTCAATTTCATCATCTATCACTCCTGCATCCGGCCGAGCTTCTGGGTGCTCCAAGCTCTGCAGGATATCGAGAACCTGCCGGGGGCGATGGCCCCAACCCTGCTGAGGGACAGCCACGGGCACTACGTCCCCAACATCCGCTGGTCCACGCAGTTCGCCCAGATCGCAGGCGGCAGATACCAGAGCGGCGCGGAACCGACATCCAATTCGCCCTCGAGCTATTACCCGCTCCACAATGTCTACGCGGAGCTCGGGACGACAATGGCCTCGATGATCGTGACCTTCCCCACGGTGTGGGCGCATCTGATCGGCCAGCTGCTGTACTACATGGGGGACGACCATATCGTGTTCGGCTCTGATTCGCTCTGGTATGGCGGCCCGCAATGGCAGATCGACGCGCTGTGGCGGTTCCAGATCCCGGACCAGATCCAGGATAAATGGAAATACCCGTCGCTCGACTATGCAGCTAAGCGCAACATCCTCGGCCTGAACAGCGCGCGGCTCTACGGGTTGTACGGCTCCGCGACACGGCCCGTCGGCACTCGTGGCAGCCCCTACAAACAGGGCAGCTTGGCGGATTACGCGTCATACATGCAGCCTGGGAGTTCGATCGACGACGTATTGCAGGGCGTCGGCTACCCGGAACCGATCGTGCCGGCCAGCCTTCGTCCCCAACGACAATTTCACCAAGATGAAGAAGCAATACGCCGAGATGGGGCTCGGGCGGAGCAATACCCGGTTCGGTTGGATGCGGACCAGAGGGTAGCGCTCAGCCTAGGGTCAGTGCGCCGGGGCCATTTTGCCGGCCGAATGGGCTTCGGCGGATCTCGGCGATGGCATCGTGGTTGCGCGGCGTCACTACCACGTGAGCGCCGCGCACTCCAAGAACCTCAGCGAGCTCGTGCAGCAGATCGATGCAGATGTCTCTCGGCCTTCGGGTCGCCAGCTCGCGCGAGCCCGCTAGACAGTCTTTTGGCGTCTCATCGCTCGTCCTGTTGGGGTATCCCCTGCAATACCAATTCGGCACGCCGGATTATGCCGATTGTCGCCTTGGCGTTGTCCGTCCTCTCGTCGCCGCGACCCGACGCGCCGCCGCCAGCGCTGCTCGCGCCCACGAGACAAGCTCATCGTGTTCGTCGAACAGCCGCTCCGGTGCGCGCCAAAAGGGCAGGTCTATGGTTCTGCCCGGTATTGTCAACTTAAGGCCGTGGTATGCTCGTCGTGTCGGGGGGCGCGGCAGCTCGGGTCGGGGAACTCCTTTGCTCGCCTATTATGCTGCCCCGCTCAACCGAGCGGGGCCGGAGAAAGGCGCCTTGGGTCCGTTAAGTTGACAATGCCGTTGCGGCCGATGGCGCCGATGGCGCCGGCCGCTCCGGTCACGAGGATCGGGCTTTCGTGTGTGGAGTTCATCATCATCTCGCTGGTTTGAAGTTGTGTTCGAAAAGTTTTAGCGGCGTTCGGAGTTTCATCGGAGAGATCAAAGGGCTTCGGCGGTCCGCTCCTTGGCAGCAGCCGCCCACGCGAGTTCGTCGCTTTGCGCGGCGGCAGATGCCAACGACAAACGCTAACCCGCGATGCTCGCTTAACCGCGTTCTAGCGATAAGGGACACCACCGTAGTCCTCCAATCGACTAGATGAGCGAAAGATAACCGCGTCGAACCGATGGTTCGCAGACCCTCTCCTGGAGGGCGGCTCGGACTGTTGGTGGAAGCGATCCCCGGACTGGCCCGCGTCTTCATGCTGTGGGACCGGCTTACTCCAGACCACTTTGAAGCTGCGCGCGAGGCCGGCCGAACCTTGAATATTACGGTGGACGGGATCGAATGCATCGGTCTCCCTTACGACTATGACCGTGCGCTCGCCGATGTTGATGGAGCAGACCGAGACGTGCTGTTGCAGACTAGCTCCCCGTTTTTCATGGCCGATCGCGCACGCGTCTCGCTGCGGTGGCCCTCGGTAACCGGTTGCCGTCGATCGGCGAGCGGTTCCTTCTCAGGAACCGAAAGTTTGCAGACTCGCTGCTGGAGGGAGACGGGTTCGAACTTGTATGGGGCTTTTGCTGCCAAGTAGTGATTTTGGCTTGTAGTCGGTTCTTTGTTCGGAGCGGGAAAGCCGTTCTTCGTTCTTTAATCGCCTGCGATCAGGTTCGCGGAGCGCGGAAGGGGTCAAGGGACCGAAACGGTAGCACAGCTTGGCGGCTTGCCGCCTCAGCGGCGCTTGTGTTTCGCAGCGCCTTGAGGCCTGAGCACGCGGAGCGACGATGAACGGCGAGACGGGTTTTTTGCATAGCTTCGTGTCTGGTCGGTGACTGTCTGTCGCTCCGTGGAGGATCCGAGGGGGAGCTCGCTATTGGGCGCATCTTCGTGCCGCAGACTTGTATTCGGTAGGTCCGTTTGGATCCTGACCATGATGCAGTCATGCGCATCGGCGTCTTCTGCGACAGCAATATGCCGGCGTGTCCAGCTATCGTCATTCGGCTGAGGCGTTCCACCACCCAACTCGGCAGTTTGGCGGTGCCGCCAGGAAGGTCGGTTAGGGGGCATCAAAGAGCGGTTCCCTTTGAACTCGCCTTCACTGGGCCGGAAAACGCGGGACGACACGTTTCGGAACCGAAAGTTTGTAGACTCTCTGCTGGAGCAAACCGGATCTGAACCCTCGGTCCCTTTACGATCCGAGAGCCGACGGCCGGTTAAGTCGTCACGCAAGGTCCACGATTTGCACTCGGTAGGTGCGATCGGCAAAATCCGGACTATTGGTGGCAGTCGTTCAAGTACTGTGGCGTTACGGCGTGTTCGGCGACCCGAACACGCCGGTCCACTCGTCGAATGGCAGATTGGTGGTGACGATGATGGAGCCGCGCTTGCGTCCAAGCGTTATCAACGCTAGGGCCACTGACCTGAAAGGGTGAGGTGGACCCCGTTTGTGAGACAGCCGGAGCCGCTTGTTAAGGTGTAGCCCGGCCGGTTTGGATGTCGGCTCCGATCATTGTGGGTGCAGTGGCTGGTGCAAGGCTTCTGTTTTTCGAAGCATCAATATCGATCGCTTTGTTGACTGTTGTGCCTGTGGGTATGTGGGCGAAGGTGAGCATTTCCCCGCCTTCCGAGCTCGCTCGGGAAGCGGGGGAAGCGCCGCCGGTCGGCAACGCCGATCGTCCACATATCCACAGACCCTCCTGGTAAACTTGCCACGGCGTGCGATAGCCCAGGCTCTGATGCTGGCGCTCCGTGTTGTAAAAGTCCAGCCAGGAGCTGATGCCGGCCTTGGCTTCGGCTACTGTCGCATAAGCGTGGAGGTAGACCTCCTCGTATTTGAGACTGCGCCACAGCCGCTCGACGAAGATGTTGTCCATGCACCGGCCCCCCGCCTTCGCGGGGGCAGGCTCTTGCCGTCCATGCTGATCATGATCCCGTGCCGTTTCAAGGTGCCGGTGAAATCGTCGCTAGTGAACTGGCTGCCCCCAGCCTTCGCCTGGGGCAGGCTCTGGTCGGTAATTGAAGATCTCCGGCCGGCCATAGCGTGACAGCGCTTCCTCGAGCGCCTCGACACAAAAATCGGTGCCGAGTGTGTTCGATACTCGCCACGCCAGCACCGCGCGGCTGACCCAGTCCATGATCACTACCAGGTAGAGGAAGCCCTTGGCCATCGGGATGTAGGTAACGTCTGAGCACCAGACCTGATTGACCCGTTTCCGGTCGCCCCTGATTGCCGCCACCGCTACCTTTAACTGGCCGATCTGCCGGTACAGAAGATCGACCCCCGCTTTCGCGAGGGCAGGCTCTGCGCTTCATTGGTGCCTCCCTCCGCCGACGCGCCCCCTTCGAAGACGCTCACCGCACCATCCAGCAGTTGCTTCTTCCAGTTGTAGATCTGGTTCGGGTGCACCCCGAAATGCACCGCCAACTCGGCGATCGTCCGGTCGCCCCTGATCGCCGCCACCGCTACCTTCGCCTTGAACGCCGCGCTGTGCTTCTTCCGTGTCCGCTTCATGTCCTGCTCCCGCGCTATCCGCGCTTTCTAGGGGCAGGGCTCCACCTTAGCCACCTTCTCATTTTCGGGGTCCAGCTCAGGGGTCAGGCGTGAGAAACCGACCAAAGCGTGAAGGCACCTGCGAACCCCTTCAACCCCACGTTATCGTGTCGCTGCCAGTGCAATTCTTCGTGCCGACGTGCGCCGAGAACGTCAATGTCGGCTTTGGCCTGCTCGCTCAGCCAAATCTCCGCGCTCTTAACAGCTCCGACGACACGCGCGGCGAAGTTGACGGTCCTACCAAAGACATCGCTTTCTTCTATCTGCAAGGGACCGATATGGATGCCGGCCCTTAGCCGGAGCTCCGGCGGTCCCGGATCGGCGCAGAGCGCACGGGCGTAGTCGAGCGCTGCCGCCACCGAGCGGAACGCGGCCATCACGCTGTCGCCAATGGTGCGGATCTCGTATCCCTTGTACTGGGCGGTGAGTTTTCGGCTTTGTGCGAAGTGGGCCTGCCGGACCTCATACATGCGTTCGTCCCGCATCCGCTCGCCTAGCGCCGTCGAATCGACGACATCGGTGAAGACGATCGCCAAAGTGACACGCTCGTCGCCCGCCCATTCGACGAACCTCGAGCTGTGCGTTTCCGCATTGGCCGACAGGACGAAAGCTTCGAAGTCCCGCTGCCGATCGGCGGCCAGATCCATCGACTCGACCTGTGAGGGATACCGCCGGGCCCGCGTTTCCTTCGGGTCGACAATGGCGACGGCGCCCCCGCAGGGGCAGGAAAAAACGTCCCTACCTTGGCTCCGCAGAGCCTCGACATAGGGGTCGGGCACCGGCGTACCACAATTCCTACAGACGAACAGCCGGACCAGCTGCGCCGTCCCGTATAGCGCACGCCGACTGACGTGCGCCAACACGTATTCCTCGAAATGAAACTGAGTCTCCTCGGTGGCTCCGTTGAAAAACAACAGTAGCCGTGCCCGCCCTTCTCCAAATTCGTGTAAATAGATCCCGCATTTTCCACCCGCGCGTGCGGTAAAGATCACTGCGTTACGCCACATTTCAGTCCGCGCCGTCTCAAAGAGCTGACTATGGCCCAAGCGGACCGCGAGCGTCGCGTATATGCTTTGCGTCGGGCCTTCAAAGGTCATGGTGACCGCTTTGCCTGGCGGGTCCGGCGCCTCCGCGTAATCGCGATTGAACTGGGACGGGAAGACTAGGTAGCGGCCGTCCGCTGCACTTTCTCGCAAGGCCAGGTCATATCGGACAAGTTCCTCGACGGTGGCATGTAGCAACACCTGCTCTTGCTTGTCATCGCCAATTCTCTCGTCTTCCGGCACATGAAATTGTCCGGTCAGCGCCGTCTCTTCATCGATCGAACCCAAACCGTCCGGCTCGTTCTTGGCTGCAACGACCAGGGAAGAGGCGTAGGCATCCAACAGCTCCGGCTGCAGCAATACATAGTCGCCAAAGCTCAGGCGTCGGATCAGATCGCGGTTCTCGAGCCGCCCGACACAGATGTCGAAGTCGGCGCGCAGATCATCATCCTCGGCGATCGCCTCCGGGTGTTGTCGAGCGAACTCGACGAACAGCTGGCCAGCGGGGGCGAGCAGGCGGCCGGACTTCTTGACCTCGAGCAGGTACGACTTGATCGTGGCGAAGAGCTCGGACGACGTAACGGTCGGTAGTTCGTCCCACGGAATCGCCCGCTCGATTGCCGCCCGTAATTCGTCGATCCGCCACCCTCCCTTGGCGCTCGTCGCGTAGTAGGCGGCAAAGCTGTATTCCTTGAGAAGCTCATCGAGCCGCTCTTTGCTAACCGGCACACCGCCGCGATCGGCCCGCGCTGAAACGAGGAATTTGGTCAACGGAACCGCCTCGTATCCCTGACGCTGGTGCGCTGTACGTAGCGCGCGCTCCCAATGGAGCACTCCGGCCAGCGGGTCCGTCTCACTTCTTGCGTCAAAGACGACCACCGCCACGGCCACTTCGCTCAGATGCAACTGATGAATGACACGGTAGCCTGGCTGGCCGGCGAGGTCCCACAATAGC
The DNA here is from genome assembly GCA_963695605.1 of uncultured Alphaproteobacteria bacterium. Lineage (GTDB taxonomy): Bacteria > Pseudomonadota > Alphaproteobacteria > ATCC43930 > CGMCC-115725 > AP-15. The sequence goes on along the minus strand of CAVOHI010000039.1, from coordinate 32,539 downwards.
GTTTCGCGCGTTCGTCTGCGCTCGTCGGGTAGCTCGTCTTCCGAGGTGCCGAGCGCCCACACCTGCCGCCCCGCCGTCGAATCCGTCGCTTGAAATGGGCGGCCGGTGAGAACAAGGCTGAGGCCAGTTTTGCCGACGCCGGTGTCGCCCACTAACACAACCTTCGCGTTCACATAGTGTACAGTGCGCGATGTCGGGGAGCGTTGCCTCTCACCCAAGAGAACATCGAGGTCAAGTTCGTAAAGAGACATCCGTGCACCGGCGGCTGCAAGACGCGGGAGCGACGGATGAAAGCACAGACCCCGAAACCGATAACGTGCGTGCCGCTGGATTACGGCGACGACATCCCAGGTTTCGGAACTCCAGATTTGGATTGTGTCATCCCAGCCCATCGTAGCAAACAAGGGCCTGCGCTGACGGAAACTCAGCGCAACGACCGATCCCCGATGGCCTTCCAGAATGCGGCGCAGCTTACTGTTCGGGATGTCCCAAAGTTTTACGGTATTGTCGAGACTGCCGATTGCTAGCATGTGTCCGTTTGGCTCAAAACCGACGCTCGAGATGGGATTGCGATGCTTCTCGAACAAACGGGGTAATGCGCCGTTTCTCGTGTCCCACAGAATGACCGTTCCGTCAGTGCTACCCCTGGCAAGTATGTGCCCTGTAGGATCGAAGACCACGTTCACAACCTCGCTGCGCGGTCCGCGGAAGGTACGCAGCAATTTTCCGTCAGTTGTGTCCCAAAGATTTACACTGCCATCATCAGCGCCGCTGGCCAATATCCGCTCGGTTGGGTGAAAGGTCACACTGCCAACACTGCCGCCTTCGCCTGGGAAGGAATGCAGTAATTCGCCATTAGTTGTGTCCCAAATGTTGACGGCGCCATTGGTGCTCCCGCTGGCTAGAATGCGCCCGGCCGGGTCGAAGGCCACGCTCGCAACCTCACTGCGCTGCCATTCGAATGTGCTGCGTCTCCGTTCGAAGGTGCGAAGCAACCTTCCGGTAACCGTGTCCCAAACCGTTACGGTGCCATTGAGGCCGCCGCCGGCGAGCTTGTGAAGTCCCGGGTCAAAGGCTACGCACTTGATCGCCCGGTGGTTCCATTCCAGCGCGCGCAACAACCCGATCCCGGGCGGCACGCTCGCCGCTCGCCGCCTCCCGCTTTTCATTGGCATCGCCGTCCCGCTTTCGTTAGATCGAGAGCATCTCCCGACGAAAAGCTGATCGTTAACTCTAACCCACCGGCGCTCACAACGCCAACGATTGGCACCGCGACCGATTGAGGGACAGCGCAGGTTCCGTAGCCAAGGTCCGAGCTCTTATCGACGCATAGCAAAACTCCCTTCGCGCTCGACACGCAAGTCGCGGCTTACGGTTGCTCGCGTTCTTCCGCCGAGGGGGACCGAGGGTTCGAAGCCTGCTCCCTCCACCGGAGAGCCTGGTGCGAACCTGACTTCCTGCGCCCGAAGTCGGCGGCCACCATGTCGCCCACATGGACGTAACCGGGTGAGAGCCGCCATTGGTGCATTGGGGAGAACTACAATTCGCTGCCTTGCGTCGACCGCTTTGAAACTGCTCGCCGGCCGCGGTATGGTCAAGCGTTAAGTAAATAGCCTGCGCCAATGGTTGGCCGTGGCCTTAGGGAGGAGAAACCGGAATGAAGAGCATTCAGCGCGATACCCTGTCTCGTCGTCAGCTTTTTCCGTTGCTCGGAGGAGCGGTCGCCTTGGCTTCGGTCGTGCCCAATCCAACCGCGGCGGACCCGTCCGGCCCCTTCGACAAGCCGTCCCCCGCGAAGGCGCGGTTCGTCTATGTTGGCACTTACACATTTCCGGGGACGGCGCCGGGCGGTACCCACCAGAGCCAGGCGAAAGGGATCTATGTGTTCAGGATGAACCCGAGCGATGGTGGATTAACATTGCTCCAGGTCGACGAGATTGCAAACCCATCATACCTCGCACTCGATCCGACCCTGCACCACTTGTACTCAGTCAATGAGATGACCGCCGGCGCGGTTAGCGCCTATGTGATAAACCAAGCGAACGGGACGCTGACGCCCCTCAATACGCTGGTGCCGACGGACGGCCAAGACACTACGCATCTGAGCGTGCAACCGTCGGGGCAATATCTATTCGCAGCCAGCTATACCAGCGGCAACTATCAGGTGTTTCGGATCCTCGGTGACGGTTCGATCGGGACCATGACTGACAATTTCCAGAGCGTCGGCAACGGGACCGGACCCAACCCCGCCCGTCAGGAGGGGCCCCATGCGCACCAGATCATCACCGACCTCGATGGCAATCACGTTTTCGGCGTCGATCTCGGCGCCGACAAAGTCAATGTGTGGAACCTCGATTCTGGCACTGGCAAGCTGATCGCCAACACGGTGCCGGTCGCGCCGGTCGCGTCCGGTTCCGGATCACGTCATATGGCCTTCCACCCCGATCGGCAGCACGCCTACGTCTTATCTGAATTGGCCTCCTCGGTCACCGTCTTCAACTATGATCCGGTGCGCGCCGCGTTCATCTGGCAGCAGACGATTTCGGCATTGCCCGCAGACTTCAACGGCACTAACACCGCTGCTGAGGTTCGCGTCCACCCGAGCGGGCGGTTCCTCTACACCACGAACCGCGGTCACAACAGCGTCGCGATGTTCGAGATCGAACCGGAAACCGGCGAACTCGAAGTGATCGGCTGGGAGTCGACCCGAGGTCAGTGGCCCCGCGGCATGAATATCGACCCGTCGGGAAACTTTCTTTATGCCGCCAACCAGAACACCGACAACATCGCCGTGTTCCGCATCCAGCTGAACGGCAAGCTCAGATTTAGCACGCTCGTCAACACGCCGACGCCAGTTGACGTCGAGTTCGGCCCGATCGCCTAACCTTATTCTGTAGGCGAGGAGCCGGCACCGGCGCCGGCATGTCGGCTCACCCTGATCCATATGGTATGGGACAGACGGCGAGGCGCATATTGTCTCTCCCAGGCGTCGGGCCCATGAAGCTCGACCCACTGCCATTGCAGCGCGAAGCGGCTCGATCGGCTCCCGAGGGCCAACGTCTGCTCGATGCCAAAGCTCGGCTCCCGGCCTAGTGGAAGCGGATCAGCACGCGTCTAAGCCGCGCCATGGCAGCTTGCGCTTTGGCCCGCGCAGCGGATAGGCGGCGGCATAAAGCGGCGCCAACCGGATCATCTTGGTCGTAAGACGGGGATAGCCTTCGATCAAATCCCCCGCAGCTCATCTATACCTCCCCGCCACCGACGAATTCGATCTTGTCGAGCACATCGCGGAACCGATGGTTCGCAACTCTCCCTGGAGGAAGCCGGATTCGAACCTTCAGTGCGCCGGGTTAATGGCATTCATGCCTACCGTTCTGCGGAGAAGAGCGGCGAGTGGCTGACGATGTCTGAGGCCGCAACGGCGCTCGGCGTCAGCCATCACCGCATCCGCCGGCTGATCAAGGACCGCATGTTGCCCGCCGAGCAAGTCGTGCCAGGAGCCCCGTACCAAATCCGAGCCGCGGATCTACAACACGAACGGGTGGCTGCGGCGTTTGCGCGAACGGGTCACCCGTGTCGCGTCGATGTCGAAAATCAACTTACAATGTTTCCAGAGGCTTGAAGGAGGGGGGCATAATGAACGCGTCTTCGTGACACAACGCAGAGCGCGTTCGGCGGGATTGTTGTCGAGCGCCAGCTCCGCCGCGATCGTGGCGCTTGGGCTGGTTCCGAAGGGCTCTTTTCACGACCTGCTCCACCAACTGACCGGTTACGACGGCGAGCGGCCGGTCATTCTCTTCATCGGGTCGAGCTTCAGCGAAAAGGGGATCGACCCGGACGTGCTTGCCGAAGTGCTCGGCAGCTCCGGACGCGCCGCCGCGGTTCAGCGCCTCGCGGTCGGCGGCGCACCGCATCTCGAGCGACTGCACTACCTGAAGGAATACTTGGCCCGCGCCAAGCGAAAGCCGCAACTCGTGCTGTTCGAAATTGCCGGCGGCTACGACAGCGGCCCGTTGTACCAGGTTCACCAGATGCGCTTCAGCGACCGCATGGTCGCGATGATGGATGGGTCGAGCGCGTGGTGGGCATTGCGCTGGCTGGTGAGCGCCGGCGACCTCAGCCTGTCTGAGCGCTTTATGCTGGGGAGCGAAATCCTCGGCCAGTTGGCCCTTCATGTCAGCCACATCGGGTTTTTGTGGAACAGCGCGCCGGTCCGCGAGGCCACCACCTATGACATCGCCGGGTCGTCGCCGCCGACACGCTTCAGCGACGACGATGCTGCCAAGTTGGTCGAGCAAGCGGCCGCCGCACGGGATCTGAAACCAGACTGGCCGCCGGACGTGCCGACACGGTGGATGAGCGCCTTCCTGGCAGAAGAGATCGCGATGTTGCAGCGGCACAGCGTCAAGCGGTTTGCCTTCTACTCGGTCCCGAGTATGCAGGGCGCCAACGTCGCCTATGCCCGCCGCTTCTGCGCCGCGATAACCAAATTCGCCTGCATCATCGGCGAGGACCCCGAGCTTCTTGCCGATTTGCGGCACGGCGCCGACTGGTACGATTTCGACCACCTGCAAGGCGCCGCACGCGAAGTCTTTACGAGGTGGCTCGGAGACCGCCTGGTCGAAATGGGCGTGTGGCCATGAACTTTGTCTCGTTCGAGTTCGCGGCATTTCTCGCCGTCGTCTACGTGCTGCACTGGAGCTGTCGCTACGCCGGCACCCGGAAGTGGCTACTGACGATCGCGAGTTACGTTTTCTACGCTGTCTGGAACTGGCGCTTCTGCTTTCTGATGCTGTTCGTCACGGTGAACGCATTCGCCACCGGCCAGATGCTGGCCCGCGCGACGCGCCGTCGGCGAACAGCCATGCTCGCGGCGAGCATCGGCATCGACCTCGCCATCCTAGGCTTCTTCAAATACTACGATTTCTTCCTGTCGAACGTGGCCGGCGCGCTAGCCGATCTTGGCGTCCCCGTTAGCCTGACGGTGATGCGAATCATTCTCCCGGTCGGCATCAGCTTCTACACGTTTCACGCCATCAGCTACGTCGTCGACGTGTATCGCGGCAAGGTCGAGTCAGAGCCGTCCTTCGTCAACATCGCCCTGTACATCAGCTTCTTCCCACAGCTGATCGCCGGGCCGATCGTGCGAGCGAGCTTCATCATGCCGCAGATCCGGCGCTCGCGGTCGTTTTCGCCGGCGCAGCAGGCGATCGGCGTGCGCCTGTTGCTGCGCGGCTTCATCTACAAAGCGGCGATCGCCGACACGCTGGCGCAGATCGCCGACCCGGTATTCGCGCATGTGGAACAGTACAGTGCGCACGCGCTGCTGACCGCGACGATCGCCTTCTACGGCCAGATCTATTTCGACTTCGCCGGCTATTCGAGCATGGCGATCGGCACGGCGCGGCTGTTCGGCTATCGCTTTCCGCCGAACTTCAATTACCCGTATCGCGCGGCGTCGGTCACCGAGTTCTGGCGGCGCTGGCATATGTCGCTGTCATTCTGGTTGCGCGATTACCTGTACATCCCGCTCGGCGGCAACCGGGGCGGCGCGCTATTCGTCTGCCGCAATCTGATGATCACGATGCTGCTCGGCGGGCTATGGCATGGCGCCGCCTGGAATTACGTCGCCTGGGGCGCGCTGCACGGCGTCGGGCTGTGCGCCAACAAGCTATGGCGCGAGGTGCGACAGCGCTTTCCAGTACCAATCAACATGCACGGTGGCTCGTATGTCGCGGCGGTCGTGCTGACCCAGCTCTGGGTCATGCTCGCCTGGGTGTTCTTCCGCTGCGACAGCGCCTCCCAGGCCACCGAGCTCCTCGCGGCGATTCTCGGCCTGCGACCTCACCCGGGCGCGGCGGTGCTCCCGGTCGAGGGATGGATCCTCGCGGTTATCGGGATCGATCACACGCTTGGGAGCGCTCGCCTCAGGTTGTCGCTGTCGCCCCGGTGGGCTCGGTCGCTCGCGTGGAGCGGGCTCGGAGCCTTGTTCGCCCTCGGGCTCGCGGCGATGCCGGTCGTACAGAAACCGTTCATCTACTTCCAGTTCTGAGGCGTTTCACCCGGCCGCCTCCCAGATGACGTTGAGCGAGGCGTGGCGCTGCTTGACGTCGACGGCGTGAAACGCGTTAGGTGCGCTAAGGGGTTCACTGCACCTGCAGAGTAGGCCTAGTGACCGAGAACGTGATGTGTCGATCACTGGTGAACACTTCGGGATCGTCCTCAGCCACGAGGACCGTCCGGGTGTTTCCCATGGGCATCCGGTTCATCAGAGGCAGTCGCTTGGGGACGCGCGTGAGCTCTCAACAGCAGTTTCGGATCCAATATCGCGTTCCCATTGCGGTCCGGCGAACGGCCGGAATCCTTATCCCTCGCCTGCACGGCCGTTTTCTGAAATCGAGTTCGCAACAAACTCACCGCTGGAGGGAGGTGGATTCGAACCCTCTCGGTCCCCCGTATGGAGACGGATGTAGGGCACCCGGTCCGACCGCTTCAAGACAAGAACGCTGGATGCTCGAGCATGCTGGAGGCACCGCGGACCCCGAGATCGCGCTGTTGACGCGGGGTTACGAAATGAGCAGGGTCGTTCGTCCGATATAATGTTGGCCGATCAGCGGCAAGACCCATCCAGTAATGCGCGTGCAGCCTCCGTGAGCAGCGAAGCCGTACCAGCCGATCTCCTTACGATCCGTGCGCCGGAGCCGGATTGGTTTCGGTGGGCCATTTCCCACCCCGGGCAATCGCAGTTCGTGATGGTAGCGGGCTGTCGGATCCACTACTTACATTGGGCGCGCGAGCCGGCGAGGCCGGGCGAGCGTGGCCTTCTTTTCGTTCACGGCGGCGGTGCGCATAGCCACTCGTGGAGCTACATTGCGCCGTACTTCACCCGCGATTTTCGCGTCGCGGCGATTGATTTGTCCGGCATGGGCGACAGCGCCTGGCGAGCACACTACAACTCGGAGCTTCGCGCCGAGGAAATCCGCGCCGTGATTGCCGCTGCCCAACTGGGCGAGCGCCCCTTCGTCATCGGCCATAGCTTCGGCGGGTATTGTCAACTTAAGCGGCCGTGGTAGGGCCTCGCCATTAGCGTCCCACCTCCGCAATACTGGGAACACAACCGTCGTCCGGCGCGCGAGTGGATCGATGATTACCGATCCAATAAGTCCCGAAACTCCATAACCGCGTCTTTACGTAACCACGGGTCAATTTCGTGCCGTTTGACCGGACCATTGTGATTCACCGTGCGGCGCAACAAGCGAGCGATATACTCCATCGCCAGCTGATGATTCTGCTTCATGGCCCGCTGGAAATCGTTCCCATTCATCGAGCCGACCTTGGTTAGCACAAGGTCCTTCAGCTCTTCCCCAAAGCCCATCGAGTTCGCGCTGACTTGCCAGGCGCCCGCCTCAATCGTGTCCGGTGTTGTCGAAGTCGGGTTGGTCACATCGACACCTGCTTCCCAGTCCCAAGAAGATTCAAAGCCGGCGAGAACTCGCATTACCTCCAACATAACGGCCCGACGATGGCGAAGATCCTCCCAAGGACCGAGCACTCCGAAGACATTCGAGTAGATATCCGTTTGGGAGTTGGGAGCGAAGATATCGTCAGGCGCAGTCCTACCCCAGGCGACAAGTTGATCGAGGAAGTTGTCCGGTGGAATACCCCGGTTAGAGACGGGTTGTTTCGTGGCATGGAGAGGCATGGCTAGCTCCGGCTGGCGATTTCATCAGCAGGTATCGTATGCCCGCTTTCCACGGGGATCTGTGAGCTTGGTCACACTCCGCTCATTCCCCGTGCGAGCACTTTCGCGGCTAAGGTCTGCACAGCATCGCTGAAACTTCAAATCCGACCCCACAAGAGATCGAGAAGGTGATTTCGCTCGCGTACACGCGGGAAAGGTTGAAACCGAGCCCCCGCCGGTTGGAATTTTCGTGACCGTGACGCGAGGAAGTCAGGTTCGCATCGGACTCCGCTCTGGAGGGAGGCGGATTCGACCTCAAACGCACACCGGTGAGCGCCATGCCTTAACGCTCACCGGCGATGACTTTAGGAAAGGTGACCGACTAGTAATCTTAATTGTGGTTGCCGTTTTCCTGGTTTTCGCTCTGACAGCGGTCTGTATCACGGTCCTCGTCGTCGGTGTCGTGAATGTAGACAGCGACGCATCCATTGTTGCTGCCGCAAATCAGTGAGCCCACAGTTGGGCTGCCGGGCCCGGCTGTCGTGTTGGTGTCGCCGCCGGTCCCAACCACGGCAACCGGCGCCACCTGCGGGACGAAGATCTTGTTGCGCTTGCAATCGGCCGCCACCGAATGCGAGCCTGACGATTGCGGGATGGTCTCGATCAGGACACTGGTGCCGTCGATCACGCCGAGCACGGCGCCGCTGCCGAGCGGCGAGCCGACGGGTTCGATCGCCGCGCTGGAGCCCGTGTAATAGCGTTTGTCGCCCGGGTTGAACCACACCTCATCGGAGCCGGTAATGCCGCCGATATTGGCATAGTTCTTGGTTATCGCGTTGATGACGAGTGTCGTCGTGCTACCCGGCAGGTTAGCCGGCGTGCAGCCCAGCAAAAGATTCTCATGCGGACCAACCGTGGCGCCGTTCGGTCCGCACTCGTTGAGCGGCACAACGCCCGTGTTTGTGGTCGAATCGAATGCGCCGATCACAGCAGTCGGCCTGGTCGGATCGATCGCAAGCATTCCGCCGTCGCACTGGTTGGACCCTGTAGAAAACGGTACGCAGCCCGCCGGAACGTTGATTTGCGGGACCGATACATAGAAGCGCGCTGTCTTGGGCTCCCATGTCGGCTGCTCGATCGACAAGCCAAGGCCAGCCGGAATGATTGCAGGGTCAACGGTAATCTTAATGATGATACTGACATTACTTGTAGAGGCGTCGCCATTCGCATTGAAGAGCGTGCCGAACGGCGGATCCTCTGCGTTGTTCGCGGCAAGGAGCAGTTTGCCGTCTGTGGTCAACGCCATCTCGTCAACTCGCGTGCTGCCGCCGGTCGGGATCGACTGTTTGATCGCCGATGCGGTAGGCGCATTGAGATCGATCACCTTGAGTGTGCTGTCGCCGTCACCGGCATAGAGCCAGCGGCCGTGCGATGTGACGCCATCGGGTCCGGAGTGATTGTTGTCCACAGCCGTACCGGTCGAGTTGAGGACGATACCGACGAAGCCGCCGATCGTTCTCTTGAAGCTGTTGTCTTTTGTGCTGATGATATCGATACCCGCGTTCGAACGGTCGCCCAGATAATATTCGGCACGGTCGGGATCTACCCAGCTGATGTCGAACGACCTCAGCGGATTGCCGGGTATTTGAACCGCGGTCAAGCATTCGGTTTCCGTCGTCGTCGGCGCCCCGGGACCGGTGCAAGGAGCAGCAAGCGCTCCGCCGCCGGCGGTCGCGAGCGAAATACTGGCGAATAATGCCGCCGCCGGCGCGGTGAGACTACAATGTTTTTGGAGTAAGACGCGCACGATACTGTGCTTTTGCCGCATACTGTCCTCCCACTCGTGTGATATTTGCACGGCGCCGATCTAGATAGCGTCGTGGGCGAAGAGAATACCTAGGAGTGCTTCCCCGTCAACTTCTTTTTGACGAGGTTTTGAAGTATTCGCCTTTATGGCGATTTTATATGGCCTATCAAGGTTGTTTGTCTTTCTGTGCCTTAGATCTTATGGTAAACGCGTGCATCCACTCCCTGGCGGTCGGTGCCTCCTCGGCGGGACCGGAGCGTCGCATCTAAGCCCCGATCGGCCCGTGTCAAAGAAGTGTCGCGGCCAGCGGCCGCGACAATATCGGCTTCATGTCGAAATAAAGTAGTTGCTCGCCCCACCCCGCCTGGCCAGCAACCCTATCCCCGCCGCAGGCGTGAAGGGAGCGGGGGTGCGTCGTCGACGGGCAAATGATAGAAATTTCCGCTCGGAGATTAACGGCGTGTTCGAGTTCGCGAGCCCGATCTTCAGCCATGGAGCGGAGGCACTCCGATCTCCAGGATGGGCACTGATGGGGGCGAAAAGCGTGAAGGAAAATACAATTCCGGAGTTCGGGGTTCGCGTCGGGGGCATCCGTCACCTGGATAGACCCGCAGCATACGCTCTCATCCGCGGGTTGGGAACAAATTGGCATTCGTCTCGGGCAAAGCTGGGCGCCCGGCTACGAGGGTAAGGGTCCACGGCAGGTGGAGCCCGCCGGGCTTGAAGTCGGGTCTTGGGAGGTGGCTTATTGACGCAAATGTGGCGAGCGCGGTGAGCCCCTGATGCATCTTCAGCCTTCCTCCCGGCAGCGCGAGTTGATCGCCCTTGCCCGCCGTCTGGCCTGCGAGCGCTTCGCCCCGCGTGCCGAGGGCCACGACCGCGCCGCATCCTTTCCCTTTGACGACTATGCCGATCTCCGCGCCGAGGGGCTCCTCGGCCTGTGCGTGCCCGAGCGCTACGGCGGGCTCGGGGCCGACTACGAAACCTACTGCCTCGTGGCGGAGCAGCTCGCGCAGGGCAATGCCTCCACGGCGCTCACCTTCAACATGCACTGCCTCACGATGCTGATGATGGGCCCGATCGCCGACAACATGCCGATGTCCGCGACGGTGCGCGAACGCCACGAGAAGCTCCGGGCCGCCAAGTACCGCGAGGTCGTGGAGGACGGCGCCTTTTACGGACAGCCGCACAGCGAGCCGGTGGAAGAGGGCGAGACCGATGCCAGGCTCGGTGTCGGCGGCCGGCGCTTTGGCACTACCGCGCGCAAGGTGGATGGCGGCTATGTGGTCAACGGACGGAAGTTTTTCGTCTCCCTGGCTGGCTGCGCCCCGTATTACGCCACTCCTGCCATCCGGCTCGGCGACGAGCCCTGGATCGAGCGCACGCTCTATCTCCAGGTTCCCAAGGACGCGCCGGGTGTGTCCTTCCCCGGCGAGTGGGATCCGATGGGGATGCGCGCCACAGTCAGCCGCGATATGCTGCTCCAGGACGTGTTCGTCTCCGACGACGCGGAGGTGCTGCCGCCCGGCCTGTTCGGGGCGATGTACAACGCCTTCCCGCACCTCTTCCTGAGCTTCTCCGCGACTTTCCTCGGGCTCATGCAGGCGGCCTGGGACGGCGGCCTCGCCTACCTGACCGGCCGGATGCCGGGGGCACCCATCCCGCACACCGAGATCGCGGCAAAGGGTCATGCGATCGCAGAGATGTTCTTTGCTATCGAATCCGCCCGCGCGCTCTACTACCGAGCAATCTCGGAGGCCCAGGTCGATCCTCCGCTGGAGGTGGCCCAGCGCGCCCGGGCAGCGCACGTCACCGTGCAACGCGCGGTCGTCGCGGTCACCCAGGAGGCGATCCGTGTCTGTGGCGGACGGGCCTTTCTCAGGCGCTATCCGCTCGAGCGCTACGCACGCGACGCGCGGGCCGCGGCACTGATGCGCCCATGGACCCAGGAGATCGCGACGCAGCAGGCCTGGGAGGCAGCACTTGGCTTGGGTGGGCAGCGGGGCACCGCCGCAGGGGCGTGACCCTACCGTCGGTTGCGAGAAAGACGGCGCAGCTGTGCCGCCGACGATCGCGACACCCCATGCGTTGACACCGCGGCTTCACCACAGGAACAGCAGCTCCGCCTCCGTGTACTTTGAACCGGCGCTGGATCTGTGCCACCCGCGCCGGGTCTACTCCGCTGCGGTGGTGGGCACGATCGTCACGATGGCCCCGATACTCGGTCCCGTCATCGGCGGCTGGATTACCGACACTTGGAACTGGCACTGGCTGTTCTACGTCAATCTGCTGCCCGGCATCGCGGTTACAATCCTTGATGCGCTCCTGATCCGGATCGACGAGCCGGATCTGTCGCTGCTAAAGGACGCCGACTACCCCGGCATCGTGCTGATGGCCATCGCCCTCAGTACGCTCGAATACGTGCTCGAAGAGGGGTCGCGCTGGAATTGGTTCGACGATGCGACGATCCGGCACTGTGCGTGGATCGCAGCTATCGGCGGAGTGCTGTTCATTATCCGCAGCTTGACCTTTGCACGCCCGGTCGTCGATCTGCGGGCGCTGAAAAACCGCAATTTCGCCCTCGGCTGCTTTCTGTCCTTTGTGACCGGCATCGGCATTTTCTCCACAATTTATCTGACCCCGCTGTTTCTCGGCTATGTGCGCGGCTACAGCGCCAGATCACCTCGGATGCGGGTGCGTTGCTGCTCGGAGCGACGGATCGGGCGATCCGGGTGGTCGAGCGGTTTACTGAGTGTTTCACGGATAGCCGGGCAGCGGAGCTGATCGAGCATGAGGTCAGGACGCTGGTCGGGCAGCGGGTGTTTGGGATCGCCCTCGGTTATGAGGACCTGGTCGATCACGATGAGCTGCGCCACGATCCGACGATGGCGGTGCTGGCCGGCAAGCTGTCGGCCCGCCGCAAGGATTGTGCGCCGCTGGCCGGGAAAAGCACGCTCAACCGGCTCGAGCTGGGCGGCATTGAGCCGCCTCGCTATCGCCGGATCGCTTGGGACGGCGGCAAGATCGAGGCGCTGTTTGTCGATCTTTTTGGAAGCGCACCAGCACCCGCCGCAGCAGATCATCCTCGACCTGGATGCCACCGACGATCCGCTGCACGGCCATCAGGAAGGCCGCTTCTTTCACGGTTACTATGATTGCTACTGCTATCTGCCGCTGTACGTTTACAGCGGCCGGCATCTGTTGGCGGCAAAGCTGCGCCGCGCCGACATCGACGCGTCCGCCGGGGCGGTCGAAGAGACGGCGCGCATTGTCGCCCAGATCCGCGCCCGCTGGCCGCAGGTGCGTATTGTGCTGCGCGCCAATTCGGGGTTTGCCCGCGATGTTCTGATGAGTTGGTGCGAGGCCAACAGGGTCGAGTTTCTCTTTGGCCTGGCCAAGAACGAGCGGCTTGTCGCCGAGATTGCCAGCGAACTGGGCGCGGCCGAGCAGGAGGGCAAAACCACCGGCCAGCCGGCGCGCCGGTTCACCGAGTTCTCCTGGTCGACGCGCGACAGCTGGAGCCGCCAGCGCCGCGTCGTTGCCAAGGCCGAATGGACGGCAGGTGCGGCCAACCCGCGCTTTGTCGTCACCTCGCTCGGCCGCGAGGATGCCGAGCCACAGCGCCTGTACGAGGAGATCTACTGCGCCCGCGGCGACATGGAAAACCGCATCAAGAGCCTTAGCAGACCGGGATCGCTATCTTCTCGACCGGCGTCGCCTCGCTGATCGGAACCCCCGTCTACGTTTTCCTGGCACGCAAATTCGACACGCGCTGGCTGATGACGTTCGGGCTGGCATTGTTTGGCGTCTCGATGTGGGCTTTCAGCTACATCACCAGCGATTGGAGCGGCACGGACCTCTTGATCCCGCAGGTGCTGCGCAACTTTCCGCAGGTCTTCGCGGTGGCGCCGGCTGTTGGCCTCGGCCTCGGTAGCCTGCCGCCCGAGCGCCTCAAATATGCGAGCGGTCTTTTCAACATGATGCGCAATCTCGGCGGTGCCGTCGGCATCGCAGTGTGCAGCGCCATCCTCAATGCCCAAACCAATTTCCACTTCAATATGATCGCCTCGCATCTGACGCCGGCGAACGGCCCAATGGCGAGGCTGATTGCCGGCGCCGCGCAGCGCTACGGCGCGATGCCCGGGAGCCCGGAAGCCGGTCATCTCGCCGCTTTGAAATCGCTGTGGCAGCTCGCCTACCGCGAAGCCTCGACGCTCGCTTACGCCGACGCTTTCCGCGCAATCATGCTAGCCTTCGTCATCGCCGCTCTGCTGGTGCCACTGCTGCGCAACGTAGCCGCCGCGACACCTTCGGCGGGGGCATCGCATTGACCGATCCTGATGCGATCGCCCAGACCTATATCGGTCATCACCTGCTATATCCCGGCGGTAAGGGCAGATATTGCGGAGGAGGGTTACGATGGCGGCAAGGACCGGAGGGTGTTTGTGCGGGGCGGTGCGCTATGAATCGGCCGGAGAACCGTTGTTTTCGTTGCTCTGCCATTGCCGCGATTGCCAGCATCAGAGCGGCAGCGCCTTTATCGCCGCGATGCGGGTGCCGGCCGTCGGGTTCCGCATCACCAAAGGCGAGCCCAAGCTCTTTGTCAGCGCCAGCGACGCCGGCAACGCGGTGACGCGCGCATTCTGCCGGGAATGCGGCTGCCCGCTGTTCATTCGTGTCTCTGCGCGGCCCGACATCGTGGGCCTGCGGGTCGGCAGCCTGGACGACCCGAGCGCGTTTCGCCCCGAGGCCGACATCTTCGTGAAGAGGGCGCAGCCCTGGGACCACATGAATCCCGAGCTTCCGAAATACCAAACCTATCCGCCTGAGCATGCCTACACGCCGCAGGATTAAGGGCGGCCGGTCACCTCGGTTTCTCCAGTTGTTGGCGCGGTGCGGGGGCCTTGCTGCCGGATTCCGCTGGTCGGGTTTGGTTGCTGCGGCTGCGGGACCGGCCTCTGCACCTGTGGCATCGAAGGCCCGGTGACGACGTCGAAATCAGAGCGAGACATTGGCTGACCTCCTTCTTCAGAGGCCGTCCACATTCGGCGACGTTCGGGTAGCGAAGGCTGAAACGCGAAAGCCGCCTCGGGTGGGCGGCTTCGGTTGACTAACGCGGAAGCGCGATCCTAGGATAGGAGCACTGAACAATCTCGCCGCGCAATATGAGGCAGCCATCGGCGACTGCGTTGGGATCGCATAGGCGCGCATCTTCGCTGCGGAAATGTGCGTTAAGCGATACCGGGCCTTGGCAACCCGCATCTTTGTCAATCGGCAACAGAGCGGGATCGACCGCAGTTCGCCTGCCCAACGCCTCGTGTTCAAGCGCCAGACCACTGCGGTCGCTGCGCAACCGCAGCGGTACGACATTTGCGGCGCCCATAAGGCTGGCGACAAATGGCGAGACCGGCTGATTATAAATCTCCTCTGGAGTGCCGATCTGGGCGATATGCCCGGCATTGAGTATTACGATGCGGTCGGCCATGACCATCGCTTCCTGGCATTCGTGCGTGACGTGCACTGTCGTGATGCCGAGCCTTTGCTGCAATGTCTTGATCTCGTGCCGCACGTCCTCGCGGATGCGGGCATCTAAGTTGGACACAGGCTCGTCGAGCAGCAGCACTTGCGGGCTGATTGCCAGCGCGCGGCCGAGAGCGACGCGCTGCCGCGGACCGCCGGAAAGGGCGGCTACCTTGCGCTCGCCGAGCCCGTCTAGGTGCAGCATTGCGAGCAGTTCATCGATGCGCGCATCGATCTCGGCGTGCCTGACATGGCGCAGCTTAAGGCCGTAACCGATGTTTTGCGCAACTGTCATATGCGGTCATAGGGCGTAGGATTGGAAACACCATCGCGATGTTCCGCTTTTCCGGTGACAAACGCGTGACGTCGTGCCCGCCGACGATGATCGAACCGCTGGCGAGGCCGACAAAGCCGCTAATGGCGCGCAACAGCGTGGTCTTGCCACAGCCCGATGCGCCCAGAAGCGCAAAGAACTCGCCGCCGGCCGCACTCAATGACACGCGATCGAGCACCCGGTGTGCACCATAGAAGACGCTCGCCTCACGAATATCGAGCGATACCGCCGTGGTTCTCATCGAGAAGGTAACGTGGATTCCGAGGGAAGCAGCCCGAGTTCGACGAGCTCGGCGCGCAAGGCGCTGGGCGTCGTAAAATGGACCGTGTGAATGCCAAACGGGCGGGCGGCGTCCACATTCGCGGCGACGTCGTCGATATAGACGGCTCGTTTCGGATCGATCGCGAAGCGCTCGAGCAGCAATTCGAAAATGCGGGGGTCGGGTTTGATGACCCCGACCTCACCCGAAACCAAAACGCCGCGAAACCAGCGTAGAAACTCGAAGCGCTCGAAAGTCGGCGGGTAGGTCTCGGCCGAGAAATTCGTCAGGCAATAAAGATGCGTGCCTAAGGTTTTGAGCTCGGCCAGGATCTCAACCGAGCCAGCGATCGGGCCGGGCATCATCTCGTCAAAGCGCGCGCAATAGGCGTCGATCAACTCCGCCTTGTCGGGATGCTCGGCCTTCAGCAGGCGGGCACCTTCGGCAAAGGCCCGGCCGGCGTCCTGGCCACGGTTCCATTCGTGGGTGCAGACGGTCCCAAGGAAATGCTCCATCGCCGCCTCGTTGCCGGCGAACAGCTTGCGGTAGAGGTGACGGGGGTCCCAGTCGATCAAAACGCCGCCGAGATCGAACACGACGGTATCGCGGGCCACCTTTGTCATCGGTTGCTGTAACCTCCGATTTTCTGAGAGAAGCATAGACACCCCTGGTTCGCGGTCGCAATCCCGCGGCGGGTTGAACTAAGCTCGCCGGTGGACGACCAGGGTAAGGCGCGAAGCAATGTCCGTCCGCCTCGGCATCAGCCCGATCGGCTGGAGCAACGATGATTTGCCGGAATTGGGCGGCGACATCCCGCTCGACACCTGCCTCGTCGAGACGAGCGAGGCGGGTTTTGAGGGCATCGAGCTCGGCCACAAATTCCCGCGCGATCCCCCACTATTGCAGTCTCTCCTCGGTGATCACGAGCTTCACTTGGTCTCCCGCTGGTACAGCGGGCGCCTGCTCGAGCGATCGGTTGCCGAGGAACTAGTGGCGATCGAGCCGCATCGCGCCTTGCTTGCGACGATGGGAAGCGCGGTTCTGGTCTATGCCGAAACCAGCGGCGGCATCGCTGGGACCGAACCCGGCCGCTATCGCGCCGACCGAGCCTACCGAATGGGCACTGGCGCGATTTCGGCATCCGCCTCGCCGAGCTTGCCGACCGTTTAGCGGAGCGAGTTATCTGCCTGGCCTATCACCACCACATGGGGACGGTCGTCGAGACCGCGGACGAAATCGACCGTTTGATGGCGTCGACCGGCGATAGCGTCGGTCTGCTGCTCGACACTGGGCATCTGGCCTTTGCCAGCGCCGACCCGGTCGATATTGCATGGCGGCATGGCCTGCGCATCAGCCATGTCGACTGCAAGGACGCCCGGCCGGATGTGCTGGCACGCGCTCGCGCGGCCGACCAGAGCTTTCTCGACTCGGTGATCGACGGCGTCTTCACGGTGCCGGGCGACGGCGCGATCGATTTCGTCGCAGTGCTCGGCGCGCTCAAGGCAGCAAATTACCACGGCTGGCTCGTTGTCGAGGCGGAGCAGGACCCGGCCAAGGCGCCGCCCCTGGTCTACGCCCGCCGCGGCTTTGCGTATTTGAGCGCGGCACTTCGCGATATGGGGTGGTGAGGAGAATATGACGTCAATCTGGCTGCGGCCGGAAGGCCGCCAGGAACAGCGGCTGCAGGAACTGATCAACCGGCTTGCCGAGGAGCATGGGACCGTGAAGTGTGCACCGCATCTGACGGTGTGCGGCATTCCGGACGATCTCGCCGTGCTCGACGCGGCGGCGGACTACGTTAGGCACTGCGGACTGCTGCCACTAAAAGTGGCAAAGATCGCCGTCACGGGCGCGGTCATTACGCCGTTCCGGGCCGTCTTCATCAAGGTCGGGAACAGCCCGGAGTTGGGCGAATTCCGCGAGCGGCTGCGCGACATCGTCGGCGCTCCGCCGCTTATCCCGCCGCATATTAGCCTTTTTTACACGCTCGACCGAAACAGTCAGGCGCCACGGCCCTATTTCGACGCCGAGCGGCTGAAGGCAATCGCCGCCGGGTGTGCCGAAGCGATCGATGACGCGCATTTCACGCTCGGCAGACCAGTCGTCAACAGCGCCGGCGGCGGCGAGCAAGATGTCCGCAGCTGGAACGTGATACGCTCGCTGTAGCAAAAACCCCGGGGAGGACCGTCGATGCCGAACCGCCTCGCACTTGCGGGGGCCGTCTTCATCGCCATCGCTGAGTTGTCGGGGCCACAGCGGGCCTCGGCCCCCGCCGCGCAATCTGGGCGTAGGTATAAAAACGGTGATGCCGCGGCGCAGCGCTTCGGCTCGCGGCGGGCGTTGCGGTGAATGCGGATTGACCTTGATGGCTGTGGCGCTCTTCCACGGCTCGATGTTGCGGAGTCGTGAGGCCGCCACCTCGGCGCCCGCGAAATTCGGGAATCCCGCCGTGCGGCGGAAACGGAAAGCGCGCTACGCTCTCAGCACTAGCCTGTCCCAGACCCACTGCCGGGCGGCGCTCTTGTCGGCGAAGTCCCGGGCCATGACCAAAAGTGCAGCAGC
Organism: uncultured Alphaproteobacteria bacterium; assembly: GCA_963695605.1. Taxonomy (GTDB): domain Bacteria; phylum Pseudomonadota; class Alphaproteobacteria; order ATCC43930; family CGMCC-115725; genus AP-15. The sequence continues at coordinate 14,376 of CAVOHI010000039.1, read as the reverse complement.
GCGTCCTAGTGACAGTCAAGGACGCAATCTGCTTCATGAGAAACCGCGGGAGAGCCTCGCCTCGCAGACGTTGCACCCGTCGATCGAGAAGCCCATGCTCGATGGGCAGGCCGAGCCGCCGCCCGCATCCAAGCTGCGTTGCGGCGGAGGAGAGCGGGCGACGCTTGGCTCGGGCGGTGCTCGAAAGTATGGATGCGATCAAACTGGATGCGGTGGTCTATCCGTCGTGGAACGACCCGCCTCAGTTATCGGCGCCCTCAATTCGCCGCACGATAAGCGACAAAGCCTTAAAACGAAGCCTATCTCCCGCGGAACCGAAAGTTCGAATCCATCTCCCTCCAGCAGACAGTCTGTCTCTCTCCCGCAGCCGCTTTTAAAGGTCGAGAACCCGGCTTTCCGCGCGGGTTTGGGCAGCTGGCTTGCCGACCGGGTCAGCAGAGACTCGCTGGGTGTTTCGATATCGCGTCAACCGGCGGCAATATCTCTGTCGGGCCATATTCCAGTACCGCGGTGCGGCTGGTCGAGCCGCATGAAATCGGAGCGCTACCCCTTCCGCTGGGCAAGTGCATTAAACGGGACGCCTTCGCCATCGGCGAGTGTCGCGTTGAACCGGCGCGCCCTGAGCAGCAGCGTGATAATGGCGGATCGGGTTTCGCGGCAAACGGATCGGTGCCGTCGATCCCCATTCTGAAATCTTTTCTCGCCTGGCGAGGCGAAGCCGTAACGGCACGGACAGAATCTCAGTTTCGTCATTTTCATGCACGCGCTCGCTTGTTCACGCCAAAGAACCGGGGGCCCGACCAATGTGTTCCGGTGATCCGCTCGGCAATCACCGTCAGCGACCGATAGCGGTGTCCCTCGTATTCGAACCCGTCCTCGCGCACGAGGACGGTATGGGTGTGCCCGCGCCATTGCCGCACCAAAGTCGCGCCAGTGTTCAGCGCTCCGCCGGGATCGAAAGCACGAACGCCTTTCTCGAACTCTGCCGCCAGAACTTGCAAGCGGCGCTGCAGGGCGCGGCTCGGGCCGCCATGGGCGCGCTGTTGCAGCTGATCGGCGAGCCTCCTGATGATCAGATCGCGACTGAGCCCCAGAGGCGGACCAGTGTGATAAAATGTCCGCCAGACACGCCGCAGTTCCTGTGTCGGCTGACCGGCCAACCCGGCGATTTCGCGATCAAGCTTAGCCAGGTCCCGATTTCGAGGTCGGTCTTTTTGGCCATCGTTGGCGGCGAGACCAGAGGACGGCTCGCCAGAGTGCTGGCGAGCTGAAGCGTCGCGGACTGGGGGTTTCACAGGATCGCCGGATCGGCGATGCGGTAGACCCGGCCGCGTTCTTCTTTGGCCGAGGCCAGAGTGAGCCCCAGCTTTTTCTTCAAGGCTCCCGAGAAGACGCCGCGAACGGTATGGCGCTGCCAGCCGGTCACGCTCGCCACCTCGTCCACCGTTCCCCCTTCAGGCAGGCGCAGCATCGCAATCACCATGTCCTGCTTGGAGGGGGGCTTCGGGTCGGGCTGCGGCTCCGGGTCCGGCAAGGCCTCGATTGCCGACCACAGCTGATCCATCAGCGCGTCGCGGTCGCCAACTTTCTTTCGCTTTTCAACACCGGGCAGAGCGTTCCACAGCGCCAGCAACCGCTTGGCGCTGAGCGGGGCCGCGCGCAATTCCTCATTCGATGCAACGGCAATTTCGCCGTCATTGACTGCCGCCGGCATCTTGCGGCACAGCGTGATCCCGTCACTGCCAATGATATAGACGCGCATGAGTGGGTGCTCCTGATTGACCCGGCGGCGGTTCCGCCGTGACCCCACTCACGCTCTCTTCGCCGACCAAAGCCACTCCTTTCCGGATAATCTTGTGGCGTTGTTTGGCCGGATCTGAGCATGGAATTACTCAGCCGAGACCACACGATCTGCGGTGGGTTGTTCGCCGTGCAGCGGGTCTGAAAGGGTCAACTGAGCAGGTCTAGCACGTTGTCGTCCGGCCGGCGGGTGACGGATCGCCAGGTCCTCAATGGATTGCCAACTGGGTGACGCAGTGTGGGGTTATGACGCCTTGGCCACGTTTCGCGTCAGCAAGTCGACTTTGCGGTTCAGCGCCATGATCAGATCGTCGCGGCTGATGGCTTGGATATCGTCGGGATCCAACAGCTCGGGGTGCAGCATCGCAAGCGGGGTGCTCATGGGCTCGCTCCGCGGCGGAAGAATGCAGTTGGCCTTGCCGGATGCGGCTCGCGCGGCATCTACGCGGCTCCCCTGTCAAGTCAAGGCTAAGGCCGCCGGGGGCCGAAGGCAATGACGTAGAGGTGCGGTTGCCGCCGGTGCTGGCGTATTGGGATGCGACAAACAGGCCGATCCCGAAAGTGCCGCCGGTTGCGGCGATGCTGAAGGCGGCGATTGAGATGTTGGAAAGCGGCGCCATTGATGAAGGGTGTCGCGCCCTGGACGCCGCTATGGTGGCGCTGCCGACGCTCGGCTGAAACCCTCTGCGGGCGTCTGTGAGTGGCCTTTGTGCCCGGACCATCCTACGGGCACGTCCGGACCCGTTCCCCTCTAATAGGCGGCTTTCCCGGTCGATGCACGAAACCAGTTTAACGCGCCCAGATCTGGGCGCGTTGCCAAGACACCTCTAACATCTCGCAGGACGTGTCTATGTTCCTTCTCAAATTCGCACGCAACATCAACGATATTAACAATCGCTACGCGCCCAGCAGCCCGCAGATGCAGACGCTCATACAATGCAGGAAGATTATCGATCATTGCATCGTGCCAGGATACGCGCGTTTGAAGTCGGAGATATTGGCGGAGCCTATGTTGAAAATGTGACGTTCCCTTGGTTCCAGGATTTAATCTGCTCGAACACAGACGATCTCTTTAATCCCTCTATAAGGTCCTTCATTGGCCCGGGCGGCATAAATGCCGATAGTCTATCTTCATGTTGCTGAGATTCTCGTCGTCCGCGCCTCACCTGCCGTTCTTTCAAACCGGAGATATCCAGGTACATCGCCAAGGCCAAAATCAACTTTCCCCAATCACAGCGCCGAATTTTGCGCTTATTTGTGGCAACAACAATGTGATATATGTTCCCTATAATCGATTCCGCTCGTTCCACGGCGTCCTCTCGAAACGCGCCCGTGGTGACAATAGGCGCGACTCTAAAATCTAAATTATCCACTATAAACTCGATCACCTTTAAGGACTCTTCTAATCTGACCCCATGCTCATTCGCTTCGGACAAATGAACATCTAATATGTCTTCTATTATGTCCGGGAGTACATCATTCAGATATGTGAATACCAAATGGGGACCGTCGCCGATAACGGCTCCAATGCCATGCCGCTTGACGAGTTCAAGACGCTGATCCCCATAAACAAACATATAAAGCCGTGCCTCACAGATATTCTTTGTTGCGCGATTGTAATTCAAAGATTTCAGAGTCTCGTTAAGTTGAGCAAAATAAGCTGGGTCGCTCGACTCGTCTGATCTAAAGGGTCTCCAAGTCCTAAAAAAACTCTGCGCCGCAGCATCCGGGCCTCGCTCAGCCGATCGCGCTTTCCGTCAATCTGCAGCTGCCAAGTTGACGGTGCCCCATGAACATATCCAGATACGCGGAAGCCGCTGAGGCAACCCGAACTCCCGAGCGTCGGTATAAAGCGAAGCGTAAGCACATCTTAGTCGTGGAAATGGACCGGCTGAGTTTCATAGTGTTGCGTCAGCTTCTAACGGCGCAGGGCTATGAAATATTGCAGAGTTCAGAGGGTTGGGACGGGATCAACCGTGCTCGTATCGAGCAACCTGATTTGATCGTGATCGATATTAAATTGCCAGACATCTGCGGGATCGATGCTGCCCGTCTGCTTAAACAGCACCATGAAACCATGAACATTCCAATCATTGCCCTGACCGCTTTCGCAGGACCGGGAGATGAGGCGCACGCTTTGGAGAACGGCTGCGATGCCTTTCTCGCTAAGCCAATAAACATGAACAATTTGCTGCGAACAATAGACTTGTTCCTGGCTTCCGCGTCTCTGCCGTAGCCAGTCTGGAATCGGTCTCGGATCTGGCGGTTACCGGATCGGCTCGGTCCGGCAGCGATTCAGCAGCCGACCGCCATCAGCAATCGCCATCACCACCAGGATCTCGTCAGGTCGAGAGCCTCGATGGCATGGTCGCAAGCTGGCCGTCGATGGTTCGCGTCATCAGCATGCTCAGCAGTGCTACGGTCGCCATCAGGATCAGCAACCCAACCGCGATACCAAAAATCTTTAAATCGCATTCGGCTCGGTCGCTGTCTTTGAGCGTAACGAGGTTGGACAGCGGCACCGGCTGGCCCGCTGCGCTGTTGACTTAGTAGCGGGTCAGCGTTTCCGGGTCAGCGGCACCTGCTGGATCACTTCGCAAGAGCGTCCGACGCGGTTGAACCGGTTGACATTAGTGGTCGCGGACCAGCAGAGCCAGGGTGTCGCCGATCGACCGCATCTAGATCCCGAGGTCGTTCGCCTTCGAGCGGTCGATGTCGACATGGATAACCGGCACAGGTGTCGATTCGGGCGGCTGCTGGTCTCCCGGATCGTCGCCGGCAATGATTGCACGCGAACATTGACCGGCATCCTCACTAGCTGGACGCGCGGGAGTGGCAGAAGGAGCGGCGGGCAGTTCACTAGCAAGCGGCGACGCGGAATCAAATAAGCGCGCTGGCATGATTTTCTCCGTGGTTTTCGATATTGAAGGCTGAACCCGCGTGGCGGCGCTCATCATGTCGATAGCGCCACACCAAGGGAGGGTTACTTCCAACCTCAGTTTAAAGTCGCTTTACATCGTCAAAGTCGCGTCCACCAGCCGTCGCGCGCGCAGGCTCCGCATTTTCGCCACCAAACCGAACCCGAATCGTTGACGAATTGGCCGTTTGCGGGAGTACCAAGGGATGGCTTTGCGACTGGTCCAGTTCCTAGCAACTATACTCACGGCGCTCGCGCTCGTGCCGAGCGGGGCACATCTCGCTGCACTGCCGAATAAGATGACGATGGCGCAGGCAGCCTATTTCGTCGCCCAGCAGGTCTATGCTGGATGGGCTCTCTTCGGTATTGTCCTGTTCGGCGCTTTAGCAGGGAATCTGGCGCACGCAATCATGCTGCGCAAGCTGGGCCGATCATTCGGCTACGCGCTCGCCTCATTTTTCCTTATTGCTGCCAACCTCGCCATCTTCTTCATCTGGACCTTCTCGACAAATCAAGCGACCAACAACTGGTCAGTTGTCCCCAAGAACTGGAATGCGTTGCCTATCCAATGGTAGTATTCGCACGTTGCCAACGCGGTCGTAACGTTTGTGGCCTTGGTCTGTGTGGTTATTGCGGTGCTTCGACAGCCTTCGCGAACGCGATAAGGTAACAGAACTCTGGTGGCACCATCGAACACCAATTACCCTACCCACAGCCGACTAATGGACTGCTCCCGGTCCCTGTAGTTACGCTGACCGGGAAATGCGAGGACATGTTCTTGCTTCGAAGATACTAGCAAGACATATGGTTAAATATTGGATTATTGGGCTCTCATTTTATATGATCTCGTGATGACGAAAACCTCGGAGTACCGTACGAAACCCTCTGAACCGCCGATTTCCGCAGCCGCAAAAGCCGCTACCGGCGAGCCATACCGAAGTCCCGTTAAATCGCGGCGACTTGCCGGTTACCGCAGCACTCGAACTTGATCTGACGCCTGCCTGGGACGCCCGCTGCCTGTGGTGTGGCCGGGCCTTTAGGCCACGTGCAACAGGTGGATCGGCTCAGAAGTTCTGCTGCACAGGACACCGGCAGGAGTTTTGGATCGCGGCGCGCCGCTGGACGATACGGGCGATCGAGTCGGGCCTACTCTCGGTCGATTGCTTAAAGGCGTCTCACACGAGGATGCACGCTGCCCGAGGGGCATTCCGCCACTAAAGAATCCCCCGATGGCTGAGCACCTTCGGGTGGTCGGGTCTGAACGCGAAATCGCACCGGATCTGGGCACCTGCTAATGAAGATCCGGACCAGGGAAGGTTCGGCCAATCCTTGAAGCAATTCGAAACACAAGCTCTACTATCGTTCCCAGCGTGATACGGGAGATCGAGATCTGGCGTGTCGCGGTGCTGATGATCAAGCGCCACGCTGACGAGGCCGACGCGAATAGCTTCCGGCGTGCCGAGGAGCTTGCAGCGGAAGGCGATCACGCTGGAGCGGCAATCTGGCGTCGGGTCACAGTCGCGATCGAGCAACTTACAGACACGACGGGGCCACGGAACTGATAATGGTTCGATCTAGGCGAGGACGGACCCATATGAGGGGTCACGGAACCTCGCCAGGGAACGGTTCGGTTCAGGATGCTGGGGTGGCGAGCGAGCAGCCGAGGTAGCGTTTGAATTGCGAATAATGGATGGATTGATATCGAGATGGTGAAAACATTCAACAGGCCGCTCTCACAGCAACAAAACCCAAACCGACTTGGACCCATCCGGAAACCGGGACTCGATCTCCTCGATAAAAATGAGGTTAAGACGAAACGTCCAAGAATGTGGAACATCGTGTTCTATAACGACGATTACACACCCATGGATTTTGTCGAATTCGTCCTGAAGAAGTTATTTCATCTGCCAACGCTAGATGCTCTGGCCTTGACCTTGGTTGTCCATACAAAAGGCAAGGGGATCGCGGGCACCTACACCTTTGAGGTCGCCGAACAAAAGCAATGCGAGGTCTTGTTGATGGCCAAGATCGAGGAGCATCCGTTACGGGTTGAAGTCGAACCGGCTTGACGACAAACAGGAATTCTGGCTAAGCATGAACTCTTAGGATTCCGTAGCGTTCTGCCCCGATCTAAGTCGGGACACGCTCGTCACCCACACTGTTACGACCCAAGAGTTTCCCCACGGTAGCGGAATGCGCGTCCGGCATTTCTGAGATCAGGGACGAAATCGTGTTGCTTGACGGGAGCCGCCCAAGGCTGCTCGGATGCGCGCTTCCGGTCGCCGGTATCGGCACCGGCTACTCCAGGGAGGAACGCAATGCAATATCTGGTCGAAGGCGTTCGCGGTCCACTGCCACCGTCACCTGAGCAAGCGATCACCCTACTCGAAGGAACCGTTATCCCCCATTTCGAATACGTGATTAGGCTGAAGACGGAAGGAAAGATACTGGCGGGGGGTGTGCCGGTTGGTGACCGCGCATTCGTGTTCATCATCGAAGCTACTTCGAATGACGAAGCCGACCGCATAGTCCGTGACATGCCTGCATGGGGCCTCCTCGAATGGAAAGTAACACCGCTGCAAAGCGTCGAGGCTCGCGCCGAGATGGAGCGGAAGGTCGTGCAGGCATTGAGGTCCGTCCGCTGATTAGCGAACTAACCAGGGGTCGATCATGCTACTCGGATGCTCGATTCCCCGTGGGTCAGCGGCGCTCGCGTAAGCTCAGGATATAAGCGATCACATCTGCTGGCACCGTCAACTTGGCAGCTGCAGATTGACGGAAAGCGCGATCGGCTGAGCGAGGCCCGGCGATACGCGTGATTATGCCGCCATGGCAACGCCGGTGACGTCGGCCCAGGTGGCGAAGGCCTGGGTGCGGCCGGACCGGAGGTTGGCGGCGGTGTCGTGGTCTCGGCGGCGGGGGAAAACGTTGGCGAGCTGGTCATGAGCGGAAAGGAAGCGTTGAACGTGCCGCGGCGACTTGAACCGCTTCATGATCCGCTCTCGTCGTCGGGTCGGTTGATGGGAGTTTTCGGCCCGGTTATTGAGGCCCTTGTGCTGACGATGCTCGACCCCGGGCATGATCTCCCGCTTGGCAGCGGCGTAGCTCTTCAGCTTGTCGGTGATGAGCACACGAGGGGCTCGACCCTGCTTCTTGAGGAGCTTGCGGAACAGGCGTTTGGCGGCCTCCTTGTCGCGCCGGCTCTGGACGAGAACATCAAGAACGAAGCCGTCCTGGTCGACGGCACGCCAGAGCCAATGCTTCTTCCCGGCGAAGCTGATGACAACCTCATCGAGGTGCCATTTGTCGCCACGGCGAGGCGCTCGCCGACGGATGCGGTTGGCGAATTCCCGGCCGAATTTGAGGCCCCATTGCCGGATCGTCTCGTGCGTCACCGAGATACCGCGGGCGGCCAGCATTTCCTCGACCATGCGCAGGCTCAACGGGAACCGAAAATACAGCCATACCGCGTAGCTGATGATCTCAGCGGGGTAGCGATGGCCGGCGTAAATCGGGTCTCGAGGCGTCCTCATCCCGCCCCCTTTACCCGACCAACCCGGCTCTTACCAAGCCTGCTCTCGGCCAACTTGACGGTGCCTCCGATGGCCGACCCCAAACCTGAGCCGACAGTCGTTCCCATTAGCACCGCCGTAATGCAACCCGATGCCCAGCCCCATGCGAGCCAGCAGGCAGTTACGCTCAATGATATTCGTGTTGGCCACAAGGGTGGCCGTGGAGTTCCAACTGACCAGAGCAAAGAGCAAGCTCAGAGAAAAGCCATACTTCCAATCAGTTCGGCTCGAGCGGAAGTCAATGCGCTTGTACAAGGATTGGTGTGCCGCGAGATCTGCGACCAATTGGCTTCGTGCACCGGCCTTCATAGGTCAAATAGCCTATGCCTTGCAGCTTGCGTCAGACGGCGACAGCGACGGCGCAAAAGCGACGGTCGCGGCAGCAAAGGCTCTCGTATTGGCGAGGCGTGCCGCCCGTGGTCGCTTCCAGTATTTGAAATGGAGCTACGGGGTGGCTGCGATCCTGATCGGTCTGCTGTTCCTCGTTAGCTGGTTGCACCCATTCCCAGAAGCTTCCAGCAACCTTTAACTCGCTGGGAAAGGCGGCTTGGTCGGTGCCGCGTTCTCTATTGCATTGGCGATCCGAGGAAGAACGGTCGCTCTCGACACCGAGTTATTGGACAACTTGACTGACGGGACGTTGCGTCTTCTAATCGGCGTGATCTCCGCTGGCGTTCTACTCTTGCTGCTGGCTTCCGGCATCCTGCCCTCACAACCGGGAATGCCAATTTTACCCGCAGCAGCCTGACTTGGCAGATGGTACTGGTGATCGGTTTCGTCGGCGGATTCCTGGAGCGACTCGTTCCCGATCTCCTGGTGAAAAGAAATGCGCAGACTGGCGACCGCTTTCAGGTTTTTATCTATAGCACGGCGGCGACGACCGACCTCCACATTCCTGCATGCTGATCGTAAGAGTGACGGTCGCTCCGGCGTCAGGCGGCTGGACTACAAGGTTGATCTTCGCCATAGAGAGGGCATGATGTATGGGCAACATTCATTCGGCCTTGAACCGGAAAGCATAGAGAGCGAGAGGAAGTCGAGATGGACCGCGCGTTGGCTACGCAGCTGGCGCCGCGTGCCGAGCATTACGAGCGCACGGCCACACGCGGGCTCAGCACAATCGAGATCGCGACGCTCAAGGACCTGCTAGATCGGATTCACAATAATCTCGACGCGCTCGACCCGGACGGAGATGCCGCTGATGCGTCGGCACGCGTGCTCACTGGAGCGACAAGTTCGGTAACGCCCTAAGCTTTCAGACGCGCGGCAGCTTGCGCCCGCGGCTCCATCGAACCCGCCGTCGTCTCAGGCAGCGCCGGAGACTTGCTAAGAGCTCACCCAATCCCGGTGCGTTCGCGGCATATCCCCGGCGGCGGGATTTATCGCGAACCGAGTTCGCAGCAAACTCACCGGCCTTGTCAGGATAACCGGATGGCGTGGGAGGGAGTAAGAGTAGGCTGACCCGATGATGGAACTCTCATACCGTCGTCACAGGTTTCCGCCGGTTGTCATCCAGCATGCGGTTTGGCTCTACCTGCGCTTCACGCTCAGCTACCGAGACGTCGAGGATCTCCTCGCCGAGCGGGGGCTCGACGTCACCTACGAGACCGTCCGGAGCTGGGTGCTGAAGTTCGGACCGGTGATCGCGCGGCGGCTACGCCAGCGCCGTCCTCGCCCGAGTAACCGATGGCACCTTGACGAGATGGTGGTTCGGATCGCCGGCGAACGGATGTACCTGTGGCGGGCCGTCGACCACGAGGGCGAGGTCCTCGACATGCTGGTCCAGCGCCGCCGCGACACCCGAGCGGCGCTGCGGCTGATGCGCAAGCTGCTCAGAAAGCAAGGCTTTGTGCCGAAATTGCTGGTAACGGACAAGCTGCGCTCCTACGGCTCGGCGTTCCGGCAGTTGAAGCTGACCTGCCTTCATGAGCAGGGGCTCCGGCAGAACAATCGCACCGAGAATTCGCATCAGCCTGTGCGGCGACGAGAACGCAAGATGCAGCGGTTCAAATCGGCTCGATCTGCCCAGCGCTTCCTCAGCATGCATGCCGCGGTCCACAACACCTTCAGTCTCCAACGTCATCTTGTCTCGCGATCAACGCTGCGCATCTTTCGAGCTGAGGCGGCGAGCGAATGGCGGAGTGCGGTGGCCGCAGTGTGATCGCGCATCCTGCTTCGGCTTCTCCGATCGCGCTAAGTTAACCTGACAACACCTCTCCGCCATTCTGAGCCTATTGGCCTTCTTCGCACTGTTGGCGCTCAAGGTCCGGGCGGAAGCCGCGCCAAGCCGTGGCCAAAGAGTGGGCTCGCGGGTAAGCGTCACTTGCTAATCCAGGAACGAGGAGAGCCGGAGCACCACACTTTATTGCGCGAACCCAACTATATCTCTAGTTCTATAGGAGACTATCATGTCCGAGATCACGACAATCCCGAGTTCCGCCGGAGCAACTCATCTCCCGGCGCTGGCAAGATTTTTCGCCGGACTCCGCGGCTTCAAGCTGCGCCCCGATCTGGTCCTGATCGGACTGGCGGGCCTGTTTGGAGGGCTGGGGGTTTACAGCCCCAACCAGGCGATCGCCACGGCCCGCTACGTCTGGATTTCCTCGCCGCTGATGGACCCGACCCAGTTTGTCATCGCGTCGGGCGTGCTCGGGATCGGCTTCGCGTCCGCGAAGATGTTGAGCGCCGTGGGCATGGGGATGTTGAGCGGCTTCGGCACCATGATGCTGGTTCGCACCGGCTGGCTGGACGCGCCGGCCACGCTTCGGATCACTGCCATATCCGCCCGCTCCTGCTGCCGATCAAAACCGGCCGTCACTGCATCATTGCCCGTGAAGTCGTGTTGTGGCTCCGCCAAAGCAGCGTCTGATCCATCTTTCGCGGTGCCGAGCTCGGTCGTCCTCTGGCGCTTCGGGACTGATAGGGCAAGGGCGCAACAATTCCTGACGACCGCCACCTCGACCGGCTGGTTTCTCGTGCGCTGGCTCGCCGTCGCCTATGCGATTGAAAGCCTGATGATTGCGGGGTTGCCGGTCGGTGCGGTCGGAACATGGCTCGGTACCGGTGCCGGGCCGCTCGCAGTACCGCTCGCGGTCGCGATCGGCATTCCCGTCTACCTCAACAGCTTCGCCGCCATCCCGTTTGTCTCGGGCCTAATCGGCCTGGGCATGAGCCCAGCTACGGGTCTCGCCTTCATGTTGGCGACCAGCGCGACGGGGTTCCCGGCGATGGTGGCGGTCTGGGCATTGGTGAAGCCCCGAGCTTTCGCCCTTTACCTGGGGTTCGCGATCACTGGGGCGATGATAGCCGGATATGTCTACGCGGCCACACTCGCGCTGCTGAGCAATTAGCGAGATCGGGCGATGTGGTCGCCTACTCGCCGCGATCCGGGCAGTCGTGGTTTCGTCAGCGCGATCGTTTTGGCTCAAACGTTGGCCCGGGTCGGTGCCTTCGCGCTTCGAGCAGCGGCGTGGAGAGATCAAGAAAGCGTCCGTCCTTGCATGACCAGGAGATGATCGTGATGAAATTCCCACAGGCTGGCGGTTGCCACTGCGGCAAAATCCGATATGAGGTCACTGAGGCCCCGCAACTGGTCTACACATGCCACTGCACCGACTGTCAGCGCATCACGGGCACCGCCTTCTCATTGGGGGTCGCCCTGCCAGAAACGGCCTTCCGCCTTACTGCTGGCGAACCGCGAGCACTGCAGCGCATGCCTGAGAGTGGCAGGCTCAACACCCGGTTCGTGTGCCCCGACTGCGCGAGTTGGGTCTATAGCCTGCCGCGCGGCGGTGTAATCTTCGTCCGTGCTGGGACGCTCGATGACACATCATGGCTGCGTCCGACGCGACATATCTGGACGCGAAGCAAGCAGCCCTGGGGCGCCTTTACCGAGGGCGACGAAATTTTCGAGGCACAGCCGTCGGAAGAGGTTGGTCCGGGCTCGCGATGAGGTGGGTGCGATGCAAGTATCCTGGTCGGTTGAGCTGGAAATTCGACCCGGCTGTCTTGACGACTTCGAAGAGCTGACCGGTGAAATGGTGGCTGCGGCTCGTGCAGAAAGCGGTGTTCTCGGCTACCAACGGTTCATCAGTGACGACCGACAAACGGTTTACGCGCAAGAATGTTACGAAAGCTCCGAGGCAGCGGCTGCTCATCTTCGCAAATTCGCTGCGGCCTTCGGCCAGCGCTTTTCAGCCATGGTCGAGCGGAAGCGCTTTGTCGTGTTCGGTGATCCAAGCGATGAACTCAGGGCTCTCTTGGGGATCTATCGGGCGACCTATCACAGGCCGTTTGGCTCATTTGCCTATTGGGGCTGAGCCGCCGACGCAGTTCCAGGTGCGGGCATGATGCCTGGACCGCTGCCTCGGTCTCATCGATCTCTCACCCCCGTGAGGGCCGTCATGTCCAAAGTGCTGATCGGCGTCCTGGCCCTGCTCCTCGTCATCGCAATGATCCCGGTGACCGTCATCGCTTTGAGTGCGCCGTCGTCGCCGCCGGCAATGGCGTCTATGGCTGGTCCCCTTAGTCGCGTCAATTTTGAGGACGTGCCAACGCCCCAACGCTTCCAAGGGCGTGATGGTGCGCGGCTTCAGTACTACGCCTATCCGGCTGCGCAGGACAAAGTCGCTGTCCTGGTTCATGGTTCTGTTGGCCCAGGCAAGGGCATGCACGCGCTCGCTAAGGCGCTGCGTGATGCCGGGGTGTCCACATACGTGTTGGATATCCGAGGTCACGGAGGGTCGGGGCGGCGCGGCGACATCGACTATATTGGCCAGATCGACGACGATCTCGATGACTTCGTGACGAGCCTGGGACCTGCAAGGCCCGATCAAGTCCGCACTCTTGTCGGCTTTTCCGCCGGTGCCGGCTTCACGATCCGCTTCGCCGGGCGGCCGCTACGGCGAGCTGTTCGACCGCTACGTGTTCCTCTCGCCGATCCTGCCGGGAGCACCCACCTTGCGTCCAAACGCTGGTGGTTGGACAAACATTTCAATTCCGCGTGTCGTCACCATCGCTGCGCTCGATAGCCTAGGGATTCACGCGTTCGATGGATTCGACGTCATCAGCTACGCCGTTTCACCGGCGAATAAAGAGGGGACTTCCCGCTATTCTTATCGTCTGTTTGCAAATTTCGGCGCGGGTCGTGATTTTGTGCGCTACTTGACGAACATTCGCCGTCCAGCCGCTGTTCTTGTCGGAAGCGCGGACGAGCAGGTCGTCGCCGATCAATTCGCTCCGCTGTTTCAACGCCTTGATGTGAACATTCCGGTCACCGTCGTGCCGGGTATGACGCACGTGGACATGATCGCAACGCCGACCGCCCTCCAAGCTGTCGTGAAAGTTGTTGCGACGCAGGGCTAGCCCGAATTTCTCAAACGGGGTAGGTGCATCGGGCTCCCGGATCTGAGAAAATCGTGTTGTACCAACGGTTTGTCTCAGGGCCAGGGGGAGACCCGATGCCGACAGAGTGTAGCGCGGATCTGTTTGGATTTGCACCCGTCGATGGCCGCGCAGTAGTGGCGGGGTTTGATGGTGGCAAGATCACCTCGGATGCGGGTGCGTTGCTGCTCGGAGCGACGGATCGGGCGATCCGGGTGGTCGAGCGGTTTACCGAGTGTTTCACGGATAGCCGGGCAGCGGAGCTGATCGAGCATGAGGTCAGGACGCTGGTCGGGCAGCGGGTGTTTGGGATCGCCCTCGGTTATGAGGACCTGGTCGATCACGACCAGCTGCGCCACGATCCGACGATGGCGGTGCTGGCCGGCAAGCTGTCGGCCCGCCGCAAGGATTGTGCGCCGCTGGCCGGGAAAAGCACGCTCAACCGGCTCGAGCTGGGCGGCATTGAGCCAACTCGCTATCGCCGGATCGCTTGGGACGGCGGCAAGATTGAGGCGCTGTTTGTCGATCTGTTTTTGGAAGCGCACCAGCACCCGCCGCAGCAGATCATCCTCGACCTGGATGCCACCGACGATCCGCTGCACGGCCATCAGGAAGGCCGCTTCTTTCACGGTTACTATGATTGCTACTGCTATCTGCCGCTGTACATTTACAGCGGCCGGCATCTGTTGGCGGCAAAGCTGCGCC
>CAVOHI010000038.1:0-58654 GCA_963695605.1 uncultured Alphaproteobacteria bacterium | reverse complement strand
CGGCTGTTGTAGGTATGAGTGCGCGGGCCATAAGGCTAGCCCTTCGGCGTCCATCAGCCCGTTCATACGCTGATAGATCGCCTCGGGGTCGACTTGCGCCCGGCATAGAGATCCGCCATCGAGCGGCCTTCCGCGGGCGTCTGCGGACGCAATGGGAAACGCACCAGGACAGCGTCGATGTCGAACGTCTGCTTCAGTTTTTCAATACGCACGGTACTGAGATAACACCAGGGTCAGACGTAGTCGGTGAAGATCTCCAGATCGATTGGCTCTTCCATCATGCTGTTCTCCTTTCCAGTCGTCGCCCCCGCGGAAGCGGGGGTCCAGTGGGCAACACCCGATCCCTGCCACCCGCCCGATCCCCGCTTCCGCGCGGAAAGACGGCGTCAAGTGTGCAATGTGTTTATTCGTGATCCCTTCCCAATCCGCTCTTTCAAAGGGTCAGGCCGCCGTCGACAATGATCGTCTGGCCGGTGATCATCGCCCCGCCGGCGCACAGGAAAAAGATCGTCTCGGCGATGTCCTCGGGCTTGCAGGCGCGCTTGAGCGGCGTCCGCTCGATCGAGGCCTCCTTGCGGTCGCCGGGCCAGTCCTTGTTCCATGGGCTGTCGACAAAGCCCGGCGCCACCGCGTTGACCCGGATCTCAGGCGCCAATGTGCGCGCCAGGCTGCGCGTCAGATTGATGAGGCCCGCCTTGCTCGTCGCATAAGGAATGCTGCTGCCGGACCCCTGAACCCCGGCGATCGAGGCGGTGTTGCAGATAGCGCCGCGCGCCGCCTTCAACGCCGGCACTGCAGCATGGGCGCAACGGAACGGGCCGATCAGGTTCGTCGTCAGGATCTTCGCCCAGAAGTCTTCTGTCAGCGCGTCGAGGTCGGAGAACGGGATCGGCGCAGGGGTGTTGGGGGTGCCGGCGTTGTTGACGAGAAAATCGAGCCGGCCGAGCGCGTCGATGGCGCTCGTCACCATGCGTTCCGCCTCGCCCGGCCGCGAGACGTCGCCGGGGGCGGCGACGATTTTCCGGCCCTCGGCCTTGAGGCGCTGGACCTGGTCCGGTCCGCGCGGGTCGTCCGGCAAGTGGTTGAGCGCGACCGTCGCGCCGCAACGCGAAAATATCTCGGTCGCGGCAAGCCCGATCCCCGAAGCCGCCCCGGTCACCAGCACCGTCTTACCGGCCAGATCCGCACTGATCATATCGCGCGCCTCGGCTGAAATCGAAACCGCGAAGAAGCATGCGCCGACCGCGCCGGCTGTCAAGCCGTCCAGCTGCGGACCTCTTCGAGCTCTTCGAGAGCGCCGTAATGGGAGACCAGCAGAACCTCGTCGAAGCCCAGCTGCTCCATCCGCTTCAACCGGCGGCGCGCCTCGTCCGGCGGGCAGACGAACGCCACGTTGGTGGCTGCGGCGAGGTCGGCGGATCCGGGCCGATCGGCGAGGTCGACAGCGACGTTGGCGAGGACGGCGTTGGTGCCGCCCGCTTCGCGATAGATGCGCATGCCGGCTTCGAGATCCTCCCAGCTGCTGTAGCGGCCGGACGGGGTCCAGCCCTGGCATTCCTTCGCGGCATGGGTGATCCAGCGAGGGCTGCGCCAAGCGCCCATCAAGATCGGCGGCCCGCCCTCGCAGCCGGGCCAGATCGACAAGGCGCCGCCGTTGACCGGCTCGCCGCGCCACACCCGATGCATCGTCTCGAGCGAATTCCGCAAGGTACGGAAACGGTGGTCGTAATCGCCGCCGAGCAGCTCGAAATCCGCCCGCGTCGAGCCGCTGCCGACGCCGAGGCGCAGCCGGCCGCCGGACAAGGCCTGCACCGACTGCACGCGATGGGCGAGCTCGATCGGGTGGCGCAACGACACCTGCAGCACCCCGATGCCGAGCTCGACGCGCTCGGTCACCGCGGCGAGCGCCGCCAGCGCGGTGAGCGGATCGAGCGTCGGCCGGCCGCGGCCCATCGAGTCCCCAACCCAGATCCCGGGAAACCCGCTCGCCTCGATGCGGCGGGCATAGTCTGCCATATGGCTCAGCAATCGAGTGTGCGGCTCGGCGCCGGGGCTGAGCCGGATCATTGCGCTGACTTTCACGATCTTTCCCTTAGATGCAGCACGGAAGGTTCGCGCGAGCATGCATCATTTTTTGTGATATCGTCGCTGAAAATTCGCATCGGCAAACCACCGGAGGGTTGAAATGGATACGATCGAGGCCGTCCGCGCGACGAAAAGCCAGGGGCTGCTGTCCAAGCTGCCGTCGCGCCTGCATCACAACGCCTTTGTGGTGAAGGACCATGAGGTCAACCGCCGGTTTTTCGAAGACCTCCTCGGGATTCCTCTGGTCGCGACCTGGTGCGAGAAGAACTTCAGTGCGGAACTGCAGCGCGAGGTCGAGTTCTGCCATACCTTCTTCGCGATGGCCGACGGCGGCGCGCTCGCCTTCTTCCAATTCGCCGACCCCGAGCTCTACGAGATGACCCAGGCCGAGAAGCCGGCCAAGGTCGGCCGCTACGACCACATCGCCTTCAAAGCCGAGCCGGTAACCTATGAGGAGCTGAAGCAGCGCCTGGATCGCGCCGGGGAAAAGTATCGCGAGACCAATCACGGTTATTGCAAATCGATCTATGTCGAGCTCGCCCGACGGGCTAATCGTCGAATTTACTCAGGACCCGGAAGACGTCGCCGAGATCGACGCGATCCGCCGCGCCGACGCCCACAGCGAACTTGCGCGCTGGCTATCCGGCGACCGTCGCACCAACAACGAACTGCGCGGCCGCGCCTTCTGATCGGCAATTTCTGATTGTGTGCACCGAGGCTCGCTGCTGTATCTGCAGCGGATCAGCAGCGAGATTCCCTCGCCGGTTGTAGCAAGCATGAGTCTCCCTTTTCGCGGTGCCTAAGAGCATGCCATACGGATGTGGCGATCTTATGTCGCCGTGTTAGCCAAAAACCGGCCTCGCTTGCTGTCGCAGAGGAACCCAAGGATTTAAGCCTCCGCTGTCCAGTCCTGCCAGATCAAGCCGCTGACGCGAGCGAATTCAGACTCATTCGCCGTGACCAGGGTCGTTCGGCTTCGCAGAGCCTGGGCGGCGATCAACAGATCATAGGGGCCGATTGGCGTTCCCACCGATTCCAGCGCCGCGCGCAGATCGCCGGCAGCCGCGGCATCGTCTTCGTCAAATGGAACAATAAAGACGTTGCCCGACAGAAAGACCCGCAATCGCTCGGCATTCTCGCGCTGGCGTGCACTGCGCGCCACGCCATACCACAGCTCGTAGAGCGCGACCGAAGGGACGGCGATCGAAGCGCCTTCCGACACGACCCGCCGCAACCGGTTGCGCACGCCGGGGGGATTGTTCTTGAGCAGTGCGATGACGGCGTTGGTGTCGAGGAGGTAATTCACTCGAACAAATCCTCGGCCGCGGACATAGGCGGCTGCAGCCGCCCCTCCTCCATGAACGGCACGTCGGCAAAGCGGTCCATTGCCGCGAACCAAGCGTCGATGTCCGTCACCATCGGCTCGAGCAGAATGCCCCCTTCGACGCGGCGCACGCGCACGCGGTCGCCGGGCAAACGGAACGCCAACGGCAAGCGCACGGCTTGGCTGCGGCCGTGCATAAAGATTTTCGCTACGCCGACATCAGACATGAGCTCACCTTGCATGATATACATCAGAAATATATACCCTAATGAGCGCTCTAAGACAAGGATCGTCGGCACTCCGGCTGTCGCCCAAGGCACGTGACCCGCAGCCTGCACATAGCAGACGGGACACGGCCGGTGCCGCTATCGTACTCTTCCGGCACCGGCCCGCGCAGACCCGCGAGGTAGGTGGCAGGTTCGGAAGTCGTTCGGAGCGAAGCGCACCGCAGAGATGGCGCTCCTGCACGCCGTCGCCGCAACTGACCTCGGCGCCACCGCCATTTAGCACAGAGGATAATCCGAAGCTTCCGCGGGCTCCTCAGGAGCGCCGATGGCGGTGCAGAAGCAGGACAACGAAAGCGATGGCTGATATTTCGCTGCAAAAGACAGCAAAAACAGCCGGGAGGGGCCGGGGGCGACCGCTCCAAAAGAGCCAGTCCGGCAATCCAGCCGGCCGGCCGCGCGGGTTCCGCACGTCACTCACCTATCAGGCGTTAGCGAGATCACCTGCAGAAAAAGCTTGCATCATAAAAGTAAGTCAGTTTGATATAGCTTGCAACATGCAAGTGAGTGGGGCGCAGCCCGATGCGGCACAAGAGCTTTGGCAACATGCAATGCCCGATCGCGCGCAGCCTGGAGCGGGTGGGCGAGTGGTGGAGCATCCTCATTCTGCGCGACGCCTTCCATGGCCTGTCGCGCTTCGACGAGTTTCAGGAGAACCTAGGGATCGCGCCTAACATGCTGGCGCGGCGGCTCAAATCGCTGGTCGAGGCGGGCCTGCTCGAACGTCGCCGCTACAGTGAACGGCCGCCGCGCGACGAGTACGTGCTGACCGAGGCTGGCCGCGACTTTCGGCCAGTGCTATGGGCGCTGCTCGCCTGGGGCAATAAGCATTTCGCCCCCGAGGGGCCCAGTGTGGTCATTGCCGACAGCCGGACGGGAGAGCAAGCCGATCCCGTGCTGGTGGACCGCAACAGTGGTCGCCTTCTCGCCGCACCGGATTTTCGTTCGGCCGCGGGACCGGCCGCCGACGCGCGCACCCGGCACCGCTACGACCTGGCTGCGAAGCAAGCGGCAGCCGAAGAGAGCAGCTCAGCTAAATAGCGGAATGCGACCGAGGCCGTAATGGACACCATCGCCATCGAACGGGCGGCGACCGCTATCCCGGCGAAGCGCCGGCCGAAATTCGGATTGAAGCGTCTGGCGCTCACCGGACTTGCGCTCGCGATCACCTTGGGCGGCATCGCATACGGCCGCTACTGGTGGGCCGTCGGCCGCTTTATCGAAAGTACCGACGACGCCTATGCCGGCGGCAACGTCACCCCTGTAGCGCCGCATGTCTCAGGGTTCATTGCGCAAATCCTTGTGACCGACAACCAATATGTCCGCGCGGGTCAAGTATTGATCCACCTCGACGCGCGCGATTTCCAGGCTGCCTTTGATCACGCGCAGGCAGTTGCCGATCAGCGACAGGCCGCCCTCGCCGGGCTCGAAGCGAAATACGTACTGCAGCACGCGATGATCAAACAGGCTGAGGCGGATCTCAACGCCAAGGCTGCGCACGCTACGTGGACCGGCGAAGACGCTGTCCGCTATCGGGAGTTGGCTGCAACCACTTTCGGAACACGGCAGAACTCCGAGCGGGCATCGGCAGCCGACCAGGAGGCACGGTCGGCCACCAGAGCGGCCGAAGCCGGCCTCGCTGCCGCGCGGCAACAGCTGAGCGTGCTCAATGCGGATATCGCCGCGGCCCGCGCCGACGTCGCCCAGGCCAAGGCCGATCTGGAAACCGCCCGCCTCAATCTCGGCTACACCGAGATCTGCTCGCCGATCGACGGCTATGTCGGCAACCGGGCCGCGCAGGTCGGCGCTTACGTCGCCAATGGCGCATATCTCGTGAGTGTCATCCCGGCGCACGGGCTCTGGGTCGATGCCAATTTCAAGGAGGACCAGCTGGCGGATATGCGGCCGGGGCAGCCAGCGACCGTCGTTGCCGATGTACTGCCGGGAAAAACCTTCCGCGGGCATGTCGAGAGCCTGGCGCCCGGAACCGGAGCGGTGTTCAGCGTGATCCCGCCGGAAAACGCCACCGGCAACTTTACGAAGATCGTTCAGCGCGTGCCGGTCCGCATCGCGCTCGATGATGGCGCCGCGAGCCTCGGCGACATACGTCCGGGCCTGTCGACGACGGTCAGCGTCGATACGCGGCCCGCGCAAGCCGCGGAGTGACTGCAGTGTCCGACACCGCCAGTTGGCTCAAGAGCCTGCTGCCATTCGTGGTGATGTGCTTCGGTGGCTTCATGGCGCTGCTCGACATCCAGATCGTCGCCTCGTCTCTGCAATACATTGGCGGCGGGCTTTCGGCGGCACAGGACGAGATCAGCTGGGTGCAGACCGCCTACCTGATCGCCGAGATTGTCGTCATTCCAATGAGCGGCTGGCTGACGCAAGTGTTCTCGACGCGCTGGCTCTTTGTCGCCTCGGCTGCCGGCTTCACGGTCATTAGCGCGTTGTGCGCCCTCGCCTGGGATATCCAGAGCATGATCCTATTCCGGGCGTTGCAAGGCATGCTCGGCGCCTCGATGGTGCCGACCATGTTCACCTCGTCACTCTACTTTTTTCAGGGACCGCGCCGGGTCTATTCCGCTGCGGTGGTGGGCGCGATCGCTACGATGGCCCCGGTGCTCGGTCCCGTCATCGGCGGCTGGATTACCGACACCTGGAACTGGCACTGGCTGTTCTACGTCAATCTGCTGCCCGGCATCGCGGTTACAATCCTCGCCGCGCTCCTGATCCGGATCGACGAGCCGGATCTGTCGCTCCTAAAGGGGGCCGACTACCCCGGCATCGTGCTGATGGCGGTCGCCCTCAGCACGCTCGAATACGTGCTTGAGGAGGGGTCTCGCTGGAATTGGTTCGACGATGCGACGATCCGGCACTGTGCGTGGATCGCAGCTATCGCCGGAGTGCTGTTCATTATCCGCAGCTTGACTTTTGCACGCCCCGTCGTCGATCTGCGGGCGCTGAAAAACCGCAATTTCGCGCTCGGCTGCTTTCTGTCCTTTGTGACGGGCATCGGCATCTTCTCGACAATTTATCTTACCCCGCTGTTTCTCGGCTATGTGCGCGGCTACAGCGCTTGGCAGACCGGGATCGCAATCTTCTCGACCGGCGTCGCCTCGCTGATCGGAATCCCCGTCTACGTTTTCCTGGCACGCAAATTCGACACCCGCTGGCTGATGATGTTCGGCCTCGCCTTGTTCGGCGCCTCGATGTGGGCCTTCAGCTACATCACCAGCGATTGGAGCGGCGACGGAACTTTTGATCCCGCAGGTGCTGCGCGGCTTCCCGCAGGTCTTCGTGGTGGCGCCGGCCGTTGGCCTCGGCCTCGGCAGCCTGCCGCCCGAGCGGCTCAAATATGCGAGCGGGCTTTTCAACATGATGCGCAATCTCGGCGGTGCCGTCGGCATCGCCGTGTGCAGCGCCATCCTCAACGCGCAAACCAATTTCCATTTCAATATGATCGCCTCGCACCTGACGCCGGCGAGCGGCCCGATGACTAGGTTCATTGCCGGCGCCGCGCAGCGCTACGGTGCTATCCCGGGCAGCCCGGAAGCCGGTCATCTCGCCGCTGTGAAAACACTCTGGCGGCTCGCCTACCGCGAAGCCTCGACCCTGGCCTATGCCGACGCCTTCCGCGCGATCATGATTGCGTTCATCGTCGCCACGCTGCTGGTTCCGCTGCTCCGTAATGTTGCTGCCAGTCCAGCCCCCGCATCGGCATCGCATTGACCAAAGAATAGTTCGAGGTGCGGTAGGCCGGCCTCGTTCATGATGGCGTCAAGCCCGACGCCGTCGAACCCTTTTTCCCGGAACAAGCGCGAGGCCGCTTCCACAATCCGCGCCCGGTTCTCAGCTGCCTTCTCGCGTGTCATGCGCATTCGGGTCCGATCCCTCCAACGGGCATAGCGTCCCATTCGGTTAGCCGTCACAATCCGGCGGGGCGCGTCATCGATTGCTCCCGCGCAGTATATTGCTTGAACTCACTGGTGCGCTCGCCGCCTCGACGGCCGAGGCTGCGAACGAAGGTGTAGAAGGCGGGCGTAAAAAGGAGGCCGAAGCCGGTGACGCCGAGCATCCCAAACAACACCGCCGTGCCGAGCGATTGACGCATTTCGGCACCGGCACCGGTCGCAACGGCGAGTGGTGCCACGCCCAAGATGAACGAGAACGAGGTCATCAGAATCGGGCGCAGCCGCGTGCGTGCGGCGTGCACCGCTGCCTCTCCGGGGGCTGCGCCGTCATCTTCCTTCTGACGTGCGAACTCGACTATCAGGATCGCGTTTTTGGCCGCCAGACCAACCAGAACGACGAAACCGATCTGCGCGAGGATGTCGATGGGCATGCCCCGCGCGAGCAAGCCTGTGACCGACGCGAGCAGGCACATCGGCACGATCAGAACGATCGCAAGCGGGAGCTTCCAGCTCTCGTATTGCGCGACCAGAACCAAAAACACGAAGAGAGCGGCCGCACCAAAGACGAGAATGGTTGGGGTGCCGCGTTGCTGCTGTTGAAAGGCGAGTTCGGTCCATTCGAAGGCAATACCCCTGGGAAGAACCTGATGAGCAAGCTCCTCCATGCGCTGCAATGCCGTGCCGGTGGCGACACCCGGTGCAGCGACCCCCTGCACCTCGGCAGCGGGAAAAAGATTGTAGCGCGGCACGCGATAGGCGACCGTCGTGTCCCTCGGCTGCTGCCACCGTCCCGATTGGCACCATCTCGCCGGACGCGTTGCGTACCTTCAGGCGGGTCATGTCCTCGGGAGTACGCCTGAACTTCCCGTCAGCCTGGACGAAGACCTCGTAGGTTCTGCCGAGATAGTTGAAGTCGTTCACGTATTGTGAACCGAGATATACCTGCAGCGTGGAAAACACGTCAGTCGGTGTGAGGCCGACCTTTTCGGCCTTCACGCGGTCGATATCCGCGTAGACCGAAGGGGACCCCGCGTTGAACAGCGTGAACACACCGGCGAAGTCCGGATCCTTGTTGGCCGCGTCGACCAGCGCATTTGCGGCGCGCACGAGCGCCTGCGAGCCGAGGTTTGCACGGTCCTCCAGCATCATCTTGAAACCGCCCGCAGTCCCGAGGCCCTGCACCGGCGGTGGTGGGATGGTCAGGACATAGGCGTCCTTGATTACCGACAGGCGCTGTCGCAGGTCGGCCAAGACCGTGTTCGCCGTCACGCCCGGAAGCTCGTGATTGTAAAGCGACGGCAGGCCGGAGAAGATCGTTGCCGCATTCGAAGCCACCGTGAAGGTCGTGGCATCGAGGCCGGCGAAGGGCGCCACATGCTCGACGCCCTTCGTCCCCAGAATGATGTCGATACCGCGCCGGACGACCCTTTCAGTCCGGTACAAGGCGGCGCCGGGCGGCAGCTGAACGACGTTGATCAAGTAGCCCTGGTCCTGCTCGGGGATGAAGCCGGTCGGCGTCTTTGCGAACTCGACGCCGGCAACGCCGATCAGCCCCGCATAGGCCACGAGCACGATCGTGGCTGCGCGCACCAATCGACGCGTCAAGTGCCCGTAGCCGAAAGAGAGCCGGTCGAAGCCCCGATTGAAGCGATCGAAAGCCCCGTGCAGCAGACGTCGTGCCAAGCCGGCGCGTGAGAGATCATGCTCGTAATGCGCCTTGAACAGCACGGCGCACAGGGCCGGGCTGAGCGTCAGCGAGACAAAGCAGGAGATGACCGTCGAGGCCGCAATCGTCACCGCGAACTGACGGAAGAACAGTCCGGAGATGCCGGCGAGGAAGGCAGATGGCACGAATACGGCGCAGAGCGTGAGTGCGATCGCTATCAGCGCGCCGCCGACTTCGTCCATCGTTCGATGGGCCGCTTCAAATGGGGGCATTCCGGAGCGCATGTTGCGCTCGACGTTTTCGACGACGACGATCGCGTCGTCGACGACGATACCGACCGCCAGCACGAGGCCGAACAGGGACAGGTTGTTCAGCGATATCCCAAATATAGCGAGGATCGTAGAAGGCGCCGACCAGCGAAACCGGAATTGCGATGACAGGAATGATCGTCGCGCGCCAGTTCTGCAGAAACAGGAACACCACCCCGACGACGAGGAGGATCGCCACGAAAATTGTGACGACAACCTCCTTGATCGACTTGGCGATGAAGACATTCGGGTCGTAAACGATTGTCGCGTCGACTCCTGGCGGAAAATCTTTCTTCAGCTCCTCCATTTTCGACAGAACTTCATGCTCGACCGTGAGCGAGTTTGCCCCGGGCTCGGCATAGATGACCAGGACTGCCGCATTGCTGCGGTCCATGTAGGCCGTGTTGCCGTAATCCGCGGCGCCGACCTCGACCCGACCGACGTCACGGACCCGGGTCACGCGCCCCCGGCCATCAGATTTGAGGACGATGTCGGCGAACTGCTCGGGCGTGGACAGCCGGCCGAGCGCTTCGATATTGATCTGGTAGGCTTCGTCACTCGGGGCTGGCGGCTGATTGAGGATACCGGCCGAGACTTGCAGATTTTGTGCGCGCAATGCCGAGAGCACGTCATTGGCGCTGAGGTTGTATGCCGCGACTTTGTCCGGATCGAGCCAGATGCGCATGGCGTATTGGCGGGCGCCCTGGAACTGGACATCGCCGACACCTTGCAGGCGCGCGAGCACGTCCTTCACGTGCAAGGTTGCGTAGTTCGACAGGTACAGAGTGTCGCGCGATTCGTCCGGCGAGTAGAGGTGAACGCCCATAAGTATGGCGGGTATCGCCTTGCGGACCTGCACGCCCAGGTGCTGGACGTCCTCCGGCAGGCGCGACAATGCATCCTGCACGCGGTTCTGGGTCAGCATCTGCGCGATGTTGAGGTCAGTGCCGATCTCGAACGTGACGGTAATCGTGAGGTTGCCATCCCCGGTCGACTGACTGCTCATGTAGAGCATGTTCTCGACGCCGTTGATCTCTTGTTCGAGAGGCGTCGCGACGGTGCGGGCGACGGTCTCGGCAGATGCACCGGGATAGAACGCCGTCACCTTCACGGTCGGCGGGACGATTTCCGGATACTGTGCGACCGGGAGGATCATGAGCGCGCCGAGCCCAAACAGCGTCACGAAGATGCTGAGCACAGTCGCGAAGCGGGGGTGATCAATGAAGAAATGTGTGAGGCGCATATTGAGCGGCTCGGTCCTAGAGGCTGACCAGAAATGAATCTGGCAATATCAGCCTCTTACCCGTCATTCCCGCGAAAGCGGGAATCCAGGGCTCCAAGGCCTCAGCGGTTGCCCTGGACCCCCGCTTTCGCGGGGGTGACGTGTAACGCATCGATGTGATGTGCATCATTTCGGGTCAGACACTTAGCCGTGGCCTTGCGCAGCGGCGTAGCGGATCGCGCGCTCCTGGGGTGCGACTTTTGACCCCGGTCTGGCGTACGGGATCCCCTCTATGATCACCTGGTCATCTGGCGTCAGGCCGGAGCGGATCACGCGCAGGCTGCCGCGAATGTCGCCGATCTCGACTTGCTTGGGCGCGACGGTGCCATCCGCTGAAACAGTCATGACAAGGTGCTGGGACTGATCGGGAAGGACCGCTGCATCCGGCACCAGCAGAGTCGGAGCTGCGGCGCCGAGCACCAGCCGCACGCGGGCAAACTCGCCAGCCGTCAGGAAGAGCTCGGGATTGGGAACCGTCGCTCGCGCATGGATCGTGCCGCTCGAACGGTCGAGCACATTGTCCACGAAGTCGAGCGTGCCTCGCCTTCTGAATTTGGCCTCGTCGCTGAGCGCGAGTTCGACCTTATCGGCAAGAATTCCTTTCTGACGTGCACGGTCCCGAGAAAACGTCAGGAAATCGGACTCGCTCATATCGAAGTCAAACCAGATCGGATCGAGCGAGACGAGTGTGGCGAGCAATGTCGTCGGACTTGTCGCGTAACGGCTGCCGGCGATCAGGTTGCCCACCGAGACGAGATGCGTGCCGATGCGCCCGGTAAAGGGGGCGGTGATGCGGCAATGGTCAATGTCGAACTGAGCGTCGCGGATCTGTGCCTTGGCATCATCGACGGAAGCCTGCGCGGCCTGCAGGTCGGCCCTGCGCTGGTCGACGGCTTGCATCGTGCCGAAATCGGTGCGCTTCAGTTCCTGAGCGCGCCAAAGCTCGGGCTTGGCAAGCTCAAGCCGCGCTGACGCGCTCTCGAGCTGCGCAGTGGCTTGGGCCAGCCTGATTTCGTAGGGACGCGGGTCAATTGTGAAGAGGAGATCGCCTTCATGGACGATGTCCCCATCCTTGAAGTGTATTCCGGTAAGCGTGCCGCCGACCTGAGCGCGAAGCTCAACGGAATCGACCGCAGAAAATTGGCCGAGGAAGCCCAGGCGCGAGTCAAGCTCGCGTACCAGCGGCTTGCTCACCACCACTTGCGGAAGTGAAGGCGGGCTGGTCGGGGTGGCAGCGTCGCTTTGACGATACGAGTAAGCCAGCCAAGCAAGGCCTACGGCTGCTATTGCTGTCACTGCAGCAATCCACAGTCTGGCTGGCAACCTTTGGTCAGTCCGCTGGCCTTGCTCTCTGGCCGCGGGCCGGTTCATAGCTTCGTTCACGTTATAACCTCTTAGATCCACGAAACCCGCGCGAGCGTGACTCGATGCCCTCTGTGTGCCCCGCTCTGCGGCGCGACGTCAGTACCGCTACCCCCCAAGGCGACGGGCTGCTTTAACAGGACTTTGCGAAGCGGCCGCCGGCAGGCGACCCGAGAGGCGCTCGGCATCGAAAGCTGCTTCTGTGCCGTACTAGGGCCGGCGGTGAGCTTTGTGTCAGATCACCGGCGACGCTCTGCTCAACCTCCTGCGCGCATCGTCGCGAGCAGCATCCCGACCTGCCCGCCCGCGCGTGCGATGAGCGCCGTGATCTCGGAGCGCTGAGCCAACGCCATGCTGACGCCGTCGATGGAGACGTCCTCGATCTTGTAGAAGCCGTCGTTGATCCCGAGCCGCCAATCCACGGCGATCGGAGCCCCCTGTGGGGGGATGATCCGGCTGGTCACGATGACGCCGCCGGAGCCGATCCGGCTGCCGGTCACGGCGAAATTTCCGCTGCCGGATTGCGCGAGGCGCTGGCCGTAGAACCGCACGAGCCGGTCCGCGAAGCCATCGCAGAACTGTTGCTGCTCCGCCGGGCTCGCGACCCGCCAATACGGTCCGAGCACGAAGCGACAGATGCCGGTCACGTCGAAATCCTGCCGTACCATCTGATCGAAATAGGCGGCTTTTGTGGCGAGCGGTATGTCGGGGCGGCGGATCACCGAGACCGCCTGCCCCCCGAGCGCGCGGATGAACGCAACCGGCGCATCGTCGGCTGCAGCAGAACGCGGCGCCGCCGAGAGGCCTGCAATCACCGCAACGGCGAGGGCGAAGCCCTTTGCGAACAGCGCAAACGCAGTGCTGGCGGCGGGTTTCACTGCAGGTTGGCATTGCGTGGCGTGCGACCGGCTGTCTCTTTGATCGCGCCGCGCAAGCCTGGCAGCTATGTGCTGCAGCAACTGTTCTAGACCTTTCGGATCGACGCTGTCGGCGGCCATCAGGGCTATGACGATCGGATCGGCGAGCGCCTCGGACAAGCCGACCGGCAACCCGGTCGCCGCGGATGCGTGACTGAGGGAAGTTTCCGAGTCATCACTGCCGGGTTCGGCCGTCTGGAAATCCATGAGCAACTCCTACAGACCTAAGGGGGCTGGAAAACGGGTGACAGCCGCCCTACGTACGGTACTGACCGGTTACACCCGCGGATCTAGGTACTGACCGGTCACGCATATTTCAAGGGGGAGAAGCAACTATGGCATCCGAAACGACAAGGCCGGACCTTTTGGAAAACACGACTACTCCGCCCCGCACGCGCATTTTGAAAGCGGCTCGCGAGCTGTTCTACCGATACGGGATTCATGCCATCGGCGTCGACGCGATCGCCGAGGCTGCTGCCACAAACAAGACGACGCTCTACCGCCACTTCCAATCAAAGGACGAGCTGGTCGCCGAGTGCTTGCGCGAATACAGCCGAGATTTCGAAAAGGCCTGGGCCGAGATCGAACGGGCACATGCCGGCAAGCCAAAGGACCAATTGCTCGCCTACTTGCGCTTCATTGCCGAATTCAAGCTCGACACGAGCGAGCGCGGCTGCGCCCTCGTCAATGCCGCGGTCGAATTGCCGGACCCGAATCACCCGGCCCGGCGCGTGGTCGAGGAATGCAAAAGCCGAAATCGCGACCTGATCATTGAGCTCTGTTACAAGGCGGGGCTGCGCGATCCCGAGCTTCTCGCCGATGAACTGTTCCTGTTGGGCGAGGGCGCCCGCGTCACCATTCAAAGCCTCGGGCCGCGCGTCCCCGCCGAACGCCTCGCCGAAATGTTCCAGACCCTGGTCGCGGCGCATACGCCCACAGAGTCCTGACGATCTAGTTGATCTCTCCATCCGCGACCTTTTATCAGGGATCTCATAGCGGCAAGTCGGCCCGACATTGCCGCCGAGCCGGACCTCACGGACGAGCGGCGTCATTGCGTCAGCTCGGGCCTCGGCGCCTTCGCGGGAAAAGGCCTTCGCGACCGCCGCCGGCGGCGTGCTGAACGCGGTCCGGCGAGATATTGGGCTCGCGACAACACCCACTCGAGCCGTTCATCCATCCGGCAAGGTGAAGACGGCGCAGGGTGCGGCGATGCCGCGCAGCGCGTGTTCGCCCAGCGGCACCAGCGGCGTGGTGGTCTCGGCGGCGATGGCACCCGAGATCAGCACCGACC
Organism: uncultured Alphaproteobacteria bacterium; assembly: GCA_963695605.1. Lineage (GTDB taxonomy): Bacteria > Pseudomonadota > Alphaproteobacteria > ATCC43930 > CGMCC-115725 > AP-15. Next base: position 44,224 of record CAVOHI010000038.1, on the reverse strand, counting down.
GGCCGAGCGGCCGGCACAGCCCCTCCAGCCGGCTGACCAGGTTGACCGCGGGGCCGATGGCGGTGAAGTCGAGGCGATCGGCCGCACCGATATTGCCCCACAATATCTCGCCCAAATGCAGCGCGGCGCCGAAGGGCAGCGGCGGCAGCCCCCGCGCCTGCCGCAGCGTATCGAGATGGGCCATGCCGGCGCGGGCGGCGGCGACCGCGCGCAGCGCCGCCTCGCAGGCCGCGGCCGGCGCGCCGGTGACCGGGAAGATCGCCAGCACGCCGTCGCCGATGAACTTCAGCACCTCGCCCCCAAAGGCGTGCACCGCCCCGGCGACGCGGTCGAACCAGGCGTCGAGGGCGGCGATCATCGCCGCGGGTTCGGTCGCCTCGGACAGGGCGGTGAAGTCGCGCAGATCGGCAGAGAGCAGCACGGCGCGGATGGTTTCCCCGGTGCCGCGGCGCAGCGCGCCGGCCTGTACCCGGGCGGCGCTGCGCCGGCCGAGATAGGCCTCGAGCAGCGCTGCCAGGGCCGCCCGCGCGGCCAGAGCATCCAAGGGCGCCGCGGCGAAGCGTGCGGCCTGGCACAGCCGGACGGCCTCGGCGGGGCCGAACTGCCGCGTCCCGGCCCAGCCCAGCACCGGACTGTTTGGCGGCGGGCCAACGGTGTCCTCGTGCATCGGGCCGAACTCGGCGAGCCAGTCGCGCCCGGCTTGGTTGTGCGGGCCGCCGGCGAAGCCCAGCGCCTCGATCACCGCCCCGGTCTGCGCCCGCCACAGCCAGGTACGGCGGGCGATGATCGGATGCGGCACCGCCAATGTCAGGGCGCCGCCAGCCAGCGGCAGGCCGTCGGCCAGCAGCCGGCCGCCGAGCTCGGCCAAGAACCGGTCAGGGCCGGACGAGGCGCCGGCCTCGTCTACCAGCCATGCGAGGGGCCCAGGCAAATCGATTGGCAGATCCATGCCGCAATCATGCCACCGCGGACCCCGGCGTGTAACCGAGCAGAGTCGCGCTGCCCGCGGCTAGTTGGGCTGGCGTACCGATCGCGAAGGTTTGGATGAGACCGGCTCCTGTTGGTGTCGCCCCAGCGCTTCCAGGCTGTGTGAAAAGACCGTGAGTGCCTACTCAGGCCCCGTTTGCCGTCATTCCCGCGTAAGCGGGAATCCGGGGATTTCAGTCACTTGCCCCCGTTCATGCCAGGGGCAGGCTGGGTCCCGCTTTCGCGGGGAGACGACTTTCAAGTGGCGACAGGGTTTCTTCACACGCAGCGGCGCCGGTGAGACAACAGTGGATAGGACGAAAATCACGCGAACTCACCGATCCCCGCACGAGTGGATAAATGACACTGCCCCATTCTGCCAAGTTAGATCATCGTGTCGGCGCACGTCGAGGATCGAAGATGGTTGCCAGCGATGACTTTGCCGAGTTCCTGCGCGAGCAACTCGCTCCGCTCGGCCGCGTCACAATGCGGCGGATGTTCGGCAAGACCGGCGTGTTCTGTGACGGGCTGATGCTCGGGATGGTGACGGATAACACGCTCTACTTCCGGGTTGATGACCACAACCGAGCGATCTTTGAGGAGGCCGAGGCCTTTCCGCCTCTCAATTACGAGAAGCAGGGCCGCACGATCGATCTCTCCTTTTGGCGCGCGCCTGAGCGGCTGTTCGATGAACCCGATGACTTTGTCACGTGGGCGCGCGCCGCGCTGGCGGCTGCGCGTCGCGTCGCGGCGAAGCGAGAACACGCAGCGCCAAGGCGAAAACCAAAACCTCGTCCGACATAGAGACCCGCGAGCTTTTCGCCTCGAATGTCATGCCGCACTTTGTCGAACGGACAATGCCTTGCCGATGATCCCTTGCGATGCCCGTCGCCCGGCTCGCTCGTCTCGCTGATCTATCATCCCTCCTCTCGCTGTTCGAGGTGTCGGAGGTGAGCGCCGTCGCTCAGCCGCGAGAACGAGCCGAGAGCATCTGGCGAGAAAGCCTGCGCCAACCGGGAGTCCGCATCTTCGTATCCGATGAGCGTGATCGTATAGCGGCGACCTGCATGCTGATCATTGCACCCAATCTGCTCCGCGGCGGAAGGTGCCACGGGTTCTTGGAGAACGTGGTCACTCACCCTGAGCTGCGAGGCCGAGGTCATGGCAAGGCCGTGGTCATGGCTGGACTCGAGCATGCATGGGCGGCTGACTGCCACCACGTGCTGATGCAGAGCGGCCGAGCCGATCCCCGCGTGCACGCGTTCTACGAGCGGCTGGGTTTCAGGCCCGGTCTTCGGGTCGCTTACGTCGCGATGCGGCCGACATCGCCCAGCGAATGACCGGAGTGGGGATCGCGATCATCAGAACCCCGCCACACTTGTAACTCCCGTCTCTCTTGGCCGTGAGGTAGTCTTGCCGGCGGCAATCGAACCCCATGAGGAAACCAATGCAAGAGAGCCTCGTTGTCCGCCGCGAGCAGCACGTCCCGGCGCCGCCTGCCGCGGTGTTCGCCCTGCTGACCGATCCGGAGAAGATCCTGCGCTGGATGGGAACGGAGGCGCAGGTCGAGCCGCAGCCCGGCGGGCTCTATCTCGTCAATGTCACCGGTGCTCGGTTAGCCCGCGGCTCCTTCCGGGAGGTGGTGCCGGTGCACCGCCTGGCCTACAGCTTCGGCTGGGACGGCAGCGAGGAGGTGCCGCCGGGGTCGAGCCTGGTCGAGATCGACCTGATCGAGCAGTCGGACGGAACCTTGCTGCGCCTGACCCATACCGGCCTGCCCAATGCCGAGCAGTGCGCCGGCCATGCGGAAGGCTGGGCCCATTACCTGGGTCGGCTGGCCGAATTTGCCGCCGGGCGCGACCCGGGCCCGGACCCCTTTCACGGCCGCACCGGCAGGGAGTGACCACTTTCCGCTCTCGACATCGCCGCACTCAGCCTCTTGCACTTTCATGGCGGACGCCGGCTGTCATTCTCGAGTTTGGCTGGCAGTTGCCCAGCTGTCTTGCTTGCTCGCCTGGCGTGGACGTGCTGGCCGCTCCCCACCGGTTTGCGACATCTAGCCATCACGGCTGAACGGCTCGAGCCGGACCCAACCCGGACCTTCGGCGCGACTAGCAAATCGATCACCACGACTCGCTTGCCGTCTAAGATCACTGGTTCCTTGGGTCAGCGCGGGGTATGGAGTGACTGGCCGTCGAACTTGCGGAGACTATTGTGCGCGCGGTGGCGTAAGAGTCCGGACGGCCCGGTTAACACACTGAGGAGCCGATCGAACGGCCCGCTCTGTGGCGGCGTTAGGGTTGGGACGTTGTGGCCAGATCGCCGATGCCAATGTCGTGATGCAGTTTGACTGTGATGACTTCGTCCGTCGCGGGTCGGCAGCCGCGCTGTGGCGCCAGAAGCCGGTACGTCTGCCGCGGAGAATGGGGCCGGGCGGGCCAAAGGCACCGCGGAAGATGGTGAGCCTGGGGAGCTTGATGCCGGCTCGGGCTCCACGGCGGTGCGCGCGGGCGGGTGACTGGTGGGGCCCCCCGGCGGGGAGGTCTCCGCCACCTCGCTCTGCTGCGGTTGCGGCAGCTCAGCCATTGCCGCAGGTTGTGCAAGGACAGAGCCCGGAGGGACGACTGCAGCAGTCGAATCCGGCGCCGCCGATTCTCGTGGGGCCGGCGGACCTTTGAGATCTGCTCGTGCGGCCGTCGTTGTAGGGACGTGGGCGGTCGCCGGTGCCGGTATCAGCGATTGATTCCTTCCCGGCATGCACGAGCAACAAAAAGCCGGCGCCAAAGAAGATACCGATAGTCGCAGCGGCGATGAGCCCTATCAGGGCGAGGTAAAACAGGCTGCCGACCGGAAGCGCCGCCGACGTTGTGGGGGCGCGGCTCGGCTCCGGGTCTGGCGGCGATGACAGGCCGCTCCACCCTGCGGATTCGGTATCTAAGAGGGGATCGGGGGGTCGAGGCGGACTTCGCAAGCCAAGCTCGGGCTCTTCACTGCCCGGTCGCGGTCGCGCATCGAGCCACGTGTCGGCAAACATTTCATTCCGCACCATTGACTGCTCCTACTGTATTCGGGAAAGCCCGTGGCGGCTAGACTCGGTTCGAGCTCGCCCTTCAACAACCCGCTTCAAGCCTGGTGTCTACCAGTCAGGCTCCCAAGAGCCCGACCACTCGGAGCCATGTCGGCCGACCGCTGTTCGCGAACAGCTCGGCAAGTGAAGCTGCGAGATTTATCAGTTGGCGGTTCCGCGTTTCCCGAGGTGGCACCTGCAGACTCGTCCGGGTAGTGGGTCACGCTCTTTTCTGGCGCCTCCGCTATCGCGCAGGCGGATGTCACCGAGCACACGAGGGAATTACCATCGTTCGACGCAATGGCATTGCATCGTACCCTCCTTGCTGAGCATCCCCTTGCCGGGCGCAACAAATCTCGCGTCCTATGCCAATAATATTGGTTGGGCATGGAATGCAGATCGGGGTCGACCCGGGTTGTCCCCGACAATCCGAGCACGGGAGGCGTGCCCACTAAGGCTAGATAAGCTAATTCGTCGCTGTCAACCGTTGCGTGACTTACCTCTGTGACATATTTTGGCCGATTGGTAATCGTGGCTTGACAGGCGCTCACCAGCCTAACTGCCACAGCGCAAGGTATTTATCAGACTTGTAAAACTTTGACTATACCGCGTTTTCGTCTTAAGAGGGCTCATTTTACGAACGCGGTAAAAGCCGGCTATCCGCCATCTCGACCGTTCGCTGGGTGGATGCCGAGGATGGCGCAACTGCGGTATGGTGGGCGAAATTTGGGGAATTCGCGCCGATTGAGGGATTGCGGCACGTGCCATTGTCCGAGGCTTCATTGCGCATCCTGTGCCCCAACGGGCATCTCGGGTTTGCGCCGATCAAGACGGCGAGCTTTGAGATCGGGCTCGATTGCGCGCCCGATCTGATCTGCGCCGATTCAGGGATCGTGCGATGTCGGTCCGGGGCCGCTCGGCGCGGACGTCTCGTCGAGCCCGGTGCAGTGGCAGAGGCACGATCTCGAGCACATGCTGCTGGCGGCGCGCCGGCTCGGCGTGCCGATGATCGTCGGCTCGGCCGGCGACACCGGCAGCAACAGCGGGGTCGACCGGTTCGTCGGCATCATCAAGGATCTCGCCAGCGAGCATCGCCTGCCGCGGTTCCGCATCGGCTACTTCTACTCGGAAGTCGGCAAGGACTATCTGCGCCGCAAAATCGCTGCGGGCGACGCCATCGACGGGCTCGACGGCCGGCCGCCGCTCGACCTGGCGGCCCTCGACGCCACCGACAGGGTCGTGGCGATGGCCGGGGTTCACCCCTACATCGAGTTGCTCGACCGGGGCGCCGATATCATCATCGGCGGCCGCAGCAGCGACTGCGCGATCTTTGCCGCGCCGGCAATCCGCCGGGGCCTTCCCCCAGGGCTCGCCTACTTCGCCGGCAAAGTGCTCGAATGCGCATCGTTTTGCGCGGAGCCCTACGCCGGCAAGGAATTGGTGCTCGGCGAGATCACGATGGAGGACTTCAAGGTGACCGCGTTGTGCCCGGAGCAGCGCTGCACAGTCGCCTCGGTCGCGGCTCACACGATGTATGAGCGGCCCAACCCGTTTTACGAGCACTTCCTCGGCGGCCATATCGATATGAGAGAGTGCCGCTACCAGCAGTATGACGAGCGCACCACCCGCATCACCGGGCCGAAATACGTTCCCGCCCCAGAGCTGCGCGCCAAGCTCGAAGGCGCCGGCAAGATCGGCGAGCGCTTTATCGGCATGGTCGGCGTGCGCGACCCTTACACGATCGAGAATATCGACGCGGTCATCGCCTGGGCCCGGCAACAGGCGACCGAGCGCTTCGGCCCGATGGGTTACGAGCTGTACTACACGGTCTATGGCCGCGACGCCATCCTCGGAGCGCTCGAGCCGCTCAAGCGCTCGCCCGGCCACGAGCTGTGCGTCGTCGTGCAGGCGATCGCGCCGACGCGGGAGATGGCCGAGGAGGTGTGCATGACCGGCACCCGCCAGATGTTCTATGCGCGGCTGCCGGCCGTGAAAGGCAGCGCCGGAGGGGTCGCCTTTCTGCTCGACGAGGTGATGCCGGCGAGCCCCGCCTACCGCTGGACCGTCAACCACACGGTGCGCCTCGACGACCCGCTCGAATTGTTTCCGACCTTCATCACCGAGGCCGGCGTGTAATGGGAACGCGCAAGCTTTCGGAGATCGCGAAAACGATCCGCAGCAAGAATGCCGGGATCGACAAGATCACCTTCGACGTTATCTTCGCGGAGCGCGCCGACTACGATCTCGTCCGCCGCAGCGGCGTGCTGTCGCGGGCGTCGGTCTGCCGGATTTTTGGCATTCCGCAGAGCCGCATCACCGATTACGTCGAGTTCGACCCGGCATTGGCGATCAAGTTCACGATCCTACGATCGATCACCAGCGGCAGCCCCGGCGACGCCGACATCTTCGGCAGCCAGCAATACGGCCCGTTGCTGGATATCGTCGGTTCCGACGGGGTGATTGCGGCCTGCCGTACGCCGATCCTTTCGGGGCCGCGTTCAGGGAAACCGAAACATGACCGATTTTCGTGCGGAAACCGATAGCCTCGGCGAGGTCGAGGTACCGGCCGACAAGCTGTGGGGCGCGCAGACCCAGCGTTCTCTCGAGCATTTCAGCATCGGCCAGGATCTGATCCCGCGCGAGATGATCGAGGCCTACGCGATCCTCAAGAAGGCGGCGGCCAATGCCAACCATGCCGGTGGAAGACTGGACGACAGGACCCACGGGCTGATTGTCCGGGTCGCCGACGAGATCCTGGCGGGGAAGCATCAGGACATGTTTCCGCTGCACGTGTGGATGACCGGCAGCGGCACGCAGTTCAACATGAACGTGAACGAGGTGATCTCCAACCGTGCCAGCCAGCTCGCCGGCACGCCGCTCGGCAGCAAGACGCCGGTGCATCCCAATGATCACGTCAACATGTCGCAATCGTCGAACGATACGTTTCCCTCTGCGATGTACATCGCGGCGGCGCTCGGCGTGACGCAGCGTCTGGCTCCCGCGGTCCGCGCCCTGCACGACGCGATCGCGGTCAAGGCGCAGGCGTGGCAGGACATCGTCAAGATCGGCCGCACTCATATGCAGGACGCGACGCCGATCACGCTCGGGCAGGAATGGTCGGGCTATGCCGGCATGCTGGCGGACGATCTGGAGCGGATCGACGACGCGCTGAAGGGCGTCTATCGCCTCGCGCTCGGCGGCACGGCGGTGGGGACCGGCATCAACGCCGCCCCCGGCTTCGCCGAGGCGGCGGCGGCAGAGATCGCCCGCCTCACCAAGCTGCCCTTTGTCAGCGCGCCGAACAAATTCACGGTGCAAGGGTCGCATGACGCCTGGTGCACCTATCCGGCACACTTAGGACACTGGCCGCATCGCTCTACAAGATCGCCAACGACATCAGGCTGATGTCGTGCGGCCCGCGCGCCGGCTTTGCGGAATTGCTGATCCCGGAAAACGAGCCGGGTTCGTCGATCATGCCCGGAAAGGTCAACCCGACGCAGGCCGAGGCGCTGACGATGATCGCCGTGCAGGTGATGGGCAACGACGTGGCGGTGGGGTTCGGCGGCGCCGGCGGGTATCTGGAGATGAACGTCTACAAGCCACTGATCATATTCAACATCATGCACTCGATCACGATCCTCAGCGACGGGTGCACGAACTTCCGCAAGTTCCTGGTCGAGGGCACCAGGCCGAACCTTCCGAAAATCAAGGAATACCTCGATCGCTCGCTGATGCTGGTGACCGCGCTCGCTCCGGTGATCGGCTACGACAAGGCTTCGCGGATCGCGCACCACGCGATGGATCGCGACCTGACCCTCAAAGCCGCGGCGCTCGAGCTCGGCTACGTCACCGAGGCTGAGTTCGATCGCATCGTGGACCCGACCAAGATGGTCAAGCCGTACGTCGCGACCGGAACATAATTGTCCCTGAGATTACCGGCCTTCGCGAACGACCGGGTTGCGCAACGCGCCGATGCCGGTGATCTCGATCTCGACGGTGTCGCCGTGCTTCAAATTCTCGGGCGCGCCTTCGGTACCCATCCACACGACGTCACCCGGGTAGAGCGTCAGGTATTGCGACATCCGGCTGATGAAGGTGGCGGGGCCGAAGATCATGCTGTTGGTTTTGAAACGGAACTTCTCGCCGCCATTGACGCGGATGATCGTCTGCGCCGCCTCGAGATCGAAATCGGTTTCGATCCATGGCCCCATCGGCTTGAAGGTGTCGCTGTTCTTGGCGCGCCACAGGGTCCGGTCGCCGGCCTGCCAGGTGCGCTCGCTCATATCGTTGCCGATCGTCCAGCCGAGCACGCAGGACAGCGCCTCGCTCTCGGAGAGGTGCTTCGCCTTCTTGCCGATCACGGCGACGAGCTCGCCTTCGTACTGCACGCGCTCGGTCGCATCCGACGGGATCACGATCGGCTCGCCATGCGCGATCAGGGCATTGTTGGCGCGATAACCGATATCGGCGGCCGTGGGTAAATTGGGCTCCTGGCCGCGCTTCTTTGCGGCGTCGATGACATGATCGGCGTAATTGAGCCCGGCGCAGTAAAAGGTGCGCGGCTCGACCGGTACCAACAGCTTGACCGAAGACAATGGCCGGCGCGTCGTCGTCTTCTCATAGCCGGCAAACGGGTCGCCGCGCACCTCGGTGACCGTGTCGCCTTCGACGATCCCGTAAACCGGGTGCCCGTTGGCCTCATAGCGTACCCAGCGCATCCTCTCCCTCCTTCTCAAACCGCACTTCGCCCTTCAGCATAAAGCTGAAGCTCGGTCCGTGTTGCGGTAAATTGTAAATATGACTGTTCGAGAATTGGCGCGCACCAAAATCCATATGTTATAACAAGTTGAACAATGCGAGGCTCCGATGCGGGCGGCAGTGCGCAAATTGGGGAATTCGTCTGGTGTCATTATCCCCAGGTCGCTGCTTCGCGATTTGGGTATTTCCGAGGGCGATCCAGTCGAGATAACATTGGAGGCGGGTCGCATCGTCCTTGTGCCGATAAAGCGGCCGACGCGGGCTGGGTGGGCAGAAGCGTCGCGGAGTATCACAGAAGCGCACGACGACGCGCTTGTTTGGCCCGAGTTCGGTAACGCCGAAGACGAAACACTGACCTGGTGAGGCGGTCCAGGACGCCGGGCAGTAGCTCTCCGTCGCAGCGCATCGCCGTCCGCCGGGTGAGATCTGGCTTGCCGCTCTCGATCCGACAATCGGCGCAGAAATTCAAAAGACCCGTCCCTGCGTCGTCGTCTCCCCGCCGGAGATGCACGACTTCCTGCGCACCGTCACCGTCGCGCCGATGACCACCGGCGGTCATCCGCACCATATCGCATACCGCTCCGGTTCCATGGCAAAGACGGCCTCATACTCCTGGATCAGATGCGAACGCTCGACAAGCAACGGCTCGTGCGCCGGCTGGGCGTAGTTACGGGCGCGACGCTCCGCCTTACCCTCGCCACATTGCGCGAGATGTTCGATGAATGGAGCTCGGGCTACCCGCAAGCTGACCAATAACGAGCGCGGGTCGCGCGCCAGCCCCAACCGCAATACCCGCCACCTCAATCGAGAACCTCGAAATGCGCCTCGGTGGGACGCATCGCGAGGCCGTTGACCGGCAGCATGTCCTGCGGGCAGGCCGAGAAGGCGACGATGCAGTTCATCTCGGCGCGCAATGTGACATAGCTGCCGGGCGTGCTGACCGGCGGGCGGACCTCGACACGGTTGCCGTCGACGACCGGGATGTTCATGAAAAGATTGAGCGGCGCCGGAGTCTCGGGTGGGGTCAAGCCCAGCGCCGCCAATCCCGCGGCGAGATTGTCGGTGCAGTTGTCGTGATGCTCCTTGCAGCCGAGCAGCTCGTAGCGCCAGCGGTCGCATGCGGCGAAGAGGGTGTCGTGAATGCCGCCGGAGGTGTCCTCGACCAGGGTCAGGATCGGCCGTCGCCGATTGGTGACGAGCGCATCGCCGATCCCCGGAATGATCCGGCCGATGGCGACGCGGCTGTGCTCCATCGACATGAACTCGTGCAGATCGTCGGCATTGAAGGCCCAGGTGTCGACGACCTGCTGGCCCTTCGTGTTGATGACTTTGATCCGTTGGCCTTTGTCAAGGCGCACGGCCTTACCCATGCGCGCCGGGATTTCGATCATCGCCCCTCTCCGCTCGGCTTGACCGTCGACGAGTTTAGCGACCCTTGCTAGGCTTCGAAACACTTCGAACCAGGCAAGGAGGATCGCGTTGGCCGACCTTCGCTCCTTATCTGCTCGCGAGACCGCCCGGCAAATCGCCGAGCGCCAGATTACCGCCGAGGCAACGGTCACTGCCTATCTCGACCGTATCGAGGCGCGCGAGGCGGTGGTTGGCGCCTGGCAATATCTCGATCGCGAGCAGGCGCTGGCGACGGCGCGCCGGCGCGACGCGGAAGCGCCGCGAGGGCCGCTGCACGGGATCCCGATCGCGGTCAAGGATCTGATCGACACCGTCGATATGCCGACCGCCTATGGTTCGGCGATATACCGCGGGCACCGGCCCGCCGCGGATGCCTCTTGTGTCGCGCTCGCCCGGGCGGCCGGCGCGATCCTCCTCGGAAAGACCGTCACCACCGAATTCGCGACCTTCACGCCGGGTAAGACGGCCAACCCGCGCAACCCTGCGCACACCCCGGGCGGCTCGTCGAGCGGCTCCGCCGCAGCGGTGGCCGACGGCATGGCGCCGCTCGCCTTTGGCACGCAAACCGCCGGATCGGTGATCCGTCCGGGAGCCTTTTGCGGCTGCGTCGCCTACAAGCCGAGCTTCGGATTGATAAACCGGGCTGGGGTCAAACCGCTGGCCGACAGCCTCGACACGATCGGCGTCTTTGCCCGATCGGTCGATGACGCGGCGTTCTTCGCCGGGGTTCTGGCCGAGCGGCCCTCGCTCCGCCGCCTCGCCGTTCCGCAGCGAGCCCCGCGTTTCGGCCTTTACCGCACTCCGCTATGGGACCAGGCGGAATCGGCGACGGCAGCCGCTCTCGACATTGCGAGGACGGCGCTCGAACGGGCCGGGGCCGCGGTGACGGAACTGGCGATAGCGCCCGAGCACGAGGGGCTCACCGAAGCGCAGGACACGATCATGTGGTTCGAAACCGTCAGGGCGCTCGCCTATGAGCGGATCGAACACAGCGCCCAGCTCTCGCCGCGTCTCGCCCAGCTGATCGATGCCGGAATGGCGATCGGCGCCGAAATCTACGACCAGGCTCGCAGCCGCGCTGCCGCAGCGCGGGCCGGGCTCGATGCGTTTTTTGGGCCGTGCGATGCGATCCTGGTTCCGGCAGCGCCGGGAGAAGCCCCGGTCGGGCTCGGCAATACCGGAGACCCGATCTTCAACCGGATGTGGACCTTGCTCGGCGTCCCCTGTGTGGCTCTGCCGGCGCGGTGGGCGGACAATGGTCTGCCGACCGCCGTTCAGCTAGTCGCGCGGGTGGGTGGCGATACAGGACTGATGGCTTGCGCGGCTTTTCTCGAGCAATCGCTCGCCGGGACGGCATGAGGATCGCTCGGGCTCTCGTGGTCTCGGTGGCGGTCGGTGTGCAGGCCGGCTGCTCGGCGCTTGCTCCCTATCCGACTTTTCCTCGCGCGGCGGCCTTGGGCGAGAACGCTACCGCGCTGCGTGTGGCGATCTGCTACAACACGCTCGTCAGTACCCTCGACGAGGTGCAAGTTGCAGCGCAGCAGGAATGCCCTTCGGACACGACGGCGACGCCTTTCGACACCGACTGGTACCTGCAGTATTGCCCGCTGCTGCTGCCGGCCCGCGCCACTTTCTTCTGCGCAGCCAAGAAATAACCCGATGCCGCCCCTTCCGCTGCGTCGTCACGCCCCCTGGTCGGGGGCTTGACGCCGCAAGTATATGGTATAGTGATTACGGACTGGGGCGCTGCGGCGATGGACTACGAAGGTTACTTCAAAGAGCGGCTCGATGCGCTGCGCGGCGAGGGACGGTATCGCGTGTTCGCCGACCTCGAGCGGCGCTGCGGCAGTTTTCCGCGCGCCTTCGATCACCGCATCGGCGCCGAGGTCACCGTGTGGTGCTCGAACGACTATCTCGGCATGGGGCAGCATCCGGCGGTCCTGGCGGCGATGGAGGAGACGTTGCGCGCGGTCGGCGCCGGCGCCGGCGGCACCCGCAACATATCGGGCAACAGCCACATCCATCTGCTGCTCGAACGCGAGCTCGCGGATTTGCACGGCCGCGAGGCGGCGCTGATCTTCACCTCGGGCTATGTCGCCAATGACGCGGCACTGTCGACCTTGGCGCGCGAATTGCCGGGCATGGCGGTGTTTTCGGACGCCTTCAACCACGCTTCGATGATCGCCGGCATCCGCAACAGCCGGGCCGAGAAGCACGTCTTTCGCCACAACGACCCGGCCGATCTCGCGCGCTTGCTCGATCGCGTGGCCCCGGATCGGCCGAAGCTGGTGTGCTTCGAGTTCGTCTATTCGATGGACGGCGATATCGCCCCGATCGGCGAATTGTGCGACGTCGCCGACCAATTCGGGGCAATGACCTATCTCGACGAAGTGCACGCCGTCGGCCTCTACGGAGCGCGCGGCGGCGGCATTGCCGAGCGCGACGGCGTCATGCACCGCCCGACCGTCATCCAGGGCACCCTCGGCAAAGCTTTCGGCACGATCGGCGGCTATGTCGCGGGCTCGGCGGCGCTCGTCGATTTTCTGCGCAGCCACGCGCCGGGCTTCATCTTCACGACCTCATTGCCGCCGGCACTGGCCGCCGGCGCGCTCGCCGCGATCCGCCATCTGAAAGGCAGTCAGGCGGAGCGCGATCGCCACCAGGAACGCGCGGCCACCTTGAAGCGCCGCCTCGCCGAGGCAGGCCTGCCGGTCATTTCGTCCGCGAGCCATATCGTGCCGGTGATCATTGGCGAGCCCGCACTGTGCAAAGCCGCGTGCGACGAGCTGTTGCACCGGCACCGGATCTACGTTCAGCCGATCAACTACCCGACCGTGCCGCGCGGCACCGAACGCCTGCGCCTGACCCCGACGCCACTGCACAGCGACGCCGACATCGAGGCGCTGGTGGCGGCACTCAGCGACGTCTGGGCCCGCCTCACTTTGCGATACGCCGCCTGACCGCGAGGTCAGGTGCCGATCGCGAGCGGGCTCACCAACTTCTTCAAAGCGGCAATGACGGATAGCGCCGTCAATCGGCCAGTGCGTGGGTTGTCGTCCGACGGCACGTTCTCGATCTGCATCGACAGACGCGCGGCTGCGGCCTCGACCTCGATGCGATGGATATTGCGCGTGACGGTCGGGTCGGCCCAGATTTCGATCGTCGTGCGATCGGGCCCGATACCGGCCAGCGCCAATGCTGCGGCAACATTGACGTTGGCGGGGAAACCGCGGGCAGCCTCGCGCGCAGTGCCGCTGAAGACGCGTCTGGGCTCGGCCAATCCGGTGATGTCCACGCGGTGGGCGACAAGATAGGGCGCACCCGATAGGCCTTGCGGCGGCTTTCTCGTAATCATATTGACGCTTGCGATGCCCCCTTCGGCGGCTGCAATTACCGCATCCAGTCCCAGCAGTGCTCCGCTCGGCACGAGCATGCGGCCGCCAGTACGGCGCGCCAAATCGACCAGATCGAAATTGTCGAGCAACGCCCCGCAGCTCAACACGATGACAATGCGCCCGTTCCCGAGCGCCGGCTCCGCGAGTTCGCGTAATACCGCAGCCGGCGCGCACTCGACAACGATATCGGCGCGCTCCCAAAGCTGCGCCAATGGCACCACCGGCACCGAGCGGATAAAGCCGGCCATTGCCGCTTCGGCCCGCGCCAGATCGCGCGCCGCGACCGCGGCGAGCGCCAGCCCCTCGATCCCCTGATCGAGCCGCTGAGCGACAACCTTGCCGATCGCGCCAAACCCGCCGATCGCGACGCGCACTGTCATTGAAGCTCCATCAATACGATTTCGGCAGGCCGAGCACCCGCTCGGCGATGTGGCTGAGGATCAGCTGGGGGCTGACCGGGGCGATGCGGGCGATCTGGATCTCGCGGAAATAGCGCTCGACGTGGTATTCGCGGGCGTAGCCCATGCCGCCATGCGTCATGATCGCGGTCTCGCAGGCACGGAAGCCGGCTTCGGCGGCGCAATATTTGGCGGCATTGGCGTACGCGCCGGCTTCTTCGCCGCGGTCATAAGCGGCGGCCGCTCGCAATACCATCAATTCGGCTGCTTCGAGCTCGATCCAGCGCTCGGCGAGCGGGTGCTGGATCGCTTGGTTCTGGCCGATCGGCCGGCCGAAGACGACGCGTTCCTTCGCGTAGCGGGCGGCGCGGTCGAGCGCGGCGCGCCCGAGCCCGACCGCCTCGGCGGCGATCAGGATACGCTCCGGGTTCATCCCGTGCAGGATGTAATGAAAGCCCCGGCCCTCCTCGCCGATGCGGTCGGCGACCGGCACCTTCAGCCCGTCAATGAAGAGGAGGTTCGAGTCGACCGCCTTGCGCCCCATCTTCGGGATCTCGCGCACCTCGACGGCGCTGCGGTCGAGATCGGTGTAGAACAAAGTCATCCCCAATGAAGGGCGCGCGACCTCCTCGATCGGTGTCGTGCGCGCGAGGATCAGCATTTTCTCGGCGACCTGCGCGGTCGAGATCCAGATCTTCCGGCCCGTGAGCACATAGTGGTCGCCCTCGCGCACCGCCCGCGTCTTGAGGCGCGTCGTGTCGAGCCCGGCATCGGGCTCGGTCACCGCAAAACAGGTCTTTTCGTTGCCGGCGATCAACGGCGGCAGAAAACGCTGCTTCTGCTCGTCGGTGCCGAAGACGACGACCGGGTGCAGCCCGAAAATGTTCATGTGGATCGCCGAGGCGCCACTGAACCCGGCACCGGATTCGGCGACCGCCTGCATCAGGATCGCGGCTTCGGTAATGCCGAGCCCGCTGCCGCCATAAGCCTCCGGCATCGCAATGCCGAGCCAGCCGGCCTCGGCCATCGCCTGATGGAACTCGTGCGGAAAACCGCCCTCATCGTCCTTCTTCAGCCAGTATTCGTCGCCAAAGCGTGCGCACAGCCGCGCGACGGCTTCCCGCAACTCCCGCTGCTCGGCGCTCAACCCGAAAGCCATCTCATTCTCCTGCGGCACTTTCGTGCGAGCCGCTGTCAGTCTTCGATCGAGGCGGCGAGGATCAGGCTCAGCTGACAAAGCGGCCGGCCGGTTTCCGCTGCCCAGGCATTGAAAGCGGACTGGACTGAGGCGCGGTCCTTGCGGTTTTTGGGCGGCGCATCGACCGCTCCCCAATGCTTCAGCCCTGCGACCACCGATGGTGTCAGAATGAACGTATCCTTGCCGATCATGCGCAGAAAAGTCGGACCCGAATTGCCGCCCATCTGACTGAAGCGCTTGGCGTGCGCCTCCCACAGCTCGACGATCTCCGTGCCGGGCCAATCGGCGAGCCAGGCACCGAAGCTGCCGTGCTCCTCGGCGATCGTGATCATTGCCGCGGCGTTGTCGCGCACCGATTTTAGCTTGCCCCAATGGCGGATCAGCCGGGCATCGCCGAGCAGCGCCTCCAATTGCCTCATCCGACATTGCGCGCACCCGGCGAGGCGCGAAAGCCTGGAAGACCTCCTCAAAGGGCGGCCATTTGGCGTCGACGACGCTGTGCTTCAGACCGGCCCGGAAAATCCTGCAGCGACATCTGAGACAGATAGCGGTCATCGGGCATCGCCTTCAGTTCGGCGGCCGAGCGCGGTTGCGGCAGTCGCGTCTCGAGCGCCGCCGCGCCGAGGCGGGCGCGCGCCGCTTCGATGATCGGGGCAAAAGGAGGCGTCGTCATTGGTCCCTCTCCAGACATCACGGCTTGCGAGCCACCGCGTAAATGACGTTGGTTTCGACGGACGTCACATTGTGCGAGCGTATCCACGCGAGATTGGCGTTGCGCAACCGTTCTGCCATCTCCGGCTCCATCTGATCGACAGTCCAGCGGTAACCGGAGCCGAGCACCATCGTCCACCAATCCTCCGGCGAGTGCAGCGTTTGCCTGCCGTCCTCGGCGACGATCGCCGCTTCCGCAACCCCGGCTTCGGTGAAAAGGCCCCGCAATGCCGCAGGCTCGGCGATCCGGTCCCATGGGTTGAACGCGGCATGGAGATCGGGGCGCAATTCCTCGACCGCCGACCACCAGCCGGTCGAGCCCGGCTCCCACACCCGCGGCCCCCAGGTGGTAATGGCCAATTGGCCGTTGGGCCGCACCATCCGCCAGAGTTCTCTGATCTGCTTCGCCACGTCCGGAACAAAGAAGATCGCGAATACACAGATCACGGCATCAAAGAATGCTGGTCCGGATATCCCAAATTCTCCATGTCGCCGAGGTGGAATTCGATGTTCTCGAGTTTCCGGCTTGCCGCCTTGCGCCGAGCGATTTCGAGTAAGCGGTCGGCGAGATCGACCGCTATCACCTTGCCCTTTGGTCCGACCTGCTCGGCGGCGGGGATTGCCGAGGCGCCGGTACCGCAGCCGACGTCGAGGACGGTCGCACCGGGTTGGAGCGCGAGCCGCTCGACCGTGCGGCGGCCATACTTCGCCCACAGACCGAGTGCCTCGTCATCGAAGTGATCCGCGGCGGCGTTATAGGCCGCCGCCGCTTTCATCTTGACCGGATCCGTGATCGTCGGCATCGGACCCTCTGCTCTCTCAACGGTCGAGCCAGACGTCTTCCATGCGCCAGCCATTATAGATGCTGTTGACCTGCAGGTTGAGGCCCTTGAGCTTCGGGGCGCCAGCAGGTCCCCTGGCGCATGTGGTAGAGGATCGGCCGCACCACGTCTTCCTGCAGTTTGCTGTCGATCTGCCACACCAGATGCTTGCGTTTTTCCTGGTCGGGCTCCATCGATTGCTGGTCGATCAGCTTGTCGAGCTCGCGGTTGCAGTATTTCGTGTAATTGCGGTTCGAGTTGCAGATGTAGTTCTCGTAGAAATTCTGGTCGGGATCGTCGAGCCCGCTGCCGACCAGGCTCTGCGCAAAGGTGAAATCACCACGGATCAGCCTCGGCAGCCAATTGGCGGTTTCGACCAGCTCGATCTCGGTATCGATCCAGATCTGCTTCAGCTGGTCGCTGAGGATCGTCGCCGGGTCGCGGTAGATCGGCAGGTTGCGCGCCGAAATCTTGACGGCAAGCCGCTTGTCAGGCCCGTAGCCGAGCGATTGCATGATCTTGCGCGCCTCCTCGCGGCGCTGCTGCACGTCGGGTTCGTAGCCCGGCAGTTTTTCCATCATCTCCTTCGGCATCGCCCAGAGGCCCTCTGGGCGCCGGCAGCATTGCGGTCCCGATGTCGCCTTGGCCCTCGCCGAGGATATCGATAAAGGCCTTGTGGTCGATCGTCATCGCGATCGCCCGGCGCAGATCCAGATTGTCGAAGGGCGGTTTGCGGGTGATCAGCAAATTCGGCGCGACATTCTCCGGCGTCACCTCGCAGATCGCCTCGGGCATCTGGCTGTGCACGTCCTTCAGCATCGGGATCGTGACCTCATAAGGGAAGGTCATGTCGAACTGCCCGGCCATAAAGGCGAGCATCGCGGTGGAGCGGTTCGGGATGATCGTCCACTCGACGCCGTCGAGATAGGGGCGGCCGGGCTTCCAGTAATCCGGGTTGCGCGTCACCTTGATCGACTGGTTGGCCTTGAACTCGACAAATTTGAACGGCCCGGTGCCGATCGGATGCGCCCGCATCTGGGCCGGCGACACGTGGCAGGGGTAGATCGGCGTAAACCCCGCGGCGAGCAATTCGATAAACGCCGGCTGCGGCCGCTTCAGGTGAAATGTCGCCTGCCGGTCGCCCTCGGTGGTGACCTCCTTGAGGTTGATCCACCAGGCCTCGCGGGCATTGACGCGCAGCTTCTCCTTGGATTTGCCCTGCACCAGATCGAAGGTGCATTTGACGTCCGCGGCGGTGAACGGCTTGCCGTCATGCCATTTGACGCCGTCGCGCAATTTGAAAGTGAGCTCGGTCCCGTCCTCGCTCCACGACCAGCTTTCGGCGAGATCCGGAACGATCGACTTCAAGCTGTTCTGCTTTACGTTCGGGTCGAACACGACGAGGTTGTTGAACACCCCCATGATCGGCGCGACGATCGAGATCGTCCCTTCCTCGAGGATCGACATGTTCCCGGGGCTGTCCCGGTGCCACACCTCGCAGGATGCCGCCTTGCTTTTGCGCCTGCGCCGTATCGGCGATAATCAAGCCGAGGAGCAAAACTGCCGCTAACGGCTGGCGCACTGACCGATTTTCACCTGTTTCCTCCGACTGACGGGCGTTGCCCGCCCGAAACAACAGCGGCATTCGCGGCCGGTCAATCCGGAATCGCCGTCGGGCATAGGGGCCATGCGTGCTTCGAGACGCGCCCTTTGGGCGCTCCTCAGCATGAGGTATGCTCGTGGATGGCATAAACGAACACACCTCATCCTGAGGGGCCGCGAAGCGGCCGTCTCGAAGGACGCACCGAGGTGATCCATCGGACTTGAGGAGCCGAGCCATGAAGCTGATGTGGTTTCACCTGATGCCCTATACCGAGCTGCCGGACGATTTCCGCGAGAAGCACCCCTCGGTGTGGGTCGACATTCATTCCTCGCTGTTCGACCCGCGGCGCGCGCATCTGATGTACAACGACTTCATGGACGAGCTCGAATTCGCCGCCGAATGCGGGTTCGACGCGGTCTGCGTCAACGAGCATCACTCCAACGGCTACGGGCTGATGCCGTCGCCCAATCTGATCGCCTCGGCGCTGTCCCGCCGCACGACGGATACCGCCTTGTGCGTGATGGGCAACTCACTGGCGCTCTACAACCCGCCGACCCGGGTCGCCGAAGAATTCGCGATGATCGACTGCATCTCGGGCGGGCGGCTGATCGCCGGGTTCCCGGTCGGCACGCCGATGGACACCTGTTTCGCCTATGGCCAGAACCCGAGCATGCTGCGCGACCGCTACTACGAGGCGCACGACCTCGTGATGCGGGCGTGGACCGAACAGGACACCTTTGCGTTCAACGGCCGCTTCAACCAGCAGCGTTATGTCAACATCTGGCCGCGGCCCATCCAGAAGCCGCACCCGCCGATCTGGATCCCGGGCGGCGGCTCGGTCGAGACCTGGCAGTGGTGCGCGCAGATGGACTACGTCTACGCGTATCTGTCCTATTTCGGCTTCAAGGACGGCCGCGCCACGATGCACGGCTTCTGGGAGGAGATGGACCGGCTCGGCAAGGAGCGGAACCCGTATCGCGCCGGGTTTCTGCAATCGGTCGGCGTCGCCGAGAGCCGCGAGGAGGCGATGCGGCTCTACCGCGAGCCGGCGGAATATTTCTACGGCCGGTGCCTGCGCGTCGACCCGCGCTGGGCGATGCCGCCCGGCTACATCACCGAGGCGACGCAGCGCGCCGGCATCGTCGGCCAGATCGGCCGCGCCGCGAGCCTGCAGGCCCGCCAGGCGGCCCGCGCGACGACGCGCATGGAGGACATCGTCGAGCGCGGCTATGTGATCATCGGCTCGCCCGACGAGGTCGTCGAGCAATTGACCGAGCTGGCGACCGACCTCAATGTCGGCCACCTAATGCTGCTGATGCAGTTCGGCAGCATGGGCAAGGAGTTGGCTGCATTTAACACCAAGTTGTTCGCGGAGCAGGTCATGCCAAAACTCCGCGGCCTCTTCGGCGATTGGGAAGACAAATGGTGGCCGCAGCCGATGCAGCGCCCCGAACGCGCCGAGGTTCCCGCCTTCCAGGCGTCCCTAGCGGCCCAATAATGGGTAGCCCCAATAATGGGTAGCATGGGTTTGACCCCGGCGTTAAGCCGGGGGAAACCCATCCCCCTTCCAAGGCGTTGGTGGGTTTCGCTCCCGCTCAACCCACCCTACGGGTCTACTCGTGAGCCGTGCCGAGGACTGGCCCTGGTCAAGCGCTCGCGCTCATCTCGCGGGGCGAGGATGACAAACTGGCGACGGTGACGCCATCACGCGCGCTGATCCCCGATTTTCCTGCGCTTCTCACGGCACCGGCCGATCCCGCGACGACGGCTCGGATCGAGCGGGCACCCACAATCGGACGGCCGCTTGGCGCGCCGGAATGGATCGCGGCGCTCGAACGGCAGCTCGGCCGGCGCCTGGCACCCGGCAAACCAGGCCCAAAGGCCCGAATTGACGGGGACACCAAGCGCCAACTGCCGCTGCTGCGAGAACTCAAGTAAACTGACATCGTAATCGCCACGAAGTAAACGGTCACCGTAATCGCTTACTGCTGATCAGCACGGCCGCTCGCCGCACTGGCGGCAATGCTGGCGCCGAACGTTCGGCACGGCGACCGAGTCCGACCAGTGTCTGGGCGCACAGCACGGAAAAGGCTTGGCAAGTCCCGACAGCTTGACAAGCAGCCGCCGCATCGTCACCTATATGGTGACGTAACCCCGAAGGTTGCGGACGCGAACACCCGAGGAGAGGAGAACCTCATGAACAACCTCATACGAGGTTTTCTATGTCGATCAAGACCTTCGCGCACAAAGGCGTGGAAGAGATTTTCCTTACCGGGCGGTCGCGCCGCATCGGGGCGGAATTTCGGCAACGCATGAGCTTGATGCTCGACGCGATCGACGGTGCCACCTGCGCCGGCGACTTGCGCGGGGCTCGCGGATTCCATGCCCTCCTTGGCGATCGATCCGGAACCTTCGCGATGTCGGTCAGCGGCAATCGGCGGCTGACTTTCCGCTTCGAACACGGCGATGAGGGCGACGTCCTCGATGTCGATTTCGAGGATTATCACTGAGGCAAACACTATGACGAGGAGCAGTCAGCGAACGAGACGGCCCAGCTTGCCGGGCGAGATTCTGGCCGAGCTCTATCTGGTGCCGCACGAGATCTCGATCGCCAGATTTGCCGAGGCGTGCGGGGTCACCCGCAAGCACATGAGTGCGATCGTCAACGGCCATGCGGCGATCACCGCGGAGATGGCAGCGCGGATGTCGGCGGTGCTCGGCACCACGGCTCAGTACTGGCTGAATTTGCAGAACGCGGTCGATCTGTACGACGCACAAGAGCGACTGGCCACCTGCGAGAACCGACCGCAATTGATGCCGGTTTTCGGATGAGCCGCGCCGCGCGGTTCTTGTCGTAACGTTACTGGTGTCCGCGAGATTTTTGCGAATCGCGGCGCTTATCAGGGCGCTGACTACTGATCAGCACGACCGCGCTCGCGATTGTAGACACCCTCGCCCGCAAAGGGCGGCCCGAAGGCCGCCCTCGTCGTGCTTGATGCCTCGGTTAGTAGCGCCGGGCGAGGTCCCAATCGAGCGGATACCCGCGCCGGGCCGGGCCGTTCTCGAAGAAGCGGTTGAACGCCTCAAAGACGATCACGCGCCGGCGCCGGCCGATGTTCGAGGTGATCCCGCCCATGATGGACTCGAGGCTGCGCGGGTTGTCCTCTCCGGTCAGCGCCAGCGGGTCCTCGCCGCCGTGCAGGAGCGCCAGCAGCGTCGATTTGCGGTCATCGACCTGCGACGCCGGCTGCAGCTCGCGGGCTCGCGCGAGGTTGGACCGGAGTAGCGGCATAAGATCGCCACAGTCGCATTGTATGTTCACGAATTGACGGCGATGAGAAACGTTATGCGCGTCACAACCATTCAGCGAAACCTCGCTGCTGATTTGCTGCAGATACAGCCAGCCGAGGCAGCGCTTACATCCGCAGGTTGCGATAGGAAGGAGCAATGGTGCGGGTCGATCGAGCCGCTCGCCGCGGCGATGGCGGCGGAATAATGTTAGCCGGCTGATTCCGAGCAAGCCAAAGGGGGAAATATCATGAAACGCAGTATCTCAGTCCTGGTGACGTCAGGCGTATTTGCCGTCGTGTCCATTTTGGCCGTACCGGCGGCGCGAGCCGCGGACGTGCTCACGCTGACCTCGCCCGCTGTTCAGGACAACGGCACCCTGGCGACAAAAAATGCGTGCAGCGACAAGCAGAGAAGCCCGAATTGCGTCGGCGAGAACCTCTCGCCGCCGCTCGCCTGGTCGAACCCGCCGGACGGCACCAAGAGCTTTGCCCTCCTGCTGTTCGATCCCGAAGGTCGCGCGCCGGCCGGCGTGTCGCATATGGTCGTCTATGGGATCCCCGCCGACGTGAAGGGCTTTGCCGAGGGCGAACTCAGCAAGCCCTCCGACAAATTCGTCGGCGGCAAGAGCACGATGAACCTGGCGGACCTACACTGGCCCAGGCACGCCGCCGAACACCGATTGGCACCACTATACGTGGACGATAATCGCCACCGACCTCGACCCGAAGGCGCTGCAGCCGGGCATGACGCGCGAGGAATTGGCGGCTGCCCTGAAGGACCATGTGAAGGGCTCGGCCGGCCTGGTCACCCGGTTCCGGCACCCGACCTGATTGAAGGGTGCAGCTAAGACGTCAGGCAGTGCCTTGGGATGCCGTGGTCGAGGGGTTCGGAGGGGGGGCCCTCGTAGGGGACCCCCTCGTCGGGATCGGCCCCGATCGTCGTGACGCCCTCCGCCACGGGAGGCTGGTCGGGATCGTCTCCGGAGCGGATCGTGCCGCCGGAAACGGTCTCCTGCCGCTCCGGCCAAACCATCCTAAACCGCTCGAGCCTGCGGCCGGTGCCGCTCGAAATGTAGACCACAGAACTCAACAGGAATGTACGATCGGTGATTTCCGCGCCGATCGGTTCATGCGTTTGCGCCCAGATCACGGTTTCGCCACGGAACCAGGCATTCAGAGCCGCAGTGTCGTCGTGCTCGCCGTCCCCCCATAGCAGGTGTGGCCCGGCAGGGCATTTCGACTGCTGCTCTTCAGCCTTTGCCGAGGCTAGCGCGAGGAGAGCTGCAAGCAGGATGGCCCCGAGAAGCTTCACCCCTTTGGGTCCTCCAGGCTGAACATTTCGGACTGATCGTCATAAGCAAAGATCTCCGCGTAGCGGCCCCAATCGATCACAGCATCGAGCGTCTCCTCGGCCGCCGCGTCGCTCAGATAGTCCTCCAGCTCCTGCTCGAAGCGCACCCGGGGCGCGCGATGTCCCGGGCGCTCGTCGAGCACATGCTTGATGTGCTGGGCCAGCGGCACCGAAGCAAGCAGATGGCGGGCAAAAATCTCCTTGCGCGTCTGCGTGTCGAGGTCGGCGAAATTGCGCGCCGCGGCGCTCAGCAAAATGTCCCCCTCCTTGATTTCGGCAAACCCGAGGTAGTGGAGAATTTCGGCGACCGGGAACAGGTCGTCGATCTCGAGCTGCAGAGTGCGCGCGATTTCCGGCAGATCCGCCTTGCCATCATAGGGTGGGGCGGCGACGGTCTCGATCAGACCGGCGATCATATTGGTCGAGACCGGCGGCAACCGGCTGCCGATCTGCAGTTTTGGCGCCTGCCCGGCGGCTCCGGTGGTCGCGCGCGCCGTCATTTTTGCGTATATGTCATCCACCAACTCACGAAAGGCTGTGTCGAGACGGTTGCGCGGGTGCGGGAACGTGACCTCGATTTCCGCCGCGACGCGTCCCGGGTTCGAGGAAAAGAGCAGGATGCGGTCGCACATGAAGACCGCTTCCTCGATATTGTGAGTGACCAGCAGCATCGATTTGATGGGCAGCCGGCGCTCCATCCAAAGATCGAGAAGATCGGTGCGGATCGTCTCGGCCGTCAACACGTCGAGGGCCGAAAAGGGCTCGTCCAGCAACAGAATGGTCGGCTCGACGACAAGGGCGCGGGCAAAGCCGACGCGCTGGCGCATGCCGCCCGACAATTCTCGCGGGTAGGCCGATTCGAAACCGTCGAGGCCGATGAGGTCGATCGCCGCAAGCGCACGTCGGCGGCTTTCCTTGGCCGGCACGCTTAGGGCCTCGAGACCCGCCTCGACATTCTGCAGAACAGTCAGCCACGGAAAGAGCGCGAAGGTCTGGAACACCATCGCGATCCCTTCTGCGGGGCCGTTGATCGGACGGCCGCGATAGACCACCTCGCCGCCGCTGGGCCGGATGAGACCGGCGATGATGCGCAACAGGGTCGATTTGCCCGAGCCGGATCGGCCGAGCAGACCAACGATCTCGCCGGCGCGCAATGAAAGATCGACATCGGCCAGAACCCGTACCTCGCCCGACCCGCGAGGAAACCGCGGCTCACATCGTGCACCGTCAGGATCGGCTCGCCGATTGTCGTTTCACTCAGTGTTTCCGTTACGACCATTGCGATTTCTCAGTCCAGGCGCAGCCGCTCTTCCGCATAGGCATAGAGCGGCCGCCACAGCAGGCGATTGAACAGAGTCACGAGCAGCGACATCACGGCGATGCCGAGCACGATCTTCGGATAATCCCCGGCAGCCGTATTCTCGGCGATATAGGCTCCGAGGCCGTGCGCGGTGATCTTGGTATCGCCCCAGGATACCGCTTCTGCGACGATGCTGGCGTTCCATGCGCCGCCCGCTGCGGTGATCGCGCCGGTGACGAAATAGGGAAAGATCCCCGGCAACATGACCTGGCGCCACCATTGCCAACCGCGCATGCGAAAATTGGTCGCCGCCTCGCGGAAGTCGTTGGGGTACGCCATCGTGCCGGCGATCACATTGAACAGGATGTACCATTGGGTTCCGAGGATGATCAGCGGGCTGAGCCAAATGTCCGGGTTCAGGTCGAAATGGACGATGGCGACGACGAATACCGGAAACAGCAGATTGGCGGGGAAGGCCGCAAGGAACTGCGCCAATGGCTGGATTTTCTCGGCGAGGTGTGGCCGCAGACCGATCTCAACCCCGATCGGAACCCAAATCAAGGAGGCGACGGCGATCAGCACAACCACACGGGTCAGCGTGAAGAGGCCGAGCTCGAACGCATTGAAGACATCGCCCCAGCCCACCCCCGAGGCGACGTAACTGATGATCTTCCATGCTGCAAAAGCCGCCGCTACGGCGACGACGACAAACCAAACGGCGTCGAGCGCTGTCGAGCGTGACGGGCGGACCCTCGCGCAGTGCCCTCCCGCAGCGGGGCGAAGCGCCACCGCGACAGCGTTCGCAGCAACAGGCTTACCGGACTGGTCGCGGTTTGGAAGAGGCGGCTGCGCTGCAGCAGATCGAGAAACCAGGAACCGGGCGCGGTCTGAGCGCTGGTCTGCTCGAAGCGGAATTTATCGGCCCAGGCGACCAGCGGCCGAAACATCAGCTGGTCATAGAGGATGATGACGACGGTCATCGTCAGTACCACCCAGCCGACGGCGGCCAGATTCTTTTCCGCTGTCGCCTGGGCCAGATAGGCACCGATGCCCGGCAATGTAATCGTCTTGTCGCCGACGGTGATCGCCTCGCTCGCCACGACGAAGAACCAGCCCCCGGACATGCTCATCATCATGTTCCAGATGAGGCCCGGCATCGCAAACGGCACCTCGAGCCGCCAGAAGCGCTGCCACGCCGAGAAGCGGAAACTCTGGGTCGCTTCTTCGAGGTCGCGCGGCACGGTGCGCAGCGACTGGTAGAAGCTGAAGGTCATGTTCCAGGCTTGGCTCGTAAAGATCGCGAAGATCGCCGCGGCTTCGGCGCCAGCGACCCGGCCGGGAAACAGTGACATGAAGAAGACGACGGTAAAGGAAATGTAACCCAGCACCGGCACCGATTGGAGGATGTCGAGGAGCGGGACGAGAACGAGCTCGGCGCGCCGGCTCTTGGCGGCGAGCGTCCCATAGGTGACGGTGAAGATCAGCGACGCGACCATCGCCGCCAGCATGCGCAGGGTCGTGCGCAGCGCGTATTCCGGCAGGTTGACCGGATCGAGCGAGACGACCGGTTCCTTCAGCGCCGAGAGCGGCGCCAAAGTTTCGTGAGCGCCTTTGGCGGCAAGCAGCAGGAGCCCGAAGACCAGCGGAAAGGCAATGATGTCCCACCGGTTCGGGACCAGACCCCGTGCGGTCAGGCTTGCATAGCTGATTGCGCTTTCCTGCACCGGTAGGCTCCGCCAAACCGTGGACTCGCACCACGGTGCAGCGCAATAGTCAAGTTCAGATATGAGTGGCCACTGTCACAGAACTGTAAGATTAATCAGCCATAATTGAGGAGCTTGCCGACATCAGGGGGACCAGAACATGACCGACGCTGCGCTGCATGTAGGCGCCGGGCCTGGGACGATCGCACCGCGGCCCAAGCTCGATCGTCCGCTCGATCCACGCACAGCCATCATTTTACTTCTGGTGCTCGCAGGTGGTCTGCTCTACGTGGCGTACAGCCTCTATGCGGACGTCGATGCGAGCGGCGCCAGAGCCACGACGTTTTTGCCCTACCTGCTGCTTTTCGTCGCGCTGCTGATCGCGCTCGGCTTCGAGTTCGTCAACGGCTTCCATGACACGGCCAATGCGGTGGCGACCGTCATCTACACGCACTCGTTGCCGGCACAGATCGCCGTCATGTGGTCGGGTTCTTTCAATTTCCTCGGCGTTCTGCTGTCGAGCGGTGCGGTAGCATTCGGCATCATCTCGCTCCTGCCGGTGGAGCTGATCCTGCAAGTCGGCAGTTCGGCCGGGTTTGCGATGGTATTCGCTCTGTTGATCGCCGCGATCATCTGGAACCTCGGTACCTGGTATCTCGGCCTGCCGGCGTCGAGCTCTCACACGCTGATCGGATCGATCATCGGGGTCGGCATCGCTAATGCGTTGATACACGGCCAGGACGGAACTTCCGGCGTCGACTGGGGGCAGGCCACCAATGTCGGTAAGGCGCTGCTGTTCTCCCCTCTCGTTGGCTTTTTCGCCTCGGCGCTGTTGCTGCTCGTGATGAAAGCTCTGATCCGGCAACCCGAACTGTACCGCTCGCCGGAGACCGATAAGCCGCCGGCATGGTGGATCCGGGGACTTCTGGTCTTCACCTGCACGGCCGTCAGCTTCGCCCATGGATCAAATGACGGACAAAAGGGGATGGGGCTGATCATGCTGATCCTGATCGGCACGGTACCCACCGCCTACGCCCTCAACCGCGCCCTGCCCGAAAGCCAAATCGCGCAATTCTCCGCCAATTCGGCGGCCGCCTCGAAAATCGTCGAAGAAAAGGCTGCCGGGTATAACATCCTCGGCGATCCGCGGCCCTGCTGTGATGGAGTATGTTGCGCACCACAAGATCAGCGAGGGAACCTATCCGTCGCTCGCCGTGCTGATCCAGGACATCGACAAACAGGTCAAGCAGTACGGCTCGATTGCAAAAATTCCCGCCGAGGCAGTCGGCAATACGCGCAACGACATGTATCTCGCCGACGAAGCCTTGCGCAATCTGATGAAGGATAAGGACAGCGATCTGTCGAAGGAAGAAGTCGGGACGTTGAATGCCTACAAGCAGTCGCTCGACGCCTCGACGAAGTTCATCCCGATCTGGGTAAAGGTGTCGGTCGCGATCGCGCTCGGCCTCGGCACGATGGTTGGTTGGAAGCGGATCGTCATCACGGTCGGAGAGAAGATCGGCAAGACACATTTGACCTATGGTCAAGGCGCAGCGGCGGAGCTCGTCGCGGCGGCGACCATCGCCGGGGCCGACATGTACGGTCTGCCGGTGTCGACCACCCATGTCCTGTCATCGGGTGTCGCGGGAACCATGGCGGCCAATGGATCGGGTCTGCAGCTATCGACGATCCGCAACATCGCGCTGGCATGGATTTTGACCTTGCCGATGGCGATGATGCTGTCGGGGGGCCTCTACATCCTGTTCCTCAATCTGTTCTAACGACGGGAAGAGGAGGGGAACATGTGCGCTTCCGATGCCGATGAAATGATCCCGGCCGATTAGAAGAGGCTTGTCCGCGCCGGCGGGAGAGCCGAATTCTCTATCCGAGTAGCCGCTGTGCTGCCGTGAGGGATGCGAATGGCGGAATTGGCGATCGACCGGCCGCGTCCGGATGCAACAACGGAGGCAGCGCTGCTGCCTCCATCGCAGCGATACATCAATCGCGAGCTGTCCTGGCTCGCTTTCAACGAACGGGTCCTCGAGGAGGCGAGCAATTCGGGTCATCCGCTGCTCGAGCGGGTGCGGTTCCTGTCGATCTCCGACAGCAACCTCGACGAGTTCTACATGGTGCGGGTCGCCGCCCTCAAGGAATTGGCGGCCAGCGGCGTACCGGTGAAGAGCGAAGACGGATTGACCCCGGAGCAGCAGCTGGCCGCGATCTCCGAAGTCGCCGCAGGGCTGGTTCAGCGACAGCAGCGCTGCTGGGCCGATCTGCAGAAGCGGCTCTGCAGCCGAAGGCATTTCCATTCTCGACCATGAGGCGTTGACCGGCGACGACCGCGCTTGGCTGCGGCAGCTGTTCATCGATCGGCTGCTTCCGGTGCTGACGCCGATCGCGATCGACCCGGCGCATCCGTTCCCGTTCATCCCCAATCGCGCCTTGGCGATGGTTGTGGAATTGCGCCGAGAGGACGGCTCCCAGATCAATGCGCTGGTGCTCGTCCCCGAACGCGTCGACCGGTTCATCCGACTGCCGGGCGAGAAGGCTCGCTTCATCTTGGTCGAAGAGGTGCTGCTTGCCGTCGGATTGGCGGAGCTTTTTCCCGGCATGACACCGCTCGGCCATGGCCTTTTTCGCGCGTTGCGCGACAGCGACATCGAGATCGAGGAGAAAGCGCAAGACCTCGTCGTGATGTTCGAGTCGGCGCTGAAGCGGCGGCGGCGCGGTCAGATCATCCGCCTGACGTTCTCGGCCGATACCCCGGAGCGTCTGCGCGATTTTGTGATCGAGCAGACCGGCACCCAGCCTCAGGACGTCGTCGTGCTCGACGGGATGGTCGCTCTCTCGGATGTGCGCCAGCTGATCACCTCGGACCGGCCGGACCTGCTGTTTCCGCCGTTCACGCCCCGGTTTCCCGAGCGGATAAAGGACTACGGCGGCGATTGCTTCGCCGCGATCCGCGCGAAAGACATTGTCGTCCATCATCCCTACGAATCTTTCGATGTCGTCGTGCAGTTCGTGCGGCAGGCGGCGGACGATCCGAACGTCATCGCGATCAAGCAGACGCTGTACCGGACCTCGGAAGACTCGCCGATCGTAGCGGCGCTGGTCGACGCCGCCGAGTCCGGCAAATCGGTCACGGCGCTGGTCGAGTTGAAGGCGCGGTTCGATGAAGAGCGCAACATCCGCTGGGCTCGGCGCTTGGAGCAGGCCGGCGCGCAAGTCATCTTCGGCTTTGTCGATCTGAAGACCCACGCCAAGGTGTCGCTGGTCGCGCGCCGCGAAGGCGAGGCCCTGCGCTCCTACGTGCATTTTGGCACCGGCAACTACCATCCGGTTACCGCCAAGATCTATACCGACCTGTCGTTCTTCACCTGCGACCCGGCACTGTGCCGCGACGCGGCCCGGCTGTTCAACTTCATCACCGGATATGCCCGGCCCCGGCACCTCGAAAAGCTGGCGATTTCTCCCGACGGGATCAGGGCGAAGCTGCATGGAGCTGATCGAGGCCGAGATTGCCCATGCCGAGGCCGGCCGGCCGGCGGCAATTTGGGCAAAGCTCAACGCGCTCGTCGATGCCGGCATGATCGAAGCCCTTTATCGCGCCTCGCAGGCCGGCGTTTCCATCTCGCTCGTCATCCGTGGCATGTGCTCCTTGCGCCCGGGGGTGGCCGGGCTCTCCGAAAACATCACGGTCAAGAGCATCATCGGGCGTTTCCTGGAGCACGCCCGGATCATATGCTTCGGCGCCGGGCACGGCCTCCCGTCGCCCGAGGCCCTGGTGTTCATTTCGTCGGCCGATTGGATGCCGCGAAACCTCGACGGCCGCGTCGAGACGCTCGTTCCGATCGAGAACCCGACCGTGCACCAGCAAATTCTCGACCAGATCATGGAGGCAAACCTCCACGATGATGCGCAGAGCTGGGTTCTGCGCTCCGACGGTTCATGGCAGCGGCTCCTGCCGGGAGCAAAGCCGCAGAGCGCACATGTCTACTTCATGGTCAATCCGAGCCTCTCAGGCCGCGGCAGCGCGCTTCACGGACCGCACGCGTACGGGCACAGAATCAGAGTCTTTGACTCGATTCGGCGCGAGCATGACCGGTTTCAGCAGATTGCCCCACCTCGTCCGGTTCCGCCGCGCCGCCTGGGTTGCGCGCTTGGTTCTGGCGGCCACCCTTGTGCCATTTGCGTCGGCGGTCGCTGCGGCAGCGACGACGTTGCAAGTCGAAGCGTCCGATGGGCTGCCGGGGTTTCACCGTGCCGACTTGCAGCGTTACCTGGTCCTGCACATGGCAGAGGCCGGGCTCGGCGAGTGGCGTTTCGAGCCCGCTGCGGACAACGGCTCTGCGGGGAATCGCGTCGAGTGGAACTTCAAATTGAACCCATATGCCGGAGGAGAAGTGCGCAACTTTGCGCGCACCTCAGGCTATGAACGGCAGCTCGGCTTACACCGCCCGATCACGATAGAAGCGCGCCTCTATCTAAACGGGGAGTACCAGACCCTCGTCGAAGCGCAAGCGATCATCCACGGGGGTCCTGACGATCCCGCGCTCGCCGCGGCGATCGCGAGTGCTACACAAACTCTCCTCGGTCCTTCGGGAGCTTACCGCGCCATCGATCTCGGGCCGCGCCGGGGTCATATGTGACGGTAGCCCGAGCGCGTCAGCGCATCGTTTCTCGGGAGACATGAGGGGGGCTTTTTCTTCAGCGCGCGAACCTTGCGCAGGCGCCCTCTTCAGCAAGCGTTGTCGACCAGTGGTGTCGATTGGCTTTCTCGTGCTGTTGATCCTCGGCAGCCACGCTCCCGGGCTCGCGGTCGAACCGGCAGCTGCGGCAGACGATCTTTTTGAGCGGGATAGGCTCAGCGGCGACTGGGGCGGGTTTCGCAAGCAGTTGGAAGACGCGGGCATTAGTTTCGGCGTCAATGACACCTCCGAAACGCTCTCCAATCCCACTGGCGGGATAAGGCAGCTGACGATTTACCAAGGCCTGCTCGACGTATCTCTCAACCTCGATCTCGAGAAGCTGGCGAAGTGGCCGGACGCAACCTTTTATATCGATGGGTATTGGATCAGTGGGCGCGGCTTGTCCAGAAACGCAGTCGGCAACCTGCTGGCGGTAAGCTCCATCGAGGCGCTGGCCTCAACGCGTCTTCACGATATGTGGTTCCAGCAGGAGTTCCTCGACCACCAGGTCTCGCTCCGCGTCGGCCAGATCGCGCTCGACGACGAGTTTTACATCAGCCAATACTCGGCAGGCTTCGTCAATTCCTCGTTCGGTTGTCCGGACATCTTGTCGACCGACTTGCCGAGCGGCGGGCCCTGTTATCCGTTTGCGGTTCCAGGCGCCCGACTCCGGGTTGCGCCAACGAGCAATTTGACCTTGTCCGCTGCGGTCTTCAACGGCAATCCGGCGCCTCCCGGGCCGGGAGATCCGCAGCTCCGCAACTCGAGCAGCACCAACTTCCTGATCGGCGAGGGTGGCTTCCTTCCAATTGCTGAACTTGCTTATTCGTTCGACGAGCAGCCGATTTCTTCTACCCTGCTCAGCGATGTCAAACTCGGCGCCTGGTATCATACGGCAGAATTCCCTGATCTGCGCCGCGATAGCTCGGGGCTCTCGCTCGCGAACCCGGCGAGCAATGGCATTCCCGCCATGCATGGCAGCAATTTCGGGGCCTATTTGGTGGTGGACAAGATGTTGTGGCGCCGCCCCGATACGGCGACCCAGGGTTTGGCCGCCTTCCTTCGCGTCGGCTATGCTCCTCCCGACCGCAATCTGCTCAGCCTCGAGATCGACGCTGGCCTCACCTTTAAGGGCCTCTTCCCGAACCGCGAGCTCGACGTGCTCGGCGTTGGCGTAGTCTATGGGCGGCTTGGCTATGCCCGCCGCTTGGACCGGGATCAGATCCTCTTCACCGGTATCGAGCGTCCGATACGCGATTACGAGAGCGTACTCGAAATCACTTACGAAGCACGAATTGCCTCATGGTGGCTGCTGCAGCCGGATCTGCAGCTGGTCTTCCATCCTGGAGGTTTCATTTCGGCGCCGCTTCCGGCGCCGGTCGGTCGGCCAATCCCCAACGCTTTGGTCATCGGTGTTCGATCCGGTATCACATTCTAGAGATCCTTGTCAGCAGGCTCGACCCATTTCGGATTGTCTGAATGCCCCTTCACCGGCTGCTGGTGTGCAATGTCAGCCTCATCGCCGCTCGTAGCGATCCGCGTTCTGTGCTGGCCAATGATGTGCGGCGCCCAAATGGTCGGTCCGACGCCGCAACCTCAAGGCATACCGGTCACGCCGGAACAGGCCGAGCAGGTGGAGCAGGAGAATTGGGCCATTCACGGCCAGGCAACCAATGTCTGGCTGCTGCAGCCGGCCTTCCGGTCACCGTATCGGGGACCCCAGAGCCTGCGCGCCGGCGCCAACGGCAGGGAAACGATCGACGCAACACTGTATGCCGGTATCCGGCCGTGGCCGGGCGCCGAAATCTGGATCAATCCGGAGGTCGACCAGGGGTTCGGGCTCAGCGACACCTTTGGCGTGGCGGGATATGTCAGTGGCGAAGCCTACAAAGTCGGCAAGGCGGAGCCTTATTTTCTGGTTCAGCGCGGGTTTCTTCGCCAGACGATAGATTTGGGCGGCGAGACCGAAAAACTCGAACCCGACCTGAACCAGCTCGGCGGCACCCAGACCGCCAACCGCCTAGTGTTCACGATCGGCAAATACTCCGATCGTCGACATCTTCGACACCAACGAATACGCGCACGATCCGCGCAACGACTTCTTCAACTGGTCGATCATCGATCAGGGTGCATTCGACTACGCGGCTAACGCGTGGGGCTACACCTACGGCGGCGCAGTCGAATGGTATCAGGACTGGTGGACCGCCAGGGCTCGGCATATTCGATTTGTCACAGTGTCCGAACACGGCCAAGCGCTGTCTCGCGGCTTCGCGCAGGGGCAGTTCGTGGCCGAGCTGGAAGAGAGGCATAACCTGTGGGATCAGCCCGGCAAGCTCAAGTTCCTCTATTGGCTGACCCGCGGCAGATCTCGGGACCTATCTCGACGCGATCTCGCTGGGCGCGGCCACCGGTCAGACGCCGTCGACCCGCGCCGTCGCCCGTTTTCGCACGAAAGACGGGTTCGGGCATCAACCTCGAACAGCAACTCGCCACCGATTTTGGCGTCTTTGCTCGCGCCAGCATGTCGCAAGGCACCGTGGAGGAGGTCGATTTCACCGACATCAACAAATCGATCTCGGGAGGTCTCTCGCTGACCGGCTCGCGCTGGGGGCGGCCGAATGACACGGTAGGATTGGCTGGCGCAATCAACCGGATCTCGCACCAGGGCAAGCTGTATCTCGCCGCCGGCGGTCTCGGCGGGATCATCGGCGACGGCCAGTTGCCGAATGCCGGCCCCGAGCAGATCCTCGAGGCCTACTACAGCGTCGCCTTATTCAACTTCGCCCACTTCACAGCCGACTATCAGTTCATCAAGAACCCGGCCTACAACCGCGACCGAGGTCCCGTATCCGTTTTCGGCCTGCGGCTGCACGTCCAGTACTGACGTGGCGCCGGAACAAAATCCCCGCGCTGCGTTGCTGCCGCGTCATGCGAACGGCTGTCGCCAAGCAGTCAAGGCACGAACTGGATATCCCACGTCTTCGCCGGTGCGACGTCCTCGCGGTTCCACCAGCCGCCGCCCAATGCCTGGAACAGTGCGGCGGTATCGGCATAGCGGGCGGCCTGCGCCTGCACCAGGGCGATCAGCGCCGTTTGGTAGGTGTTCTCGGTAGTGAGCAGCCCGAGATAGCCGATGGCGCCGAGCTGCAACTGGCGGCGCGCGATCTCCAGGCTCCTGAAAGCGGCGCGCTCTGCCGCATACGCCGCCTTCAACGTCTCGGCATCGGATTGCAGTGCGTGCAGGGCGTCGGCGACGTTCTGAAAGGCGGTGATCACGGTGCTGCGGTACATCGCCGCCGTCTCGTCGAAGGCGGCATCAGCGGCGCGTTTCTTGTGTAATAAGGTGCCCGCATCAAAGATCGTTTGCGCCACGTTGCCGGCCACCGTCCAAAAGGCGGTCTCAGGCGTAATAAACAATTGGCCGATTTGGTTGGCGACCGTGCCGGCATTGGCGGTGAGCGTGAACTGGGGCAGCTGAGCGGCGATGGCGACGCCGATCAGGGCGCTGGCCGCATGCAATTGCGCTTGGGCCGACTGAATGTCCGGACGTTGGTCCACCAGGTTCGACGGCAGGCTGACCGGCAGCTCCTGCGGCAGCTGCAGTGAGGCCAGCTCGAACTTCTCGGCCGGCTCCTGGCTCGGCAACCGGCCGATCAGCGCCGTCAGCAGGTCGCGCTGCAGCGCCAACTGTTTCTGCAATGGCGATAACGTTGCCTGCGCCTGCGCCAATGTCGCTTCCACGGCCGCCACGTCGGCTCCTGCCACCTGCCCGAACTCGAATTGCTTGCGCAGAATCCCGAGCGATTCAGTCTCGATCTTGATGATTTCCTCGGTTGCCGCAATCTGCCCGCGCAAGGAGGCCTCCTGCACCGCAGCAGCGACGACGTTCGAGGTCAACGTCAGGTAGGCCGCCTCCAGCTGAAACCGCTGAAATTCGGTCGTCGCGATCGAGTGATTCGACCTCGCGACGTGTTCCACCGAACACGTCCGGCGCATAGGTCACGACCACCTGTGCGGTGTGTAGCGTGAAAAAGGGAGAGCCCGAAGAGGCCGCCGTGAAAACGACG
This sequence comes from uncultured Alphaproteobacteria bacterium, assembly GCA_963695605.1. Lineage (GTDB taxonomy): Bacteria > Pseudomonadota > Alphaproteobacteria > ATCC43930 > CGMCC-115725 > AP-15. The sequence goes on along the minus strand of CAVOHI010000038.1, from coordinate 9,498 downwards.
CCGGTCGCGGTCTTGTTGCTGCTCGGCCGAGTAGCTGGCCACCGCCGTCGGGAAGAAAGCACCTTCCGCCGCGTAAACATTCTCCCAGGCGTGGCGCAACGCGGCCTCCGCGGCCGGGAGGGTCGGGTTGTTCCTCAGTGCCTGCTCGATCAGCGCATTGAGCGCCTCGGAATGGAACAGCGTCCACCACTGTCCTGGAATGTCCAGATCTTGGACAAAGTGCTGCGCCTCACCACCCTGACCTCCGCGGACGTCGTCGCCTGCGGAAGCGGCGTCGACGTATAGCCCTCGACGTCTGGAGCCGCCGGTCGCTCGAAATCCGGGCCGACAGCACATCCGGCTAGCGCGACTCCGATAGCGAGCAGCCAGCCGCCCGCGCCTTTGCGGCCGAGCATCTCTATTCGGCCGGCGCGGGTAGGTGCTGAGGTGCTCCAGCCGGTGCCCTCCGGCGTGAAAAGAGGTCGATCAGCACCGGCATCACCAGCAAGATCAAAAGCGGCGCTAAAAAGCTGCCGCCGACCACGACCACTGCGAGCGGCTTTTGGACCTGTGAGCCAATGCCTGTCGAAAGGGCAGCCGGCAACAGTCCGACACACGCGACGATACAGGTCATCATCACCGGGCGCATTCGTACGGCACATGCGCGGGTAATCGCCACGCTCCGCTCGAGGCCGGCGTCGATCAGCGTATTGAAATAGGCGATGACGATGATCCCATTCATTGCCGAGATGCCGAACAGCGCGACAAAGCCGATGGCGGCTGATACGCTGAACGGAATTCCCGTCAGGACCAGCGCAAATATTCCGCCGACCAAGGCCATCGGAATCGCGCTCGCCGCCAGCATCGTGTCAATCATCGAACCGAAATTCAAAAACAGCAGCATGCAAATGAGCGCGAGGCCGAGCGGCACCGCGACCGCGAGGCGGTCGACGGCCTCCTGCAGCTCGCCGAACTCGCCGACCCATTCCAGACGCGAGCCGGGGGGCAACGCTACCTGTTCGGCGACTTTGCGCTGTGCCTCGAGCACGGCGCCGCCGAGATCGCGGTCGCGCACGCTGAATTTGATTGGGATGTAACGCTCCTGGTTTTCGCGATAGATAAAGGAGGGGCCCGAGACTAAATTGACCTTGGCCACGTCGCCAAGTGGGATCGGAACCACGCCGCTGCCGCTCGGGTTTGTCGCCCCCACAGTAATGTGCCGGATCGCATCGAGGCTCTGGCGGTATTGTGGCGCCAGGCGGACGATGATCGGAAAGTTCCGGTCGCTGCCGTACTCGTAGACATTCCCGGCGGCGGTGCCGCCAATCGCGGCCTGGATCGTCGTGTTGATGTCGCCCGGCGCCAGGCCGTAGCGGGCGGCGCGCTCGCGGTCGATCTCGATGTTCACGGTCGGCTGACCGACCGAATTGAGGACGGCGAGATCGGTCACCCCCGCCACCGTCTTCATCACCTGCTTGATCTTGTAGGCGGTCTTTTGGATTGCATCGAGGTCGTTGCCGTAGAGCTTGATAGAGTTCTCGCCTTTTACACCGGAGGCTGCTTCCTCGACGTTGTCCTGGATGTATTGCGAGAAATTGAAATCCACCCCGGGAAACTCTGCCGCCAGCGCGTCATTGACCTGTTGCGTCAGCTTCTCTTTGTCGACGCCTTCAGGCCAGGTATCGAACGGCTTCAATGGCACGTTGAATTCGGCATTGAAGAAGCCGGTGGCATCGGTCCCGTCGTCCGGCCGCCCGAGCTGCGAGATAACCGTTACAACTTCAGGAAAGCCGCGGATGATCTGCCGCATGCGGTTGACGTACGGGGTCGCCTCCTCGAGCGAGATCGTGGGTGGCATAGTGGCGCGGATCCACAAATTGCCTTCCTCGAGATGAGGCAAAAATTCGAGCCCGAGCCCCCGCACACCGAGCACTGCGAATACCAGGAGGACGGCGGCGGCGCCAAGGGTTGCAATGCGGTTGGACACTGCGAAATCGAGGAGGGGGGCGTAGAGCCGGCGTAAACCACGGACAATCAGCGTTTCGGTCTCGCTTACCCGCTCCGGCAGCAACAGTGCGCTCAAAGCCGGCGTGATGGTGAAAGTGGCGATGATGCCCCCAGCGATAGCATAGGCGTAGGTCGTGGCCATGGGACCAAAGATGTGTCCTTCGACGCCGCTCAACGTGAAAAGCGGGACAAAGCCGGCGATGATGATGCCGGCGGCGAAGAAGATCGCCTGGTTGACCTCGCTCGCCGATCGCAAAATTGTGCGCAGTTTCCCGGTCAGGCCGGCCCGCTGGGCGATCCCGGTAGGCGCATATTCCTGGTGTTGTTCGCCTTCGCCTAAATGCCGGAAAATGTTCTCGACCAAGATCACCGTGGCGTCGACGATCAGCCCAAAATCGATCGCGCCGACCGACAGCAAATTCGCCGACTCGCCGCGCAACACCATGATCGTTATCGCAAAGAACAGGGCGAACGGGATTGTCGCTGCGACGATAACGGCGCTGCGCAAATCCCCGAGGAACATCCACTGTACGAAAAAGATCAGCACGATGCCGAAGATCATGTTGTGCAACACCGTGCGAGTGGTGGTGTTGATCAACTCCTGGCGGTCGTAGATCTTTTCCAGCCGCAGCCCCGGCGGCAGGATCCCGGTCGTGTTGATCTTCTCGACTTCGGCTTCGACGCGGCGGATTGTCGGCATGCTCTGCTCGCCGCGACGCATCAACACGACGCCTTGAACGATGTCCTCGTCGTCATCTTGTCCGACGATGCCGAGCCGCGGCTTGTGGCCGACGATCACAGTGGCGACATCTTTGACGTAGACCGGAGAACCGTTGTTCGAGGTCAGCATCGTATTGCGGAGGTCGTCCAATGTGTGGATCAGACCGACGCCGCGCACGACAGCGGCTTGCGGCCCGAAATTGATGGTCTGGCCGCCGACATTGATGTTGCTGTTGTTGAGGGTTTGCAGCATCTGCGGCAAGGTGAGGCCGTAGGCGAGCAACTTGTCGAGATCGACGGTGATCTCGTAGGTTTTTGTCATGCCGGCCCAGCCCGAGACATCCATGACGCCGGGCACTGCCTTGAAGCGGCGCTCGAGAATCCAGTCCTGGATCGTCTTGAGGTCGGTGACGGAGTACCCAGGCGGCCCGACGATGCGATAGCGGTAGATCTCGCCGATTGGACTCGCCGGGGAGATAGATGGCGTCACACCATTAGGCAGCGGCGGCACTTGGCTCAGTCTATTGATTACCTTCGACTCGGCCTCGTCGTAAGTATAATCATAGGTAAATTCGACCCGGACGTCGGAGAGGCCAAAAAGCGAGATCGTCCGGATCGATCGAACATGGCGAATGCCCGTCATCTGGATCTCGATCGGGATCGTAATGTAGCGCTCGATCTCTTCAGCCGATGCGCCTGGGTTCTGGGTGATGACCTCGACGCGCGGCGGCACCGGGTCCGGATAAGCCTCGATGTTGAGGTTGATAAAGCTGATGAAGCCGGCGACGAACACGAACAGCATCAACGCGACCATCAGGACGCGTTGCTTCAGCGCGAAAGCGACGACTGCGTTCATGGCTAGCTCAATCGGCCCGGGCGGCGCGATCGATAAAGACGGTGCCGCTCGTCACGACCTTCTCGCCGGCTGACAGGCCGGCGAGAACTTCGACCATGCCATCGCTGGTCCGTCCGGTGCGGATCTGGCGCAGAGCGAGAGTATCGCCCTCTCCCGCGACCCAGACGCGGGCCTGCTCTCCTTCGTAGACGATCGCCTCCTGTGGAACCGCCGGCGCCGTTGCGGCCTCGCCGGTGATGATGCTGAAACTCGCAAACATCCCGGGTTTTAGGGCGCCATCGGGATTTTCGACATCGGCACGAACGGGCAGGCGGTGCGTGTTCGGATCGATCGATGGGGCAACGTAGGAGACCTTGCCCTTGAAGACGCGGCTGGGATAGGCCAGCACATGCACTTCCAGCGGGAGACCGATCTTCATCAATGGCGAATCGACCTCGCGGACATTGGCGATCAGATATACGGTTGAGAGATCGCTGATCGTGAAGACCGGGTTCGTGGCGCCTGCAGCCTCGCTATTGATGTACTGGCCGACCCCGATCTGGCGTTGAGTAACCGTGCCGCGGATCGGCGCTGTCACGGTTACTACCGAGTCGAGCTTTTGCGTAGGTTCGGCCTCGAGCGATGCGATTTCTTGGTCGCTCTTGCCGAGGATACGGAGCCGACGGCGCACTGCGTGGAGCGCGATCTCGTCGGCGCGGACCGTGTTTTGCGCGGTGATCAGGTCAGTCTGGGCCTGCTGCCAATCCTTGAGCGAGCCGCCTTGCGCGAGATAGAGTTCGTGTGTGCGCTTCTCGGTGGTTTGCGCCATCGTGAGCTGTGAGCGCGCCGACTGCAGATTGGCCAGAGCCGTAATTAAATCGTTCTGCGCCTGCACGAACTCGCTCGCATGGATCACAAAGAGCGGGGCGCCGGGCTCGACGACATCGCCGAGCATCGCGATCACTTTGGTGACCCGCCCGGAGTAATTCGAGAAGACGGGGGTCGTGAGATCGTCGTCCACCGCAATCGTGCCCTCAGTCACCTGTTCGGGACGGAAGGCCAGCATCGTTACCGGCGCGAGCTTGAGACTCCGCCATTGCAGCTGCGTGGGTCGAAAGGTACCGGGCGGGTCGGCCGATTTGGTGGGGTGCGTGTTTTCCGGCTGGTCGGCGAGTGGTTGCCATTTCAACGTCACCGCAGCCGCGAGGGCGGCGACCAGCACGAGCGCGATGAGTTTCGCACCCCGTCTGTTGTTCTTGGCGATCGGCGGCTGGGTGTCCCCTGCCATCAAACCTACCCCAATGACCTCGGCTCAGCCGGCAATCTTAACCGCATACGGTTTTCGCCAGTCTTTCCAATGGATTACCGTTTGGTAATGCATGGGGGACGGGCTCGCTGGTCCCGCCGCTCAAATGGATCAGGAGCAAGTGGTTGAAATTCCTCGATTCAAGGCTGCCGCCGGAGCGGCAGTCAACGCATGTCTAGTCGTCGGTCGCCGCTGGCAACATTTCCGGCGGGATTGCGCTCGCCGGGGCGGCGGTCTCGGCGCGCGGCAGGACGATGCGGGCAATGAGGCCGGGCGCCGCATCCTCCAGCTCGAGCTTCCCCCAATGCAGCGATGCGGTGGCCGCCGCTATCGAGAGACCGAGGCCGTTTCCAGGAAGGCTGCGGCTCTGGTCGAGGCGGTAGAAGCGCTCGGTGACGCGGGATTGCTCAGCCGGCGGAATGCCGGGGCCGTCGTCTTGAACGATCATCGAGACGGTATCCCGATCCTGCGTCGCACGAACGTGTACGGTCGCTCCGCTGCCGGCGTATTTCAGGGCGTTATCGGTCAGGTTCACAAGCGCGCTCGTAAGGAGGTTCTTATCGCCCATCGTCACCGGCTGGCCCTCGATTTCGCTGATGAGGGTAATTCCTTCGGCCTCGGCGGTGGCGTCGTAAAGTTCAACGACATCGCTGACGACAGCGGCGAGCGGTACGGGCGTGAAGGATTGCCGATGCGCCCCGGATTCCGCCTCTGCGATCTGCAGCACCCTGTCGAGCATCCGGATCAGTTCGTCGACTTGCTGGATGGAAAATCGTGCCGTTCCGGCGAGCTGCGCAGTGTTGTTGCCGGGGCGGAGCGCTTCTTCGAGCCGGCTGCGGATACGCCCGAGCGGAGTTCTGAGATCGTGGGCTATCGCATTGGATACGTGCCGTACACCATCCATCAGATGCTCGATGCGATCGAGCATGCGGTTGATGTCGCGGTTGAGCCTCGCGAACTCGTCTTCGACGTCGGATATCGGGATTCGCCGGCTCAGATCACCCGCTTCTATCTCGAGAGCGGTGCGGCGAATCGCACTGACCCTGTGCTCCAGCTGCCTGCGAAACAGCAGAGCGCCGCCGATCGTGAGCACCAAAGCCACCGCTCCGCCGAGTAAGAGCGCATGCCAAACAAGCCGCTCGATCTCCCGCTGGTCCTGCATGTCACGACCGACCACGAGCATCGAACCGTCGGGCAAAAGCCGCGGTAGAAGCCGGCTGAGCGAGGGGCGGCCGTTACGCATCACCGCCAGATCGGTAAGGCTTCCGGGCGGTGCGGTCGCCATCGACCAACCATAGATGTTTCCGGCGACTCGTCGCCCGTCGGGTGCGACGAGGAGATAGACCTCGGTATCCTGCTCGATGCCGTCCGCGAGCAGCTGCTGCACCTCCTGCCGCAGTGCCTCGCCGCCGCGGGTCTCATAATGGTCAGCCAATCGTTGCGAAACGGAGACCAGTTTCGCGTCTGTGCTCCGCGCGAGGACGCCGACCGTGCCGAAATAGAACGCCGCGGCAATCACCGACATAGAGCCGATGGCGAGCAGTCCATAACCGAGCGCCAGGCGGAACGCGACGGTGTCCCAAAACCTAGTCATCGGCCGAGATCATATAGCCGGTACCGCGGACGGTACGGAGCAATTGAGGCGAGAAATCTTTGTCGATTTTCCGACGCAGGCGGCTGATTTGAACATCGATAACATTGGTCTGCGGATCAAAGTAATAATCCCAGACCGCCTCGAGCAGCATCGTCCGGGTGACAACCTGCCCCTGGTGCCGCACAAGGTATTCGAGAAGGCGGAACTCACGCGGCTGAAGCGCGATCGGCCTACCCGCACGCTCCGCCCGTCGTGTCCTCAAATCGAGCCGCAAATCGGCGATCCAAAGCTCGCGACTGTCCTCTGTCGTCGCGCCGCGGCGGAGCAATGCCTCCATGCGCGCAAGTAACTCGGAAAAAGCAAAGGGCTTTGTCAGATAATCGTCGCCGCCGCCCCGCAGACCCCGCACCCGCTCGTCCAGGCTCGCCAGCGCGCTCAATATGATCACCGGTGTCGTCTTACCCAGGTTTCGGATCGTGGTGATAATCGATAGCCCATCCACTCCGCCTGGGAGCATCCGGTCGAGGATAATGATATCCCAGCGCTCGTTCGTCGCGACGTGAAGCCCGTTGATACTATCACGAACCAGAGTAACCGTATGCCCGGCCTCCGTGAGCCCGTTACAGACATAGCGGGCCGTGTCCGCTTCATCTTCTATGACGAGACAACGCATCCCGCAGCCTCACGGGGCTGAATGCCGCAACACGCTTCGGCACGACAAGCACCTCTTTGACGGACAAGGAGGACCCGCCCGAATAGGGCGAAAATACCGGGATGGTCACATCGTCGTCGATAGCGATACTGCTTTCCGTGACCTGTTCGGGACGGCAAGGCGAACTTCAGCCCGGCGAACCTCATTATGCGATCCTTGGTGACTGCAACTTCAGCGGGCCGATCGCCTCCGGCGCAACTCTAAGAGCCGACCGAAGATGAATTGAGTGATTTCAGTCGGTTGTGGCATGATGGTTGTGGCAAAACAATCATCGAGGCACAAAATGTGGACCGAATTCACTCGGCTAAAGTATGAACGAGACGCAGAGCGCTACGCAAGCGACCTGACGGATGCCGAATGGGCGCTGATCGAGCCTCACCTGCCGGCAGTAAAGCGTTTGGGTCGGCCGCGCGAGACCGAGCTGCGGGCCGTGTGGGATGCGATCTTGTATATCGCGCGGACCGGCTGTCAGTGGCGGATGCTGCCGAAGGACTTTCCTCCGTTTACCACCGTGCAAGGCTATTTCGACGACTGGCGAGACGACGGCTTGTTTGAGAGGATCAATTTTGAGTTGCGGCTGCAAGCGCGCGAAGCGGCGGGCCGCGAAGCGAGCCCGTCGGCCGGGGTGATCGACAGTCAATCGGTCAAGACCACCCAAGGCGGCGGGCCGCGGGGTTACGATGCGGCCAAGAAGCACCTTCCGCTGGGGCTGCGATCTCCGAGCTGTCCGCCGATAACGTGGTTGCTCTCGAGCTGGCGCTTTGGGATAGCGTCAAGGACGGTAGCCCTGCCGAGCTAGAAGCTACCTCGAGCAGTGTCCGGAAGGTACCTTGGCCTCGATCGCCCAAACGCGGCTGCCGCGCTTTCACCCACGCGCCCTCCAGTACCGTCGCCCGCCGATGTCGCTGCCGATGAGCTTGATCTTGCTTTTTGGAACTCAGTCAAGGATGGCACCCGCGTACGTGTAGGCGCCACTCCTCCGCTTAGACCAAGGCTCGGATATCGTCCGTCGCTCAGGGACCGAAAGTTCGTGGACTCGCCGCAGGAGGGAGCAGGATTTCGAACTTGTATGGGGCTTGTATGGGGCTTCTGCTGTCAAGTAGTGATTTTGGTTTGTAGTCGGTTCTTTGTTCGGAGCGGGAAAGCCGTTCTTCGTCCCGTCGTCCGCGATCAGGTTTCGCGGAGCGCGCGGAAGGGGTCAAGGGACCGAAACGGTAGCACAGCTTGGCGGCTTGCCGCCTAGCGTCGCTTGTGTTTCGCAGCGCCTTGACGCCTTCTGAAAACATCAGAAACCGCCAGGCGAGTTGGATCATGCCGCGGCGGACCCGGGCGTTGCCGGCTCGGGCGAGCCCTTGTTCGCGGCGTTGCGCGCCGCTCTCATCCGGCGAACCGGTTAGGCCGGCGTAGCGGGCCACGGCTCTGCGGTCGCGCATGGGCCGTGACAGCACCTCATGGACCAGCATATCAGCCGTCTCGACACCAACCCCGACGATGCGGGCCAACCGCCGAACCATGGCGTGAGGCCCGGTCTCAGGCTGCTGCTCTAATCGTTTCTGACGAGCCTGCTCGATCTCGCGGATCTGGCGGACAACACAGCTCAGCCGCGCCATGTCGCGCTGCAGCTCGGCCAAGGTGTTGGGCGGCAGCGGCATGCCCTCCGGGGTGTGCACGGTTGCCAGACGTTCGGCAGCCTTGCGCAGGGTCGGTTTGAAGTTGCGAACGCCCAGCCGGGCCAGCGTGGACTTTATCCGGTTCACAATCCGCGTGCGTTCCCCCACGAGGCACTCGCGCTCGCGGCTCGGCCGCTTGGCGTCCTCCTCGGGCAATCGTCGGCACGCGCGACCATGTTGCAGTGGCCCCGTTCTCCACCCAGCCACCCCAAGAAGCCGCGCTTCAGCAACTCGGTGTCGAGCCGGTCGGTTTTCGCTCGCCGATGCTCCCGCGATACCGCGACACTCGAGGGATGGATCACGTGCGCCTCAACGCCACGCGCCTCGAGCCAGCGCGCCAGCCAAAAGCCGTCGCGGCCGGCTTCGAAGGCAACGGCGATCCGCGTGATTGTGCCGCCGGCCTGGACCGCCTCATCCCGCCAGCGTTGCAGCACGGCAAGCAGCCGTTCTGGGCTCGGCTCCAGCTTCTTGTGCGGCTGCCGCTCAATACCCGGAACGACACCGCCGAGAAGCCAGCTCGATTGGCTCAGTTCGACGACCGAAATGATCGTACTATTCTGGTCCAGGGCGACGAGGGACCTGCTCAAGTCGTTCGGCTGGGGCATCGCGGCACTCCATCGGTTACATGCAGCGACCGAAGTTGCCACGCCCTCGCCGCCCGCCCCATAGCGTCTC
>CAVOHI010000037.1:0-132691 GCA_963695605.1 uncultured Alphaproteobacteria bacterium | reverse complement strand
CCTATTCGGCGTGCATCGGCTTCGCCGCGTGCTCGAGGCGCTTGAAGCTGGCGACGTGCTGATGGTGACGCGGCTCGACCGGCTGGCGCGATCGACCCGCGACCTGCTGAACACCCTCGCGGCCATCACCGACAGGAAGGCCGGGTTTCGCTCGCTCGGCGACGCATGGGCCGACACCACGACATCCACGGGCGGCTGATGCTGACCGTGCTCGGCGGACTGGCGGAGTTCGAGCGCGATCTCATCCGTGCACGCACCGGCGAAGGTAGGGCGCGTGCCATGGCGCGAGGCGCAGAAGATGGGCCGGCGACCGAAGCTGACCCCGCACCAGCGGCGCGAGGCGATCGGCGCCGCGACCGGGGCAGGGAATCGCTGGCTGACATTGGCCGCAGTTACAACGTCAGCGCAGCTACGATCTCACGGCTCGCAGGTGGGCCGCCAAATTGGTGATGCTGGCCGACCACCGCCAACACAGCATAGGTGGTACAAGAAGGCATGACCGCTTCGCGGCAAACGGCGTAGATTGCCGCTATATCGACAACGCCCCACCGAGAAAGGTCGATGGCCAAGCACATCGAAACAGGCCCTATCAATTTGACTTTAGCTGATGGTGGCAAGAAGTTTGTCGCGCTTTCGATGTATGGGAAAGGCAAAGCGTTTGGTGCTGCAGCTGTCCTTCTGAACCGACAAGGAGAATTGGACGCAAAGGAACATGTGGTTCTACATCTTTTATCCCAGAGTATTGAATGTGTGTTAAAAGGCTTACTTTTTCTAAAAGATTACGATACGTATAGCGGTCAGCTTCAAAGGCCACTTGGTCACAATTTGGTCGTGATTGCGACGGCAGCTTCTAAAGCCTTTCCCCTTGATCCTGTGAAGAAATCTCCCGGCATAAAAGCTATAAGAAAACCTCTCGCTGACGAAATACTTGCTCTAAGTAATTTCTACTCGAAACATCGACTTCGTTACGGAGTGGTCAGTGACATGTTTATTGACCCGCGTACAATTCCGCATGCGAAAGTAGTTCGTCGCCTCGTGGCAGTAAGTCGACTGGCCGAACGGGAGTTGCGGCGGGCGCGGATTACGTTAAGCGGGAGTATATCGGATAATCAGGTGGAGGCCCTCTACGGGCGCGGTGATTTTTCCATAACATCCGCTTATGCGGCTTCGCCGAGAAACGTAGCGACGGCACAGACACAAGATGTTGAAATTCCATTCAAATGCTAAGAGCCGTGTAGGACTACTGGGCCGAACAGCTATTCCCCGCAAAACGCCAGAATGGCATTTTGCAGCGCCCTCACGCCGGAGAACCCCACGCGCTGCGGCCGCGCCATTGAGCCCGTGAAACTGCCGGGCGAGCGCCGAGACGCTCCTGCCGTAACAGTTTGCCTTCCCGGGCGTCCCGGCGAACATAGGGTTTGCATGTACACCCACGCGGCGCCGGCAAAGTCATTGTCCCCAGGCCCGCCGACGATGGCGGTATTTCCATCGCCGGAAAGCGCGACAGAAAGACCTTGTTCTGCGTGGCCGACGGCGCCTGTGCCGACCAGTTTCGTCTTGCTGGCTCCACACGCCGCCCGAGCGGGTGAATACCCACGCGGCACCGGCGGCGCCATTGTCGCCTAAACCCGCCCACGATCGCGGTATTGCCGTCGCCGGAGAGCGAAACAGAATGACCTTGCCCTGCGGTGGTGCCTACGGCGCCTGTGCCGACCAGTTTCGGGCCTTGCTGGGTCCACACGCCGCCTCGAGCGGGTGTACACCCACGCGGCGCCGACATCGCCATCGTCATGACACCCGCCCACGATGGCAGTATTCCCGTCGCCGGATAGCGAAACAGAATCACCTTGTTGTGCGCGGGCCGACGGCGCCTGTGCCGACCAGTTTCGGGCCTTGCTGGCTCCACACCCCGCCCGAGCGGGTGTATACCCACGCGGCGCCGACATACGCCATTGTCGACAAAGTCCACCCACGATCGCGGTATTCCCGTCGCCGGATAGCGACACAGACCACCTTGGCGCTAGTTTCGGGCCTTGCTGGGTCCACATGCCGTCCCGAGCGCGTGTACACCCACGCGGCGCCATCGCCCGCCGACGATGGCGGTGTTCCCGTCGCCGGATAGCGAAACAGACATACCTTGCTGTGCCGGGCCGACGGCGCCTGTGCCGACCAGTTTCGGGCCTTGCTGGCTCCACACGCCGCCCGAGCGCGTGTACACCCACGCGGCGCCGACATCGCCATTGTCACCACCCCCGCCGACGATCGCGGTGTTCCCGTCACCGGATAGCGAAACAGAACTACCTTGCTGTGCCGGGGCCGACGGCGCCTGTGCCAACCAGTTTCGGGCCTTGCTGGCTCCACACGCCGCCCGAGCGCGTGTACACCCATGCGGCGCCGACATCGCCATTGTCCCTAAACCCGCCCACGATCGCGGTATTCCCGTCGCCGGATAGCGACACAGAAAGACCTTGATTTGCCTCCCCGACGGCGGCTGTGCCGACGAGTTTTGGGCCTTGCTGGTTGAACTGCGCCTGCGCCTGTGCCGGCAGGCTGTACACCAGCATGACGACGGGCAGACCACGGAGGACTTGATGCCGCAATTTAATCATGGGTTTCCCCCGATTTCATCGAGGCCGCGATCAATGAGCAACCCAGAAATGCGCAAATTCATGGCATCCTCCCCCCGCGGCCGATCGCGGCCTGCCGCCAGCGCGAGAGGCTAATCCGTCCGATTTGATGGACATTATAATCGGTAGCGTAGCGAGGGCGGTTCGCAAATGTTTAGTTAACGATAGAAATTTCGCCCTAAGGTCAACAATCACTTTGCGGGCCCGGTGACATCTGTACATTGCCTTGACACCTGCTGCTGCCCAAGAGCAATCAATACGTCGTGCCGATTACCACGTTTCCACGCATCGACTAGCTGTCTTCCCTTATCTGTGAGCCTCACCGAGTAACTCCCCGGCATAGGCATCCAAATTGCTGATGTCTGGCGAGGCCAGACACAATCAGGCGCGATAGCCTGAGAATTCCATCACCTGATACAGTGTGGTGGCCATGATTTGCCACGCTCAAGAATAATAAATCATCGACGGTAGCGACATCGAATGCACGGCTCAGTGATACTAGAATACCTTCCATGCGTAAATGGAATCCCTCGATATCACCCCGATGAAATAGACGATGACAGGTAGGACAAAAGGGTTATGAGATATTTAACTCATTTGGGCCACTCTCTGACACTTCAATTATATGATGCATATCAAGCGCTAAAATCATTCTGCACGTTGGGACAGCGCCACGGTAACCCAACTCTGTCAACACCTGCGTAATCAGTTGGGTCGTTAGAGAACGGCGGCTGGTGGCGCTCTGACGGCGGCCGGTGGGCAAACTTAGGCATCCCGAATTTGGCATATGACGCGGACTCTATGCAGAACATTGCTAAAAAGTCGCACCCGATCAACCACAGCGCAAGCCAGCATGGTTTAATTCCCTGAAATGTGGGTCATGTCACCCCTCTGCCAGTTTGAGATGACAGGGCCCTGGGTTCTGCTTGGGGAGTTCGGGTGGGTTCAGCTGATAAGTAACAGAGTTAGACTCAAGGGTGGTATCGCACTAGCTGGTTGAGTACTGCTGCAGCAAAATCAGCCGCGAATGCGCGTGCGATGCCTTGTCAGTCCAAAGATAACCGGCCGGGATGCGTTCCGACTATTGGTAACGGCTTTGACGTCGCGGTGTTTCCAAAAGACATCGCGGGGCTGGCCTGCAGTCGTGCGATGCGCAACAGCAATAGACGAGCAATCATGGCTCGAAGCGATCGGCAGGGGCCGGGACGACATCCGCACGAGAGCACGGAAAAACCGGATCCGCACACCAAAGACAATGAGGGCGAGGGCGAGGGCGAGGGTGAGCATCGTTCGCGGTCTTCGCATTCCTCGCACAGCAGCGGATCGGAGCGGTCTTCGTACTCGTCGCGCAATGATGAGTTGGGTCGGTCTTCGCATGGTCAGCAGCATGGCGGATCGTCGCGCTCCGAGCAGCGCGGATCGGAGGACGGCGACTTGAAGGAGCGCGAAGACCGAGACGAGCAGGGTAACGTCGACCACCACACCCGGACCTATATGGAGCAGCACAAGGGCGAAAGGGAACGGCGTTAGCCGCCCCCATTTATCAGGAAGCTGAAAAACGCGCGACGACCTCGAAATTCATCATCTCGACCGTGGCGAAGCAGAGAGCCGAAATCCATAGCCGTCTGATGTATAGGCATTCTGGATTTCGAGGCTGTAACGAAAGCGAAAATCGAGCTGGGCCACCTTCGTGCGTCCTTCGAGATGGCCGCTTCGCGGCCTCCTCAGGATGAGGATTTTTATTTGGTGGCAAAGGGTTACCTCATGCTGAGGAGCGCCTAAAGGGCGCGTCTCGAAGCACGCACGACCGCGGTGCAGCCAGCTTCTCACAGTCTTCCTTCGCGGGAACGAGGGTGAACTCGTTTATCGGCCCCGCCGAAAGGCATGGCCGCGGAGCGATTGGGGACCTATCCTTGGCGGCACGCGCTCGGAGGTCATGTCCAATGAAGCAGTTCGGCATCGGTCAGCCGGTCCGCCGGGTCGAGGATAGGCGCTTCATCACCGGTCACGGCGCCTATGTCGACGACATCAGCCGTCCGCGTGGGGCGCACGCTTTCATGCTGCGCTCGCCGCACGCGCATGCGCGCGTCACCGGCATCGATGCAGGCTCGGCGCTCACCTCGCCCGGCGTACTCGCCGTCTTTACCGGGGAAGACCTCGCGCGGGACGGGATCGGAGGTGTCCCGTGCGTCAGTGCCGTCAGCAATCGAGACGGCTCGCAATCGGTGTTGCCGCCGCATCCGGCGATCGCGTGCGAGCGAGTGCGGCATGTCGGCGACACGGTCGCGATGGTCGTCGCGGAAACCGCCGCCGCGGCGCGGGACGCGGCCGAGCTGATCACCGTCGATTACGAAGCGCTGCCCGCCGTCGTCGATACCGCGCAGGCACTCGATCCGGGCCAGCCGCAGGTATGGGACGAGGCGCCGGGCAATCTATGCTTTGATTGGGAGACCGGCGACGCGGCCGCGGTCGAGCACGCAATGGCTGCAGCGCGGCATCGCGTCAGTCTCGATCTCGTCAACAACCGGGTCGTCGTCAATTCGATGGAGCCGCGTGGCGCAGCCGGCGAATACGATCCGGGGGACGAAACCTACACCTTGTGGAGCTCGACGCAGGGCTCGCATTTCCTGCGCACTCTGCTCGCCGGCAATGTGTTCAAGGTTCCCGAGAACCGGATCCGCGTCGTGACGCGCGACGTCGGCGGCGGCTTCGGCATGAAATTGTTTCTTTATCCCGAGCATGTACTCGTGCTGTGGGCCGCCAGGAAAGTCGGCCGACCCGTGAAATGGATCCCGGACCGCTCCGATGCCTTCATGACCGACACGCAGGGCCGCGACAACGTCATCCGGCTCGAGCTGGCCCTGGACGAGGAACTTCGCTTCCTGGGGCTGGAGGTGACGCTGATCGCCAATATGGGCGCCTATCTGTCGAACTTCGCGCCGGAGATCCCGACCGCTTCGGGCGCGGTGATGCACAGCGGCGTCTATGCGATCCCGGCGATCCATGTCGGCGTCAAGGGCGTGTTCACAAACACCGTGCCGGTCGACGCCTATCGCGGCGCCGGCCGGCCCGAGGCCGCTTACGCGATCGAGCGGCTGGTCGATTACGCGGCGCGGCAGCTCGGTGTGCCGCCGCAGGAATTGCGCCGGCGCAATTTCATCAAGCCCGAGGCGATGCCGTACCGGACCGCGCTCGGCCTCACCTATGACAGCGGCGAATTCGCGCGCAACATGGACCAGGCGCTCGCTGCCGCCGATTTCGCCGGGTTTCCGGCGCGGCGCGCCGAGGCGCGGACGCGAGGCCGTTATCGCGGGCTCGGCCACGCCGTTTATATCGAGCAGTCCGGCTTCCCGCCCGACGAGTTCGCCGAGTTGCGGTTCGACCCGAGCGGCGCCTTGACGGTCCTGATGGGAACTCAGTCCTCGGGGCAGGGGCATCAGACCGCCTACACCCAGCTCGCCGCCGAGCGGCTCGGCGTCGCACCCGACAAGATTCGGGTCCTGCAAGGCGATACCGCGGCGATTTCATTCGGCCGCGGCACTGGCGGGTCACGCTCGATACCGGTCGGCGGCGCCGCATTGACGCAGGCCGCAGACAAGCTGATCGCCAAGGGCCGGCGGATCGCCGCGCATCTGTTCGAAGCGGCGGAGGCGGATGTCGAATTCGCCGACGGGGAATTCGCGGTCGCCGGGACCGATCGCCGGATCGGCATCGAGGAAGTGGCGCGCGCCGCCTTCGACCCGGCGCGCCAGGCGCCCGGTGTCGAGCCCGGCTTCGACGAGAGCGGCCATTTCACGCCGCCGCAGCCGACTTTCCCCAATGGCTGTCACGTGTGCGAGGTCGAAATCGAGCCCGACAGCGGCCATATCGATATTCTGCGCTACCTTGTCGTCGACGATTTCGGCACGGTCATCAATCCGTTGCTGCTTGCCGGACAAGTGCAGGGCGGCGTCGCGCAGGGGGTGGGGCAGGCAATGCTGGAACGCACCGTCTTCGATCCGGAAACCGGGCAATTGCTGACCGGCTCGCTGATCGACTATTCGATCGCTCGGGCCGAGGACCTGCCGCGGATCGAGTTCGCCTACAACGTCGTGCCGTGCCGCACGAACCCGCTCGGCGTCAAAGGCGCCGGCGAGGCCGGCGCGATCGGCGCGCCGCCCGCCCTGGTCAACGCGGTCGTCGATGCCCTCGCCGAACTCGGGATCGAGCATCTCGACATGCCGTTGACCCCGGAGCGCGTGTGGCGGGCGATCCGCGCCGCCGAGCAGCGGAAAGCGGCATGACCCACGATCGCCAAGAAATGCTCGACATCGTGTGCCGGACGGCTGTCGCCGCCGGCGAGGCTATCCTCAAGGTCTATGCAGAAGAATTCGACGTTCACCACAAGACCGATAAGACCCCGGTGACCGAAGCCGATCTGGCCGCCGAGCGGATCATTATCGATCGGCTGATGTCGGCCTTTCCCGACATCCCTTGCGTCGCCGAGGAGTTATGCGAGGCCGAGGGAACACCGCCTTGCTGCGATCGCTTCTGGGCCATCGATCCGCTCGATGGTACTCGCGAGTTCATCGCACGGAACGGCGATTTCGCGGTGCTGATCGCGCTTGTCGAGGAAGGGCGGCCGGTGCTGGGGGTCGTGCATGGGCCGGCGGTCGGTCTGACCTATGCCGCGTATGGTCCGGGTACTGCCACCCGCCGCCGCGGTAATGGTGCGCCAGAGCTGATCCATGCACGCGCACCGGAGGACGGGCTCGTCGTCATCCACAGCCGGTCGCATGAGAATAGCCGGCGGCTTGCCGAGTTCCTGCAGGATTATCCAGTGCGGGCGCGCAAGAGCTGTGGCAGCGCCCTCAAATTCGGCGTTATCGCTGCCGGTGAGGCTGACCTCTACCCGCGTTTCGGCACGACGATGGAGTGGGACACCGCTGCCGGGCAAGCTATTCTCGAAGCTGCCGGCGGTCGCGTCGAAACGCTGGCGGGCACCCCTCTCACCTACGGAAAACCCGGCTTCAAAAACGACGGCTTCCTCGCCTGGGGCCACCACACCTGATCGGCTTTACCGAGGCTGACCGCAGCACCCTCACCCGCCTCGCTGCGCTCGGCACCCGCTCCCGCGCTGCGTCGCGTGCGGAAGAGGGGCTAACAAAGACGGATTGAGCACAAGCCCCCTCCCATTCCCTCCCCCGCAAGCCCGCAAGCCCGCAAGCGGGGGAGGGTTAGGGTGGAGGCTTGGTGGGTGATGGTGGGTTTTCAATAATTTGCCGGCTCCATGAGCTCAGAAAACGACGACGCTGCGGATGGATTCGCCCGCATGCATCAGGTCAAATCCTTTGTTGATCTCGTCGAGCGCCAGCTTATGGGTGATCAGATCGTCGATGTTGATTTTGCCTTCCATATACCAGTCGACGATTTTCGGCACGTCTGTGCGGCCCCGTGCGCCGCCAAAGGCGGTGCCCTTCCACACGCGTCCGGTGACCAGCTGGAAGGGGCGCGTCGAGATTTCCTGGCCGGCGCCGGCCACGCCGATAATCACGCTGACCCCCCAGCCGCGGTGGGCGCATTCGAGCGCCTGGCGCATGACATTGACATTGCCGATACACTCGAAGCTGTAATCGGCGCCGCCCTTCGTCAGGTTTACGAGATAGGGGACAAGGTCACCCTGAACCTCCTTCGGGTTGACGAAATGGGTCATCCCGAATTTCTCGGCCATCTCCCGCCGCTTCGGATTGAAATCGACGCCGACGATCATGTCGGCCCCGGCCATACGGGCACCCTGGATGACGTTGAGCCCGATGCCGCCGAGGCCGAACACGACGACGGTGGAGCCGGGGTCGACCTTCGCCGTGTTGATCACCGCCCCGATGCCGGTGGTGACCCCGCAGCCGATATAGCAGACCTTGTCGAACGGCGCGTCCTCGCGGATCTTTGCGACGGCGATCTCAGGCAAGACCGTGAAGTTCGAGAAGGTCGATGTACCCATGTAGTGGTGGATCTTATTGCCGCCGACCGAGAACCGGCTGGTGCCGTCGGGCATCACGCCCTGGCCCTGCGTGGCGCGGATCGCGACACAGAGATTGGTCTTGCGTGACAGACAATATTCGCATTGACGGCATTCCGGGGTGTAGAGCGGGATTACATGGTCGCCTTTGGCAACGCTCGTTACGCCGCGTCCGACATCGACGACGATGCCTGCCCCCTCGTGGCCGAGGATCGCCGGAAAGAGGCCCTCCGGGTCGCCACCGGACAGTGTGAACTCGTCGGTATGGCAGATTCCGGTTGCCTTGATCTCGACCAGCACCTCGCCGTCTTTGGGTCCATCGAGCTGAACCTTCTCGATCTTGAGCGGCTCACCAGCCTTGAAAGCGACAGCAGCGCGTGTCTCCACGACCTCCTCCCTGGCTTCGGGTTGACGCGACCGATATTGACGCAGCGGGGCTTATCGCATTTGCCAGCTGCCGACGACAAGAGCCGGGTGCTCGCTCGGTTGCGATAACCACGACCAAAAAATTGCCTGAATGACATGCATACTCGTAGTGCGTCCCGCTCGAGAACGGAGATTGCCGCGGAGTATCTACAACTACAACCAAAGCGCGATGTTTTGCTGCAGAATTGCTGCAGATGCAGCGATGGCTTGAAACTGACACAACGGTAGATTGTAACACATTCGAGCGGGGCCGGTCCGAGCGTCTGCGGTGCTCACTCAATACTTGTTTGCGCCGGGCCCGGCGATGAGGATAAAGCGAACGACCCTTGGTGAAACTGACGCCCGGGAGGAAGGATGCGGTTACCGATCTCGTACCTCGGCTTGGCTATGCTGCTGCCGTTCTTCGCGATTTGCCCTGCCACGGCCGCCGATGTCGAAGCCGGCAAGGCAGAATTCAAAAAATGCGCGCTCTGCCATACCACCGAGGCGGGGAAGAACAAGATCGGGCCCAGCTTGTTCGGGATCGTAGGCCGCAAATCTGCGAGCCTGGAGAATTTCAATTACTCCGAGGCGATGAAAAAATTCGACCATACCTGGGACGCGCAGGCGCTCGACACCTACCTGGCCGATCCGCGCGCGACGGTGCCGGGAACGAAAATGATCTTCCCCGGCATAAAGGACGAGAAGGAACGGCAAGACGTCATCGCCTACCTCGAGACGCTGAAGTGAGTAAAATCACTACCGTAGCAGCTTCTCTTCGTCATTCCCGCGAAAGCGGGAACCCAGAGCAGCGGCTCTCGTCGCTTCCCCTGGACCCCCGCTTTCGCGGGGGCGACGATTACAGTCGGAAGGCCGCACAGCGCTTATGAGGGCTTGGCGCCATTTCAGGCTGTGGCTGGTGATTCTCATCGTAGCCGCGGAATTGACGCCCGCGGCTACCCGTGCCGGTGAGCAAGTGGTGCAGATCGGCTGGTTGTCGCGTGCGGTCAAGCGGACTTTGCCGCTCTCCTACCTCGACCAGCCGCCACAGGATGAGGGCATCCAGGGCGCGCGGCTCGGCATTGCCGACAACAACACGACCGGCCATTTTACCGGCCAGTCGTTCACCTTGGCCGAGGTGATCGTGCCGGAGAACGGCGATGTCGCCGCGAGCCTCCGCGAGCTCGCGGCAAAGGGCATCTGGCTCATCGTGACCGATTTGGCGGCGCCGGAGCTATTGTCGGTGGCGAGGATGCCAGAAGCCGCCGGGATCACGTTCTTCGATGCCGGCACTGCAGACGATCGTCTGCGCGGCGAGGATTGCCGCGCCAACATAATGCACTTGCTGCCGAGCCGGGCGATGCTTGCCGACGCACTGGTCCAATACTTGGTCGCCAAGCGCTGGCAAGGCCTCTTGCTGGCCGTCGGCCATGGCGACGGAGATCGCGAATTCGCGGACGACATCCGCCATGCCGCGCTGAAATTCCAGGCGCGCATAATCCAAGAGAAGCCCTGGACTTTCGTCGCGGGAGCGCGACGGACCGATACCGGTCATTTCGCGATCCAGGCCGAAGTCGCGCGTTTCACCCAAGGCATCACTTACGACGTTCTCGTAGTGGCCGACGAGGAGGACGAGTTTGGCGATGATCTCTCCTACCGCACTTTCGACCCGCGCCCGGTGGCCGGGACCCAAGGTCTCATCCCGACGGCCTGGGCGCGGCCGCATGAGCAATGGGGCGCCACCCAACTGCAAGAGCGGTTTCTGCGCCAATCCAAACGCTGGATGACCGACCGCGATTACGCCGCTTGGATGTCGGTGCGGGCAATCGGCGAAGCGGCGACGCGGTCGAAATCGGCCGACCCCGCCGCCATCGTCGCCTTTATGCGCGGCGATCGGTTCGAGCTCGCCGCCTACAAAGGCGCCCGGCTGAGCTTCCGCTCCTGGGACGGCCAGCTGCGCCAGCCGGTGCTGCTCGCCGATGCACGCTCGCTCGTCTCGGTGTCGCCGCAGCCCGGTTTTCTGCACCAATTCTCCGAGCTCGATACGCTCGGAATCGACCAGCCCGAGACGAAATGCCGAATGGGCTGATCGCGCCGGTGGCGATCGCCTTCCTCTGCGCGGCCCAGATCGCGGCGGCTGGGATCGCGGCGGCGGACACGATCTACGTCTCGAACGAGAAGGACAATACCGTCACCGTGGTCGACGGCAACACTCTAGAGCCGATCAAGACGATCCCGGTCGGCCAGCGGCCGCGCGGCATTCTGCTCTCCAACGATGCAAAGTCCCTCTACATCTGCGCCAGCGACAGCGACCATATCGAGGTGCTTGACCTCGCCAGCGACAAGATCGCGCGTACCTTGCCGAGCGGCGCAGACCCGGAGTATTTCGCGCTCGATCCCGCTGGTAAGTTGCTCTATGTCGCGAACGAGGACGACAACCTCGTCACCCTCGTCGACGTCGACCGCGGCGAGGTCGTCACCGAGATCCCGGTCGGAGTCGAGCCGGAAGGGATGGGCATCAGCCCCGACGGACATTACCTCGTCAACACCTCCGAAACGACGAACATGGCGCATGTCATCGACACCGCCACACGCCAGGTCGTCGCCAACATCCTCGTCGACAGCCGCCCGCGCCGCGCCGTATGGACCGCCGACGGCGCGCAGTTCTGGGTTTCCGCCGAAATCGGCGGATCGGTCAGTGTCGTCGACGCCGCAAAACGCGAGATCGTCAAGCGCATCACCTTTTCCGTTCCCGGGGTGCCGACCGAGGCGATCCAGCCGGTCGGGATCGCGATCACCCGCGACCGCAAGCTTGCCTTTGCTGCGCTCGGGCCCGCCAACCGCGTTGCCGTGATCGACGCGCAGAGCTATGAAGTCCTGAAGTATCTGCTGGTCGGACAACGGGTATGGAGCCTGGCCTTCAACCCGGATCAGAGCCGGGTCTACACGACGAACGGGGTCAGCAACGACATCTCGGTGATCGATGTCGCATCGCTCAAGGTGATCAAATCCGTTCCGGTCGGACAGGCTCCCTGGGGTGTTGCGTCCCGCCCGTGAGGCTTTCATGAGCATTGCGCCGGCATTGGCGGTCGAGGGACTGGGACACCGTTTCGGACCGCGGCGCGTCTTGAAAGACGTCTCGTTCTCGATCGCGCCCGGCGACTTCACCGTGCTCCTCGGGCTGAACGGCGCCGGGAAAACGACATTGTTCTCACTCGCCACCCGGCTCTACGCCCAGGGCGAAGGGACGATCCGCATCTTTGGCATGGACATTCGCGAACGGATGTTGGAGTGCCTGCGGCAGATGGGGATCGTGTTCCAGCAGCCGACCCTCGATCTCGACCTCATCGGTCGAGCAGAACCTCTTTCTACCACTGTGCCTTGCACGGCATGTCACGTCGCGACGCAACCAGACGGATTGCAGCCGAGATCGAGCGCGTCGGGCTTGTCGACCAGCGCCGCGACAAGACGCGGCAGCCTGAGCGGTGGTCAGCGGCGCCGGATCGAGATCGCGCGCGCTCTGCTGCACCAGCCGCGATTATTGCTGCTCGACGAGCCGACAGTCGGCCTCGACATCGCCAGTCGTCAATTCATGCTCGACCATGTTCGCCGGCTCTGCCGTGAGGAGGGTCTGGCCGCACTGTGGGCCACGCATCTGATCGACGAAGTCGGCGAGGGTGCGAGAGTTGTCGTGTTGCACAAGGGCGAGGTATTGGCCGATGGCGCCGCCGCCCAGCTTATCGGCCAGATGCGAGCACCCTCGATGCGCGTCGCCTTCGAAACCCTCGTCCAGGAGCGCGAAGCGGCATGAGGACGATCCATTACCTGCGCTGTTTCATCGGCATAGCGAACCGCGAATGGCTGCGCTTCCTGAACCAGCGCGGGCGCTTTTTTTCGGCGCTGGTGCGCCCACTCGTGTGGTTGGCGATCTTCGCGACCGGTTTTCACTTCGTGCTCGGCGTTTCGATCATCCCGCCTTACGAGACCTACGTCCCCTACTCGGTCTATATCGCGCCGGGCCTCATTGCGATGATCCTGATGTTCAATGGCATGCTGAGCTCATTGTCGATGGTCTATGACCGAGAGATGGGCAGCATGCGGATCCTGATGGTAAGCCCGCTGCCGCGCTGGTTTCTTTTGACCTCCAAGCTTCTCGCCGGTGTCATCGTCTCGATATTGCAGGCCTATGCTTTCCTCGCGATCGCGCTGATCTGGGAGATCGAGCCACCGTGGTACGGCTACATCGCGGTCCTGCCCGCGCTCGTTTTATCGGGACTGATGCTGGGCGCGCTGGGGTTGCTGCTGTCCTCGGCGATCCGCCAACTGGAGAACTTCGCCAGCGTCATGAACTTCGTGATTTTTCCGATGTTCTTCGCCTCCTCCGCTCTTTATCCGCTTTGGCATGTCAAGGAAGCGAGCCTCATCCTCTACGACATTTGCGAGATGAACCCATTCACCCACGCCGTCGAACTGATCCGCTTTGCGCTCTACGGCCGGCTCGAGCCCGTCTCGGCAGTCGTTCTCGTCGCCACGACCGCGGTCTTCCTGACCTTTGCCGTCTACGGCTACGACCCGGCAAAGGGCCTGATGGCGCGCCGCGCCGCCGAGTGACGGGTGTGTCGTAAATTCGCCCTTTGGGTGATGACGCTGGGTCTGACTCTTGCCGCCGCCGTAAATGCCCGCTCGGCGCCGCCGCGGTCGGAAGATCCGGATTGGCCCTGCCAACAGCGGTTGGTCCAGAAGCTGACCGCGGCGGCATATTGGAGCGGGCCGGCACTGGAGGGCCTCGGCGACTGGCGCGCCGACCCCGAGGTTGCCGATCTGGTCCGGCGCCTCGCGCCGCGGCGGGTCTCGACGCAAGAGGGACTGTCGGAGATCGCAGCCTTTATGCGGAGCGTGTCGAATGATCGCCCGCGCCGCCCCGCTCTCGTATTTCGCGGGCTCCTCGAAGAAACCGACCGGGAACGCGCCGGCCTCATCGAAGAGTTGAAGGAGATCGGGCGACGGCAGCGGGAGCTGGCCGATCTCGTCGCCCGGCTCGCAACCGAGCTCAACGCGATCCCGCCCGATGCCCGAGGCGAAGCCGCCGCCAAACGCATCGACCTGCAGCAGCGTCATGATTTCACGGCGCGCAATTTCGAAGAGATCCAGCGCACGATCCATTATGCCTGCGAGACGCCGATTCAGTTGGATGCCCGCCTGGGGGCGTGGGCGCGGGCACTGCAGGAGGCCGCTTCCGAATAAGCGCTACGACCTCTTTGGTGGACTAAGGCCCTTCACCGTCTCGAGGCCTCGAACATTCTTTAGGACCGCACCGCCGAGATCGGCTTCGGTGCCATCCGCACCGGTCAGATCGGCGCCGCTGAGGTCAGCCCCCGACAGATCGGCGCCTGTCAAATTAGCGCCCCTCAGATTGGCTCCCGTCAGATCCGCAAACCGCATCAGCGCGCGACTGAGATCGGCTCCGAAAAAGTTTGCGCCCGACAAATTGGAGCCAGACAAGTCTGCCCTCATCAATCCCATCGACTGGTTTTTCATATCGGCGCCCATCTTCGCATTCGCGAAATTGGCGCCACTCAGATCGAACCGGCTCAGCCGGGCAATGATGTGTGCGCCCGAGAAATTGGCGCCTTTGAAGACCGCTGCCTCGGCCGGCGAGATGTCCAGACCCGAGGACACGACGAGGCCGAGGAGGCTCGCATTCGACAGGTCGGCATTCGTGAAATTCGCCCGCATGATCCAGGCGAGGTCGAGCTTCGCGCCGGAAAGGTTGGCACCGGAGAGGTCTGCTCCGACCAATTTCGCACCAAAAAGGTTCGCCCCTGACAGGTTCGCCCGTTTGAAGTCCAGATTGCTCAGATCGATACTTTCAAGCGATTTTCCGGAAAGATCGGCAGGCTTGTCGGGAGCTGCCGAAGCCAGGATCTCACGAACCTGCGCGGCATTGAGATCGGCCCCTACAGAAGGCGAGGTCGCAAGCGCCAGCAATACCCAGACGCAGCCAAGCGCTCTTTTCATACCGCTCACTCTGCCGGTTCCGCGTTCTGCATCGGAAACTTTGCCGCGTCCCAGCCGTCGGTGCCGTCGCGGTACCAGTAAATCTGCGTATAGCCCCAGCTCGCCGCCCGTTTCGCTGCGTTCCAACTCATCCAGCAATCGGCCAGGCAATAAAACACGACTGCGGCATCTTTGCGGAGCTTGGTGGCCGTCGCGAGATGGTCGCGAAAATAGCCTTCTACCTCTGGGCTGAGCGCGCCGCGGCCGACATCCGGAAGCCATAGGCTGCCTGGAATGTCGCCGTGCGGCAGGGGCATCCACACAGCCGATTGCGGCAGGTTTGCCGGCCGCCGGGGAGCAGGTAGAACGTCGATCCAGACGGCTTCACCACTTTTCCACAGTTGATGGGCGGTGTCGGTATCGAGCACCACAGCGCCGGCAACCGTCGCCGGGGTGGGTGCGCGGTAGTCGTCCATCCGGTAGCCTTCCGGCTCGGGCGGCTGCGCGTGCGCGACGAGATTGACGAGTAAAGCGAATCCGAAAAAGAGACAGCGTCCCGCCCTCACCGGCCGGTGAGCTCCCCCTGCTCGTTGAGCAATGGAACGCCGTAATCGCGCAGGATGGCGGTTATGTCGCCTTGCCGTTTAAGGATCGCGGCGTTGATTCTTCGCCGCCACTCGGGCTCGTTCGCTCGAACCCCCATTGCGATGTGGTATTCCATACGAGCCGCACCCGGCTCGTCCTTGAGAGGAATCAGAGTGAGCGGCAGGTCGTCATGTTTGTGGTAATAGCCGGCGATCGGTCCCCACAGAAAGCCGACGTCGATCGTGCCGTCGATCACGTCCTGGACCATCTGATGGGTCGGCGATTCGGCGCGCGTATCGACAGTCAAAGCGTAGGGCTTCGTGTGGGACATCAACTCGTGGCGCACGAGAAGGTCTGCCGGAGGAGTTCCGGCCACGACGCCGAGGCGCAGGCCTCCCAAGCGGGCATCCTGCGCCCCGTCGATTGTAAGAGCTTTATCCGAGCGGTAGAACATCACATAGGTGGTGAAATAGTAGGGGTTGGTAGTCTGCATGATTTCGTCCCCGGCGACCGTTCCCATCACCAAGTCACAAAGATGCGCGCGTAGCGTATTGCGCACGAACCCAATGACCTGCGGGAACCACGCGTAATCGACCTGGAGGCCGAGTTCGCCACCCATCAGCTCGGCGATCTTGTTCTCGAACCCCTCCTTTTTTTCGTCGGAGTACGGCAGGTTGCTCGGATCGGCGCAGACCTTAAGCTCGCTGCGATCGACTGTGTCGCTGGTCTGCGCGGCGGCCGGCCCGCCGCCGAGTAAGAGCCCACAGAGCAACGCTGGCGCAATGCGCTGGCCTTCCCTAAGCGCTCGACGGGGTGCCCTCTTCAGAGCCCGAAAATCGACTGGATCGGCGGTGGTGGGTCCTTCGAGACGCCGCCTGCGGCGGCGCCTCAGTATGAGGTGCTTTTGTGATCCCATCATAGGCTTACCTCATGCTGAGGAGCGCCGAACGGCGCGTCTCCAAGCACGCAAAGGCGGTGCTCGTTGATCAATCTCCGATCCGCGGGGGACGGCCGCGGCCCAGCACACCATCGGCGCGCGCCTTCAGATAAGCCCAGATGTCGTCGAGATAGGTGACGACGTCCTCGACCTCACCAAACGGGGGCATCACATTCTCGCTGGCTGCGTTGACGTTGGTGCGGCCGTTGACGACGATGTCGTTGAATTCATCCTGGGTCATGTGCTTGGCGGAATCGACCAGCGACGGCGCATAGGAGCTTCCGGCCCCGTCCGGCCCATGGCAGCGCATACATGATTCGGTGTAGCGCCTCCACCCGTTGAAAGTCTTTTTGTCGACCTTGCCATCCGTGATCGTGTAAGGCTTTTCGGTGGAGTGATCGGCTCCTGCCGCAAGCACGAGACTAGTTCCGAGAACCAATGCTGCAGCAGGGCCAAATAGCGGCGCCACCACTCTCACCAAGTACCTCCCGAAGAAAAGGCCGGCATCCGCTTGCGGATGCCGACCCAAGGTCTTCGTCAGTCTAACCGACGATCATTCCGGGAGGCCGAACACCGTCAAGACACCGCCGAGCTGGGTGTAATTGGCCAAGGCTTTGTAGGCACCGACCGCGCCGAGCCCGTCGGTGTCCTTTGTCAGACCCGCCGCCATGCCGATACCGGCCCAGCCGCCAACGCCCGACAACACGGCGATATATTGCTTGCCGCCATGAGTGTAGGTGTTGACGTTGCCGATGATGCCGGACGGGGTCTTGAACCGGTAGAGCTCTTTCCCACTCTGCATATCGACCGCCTTCAGGTAGCCCTCGAGCGTGCCGTAGAAGACCACGTCACCAGCGGTGGCGAGTGCGCCTGACCACACCGAGAACGGCTCCGGATCGGACCAGACGATCTTGCCGGCGCTCGGATCCCAGGCAATGAAATTGCCGAGGTTATTGTCACCTTGCGGTGGAAACATCGACAATGTCGCGCCGACATAGGGCTGACCGGCCGTGTACGAGACCTTGAACGGCTCATAATCCATGCAGACGTGGTTCGTCGGCACGTAGAGCAGCCCGGTCTTCGGCGAGAAGGCGGCCGGCTGCTGGTCTTTCGAGCCGAGCGCGGCGGGACAGATCCCTTTGGTGTTGTGGTCCTCGCCCTGCGCCTGCGTGCTGTACTGTTTGACGACTTCGGGGCGGCCGGTCTGCATGTCGACGTGAGTGGCCCAATTGACCTTTGGATCGTACTTCTCGGCGACCAGCAGGGCCCCGGTTTCGCGGTTGAGGGTGTACGCGAAGCCGTTGCGGTCGAAGTGGACGAGCGCCTTGGTCGGCTGGCCTTTCACGTTTATATCGGCCAGGATCATCTCGTTGACGCCGTCGTAATCCCATTCGTCATGCGGCGTCATCTGGAAGACCCATTTGGCGACTCCGGTGTCGGGATTGCGGGCAAAAATGGTCATCGACCATTTGTTGTCTCCCGGCCGCTGCGCGGGGTTCCAGGTGCTTGGATTGCCCGAGCCGTAATATATCAAATTGAGCTGCGGGTCGTACGAGTACCATCCCCAGGTGTCGCCGCCGCCAATCTTCCATTCGTCGCCCTGCCAGGTCTTCAACGACGAATCCTTGCCGACGGGCTTGCCGAGCTCGGTCGTGTTGGCGTCGAAGAGGATCTGGTCGTCGGGGCCGACCGAATAGGCGCGCCACGCCTTGGATCCGTCCTTCAGGTTATACGCGGTGACGTGGCCCGGAACGCCGAACTCGCCGCCGCTCATGCCCACGATGACCTTATCTTTGACCACCATCGGGGCGTTGGTCATCGTCTCGCCCTTCTTTGGATCGCCGTTCTTGACGCTCCACGCCACCTGACCGGTCTTGGCGTCGAGCGCGACGACGGTCGTGTCGGCTTGTTCGATGATGATCTTGCCGTCGCCATAGGCGACGCCGCGGTTGACCGTGTCGCAGCACATCACCGGAATGACGGTCGGATCCTGCTTCGGTTCATATTTCCACAGGATCTGTCCGTTCTTGTTGAGGTCGAGAGCGAAGACGTTGTTGGGGAAAGGGGTAGCAATGTACATCACATTCCCGATCACCAGCGGGCCGCCCTCGTGGCCGCGTAATACGCCCGTCGAGAAGTCCACAACGGGCGCAAGTTCTTGGCGTTGTCTTTATTGATTTGGTTGAGTTCGCTGTAACGCCAGTTCGCGTAATTCCCCGTGGGCATCGCCCATTGGTTGGGGTCTTTCGACAGCTTGATCAGCTCGTCATTGGCGCTGGCGCCGCCCGCGACGAGGGCGAATGCGGAGAGTGCGAGCCAGAATCGTGGTGATTTCATCGCCTTCTTCCCTCCCGACCCTTGCTTAGGTTAATAGGTTAAGGCGGCGATGCTATTGCACTTCGGGTTAACACACAAGCGTTACGCCGGCCTTTGCCGCGGGACGTTGTGCTCGCACCGCCAGCGCGACAGCATCCATTTCGGGTGTTCGGCGAGCCATTCCGCGGCATAGTGCTGGCCGCTTATGAGGCACGCCTGCAACGAAAGATCATCGATCGGACGCTGCTCGGTGCAGGAAGCAGGCGCACCTTGCAGGCAAAAGACGAGCACGAGCGCGGTCAATGAATATTCCTTTCACTGGACGACAGAAGAACGAAACTGACCGGGCTTACGATCCCCGTTACGCGGCGATCGGCCTCCTCGTGCTCTCGCTCGCTGCCGGACCTGTCCACGCCGCAGATAACGACTACCCGACCTCCGCCCGGGCCGATTACGTGATCGGGTGTATGGCAGCCAACGGCAATACGCACGAAGCACTGCTGAAGTGCTCCTGCGCGATCGATACGATCGCCTCCTTGATGCCCTATTCCCATTACGAGCAGGCCGAAACCGCGCTCAGCCTGCAAGCTGGTGGCGGGGTCGGCGGGCGGGTAGGCCTGTTCCGCGACCCGCCGCAGATCAAGGCGGTCATCGAAGAGCTGCACCGGGCCCAGGCGGAGGCCAATCTCCAGTGCCGGTAAAAGCAAACGCTGCTGCGCTCACATCTGCGCTGCCGCCGGAACGGGCCAGCTTTGGCTGAAGTGCCGCTGGCTGCTGTCGACGATTTCCGCCTTGATCACCCCAGCGGCCGCCAGGCTAGAAGGTCGAAAGCTGAAGTTGAAGCTCGGATCCTCGCTGATGGCGATGTCGGACTTCGAGCCGAAATACCGGCTGGCCGTTATAGGTGACGTCGACCGACTGCATGAAATCAGCCGGGATATAGTTGCGCGTGACCTGATCCATCTGCAGGCCTGAGCTGTTCGGATGGCTGATCAACAGCTTCACTCTTATCGGTTCGTCCGGCCGCGATCGGTCGGCGAGGTTCAGTTTCATCTTGCCGAGGCGTTCGAGCGCGAGAGCTTGATCCTTGCCCGCGGGCGCCGAGCAGCCGCCGGCCGCTTTGATAAAGCGAGCGGTAGCGTAGAGCCGACCATCCGCGGTTTCGGCGACCGCATGCAAGTAAGTATAATCGTCGATACGGACACGGGTCGCGATTTCCCGTGCGTCGGCGATCGGGCCGAGGATAAAATGGGCCGCCAGCGGCGACGGATTGTTGTCGATGACCAGATAGAGGCTGCGGATTTCGGGCGCGAGCGTCTCCGCGACACGGATCGCCACCGGCACAATTGCGGCATCCTCGGCGCGCGCGGGGGCATCGATCGCGACGAGATCTCCGGCCTCCTCGACCGCGCGATCGCCAAAGATCGCGTGCCGGAGATCGGCCCAGCGCGCCATCCGCTCCGCCTCGGTCGGTTCGGCCCAGGCTGGTCCCGGCAGCGCAAAACTCACCAGCAAGAGAACTAAAGCAGCTCGACCAAGCATAGTCGGGGTCACTCCCATTCGAGCTCCTTATAGCTCGCCGTTACGTTGCGCGGGTGATACTCGTCGAACAGCAGCCACTTCCCGCGTTCCGAGTTTGCGACCTGCCGGTAGGCATTGGCAATGCCGATCCCGGCCTTGATCGCCGCGCGCGTATCGTGTGCGACGGCCGCGAGATAGCGCCGCTCGGGTTCTGCGGCTGCCGGCCACGCCACCGATACCGGACCGTGCCCGGGAACGGCCCGATCCGCCGGTATGGCGGTCAACTCGTCGAGCTGCTTGAGCCAGCCGACGAGGCTGCCATCGATGACGGGGATGCGGTCGACGAACAGCAGATCGGCAAGCCAAAACGTTCGGGTGTTCTGATCGAAGACGGTCAGATCATTGTCGGTATGAGCCGGCCGATGCGCCCGCAGGGTCAGGCGGCGGTTGCCCAGTTCGAGTTCGAGCTTATCGGACACCAGAACCGTCGGCGGCACGACCTCGGTGCCATTCGCCTCGTCACCGAGGGCGCTATGCAATCTGCGCAGATAATAATCGCCGCGCTGGGCAAGGGCGCCCGGCAGTTTGGCATGCCCGACGAAATCGGGATGGTCGTCGCGGAAGGCGGCGGCCCCCAAGATATGGTCGGGATGGACGTGGGTCAGGATCACATATCGGATCGGCTGATCCGTATGGGCGCGGATCGCTGCGCGCAACGCGCTTCCCTCCACGAAGCTGCCGCCGGGGTCGATGACCGCCACGGCCTCATCGCCAATGATGAATCCGATATTGGCGATCGCGTCCTCATTCGCTGCGGACGCCTCCTCGTGCACTCCGTTGTGGACAAAAATGCCGGACGCGATTTCCGTCACCGGCAGCGCGGCGGTCTCCGCACGGCCTGCTGTCGCCCCGAGCAGGACAGCGACAGCGAGAACGGCCGACCTCCTGATAATACCGGCGAAAAACAGGACGAGCCCAGCCCGGGCAAGGAGTTCGTTTTGGCGCTCTACTGGCGTCACAAACTGAGAGCAAAGCAGCAACCGGATCGGCATCCCGGCTTGATATCATGCCATTACGGCTATTTTTGGGATTAGGGACGCGAGGCCGCGGACCGGATACCGCGAAGTCGTCTACACTTTCAATTCGTCACCCCTTGGGGCGGCGGGGCCTACCCCGCGGCCGGCTGCGCTTGCGGCCGAGGCCGAGTTCTTTTGCCATTGTCGAGCGCTGCTCGGAGTAGGCCGGCGCAGTCAGCGGATGATCGCTCGCCAGATCCCAGCGCCGCAAATATTCGGCGGTCTGCAATCCATGCCGAGTGCCGAGATGCCGGCGCAATGTCTTCCCTCGGAACCCGCATTCGAGGCAGACAACGTAATCATGTTGCACGGATCGTCGAATGGGCACCGCCGGGGTGCGCGGCACAGGCACCGGGGCTGGTTTTCCGAGATCGCGCAGAGCCTGCTGCACCGAGGTGATCAGGGCCGGGAGCTGCTCCGGCGACAGTGTATGATTGCCCACATAGCTTGCGATGATCTTGGTTACCGGCCGCAGATCGATGTCCTTTTCGGGATTCTCGGTATTCATGACTGCTTCTCTTCCTGCGCTCGATTTTCGAGTCTCCCTGCATACAGCATACCGCAACGGTTTGAAACCTTCTTTACTGCTTAATTTGAAATCAGGAAAAATCGCGACGCGGCCGGCAAGTCTAATATGCGATAGCGAGTGACGGAACGGCACTAAATGGCGATGATGATCCTGTTTCGCAAACTCGCTCGGTGAGGCATGATTGGACGCAGCAATTGCTGACCAGAGGGCACAATGAAACTGTTCGATTTGTCGGGGAAGGTCGCGATCGTGACCGGGTCGAGCCGCGGCATCGGCCGGGCGATCGCCGAGGCGATCGCCGAGGCCGGCGGCCGGGTCGTCATCTCCGCGCGCAACCTCGCACCGTGCGAGGAGGTCGCAGCAGCGATCCGGGCGAAGGGCGGTGAGGCGATCGCGCAGACGGCGCGCATCTCGGACAAAGCCCAGCTCGAACATCTGGTCGCCAAGACGCGCGAAACCTGGGGCCGCGTCGACATTCTCGTCTGCAATGCGGCGGTCAATCCGCATTACGGCTCGCTCGAAAAGCTGACCGACGAAGTATTCGAGCGCATGATGGTCAACAACGTGCTGAGCAATCTCTGGTTGTCGCGGCTGGTGGCGCCCGAGATGCGCGAGCGGCGCGACGGCTCGATCATCTACATCATTTCTGTCGCCGCCGTGCGCGCGACGACGGTGCTCGGCATGTACGGCGTGACGAAGGCTGCCGATTACGCCCTCTGCCGCAATCTCGCCGCCGAATGGGGCCCCGACAATGTGCGGGTCAACTGCATCGCCCCGGGTCTCGTCAAGACCGAATTCGCGCGCGTGCTCTACGAGGATCCGCAGCGCCGCGCCGCCCGCGAAGCCGCGACGCCGTTGCGGCGGCTCGGCGAGCCCGAGGACATCGCCGGCGTCGCCGTGATGCTCGCCTCGCGCGCCGGCGCCTTCATCACCGGCCAGACGATCGTTGTCGACGGCGGCACGACGATCGCGCCGTGACGTAACTATTCACTGGGGAGAAAATGCGATGTGGCGGATTGTGGTGATCATCGGCTGCTTGAGCGTCGGCTCGCCGGCGCTCGCCCAGAACAGGGCGACAATCGAGAAGCTCAACGACGCCTGGACGGCGGCTTTCAACAAGGGCGACGCCGCCGCGGTGGCGGCGCTCTACACCGAGGACGCGTACGTTCTCCCGCCGGGCTCGGCAATGGTCAAGGGGCGCGCCGCGATCGAGGCGTTCTGGCGCCAAGCGGCGCAGCAAATGACTGACGCCAAGCTGACGACCCTCGACGTCCTGCCGCTCGGCCGCTCCGCGGCGCGTGAAATCGGCACCGTCACCCTGAAGACGAAGTCGCAGCCGCCGCAGGAAGTCGTCGGGAAATACGCCGTTGTCTGGCGCAAGGTCGGCCGCGACTGGAAGCTCGCGACCGACATCTGGAACACCGACAAATAAATCTCTCTCGCTTCGCCGAACTCCAACTCCTCGCGAAACGTCTGCCATTCCAGGAGGGAAAACAATGGATGACCCGTCCGCAAGACCCATAGAGGCTGCCGGCAACGAGATCGATCGGCCGGTGCCGAGCCAGCCTTCGGCGCGGCTCTGGGGCAGCGATGCGATCGCGGCGATGCTGCGCGAGCTGGATATTCCCTATGTCGCGCTCAATCCCGGGTCGAGCTATCGCGGCCTGCACGACAGCATCGTCAATTATCTCGGCAATACGCGGCCGCGCATGCTGCTGTGCCTGCACGAAGAGAGCGCGGTCGCATTGGCGCATGGCTACGCCAAGGTAACGGGACGCCCCCTCGCGGTGATCGCGCACGCCAATGTCGGGCTGATGCATGCGACGATGGCGATCTTCAATGCCTGGTGCGACCGCGTGCCGATGATCGTCCTCGGCGCCACGGGGGCGGTCGATGCAGTGCGGCGCCGGCCATGGATCGAATGGATCCACACGGTGCGCGATCAGGGCGCCCTGATACGCGACTACACCAAATGGGATGACCAGCCGTCCTCGATCGGAGCGGCGCAAGAGGCGCTATTGCGGGCCAATATGATCGCGCAGACCGCGCCCTGCGGACCCGTCTACATCAACTTGAACCTGGAATTGCAGGAAGACGAGATCGCGGCCGCGCCGCGGCCTCCGGAGACCGCCCGATTTGCGCCGCCGCCGCCCCTGGAACCGGCCGGTCCAGTGTTGCGCCAGGCCGCCGAGCTCCTCGCCCGCGCCGAGCGACCGGTCATGCTGATGGGACGCACCTCGCGTGACCCCGAGGCCTGGCAACGGCGCATCGAACTCGCCGAGGCGATCGGGGCGCGGGTGATGACCGACCGCAAGGCCGGTGCCGCATTTCCGACCGACCACCCGCTGCACGCGGCCGGCCCTGCGACCTCGCTGTCGCCGGCGGGAGCCGAGCTGGTCGGCGCGGCCGATGTGATACTGAGCCTCGATTGGATCGATCTGGCCGGGACATTGCAGGGCGCCTGCCGCGGCAGGACTCCGGCCGGCAAGGTGATCCAAGTCTCGGTCGACCAATACGTCCACAATGGCTGGAGCATGGACTATCAGGGCCTGCCGCCCGCTGATGTGTATCTCTTGGCCGAGCCGGATGCGGCAGTGCCGGCCCTCTTGGCCGAGGTCAAACGATTACGGCCGAATGCACCGCCATTGCCGCCGATGCGCGAACGACGCGGTCCGCCGCCGCTGTCCGCGCTCGAAACCGCCTCGATCATCGAGGTGCCGTTATTGGCAACGGCGCTAAAGGAAGCGTTTGCCGGCGCGCCGGTCTCGATGATCCGCCTGCCGCTCAGCTGGGGCGAGCATCTGTGGGATTTCCGGCATCCGCTCGACTTTCTCGGCGCCGATGGCGGCGGCGGCATCGGATCGGGACCGGGTATGGCAGTCGGTGCGGCTTTGGCTTTGCGCGACGGCGAGCGGCTGCCGGTCGCAGTGCTCGGCGACGGCGATTTCCTGATGGGGGTCACCGCGCTGTGGACAGCGGTGCGCAACGGCGTCCCGCTGCTGATTGTGCTCGCCAATAACCGCTCGTTCTTCAATGACGAATTGCACCAGGAGCGTGTCGCCCGCGAGCGCGGCCGGCCAGCCGAAAACCGCTGGATCGGGCAAGCGATCCGGGACCCCGACATCGACCTCGCCGCCATGGCGCGCGCTCAGGGGTGCATCGGCGTCGGCCCGGTCGAGGACCCGCGCCGTCTTCTGCCGGCGCTCAATGAAGCCGTCGCCGCCGTCCGCGCCGGCAAGGTATGCGTCGTCGACGTCCACGTCGCCGCCGGCTACGACCCCGGCGCCGCCAGCGGGATCATGCAGCACTCTGCCGGGGGTAAGGGCTAATTTCGACCAGCTTGGACCGGTGTCATTGCGAGGAGCGCCTCGCGCGACGAAGCACCGGCCGGTCCCCAACTCGCAATGACAATTATTCTTTTAGCGTGGCTTGTCGCCGGCCAGGGTTATCCGGTGCATGACGCGGCGATGGCCGTGGTAGTCGTTGATCGGGTTGTGCTGGTTGCAGCGATTGTCCCAGAAGGCAATCGAGCCGACTTCCCAGCGGAAACGGCAGGTGAATTCCGGGCGCTGCTGGTGAGCGAACAGATACTGCAATAGCGGGGCGCTCTCCGCCTCCGTCATGTCCTGGAAGCGGACCGTGTGGCCGCCATTGACGTAAAGCGCCTTCCTGCCGGTCTCGGGGTGAGTGCGCACGACGGGGTGCTCGGCAATATATTCGCGCTTCGCGACAGCCTTGGCGCCGTCGCGGAGGCGGTCTTCGCGTGTCTTGGTGACATCGGCCTTGCCCGAGGAGTTGACCGCCACCAGCCCGTCGAGCAGACGCCACATGCCCGTGGACAGTGTCTCGTAAGCCAGGTACATGTTAGCGAACAGAGTGTCTCCGCCAAAGGGCGGTACCTCGCGCGCGACAGCATCGTGCCCATTGGCGGGCATTCGAGATAGGCGGTGTCGGTATGCCAGAGCCCGCCGAAATTGACCCTCTCGTGTTCGAGCTTGACGACCGGGGTGATCTCGGGGAATCCATCGATCCCTTTGATGAAGGGGTATTCGACGATCTCGCCGAAGCGCCGCGCAAAACCGAGAAACTGCTCCGGTGCCAGGTGCTGCTCGCGAAAGAAAATCACGAGGTGGTCGAGCCAAGCGCGCCGGATCGCCGAGATGGTTTCGCCGTCGAGTTCTTCGGTGAGATCGATCCCGCCAATCTCAGCCCCGAGCGCTCCAGCAATTGGGCGGATTTCGAGCGGTTTACGGATCATCGGGTCAAACTTCCCGTGCGACTTACGCCCTACGCGGCGCGGGCTTTATCGTAACTACGTTCGACCCCTGGCGGGTCAACTCGCGGCGCAATGCTTCGACGACCTTTTCGGCCAGCCGATCCAGACGATATGGCTTTTGTAGAACGAGATCACCCTCAGCTGGCGCGAAGGCTGCGACATCGGCGTAACCAGTGACCAGCATTGCTCTCAGATCGCCTTGGCGCTCGCGTGCCCGTCTGATCAGCTCGACGCCGTTCATCCCCGGCATCGCCATATCCACGATCATCAAGTCGACCGGCCCGCTTCGCGCCAGTAAATCGAGTGCCGCCGGTCCGTTCTCGGCGGCCAGCATATGGTAACCGCGGCTCTCGAGGCTGCTGACCGCCACTTCCCGCACATCCGGATCGTCGTCGACGACCATAATTGTCGCCCGTTCGTGGACCACTGCCGATAGAGGTTCACGCTCCCGCGCTGCTGCCGAGACAGGGCGGGCACGCGGCAGATAGACGTTGACAATCGTCCCACGGCCGAGGCGGCTGTCGATATGCAAGCCGCCGCCCGACTGCGTTGCCACGCCGTGCACCATGCTGAGGCCGAGACCGCTGCCTTTGCCGGGCTCCTTCGTCGTGAAAAAAGGCTCCATCGCCCTCGTCAACACCTCGTCGGTCATGCCCTGGCCGGTATCCGAGACCGAAATCAGGACGTACTCACCAGGGGCGAGATCAGCAGGCGTATCCGTCTGGCCCACATTGGCTGTACGAATCGTCAGACGGCCGCCTTCGGGCATCGCATCGCGTGCGTTTATCGCCAGGTTTAAAAGAACCAGCTCGATCTGCGTCGGATCGACCAACGCCGGCCACAATCCATTGGTCAGCACGGTCTCGATGCGCACGGTTGCGCCGATCGTGCGGAACAGCATATCGCTGGCTTCGCTGATCAGCCGGTTCAGATCGAGTGAGGTCGGAGCAAGCCGCTGCTTACGCGAAAAGGCAAGCAGCTGGTGTGTCAATCGCGCGCCCCGTTCTGCGGCCAAGCGCGCCGCCCGCAGTCGGCTCAGTGATTCTTGGCTTTTCAGCTGGCGCTCCAGCAACTCGAGATTACCGAGCACACCGGTCAAGAGGTTGTTGAAATCATGGGCGACACCGGAAGTGAGCTGACCGACCGCCTCCAGCTTCTGCGCCTGCAGCAACGCGGCCTCGGTTCGCTCCCGTTCTGCGATTTCGGTGGTCAGGCGGTCATTCGCGTCGGCCAGATTGCGAGTCCGTTCGACAACCAACCGTTCAAGTTCCTCCCGGCTGCGCCTCAACGTCTCGCGGGCCTCGACAATGTCTGTGATATCCGTGCAGGTGCCGAACCACCTGACGGTGCGGCCTTCGTCGCGAACCGGCGTACCGCGCGCCTTAAACCAGCGATATTGGCCGTCGGCTCGGCGGATGCGCAATTCCAGATCGTACTCGCCCTGGCCTTTCACCGCGGCCATCCAGCGCTCCCGAACTCGTTCGCGGTCCTCGGGATGCACGACCTTGTCGAGCCAGACGAGCCCGAGCTGCTCCTCTTCGGGAATCCCGGTATATTCGACCCACTGGCGGCTGAAATAGTCGCGCTGGCCGTCCGGCCTACTGGTCCACACCAATTGCGGCAGCGCTTCGGCCAGGGTGCGATACCGCCGCTCACTTGCGGTCAGCGCCTCGAGAGCGTCGTGCACCTCGTATTGGCGTCCTCGCGCACGCAAAGCGGCGCGGACTGCGCTCACCAGGGTTGCGGTTCCGACCGGGCGCTCCAGCAAGGTCAGATTACCCGATTGCTGCAGTGCGTCCCGTTCCTGGCTGCAAGCCTCAGCCGAGGCTCCCGGTTCCAGCAGGATCACGAACGGGAAATCCGACCAGGAGGGTTGGTGCGCGACCCATTCGACAAGGCCGCTTATATCCTGCCCAATCAGTGCCTCTTCGGTGATGACGGCGGCACCTGCGCCCTCGACGAGGTTCCGCTGCAGCATGCGCAGGTCGGAGCACACAACGCTCTTGACACCGCCACGGTCGAGAACCGACCCGGTCAGCGCGGCATCGCGGCCCACCGGGGCCAGGATCAGCACGCGCGAGCGGAGAACCGCCTCACCCGTGTGTGTCACCGGCGGCCGCTTTGATCATAGGCTGCGATCCAACATAGGTCGGAATTCCCGACATGATGCCTTGGAAGTCAGTCAGAGGCGCGCCGACTTGCAGCCCTTGGGCGGTCAATCGAAGCTCGCGAATGGTGTCCTCGTGGGTGCCAACCCGCTTTTTCAGGACCGAGATCGCCTTGCGAACTTTCCCTTGGGCTTCAAAAAACCGCAGCAGCAGCACGGCGTCGCTGAGATAGCTGAGGTCGATCGGCGATTCGACGACGCCGACCAGGCCATGCTGCGCCAAGACCATTATCGTCAACACCGCTTGCTGGTTCAGGTAGGAGAGCAATTGGTGTATCTCGAGCGCCAGAAAGCGTTCCTGCGGCATTGCTTGCAGGTAGCCGTTGAGGCTGTCGATGATGACAACGGTGGCGTTCCGCTTGTCCACGCCTTGGCAGACGAGCGCGGTGAACTCGCCGGGGGACATCTCCGCGGGATTGATTTGATGCAGAGCGATATCACCGGACGCGATCAGCGGGCCGATCTCCATTCCGATCCCGCGTGCCCGCTCGACGATGCTTTCGGTGCCCTCGTCAAATGCGTAGATGGCGGCGCACTCGCCCTGTTGTGCCGCATTGTATGCGATGCTGAGCGCCACCGAGGACTTCCCCGACCCGGCCGGGCCGACGAGCAGCGCGCTGGTGCCGCGGCGCAGGCCGCCGCCGAGCAGCGCATCGAGCTGCTCCGAACCGCTGCGAACGACCTCCTTCGGGAGGGTTCCCGGGTGCTCGGACGCC
This sequence comes from uncultured Alphaproteobacteria bacterium, assembly GCA_963695605.1. Lineage (GTDB taxonomy): Bacteria > Pseudomonadota > Alphaproteobacteria > ATCC43930 > CGMCC-115725 > AP-15. The sequence continues at coordinate 103,541 of CAVOHI010000037.1, read as the reverse complement.
AATAGGCGCGGAAACACTTCCAACCCGCCGGTTCGGATCGCGTAATCGTGATAGCCGCCGCGAAATTTAACCCCGCGCATTTTCGTCACCCGCAACCGTCGCCGCTCCGCGCCATAGTCGAGCCCCAACTCCTCCAAGGTGACCACGCCGTGCACGATGCTGTGAAGCTGTAAATCGTGGCTCTCCGACGTCACGTCGTCGATCATCAGCACCGTCGCACCCCGCGGCCCCAGGAAATGCTTCAACGCGAAAATCTGTCGCCGATAGCGCAGCGGGTTCTGCGCCAGCAGCCGCATCTCGGAAAGCGAGTCGAGGACGATGCGCGTCGGGTCGATGCGCTCGATCTCACGGCATAGCAGCCGCATCGTCTCGCCGAGTTCGACTTCCGACGGGCGGAACATCGTTTGCCGATTTTCGTCGCCCTCCGCGGAATCGGGCGGCCCCAGCTCGCAAAACTCGATGCCACCGAGCGACCAGCCATGGGCGGCCGCGACGGCCTGCAACTCGCTGAGGCTCTCGGACATGCTGACGAAGAGCACCTTTTCGCCCCGGTCGCGGCCGGTCATGACGAACTGCATGCCCAAAGTCGTCTTGCCGGTGCCCGCCTTGCCCTCGACGAGGTGGAGGCGGCCCAGGACGAAGCCGCCGCCGAGGATGTCGTCCAGACCCGCCAGCCCGGACGACGCTCTATTGCTCCCGCTCACAGTTCTCACTCCTGCAAATTCGGCCGCGGCGAAGCGGGCACGCGAAAGCGCCCGCCGGCTCTACAATTCTGGCTTCTCTCGCATCAGGAGAACAGCCACCCCGCGGTTTCGTTCAATCGAGCGGAACCACGGGCTTGGGGGGCCGGCGGCACCACACGTGATTCTTGTCAGATTTCCCCGAAGGCGTAACCTCTCCCTACGTCCCCACGCGCCCGACACTGCACCGCTTGCTTCGTGACGAGTGAGGCCCATGACCGATCCTTATGCGCGTTACACGCGGCTCAAATTCGATCGCCCGCACCCCAAGGTTCTCCGCATTACGATGGAGAACGGCCGAATGAACACGACCGACGCGGCACTGCACGCCGAGCTCGGCGACATCTGGCGCGATGTCGACAGGGATCCGAGCGTCAATGCCGCGATCCTGACCGGCGCCGGGAAGGTGTTCTCGGCCGGCGGTGATTTCGCGATCATTCAGGAGAATATCGACGATTTCGCGTCGCGGGCGCGGCAATGGAAGGAGGCGCGCGACATCGTTTACAACGTGATCAACTGCAGTAAGCCGGTCGTCAGCGCGATGCGTGGGGTTGCAGTTGGGGCCGGCCTCGTCTGCGGTCTGCTCGCCGATGTATCGATTGCGGCCAAGGATTGCCGGATCATTGACGGGCATACGCGGCTGGGGGTGGCCGCGGGCGACCACGCCGCAATCGTCTGGCCGCTGCTTTGCGGCCTCGCCAAGGCCAAATACTATCTGCTGCTATGCGACCAGGTGCTCGGCGAAGAAGCCGAGCGTATCGGGCTCATCTCGCTTGCGGTCGAGGATGCCGAGCTCGACGCAAAGGCAGTGGAGATAGCTGCCCGTTTGGCCGAAGGCGCGCAGAGTGCGATCCGCTGGACCAAATACGCATTGAACAACTGGCTGCGGGCGATGGGGCCGACCTTCGACACGTCGCTGGCGCTCGAATTTCTCGGCTTTACGGGGCCTGAGGTGAAGGAGGGGCTCGCCTCGCACCGAGAAAAGCGCAGCCCCGCCTTTCCCCCGACGACTCCACTCTGAGTGCGGTTCAGGCTGGGATACGCACCGGCATTGAGCGCATGCCGTGGATGAAGTTCGAATAGGTGCGGCGCGGCGGCGCCAGAACTTCGATGGCGGGATGGCGCGGCAGTAGTTCCTCCCACAGGATACGCAACTGCAATTCGGCGAGCCGGTTGCCGACACAGCGATGAATCCCGAAGCCGAACGACAGGTGCTGCCGCGGCCGCGGCCGGTCGATGATGAAATTGTCGGGATCGTCGATTGCATCGGGGTCGCGGTTGCCGGAGACGTACCACATGACCACCTTGTCGCCGGCGCGAATGTGCTGACCACCGAGTTCGGCGTCCTGTGTCGCCGTGCGCCGCATATGGATAACCGGGGTGACATAGCGGATGATCTCAGGCACCAGGGTCGCGATCAGCGCCGGATCATCGCGCAGCTTTTGATATTCCTGCGGATGCTGGCTCAACGCCCAGAGACCGCCGGTCATCGAATTGCGCGTCGTGTCGTTGCCGCCGACAATTAGCAGGGTCAGGTTGCCCATGAATTCGCGCAGTGGCATGTCCTGTGTCGCCTGACCATGTGCAAGCATCGATAACAGATCGAATTTCGGCGGCTGCTTGGCGCGTTCGTTGTAAAGCTCGGCCATACGCTCGGCCATTTTTTTCAACTCGTCGAACTTTTCCTGTTCCGAGTGTACCGGCGATTCCGGCGCACGGACATTGCAGATCGTAACGTCGGACCAATAGGTCAGCTGGCGCCGTTCTTCCCAGGGATAGTCGAACAGGGTCGCGAGCATCATCGTCGTCAGTTCGATCGACACGCGTTCGACCCAGTCGAAGGGCTCGTTGCGAGGCAGATCATCGAGCACCCGGATCGTCCGCTCGCGGATCGTCGCTTCCATCTCGGCGAGGTTTGCCGGCGCCACGATCGGACTGACCACCTTGCGCTGCTCGTCGTGCTTGGGCGGGTCCATGCGGATGAAGTTGGGGCGTTCCAGGTCCTTTGGCGGGTCCTCGACAGCGATACCGCCCAGCTCGGACGAGTAGGTCTGGTGATTGACCTCGACCTGCATGATGTCTTTGTACTTGGACACCGACCAGTAGGGGCCGTAGAGGCTCTCCCGGCACCAGTGCACCGGAGCCTCGCGGCGCAATCGCTCGAAATAGGGATACCAGACGTCATCCTGGTAGAGTTTCGGGTCGCTGACGTCGAATTTGTCGAGTGGCTTCGAGTAGGCGTCCTCGCGCGGGTCGTAATTGACGTGGGTGTCCATTAATACCTCCCAATTCTGTCCTGGGCACGTATCAGTGCTGGCCCTCCGGCATCCGGACGACGAGGCCGTCAAGCTCCTCGCACATTGTAATCTGGCAGGAGAGGCGTGAGTTGGGCTCCGCCGCCGCGGCAAAGCTCAACATGCTTTCTTCCATCGACCCCGGCTCGGGTGTCCCGATCCGGTCGAGCCATTCGGGGTCGACATAGACATGGCAAGTCGCGCAGGCGCACTCGCCGCCGCAGTCGGCGTCGATGCCAGGTACGCCATTATTGACGGCGCCGCGCATCACCGAGAGGCCGACCGGCACCTCTACCTGATGCTTGGTGCCGTTGGATTCGATATAGGTGACCTTCGGCATTTCGCGCTCTCCGGTTCTGCCGTCGTCAATTCGGCCGCGCGGTACTCGTCCCGGATCGGGAGAGCGGCACGCCTGGACTTCACGATGACACGCTCATTCAACAGCACTAACGCTCTCAGCATTGCCGATCGACCATGCTGTGGCTGACCCGTGCTACAAAATGGTATCTCTGTCGGGTTTTTTGGTTACGATCGTGATCTGGCGCGGATCGCTGCCAAGGGTGCGGGTCTAGCCGCGCCCTTGGCATGTCGCGGGGCGGTTGCTCAATTCAGCCCGTAGAAGCCTGTTGCCCCGCCGGCCATGACCCCGTGCTTGGTCTGCGGCGAGACACCTTCGAGGCGATCCAACATCATTTTCGGGGCACCCGGGAAGAAGCCGTCCGGGTGCGGATAATCGGTCGCCCACAGAATCTTGTGCGGGCCGATATAGTCGGCGAGGACCTTCACGCTGCCCTCGACCGGCTCGAATGAGATCCAGCAATTGCGCTGGAAGAGCTCGCTCGGACGCGTCTTCAACCCAGAATCGTTGAAGCCCTGATCGTCGAAATGCCTGTCCATGCGGTCGAGCCAGGGCGCCACCCAGCCGCCGCCAGACTCGAGAAAGCCGGTGCGCAGTTTCGGATGGCGCTCGACGACGCCGCCCCAGATTACGCTCATGCAGGCGAGCATCATCTCCATCGTGTGCGAGATGATGTGCTGCGCGCCGCGGCCGTCAAAGCGATCGACGCCGACGGTCGGCATATTGAGGCTCGAACCTTCGTGAAACCCGATCGCCATGTCGAGCTCTTCCGCCGCTTTCCAGAATGGCTCGTAATCCGGATGGTGCACCATCTTGTTATTGTATGGATTTGGCCGGATGAAGCCGGCGCGCATGCCGAGCTCTTTGCGCGCAAAATGCATCTCCTGGATCGCCAGCTCGACCGAATGCAATGGCAGCATCGCAACACCAAAGAGGCGATCCGGATAGGGCTTGCAATAATCCGCTAACCATCGGTTGTATGCACGGTACAAGGCATGCCCGAGCTGCGCGTCCTCGACACCTCCGAAAGACAATCCGATGCTTGGATAGAGGAATGCAGCGTCGATGCCGTCGGCATCCATATCTGGGATTCGTGCGTGAGGGTCGAAGCCGCCCTTGCGGCCTTGGTTATAGGTCATTGTATCGTCGCAAACGACCCCATCACGCGCGCCGACCGCGCCGAGTGTGCCAAGCCCCCGGCGTCCGCCAAACGCCTTGCCATCGATGCGCAGGCGTTCCTTGCCGTCCTCGTCGATGAAGAGGCGAGGTGCGCGATTCCGAAACGCCGGATCGATATAGTTCTGCCAGAGGTCGAGCGGCTCGAGGACGTGGCCGTCGGAATCGATGACATTGTACGCGCGATCCATAATCCAGCTCCTTTCGGGTAGATGGCGAGACCGTGACCAAACGCCCGTTTGGTTGCTCGGACGCTATGCCGGTGATCCGGGGACGTCAACTTTGGAGAGGTTCAATGCCAAATTGATGGATGGCGTTCGCCCCCATCATTTTCGCTATCAGAGCTTTGGGGACATTGGCGCCAGAGAGCATCGCGATCGCGTCCCAGGCGCTTGTCGTATCGTGGTGAGGATAACGCGAGCCCCAGACCACTTTGGCGGCAAAGTCATGCGGCAGTTTTTGGATCATCCGCTCCTCGGCATCGAAGCCGAGCATCACATTGCCGTGCTCCCACATCTCTTCGGGTTCGGTGCTCACCGGGTAGTGGTGCAATAGCGGGATCACCCGCGTCGATGCCTCCATCTTTTCCAAGCACTTCCTGCATCCAAGAAGCCTTGCCGTGGGCGACGACGACCTTCATCGCCGGATACCGCTCCATCACCGTAAAGCCGATCAAGGTCGACGCGACGAACATGTGATTGTCGAGCCAGTAGGACAGTATCGGCGCCATTGGATGACCCAGTGGCGTAGCACCCGTGAACGTCGCCGTCTGGCCTGCGCCGCCACTGCCGCCGGCGAACGGCCCGCCGCCCCCGCCCGGCGTGATCGGCTGCACCAGCCGGTCCTTGACCTTTTCGAAGAACGGGCCGTGCGAGGTCCATTCCGGGTTCCACAGCCCGGGCGTTGCATGCACTGCTGCGGTGATCCCGAGCCGCTCGAGTTCGGCCCAGAGCGGGTCGTAATAGGGATGATTGAAATAGCGGTCTTCGATGAACATCGGCCGGATGAAGACCGCGCGGACTGACGGAATGCGCACCACCCGACCCAACTCTTCCAATGCGAAATCCATGTTCTGCAGCGGCAATACCGCGGCGGCGAACAGCCGTTGCGGCGCCGCCTTGCAGAAGTCGACGATCCAGTCGTTGTAGGCGCGCGCGAGCGCATAGGCGACGTCGGGATCCTGCACCAGGAAGAAGCCCTCGGCGAACCACGTCGGGTACAGCAGCGTCTGGTCGACCCCCATCGCGTCCATGTCGGCGAGACGCGCCTGCGGGTCCGAAGCGCCCTCTGTGGCCGGATGCTTGATATGCGGGTCGAGGGCACCGATCGCATCCCAATCCATGCCCGGCCGCCACAGCGCATGGCGCGGCAGGTTGGGGTTATTGCGATCGCGGAAGATCTCGCCGTTGACCTTGAGATAGGCACCGGTGCGTCCCTCCTGGCGCCATAACGCGTGCTTACCGAGCGCGCGGCAGTCCGGGTCGAGGTATTTCTCCCACAACGCAGGCGGCTCGACGACGTGGGAATCGCTATCAAAAACTGCAAAATTCTTCATCGTCCGTCTCCCTCCCCGTCATATCGGCGAAGGCCGGTATCCACGGCGGGCTTGGGTCCCGGCCTTCGCCGGGACGACGATACGCTGTGCTATCTGGTCCACTGATCGGAGGATCAGCTGCGAGTCACAGCCGCCTCCGGTCGCAGCGACGCCTGGACCTCGGCATCGGTCGGCCACCAGTCGGGGCGCTCGATCTCGGTGGCGCGGTCGCGGATGATGTTGGCAGGGGCCTGCACGTTGTAGAGGCGCCGGGCGTTGGAGCCCAGGAACTTCGCCTGATCCTCCTTCGGCAGCCCATGTTTTTGCATTGTCTCGATCGCACGCCAGGCGTCATCACCATCGTGGTGGTAGACGTCGGAAGACCAGCACAGGATGTCGCCGTAGAACTCCGGCAGCCGCGCCGGCGGCGCCTCGTCGCCCTCGAAGCCGGTCATGCAATGCTCGAAGAACGTCTCGCTCGGCAGCTGCTTGAGCGGCGGCAATTGCCGCTCGTTCTTGTAGAGCCGGTAGGCCTTGTCGCACTCGTCGATGAGGAAGCTGAGCCAGGTCGACGAGGCCTCGAACACCGCGGCATTGATTTTCGGATGCCGCTCGAAGAAGCCCGACATCAGTACCATCGTCACCCACAGCGCCGCCTCGGACTGGAAGTTCTGCACATTTGTCAGAAAGGTGTGCGGCAGGCCTGAGGTCGCGACGGTGCGGCGGATCAGTTCGGCACCGGAATATTGCTCGCTATAGCCGGAAGGCTTCGAGCTGCCAAACGCCGGGAAGGGGTGCATGCCATAAACCATGCCGGTCTCTTCGAGCGCGTCCCAGACCGGCTCGTATTTCGGCTGCAGCGGGTAGTTGCCCATCGCATCCATCGGCCGCACCAGCGCGACCCGGCAGCCAAGCGCTGCCACCCGACGGATCTCCGCGATTGCGTAATCCGGATGCTGCATCGGGATGAGCGCCGCGAAGAACAGCCGGTCCGGGTTTTCCCGCGTGTATTCGTAGGCCCACTCATTGTAGGCGCGGCAGAACGCCTTGGCGCCGAGCGCGTCCTCGAGCCAGGGATAGATGTCGATCTCGGTCGGGATGATCATGACCTGATCGATGCCCTGGATGTCCATGTCTCTGAGGCGCGGCTTCGGCTCGTAGGAGCCGGCATGGTCGAGATAGGCGACCTGCTCCTGCGTCAGCGCCGTCTTCGGGATTGAGGTTGCGCACATTGAGTGCGCGCTGGATATCGTGCTTGACGCCGGGACCGGCGTTGGTGATGACCCGCATCGTGCCCGGGATGCCGCCCTTTCGCGGTGAGCCGAGCCCGACCCCGGCGCGGCCGTTGACGATCAGCAGGCGGCCGTCGGCATCCCACCAGATCGTGCGTTTCAGCGCATCGAGTTCATCGCGCGTCAGGAACTCATGCGCCCGTTCCCAGATCAGCGGCGGCTCGGTGACATGTGCGTCGCAATCGAAGGTCGCGAAATCCTTGGTCATTGCAGGAAATGTCTGAACCGGCATGGTGTTCCTCCTCGCTACAGCGACGGTACAACGCAAATCTCATTGCAAATATCTAAGCAGAAAGTATTCGTCGTCCCCGCGAAATCGCACTGAAAAAGCCTCTCTCCGCCCTTCAGGGGGGAGAGGGCAAAACTTGAGGGCAGCTCGGAGTGCGCTTCGAGTTTCCTCGGACGATTCGGCGCTTTCGCGGGGACGACGATAGGCGCGATCATTGTCTTAATCCTCGAGCCAGCCGGGTGGAACCGTTACTGCACCATGGCGGGTGAAGATTGCGTCGATCGCGGCCAGGTCCTGCTGCGGAGATGGTCCAGCCGAGCGCGCCCAAATTTTCTTCGACTTCCGCCGGGTGACGGAAGCCGACGAGCGCCGTGCTGACGACGGGATTGCTGGTGGTCCAGCGGAGTGCGAATTGCGGCAGTGTCTTGCGATATTCGGCCGCCAAGGTTTTGAGTTCGTCGACTGCCCTCAGGTTGCGCGGGAATTCGTCGGGCCCAAAGAGCGTGCGGAACAGATTGAGGCTCCCGACATTGCCCTGGCGAGAGCGCCAGTCGCTCTCTTCGAACCGCGTGTCGGCGCTGAAGGTCCCGGTCAGCATGCCATAGGCTAACGAGCCGTAGGCCATTACGCCGATATGCTGTGCCGCACAGCACGGAAAAATCTCGGTCTGCATGCGCCGGTCGAACATGTTCCAGCCATATTGCACGACATCGATCCGCCGCAGCTGCATGCAAGCCTCGAGCTGGCCGAGGCGAAAATTGGACACGCCGATGTAGCGCGCCTTGCCTTGGCGGACAATGTCGTCCAAGGCGCGCATCGTTTCGTCGAACGGCGTATTAACGTCGGGCCAATGCACCAAATAGACGTCGATATAGTCCGTCTGCAGCCTCTGCAGGCTCTTCTCGATCGACGCCATCACCCGCTGACGGCTGCTGTCGCGGCGGTTGGGCATCTCGTCGTAGCCGACCCCGAACTTGGTGACCACAATGACGTCCCGGCGGTGCGGCCCGAGCGCCCGCGCCAGTGCTTGCTCGGAGACGCCCATCCCATAGGCTTCCGCGGTATCGAAGCAGTTGATGCCGCTGTCGATTGCTCTCTGTACTGCGCGCTGGAATTGCCCTTCGTCGATCTGCCCGTACGTGCCGCCGATCTCCCAGCAGCCAAAGCCGATCGCCGAGACCTGTAAGTCCGTCTGGCCAAACTGCCGATATTCCATGCGTTCCTCTCTCACGCGCCAGCAGGCGCCACCGCCCTTGGTGTCGCCTGCCGTGCACCAGAAGGTGCTTTCCTGCGCGAGCCCGATTGCTTAGGGGAACAGCTGCTCCCCGGTCTCGGCGTCCTCGACGAAGATTGCACTGACGGGGCAATTCTCCGCCGCCTCGAGGATCTTTTCGATCGTGTCGCCGGCGGGATCGACAGCTTCCGACTGGCGGTTCTCGTTGAGCCGAAACACCTTTGGGGCGATCGTCTCGCACATGGCATTCCCGACGCATACGTCGTGGTCTACCCGGACGCGCAATTTGCGAGCCACTGGGCTGCCTCCTATTGCCAGGTGACCGGCAGGGATTTCAACGACCGGAACGTGATGCTCGGTTGATAATCCAGCTCCTCCGATGCGAGCTGGAGGTTGGGGAACCGTTCTGCCAACGCCTTGAACACTTCCTGACCTTCGACGCGCGCCAAAGTCGCTCCCAGGCAATGGTGAACCCCGTTTCCGAAGGCCACATGGGGGTTCGGCTGCCGCGTGATGTCGAACCTCTCGGGGGCGGTAAATACATTGGGATCGCGATTGGCGGAGGAGATGAACCAGCGGATGCGGTCGTTCTTTTCCATCACCTTGCCGCGCACCTCGATATCCTGCGAGGCGAGCCGCTGGATCGACTTGACCGGCGCGTCATAGCGCAGGCACTCCTCGGTCGCCCATTTGGCCCGGCCGGCTGGATCCTCTTTGTAGAGCGCCCATTGGTCGGGATGCTGGATGAACGCCAAGGTGCCGTTGCAGATCAGGTTGATCGTCGTCTCGTGGCCCGCCAATAGCAAGAGCGAGGTGTTGACCAAAACTTGATGCCGGGTAAAGACGCCTTTTTTCTCGCCGCTCGCCAGCACGGAGATGAAATCGTCGCCTGGGTTGACGATGCGTTGGTCGACCAGCGGCGAGACGTATTCCACCATTCCTTTCATGCCGTCGGTCAGGATCGGCATGCGGTCGTATTCGCCGCGGCCGATGTAGAGAAGCTTCTCCGCCAGCTGACGGACATAGGGCCGATCCTCGGCGGGGACGCCCATCATCTGCGCGATCACGAGCACCGGCAGCGGGGTCGCCAGGTCGCGCATCACATCCATGCTGCCCTTTTCCTCGGCGGCGTCGAGGAGCTCCTTCACAGCGTCGACGACAAACGGCCGCCACGACTCCATCGCTTTGGGCGTGAAGTAGCCATGCACGATCTTGCGCATGTCGAGATGCTCGGGCCGATCGTGCTGGATGAACTGATCGGCCTGGTAATTCCTGACATACTCGTAGAGGCCGAGATCGGATTCGTCGATCGCCGGATAGGCGGGCCTGGGGTCGTTCCTGAATACGGCAGACGAGAACAGCTCGTTGTGCCGGGTCATCCAAGTCACATCGTCATGCCGCGTGATGACCCATAACGCGTAGGCATCGTTCCAGTGAACCGGATCCTCGTCGCGCAGCCGACCGTAATAGGTATAGGGGTCGGCGATCACGTCCGGGGTGAACATGTCGTCTCGAATGGCGGTAGCTCATAATCCTCCTCCCTCCTCGAATTACCGTCATTCCCGCGAAAGCGGGAATCCAGGGTCCGCAGGGTCTCGGCGCTGGCCCTGGACCCCCGCTTTCGCGGGGGTGACGAAGACCAGATTGTCCAAACCAGGGCTGTTCTTTTTATTAGTTCAGCCCGTACAATCCCATCGCGCCGCCGGCCATGACCTGATGCTTGGTCTGCGGCGACAGCCCCTCCATGCGATCCATAATCATCTTCGGCGCGCCGGGGAAGAAGCCGTCGGGGTGCGGGTAGTCGGTCGCCCACAGGATCTTGTGCGGCCCGATATAGTCGGCCAGCGCCTTGATGCTGCCCTCGACCGGCTCGAAGGAGATCCAGCAATTGCGCTGGAAGAGCTCGCTCGGCCGCGTCGTCAGACCGGAATCATTGAAGCCCTGGTCGTCGAAATGCCGGTCCATCCGGTCCAGCCACGGCGCGATCCAGCCGCCGCCTGATTCGAGGAAAGCGATGCGGATCTTCGGATGCCGCTCGCATACGCCGCCCCAGATGACGCTCATGCAGGCCAGCATCATTTCCATCGTGTGCGAGATGATGTGGCGCGCGCCGCGGCCCTCGAAGCGATCGACGCCGACCGTCGGCATGCCGCTCGAGGCGCCCTCGTGGAAGCCGATCGAAAAATCGAGATCCTCGGCCGCCGCCCAGAACGGCTCGTAATCGGGGTGGTGGATCATCTTGTTGTTGTACGGGTTCGGCCGGATGAAGCCGCCGCGAAACCCGAGTTCCTTCTTGGCAAAGCGCATCTCGGCGATCGCGAGGTCGACCGACTGCAGCGGCAGCATCGCGACACCGAACAGGCGGTCGGGGTAGGGCTTGCAGTAATCGGCGAGCCAGCGATTGTAGGCGCGGCAGGTCGCAGCGGCAAGCTCGGGGTCGTGAATGGCGCCCGAGAACAGGCCGAGGCTCGGATAGAGGAAGGCCGCGTCGATGCCGTCGGCATCCATATCGGGGATCCGCTTGTGGGGATCGAACCCGCCCGGCTTGCCGTCCTTGTACTCCATCGTGTCGTCGACGATACCCTGCCGCGCGCCGACAGCGCCGATCCTGCCAATGCCGCGCTGGCCATCGCCGACCGTGTGCTCCTCGATGACGAGCCGCTCTTTGCCGTTCTCTTGCTTGACGATCCGCGGCGCCCGGTCGCGGAAGGCCGGGTCGATGTATTTGTCCCAGAGGTCCAGCGGCTCGAGGATGTGACCGTCGGCATCGATGACATTGTAAACGCGACCCATAACCCAGCTCCTTTTCGGGTTGCCTGACGAAGCCCGTAACCAAACGCTCGTTTGGTTTCCGCCGACGCTATGCTCCGTCGCTCCGGCTGTCAACAATTTGCTACCTCGCCCCGCCGGCCGTCGACGGGCCGGGAAACGGGTAGGCGTCATCGTGCGGGTTTGACGCGGTTGCGGTGCGGCGCGGCGGGAGCGGCGGCGAGGCCGGCGAGCGCCAGGGAGGTGAATTGCTCGGCCACTTCCTGCACGCTGAGCCGGCCTTGCGGATCGTACCATTTGTAGAGCCAGTTAAGCATTCCCAAGAGGCCGTAGGAGGCCACCTGAATGTCGAGCTCGGCGCGGAACTCGCCGGTTTCGACGCCGTCTCGAATGATCTGCTGCCAGCACCGCTCGTATTCTTTCGGTGAAAAGCCGATCATTTCGCGAAAGCGGCGCTTTACCGACTCGCGCTCGCGCAGGTAGACGAAGAGGTGCGGGTAGTGGCGGTCGAACGCTTCGAGATGGGCCGAGATTGCCCGCCGCAGCTTTTCCGTGGCTGTCCCGTCGGCGGCGGCGATCTCGCTGATCGTGCGGTACATTTGCGCGATCGGTTCCTTGACGACGAGGTAGAGCAAGTCCTCCTTGCTGTCGAAATGGTGGTAGAGGCTGCCCTTCAGAATGCCGACCTCCTCGGCAATGTCGCGGACCGTGGCGGCATGATAGCCTTTGGTCCGAAACACCTTCGCCGCTGCCGAAACGATGTCGTCGAGCGTGGCCATTCTCAATCGTCTCCCGATCACCCGGCTTGGGACGTGTGTGTTGCAGGTGGCTCGAAGGCCCTTCCCATGCAAGCCCGTGATCGGGACAGCGCGCAACGATTTCGCGAGGCCTCCGCGGTCATGGTGCTTTAACTTTTCTGACCCGGACCCGTCACACTCCCGGATTAGGTTCCGCGCTCGGCGCGACATCGCGCAGTTCCGGGGAAACGGATTGGGGAGCGGGGAAAATGAAATGGATGCTTTCTATTGCAGTCGCGGCTTTGACGACTGGCGCGCTCGGCGGGCCGGCTGCCGCGGAGGCGGCTCAAGGCAAGTGCCATCTCGGCAATGGCATCGAGCACATCGTCTATATCCAATTCGATAATGTCCACCTCCGCCGCGACAACCCAAATGTGCCGTCGGACCTCGAGCAGATGCCCAATCTGCTGAATTTCCTCGAGGACAAGGGCACGCTGTTCACCAATCACCACACACCGCTGATCTCGCATACGGCGGTCGATATCGTAACCTCGCTCACCGGGGTCTACGGTGACAAGTTCGGCTACTCGATCGGCAACAACTTTGGGTTATTCGGCCCGAATGGGGTGACGTTTCCGAGCTCATTCGCCTATTGGACCGATGTCTTGTCCGATGGGCTGCCGCAGATGCTCGATAAGCGCGGCAAGAATGCCCCGGCCCCATGGGTTCCGTTCACCCGCGCCGGCTGCGATTACGGCGCCTTTTCGACCGCCAATATCGAATTCGAGAATGTCAGCAGCGACATCAATAACGTGTTTGGTGCCAATTCGCCGCAAGCTATGGAAGCGGCCAGCAATCACAACAAGGCGGTCGCCGATTTCGAGGGCATTTCCATCCACTGCGCGCAACGAAGCCCGCTCTGCATGAACAACAGCGCCCCCGACGTCCTAAAGGACGAGCCGGGCGGATATACGGGGTTCACTGCGCTCTACGGCAACGCAAATGTCCAGCCGCAGATCTCGCCAAGTGGCCCAGTCAAAGATCTGGACGGCAATGTCATTGCCGACAGCGACGGCAATCCGGGTTTTCCCGGCTTTGACCCGACGCCGGCGCAGACCTTGGGCTATCTCGCGACGATGCTGGAGGCCGGCGTCCCGGTCGTCACCGGTTATATCGAGGATGCTCACGACAACAACCAGCAGGCGTTGTCCGGTGTAGATCCCAACGAAGTGGCATTCTTCGGACCGGGCGAGGCAGGCTATGTCAAGACGCTCGCTGCGTTCGACAAGGCGTTCGGCCAGTTCTTCGCCCGTCTCGCCAAGGACGGGATCACCAAGGAGAACACGCTCTTCATCATCACTGCCGACGAGAACGACCATTTCGTCGGCGGCCCGCCATCGCCGGCGGGTTGCGACGGCGTCACAACGCCGTGCACCTATGCCGAGAAGGGCGAGATCGACAACGAACTCAACTCGGTGATCGCCACCGAATTCAAAGATACGACGCCGTTCGCGATCCATTTCAACTCGGCGCCGACCTTCTACATCAATGGCAATCCCGGCCAGACCGACCTCGCGACCCGCAACCTCGAGCGCGAGGCGGGTGCCGCACTCGGCTTCGATCCCGTCGCCGGGCCGAACGGCGGCACCAACCACTTGACCGCGGCATTGGCCGACCAGGCCGAGCAGGAATTGCTGCACATGGTGACCGCCGACCCCAACCGCACGCCGAACTTCATCATGTTCGGCAACCCCGACTACTACTTCCTGACCTCGGGAAAGACGCCGCCGCCGCTGTGCACGCCGGATTTGCAGAGCTGCTCTTCCATATCTGACAGTGATGCCTGGAACCACGGCGATTTCCAGAACCAGATCACCAAGACCTGGCTCGGCGCCGTCGGTCCCGGAGTTCTGCACTTGGGCCGGTTTGGCGAGATCTTCAGCGACCATACCGATATCCGGCCGACGATCCTTCGCCTGGCGGGGCTCAAGGACGACTACGCGCATGACGGCCGCGTGCTGTTCGAGGCCCTCGATGACGAGGCCGTCCCGGATTCGCTGCGGGATCATCGGGACACGCTCTCGGCTTTGGCGGAGGCTTATAAACAAATCAACGCACCGCGCGGCGCGCTCGGCGCCCGCACCTTGACCGGGATCTCGACGACCGCGCTCAAGGGCGACGATGCGACCTATGCGTCGCTCGAGGCGCGGCTGGATGCGATCACCAAGCGCCGCAACCAGATCGCCGGCGAAATGATCGATATGCTCGAGGATGCCGCTTTCAACGGGCGGTCGATAGACGAGGCGGAGGCCGGCCGACTGATCGCCGAGGCCTACGATCTGATCGCTTCGGCCCCCTGATTTTCGCTTGCTTCGAGACCCTCCGGTGCGCAAGGGTGGGGGCAGGCCAGCTCATCGGCCGACAAACCCATAAACCACTCGAGCCGCATCGAAGCTCGACGAAGCTTTAAGGAGGAGACGGTGACCAGACCCCGCGCTGCCGACGACTTTGCGACGATCCGTGCGCGTATGGAGGAACTCCGCCGCGAGCGCGCGCCGGCCCCCAAGAAGGAAAGTCGTGATCCCGAAGCCGCCGCTTCCGGCGGCCGCAGCCTCTTAAAGGCCAGCGACAGCCGACAACGGCTCGAAAACGAGCGATGGTCGACCGGCTCGTCGAGCCGGCGATACGGTTCGGGGCGTTAGTCGGGGGCCCAGCGGCGCAGCTGTCGCCCGGAGAGCTGCGCGAACCTGGACAGAGGCGGCGGACATCGACAGTCTTGGTTCGTCGACCCGCTGTGCCGGGTTCTGCTGATCGGTGTTCGACTGGGATTTGTGGTGGGCAGTCCTGGACGCGGGAGTGCTGGGGCGCGTCATCGCGCTCTCGCTTGCGGTCAGCATTTCCGCGACCGCGCTGGCGACGCTGTTCGGGACACCGTTGGGAGCGGCGCTGGCGGTCTATCGCTTTCCGGGTCGACGCATCCTCGTCGTGACGTTCAATGCGCTGCTGGGGCTTCCCCCGGTCGTCGTCGGTCTTGCACTCTACCTGCTTCTCTCGCGCTCGGGTCCGCTCGGAGTTCTGAGCATCCTGTTCACACCGGGCGCCATGGTGCTCGCGCAAACCGTACTGGCATTGCCGATCGTGACCGCGCTCGTGCACAGCGCTTCGGTCGACCTATGGGCGGAATACGGCGGCGCGCTTCAGGTCGACGGGGCGACCCGGCCGGTCGCCATTCCTCACTTGCTGGCGATCGCGCGGCGGCGGGTGCTGACCGCCGTTCTTGCCGGATTTGGCCGGACGATCTCAGAGGTCGGCGCCATTCTGATCGTCGGCGGAAACATTGCCGGTTACACGCGGACGATGACAACGACGATTGTCCTCGAAACCAGCATGGGCAACTTGCCGATGGCGCTTGGCCTCGGCTTTGTGCTGATCGGGATCAGCGTCGCGGTCAGCGCCACGATCTTCGCGCTCGGGTCGGCCGAGGAGCAATGAGATGCGGCTGAGATTTGCGGCGGTGATCCTCACCGCTCTTTCGATACTGGCGGCCGGGCCTGTGGACGCCGGCGAGACGATTGTGCTGGCTTCGACGACGTCAGTTGAGAATTCGGGGCTTCTCGCGCACATCCTGCCGGAATTTACCAGCAAGACCGGCATATCCGTGCGCGTGCTCGCGCAAGGCACGGGACAGGCGCTGGCGACCGCGGCGCGGGGCGATGCCGATCTGGTGCTGGTGCACGATCCCGAGGCCGAGCAGCAATTCATCGCCGAGGGCCACGGCGCCGAGCGTCGGCAGATCGCCTGGAACGATTTCATCGTGGTCGGTCCGCGCGCGGACCCGGCGCACATCGCCGACGGCCAGAACGCGGTCGCGGCGTTTACCGCTATCGCTAAGGCCGGCGCGCCTTTCGTGTCGCGCGGCGACAAGAGCGGCACCGACGCGCTCGAACACCGCCTATGGCGGGCGGCCGAGATCGACCCGGCCAAGACCGGCGGGGGCTCATGGTACCGCGACATCGGCGGCGGCATGGGGGCGGCACTCAACACCGCCGCGGCGATGGGGGCCTACACCCTCTCCGACCGCGGCACCTGGCTCAGTTTCGGCAACAAGCGCGACCTCACGGTGCTCGTTCAAGGCGATCCGCGGCTGCTGAACCGCTACGACGTGATCCTACTCGACCCGAAGAAACACCCCGAGGCCAAGCAGGAGCCCGCCCGCCGTTTGGCCGACTGGCTCGCCTCGCCCGACGGACAAGCCGCGATCGGGGTGTACGAGGTCAACGGCGAGCAGCTGTTTCATCCCTCGGCAGCGGCGCCGAGATAGCTACTCCGCTTCGGCCTCGGCCTCGGCCCAGGCTCCGGGGCTGGCGCCCGCCAGTGCGCGAACGCGAGCCTCGTCCTTGGCGAATTCGCCGGCCGCGCCGCAAAACACGACGCGTCCGTCGTCCAATACGTACGCGCGGTCGGCGATCTCGGTCGCCGCGCGCACGTTCTGCTCGACCAGCAGGATCGAGATGCCCTCCTTGCGCGCCGAGGCGACAACTTTGAAAACCTCGCGCACGATCAGCGGCGCCAGGCCCTGCGACGGCTCGTCGAGGATCAGCAGCTTCGGATTGAGGATCAGCGCGCGCGCAATGGCCAACATCTCCTGCTCGCCGCCGGAGAGCTGGCGGCCCTTGTTCGTGCGGCGCTCCGCCAAGCGTGGAAAGAGCGCATGGATGCGCGCAATCGTCCACGGACCCGGCCGCTCGAGCGGCACTTTGAGGTTCTCCTCGACCGTCAGGTTCGGAAAGATGTGGCGCCCCTCCGGTACATAACCGACGCCGAGCGCGGCGATCCGATAGGGCGGCCAAGCCGTCGTGGTGTGGCCGAAGAGCTGCACGACGCCATCCCGCGGCGGCGTGAGCCCGACCAAGCTGCGTAAGGTCGTGGTCTTGCCGGCGCCGTTGCGCCCCAACAGTGTGACGATCTCGCCTTCGTGAACTTCGAGGCCGACCCCGTGCAGGATGTGGCTCTTGCCGTAGAAGGTGTGGAGGTCCTCGGCGACCAGCACCGGCCCGCTCATGCAGCTTCCCCCAGATAGGCGGCCTGCACGGCCTCGTTCGCGGCGATTTCCTGCGGCGTGCCCTCGGCCAACATCGCTCCCTCGGCCAGGACCATGATACGGTCGGCGAGGTGAAAGACGACCCGCATATCGTGCTCGATCAGGACGATCGAGAGCTTGTGGTCCTGGTGCAGTTGGCGAATGAGCCGAGTGATGTTGTAGGTCTCCTGATCGCCCATCCCCGCGGTCGGCTCGTCGAGCAGCAGAAGCCGCGGATTGAGCGCCAGCGCCATCATGATCTCGGTGGCCCGCTGGTCGCCGTGGCTGAGCTCGCCGACCGGGCGGTCCTCCTTGTCGGCCAGCCCGCCTTTGTCGGAAAGATCGGTGACGCGTGTGCTGATCTCGGCGTCCGCCTGGCGAGAGATCCACGGCCGCAGCCGATAACCCGCCGCAACCTCGACGGCGATGCGCAGATTTTCCCGCACCGTAAGGTCGGGGAAAACCTCGGTGACCTGAAAGGTACGCGCGATCCCGCGCCACACCCGCCGCGCCGGCAACAAATTCGTGATGTCCTGTTCATCAAACAGGATGCGGCCGGAGGTCGGGGCCAGAAATCCGCTGATCAGATTGAAGAAAGTCGTCTTGCCCGCGCCATTGGGCCCGATGACCGCTCGCAACTCGCCGTCCTCGACGGACATCGACACGTCGCGGACGGCGACCAGGCTGCCAAAGTGGCGCGAAACGTTCTCGACCTCTAGCAGGCTCAAGGCGCGGCTTTGCGCTGGATGATGCCGAGCACGCCGCGCGGAAAGAACAGCACAACGAGCACAAAGAACAGGCCGATGAATGACATCCAGTTCGCCGTCATACTCGAGACATAATCCTGCAGCACGACAAAAATTGCCGCACCGATCAGCGGCCCCCAGAAAGCGCGCATGCCGCCCAGAACCGCCATGATCACGAAATCGCCCGACTGGTCCCAGCGCAAATCATGCGGGTCGGCGAAATTGTTCAGCAATGCGTAGAGCGTGCCGGCCAGGCTGACGAAGAGGCACGAGATGACCCAGGACAGCCAGATGTGCCGGTCCACGGGGATACCGAGAAAGCGTGTGCGCCGCTCGTTCTCGCGGATCGCCAGCAAGGTGCGGCCAAAGGGCGAGCGCAATAGCGCCGCCATGATGGCGACCGCCACGGCGAAAGAGACCAGGACCAGATAATAGAAGGCCTTGTCGCTGCCGAGGATGTCGACGGTGGTAAATCCCAAATCGATCGGCA
Organism: uncultured Alphaproteobacteria bacterium; assembly: GCA_963695605.1. Classification (GTDB taxonomy): domain Bacteria; phylum Pseudomonadota; class Alphaproteobacteria; order ATCC43930; family CGMCC-115725; genus AP-15. Next base: position 84,862 of record CAVOHI010000037.1, on the reverse strand, counting down.
TGCGGTGCCAGCCGGAGAGCCCGTCATCGCCGCCGGTGACCGAGTTCCAGCGATAGGCAACGAAATAAAAAACCTGTCCGAAGGCGATTGTCACCATCGCGAAATAGATGCCCCGGAGGCGCACGATCAGTGCGCCGATAATGCCTGCGGCGATCGTCCCCGCGATCACGCCGACCGCCATCCCCGCCAGTGTGCTGGGCAGCAGATATTTTATCGTGAGGCCGACGCCGTAGGCCCCGAGGCCGAAATAGGCCGCGTGGCCGAACGACAGCACGCCGGTGAAGCCCAATAGAAAATTGAGCGACATCGCGGCGAGGCCCAGTATCAGGACGCGGCTTCCCAGTGAAGTGTAGCCGCCCACCCAATTCAGCCAGTAGGGCAGGGCGAGCAGCAGCAGCCAGACTGCGATATCGGGGCCTCGCCTGCCGAGCATGCTCACTAGAACCGTCCTTCCTCACCCAACAGGCCGCGCGGCCGGACCAGCAGGACAAGTCCCATCAGGACGTAAATCACCGCCTCGCTCGCCGACGGGAAGAACACCGTCGTGATCCCCGAGGCAACCCCGATCAGCAAGCCGCCCAATAGGGTGCCCGGCAGGCTGCCGAGACCGCCGATGATGATCGCGACAAAGCTCGGCATGATCAGCGTGCTGCCGATCGTCGGCTGCAGTCCGAGCATGCCGGCAGCGAGCACCCCCGCCAGTCCGGCGAGGTAGATGCCGAGGCCGAAATTAAGGTTGCGCAAGATGCGGGTGTTGACCCCGAGGACGGACACCGTCTCGAGGTCCAATGTTCCGGCGCGAATGCGGATGCCGAGCCGGGTCCGGTTGAGGATCAGAAACAGCCCGATCACCGCCGCCACCACCAGCGCCACCATGAACACGCGATAGCCGGTCAGAAAAAAGAGGGTGCTGCTGAGCGGGCTGGATAGCCAGCCGGGTATCGCGAAAGGCAAGGTGGCCGGACCCCAGATGTAGCGGGTTCCGTCCTCCAGGATGAAGGCGAGGCCAAAGGTGAGCAGCAGACTGTACAACGGATCGCGGCCGTAGAGCGGGCGGATCAAGACGCGCTCTACGACGAGGCCGAGGGCGGCCGTCAGGACCGGCGCGACTGCCAACGCCCCCCAAAAGCCGATATGGGGGATCAGCATGTAGGCGAGATAGCCGCCGATCGCCAAAAACCCGCCATGCGCGAAATTGATGACGCCGGAAAGGTTGAGGATCAGCGACAGACCGAGCGCCATCAACGCGTAGAACGCGCCAATGATCAGCCCGTTGAACAGGTTGAAGAGCAGGAGCTGGGTCATCGCGAGCCTGCGCCGACGCTCACCCGCCTCGCTGCGCTCGGACCCAGCCCGACAGGGCTGGGTGGGTGAGGGTATCACGGTCTCAGGCCGGCCAGCTCAGATGGCAGCCGGTCTCGGCCACCGGCAAGGCGGCGTCGACGCCCTTGACCAGCTCATCGACCTTGAACAGATCCTCGGGGTCCGAGCCCTTTTCGACCGCGTTGCCGACATAGAGCGTCGGCATCAGCTGGTGATCGCCGGCGCGATAGAACGTGTCGTACGGCATCAGCGCGATTTCCGGCGGCAATTTGAAATTTTCGAGCGCCTTGGCCAGCTTGACCGGGTCGAGGGTCTTCTGCTCATTGGCAACCAGCGCGCAGGTCCAGGCCGCGACGTAGCCGAACCAATGGCGCGCCGTCGGCACCTTGCCGCCATTGACCTTCCGGATGTCGGCGACGAATTCCTTCACGTGCGGCACGTCGGGCTGCAGCCAATACCACTCGAATACCCAGGTGCCGATGCGCGCCTCGGGCGGCAGGCCTTCGAGCACCTCCAACTCTTGCTGCGCGCCGGCGATGTGGAAGCGCTTGTCGAGACCGAACTGCACCGCCTGCTTCAGCCCATTGACCATGTCCTGGCCGGCGAGCAGGAAGATGATGACGTCCGGACCCGCCGCCTGTGCCTGGATCAGATAGGACGAGAAATCGGTGGCGCCGAGCGGCGTCAGAGAGGCGCCGACCTCGGTGCCGCCGAACTGCTTGAGGCTCGCCTCGAAGCCTTGCTGCAAGGTGTGGCCGAACGCGTAATCGGGGGTGATGAAGTACCACTTCTTGCCGTATTTGGTGAACAGGGTCTTGGATACCGAGTTGGTTTCCATCCGCGTCGTGTTGCAGACCCGAAAGACGTTCCAATGACAATCGCTGCCGGTGACCGAGTCGGTGTGGCCGCCGGTTACGATGTGCAATCGCTTCAGTTCGTTGGACACCTGGCCGAGCGCGATCGCCATCGCCGAGTTGACATTGCCGAGCAGGAAATCGACTTTGTCGCGCTCGATCAGCTTGCGCGCCTTCTGGACCGCGATGCCGGTATCGGCGCTCGTCGAAATCCTCGACCAGCAACTGGGCCTGGCGGCCGAGGATCCCGCCTTTGGCATTGATCTGCTCGATCGCCAATTGGCAGCCGATCTGCTCGTTCTTGCCGAGCTCGGCATAGGTGCCGGTCAGCGGATCGTTGAGGCCGAACTTGACCTCGTCGGCGGCCCGAGCGGTAATCGGAAGGGAGCTGCGAATTGTGCGACACCGGCCGCAGCCGCCGCCTTGATGAGGCTCCGCGGTCGAGCTTTCCCGGCGAACTCGCTGGTCATAATCATCTCCTCCCTAGACGGCAATCGTGGTTCAGTTGTGGCGAGCACCCTGCCCGGCGGCGCTCGTTGATAAACCTGGAGGCCGCGCTTTGGTTGCATCGGCGCTCGGTGATGCGCCCATCAGCCACAGGGCGGCCGAAAAGAAAGCGGTTTCCGTCCGACGGCGAGCGAGTATGCTCGACGAGACCACTTGAAGGAGCGCCCGATGACACCGCGACAGAGAATGAGAGCCCTGATCGCCGGCGCGGCTACACGATGGTGCCGGGGGCCTATGACACGTTGACGGCGCGGCTCGTCGAGCAGGCCGGGTTCGAGGCGGTCTATCTGACCGGCGGCGGCTATTCGCGGGCGAACGGCTATCCCGATCTCGGCCTGCTCACCTTGTCGGAGAATGTCCGGTTTATCGGACTGACGGTCGAGGCGGTCGGCATCCCGGTCATCGCCGATGCCGACACCGGCTACGGCAATGCGATCAACGTGATCCGCACGGTCCGCGAGTACGAGAAGTCGGGGGTCGCCGCGTTCCACATCGAGGACCAGGTCTCCCCCAAGAAATGCGGGCATTACGAGGGCAAGGAGGTCATCGGCCTCGACGAGATGGTCGGCAAGATCCGCGCCGCCGTCGATACCCGGCAGGACCCCGATTTGGTCATCATCGCCCGGTCGGATGCGCGCGCCATCGAGGGTCTGCAGGCCTCGATCGACCGCGTCAACGCCTATCTGGAAGCCGGCGCCGATGTCGGCTTTGTCGAGGCGCCGCAGAACATCGAGGAACTGCGGATCGTCGCGCGCCAAGTTGCCGGCCCTGCCCTGGTCAACGTGTTCGAGGGCGGCAAAACGCCGATGGTGCCGGCGAGCGAATTGGAGGCGATGGGGTTCCGCCTCGGCATCTACCCCTCGCAGACCCATCGCGCCGCGATCCGCGCAGCGCAAAAGGTGCTGGCGGCATTGAAGGAGGACGGCGACACCAGCCGCATCGAAGGCGACCTCGCCACCTTCCAGGAGCGCGAAGACGCCGTCGGCACCGCCCGTTGGCGCGCGCTCGAAGAGAAGTATATGCGGGCGGGGTGAAGTGCCTCGCCCGCTTCCGCTCGCTCGCTCGCTCCTAGCTGTTTTTGCTGTTTTTTGCAGCGAAAATAGAGCGATCGGCTTCGCTCCGCCGCGGAAATCCTGGGTTGGAGCGCCGCGACGGGGCGCCGTAACAGCGGCAATTCCGCTGTCGGTTTGCTGTCTTCCGCTGTATCGGGAGCGTGGCTCAAGCTCAGGTCCTTAGCGGGGCGTATACCCATAAGGATCTGGACGGCGTGCCGACTGCGCGTCCTCCAATTGCCGCAAGCGATTATCGAAATCGCTCGCGTCGATCGCCCGCAGAAAGCTTTCGATCATCTGCGACAGCGCGAACCCCTCGCCGGGGGTGATGCCGCCGCGCCCGACCGCGTCGGCGACCACCTTTATCGCGCCAAGGATGTCGGCCGCGCTGTTGATCGGCGGCAGAGCGAGCTCGACCGAGCGGTCGCGGCGCGGCGCGACGGTGCGGTCGAGACAGAGCCGCAACGCCGTCGGATCGCCGGCGAGGGCGAGTTCGACCGCCTTGCGGCTCAGCGCCGTTGCTTCGCCGTCGAGCAACAGCTGCGCCGCCCGAGTAGACCGGTTGATCGAGCCGCGAGGCCGGCCGCCGGGATTTCCGGACTGCCCCTTCGCAAACGGTCGACCTCGAACTCCTTTTTAGCTGTTGTTGCTGTTTCCTGCAGAGAAATATCAGTCATCGCTCCACCTCGATCGGTCATCGTGACGCCCGCCGCCGGATGCCCTCTGGAGACGGATACCATGTGATTATGGCAATTTTGTTGTTGCTGCACGAGGCTCCGAAGGACGAGCCGGCGCAGCAGCATGACGTAGCAAACGGTTTCTCGAACCGCTCGGTGGGCGACCCGTGAGCGGGGTGCAGCCTCGATAGTTCTCGTCGTCGCTGCCGGGCGGCCGAAAAAGTCTCCATCGTTAGCGGGCGTTGCTGCAGTCGAATTCGAAACATGCGCCGCGCGCCAAAACTACAAGATGTAGAAAGTCGCAATCCGGTGTCAAATGCCCCGGCCCCTTAAAGACTTACCGGCACAAAATGTAGATAGGCGCCGCTCCGACGTTTAATTGTAAAATCACCATTTGACGCCCAGACTGTGACCCTTTTCTGGCACCCGCTCGACTTCCGGCCCCACTGAGCCTGAAGCGGCAGCCAGTGGCTTTCACAATGAAATTCAAATCACAGTGGGACTTCTACAATTTTGAACGCGCCGTTCATAGCCAACTGCGGTATATCAGGACGCCTGAGCACAAGGAATTTCTGAATACCGTCCTTGGAACAAGCAAATCGCGGATAGTGTCACTCAGGTCAGGACAGCTTTTTTGGCGGGCGCAGCTTGGCTGCGATTGGAAAAAGAGTACGGGGCGACGATGACTTAGGTGCCCCGCGAGTACCCACCCGAGCGAATGAAACCGCGGCCGGACAGAGCATCCGAGGGTAGGGCGAACCCCAAGGGCATCCCATGCCTCTATCTCTCCAGCCGCAAGGAAACGGCCATGTCGGAGGTGAGGCCGTGGATTGGCTCGCGCATCACAGTAGGTCGATTCAAGCTGTTAAGAGACATCGAGGTAATAGACTGTTCGCGGACGCACCCCGCGTACGGTATTCCCTTCCATGATGATGAACCCGAACCGGAACAGAGGGAGGAAGTGATTTGGTCTGGCGGATTTAGACCTCGCGTTTGCGGAGCCGACCACCCGCAATGACGATACCGGAGATTACGCCGCCACTCAGATAATCGCCGAGCTTTTCAAGAACGCGGGCTTCGGCGGAGTGGCGTACAGAAGCAACTTCGGAGAGGACGGATACAACACCGTGCTGTTTGACATCAATGCAGCCGACCTCGTCCATCGCCAATTACACAGAGTGGAGGCGATAGAGTATCGATTTAACGATAATCAGCGCGTCATCAGGGAATATACCGACGAGGAGAGAAACAATCCGGAGTTTAAGGAGGCCCGTTTCATAGATGGAAACCCGTGAACTCGAAGAGAGGTTGCAGTAGGTAGTGCGGCCCGCCGCAAGTCAGAATTCAAGAATGTAGCACCCGCGCGCGTGTCGCCGCCCAGCGCTTACGGAAAATCCGCGTGGCAGGAGTCGCCGAATGTGCTTTGAATTTTCCGGGACCAAGTCGGACGTGATGTGACGGAGCGCTTGCGCGCGCCCTGTTCGGCGGTCACTATTAGCGGGGCCTCAAAGACGGCAGAGGCCGTTTGTCATCTTTAAGTTTGGACAGGGGCGCTCGAAGGGCTTAGCGATGCGTGGGGGTTACTCCAGTCGTGAGTAATTAGACATGCTTGACACGCTTAGACACATAGAAATAAGCCAGGGACAGAGAAGGGAAAATCAACCCGTAAATGTCCAGAGGAATATTCTCAACAAAGTAATAGTAATCGATTAAACCTCCTACTACTCCACATACCACATACACGATTAAAATCATGCGCACTCGTAATACCCATTTCCAATCACGATAATACAATAGCCCTATTGAAACCACAACAAGACAGAGCAAAACAACAATTTCTGGTATCGTTGAAATAATAAACAATAAGTAACGAAATTGATCGTGCCATATGCCTGGATTATAGTTGTGCAACCCAGCTACAGTAAAAATTATGGTAACCAGTAGTCCAATCGCAACCTGGTAGAAGAAGAATGCCAGCCATCCCCCAATTGGTTTTTTCCGCCGACGCGCACACAACCAAATAATCAAAATTCCTATGGGAAAGGCGGACGATGACGAGGTGCCACTTTGACTGGTTTGCTGGGCAAGCGCGGGTAAAGATAGCCCTAGGAAGAACAAGCCCGCAGCGCCAGCGAGATTACTGCGCCGGGAATGATATCTAAATCTTCATTGGCCGTCATAAATCGGCTGATGTAGTGTGTTTATTCCAACAATTAGTTAAATAAGTGTTACAGAGCAGGGGCAGTTAATCCACGCGCGCCGCTCAATTCCATTGAGCGCCGTAGGCGTCGGGGGTAGTTGCCAGCCTGCGGGTAGTCCAGGGCGACGGCATGACCCAGTTCGGGCGGTCGCTGCACGCGCTCTCTATCCGTGAGAGACACATCCAGGCCCATGGATTTCCCTGTGGCGGATCGGCGCGGCAGTGGTGCAGGTGACCGCTCCGGCCGGATCCTGCCGAGGATCTCTTCAAAAGCCTAATCCGGGCTAAAAGGAGATAGCGATCATCGTTGATTGTGTCGCTCAGCAACCGCGCGAGAGCGGCGTCTTCTTCATCGGTAAGGTCGCACCTCATGCCGCGGAGATGAGGCTTTAACCAATTCTGGCGAGCTCGGATAGGCAATGCAGGAATTCAGCCTGCGTCGGTTATACAATCAGCCGATCGCCACCCTGAGGACGACATGAGCGATGACCCGACGGGGACGCGAATTCGATGCCATCGAGCTAGTGGTATCAACCAAACTGGAGGGATTCTGGCTGCCTTTTTCTCGTCGCCCCCGCGAAAGCGGGGGCCCAGGGCTACCGGCGCTGTGCCCGCCGCCCTGGATGCCCGCTTTCGCGGGCATGACGGTGAGGTGGGTGAATGCCGAACGTTAGAAGCCTACGATTAGAGCCTTGAGCGTGATTTCCTCGGCCGAAGACACGGCGCAACGGGTCGCGGTCGTGACCGGGGCGAGTTCCGGCATCGGGCTGCACACCGCGCTGGGTCTCGCGCGCGCCGGGATGCGGGTCGTGATGACCGGCCGCGACCGTGCGCGGACCGAGCAGGCGCGCCGGTGGGTCGCCGAGCGCTCGGGCTCGGACCGGGTCGATATGGTGCTCGCCGATTTTTCGCGTCTCGCGGAAGTGCGGCGGCTGGCGGACGAGATTCTGGCCGGGCACGACCGGCTCGACGTGCTGGTCAACAATGCCGGCCTGTTTTCGCCGCAATACCGGCTTTCGGCGGACGGGTTCGAGCTGACCTTTGCGGTCAATCATCTCGCGCCGTTCCTGTTGACCACTTTGCTGCTGGACCGCCTCAAGGCCTCGGCGCCGGCGCGCATCGTCACCGTCGCGTCGGAAGCGCACCGCCGCAACCGGCTCGACATCGCCGATATGACGCGCCCGGCCGATTGGACGATGATGAGGGCCTACGGCCGCTCCAAGCTCTGCAACATCCTCTTCACCCGGGAGCTGGCCTCGCGGCTCGAGCCTGACCAGGTCGTCGCCACCTGCCTCCACCCGGGCATGGTCGCCACCGGGATCGGCCAGCGCGGTGGCCTCCTCGAGCTCGGCTGGCGCGTGGCGAAACCGTTCATGCTCAGCCCCGAGAAGGGCGCCGAGACACCGGTATTTCTCGCTACGGTACCGGATCCCAAACCGTTCCACGGCGGCTATGTCATTCGCAAAGCCCTCGCGTCGCCGGACCCGGCGGCGCTGGACCGCGGTCTGGCTCGCCGCTTATGGGACGAGAGCGCACGGCTCGTCGGCCTATGAGCGGGATGTCGCTGTGAGCTGGCTGTATCTCTTCACCGCCGGGTTGTTCGAGATCGGCTGGCCGGTCGGTTTGAAATGGGCGCAAGAGCCGGGAAGACCGCTTGTCGGAGTTATGCTGGCAGTCCTTTCGATGGCAATCAGCGGCGCACTCCTATTTCTCGCGCAGAAAGAAATCGCGCTCGGCACGGCCTATGCGGTGTGGACCGGCATCGGCGCCGCAGGGACCTTTTTGATCGGGATTTGGTTGTTTGGCGACCCAGGCAGTTTGGGACGCTATCTCGGCGTCGTGCTGATCATCGCCGGAGTCGTTACACTCAAGCTGGCCCACTGAACGAGATCGAGGATCGGCGATGGCGTATTCGAGGCGTGAACTGTTCCGCGGGACGTTGGCAGGAGCGGCAACGGCGGCGTTTGCCGGGGCCTATGAGCGCCCTCTATCGGCGCAAACCTCACTGACCCCCGAGGCGGCGCTGCAGCAACTGATCGACGGCAACGGTCGCTTTGCCGAAGGCCGCATGACCTCGTTCAACGAAGACCTGAGCGTATTGAGAGCAAAGACGGTCGACAAACAAGAGCCGTTCGCCGCCGTGCTGTCCTGCGCGGATTCGCGGGTGCCGGTCGAGCTGATCTTCGATCAAAGCATCGGACGTATTTTTGTTACCAGGGTTGCCGGCAACATCGCTACCTCGGCGGTTATCGGCAGCCTCGAATACGGGGCCGCGGTACTCGGCACCAAGGCGATCATGGTGCTGGGTCACGCCGATTGCGGGGCCGTCCATGCCGCGATTGAAGGCGAAGAGGTCCCCGGGCAGATCAGCACGCTCTATCCCTATATCCGCCCAGCTGTCGACCAGGCCGGCCCCGATTTAACGGCTGCGATCAAGGCAAACGCTAAAATCCAGGCTGCGCTGCTGCGCCAAGCCTCACCTGTCCTCGCCGAGCAGATCAAGAAAAACCAGCTCCAAATCGTCGCCGCCTATTACGATCTCGCAACCGGCAAAGTCTCTATTCTGGGTTGAGATCCGCCCGCCAATTGTTTCCTTCGCCGGGACGACGGAAGTATTTTCAGACCCTGAAGGAAGGTTGGAGTAGTTTCCGCATCGGCCTGTTGGCCGCGCTTGGGGGATTTGATGATACCGAGACTTTTTGTTGTCGTCTTCGCCACGGCGGTTGCGGTGCTGATCGGCCTTGCGGCGAACGCGCAGCAGGGCGGGCCGCCGCCGGCGGTACTCGTACAGCCGGCCGAGCTGCGGTCGATGACCAAACAGGCCGAGTTTGTCGGGCGCGCCGAAGCGCTCGAAAAGGTCGATCTGCGGGCGCGGTGTGCAGGGTTTCCTCGGTCCCCGCCTGTTCAAGGACGGCGACGACGTCAAAGAGGGCCAGGTCGTCTTTACGATCGAAAAGGAGCCGTTCGAAGCCGCGGTCGACCAGCGCAAGGCGCAGCTCGCCTCAGCGCAGGCGACGCTCGCCAACGCCGATCAGCAATTGGCGCGCACCGCCGAACTCACCCGCAAAGGCAATGCGCCGGTCGCCCAGCTCGACCAGCGCACCGCCGAGCAGGGTCAGGCCAAAGCCGCCGTCATGGAGGCCGAGGCGAACCTCCGCGACGCGCAGATTCAGCTCTCATACACCGAGATCAAGACGCCCGATCAGCGGCCGGATCGGACGCGCCGCCGTCTCGCCCGGCAATTTGGTCGGGCCGGATACGGGTGTGCTCACGACAGTGGTCAAAGACGACCCGATGCAGGTGCTCTTTTCGGTAACGCAGCGCGAGATGCTGGAAGCCCGCGACTCCGACGTGACCGGGAAGGTGCGGGCCCGTGTCAGACTGGCCAACGGCTCGCTTTACGGCGAGCGGGGGCAGATAGATTTTCTCGATGTCCAGGTCAACCCGCGAACCGACGGTCAGACGGTCCGCGCGATGTTCCCCAATCCCGACGATATTCTCACCAGCGGCCAGACGGTTCGCGTGATCATCGAGGAGAAGGGCGGCGACAAGGTCTTGGTGATCCCGGAATCCGCTATCGCCATCGATCAGACCGGGCCTTACGTCTTTGTGGTTGGCCAGGATGACAAGGTCGAGCAGCGCCGCCTGCGCCTCGGCACCCGCCGAGAGGGCCTCGCGGTCGTCGACGAAGGGCTGCAACCGGACGAGCGCGTCGTCGTTCAGGGGCAGCAGCGCATCCGCGCAGGAATGACCGTCGCGCCGCAACCGGCGCCGTCGCCCGCTGGTTGAGGAGGGAGCAGCACCTCGATGATTTCCTCCGTCTTCATCCACCGCCCGCGGCTTGCGATCGTCATCTCGATCGTCATTTCGATTGCCGGCGTGATCGCGCTAGGGGCGCTTCCGGTCGCGCAGTTCCCCGACATCGTCCCGCCGCAGGTGCAGGTGAGCACGCTACTATCCCGGCGCCTCGGCCGCGGCGGTCGAGGAAAGCGTCGCGCAGGTCATCGAGGCGCAGGTCAACGGCGTCGACCGGATGATCTACATGAAGTCGACCTCCGGCGGCGACGGCAGCTACTCGCTCAACGTCACTTTCGAGGTCGGCAGCGACCCCGACCTCAACACCGTCAACGTCACCAACCGGGTCAACCAGGCGCTCGCGCTATTGCCGCCCGAGGTGCAGCGCAACGGCGTCACGACCAAAAAGCAATCGACCTCGCTGTTGCAAGTCGTCGCGATCTACTCGCCGAAGGGCAGCCGCGACGCGCTGTTTCTGTCGAACTACGCCAAGATAAACATGGTGGACACCCTGAAGCGGGTGCCGGGCGTCGGCGATGCGAGCCAGTGGGGCGATCTCGAATACTCGATGCGGATCTGGCTCAACCTCGACCGCATGGCGAGCCTCGACATCACCCCGCAGGACGTCATCAACGCGATCAACTCGCAGAACACTCAGGCCGCCGTCGGCCGCGTCGGGGCGGCGCCGCTCGTCCCCGAGGTCGAGTTCCAGCTCAACATCAGCACGCAAGGCCGGCTGACCACGGTCGAGGAGTTCAACAACATCATCGTCCGCGCCAACCCCGATGGCGGGGTGGTCCGCATCAAAGACATCGCCCGCGCCGAGCTCGGCTCGAAGTCGGCCGACTCGCCTCGCTCGCTACAATGGGCGGCCCGGCGAAGGCGATCGCCATCTACCAATCGCCCGGCGCCAACGCGATTGCCGTGGCCGCCGGCGTCAAGAAAGCGCTGAAGGAGATCGAGCCGCGCCTGCCCGAAGACGTCGCCTATGACGTGATGTACGACACGACGGTCTTTGTCGATGCGATGATCCACAAGGTGGAGAAGACGCTGCTCGAAGCCTTTGTGCTCGTCGGCATCGTCGTCTTCATCTTTCTCGGGAACTTGCGGGCGACCTTGATCCCGATCATCGCCGTGCCGGTCGCCCTCGTCGGCACCTTTGCGGTCATGCTGGCGCTGGGTTTCTCGGCCAATACGATCTCGCTGCTCGCGCTGGTACTGGCGATCGGCATCGTTGTCGACGACGCCATCGTCGTCGTCGAGGCGGTCGAGCATATCCTCGAGACGGAGCCTCAGCTGACCCCGGCCGAAGCAGCGGAAAAGGCGATGTCGCAGGTGACCGCGCCGATCATCGCGATCACCCTCGTCCTGCTTTCGGTATTCGTGCCGACTGCCTTCATCCCCGGCATCACCGGCCAGCTCTACCAGCAATTTGCGGTGGCCGTATCGGTCTCGATGCTGATCTCGGCGATCAATGCGCTCAGCCTCTCGCCGGCCTTGTGCGCGGTGTTGCTGCGGCACCGCGGTCCTCGCGCGAGGGCTGATCGCCTGTCTTCCAGCGCGGCATCGACAAGAGCCGCGACGGATATGTGGGGCTGGTTCGGCCGCTGGCGCGCCGGGCGCTGATCACCGGCGCGTTGGTGATCGCCTTTGCGCTGGCGGACCGGCTGGCTGGCCAAGATCGTGCCGACTGGGTTTCCTGCCCGACGAGGATCAGGGCGCCTTTTTTGCCGAGATCCAATTGCCGGACGCCGCGTCGCTGAACCGCACGAACACGGTCGTGGCCCAGGTCGAGAAGATTGATCCAGGACCGGCCGTGGACGCAAAACGTGCTCACCGTCGCGGCTACAGCCTGATCGATGGCCTTGCTCTGCCGAACAAGGCGATTCCTCATTGTCGGCTTGAAGCCGTTCGACGAAAGAACAGACAAGTCGCTGTCGGTCTTCTCGGCACTGGCCGAGCTCAATCCGTTGTTTCGGCAGATCGCGGCCGCCAATGTCATCGCCTTCAACCTGCCGCCGATCTCCGGGCTCGGCAACGCCGCCGGGTTCGAATTGCAATTGCAGAGCCTCGCCGGCGCAGAACCTCGAAGGATCTCGCGGCCGTCGCCGACGGTCTCGTCATCGCCGCCAACCAGAACCCGGCGCTCGCCGGCGTCTACACGACCTACGGCGCCTCGACGCCGCAGGTCTATCTGAAATTGGACCGCCAGCGCGCCGAGACCTTGGGAGTTTCGATCGGCAACATCTTCAGCGCGTTGCAGACGACGATGGGCGGCACCTACGTCAACGACTTCAACCGCTTTGGCCGCACCTGGCAGGTCAAGGTCCAGGCGGACGCGTCCGACCGCAAAGGCGTCGAAGACATCTTTCGAGTGCGCGTGCGCACCGCGCAAGGCGATCTGATCCCGTTGCGTGCGGTCGCCGATGTCGAGCTGATCACCGCTCCGTCTTCGATCATTCGCTACAATAACCGGCGTTCGGTCACGATCAATGGCGGGCCGGCTCCCGGCTACTCGTCGGGCGCAGGCGATCGCGCGCGATGGAGGCCGTCGCCGCCGCCACGCTGCCGCACGGGTTTTCCTATGAATGGACCGGCACGGCGCTGCAGGAAAAGGCGGCCGCGGGGCAGACCGGCTCGATCCTCGGTCTGGCGATCGTCTTCGCCTACCTGTTTCTCGTCGGCCTCTACGAGAGCTGGACGATACCGGTTGCGGCGCTGCTGTCGGTCGTCGTCGGCCTGTTTGGGGCAATGGCGGCTCTGAAGCTGTTCGGGCTCGACAACAATATCTACGCGCAGATCGGCATCGTCGTGCTGATCGCGCTCGCCGCCAAGAACGCCATTCTGATCATCGAATTTGCGATGGAGCAGCGGCGAGAAGGGCAGGAGATCGTCGCCGCCGCGATCGAGGCCGCCCGACTGCGGTTCCGCGCCGTCATGATGACGTCCTTTGCATTCATCGCCGGTCTGGTGCCGCTCGTCATCGCGACCGGCGCCGGCCGGGCGACGATCCGCGCCGTCGGCACCGCGGTGTTCGGCGGAATGGTGGCCGCGAGCTTTCTCGGCATCTTTGTGATCCCGGGCCTCTACGTGCTGTTCCAGACCCTGCGGGAGCGGGTCAAGAGCCTGTCAAAATCCGGGAAACCCGTGATACCTGAGCGCGCGATACCCGACAAGGCCGCCGAATGAGGCGGCCTGCCGGATATTTAAGCCCGGGGTATTCGCGTTTGGTGTCAGATGATCAGTCGCTTCCGTACTTTTCTGGCCGGGTTTCTTCGTTCTGTTGCCGCTGGCCGTGACGATTACCGTCATCGTATGGGTCGGTACGTTTATTTACGCCTATGTCGGTCCGGACAGCGCGATCGGGCGCATTTTGCTCTCGATCGGGTTTCGCTTGTCGGACTCGCCGATTGCAGCCTACGCGCTCGGTGCGATCGTTGTGATCGGGCTGATTTACCTTCTCGGGCTCAGCGTCGAATCCCGCCTGGAAAGCCGGGTTCGTCTTCTCATCGATTCCTTGATGCAGCGCATCCCGTTCGTCCGCAACCTGTACGATGTCACCCAGCGATTTGTCGCGATCATGGACAGAAGGGACCAGGACGGGCTGAAAAGCATGAGCCCGGTCTGGTGCTTCTTCGGCGGCGACGGCGGCGCCGGGGTTTTGGGGCTATTGCCAATGCCCAGACCGATCCTGATCGGCGGCGAGCCTTACCATGTGGTCCTCGTCCCGTCCGCGCCAGTGCCAGTGGGGGGCGCGTTGATCTATGTCCCGGCGGCATGGGTCAAGCCGGCCAATATCGGAGTGGAAACCCTGATGAGCATCTATGTATCGATGGGCGTGACCTCCCCACAGATCGTCGAGAGTGACCCGGAGCGTGCGCCGCCGCAACAATAGATCCCATTTCCGGAACCCTCGGCACGTCAGTAGGGCCTGCCGTCCCGATGGACGAAAACGCGCTCGCCGTTCGGGGTGAGTGCTCTGCCGATGTCGTCGTCGGGGTAGATGACGGTATCTCCGGGATTGCGGTCGCCGACCTCCAAATAGACGACCTCGCGGCCGCTGCGGTTGATCAAGTGGTGGGCGTCGCCCGAGCCTGCTTTGAAGCCGGCGCACATGCCCGGACGCAGCGGCGTCTCGCCGGCATTGGTCACGAGCACCGGTTCGCCCTCGACAATGTAGATGAATTCGTCCTCGCGCATATGCGTATGGCGCAGCGCCGACATGCCGCCCGGCGGCAACCGCGTCAGGTTCACCCCGAAATTGGTCAACCCGAACACGTCGCCGAGCGCCCGCCTTTCGCGTCCCGCGACACGCGCGGCGAACGGCTCGGGGTAGCCGCGGGCGGGGCGTGCCGGTGGCACGGCTCCCGCGTCGATTGCGGCCGGCTTGGTTGCTTCCGACATGGTCTCCTCCACATCTGAGTTTCCGCACACGATTATGTGCTAAGCTGATGCATGACTGAAAGAACGCGGATCGCCTGGGGTGGGAAGACGCTCTACGGCGCGAGCGTCGGCATCCTGATGCTGGAGACGCGGTTCCCGCGTATTCCCGGCGATATGGGGAATGCCGAGACCTGGCCGTTTCCGGTCCTCTACAAGGTTGTCCCCGGCGCCTCGCCGCGGCGCGTTGTCTGCGAAAAGGCCGAGGGTCTGCTAGATGGATTCCTTGCCGCCGCGTCCGAGTTGGTCCGTCTAGGCGCCGACGGAATTACGACGACCTGCGGGTTTCTGTCACTTTATCAGAAGGAGATCGCCGCCAATGTCGGCGTGCCGGTCGCAACCTCGAGCCTGATGCAGATCCCGTTCATCGAACGCGTGCTGCCGCCCGGCAATCGGGTCGGAATCCTCACGGTAAGCGCCGCGAACCTCACAGTGGAGCATTTGAGCGCAGCGGGCGCCGACCCAGCGACGCCGGTCGTCGGCACCGACGGCGGCAGCGAGTTCAGCCGCGTCATGATCAACGACGAGGAGCGGCTCGATGTGGCCGCGGCCGAGCGCGATATTCTCGCCGCCGGCGACAGGCTCGTCGCCAGCCACGACGGCATCGGCGCGGTACTCCTCGAATGCACCAATATGGTGCCATATGCCCGTGCCTTGTCGCAGCGCTTGCGTCTCCCGGTGTTCAGTATCTACACCTTTGTGACCTGGTTCCAATCCGGCCTCATCCCACGTGAATTCGGCCATACCTGAAGATGAGAAGTTGCCAATGATCATTCGTACCCCTCGCCGCGCTCTGTCGACCGCCGGCGCCGCCCTCGGCTGCCTGCTGCTGACCGCCTGCGCCGGGCAGACCCCGACAGCGACAAACTGGGTAAAGTCCGGCGCAGACGATCAAACGATCACCCGCGAGCTTGCCGACTGCAATACGCAAGCCAATGCCGCGCTTGCTAACGAACAGGGCATCAACGCCGACATCAACGCGACGTTGGGCCGAAACTGGCAACTCGGCGGAACACAGGCGATCGAAGCGCAGTCGATGCGCCGCCAGGCCTCCGGTTATGCCGACCAGGTTCTCAACAACTGCATGCGCGCCAAGGGATTTACCATCGAGTCTGCTCCTCGTGCTTACCTGCCCTTGAAGACCGGCCGGCGTTTTTCGACGAAGGCCTTGCTTGCTTCTCTATGGTCCTCCGTCATCGCGGTGCGCGCCTGATGCACGGCCTCCATTTCTAGAACCGCGGTGAAGGGTTCGGTTTCGGCGGCGAACAGATTGCGTTTCATATAGCCGTAGGCGACGCGGGGTCCGTCGGCGATGCGCCGGGCGAGGGCCGCCGTCTCGCGATGCAGCACGTCGTCTTCGACGACGCGGTTCACCAGGCCGAGCAAGGCCGCGGCGGCGCTGTCGATGATCTCCCCGAGAAAATAGAGTTCACGCGCTTTTGCCGTGCCGACCAGGCGTGTCAGCGTCCACGATCCGCCAAAATCGCCGGAATAGCCGACCCCCGCGAACCCGGTCCCAAAACGGGCGGAACGGCCGGCAATGCGCAAGTCGCAGGCCAGGGCGAGACCTAAGCCCGCACCTACCGCCGGGCCATTGATCATTGCGATGACGATTTTCGGGATCGTGCGCAGAAGGATTGGGAGCTGATGCATTCGGCGCAAGCCCTCGACGCGCTCTTCGAACCCCTGCGTGGCGCGGTTCTCCATCGTCTTGACATCGCCGCCCGCGCAAAAGCCGCGTCCGGCGCCGGTAACGACGATTGTCCCGACTTCGGCATCGCTGGCCAAGCGCTGCAGCGCTTCACCCAAAGCCTCGAGCATCGCGGGCGAGAACGCGTTCAGCCGATCGGGACGATTGAGCTTCAGCCAAGCGATCCCGCCTTCGGTCGTTTCCAGCAGGTCGCTCATTTCAGGCCTCTAACCAGTACGGCGTTACCATGGCGGCGGCTGATAATAAGGCGGCGGATAATAGTAGGGTGGGGACGCGGCCGCGGCGCCGGCTGCAGCGCCGACCGCCACACCCGCCGCCACGGCACCGGCTGCCGGGGCGCCATAATAACCGCCACGATAAGCCGTTCCGCCATAGTAGGCGCCGCCGGGCGCGCGATACGCGGTCCCCCCATAGGGTCCGCGAGCGGCAGCGCCGCCATAGGGACCGCGAACTGCGGCGCCGCCCGCGGGACCGCGATAAGCCGCGCTGCCTCCCGGCCCGCGAACCGCAGTGCCGCCCATCGGACCACGGTAGGCAGCGCCACCATAGGCGCCGTGAACCGCGCCCCAGCCGAAGGCTTGCGGCGCCAGCGACGAAGCCAACACCATGCTCAAACAAACGATGGCCAGCCGCTTCATCGCTTACCTCCCTTGCCCCTTGGCCTTGCCCTTGACCGGCGGCGCCGTCGCCGCAACCGGCTTCAATTGCACCTCCGTCGCGTCCGCCGGCGGCTGAAAGGTGAAATCCGCGTCGGACGGATGGATGTTGAAGTTCCAATCCGAGAACTCGGCGATGAAGTTTGGTTCGCCCGGCAATGTTCGGTAGGTCACGATCAGCCGGCGCGGCAGCGACTGATCGTTCTTCTCCACCCAGAGCTCGAGCTCGATGCCGGGCGGCTGGGAGAAGAACATGTGAAGGCAGGGGACGCCGTCGATCGTCACGGTATCGACCACCGTGCCCTCGGTCACACCCGTCAGAAAGGCCTTGTCAGGATCCTCGGTCAGGAAATCGGCTAGCGGGAAATCGATGCCGAGGCGCCCCACCGCCTCCTTCAGCATTCCCGCGATGGTGCCCTCCGGCACCGGAATGCTCGCGTATTTTTTCGCGGTTGCCGAGTACACGATCGCGGTCTTGCCGTCAAAAACGAGCTTGCTCGCCCCGTCGTCTCCGGTCCTATCGACAAGCAGGCGGTTCGGCCGGTGCACGGTGACCTTGAGGGTGTGAAAGATGTGAAGGGGGTAACCATTCGCGTCCGAATGGTCCCGGATCGTCCGCGCCTGAAACGAGAATTGCTCGGCCCGCAGGCTCTTGCCCATTTGCAGCAAGGCCGCGCTCGCCTCCTCGCTGATCACCGGCTTTTTTTGCTGCGTGGCGGCGTGTGATGCGGGCGCCATTAACGGGAGAATGCCGATCAGGCCGCCGGCGAACAAAGCCTCCAGGACGATGACGTATCTGAGCTTCACCAAACTTCCCCTAGCTCGTTATCCTTGTGTGCACCATAATCAGCACTCTGCGAACCGTCTACGCTCAAGGACCGCTTTTACTGCGGTCCGCTTCTTTTGGAGGCGTCCTTGCACGCTGCAACCATCGCTGTTAGATAGAATTGAGAGTACGGTATAGGACGCTCAGGTTTTGGTGGGGGAAATGCAGACACTGCGCATTCCAAGTTCGAGCGTAATCCTCCGTTCGGCAATAATGGGCGTATGCGTCGGATTGGTCGCCATTCTGCTCGCTACTGATTCCCGGGCGCAGATTTACATCGGCGCGGAAGGCGGATGGACCGGTCTGCCCGATCGGACCGACGACATTCTCAACGTGACCTCGGTCAAGGCGCGCTTTGACGCCGGCTTTAACGCCGGGGTTCGTGGCGGCTACGAGTGGGGCCCCTGGCGCTTTGAAGAAGAATACAGCTATCGCCAGAACGGCGCTCGGGACCTCGTTGGCAACCACTTCACAATCAAAGGGGTCAGCGGCGACCGGCACACCAATTCGATCATGACCAACGTGCTCTACGACTTCACGCTCGGCCATCCGATTACGCCGCATGTCGGGTTCGGAGTCGGCGCGGTCGACGTCTTCGATGGGCTGAAGGTCCCGGGCATCGGGCAGCTCTTCAACAACAGCAGCTGGCAATTCGGTTATCAGGGGATAGCCGGAATCCGATACAATCTCAGCCCGACCTTTACCCTCGATCTCGACTACCGTTATTTCGCCACCACTCGGCCCACGTTCAATATTCCGAGGACCAATCTGCGTTATCGCACCGCCTACGACACGAACAACTTTGTCGCCAGCCTAGTTTATCGATTCGCGCCGCCGCCGCCCCCGACCCCGGTTCCGGTAGAAGCGCCCGCGCCAGCCCCGCCGACACCGCAGGTCTTCCTGGTGTTTTTCGACTGGGATCGCGCCGATGTGACCCCCGCCGGGATGGAAGTCGTGCGGCTGGCGGCAAACGCCTACAAGGCCGGCGGTTCGGTACGCCTCCAGGTAACCGGGTACACCGATCTCTCGGGCTCCGCCGGCTACAACCAGCGGCTTTCGGAGAGACGCGCCAACAATGTTGCCAATGCTCTGGCGAACTTGGGGGTCGCGCGCAGCGACATGGCGGTCGCCGGCCGCGGCGAGAACGACCCGCGCGTGCCGACCCCGAAGGGCGTGCGCGAGCCGCAGAACCGGCGCGTCGAGATCGGCTTTTCGTAGGGATCGGCCGCGCCGCGTGTGAGCGTCCCGCGGGGATGATTGCGACGGATACGACGCACAATTCCCGGCGTTAGCTGCAGGTCTGCCGCGGGTTTCGGTCGCATCGCTATCACCGTGAAATCATATACATAGCTGGAACCCTCGAAAATCCGGCGCCGTTAAGGCGTGTTCGGCCGGAAAGGTCACCGATGCTGCCAATATCCGCCCTCTTTCAGGTCGCCGACATGCTGGGCGATGCGTTTGTGCCCTCGCGCGAACCGCTGAGCGCCGATCAGCTGATCACTCTGGCACGCCGCCGCACCGGGCTGACCAATTTTGGCGAGACGGCCTTTCTTGATCCGCTGCAAATGCTCCTGCGCGCTTGTTATGAGGATGCAAACTTAAGTCTGGTTGGACGCGTCGCGACCCGCTGGGACGTGGTGCGGTTCTTGTCGAACCTGCTGCGGCTCTTTGACGAAGAGCAGAGAGCACCTGAAATTCTCGCTCGGCCGGTAGACCGGCCGATCTTCATTTCGGGGCTTCCCCGTTCGGGTACGACCTTTTTGCACAGTTTGTTGGCAGAGGATCCGGCCAATCTGGTGCCGCGCGTCTGGCAGCTGATCCATCCCTATCCGCTCAGCAATGCCGAGGCTGGGCCCGACCGCCGGGCGCAACGGGTCGCCCGCCAGTTGCGGCTGTTCGGGATGCTGGCGCCGGATTTCCGCCGCATGCACCCGATCGACGCGGGCTCGCCTCAGGAATGTTCCGAGATCACTGCGCATGTTTTTACCAGCCTGCGCTTCGACACGACTTACCATATTCCGGACTACCGGCGCTGGCTCGACGCGACCGGACATCTCGATGCCTATCGCTTTCACAAGCGCTTTCTGCAGCACCTCCAGCATCAGACGGCCGATGGCGGGCGCTGGGTACTCAAATGCCCCGACCATGTCTTCGCTCTCGACGCGATAAGGGATGTCTATCCGGACGCCCGCCTGGTCTTCGTGCACCGGGATCCGCTGGCAGTCTTGTTATCCGTTGCGCGGCTGACCGAGACCTTGAGACGGCCATTTACCCGCAGCATCGATAAGACCGAGATCGGCCGTCAGGACAGCGACCGCTGGCTGGCGGCAACCGAACTAATGATCGCCGCGGCGCAAGAAAAGCGCTTCGCGGAGCCGATCTTACACGTGCATTACCTTGATCTGGTTCGGGATCCGGTCGGCACCGTGGCGGCGCTCTACGGTCATTTCGGCGACACGCTGCACCCCGATGCCGCGGCCCGGATCGGCCGCCTCGTCGAGGCTAAGCCGAATGGCGGCTACGGCGCGCACGGCTCTCGGCTCGAAGAATACGGTCTCGACGCCGCACTCGAGCGCGAGCGTTACGCGAGATATATGGCGCATTTCGGAATCCAGCCGGAACCGCAGAGGAGATTGGCACCGCAGAGGGGATCGGCACGGTCGGCCAGATCCTCGCCGGTTCTCGCCCCGCGGCGATCGGCAAAGCCGGTCAAATGATCCTTCGGGCACGTCCCCCGGGTATCGGGTCGGTTCGGTGGCTCAGCGCGCCATCAGAACCGGGAGCTGCGCTTCCATGATGATGTGCCGGGTGCCGCCGCCGAAGATCATCTGGCGGATGCGGCTCTGCGTGTAAGCGCCCTTCAGCAACAGATCGGCGCCGGCCGCCATCGCTTCCTTCAAAAACGACTCGCCTTGGGCCTTCTGCCGGCCATAGGCGGTCCGGACACTGACATCCATGCCGTGACGTTCGAGGGTACGCGCGAGCTCTTCACCCTCGGGGCCCGGCTCAGGCATATGTTGCGGGCCCACCGTAACGACGACGACCTTGCGCGCCTTCTTGAGGAAAGGCATCCCCATCGCCACCGTGACGGCGGTCTCGGTGCTGCCGTTCCATGCGATCGCGACGACCTCGCCCAGCGTCGGCAGGCTGCGTTTTGGCACCATCAGCACCGGGCGGCCGCTCTCGAACAAGGCGTCTTCGAGAGTGGCCTCGGCGATCGAGGCGAGCTTTTCGGGCTGCTCGACGACGATCAGATCGAAGACCCGGCCGATCATCCCGACAACGGCGTTCTGCCGCCCGTCCTCCTCGCGCCAGGAGGCGCTCGGCCCGTTATGTCCCACGGGCACCGGATCGAGCGGGACGCCTTTTGCATTCATGAAGTCGCGAAACAGCCGGCGCGCCTGGTCGCGGCGCTCGTGTCCCTCGCGTTCGAGGGTGCGGTCAACCTCCGACGAAATCGAAAATCCCATCTCGCCGCCGAACACCACGGCGTATTCGGTCGTGAGGCTGTGCAATCCGACGACATGGCTGTTGAAGCGTTGCGCCGCCATCAAAGCGGTGTCGAGGACCGGCCCGGCATTGCCGTCGCCGACTACGGTTAGCAGGTTCTTCATTCGCGCGCTCCACCGCCCTCGCCCGCCCCGATCAGAGCGGGGTCTTTAGGGAACGATACACGATTGTGTCATGCTTTGCGAGAGCAGCCGGGTGACGGCCGGCGTGCCTCCGTCTAGAGTTGCGGCGCGCGGCAATCGGAGTTGGCGGGAATGCAGGTCCTGATCGGAGTTATTATGTGGGTCGCTGCCGGTCTGGCCCTGGCGTGCGGCGCGACGGCCGCGGAAACAGTCGCGTTTGGCACGGATTGGAAAGCGGAGGCCGAGCACGGCGGCTACTACCAGGCCGTCGCCACGGGGATTTACCGGCAGCACGGCCTCGACGTGACGTTGCGGCAGGGCGGGCCGCAGGTCAATCATGCGCAGCTGCTCGCCGCCGGCCGGCTCGACTTCAACCTCGCGCCAAACTCCTTCATTCCGCTGAACTTCGTGCAAGAGAACATCCCGCTAGTCGCGGTCGCGGCGATTTTCCAGAAGGACCCGTCTGTGCTGATCGCCCATCCCGGGCAGGGTAATGACAGCCTCGCCGCACTCAAAGGCAAGCCGATCATGATCGGCTCGGACACCCGCATCACCAGCTGGGTTTTCCTCAAAAGCAAGTTTGGCTACACCGACGACCAGATCAGGCCCTACACCTTCAGCGTCGCGCCCTTCCTCGCCGACCCCAAGGCGGTTCAGCAAGGCTACCTGTCGAGCGAGCCGTTCACGATCGAATCCCAGGGGGTAAAGGCGGTCGTCATGTTGCTCGCCGATGCCGGCTATTCGAGCTATGGATCGTTGATCCAGACCTCCGATAAGCTGGTGAGGGAAAAGCCCGATCTCGTGCAGCGCTTTGTCGACGCCAGCATCGAGGGCTGGTACAGCTATCTCTATGGCGATCCGGCGCCGGCCAACACACTGATCAAACGCGACAATCCGGAGATGACCGACGCGTTGCTGGGCTATGGCATCGCCAAGATCAAGGAATACGGCATCGTCGACAGCGGGGACGCCAAGACCGACGGCATCGGGGCCATGAGCGAGGCGCGCTGGGGCGAGTTCTTCGACACGATGGCTAATGCCGGCATCTACCCCAAGGATCTCGACTTCCACAAGGCCTTCAACTTGCATTTCGTCGATAAGAAAGTGGGTATGAAGCCCTGAGGGACACGCTGTCGTCGGACCTGCTGACGCAATCACCGGCAACGAATTCGCTCGTCGCCTTGCGTGCCGTCGGCAAGCGCTTCGCCTCCGGGGTGACGGCGCTCGACGGCATCGATCTCGATATACATCGCGGCGAGTTTTTGAGCCTGCTCGGCCCCTCCGGCTGCGGCAAGAGCACGTTGTTGCGCATCATTGCCGGGCTCAGCGAGCCCAGTTCCGGCATCCGCCGCCTGTGGCTCGAGACCGACCGCGCCGGGCACATCCCAGCGGGACGGATAGGCTTCGTGTTTCAGGACCCGACATTGATGCCGTGGAGCACCGTGGTCGACAATGTGCTGCTGCCGTTCCGTCTGGCCGGACGGATCGGGCCTGGCGAGCGCGAACGGGCCAGCGCCGAGATCCAATCGGTCGGCCTCGCTGGGTTTGAGAGGGCCTATCCGCGGCAGCTTTCGGGCGGCATGCGGATGCGCGTCTCGATCGCCCGCGCGTTGGTGACTGATCCTGACTTGCTGCTCCTTGACGAGCCCTTCGCCGCGCTCGACGAGATCACCCGGATGGGGCTCAACGACGATCTCATGCGCCTTTGGGAGAGCCGTCGGCCGACAGTCGTCTTCGTCACCCACAGCGTCTTCGAATTGGTCTACCTGTCGACCCGCATCGCCATAATGACGCCGCGGCCCGGCCACATCGTCGCCGAATTGCCGGTCGAACTGCCGCAGCCGCGCGAGCGGGCGCTGCGCACCTCACCGCGCTACACCGCGCTTTGTGCGTCGGTATCGGAGCAGCTCGTGAGAGGGATGGCAGGGAAATAAAATGGCCGGCCGCACCACCTCGCCGGTTCCCTCTCCCCCGCCGGCGGGCGGAGCGGGCAAGTTTTTGCAGGACCCTATCCAATAATCACGCACCGAACGTGGTCCCGCTTCGGGCGCATCGCCGCGCCACTCGCGGTAGGGGCAGCGCTACTCGCCTTGTGGGAAATCATCGTCCGCGCCGAGGACATACCACCTTACATCCTCCCGGGCCCTTTGTTGATCGCGCAGACCTTGTGGACCGATGGGCCGAGCCTTATGGGCTCGCTGCTGGTGACCCTGCGCATCACTCTGGCGGCACTGGCGGCGGCGGCCATTCTCGGCGGCGGGATCGCGCTGCTGTTCTCGCTGTCGCGCATCCTCGCGCTCAGCCTTTTTCCTTATGCGGTGATCTTGCAGGTGACGCCGATCGTCGCGATCGCGCCGCTGATCATCATCTGGGTGCGCGAGCCATTCCTGGCGCTTCTGGTCTGCGCCTGGATCGTCGCGTTCTTCCCGGTCGTCGCGAACACGACGGTCGGGCTCAACAGCGCCGACCGCAATTTGCTGGCGCTCTTCCGGCTATATGGAGCCTCGACCGGCAAGACGTTGCGTTACCTCAAATTGCCGACCGCGCTGCCCTATTTTCTCGCGGGGCTCCGGATCAGCGGCGGCCTCGCCTTGATCGGCGCTGTCGTCGCCGAATTCGTCGCCGGTACCGGAGGAACCGAGACCGGCCTCGCCTTCCGCATCCTCGAAGCCGGCTACCGCCTCGCGATTCCGCGCCTCTTCGCCGCGCTCTTTCTGCTGTCGGTGACCGGCATCGTTATCTATCTCGTGCTCGATTTCGTGTCGCGCCTGCTGCTACGGCACTGGCACGAAAGCGCCATCGCGGAGGAAGAGGAATGAGGCGGGCGCGGATCGGGCTCACTGGCCCTCCGTTAGCCCGATCTGAAAGCCGAGGATCGACATTTGGTGCCGTCGCACTGTGCGGGAACGTGTTCTCGGGGTATGAAGGGACGCCCCAGGTCTCGACGGTGAGGCCGCCATCCGCTGCCACGGTCAGCACGGTGTAGTCGAACGTGTCCGGCGAATAGAAGTCGACCGGCGACGGCGTCGCCACGGCACCGGGGTCCCCTTGCCGGAAGACCCCGTGCAGTCCGGGGAAACTCGCCGGCAGACCGAGCGGAGGCTGCCCTCGACCGACTTGCCGCTCGTTCGCCCGGTTTGCCGCGATCTGGATCGCAGCGAAGCTGTGGTCGACGAATTTGTCAGGACCGCCGGCGCCGATCGGCCCCGTGACCACCTGGAACCCGTCGGTCAGCAGCGCCTTGCTGTTGGGATCGCCAGGATTCCTCAGGTACTGCAATTGCGTGACACGCGTTTGGTGGTCGTCGGTCGTCAGGAACACGACATGGCCGATGCGGTTCTCGGCAATGAATTTCAACAGACGATCGCGCTCCGCCCGGTATCCGCCCCACCAGGATTTGCCGTCCTGCACCGGAGCGCCGCCGACCTGATCGATCGGCGATGAGATCGCGACGAACTTCCATGGGATGCGGTCCTGCTGCGCCCGCAATAGTGTCGCTTCGAGCCATTGCAGCTGCGTCGAACCGAGCATCGTGCGCGCGGGGTTATCCGCCCGGTTGCCAACGTCGTCGATCGTGCGATTGCCGGCCAGTTTGGCCAGCCGGATGTCGCGATAGCTGCGGTCGTCGGTCTGAACGTAAATGCTGTTGGCGCCCCATTGTTGCGCGAAATAAAGCTGCGGCGTGCCGTTGCTGCGTGGGTCGGCGGGCGCAGTCACCTGCGGCCCGACCAATGCATAGCCGGTAGCCGGCGCGCCGAGGATCGCGACGCGCGTCGGATGGTAATCGAGATAGGATTTCGCGATCGTCTGAAACGCCAAGGTCTTGTTGTTGTAATTGCCGGTCGTGTTCACGTCGAAAGCAGGGTCCGGCGTGCCTTGCGGCGCATTGGGCGGCGCACCGCCCGATTGCAGCGACCGGTTGCCCAGTTCGTGATTGTCGAGCAGTGTATAGCTGGCGGTCGCTGCGAACATCGGCTGCAGGCTCTGCTGACCGGAATTGCTCGGTCGACCGGTTGGGTCGACGCCGAGAACATTGTTCAGGTATTTCTGATTGTACGCGGTCAGCGCAGTGGCGAGGGCGTCGCGGTCGGTGGTCTCACCGATCACCACCGGCACGGCAGGCGAAGCAAGGTCCGCGGTTTCGTACATCGTATCGCCGATAAAGACAAAATAATTGAGCTTTTGCTCCGCAATTGCGCGGATCGAGGGGTAGGGCCGGAACCGCCCGTCGGCATCACCGCTGAAGGCGAACCTCACCTCGACCGTTTGGTTCGGCGCAGGAGCTGTCGTGAACTGGCCCGTCGCGCTCGCACTGCCGTCCGGTGCTACAAGTCGGTAGAAATAATGGGTATTGCTGGCGAGGTCTGTCGCGGGAAGCTTCACCGTGAAGTCAGCCGCAGCGCTTGTGGCGCCCGTGCGGGTCTCGACAATGTTGGCGAAGGAAGCATCGGTTGCGATCTGCGCCTTCAGCTCGATCGGGGCGCCACCGTTTTCGGCGCGGGTCCACAGGATTACGTCGCTGGCAGACGGATCGCCGGCCGCGACACCGTCGAAGGCGACCTCCGCCCGAGCGCCCGAGACCGGCAGTGCCAGAAGCGCCGCAGTGACGATGGCACCGCGGAATGCGAGGAAGGGCATGCTCAGGCAGCAGCGTCCGCTACCGCAGCGGGACTGGACAGAGCCAGCTTATAGGTCTCCCGCAGCCCGACTGTCGTAACGAAGGAAACCGCCGCCGCGGCCATCAACAGGAAGGCCGGGGAGAGGTCGTATTGGCTGCGTTGGATCGTATAGACGGCGACCATCGGCGTCATCCCGCCGAGAAAAGCCATTCCCGCGTTGTACCCCACCGAGAGCACGGTGCAGCGAACGCGGTCCGGCACCAGCTCCACCATCGCCGCCGGAACGGTGCCTCCAAAACACGCCACCAGCACCGCGAACCCGATCTGAGCCGGGAGCACCAGCGCGATTTCGGGATGGTGCAACATCCAGAACAACGGCCATGCCAACACGAAGAGTCCTCCGGTCGCGGTCAGCAATATGGGCTTGCGGCCGATCCAGTCAGACAATGCGCCGATCAGCGGAATCAAGACCAATGACACCAGCATCGCGACAGTGTTGATGTCGAGCGCCGTCGATTGGGCGATATGGTCGACCTGGCGGATGTAAGTCGTGACATAGACGAAACCCATATAAAAGCTGACCGCGAAGGCCGCATTGAGGCCGATGAGCCGCAGTATCGTCGGCCATTCGGTCTGAAAAGCCTCACGTACGGGCGACTTTGTCTTGGGCTGTGGAAGCCGGTCTTCTGCCAGACCGCTTCGTATGTAGAGGCCGACAACACCGACGAGGATGCCAATCAAAAAAGGCACGCGCCAGCCCCAGCTGTCAATTGACGCCTGGCCGAGGAGCGTTGTGACCGCAGCACCGATAGCCGAGCCCAACAACGTCCCGGCGCTGGCGCCGAGCGGAGCAAAACTGCCGAGAAATCCACGACGCCGAGCAGCCGAGCCTTCGACGAGGAAAATGGCCGACGTCGTAAATTCGCCGCCAACCGACAACCCCTGAAGCAGGCGCAGCAGCACCAGTGACAACGACGCCCAAAGCCCGATCTGCTGGTAGGTGGGCAGAACCCCGATCAGGAACGTCGGGACCGCCATCATCCCGACCGAGATCGTCAATGCCAGCTTACGCCCCTTCTTGTCGCCGATATATCCGAAGAGAATGCTGCCCAAAGGGCGCATGAAGAACCCTGCGGCGAAGACCCCGAATGCCGCAATCAGCGAGGTGGTCCGGTCTCCTGTAGGAAAGAAATTGCGTCCGATGATCGCTGCGAAGTAGCCGTACACGCTGAAGTCGTACCACTCCATCACATTGCCGGCGATACCGGCGACAATAGCGCGGCTTTGTCCGCGCATAGTCTGCTGATCCATCCGAGTCTTCGCGAAAAAGGCACCCCGAGCGCTACAGGGTGCCCCGATGGGTTAATATCAGCCGCGTCCGACGAACGGCATCTTTGGTCGCCATCACGGTGAGGAACTGGACGTTGGCTTCCGGCGTCACGGTCGCCATGAACACGACCGCGCGAGCGACGTTCTGCACATCCATTGTCGGCTCTTCGATGACCGTGCCGTTGGCCTGCGGCACGCCGCGCTGCATGCGCTGGGTCATCTCGGTCAGCGCATTGCCGACATCGATCTGGCCGCAGGCGATGTCGTATTTGCGGCCGTCGAGCGAGGTCGATTTCGTCAGGCCGGTGATCGCGTGCTTGGCCGAGGTGTAGGCGGCCGAATTGGGCCGCGGGGCATGCGCCGAGATCGAGCCGTTGTTGATGATCCGCCCGCCCATCGGCTGCTGGTCCTTCATGATCCGGAAGGCCTCCTGCGTGCACAGGAACGAGCCGGTCAGGATCGTGTCGATGACCGCCTTCCAGCGCTCGAAGGCCAGCTCTTCGATCGGCGCCGCCGCGCCGAAGCCGGCATTGTTGAACAGCACGTCGAGCCGGCCGAAGCGCTCCTTGGTCTTGGCGAAGATGTTCTTGACCGACGCAGGGTCGGTGACATCGGTCGGCACCGCCAGGACTTGCCCGCCGAAACCCTCGATCTCGTGCGCCACCTCCTGCAAACGGTCCACGCGCCGCCCGCCGATCACCGCGGCAAAACCCTCCTTCGCAAGCGCGACCGCTGCCGCCTTGCCGATCCCGCTCCCCCCGCCGGTAACGAGAGCGACCTTTCCGTTCGAGCTCATGCCGATGTCTCCTTCTCGAGAAAGCGGGAACGATAGCAGTTTGGCCGCCGGCGCACCGACGAAATTGCTGCGTCAGGGGACGATTCCGCGCACCGCCCACGCGGTCGCGGTCAGCGAGCGCGGACCGTCGGGCGCGCCGGAGAGAAAGGCGGCGCGGACGCGGTCCTCGATCAGTTGGCGCCGCTCGAGCGGCAGGGCTTCGACATAGGCACCCACCGGGCCTTGACCACCGAGAAGCGGTTCCCAGTAATCGGCGAAATCGGCGTATTCCATGCGGATCGTGATCGAGCCGCGCTCGACCGTGGTGAGCCCCGACTCGCTCCACAGCATCGGCAGCCCGTCGGGCAAAGCGAGCGGGCCCGAGAACAGCCGATCGCGGGTCGCCCCGGCACCCGGGTCCAGCCCGGATGCGGTGTCCCAGAAGAGGCGCTGGAACACGAGCCCGCCGCGAAAATCCCATACTGCCGCCGCGACGACGCCGCCCGGCCGCACCACCCGCCGCATTTCGCGCACGGCCTGCGCGGCATTCGGGACAAAATTCAGCGAAAGCTGCGCCATGGCCGCCGCGAAACTGCCGTCGGCGCAGGGCAGGCGGCTCGCATCACCGACCGCGAAACCGATGCCAGCGGACTCCGGGCGCGACCGCGCGAATGCGATATATGGGGCGGCGATATCGATGGCGGCTACGCGATCCGGCGCTCCGCGATTGGCCAAAGCCAGGGCGAGGCTTCCGGTGCCGCACCCGACATCGAGCACTCGGCCATGAGTTCGGTGGGCGCGCGAACTCAGCAAAAAGCCCGGCTAGCAGTCGCGACCACCGCCCGAGAAACCGCTCATAGGCGGCTCCGTCGCTCGCGCGATATGTTGAGGAGATTGAGTCCGAAGCGCTCGTCATCGCGACTTTTCGGGCCGAAACTCAGCTAGCAGGCTCGATCGCGTACTCGGCCCCAGGCGACCAGTCCTCGGGAGGGCGATCGCCGGGATAGCCAGCGATCGGATTTCCGTAACCGGAACCGGAGTAGGGAGAATAGGGCGGCGGGCTCTGATATCCATAGCCCGGAGCACGGGGGTAAGCGGGCTGTCCCGAATAACCTGGGTATGCATAGCCCGGAGGACTGGAGTAAGCGGGGTATCCCGAGTAACCCGGATATCCATAGCCCGGCTGCGGGTAGCCCGGATATCCGTAGGCGGGATATCCGTAAGCAGGAGGTCCGTAGGCCGGGTAGCCGAAATAGGTGCCCGGTGGGGATGGAGGGGTACTCGCAACTCCTCCGAATATCCCGGTTGCCCCTCCGATGGCTGCTCCGAGCGCGGCTCCCGGCCCGCCACCCGCCGCTGCTCCAATGGCAGCACCAGAAGCCGCTCCCAATACGCCCCCACCAAGGCCGCGTTGTACAGGATCATAAGGGTTGGTGCAGGCCGAGAGACTCAACGCCGTCGCGGCAATCACAAAGGACGCAATTCGGGTCATTGTTGCTCTCCCGAAGGCCGTCGACCAGGTCGACCGACAACGACAACGGATACATCGCACCCTTTCTCTCGACGAATCCAGCGGCAGGTCTCGAAAACCTCTTGGGGAGCCTGTGCGTTGTGATCTCGTTGAGACGATGAAAAACCTGTCCGCATTGGAGATGGCTCGCCAGAAGCTCTCAGGATGGCTTACAGACCCTCGGATCTCGCGTCCGGTCGAGCTATACTCGCTCCGGGAGGTGCCGAACCATGGAAGCCCACAGGGTCGAACGAAAGCTCTTGGCGATCTTCGCCGATCTCGGCCCCCAGCGGGTCAAGAACATCTCTCAGGCGGCGGTGTTCATGGGTTCCGGGTTCTCGGCTGCGCCGCGCGCGGAGTGACAGTGGTCGTGAATTCCGACGAGAGGCAATGGTGAACGGCATCCAGTTGAACGGGCGGCGGTACCGGAAGCCTCGGCGGCCGACGGTAGTCATCTGTGTCGACGGGTGTGACCCCGAATATCTCGATCGCGGCATTCCGGACGGCATTTTTCCGACCATAGGTTCTTTCCGCCAGGAGGGTTATCTCGGAATGGCGGACGCCGTGGTGCCGACCTTCACCAACCCGAACAATGTCTCGATCGTGACCGGGGCGCCGCCTTCGGTGCACGGCATCGCGGGCAACTATTACCTCGATCGCAAGAGCGGGCGCGAGATAATGATGACCGACGAGAGTCTGATGCGCAGCGAGACGATCCTCGCGCTGATGGCGCAGGCAGGCGTCGTCACCGCGACGGTCACCGCTAAGGACAAATTGCGCAAGTTGCTTGGGCGCAACCTCGACGGCATCTGCTTTTCGTCCGAATATGCCAATTCAGAGGTCGAAGCGCTGGTTGGTCGCGGTCGGCCCGACATGTACTCGGCCGATCTATCGCTGTTCGTGCTCGATGCCGGGGTCGCGCTCCTCGAGCGCGGCATGGCCCGGCTGCTCTACCTGTCCCTCTCCGACTATGTGCAGCACGCGCACGCGCCGGGAGCGCCGGAAGCGGATGCGTTCAGCCGGGCGATCGATGATCATGTGCGGCGGTTTGTCGAATTGGGCGCCGTCGTCGGTCTCGTCGCGGACCACGGCATGAACGACAAGGCTTTACCGAACGGCGAGCCCAACGTGATTTTCCTCGAAGACGAGCTCAACCGCCGTTTCGGCGCCGGAGCGGTACGCGTGATCTGTCCGATTACCGACCCGTTCGTGCGTCATCACGGCGCCCTCGGGTCGTTTGTCCGCGTCTACTCCCGTGGCGCGGCGGACATTCCCGCTCTGATGGCGGCGAGCAACCAATTGCCGGGAGTGGCTCTGGTGCTCGACGCGGCAAATGCCGCGCAGCGCTTCGAATTGCCTCTCGATCGAGAGGGCGATTTCATCGTACTCGGCGACGCCAATACCGCGATCGGCGCCTCGCGCGAGGAGCACGACCTTTCGGGGCTCGCCGGCCATCGCTTGCGCTCGCATGGCGGGCTTGGCGAGCAGCTTGTGCCGTTCATTCTGTCGCGGCCGCTGACCCCTGAATACCGCGACATCGCCGCGACCCGAAAGCTGCGCAACTACGACATCTTCGATTTCGCGCTGAATGGCGTCGAGTAACGCTACATCGGCGGCTTGACGCCATCCTTCTCGGCTGTCACCCGGGCGGCGGTCAACGAGCCGTCGGGCTGCTTTTGAGCGACGATGAAAACTGCTGCGCCTGGTTTCAGCAGGCTCATATCCCCGGAGCCATAACCGAGAATCGGCGTGTCGGGTCCGACGACGAGTTCCGAATTCGCCACCCTTGTAGGTGACCTTCAAGGTCTGGCCTTGCGGGGCGCCGGTGACGCCGGACACGGTGGCGTTGGTCATCAGGCTCTCCGGGGCGAGGTCCCAGGCGTATTGTCCCTCGCCGAGGCCGCGCATCGCCTCGGGGAAGATGCGCAGCTCAACCGAGTGATTCTTGCCGTCGGTCCCCTTCGTCGAAGTCGAGGCGACAAAGTCGCCAGCCTTGATGTCCCCGAGGCCTTTCTTGACGAGATAGGTGACGGTGACATTCGGGGCGAGGGTGACCGTTACTTGCTGACCGTCGCGCGACTTGACCGTCAGCGCCTGCCCGTCGAGCTTGTCGACGGTGCCGCGGATGCGCGCCGGCGGGTTCGCCGGCGGGTTCTGGGCGATGGCCGGCATCGCCAGCACTGCGACGAAGACGGCGGCGAAAAACGATTGCGAGCGCATGTCAACCTCCTCCCTGCAACTTCATTAATGGACGCGGACCAACATGCCGTCAGATCGCGCGGCCTGCATCTCACATTTCGGTGACCCGCCGGCTGCGGGTCACTGCACGATTTCGTCGGGGTAGACGCCCCAGAGGTCGCCGCGCTGGACCCAGCCGGCATGATCGGCGGCATCGATGCGGCACCAGTCGCCGCGGCATTCGAGCAGCTTTGCGATGACGCCGGGCTGCGCCCGGGCCACCGGCGGGGAGGCCGGATCCGGCTGGCGATGCAAGGTGCGGATGCCGCCCTTGACGACGACGGCCCGCTTGCCGGTCAGCATTCTCTCGTGCACCCAGCCCTCGGTGCCCTGCCAATCGCGGATCATCCGCCAGTTCTCGAATTCCTTGACGATCTCGACCGGCATTTCCTTGCGCGTCAGCACCCACTCGATCGGGTAATTCTCCCCCGGTCCGACCCGCAAATTCACCTGGTCGGAGCGCAGGCTAACAAAGCGCGGCAGCTTTTGCCCCGCCTCGCTCTCGCCTGCTGTGGCGGGCCGGGCCGTGACGACGAATGCCGCCGCCAGCACTCCCGAGCAGACACGCCACAAACTGAAGCCGCGTCTGCCGCCTGGACATCCCACCCCCGCTGTTGCTAATGCCGGACCCCGCCCTCTGCGGAACTTGTCGCCATGCGCTCGAAACGGCCATTCGTCATCGTCACCCGCAAGCTCCCGGACCCGATCGAGACCCGGATGATGGAGTTGTTCGCCTGCCGGCTCAACCTGGACGACACATCCCTTTCAAAGCCTGACCTGATCGCGGCGGTAGAGAGGGCCGATGTCCTGGTGCCGACCGTCACCGACCGAATCGATGCCGAGGTGCTGGAGGCGGCGGGTCCTGCCCTGAAGCTGATCGCCTCGTTCGGGACCGGGGTCGACCACGTCGACCTCGCCGCGGCGCAGCGGCGCGGCATCATCGTGACCAACACGCCCGGCGTCCTGACCGAGGACACAGCGGACATGACGATGGCGCTGATCCTCGCGGTCTCGCGCCGGCTCGCCGAAGGCGAAAGGCTGATCCGCAGTGGCGGCTGGACCGGCTGGGGTCCGACCTCGATGCTCGGTCACCGGATCTGGGGCAAGCGGCTCGGCATCGTCGGCATGGGCCGGATCGGCATGGCGCTCGCGCGCCGCGCCAAGGGGTTCGGCCTAGCGGTTCATTACCACAACCGTCGGCCCGTCCCGGAGGAAGTCGAGAACCAGCTCGAAGCGACCTATTGGGAGAGCCTCGACCAGATGCTCGCGCATATGGACGTCGTCTCGGTCAATTGCCCGCACACGCCGGCCACCTACCACCTGCTCTCGGGGCGCCGGCTGCGTCTGCTGCAGCCGCCGGCGATCCTCGTCAACACGGCGCGCGGCGAGATCGTCGACGAGGAGGAGCTGCTCCGCCTGCTCGAAATCCGCGCAATCGCTGGTGCCGGTCTCGACGTATTCGAGCACGAGCCGGCGATCGACCCGCGGCTGCGCGCCCTCGATAATGTCGTGCTGTTGCCGCATATGGGCTCGGCGACGATCGAAGGGCGGCTCGCCATGGGCGAGAAAGTCATCATCAACATCAAGACCTTTGCCGACGGTCACCGCCCGCCCGACCGCGTCCTCAACTCGATGCTGTAGAACAGAAATCATGGCACTTCTCGAACTGGAGTCGCTGACCAAACGCTTTGGCCGGGTGGCTGCCGTCGATGATCTGTCATTGACGATCGACCACGGCCTACTCGTATGCCTGCTGGGGCCGTCGGGGTGCGGCAAGACGACGACTCTGCGATTGATCGCCGGGTTTGTCGATCCCGATGCCGGATCGATCAAAGTTGGAGGCCGCACGATCTCGGCGCCCGGCCGCAGCCAGCCGCCGGAGCGGCGCAACATGTCGATGATCTTCCAGAGCTATGCGCTCTGGCCGCATATGACGATTTTCGAAAATATCGCCTATGGCCTGACCTTGCGCCGGGTGGGCAAGGCGGCGCTTGCCCGGCGCGTCGCGGCAATCCTCGAAGCAACGCACCTAGCGGAATTCGCCGGCCGGTATCCGAGTGAGCTGTCAGGCGGTCAGCAGCAGCGCGTCGCTCTTGCGCGCGCGCTCGTAGTCGAGCCGGAGACATTGCTCCTCGACGAGCCGCTCTCCAACCTGGACGCTAATTTGCGCGAAGAGATGCGTTTCGAAATCCGGCGCCTGCACGACGACTACAAATATACGACCGTCTACGTCACGCATGACCAAGCAGAGGCGATGACGACCGCCGACGTTATTGTCGTGATGCAGCGGGGACGGGTCGAGCAGATGGGCTCGCCGGAAGAAATATATCAGCGGCCGCGCTCGGAATTCGTCGCGCGGTTTCTCGGCGGCACCAATATCTTTCGCGGACGCAAAATCGCCCGCGACCTGGTCGATTGCGGTGGCCTCGTGCTGCGCTGCGGCCAGGGCGAATACGCAGCCGCAGGCGAGACGGCGGTCTCGGTGCGGACGCACGACATAGGCCTCGCCGAGAACGACGCGGGCGATTTTGCCGTGGAGCGGCCGAACGAAGCCGCCGGCCGCGTCCTGCGTCAAGCCTATCTCGGCGCACACCGCGATTACCTGGTGGCCCTCGGCGGCGGTCAGCAGGTCCGTGTGGTTGCTCCGATGCAGGTCAATGTGCCGGTTGGCGCCAAAGTCAGGTTGCGTTTTCCGCCAGAGCGCTGCCGCGCGCTGGCCAATTGAGCAGCTGAAGGGAAGGAAGCGTCATGAGAGCAATTCGATGGTTGTCGGCATTTTTCATATTTGTCGCCGTGCTGTCGGCAGCAGCGTCGGCTGCCCCGACCCCGGCCTCCATCACGCAACAGCTGGTCGATGCCGCGAAGCAGGAAGGCAAGGTGGTTTTCTACACGTCGATCGAGCTGCAGACCGCCGAGAAGATCGGCAAGGCCTTCGAGGCAGCCTATCCCGAAATCTCCGTGCAGGTCGAGCGCAACGGCTGCGAGCGCCTGTTCCAGCGCCTGGCAGAGGAACGCGGTAGCAATATCCACGTTGCCGATGCAATCGAGTGCTCGGACATGACCGCGCTTCTCTATTGGAAGCGGCAGGGTTGGCTGGCGCCCTTTGTGCCGGCGGACGTGGCTGAGAAATGGCCGGCCGACCAGCGCGATCCCGACGGTTATTTCGCGACCGAGCGATTTACGCTGTCGCCGATTATGTACAATACCAAGCTCGTCAAGACCGAGGATGCGCCAAAGAGCTTTGCCGACCTGCTCGACAAGAAATGGACCGGCAAGATCGTCAAGGCCCATCCCGGGTACAGCGGCACGATTATGACGGTGACCTTCGAGCTGAGCCGCGACCTCGGCTGGGACTATCTGAAGAAACTCGGTCAGCAACATGTGATGCAGGTGCAGTCGGCGGCGGAGCCCCCCAAAAAGGTGGCACAGGGCGAGCGCCCGATCGGGGCGGACGCTGGCGAATATTTCGTTCTGCAGATCCGCAACCAGGGCGGCCCGATCGAGCCGGTCTATCCGAGCGAAGGCACGCCATCGATCCCGGGCGGCGCCGGCGTCATCGTCGACGCGCCTCACCCGAACGCCGCCCGGCTGTTCATCAGCTGGCTGCTGTCGCGCAATGGGCAGCAGCTGCTCGTCGATACGGCTTGGCTGCGCTCCGTCGATCCGGACGTCAAGCTCAAAGCCGGGATGAAGCCGCTCTCCGAGATCAAGGTTCTAAAGGCCGACCCCGCCGCCCAGGAGAAGGCCGTAGACGAGATCAAAAAGAAATACGCCGAGTATTTCGGACTGTAGTGCCGGTGCGGAGGGTAAGGGGCGGGCACCGACGGGAACTGAAATGCTTGCATGACTATTACCATCCAGCGCCGAGCCCTGCGCATCGGCTGGCATCTCGACCTGTCGGCGCCGCTATTCGTGTTGATCGGCGGGTTTCTGTGCGGGCTCGTGCTGCTGCCATTGGGATGGCTCGGGTGGTACAGCGTCACCGACGCAAACGGCGCTCTGAGCCTCGCCAATTTTACGCGCCTGGCAACCGATCCAACCTTTGTTGGCCCATATCTCACGGCGCTCGGCATAGCGGCGAGCGTCGCCGCCGGTGCGTCTGTGTCAGCTATCCCGCTCGCCTGGCTCGTCGCCCGCACCGATCTGCCGCTGCGGGACGCAATCCGCGCGCTCGTCACCGCCTCTTTCGTGACCCCGCCCTTTCTCGGTGCGATCGCCTGGGAAATCCTCGCAGCGCCAAACAGCGGCATCCTCAACCAATGGTACCGCGCGATTTTCGGGCTCGACCCCTACGAACATCTGTTCGACATCTATACGGCCGAAGGTCTGGTATTTGTGATGGCGTGCTACAGCTTCCCGTACATATTCGTGCTGCTGACAAACGCTCTCGACAATATTCCCGCCGAGCTCGAAGAAGCCTCGGCGATCCTCGGGGGCACCCGGCCGGCGACATTGCGCCGTGTGACATTGCCGA
Source organism: uncultured Alphaproteobacteria bacterium (assembly GCA_963695605.1). Taxonomy (GTDB): domain Bacteria; phylum Pseudomonadota; class Alphaproteobacteria; order ATCC43930; family CGMCC-115725; genus AP-15. The sequence goes on along the minus strand of CAVOHI010000037.1, from coordinate 48,244 downwards.
TGGTCTTGCCGGCGCTGCTCGCCGGTGCGCTTGTCGCCTTTCTGCAAGCATTGACCCAGTTCGGCACCCCGGCCATCCTCGCCCTGCCGGCGGGCTTTCACGTCATCACGACGAAGATCTGGGCCCTCTTCCAGTATCCTCCGGACCCCCATCTGGCGGCGGCCGCGGCATTGCCATTGCTGCTCCTGACGATACTGCTATTGCAGGGACGGCAATGGCTGCTGGGCCGTCGCAATTATGCCGTCATTGGCGGCAAAACCGGCGCGCCGCGCCGGATCGGGCTCGGTATTTGGCGATGGCCGGCGCTTGCCTTTGCGCTCGCGGTCCTCGCTCTGCCGATCCTGCTGCCCTATGCGGCGCTGATAAAGACGGCGATCGTTCGCACGCCTTCGGACCCGCTGACCCTCGACAATCTGACATTGCACAATTTCCGCTTCGTATTTCTCGAGTTCTCGCAGACGCGCCTGGCTCTCTGGAACACCGTTCTCCTCGGCGTTATCGCTGCAACGGGCGGCACGTTTCTTGCGCTGACCGTCAGCTACGTCACGCAGCGCGGGCTGGTACCCGGACACCGGTTTCTCGGCTTTCTTGCGACCGCACCAATCGCCATCCCCGGGATTGTCCTGGGTGTCGGGCTCTTTCTCAGCTACACCCGCCCGCCGCTGGTGCTCTACGGCACCTTGTGGATTCTGCTCCTGGCCTTTCTGACGATCGAGCTGCCGGCGGGATATCAGCAACTGCAAGCCGCTTTTCGCGGCCTGCACCCGGAGCTCGAAGAGGCCGGCCGCATCTTCGGCGCGACGCGGCTGGGGGTGTTGTGGCGGATCACCGCGCCGCTTCTTCGAACCAGCGTGATCGCAACCTGGTGCTTTGTCTTTATCGGCGTCATTCGCGAATTGTCAGCGACGATCATGTTGACCACTGCTCAAACCAAGGTCGTCTCGGTCATCATCTACGACCTCAACGAAAGCGGCGATCTCGGCGCGATATCCGTCTTGGGGATCACGCTCCTGGTGATCACTTTCCTCGTAGTCGGCATCGCAACCCGACTGCCGGCGCTCGGCCGCCCGCAGGAGCGCCTGGTTTGACAAGACATCGCCCGCTAGTGCCTGCGGCTCGACATTTCGGCCGCATCTCTGTTTTTGGCGTTCGAGCATGGAATTAGAGGACGAGCACACGCCCATGATCCGCCGGCCCTGTCCGATCTGCACTCGCCCCGGCGCGTCTCCGCTCATGCGGTAAAATAATCCGCAGACCCGCGTGCGCTTTCGAAAGCTATAGAGCAAAGAATATGGAATTGCGGAAACTGGCCGCCGAGAAAGGACTGATCTACGGTACGGCAATATCCGCTGCATCGATCGCGAGCGATCCCGAATTCGTCGATCTCGTGTTGCACCAAGCCGAGGCTGTCGTTGCTGAGAACGACATGAAATGGCATGCCCTAAACCGCGGTAGGCCTGGCGATGAAAATTATGCCCACGCCGATACGGTCGCCGCTTTTGCGCTCGAGAGCGGTCTTGTGCTGCGCGGGCACAATCTTCTGTGGTACCGGAGCACGCCGCGCTGGTTCTCCGATCTGCGTACTTACCGGCAGAAGGAGGGAGCGATCGTTTCGCACATCCGTGACCTGACGGGCCGTTACCGTGGAAAGGTCCACAGTTGGGATGTCGTGAACGAACCGATCGAGCCCAGAAATGGGAGGCCGGACGGCCTTCGTACTGCCGTTTTTCTCGACAAGCTGGGCCCTGATTACATTGATCTCGCCTATCACACCGCCCGGGAGTCGGATCCCACAGCACGCCTTGTCGTGAACGAATATGGTGTCGAGCTCGACGCGCCGGAGCACGAGGCGCGCCGCGCCGCGCTTCTGAAGCTGCTGCAGCGAATGCAGCGATCTGGGACCCCGGTCGACGCTGTAGGAATTCAAGCTCATCTTCCATGCGCGGGCGGGCTGCCATTTTCCGCTTCCCGCTTGCGCCGGTTTCTCGCCGAGATAGCGGGCCTCGGCTTGACGATCCAGATCACCGAGCTCGACGTCATCGACAACAATGCGCCCGCTGACCGAGCGAACTCGAGACCGGATGGTGGCCGACGCATACAGCCGCTTTCTCGACGCCGCACTCGACGAACCGGCGGTGAAGATGGTCCTGACTTGGGGCTTGTCGGACAGGCATAGCTGGCTCGCGGGGTCGCGAAGCGATCAATTACCTGCACGACCTCTGCCCTTTGGTGCAGACCTGGAGCCGAAGCCGGCCCTTGACGCGATGACACGGGCCTTTACACATGCTGCCTCACGCCGGGCTGAATGAGCTGTTGCCCGTGAAGCCATAAACGAGGCTAAACAAGCGGGGCGGTTCGAGTTCGTACGGCTGATCCTGACGCGTCGGGACTGCGCGTGGGTCTGCCTAGGCGGGCACCTCCCGCCCAAACACTGCGCGTGATTACTGGGCCAGCTGCCGCAGTTCCGGCATTGAGCGTTCCAAACCGTGGGCGAAGCGCTCGACGACCTCGTCGATCTCGCTCCGCGTGATGCAGAGCGGCGGCGAGAACGAGTTGATCTCGCCGTAAGGAAGGGCGCGCAGCTGCACACCTTCTTCGAGCGCTTTGCGGGCGACGATGCGGTGGGGCTGGGTTTGCGGATCGAAAAACCGTCGGCTCTGCTTGTCGGCCACGAATTCGACCGCGACCATCAATCCGGCGCCGCGAACGTCACCGACAAAGGGATTGTCGCCGAGCCGCTCGGCCAATTGGTCGCGCAGATAAGCGCCCATCGCGGCCGAATTCTCGATGAGACCCTCGCGCTCCATGATGTCGAGGTTGGCCAATCCGACGGCCCCGCCGACCGGGTGCCCCGAATAGGTGAAGCCGTGCATCAGCGGCCCCATTTCCGGCGAGGCGTCGCGCAATACCTCCCAGATCTTCTCGGAGATCACCGATGCCGAGAGCGGGAAATAGGCGCTGGTGATGCCCTTGGCGAGCGTGACGATGTCCGGCTTCAGATCGAACAGACCCGTCGCGAACCACGAGCCGGTGCGGCCGAAACCGGTGATCACCTCATCGGCGATGAACAGGATGTCGTGCTCGGCGAGAAGCTCCTGGACCCGTTCGAAATAGCCTTTGGGCGGCAGGAAAACGCCGCCCGTGCCCATGATCGGCTCGGCGATGAAGGCGGCGATCGTCTCCGCCCCCTCGCGCGCGATCAGCGCCTCGAGATCGCCCACCATGCGGGCGGTGAACGCCTCCTCGTCCTCGCCCCTCTCGGCGAAACGGTAGAAGTGGGGGCAGGAGGTGTGAAGGACCCCGTCGATCGGCAGATCGAAAGCCTTGTGAAAGGCCGCGATGCCGGTGAGGCTGCCGGCGGCATAGGTCAAGCCGTGATAGCTGCCGAGCCGCGATATCACCTTCTTCTTCTGCGGCCGGCCGCGAAGATTGTTGTAATAGCGCACCAGCTTGAAATTGGTGTCGTTGGCGTCCGAGCCCGAGGTGCCGAAGAACACCTTCGACAGATGCCCGGAGCCCGCCTTCTCGCGGAAAAGGGTCAGTACCCGGTCGGCGAGCCGGATGATCGGCTCGTTCGAGTGCGAGCTGAAGGTATGGTAATATCCGAGGTCACGCATTGCCTGCGCCGCCGCCTCGCCAAGCTCGGCGCGGCCGTAGCCGATATTGACGCACCACAACCCGGCGCCGCAATCAATCAACTCGCGGCCTTGACGGTCCTTGACCCTGACCCCCGAACCCCCGGAAATGATTGTCGGGCCGTTCTTGAGATGATCGGCGATCGAGGTTGCCGGGTGGATCAGGCTCTGCCGATCCATTTCCTCGAGCGAATAATTCTGTGCGGCGTCCGACATAATTCTCTCCTACCCTCCCGTCCTCGCGGGATAAAGCTTTTCCGGCGGGATTTCAGGCTCGGCGATAATTGTCCAGCCGCCATCCCGCCAGGCGCGGAAAAAACAGCTGCGACGCCCGGTGTGGCAGGCGACGCCCTGCTGATCGACCAGCAGCAGCACGGTATCGCCGTCGCAATCGAGGCGCAGCTCGTGCAGCAGCTGAACCTGCCCGGAGGTCTCGCCCTTTCGCCAGAGCTTCGCGCGCGACCGTGACCAATAGCAGGCGCGGCCCTCGTCGAGGCTAGTTCGCACCGCCTCGCGGTTCATCCATGCCACCATCAGGATTTCGCCTGTATCGTATTGCTGGGCGATGGCCGGCACGAGACCGTCGGGGCCAAACCTGATCGCGGTCAGCGCATTTTCGATCTCATCCTGCACCTGCCTCGTCCCTTCCGTCGATTGCGCCTGTCCCACCCCCCGGATTAGGGTACCCAGGCAACGAAAACAATACCGGTTGGTAAGGCTTGTTAACGGGAATGCGCATGAAGATCGCTGTTATCTTCGTCATTGCCGCCGTCTTGACCCTCGGCGCCACAGCTTCTGCCGAGATGTCGGGCGATGTCGTCAAGATCGGCGTTCTCAGTGACATGTCCGGGCTTTACTCCGATATCGGCGGGCCGGGGTCGGTCGAGGCGGCGCGAATGGCGATCGCCGATTTTGGCGGCAGCGTCCACGGCAAGAAGATCGAGCTGATCAGCGCCGGCCATCAGAACCAGCCGGATGTCGGCTCGGTGATCGCCACCCAATGGTTCGGCAGTGACGGCGTCGACGCTATTGTCGACGTGCCAAACTCGAGCGTGGCGCTCGCCGTGCAGGAGGTCGCCCGCAACAAGAAGAAGGTGCTCCTGATATCGGGCGCCGCGGCCTCTGACCTGACCGGCAAGGACTGCTCGCCGACCTCGGTGCACTGGACCTACGACACGCTGGCATTGGCGAACGGCACCGGCGCCGCCCTCGTCAAAGCCGGGGGCGACACCTGGTTCTTCATCACCGCGGATTACGCCTTTGGCCATAACCTCGAACGGGATACGTCAAGGGTCGTCGAGGAATACGGCGGCATAGTGCTGGGCTCGGTTCTGGCGCCGCTAGGTACCGCGGATTTCTCCTCCTACTTGCTGCAGGCGCAAAACTCCAAGGCAAAGGTCATCGGCCTCGCCAATGCCGGCGGCGACACGATCAATTCGATCAAGCAGGCCGGCGAGTTCGGCGTCCTCGAGGGCGGGCAAAAGCTCGCCGGGCTCCTCGTCTTTATTTCCGATATTCATAGCCTCGGGCTGCAAGCGGCGCAGGGGCTGCAGCTGACCTCGGCTTTCTATTGGGATCAAGACGATGCCTACGCGGGCGTGGTCTAAGCGCTTTATGGACGAGATGAAGCGTGCGCCGACGATGGTCCAAGCCGGAGTTTACGGCGCGATCATGCACTATCTCGCCGCAATCAAGGCGACCGGCAGCGACGACGGCCCGACCGTCGTCAAACAGATGAAGGCGACTCCGGTCAACGACTTCATGACCAAGAACGGCAAGATCCGCGAGGACGGCACCCTCGTCCGCGATATGTATCTGTTCGAGGTGAAGAAACCTTCAGAGTCAAAAGGTCCCTGGGACTACTACAAGCAGATCGCAGTTATCCCTGGCGAGGAAGGCTTCAAGCTGCCCGGCCCAAACCAATGCCCGCTGGTCAAGGGCTGACAACTTTAGGATCCAGCCGGGTCGCCCGGAATTGGAAAGCAATATGCGGATAGAGTGAGGAGCTGAATACGAGGCATCTATCTCATCTTCGTTCCTCGGAGGATGAAGCGATGCCGAGCGGTGTTCCAGATCTCAGCTCAGGTCGATCGCGTAACGTTTCAGCACCTCCAATGGCACGATCTCCAAGGTCGCCTCGTGGGTCGCGGTCAGTCTGACCTTAGGGGCTTTGCCGGCTTCGAATGCCTCCTTCCACCGCTCGGCGCAAAGGCACCAGCAATCGCCTGGCTTCAAACCCGGAAAGCCGAATTCGGGCACCGGGGTCGAAAGATCGTTGCCGGCCGCCTGCGAGAACGCCAGAAAGGCCGCATCGACCCTTGTGCACACCGTATGCAGCCCGAAATCCTCGGGTCCGGTGTTACAGCTGCCGTCGCGATAAAACCCGGTCATCGGCTTGGTGCAGCATCCGGCAAGAGGTTCGCCGAACACGTTGCGCGCTTCGCTCATCGTAGCTTCCCAGTTGCTGACAGAGATCTAGACTGTCTAACGATATACGCGATCTAGCTACCAGATAAATAGAATAGCCAGTCGCCTCCAACTATGTTCCGTGCGGCGATCGCGATGCGTTGAAACTTGCAAGGGGACGCGATTTCATCACAGTCGGCTAAAAGAAACCTTCGGGAGATAGCAGTCGATCATGAGAACACCAGCTATGCTCGCGGCCCATAAGCGCTTCCCAAGCGTGGTCACGACCGTATTTTTTGTATACCTCGCGGTTCAGCCGCTAACAGCACGAAGTGCGACTTACGACTATGGGGCGCCGCAGGTTGCTCCGTCAATTGCCGCCACTCTCGATACCCCGCAGATCGCAGCGATATTGAACGAGACCGCACCCAACAAGCCCTACCTCGTCGCCTATCAGCTGAAAACTACGGACGCGAACGACAACACCGCCGGCGCCGCGCCGCTGAAAGTCGTCCCGACCGACGATTCACAACATCCCTATCTCGCGGTATTTCATAACCAGATCAACAGCACGCAATTTGCGACATATCTCGGCTACTCGACCGACCTGCGGGTCTGGCACACGATTGGCCAGATACACAGTCCCGCGAGCCAGCCCGACTTGCGGATTCTCCCTGACGACAGCGTCGTGTATGCCGAAGAGTACAACCCTTCCGGCCGGCCCTACGGAAGAGTGCAGTATTACGGCAATGGTGCGGTGAGCGGGCTCCGGGCATTGATCGCCAACCCAGCCGTGGCGCCGACGCAAGCAATCACGATTCCGGGAACCGCCCGCGCCAAGGCCGACGGGACACCCGAATTTGGACGCATCACTTACAGTGGCGCAATCGCGAGCTCGATGCTCGAAGTCACCCATCACTATTACGATCTCGGCCAGCGCGATATGGAGGCCGACGGCACCCTGACCAATTTCAAGACCTGGTCGAGCCAGCCGGATACGACCGTCAACGATCTGGTAACCAATGCCGGCGGCAACGGCAAGATTGGCGATCGCGAGATATTCAAAGTCGGCAGTCAGGTCTTCGAAGTGGTCGAAGCGCAGGTCAACCCGACATCGGGCAGCGATTACGGTTCGTGGCGGCTTTTCCTGGTAAACAAGACGCAGAACACCATTCAAAAGCTCAACCCGCAGCTTACCGGCCCGGGAGGAGCTCAGTCGCTCGGTAACCCGACCGTCTCGTTTGTGACATTGCCGACCCGCGTTCCTGCACTGGTGTTCACTTGCTTTGTTTTCGGCACCAACTACGGCAACACGCCGCCCGGCGAACACTTATTCGTCTATCCGCTCGAAACGCCATAGAGCACCGCGGTGCGTATCCGTGTGACCGGCGCGAACCGAGCGGCTTGCAGGCGGACCCGCTGCCCTTGAACCGCACGCTACGCGGGGGTACGGTTGGCGCGCTCGTCGAGGCGCGTTTCGATCGCGTCCCAGATCTTCGGCGCGATCTCGATGCCGTCGAGCCGCGCAATCTCCTGGATGCCGGTCGGCGAGGTGACGTTGATCTCGGTCAGCCAATCGCCGATGACGTCGATGCCGACAAAAACCAGTCCTTGGGCTCGCAAGGTCGGCCCAATCGCCGCGCAGATCTCGCGGTCGCGGGCGGTCAGCTCGGTCTTGACGGGGCGGGCGCCGACATGGAGGTTGGCGCGCGCCTCGCCCTCCGGCGGTACGCGCAGCACCGCGCCCATCGCTTCCCCTTCAACGAGGATGATGCGCTTGTCGCCCTGGCGCACCTCGGGGACATAGCGCTGCACCATGACCGGCTCACGCTGGATCAACTCGTAGATTTCCAACAGCGCCGTCAGGTTCTCGTCGCCTGGCCGCAGCCGGAACACGCCGGCGCCGGCGTTGCCGAACAGCGGCTTCAGGATGATGTCGCCATGCTCTCTGCGGAATGCGCGGATCGCGTCGCGATCTCGGGTCAGCAAGGTCGGCGGCATCAGCTCCTTGAAGCGCAGGACGAAGAGCTTCTCCGGCGCATTGCGCACCGCGCCGGGGTCATTGACGACGAGCGGCCCGTTTTCCGGCAACAACTCGAGGAGATGCGTCGCGCTGATATAGGCCATGTCGAAGGGCGGATCCTGGCGCATCAGGATGACGTCGACGCCGGCGAGGTCGAGCTCCTCGAAGGAGCCGAAGCGGTGGTGGTTGCCCTGCCTTCGCATAACTTCGAGCGGCCGCGCGCGAGCGTAGAGCCGCCCGTCGTGAAGCGTCAGGGCGTCGGGCAGATAATGAAACAGCGCGTGCCCGCGGGCCTGCGCTTCTAGGGCGAGAGCAAAGGTCGAATCCGCATCGATGTTGATCGTATCGATCGGATCCATCTGGATCGCGACGGCGAGAGCCATGCCGACCTCCTACCCGCCTCGGCGTGACACAACTCTCCCTCTCTGCCCTTAGGGGGGAGAGGGTCGGGGCGAGGGGCAAACTCTCCCCGGAAAATTCAATTCAACTTCGACCGCAGCTGCTGCAGCAGCGCCGCGGCCTGATGCCGTGCCATGCCGTCCGGAGCGCGCAGGACGACCTGCTCGAGCGCGGCGGCGGCCGAACGCATGTTGCCGAGCCTTGCGTGCAATAAACCCGCCTCGTGCCACAGCTCGGCGAGGTCGGGAGCCAGCATCAGCATGGTCTCGGCGACTGTGACCGCCCGCTCATAACGCTCTGCCTGGATGAGGCGCGCCTTCAAATTATTCTGCAGGCGCAGCAGCACGTCACGGTCCGATACCGGCGTGTAATGCTCGGTCAGAAGCTCGCTCTCAGTACTGGCGGTCGCTTTCAGCAGTTCGCGCAATTCGGCTGCAGTGCAGATTCGGCCACCGTGGAACGGGTCGAGGATCAGCCGCTCGGGACCGTCCGACAAACGGACCAGAAAATGGCCGGGAAAGGCGAGCCCGACGGTCTCCCAGCCCTGGGCGCGGCCGGCGTGCATGTAGAGAATACCGAGCGCCACCGGCAGGCCCTTTCGGCGGTCGACGACACGCATCAGATTGGCATTCTGCAGGTCGTCATAGGTCAGCGTATCGCCGGAATACCCGTATTTCAGAAGAATGATCTCGTTGAGCGCGCGGGCTCGCTGGGCGACATCGCCGCCCGCCCCGGGATGGTGGCCGACATCCCGCGCGAGCAATTGCAAATGCTCGCGATAATGCGTCGGGCCGACCCGGGGACGCTCGAACGAGGCGAGCGCCAAGGCTGCCTCGGCGATCGGCAGGATGCGTTCGCCCGAAGCGCCGAGCTTGCGCAGAAAATTTGCGCAAGTCTCCAGATTGTATCGCTCCGGCGGCCGGATCATCCTTCCCTTATATCAGAGTTTCTGCACCTCGACAGCGGCCGCCGGCGCGGCGGCAGGAGGCGCATCGGACATCTGCGCGCTTGCGGGTGGCGGCGGCGCTCCCGGCTGGGCGGTGACAGGTGCGCCCGGCCGGATTTCGACGTACGAGACGACCCGCTTCACATTGGGGACGTTCCGCGCCGCTTCGGTTACGCGGTCGAGCTCCGCCTGGGTGCGGGCCGAACCGATCAGATAGACCGATCCGTTCACCGTATCGACCGTGTAGTTGACCGAGCGAACCTGGCTGGCAAACACGAGGTTCGAGCGGATCTGCGACGAAATCCAGGTGTCCTTGACACTCGCCCAGGCGCCTTCGCCCGGGGCCACCTCGATCTCGTTGTAGATCGCGCGAACCCCCGGGATCTGGCTCGCGACCTGCGCCGCTTGAGCCTTCAGCTCGGGGCTCGGCGTCATGCCGGTCAACAGAGTGCGCCCCTCATAGACGGTGATGGTGAAATCGCGCTGCATCAGCGGGTTCACCTGCAGCCAAGCGTTCTGAATATTGGTCTTGATCGTCATATCATCAAAGGTGCCGGTGACGCCGCGTTCCTGGTTCGCCGCGTAGCCGGTCCCGCCGGCAGCGGCGAGCCCGCCGACGATCGCCACCGGGCAGCCGCACAGCGCAACCGGCAGCGCAAGGGTAGTAACGAGACAAAGGACGGCACGTAATTGTGACATTTCTGGACCCCCGCGGATATTCCCCGGAGGCATTGTCCGACAAAAGGGGTGCCGCTTCCACTGGCGGCGCGGCTCCGGTCAGCGGGGGCTCGAAGCGGCGCTCGCCGCTTCGCTAATCGGCTTGCCAGGCACCGGGCCAGTGCCGGGGCAACCGCAGCGGCGCCACCAGCATCAGGTCGAATCGCGGCTCGAGCCGGGCGAGATCGGGGCGCGACAGCAGGAAGGCTTCCGCGGCGCGGGCGATCCGACGCCTCTGCCGCGGCAACAGCGCCGATGCTGCCGCGTCGATTTGGTTTCGCGACTTGACCTCGATGATCGCGAGCACGCGGCCGCGCCGTGCCAGGATATCGATCTCGCCTGAGGGGCAACGCCAGCCGCGGGCGAGGATGCGCCAGCCTCGCAGCCGCAAATGCCACAGGCACAGCCATTCGGCGAAACGCCCGCGGCGTTGCGCGCGCTCCCGCCGCTGCGTGGTCGCTCCGCGTGCCCGGCTCATTTTTCCTTGTCGCGCATCGCCAACGCGCGCCGATATAGTTTCCCTCGCGGCATTCCGGTCTCGGCTGCGAGTTTTGCCGTCGCCTCCCGCAGGCCGAGTTCGGCGAGCGCCGACCGCAGACGTTGGTCGACTTCGGCTTCGTCCGGTTCGCGGTGCTCGGGCCCGCCAACTACGACCACGACCTCGCCGCGCGGCGGTCCGGCGAAGCGGTAGTGTGCCGCAAGATCGGCCAGCCGCCCGCGTCGTACCTCCTCATGTAATTTGGTCAGCTCACGCGCGACCGCGGCCTCCCGGTCACCGAGAACCTCGGCCATGTCGGCGAGCGATTCGGCGAGCCGCGGAGTGCTTTCGTAGAACACCAGGGTGGCCTCGACCGCGACCCAGCGCGCCAGCGCGCGCCGCCGCGCCGCCTGCCGCGGCGGAAGGAAGCCAGCGAACAAAAAGGCGTCTGGAGATAGCCCCGAAAGGATCAGCGCGGTTACCGCCGCGTTTGGACCCGGAATGGCGGTGACCGGCAAATCTTTGGCGAGCGCCGCCCGCACGAGCTTGTACCCGGGATCCGAGACCAGCGGTGTGCCCGCGTCCGACACCAGCGCCACTCGCTCGCCGCGGCGCAGCGCCGTCAGAACGGCGGGTCGCACCTGCTCGGCATTGTGGTCGTGATAGGCCCCGAGCGATGTCGAGATCCCGTACCTTGCGAGCAGCTTTCCGGTGACCCGGGTGTCTTCGCAGAAGATGCGGTCGGCACCATTCAACACCGCCAGCGCGCGCAGGCTGATGTCACCCAGATTGCCGATCGGGGTTGCGACGAGATATAGCCCGGGCATCAGCTCTGTTTGAGGCAACGCTCCCGCCGCCTGCGCTCGCACCGCCGAGTCAGGAGCCGGCGGCGCCCTCAGGTCGGGTTTACTCGCCTCCGGACGGCGGCTAGGGTGCCGGCTCCCGCCCTCCTTCTTGCCGGAGCCCGCTCTTGCCGCGCCCGTCGCTTTCGCGGTTCGCCTCACCCTTTGCCGTCCTCGCCCTGGCCGCGCTCTCCGGTTGCGGCCCGGCGATGGTATCGGCGCCGATCGCCCGCCCGCAACCGCCCTATTACGGTTACGGCCAGGTTCCGCCACCGCTTCCGCCCGGCCCTCCGTCGCCGCCGACCGCGACCGCCGCGGGACCCGCGAAGGTGGCCTTGCTCGTTCCCTTGTCGGGCGCCAATGCCGAGCTTGGTCAGGCCCTTCTCGACGCGGCGCAATTGGCGCTGTTCGAGAGCGGCGGCGACCGTCTGATCCTGGTGCCGCGCGACACCGGCGGAAATGCGGCCGGCGCGGCCGGCGCCGCACGCGCGGTGATCGGCGACGGCGCGCGGCTGATTCTCGGCCCATTGCTCGCCCCCGAAGTCGAGGCGGTAAAGCCGATCGCCCGAGAGGCCCACGTAAACGTCATCGCCTTCTCGACGGTTACCAACCTTGCCGGCGGCAACATTTATTTGATGGGCTTTCTGCCGCGGCAAGAGGTGGTGCGCGAGGTCGGCTATGCGCGCGAACGCGGCCTCGCCCGTTTCGCGGCGCTCGCGCCCAACTCGCCCTACGGGCATTTGATGGCCGACGCGCTGCGGGAAGCCGCATCGGGCAGCGGCGGCAGCGTTACAAAGGTCGAGTTCTTCGACCCGCGCGCAGGCGACGCATCGCCAGCGATCCAGCGCCTGTTGCCCGGCGGCGGCGCCGAGGGCAACGCCGAGCCAGCTCCCGTGTCGCCGCCGGCGGCCTCTTTCGATGCATTGCTGCTGCCGGAAGGCGGCGCCAGACTCAAGCAGATCGCCGCTCAGGTCAAAGGGGCGGGCGGCAATGCCAAGCCGGTGCAGTTGCTCGGCAGCGGGCTGTGGGACACCCCCGACATCGGCAGCGACCCGGCGCTCGTCGGCGGCTGGTTCGCCTCCTCTCCCCCCGAAGCGCGGCAGGACTTCGAGCGGCGCTTCAGCGCCACCTATGGCCACAACCCGCCGCGTCTGGCTTCGCTCGGCTACGATTCGGCGGCGCTCGCGGCGGTGTTGGCGCACGGCCAGGCCGGCGAGCCGTTCTCCCAGCAAGCGATCCTCAACCCGAGCGGCTTCACCGGCGTCGACGGATTGTTTCGTTTCGCGCCCAATGGTCTCGTACAGCGCGGCCTCGCCGTGCTCGAAGTCGAGCCGCAAGGCACGAGCGTCGTCAGTCCAGCGCCGCAGAGCTTCCAGGATGTTGGCTACTGAGCCGACGATGCGAACATCGGCTAATGTGGGCATGCCGTGTACACAGGCAATGGTCTACCCACTGAGGGTGGGCTCGTGATCTGTGGCGCGGAACGGCCGGATTTCGCCCATTCACCCTTCGGGTCAGCCGAGGAGGGTTGCAAGCACGGCGTTGAGGCGCTGGCGGCCGGCGGGGGTGGGCACGAGGCGCTCGGCATCGAGGGTCAGAAAGCCGCCTTCTATCAGCGGCGCCAGGTTGGAACCGAACAGGGTCTCCGCCTCGCACCCGGCGGCCCATTCGAGCTTCGCTCGGGATACCCCCTCGACGAGGCGCAGGCCCATCATCAGCATTTCCTCGATCGCGGTCTCTCGCTCGATCGCCGCCGTTTCTTCGATTCCGGTTCCGTTCGTTTCCACCGCCGCGAGCCACTTCTCGGGCAGCCGGTACTGCCGGGTCGCGTATTTCGTACCGCCGAGGGTCAGCCGCCCATGTGCTCCGGGACCGATCCCGGTGTAATCCTGATAGCGCCAATAGGCGAGGTTGTGCCGGCATTCGGCGCCGGGTCGGGCGTGGTTGGAGATCTCGTAAGCCGGCAGCCCGGCGGCGGCGAGCCGTTCCTGCGTCATCTCGAAGAGCGCGGCCGTGCTGTCTTCCTCGGGCAGGGCGAGTTCGCCGCGCCGTGCGAGTGTAGCGAAGGCGGTGCCGGGCTCGATCGTCAGCTGATATAGGGAGAGATGCTCGCCGACGAGGGCGAGCGCCTCGTCGAGCTCGCGCCGCCACGCCGCCGGGCTCTGGCCCGGGCGGGCATAGATCAGGTCGAAAGAGAACTGCGGAAACGTCGCGCGGGCCTGTTCGATCGCGGCGATCGCCTCGTTGCGGTCATGCGCGCGGCCCAAGAAGTGCAACGCCGCCGAGTCGAGCGCCTGCACACCGAGCGACAGCCGGTTGATACCGGCGGCAGCATAGGCCCGGAAGCGCTCGGCTTCGGCGGAATTTGGATTGGCCTCGAGAGTAATTTCGACGTCGGGCATTACGGCCCAATTCAACCGCACCCCGTCAAGCAATGCCGCCACGGTTTCCGGCGGCATCAGCGAGGGCGTGCCGCCGCCGAAAAATACCGAGCCTACTGCCCGTCCGGTCGTGAGGCCGGCCTGGCGTTCGAGGTCGCGCATCAGCGCTCGCGTCCAGCGCGTTGCATCGACCCCGTCGCGGACATGGCTGTTGAAATCGCAATACGGACATTTCGACCGGCAGAACGGCCAGTGAATGTAGACGGCGAGCGGCTCAGCGTTCACTGAAACAGTGCTCGACGAGCTTGGCGAAGGCGCGGGCGCGGTGGCTGATACGGTGTTTCTCGACCGGTTCGATTTCGCCAAAGGTCAGGGTTGCGCCTCGCGGGATGAAAATCGGATCGTAGCCAAAGCCTCGATCGCCGCGCGGCGGCCAGGTGAGTTTGCCTTCGACCTCTCCGCGAAATAGTTCGGTATTGCCACCCGGCCAGGCGAGGGCGAGGACCGCAACAAATCTGGCGCTGCGGTCCTTGTTGCCGAGTTCGCGGTGGACCCGCTCCATCGCTGCCCCGAAAGTCCTTGGCTGGGCCAGCCCAGCGGGCGGAGTAGATTCCCGGGAGCGCCGCCGAGTGCCGGGACGACGAGGCCGGAATCATCGGCGAGTGCCGCCCGCCCGCTCGCCTGCGCCGCGGCCCTGGCCTTCAGCGCCGCATTCGCCTCGAAGCTGTCGCCGGTTTCCTCCGGCTCGGGCAAACCGAGCGAGACTGCGGCGATGGTTGCGACATCGAACGGCGCCAGCAGCGCTGCAATCTCCTCGACCTTGCCCGGGTTGTGACTGGCGATGACCAGCCGGTCATCGGAGAATGGTTGTTGCATTGCGTCAGGCAAGCCCGAGCGCCGCTCGCTGGCATCGGGTCAAGTCGGCAATCCCTTGCCGCGCCAGCTGCAGCATCTCGGCGAAGAGCGTATCATCGAACGGCGCGCCCTCAGCGGTCGCCTGGATCTCGACAATCCCGCCCATTCCGGTCAGCACGAAGTTGGCGTCGGTCATCGCCTGCGAATCTTCCGCATAGTCTAGATCGAGCACGGCGTTGCCGGCGATGACGCCGCAGGAGACCGCGGCGACATTGTCGCGCAGTGGCAGCACCTTCAACAAACCCGCCGAAAGCAGCCGCTGCAAACGCTAGATGGAGCGCCACATAGCTGCCGGTGACCGCGGCTGTGCGGGTGCCTCCATCCGCCTGCAAGACATCGCAGTCGATCTTGATCTGGCGCTCGCCCAGCTGGCCGAGATCGGTCACCGCCCGCAGGCTGCGGCCGATCAGCCGTTGGATTTCCTGCGTGCGTCCGCTCTGCCGGCCGCGTGCCGCCTCGCGGTCGGTGCGCGTCGCCGTCGAGCGCGGCAGCATGCCGTATTCGGCGGTGACCCAGCCCTTGCCGGTATTGCGCAGAAAAGGCGGCACGCGCTCCTCTACGGAGGCGGTGCACAGCACATGGGTGTCGCCGAATTTCGCGAGACACGATCCTTCGGCATATTTGGCGACACCGGGCTCGAGGCTGACCGGTCGCATCGCATCGCGGGCGCGCCCCGAAGGTCGGCTCATGCTTGGTCGCCGGCGAAAGCTTCCCAGCCGCGACGGCGCAGCTCACAGGCCGGACAGTCGCCGCAACCGTAGCCCCAAGAATGGCGGTGCGCTCGGTCGCCGAGATAGCAGCTGTGGGTTTCTTCGAGGACCAGCTCGACGAGCGCGTCGCCGCCTAGGGCGTGCGCCAGCGCCCAGGTCGCCGCCTTGTCGCGCCACATCAACGGTGTGTGAATGACAAAACGGTGGTCCATGCCGAGCGACAATGTCACCTGCAGCGCCTTCAATGTGTCGTCGCGGCAATCGGGATAGCCCGAGTAATCGGTTTCGCACATGCCGCCGACGAGATGACGAGCCCCGCGGCGGTAGCCGAGAGCGGCGGCAAAGGTGAAGAACAGCAGATTGCGGCCGGGGACAAACGTATTCGGCAAACCGCTTTTCTCGAAGGCGATCGCCGCATCTCCGGTCAGCGCCGTGTCGCTCATTTTGCCGAGAACGCCGAGGTCGACGACGTGGTCGTCGCCGAGCTTCCCGCTCCAGTCCGGGAATTCGCGGCGCAGGCGCTCTATCACCGAGCCCCGGCAACCGAGTTCGACCCGGTGGCGTTGGCGGTAATCGAAACCTATAGTCTCGACGGCTGGAAAGCGGGTCAGGGCCCAGGCGAGGCAGGTTGTCGAATCCTGGCCGCCGGAGAACAGAACGAGCGCTCCTTCCGCACGAGTGTCGATCGGATTTTGCTGGCCCACCCGACACGAGATAGCGCGTCGGCTGGCCCCTATCAACAAGCCGCCTCAGCGGCGGGTCATCGTGGCCAGCAAGTAGCCCATCGCGAAGGCGACCGCCAGGCTCATCATCGGGTTCTGCTCGACCTGCCGTGACACGGTTCCGACAGCCTGCTCACCCTGCGTGCGCAGGCCCTGCGCCATCTCGCGGGCGCGATCGGTATTTTGTACCCATTGACTGCCGGCCTGAGTCAGATCGCGCAAAACCTGCGAGGCCTGCTCTATGACGGAGCGCAGGCCTTCGATAGCCTGGTTCGCCTGCTGACCGAGCGCGCCTCCGGCGTTGTCGCCACCATTCGTGCGGCCCGCATTCGGGTCGCTGACCACCGAGCGAGCACCGCTTTCCTGCTTTTCCGCTGGCATGGCCTTGGCCTCCTCATCTGTTGCGTGCTGAGATAAACACAACGCGGGGCCGATTGGGTCCGCGGGGCGCGGTTCATCGCGGCGGAACCGTGTTCCGCTGCTACAATTCGCTGCGACCACCGGGAGAGGGGCCATGAAAGCCAATGCCGATCCTTATCTGATGCTCGGCGTGCGGCCGTTCATCAATTGCTGCAGCGTGCGGACGATGCACGGCGGCAGCCTGATGCTGCCGCAGGTCCGCGACGCAATGGCCGAGGCGTCGCGGCATTTTGTCAATCTCGACGAGTTGATGGAGGCGGCGGGGCGACGGCTTGCCGAATTGACCGGCGCCGAATGGGGCATCGTCACCTGCGGCAGCGCCGCGGCCGTGGCGCTCGGGACGGCGGCATGCGTGGCCGGCAACGACCCGGTCAAGATGCTGCGCCTGCCCTTTACCGAAGGGATGGTAAACCGGGTCCTCATTCCGCAGACCCAGCGTTTTGCCTATGATCAGGCGGTGCGCATGATCGGCTGCCACCTCGTCGAGATCGACACGCGCGCGGATCTCGACGCGGCGCTCGCCGAGCCGGTCGCGATGGTCGTCATGCTCGGCAAGCAGGAGCACTTCGGCAGCCTGCGGCTGGAAGAAATCGCCGCGGTCGTCAAGTCCCGCGGCATCCCGATTATGGTCGATGCCGCCTCCGAGCATCTCGAGCGGCCGAGCCCGTGGCTCACCCGCGGCGCCGATCTCGTCGTCTACAGCGGCGGCAAATTCCTGCGCGGCCCGCAGACCAGCGGGCTGTTGCTCGGCGCGAAACCATTGGTGCAGGCGGCCTGGAGCAACGCCTCGCCGCACCAGGCGCTGGGCCGCCCGATGAAGGTCTCGAAAGAGGACATCGTCGGCGTGCTGACCGCGGTGGAGCATTGGTTCGAGGAACGCGACCATGCGGCCGAGCGGCAGCAATGGTACGACGATTTGGAGGTCATCGCCGAGCGGGTCCGGGCATTGCACGGTGTGGGGGGCGAGCTTATCGAGCCGAGCGGCGTCGACCGAGTGCCGCGGCTGCGCGTCTTTTGGGACCGCTGGCAATACCCGCTCGAGGGACTGGCGCTGCGTCAGCAAGTGCTCGACGGCGAGCCGCGGATCATGCTCGACGACAACTCGGCGACCGAAAACTCGATCGCGATCGACCCGTTCCAATTGCAGCCCGGCGAGGCGGCGCAGGTCGGCGACGCGATCGCGGCGGTGCTGCGCGAAGCCAGCCGGCACGCGCCGGCCCCCGCTCGGCCCGCCGAGACCGAAATCGCCGGCGATTGGGAGTTACGGATCGACTTTCTGCAGGGCTCGCGCGTTCACCGCCTCAATCTCGAGCAGCGCGGCCCCGAACTCGCCGGCCGTCAGCGCTCGACCCATTTCGAGGGCCCGGTCAGTGGCTGGCTCAGCGGCGATCAGATCCAGCTCTCGTTCACCTCGCGCTACGAGGGCAGCACGATCTGCTATTTCTTCGACGGCCAGATCCGCGACGGGAGCATGACCGGCACGGCGATGCTCGGCGCCGCCAGCGACCAGAACCACGGCATCGTCAATCGCAGCCAGTTCGGCCCCGGCCGCTGGAGTGCAAGCCGCCTCGCGTGACCCCCGCGCCGACGAGGTGATCGAATGAGGCGCCGCGATTTGGTGCTGTTATTGACCGGCTCATTCGCCGCACGGGACGGTTTCAGTGTCGAACAGAAGGCGATGCCGGTGGTTGGCTTTCTTGGCAGCCCCACGCCGGGGTCGTACACGCCGCTTGTGGCCGCGTTTCTGCACGGATTGGAGGAAACAGGCTACATCGAAGGACAAAACGTCGCGATTGAGTACCGCTGGGCAGAAGGTCGCTTTGAGCGGCTTCCGGCATTGGCAGCCGATCTCGTCGACCACAGGGTTGAGTTGATCGCAGCAGACGCAGTCCCTTCGGCGAGAGCGGCGAAGGACGCGACCCGCACAATTCCGGTTGTATTCATTAGCGGCTCGGACCCTGTCGAGCGCGGTTTCGTCGCCAGCTTTGCCCGGCCGGGCGGCAACCTGACCGGCGTCGCTATGATGGTGGCCGAACTCGCGCCCAAGCGCTTCGAGCTGCTTTCGGAGATGGTCCCGAAGGCTCGCGTGATCGCCCTGCTGGTGAACCCAAACAATGTACAGACCGACGGCGTCATCAAAGGTGTGCGGGAAACGGCGCGCGCGAAGGCGGTGCAGTTGCAGATTCTGAAGGCCAGCAACGAGGGGGAGATCGATGCCGCCTTCGGCACTCTGATGCAACTGCAAGCTGACGCGCTTATCGTCGGCCCCGATGTGTTCTTCCACAGCCGGCGCGAGCAGCTCGTGGCGCTCGCGGCACGCTATATGGTCCCAGCGACCTATGAGTGGCGCGAATTCGTCGCGGCTGGCGGCCTAATGAGTTACGGAGCCAGCCTCACGAGCGTGTTTCGTCAACTTGGCGTTTACGCCGGAAAAATCTTGAAGGGTGCCAACCCGGGGGATCTGCCGGTGCAGCAGCCGACCAAATTCGAGCTGGTCATCAATCTCAAGACCGCTAACGCGCTCGGGCTGACAATACCGCCATCGGTCCTCGCTCGTGCCGACGAAATCATCGAATGACCGCCGACCGAGGGCTCGCTTGCGGAGGAGTTTGCCGCTCTTCATGCTCAAGGCAAACGTGACGAGCCAAGCCATCGCGGTGTGACACAATCGCGCTAAACGGCGGCAATCGGCACCCCTAGCGCGCGTGCGGCTGCGATGAACCGCGCGTCGTAGCTCGCCAGCTGTACCGGTTCGCCCCCTGAGCGAAGAAACTCAATCGTGGCGAGATGGAGCGCGTCCAATGTGCGAACAGCGATGAGAAACGGCTCCAGCGCCCTCGCCAATGCTGCTTCGCTCATTGCAGTCAAGTTCACGCGGGCCAACAATGCACGCACGCGACTGCCGTGCGAGATCATCAGGCCGTAGGCATTGATCCGGTTCCAGACCTCGTAGACCAGCAATCGGCTGGAGGCGAGATCCTCGTCCCACAGCGCCTCTGGCGGCGAGCGGGGCTCATCGAGCAAGTCCGCGAGCAGAACCGAGCTGTCGACGTAGATCACCAGCGATCTTCGCGGTCGCGGTCGAGGTGAGCCAGCAATTGTTCCAGTGTGAACCCGGGGATCGGCTTCCGCGGAGGCAGCGGTTCAAACGGCCTTTTTGCCGGGGTGAGCCAGCCTTCGCGCGCGCCGCGTTCGATGAAACTCTCATTATTCGCCCGTCGCGGTGAGACGATTTCGGCCACGGCGCGGCCGCGATCGGTAATTATAATGGTCTCGCCGGCCGCGGCGAGGCGGACGTATTCGCTCAGCTTGTTCTTCAGGACCTTCAACCCGACCTTGCGCATGCGCATAAGGTGGCTTCCGGAAGCTACTTCGTCAACATCCCGCTCTCTCGCTCGCTGGCATGCCCGGCTGCATCGCTTCACGCAAGCGGACCGAAGTAGTGAAAGATCAGGCAGGAGCAAAGCTGGCGGCGTTCTGGATTTTTTGCGCGCGCGTTTCATGCGGCTCGACGATCGGCTCGACCGCATCGAGCGGCGCCTCGATCTGGTCGACGGCATCGGAGCACCCGCCGTAACAACCCCCCGCGCGCTCGTTCAGAACCACCTTGCCTTGTCGACGAGGTTGCGCAAGGGCTGGCCGGCGAGGAAGCGGCGGCAGTTGTCGAGGATGATCTCGTAGCGGCGCTCGTCGAGATAGGGGCCGTAGCCGGCCGTGTGCGGGGTCAACAGCACGCCGGGCGTGGTCCATAGCGGGTGGTCGGCCGGCAGCGGCTCCTGCTCGTAGACATCGAGGCCGGCGCCGGCGATCTCGCCGGCCCGCAACGCCTCGACCAGATCGTCGAGCCGGGTCGTCATGCCCCGCCCGATGTTGATGAAGAACGCGGTCTTCTTCATTTCTTGAAACCGGGTCCGGTTCATAAAGCCTTCGGTTTCGGGCGTGTGCGGCACGGTCAGGATTACGAAATCGGCGGTCGGCAACAACGCGTCGAGCTCATCGCCGCGATGCAGTTCGGCGACCCCCGGCGGCTTGTCGGGGCGACGCTCGTCAACGCCGATCACCCGCATGCCGAACGCGGCAGCGAGCCTGGCGACTTCGCTCCCGATGCCGCCGACACCAACGACGAGTGCGGTCGCCTCGGGCAGATGGATGACCCCGGTGTCCTGCGGGAGTTTCTTCCACTCCCCCCGCATCTGCTGAGGAATGTAGTGGTGCAAGCCGCGCGCAAAGGCCAAGACGAAGGCCATCACATGCGCGCCGATGTGGTCGTTGTAAATTTCGCGGAAGTTGGTGATCGCGACCGAATGAGCGATCAATTCAGGGTAGTAATAGCCGGCCGGCGGCGCCGCCTGCGGTGCCTGCAGCCAACGAAGGTGCCGGGCCTGGCGCAGCAGGTCGGACGGGATCGTACCGAAGGCGGCGTCGGCATGCGCCAGCGCCTTGGCCGCCTGTTCGCGATCCTCCGCGACGATGACTTCGAGTTCAGGCAGAGCGGCGGCAAGGCGCGTGCCCCACTCGCGGGCCTTTTCACTCTGCGGCGGCAGCATCACGAATTGGGTCGGCATTGGATTGTCCCTCCCCGCCTAAACTTCCCGGATCAACAGGTGCCGTAGTACCATGCGGACTTCCCGCTCTGCACGCCAGATTGATCGGCTGGGGGATCGGCAGCATGCGATCGAGGCTCCGTTGACCGAGACGGCTGACCAGAATGTCATCGTCCTTGCGAACCTGCCCGCCGGACGAACAGAGCGTCGAATTGCGTTCGCGGTCGCCCTCGCGCTCTTGAGCATTGCGGCCGTCGTGGCCCCGTTCGCAAGCGTGCAGCTTCCACGGAACGACGCTTGGATACCGATCACAAACACGTACATTTTCTTGGCTGATCTCGTCACGTGGGCTCTTCTGATTTCTCAATTCAATATTGTCCGCTGGCACGCGCTGTTGGTCCTGGCGAGCGGCTACCTTTTCACCGCTATGTTGGCCGTTCCGCTGCTCCTTACCTTTCCGGGCGCGTTCACGCAGACCGGTCTCCTCGGTGCCGGTTTGCAGACCAACGGCTGGATTTCTGCATTCTGGGTTTCCGGGTACCCTCTCGCGACCATCGGCTATGCGCTGCTGAAGAATAAAGAGCCGGGAGCCCTCGTGTCGCACGGCTCTACGCGAACCGGCATCGCCGCGAGCGTCGCCGTTTCGATTGCGATCGTTTTCGCGTTGACATGGATCGCCACGGCTGGAGAACCGTATTTACCAAAACTCTTTCTCGATAGAAGTCGGGCAGCGGTCGACCTCCGCTACATTGGCGCGCTTTTATTGCTGCTGAACGCCCTTGCCCTCCTGTTGCTGTGGTTGCGGCGACGATCGGTTCTCGGTCTATGGCTCATTGTCGTGCTGTGTGGATCGATGGGGAATGCGTTGGTCGGATGGATACTTACTCCCGGCAGATTCAGCCTGGCGTTTTACGCGGGCCGTTCTTTCCTTGTCATCACAGCGACGGTGCTGCTTATTGTCTTACTCACGGAGACAATGACCCTCTACGCGCGCTTGGCGGTTTCTATTTTCGCTCAGCGCCGCGAGCGCGAGAGCCGGATGATGACCCTGCAAGCACTGGCGGCGTCTATTGCCCATGAGATCAATCAGCCGCTAGCCGCAGTGGTGGGCAACGGCAGCGCAGGCCTGCGCTGGCTTGATCGTCCGGTCCCGGATCTCCCCGAGGCGCGAGCCGCCCTCCAACGAGTCGTGAGAGATGGGCATCGCGCTGCCGAGGCGATTGAAAGCATCCGCTCGCTGTTCCGAGCAGCAAATCAAGAAAAAAGTCCAATCTCCATCAATGCGATCATCCTCGAGGCCCTAGATCTTCTGGGAGCCGAATTGCGGTCGGAACGCGTTCACGTCGTCACTGATCTGGCCGCGGATTTGCCGATGATGTGGGCCAATAAAAGTCAGTTGCAGCAGGTCATGCTGAACGTTATCACGAATGCCGTCGACGCGATGAGGCCCATTACCGATCGCGTCCGCGTGCTGAAGGTGAGCTCTAGGTTCGTGAGTGGCCAGAGTGTCTTGATCGACGTTGCCGACAGTGGCACGGGCATCGAAGCGGGAAAAGTCGACGGGCTCTTCGATGCATTCTTCACGACAAAACCCCATGGCACAGGCATGGGGTTGGCGATCTGCCGTTCGATAATCGAGGCTCACGGCGGGCGGCTATCGGCAGCGCCCAACGAGCCCCATGGCGCCGTCTTTCGGTTCACGCTGCCGGTCGAGGACACGTCGTCACCGCACTCGGTCCCATTAGCTTCCTAGTCGGCGCCGACATCGGCGGCAAAAAGCGCCGCGGCAAGCCGCACAGCGCGGCTGGCACTGATCGCTCAAGCAAAACTAGCACGGCCGAGGTGGAAAGCAGGCCGGCGACGCGATAGGGTCTCGATACAACATCAAAGAGGGACCGACCAATGGCGACGAGCACGACCGGGATCAACAGAAAGAAATTGCTGCTGCCGACGACGATGTCGAAGGCGGGCTGGGCGCTCGTCGAGGCGCGCGACGATGTCGAGGGGGTCTCGTTCGTGCCGACCGTGCCGAAGGCCGAATTGCACCGGTTGTTGGAAGATGTCTCCGGCGTGGCGCTCGGCGTGCAGCCGTTCAGCGATCCCGAGCTCGACGCGGCACCGTGCGCTCGAAGTCGTCTCGCGCATCGGCGTCGGCTATGACGCGGTCGATGTGCCGGCGCTGACACGGCGCAAGATCCCGCTGATGATCGGCGGCACCGCCAATTCGGTCAGCGTCGCCGAGGCCGGGGTCTATCTGATCATGTCGTTGGCGCGCCGCGGCGCGGCGATGGACGCGCTGGTCAGGGAAGGGCGCTGGCAGGACCGCTACAAGGAGATGCCGGTCGACCTCTACAGTAAGACCGTATTGATCGTCGGCTTCGGCAAGATTGGCACGCGTGCCGCGAAGCGCTACGCGGCGATGGAAATGAATGTCCTGGTTTACGACCCGTATACCTATTCGCACACGATCCACGGTTTGGGCTACGAGCCGGTGCAGGACCTGGACGCCGCGGTCGCGCGCGCCGACTTCATCACGATCCATTGCCCGAAAACGCCCGAGACGATTGGCCTCTTCGACGCCGCGCGGCTGGCGCATATGAAGCGCACCGCCTTCATCGTCAACACCGCACGCGGCGGCATCATCGACGAGAAGGCGCTCTACGACGTGCTGAAGGCCAACCGCATCGCCGGCGCCGCGCTCGACGTCTTCGACCAGGAGCCGACCCCGCAGGACAACCCGCTCCTTACCCTGCCGAACTTCATCGCCGCGCCGCACGTCGCCGGCGTCACCCGCGAGGCGGTCGACCGCATGGGCGTCGCCGCCGTCGAAAACATCCTCAGCGTCCTCGACGGGAAGCCCATCCGCGACAACGTCATCAACAAGGAAGTGCTGGATTAGGCAGACCGCCTATAAAAGCGGCCAACCCGAGTCGCGCGCCTCGTTTATCGCCTCGCGGAACGACCGCCGAGGCGCAATCTTGGATTGGATTCTCACCGCCGCGTTCATGGTAAGCCAAGCATAAAAAGGTAAGGCGCCGAAGACCACGACAAAAAGCACTTGCAGGGCAATCATTGGTTCAAAGTCGATTTTCTTCTGCTGCAACAGTGACATAACCAGGCCTGCCTGAATTTCCACCTGGCCGGCCGCGCCCCACACGGTAAGCGCCGCTGCGAAGAGGAAGGTAAACGCCCGTCCCTGTATCTTGATTTCAGTCGGATTGGCGTTCGTTACCTTTACCTCGCGCGTGAAATTGAAGATTACCGGCGCCAGCGTCACCAGCGCCGGAAAGAATAAAGCGAGGTAGGTGTAGGCGCGCTTGTCCAGCACGCACATTTCTGGGTCGGTCAGAAGTGTCGTCAATATGCCAAACGACACGGCCCCGCTGACGATAGTGATATTGGACGCCCAGCTCTGGTTGAAATCCCATTTTGCCAAACCCATGGGGTTGGCCAGTCGGCGAAAATTTTTGATCCCGACGGTCGCAGCGACAAGGAATGCGATGCCACAAGGCACCCAAAGCACCCATTGAGCCCATTGACCGGCCGTCATCGATCGCGCGTCTCCCTCGCGGTATAGTAGCATTTCTCCGGACGCGATACAATCGCGATAGCTCCGCCGGGCGCTACCTTTCCGGCGACCTCCCCGGAGGGTGAAGGGAACGTAGCGGAGGAACCAGGGTTGGGGGTAAGTCTAACCGAGAGGCCGAGAAAGGAGACCCAATCGATGTCGCAAGAGCAATCGCCGCGCCTGAGCCATGTCGGGCTCTATGTCAATGACGTGCCGAGGATGATCGACTTCTACACCCGTGTGCTCGGGTTCGTCGTCAGCGACGGCGCGCCCGACGGCCGCATCACGTTTCTCAGCCGCAATCCGAGCGACCATCATCAGGTCGTGCTGGTGCGCGGCCGCAATGGCGATCTCGACACGCCGATGGTGCAGCAGGTGTCGTTCAACGTCGGCACGCTCGCCAATGTCCAGCGCGTCTTCCGCAAGGTGCGCGAAGCCGGTTGCAAGGTCATCGACCCCCGCTGCCACGGCAACGCCTGGTCGGTCTATTTCAGCGACCCCGAAGGCAACCGCATCGAGATGTTCTGCGACACACCGTGGTATGTGCCGCAGCCTTTGGGTTTCGAGATCGATCTCGACAAGTCCGAGGACGAACTCTACCGCGAAACCGAGGCGATCTGCCGCGCCAAGCCCGGCTTCAAACCGATCGAGGAATGGCGCGCCGACATTGCCGCCAAGATCGCGGCGACCATAGACGCCTGATCCAGGGGGCAGCTGCCGCTCTGTAACCTGATGCGCGGGCCTGACCCGCGCGTCTCTGGCGGCGAATACAATTCAGTCAGGGAGGATGCGCCGTGGCCTATAAAGCCGAAACCACGATCACGCTGACCGATGCACCGGATGACGACGAGAGCGCGGTGATCGCAGACGGGTTGCGCGCCTACAACGAGGCGCAGGCGGGATATTCGGACAGTCGTGAACTCGCCGTCCTCGTCCGCGATCCCGACACCAAGAAGGTCGTCGGCGGCCTGCACGGCCGCACGTCGCTGGGCCTCTTGCGGGTAGAGCGGTTTTTTCTGCCGGAGGATTTGCGGCGCGGCCGGCTTGGCAGCCGGATCCTCGCCATGGCGGAGGAAGAAGGTCGGCGACGCGGCTGTACCCGCGCGGTGTTGTCCACAGTCCACTTTCAGGCGCCGGGTTTCTACCTGAAGCAGGGTTGGGAGGTCGCGGCCCGGATCGAGTGTGAGCCGCCCGGTCATACGCGCTTCTACATGACCAAGAAGCTGTCCTAGATTCATCGGGAGGAGCCGCTATGACCAGCGGCCGCTTTTGCTCCGCCCGTCCGCGCCAAACCCACACTGACGCGAGTGATCGTCGCCGCTTCGCTCGGCAATGCACTCGAATGGTTCGATTTTCTGGTTTATGGCTACTTCGCGGTCACGATCTCGAAGGTGTTCTTCCCGAGTGGCAACGAGACCGCGTCGTTGCTGGCGACCTTCGGCACGTTCAGCGTCTCGTTTCTGGTACGCCCTCTCGGCGCCATCCTGATCGGCGCCTATACCGATCGCGCCGGCCGCAAGGCCGGGCTCACCCTCTCGATCCTGCTGATGGTCATCGGCACGACGATGACAGCGTTGATGCCGGGTTATGCGACGATCGGGCTCGCCGCGCCCATCATGATCCTGGTTGCCCGGCTGCTGCAGGGTTTTTCCGTCGGCGGCGAGTTTGGCAGCGCCGTCACTTTCCTCGCCGAACAAACAGCATCGCGCAAAGGATTTGTCGCGAGTTGGCAATGGGCCAGCACCGGGATCACGGGCGCATTGGCATCGGGCTTCGGGATCCTGCTGACGAGCATCCTGTCGCCGGAGCAGCTTGTCGACTGGGGCTGGCGCGTCCCGTTCCTGTTCGGGATACTGGTTGGCCCCGTTGGGCTCTATATTCGACGCCGGCTCGACGAGACGCCGGAATATGTCGAGATCAAGCCGACCCGCACTCCGGTGCGCGACGTGGTGCGTGAGCACCCGATCGAGGTCCTCTTGGCGATGGGCGCCGCGGTCGTCTCGAACAGCTCCGCCTATATTATTCTCTACATCCCGACCTATGCGATGAAGGAGCTGCACCTGCCGCAGGCAACCGGCTTCACCGCGACCTTTGTCGGCGCCGTAATTCTCGGCATCGTCTCGCCGCTTGCGGGACACCTGTCCGACAAATTCGGACGCAGCGGTCTCCTGACGGGAACGGCCTGGCTCTTTTTCCTCACCACTTATCCGGTTTTTTATCTGATGGTCGCGTCACCCTCGCTCGCGACGGCGATCTTTGCCGCCGGCTGGCTCAGCCTCGTCAAGGCCGGCTATAGCGGGGTGCTGCCATCGCAGCTCGCCGAGCTCTTTCCGACGCGGATCCGCGGGATCGGCGTGTCATTGAGCTTCGCCATCGCCGTGACGATCTTCGGCGGCTTCACGCCCTTTGTCGCGACCTGGCTCATCGCCGTGACCGGCAACAGCCTGTCGCCGAGCTTTTACATGATGTTCACAGCCGCGCTCAGCATCATCGCGCTCGTCTTTGTGCGCCTCCGCCGGTATCCGCGATAATCAAAATTTGTGGACGATATTGCCGCTGCGTGAAGGGCGTTGGCACGCCCCCTGCCGGATTGCTCGTTTCCGACCGGCAGAGGCTTTCAGGCGGCGACAGCGTCCAGGTGACCGCGGGCGGCGTAGTCGAGAATGCGCCGGTCGCGGGTCATGAGTGTAGCGTTCGTTACGCGCGCGGTGGCAACGATCAGCCGATCAGCTGGATCGCGATGGAATGTCTCGGGAAGTAACGACGCCTCGACTGCGACCTGTGGCAACAAGGGCTCGATTGACAGGCCCGGCGCGGATACCGCTTCTGTCATCCACTGCGCCAAGGGCCAGCTCAGAGCAACGCGGCCACGCGACGCCAAGAGCGCCGCCTCCCAAAGCGATACCGCAGCGATCCTGAGTTGGCCCGAAGCGGCCGCGCTATTAATCACCCCTTGCTCGCTCATCGCCAACTCGCGGTTTGCCAGCATGAACCAGAGCCACACATGCGTGTCCAGCAGCAGCGGACGCGGCTCAGATGTTCTCGTCATCGCCGGTCCACCCCGCATCCTCGATCGGACTGATGATGTCGCCGCAGATTTTGGCTGTCCCAGCCATGTAGCCAAACAGGTCTATCGGTTCTTGCTCTATTGGCACCAGCTTGGCGACCGGCTTGCCCCGCTTCGTGATGATTATCGGCCGGTGCTGCCGTGCCACCTCATCCATCAGGCGCAGACAGTTGGCCTTGAATTCTGCGGCGGCAACATGCCTGTCCATCACTTGTATCCTCAGGTCATCTCAAGCTGACCATATATTTGGGGGCACCTTCCACGCAAGCCCTCGTCCGCAATGTTGCCTTCTTGGCATGCTATACGGCTGACGCTTCTCAAAGTGGCGGGGTCGTATTCCGGTTGCCGATTGCCGCTTATGACGGCTCGCGTGCCTGTATTTCTTCTGCAAAAACAGGAGGAGCGGAGGATGCCAGGGCGCTTGACACTCGTCGGCTTAGCTGGCGGGATCGGCGCACCATCGCCGAAAACGCAGGAGGAACACATGGCGCGGCCAAACGGAGTGCGGGAAGCTTGGCGGGAGGGCAGGGCGGTCATCAACAGCTGGTTAGGGATCCCGAGCAGCTTTTCGGCCGAGGTCATGGCCAGCATGGGGTGGGATTCGCTGGTCGTCGACATGCAGCACGGCATGATCGATTACCAGATGATGGTGACGATGCTGCAGGGGATCTCGACGACGAATGTGACGCCATTGGTGCGGGTGCCGTGGAACGACCCGGCGCACATCCAGAAGGCGCTCGACGCCGGCGCCTACGGCATTGTCTGCCCGATGATCAACAACCGCGCCGAAGCCGAAAAATTCGTCGGCTCGTGCCGCTACGCGCCGCTCGGCTATCGCAGCTCGGGGCCGATACGCGCCTCGCTCTACGGCGGGGCGGATTACCACGCCAAGGCCAACGACATCGTCGTCGCATTCGGCATGATCGAAACGCAAGAGGCGCTCGACAACCTCGACGCGATCCTGTCGACCCCCGGACTGGATGCGATCTATGTCGGTCCCTCGGATCTCTCGATCTCGCTCGGATACGCGCCGGGCGGCGACAAACCCGACGAGTGGATGATGGCGGCGCTGCAAAAGGTGCTCGACGGCTGCAAGCGGCACAAGGTGCAGCCCGGCATCCATTGCGGCGCCCCCTCCTATGCCAAGAAGATGATCGAGATGGGGTTTACCTTCGTCACCATCGGCGGCGACAACCGCTTCATGACGATGGGCGGGCAGGCGGCGCTGCAGGAGATGCGCTCGGGCGCCGCGGCCCCGGCTCCGAAGTCCAGCAGTCCCTATTGACGCTGGGTTTCGCGCTTAGAAATACCGGTCGAGCGCTTCGCGGTGGATTTCGACTGGGAAGCGGGCGCGCAACGCGCGTGTGAATTCCTCGGCGAGGTCCACCTGCTGCTGCGGTGTCGAGCTCGTGCGACAGTCCCGCCGCCGCGGTTTGCGACACATCCTCGGGGCGTTGCACCTCGTCGAGCTGCGCGACGTATGACCCGGTCGCATCCGAAGCGGTGACGACCTCGCCGGGCTTGGCCGCGAACAGCTTGCCGACAAGCGGCGGCGGGACCGCAGTGTCGTTTTCGGGATGCCGGGTGAATGGCGGCGAGGTCGTCGCCTTCAACGCTTTCTCGCCGGCGACGGTCGCCAGACGCGTCCCCGGGGTGACCGCCGCGGCGAGTTCTTCGGCTTCCTTGGCGACGATCTCGCGCCGCCGGTCGGCCTGCCACGCCGCCACCGCCTTATCCTTCACCTCGTCCAGCGGCTTGACGTGGGATGGGATGGTTTTGTCGACATGAACGGCGAAAATCGCGCCGTCCGGCGTCTCGGTGACCCGGCTCGTCTGTCCTTCATCGGTCGCGAACGCGAGCTTCAAAATATCGCCGGCGGACACCGGCAATGTCACCGGCTTGTCCTGCGGATCGTGGCCAGCATTGTCGACCGCCTCGACGAGGGTCGTCTTCAATCCGAATTTTTCGGCAGCGTCGCTGAGCGTCGCGCCGCCCGCCAGGGCGTCATCGACGTTGTTCGCGACCTTGTAGATCCGATCGACCGCTTCCTGTTGCGCGAGATCGGCTTCGAGCTTGGGCTTGGCCTCGTCGAAGGTTTGCGCGACTGGCGGCTCGATTTTGACGGCCCGCAAAATGTGCCACCCGAGCGGGGTCTTGACCGGTTCGCTCGGCTTGTCCAAGGGCAATTCGAAAGCGACTTCGCCGAGCGCTTTCGGCAACTCCTCCCGCCGCATCAGGCCGAGATCGATCGTGTCGGGAGCTTGCCCGGCAATCGTGGTTGCGACTTCCCGCCAATCCTTGCCGGCGGCCAGCGCCGCCTCGGCTTCCTTGGCCTTTTCTTCGGAGGGCGCCAGGATCTGCTCCATGTCGCGGCGCTCAGGGATCTGCAGCTCGTCCTGCCGCTGGTCGTATTCCTCTTTCAGCTTGGCCTCGGGGATCTCAATGCCCTTGGCGACGTCCGACGGGCTGAGGCTCACCAGCGTGAACCCCCGGTATTCGGGGGCACGGAACAGATCCTGATGCTTCTCGTAGAACGCTTTCAGCTCGTCTTCGCTCGGCTGTCCGACATCGGGAACACCGGCGATCGGCAATGCGACGATGTCGGCGGTTCGTTTCTCATTGCGGTAACGGTAGAGGAGATCGACGACTGGTTGCGGTGCTATCGCCCCGGCCGTCACCGCGTGCAGCAGGTCGTTGCGCGGAATGTCATGGCGCAGCAACGCGACATACCGGTCCTCGGTGAGGTTGTTGGCAGCGAGCACCGCGTTGAACAGGCCGCCGTCGAAATGTCCGTCGGATCCCCTGAAGCTCGGGTTAGCGGTAATCACATTGCGGATCAGATCGTCCGAAACGTCGAGCCTCAGCCGCACCGCCTCCTGATCGATAAGGCTGCGGTCGATCAACTGGGCAAGCGTTTGATCGACGAGGCCCAGCTGTTTGGCCTGCTGCATATCGATCGCGGTGCCGAATCGGGCGCTCAGCTGTTCGAGCGCCCGGCGCAGTGCGGTCTGCAGTTCCTCGGCGGGGATGCTGCGGTCGCCGACCGTGGCTACGGCCGTATCGGTGCCGCGGTTACGGAAAATATCGCCGATGCCCCAGATGCCGAAGGTCAGGATCAGAAGCGCGAAGAGAGCCTTGACGACGAAGGATCCCGCTTTCGAGCGGATCGCTTGAAGCATGGAGGCAGCTGGCCTCTTTCTGTCGGCCCAGGCCGATTGACCCGCCCGAGCGCCGGTGTGATCGTGTCGGCTAGATGATAGAAGCCGGGTAGCGGGGCCGCAACATGGCGATAAGGACAAAACTCGTCGCGGGCAACTGGAAAATGAACGGCTTGCGCCAGGATGGCACGATGCTCGCCCATGCGCTCAAGGAGCGCGCCGCCGCGGCGGGCGACAGGCTGGGGTGCGACATTCTTGTCTGCCCGCCGGCGACGCTCCTCTCGGAGATCGGCGGCATCCTCGCCGGAAGCGGCATGGCGCTCGGCGGGCAGGATTGCCATGCCGCGTCCAAGGGCGCCTACACGGGCGACATCAGCGCCGAAATGTTGGCCGATCTCGGCTGCAGTTACGTGATCCTCGGACATTCGGAGCGGCGCCATGGCCACAGTGAAACCGACGCCATTGTTCGCAGTAAGATCGCCGCCGCGTGGAGAGCGGGTCTAATAGCGATTCTGTGCGTCGGCGAAACCCAACGGCAGCGTCAGGCCGGAGAGGCTGTCGAGGTCGTGTCGTCGCAGCTCGCCGGCTCGATGCCTGACGAGGCCACCACGGCCTCGCTCGTCGTCGCCTATGAGCCGGTCTGGGCGATCGGGACCGGACTGACCGCGACGACCGATGACATAGCGGCGATGCATGTGGAGATCCGTAGCCGCCTACCTTCCGGCACTCGCATCCTCTACGGCGGCTCGGTCAATCCGAGGAATGCCGACGCGATCCTCGGCCTCCCCGAGGTCGACGGCGCGCTCGTCGGCGGCGCCAGCCTCAACGCCGACGATTTCTGGGCGATTGCGCAGAGCTGCCCGGCCGGCGTAGGCCGCGCTTCTGGTCAGCAGCATTGAGAGTGAATAGATATACCCGATGCTCATCCTGCTCC
Organism: uncultured Alphaproteobacteria bacterium; assembly: GCA_963695605.1. Classification (GTDB taxonomy): domain Bacteria; phylum Pseudomonadota; class Alphaproteobacteria; order ATCC43930; family CGMCC-115725; genus AP-15. The sequence goes on along the minus strand of CAVOHI010000037.1, from coordinate 16,379 downwards.
TCGCCGTTCACATCCTCGTCGCTATCTCGCTCGTCGGGGTGGTCCTATTGCAAAAGAGCGAGGGGGGTGCGCTTGGCATGGGCGGGGGCGGCATGTCGGGGTTTATGACCGGCCGTTCGACGTCGAATCTGCTGACCCGGGCGACCGCGATTCTCGCCGCAGCGTTCATGACGACGAGCGTGCTGCTCGTCGTCCTGCACAACCGCGAGCGCGCGCCGCGCTCGATCCTCGAACAGGGTGCTCCAGCGCAGCCGGCGGTTCCGGCAGCGCCAGCGCCGCCGCCGACCGCGCCGGCGGAGCCGGCTCAGCCGACCGCGCCCCTCGCTCGTTGAGCCGCGTCCAACCGTACGCTTTTTTAACCATGTAACGCGCGCCTCAAACGCTATAGACTGAGATTCCATGACGCGGTTTATTTTCATTACCGGCGGCGTGGTCTCCTCTCTCGGCAAGGGTCTCTCGGCGGCGGCGCTCGGCGCGCTGCTGCAGGCGCGCGGGTTCAAGGTGAGGTTGAGGAAGCTCGATCCGTACCTCAACGTCGATCCCGGCACGATGAGCCCCTACCAGCACGGGGAGGTCTACGTCACCGACGATGGTGCCGAGACCGATCTCGACCTCGGCCACTACGAGCGCTACGTGGGCGTCGCCGCGCGCCGCAGCGATTCGGTCACTACCGGCGGGATCTATTCGACGGTGATCGGCCGCGAACGGCGTGGCGAGTATCTCGGGGCGACGGTGCAGGTGATCCCCCACATCACCGATGCGATCAAGGAATTCATCCTAGCCGATCTCAGCGGCGAGGATTTTGTGATTTGTGAGATCGGCGGCACGGTTGGCGACATCGAGAGCCTGCCTTTTCTCGAAGCGATTCGGCAACTCGGCAACGAATTGGGACGCGAGCGGGTTCTGTTCGTGCATTTGACCTTGGTGCCGTGGATTGCCTCGGCCGGGGAGTTGAAGACCAAACCGACTCAACATTCGGCGAAAGAGCTGCTCGGCCTCGGGATTCAGCCCGACATCCTGTTATGCCGCTGCGAGCGGCCGATACCTCCTGACGCACGCAAGAAAATCGCCCTGTTCTGCAATCTCCGGGAGAGCCGGGTGATCCCGGCGCTCGATGTCGAGACGATCTACGCCGTGCCCGCCGCCTACCATGCGGAGGGATTCGACCGCGAGGTGTGCAATCATTTCGCGCTCGATGCTCCGGAGCCAGATCTCGACCGCTGGCGTGAAATCGTCGACCTGATTCACAAGCCCGAGGGACGGGTGACGATTGCCGTCGTCGGCAAATACACGCATTTGCCGGACAGCTACAAATCACTGGCGGAAGCGATGACCCATGGCGGGATCGCCAACCATGTCGGGGTCGATCTCGACTGGATCGATTCGGAGGTGTTCGAGACCGAAACCGAGGCGGTCCGCAAGCTCGATGGGGTGCACGGGATTTTGGTACCCGGCGGGTTTGGGGTACGCGGCACTCATGGCATGATCGAAGCCGCGCGATTCGCGCGCGAACGCCGGGTGCCGTATTTCGGCATCTGCTTTGGCATGCACATGGCCATCATCGAGGCGGCGCGCGACCTCGCCGACCTGCCAGGCGCCGGCTCGACCGAATTCGGGCCCTGCCGTCACCCGGTGGTCGGGCTGATGACCGAATGGACGCGCGGCAATATGGTCGAGCGGCGCAATTCGACCGACGATCTCGGCGGCACGATGCGGCTCGGCGCCTACCCGGCGATGCTGGCGCCGGGCAGCCGGGTGGCCGACATCTATTGCGCCGAACGGATCAGCGAACGTCACCGCCACCGTTATGAGGTCAATGTCGGCTACAAGGAGACGCTGGAGGCCACCGGCTTGCGGTTTTCCGGCATGTCGCCCGACGGCATGCTGCCGGAGATTGTCGAGATTCCGGATCACCCCTGGTATATCGGCGTGCAATTTCACCCGGAACTCAAATCGAAGCCCTTCGAGCCGCACCCCCTGTTCACCTCATTCATCCGCGCCGCGCTTGATCAGTCCCGGCTGGTTTAAAGAGGAATCTCTTGAGATGCGTTCCCCGAGATTTGCCTCTAACCGCGTTGACTTTACCCTCTCTCCCCGCCGGCCGGGGGGAGAGGGCAGGGTGAGGGGGGCCGACATGCCGGTACTCGGCGCCGCCCATCTCACCCTGTCAACCCTGCGGGTTGGGCCCCTCCCTCTCCCCCCTGAAGGGCGGAGAGGGGCTGTTCTTCCCGGCAATCGATCGATCGGGCGGTCGTGATCGTGACCGGCCCGGCACAGCGGCACATCCGCGTTGGCGACATCACGCTCGGCAACGATCTGCCGCTGGTTTTCATCATCGGGCCGAACACTCTGGAATCGCGGGCGCATGCACTCGAGATGAGCGCGGCGCTGGCGGAGATCGCCGGCAAGCTCAAGGTCGGATTGGTCTACAAGACCTCGTTCGACAAGGCGAACCGTTCTTCCGTGCAGTCGGAGCGCGGTATTGGGCTGAAAGCGGGGTTGCCGATCCTCGCCGAGGTGCGGGAGAAGGCCGGGCTGCCGGTGCTGACCGATGTGCACGAACGCGAACAATGCGCTCTGGTGGCGGAGGTCGTCGACATCTTGCAGATCCCGGCCTTTCTGTGCCGCCAGACCGATCTTTTGCTGGCGGCGGGGGAAACCGGGAAGCCGATCAACATCAAAAAAGGCCAGTTCCTGGCGCCTTGGGACATGAAGAACGCCGCCGCGAAGATCGCCTCGACCGGCAACGAGCAGATCCTGCTGTGCGAGCGCGGCACGAGCTTCGGCTATAACACCCTCGTCGTCGATATGCGCGCGCTGCCGATCATGGCACGGACCGGCTATCCGGTCGTCTTCGATGCGACCCATGCCGTAGCGCAGCCCGGCGGCCTCGGCGATCGGTCGGGCGGTGAGCGCGAATTTGCTCCGGTTCTTGCGCGCGCCGCCGCTGCGGTTGGGGTTGCCGCAATGTTTCTCGAGACCCACCAGGATCCGGATCGGGCTCCCTGCGAGGGTCCGACGATGCTGCCGCTCAAGTCTCTCCCGGCGATTCTCGAACAGTTGATCGCCTTTGACCGTCTCGCCAAGGCGCACCCCTTAGGGCTGGGGAGTTGAGGAGCGAAACATGACCGCGATCGCCGACATTCATGGGCGCGAGATCCTCGATAGCCGAGGCAACCCGACCGTCGAGGTCGACGTAACCTTGGAGACCGGAGTGATTGGCAGAGCGGCGGTTCCGTCTGGTGCGTCGACCGGTGCGCACGAGGCGATCGAAAAACGCGACGGCGGACCGCGGTTCGGCGGGAAGGGGGTTCTGCAGGCGGTCGAGGCAGTGAATGGCGAGATATTCGACACTCTTTCCGGCTTCGACGCCGAGGATCAGCTGGCCATCGACCGCCTACTCATCGGCCTTGACGGCACGCCGAACAAATCCCGGCTCGGCGCCAACGCGATCCTCGGGGTGAGCCTCGCCTGCGCGAAGGCCGCGGCCGCCGAGGCCGGCGTCCCGCTCTACGGCTATGTCGGCGGCGTATTCGCCCGCACGATGCCGGTGCCGATGATGAACATCATCAATGGCGGCGTTCATGCCGACAACCCCATCGACATCCAGGAATTCATGGTGATGCCTGTCGGCGCCGCGTCATGCACCGAGGCAATTCGCGCCGGCGCCGAAATATTCCACGCGTTGCGCAAAAAGCTCGCCGATGCCGGCCACAACACCAATGTCGGAGACGAGGGCGGGTTTGCACCAAACCTTGCCTCGGCCGATGCGGCATTGGGCATGATCATGCAGGCGATCGAGGCCGCCGGCTACCACGCCGGCGACGATGTCGTGCTGGCGCTCGATCCGGCCGCCAGCGAATTCTACCGCGAGGGAGCCTATCGTCTCGCCGGAGAAGGCAAGATCCTCGATGCCGCCGGGCTCGTCGCCTACTGGGCCGATCTCGTCGGCCGCTATCCGATCGTCTCGATCGAGGACGGGATGGCCGAGGACGATTGGGAAGGCTGGGCCCAGCTGACGCGCGAGCTCGGAAGCAATGTCCAGCTCGTCGGGGACGATTTGTTTGTCACGAACCCGCAGCGGCTGCGCGACGGGATCAGTCGCGGGGTCGCCAATGCGCTACTCGTCAAGGTCAACCAGATCGGCACTCTTTCCGAGACGCTCGAGGCCGTCGAAATTGCACAACGAGCGGGCTGGGGGACGGTGTTTTCGCATCGCTCCGGGGAAACCGAGGACACCACGATCGCCGATTTGGCGGTGGCGACCAATTGCGGGCAGATCAAGACAGGATCGCTGTCGCGCTCCGACCGGCTGGCCAAATACAATCAGCTGATCCGCATCGAAGAACAGCTCGGCAACTCCGCGATCTATGCCGGTCGCTCGGTGTTGCGGCGATAGCGCATTCGGAGAACATCTTCGCCCGCACCGCTTGCGTCGGTTGACGGCTCCGGCCCGCCATGGTCCTCTTGCGCGATGAGCATCGTGCGTGCAATGCGGCGGCGCGCCCATGTGGTCGTCGGCCCGATCCTTGGGATCGCGCTGACGGGATATTTCGCCTACCATCTTGTCGAGGGCGAGCGCGGTTTTAAGGCGTGGCTGCGGTTGAACGGGGAGATCCGCGCGGCCACCGCCAATCTGGAGGCGGTTCGGGCACAGCGCGCAGCTCTCGAAGTCAAGGTTTCGAACCTCCGGCCGGAACATGTCGACCCCGACCTGCTCGACGAACGCATCCGCGCCACCCTGAACCTCGTTTCCCCGGACGACATCGTCCTTATGCAGCCGACGACCGCTCGCTAGCGGTTTTCGGCATATGACCTCGGTGGCGCGGCTGGCCCGCCAGCCGCCGTTAAATTGTTTGCTCCTCAGGATTTGAACCGGCCGAGGTTGCAACGGCGCGGATTTGTCACCATGCTCCGGCAAAGTCTCGCGGTGGCGCTTTTGCGGCCGTGTGGAGGGAGCGATTATGGCGGTCAAGCGCAAATCCGATTCGGTCAAGTTCGCCGATCTGGGCGTCTCGCGGGAAGAGCTGCTCCGTTATTACCGTGACATGCTGTCGATCAGGCGCTTCGAAGAGAGAGCCGGACAGATGTACGGCATGGGACTGATCGGCGGCTTCTGCCATCTTTATATCGGGCAGGAGGCGGTCGTCGTCGGCATGCAGGCGGCGCTCAAGGAAGGCGACACGATTGTCACCTCTTATCGCGACCACGGTCACATGCTGGCCGCCGGAATGGATCCCAAGGGGGTGATGGCCGAGTTGACCGGGCGCCGGAGCGGCTATTCGCACGGCAAGGGCGGCTCGATGCACATGTTCAGCCGCGAAAAGAATTTCTTTGGCGGCCATGGCATCGTCGGTGCGCAGGTGCCGATCGGGACCGGTCTCGCCTTCGCCCATCATTACCGCGGAAACGGCCTGATTTGCGTCACCTACCTCGGCGACGGGGCGATCAACCAAGGCCAGGTCTACGAGAGCTTCAACATGGCAAGCTTGTGGAAGCTGCCGGTGGTCTATGTTATTGAGAACAATCGCTACGGCATGGGCACGTCGATCGACCGCGCCTCGGCCCGCACCGACCTATTCCACCGCGGGATGGCCTACGGCATCCCCGGGGAGCAGGTCGACGGCATGAACGTGCTGGCGGTTTACGAGGCCGGGCTCGCGGCCGCCGAACATGCCCGGTCGGGTCAGGGGCCAATCATCCTGGAGATGATGACCTACCGGTATCGCGGACATTCGATGTCCGACCCGGCGAAATACCGCACCCGGGATGAAGTCAACAAGATGCGTACCGAGCACGATCCGATCGAGCAGGTACGGCACCGTTTGCTTGAGGACGGCGCGGACGAAGCGCAGCTCAAGCAAATCGAGAGCGAGGTCAGGGAGCAAGTCGCCGAAGCGGCGCAATTCGCCCAGGACAGCCCCGAGCCCGACCCGGCCGAGCTGTGGACGGACGTGCTGGCCGAAGCCTGATTGTGCTTGGATATTGCCATGGCTACCGAAGTCTTGATGCCAGCCCTGTCGCCGACAATGACCGAGGGCAAGATTGCTCGCTGGCTGAAGAGTGAAGGGGAGCCCGTCCGGGCCGGCGATGTGCTCGCCGAAATCGAGACCGACAAGGCGACGATGGAGGTCGAAGCGATCGATGAAGGCGTGCTCAGCAAAATCGTGATCCCCGAAGGTACCGAGCACGTTGCGGTCAATACTCCTATCGCGGTCATCGCCGGGAATGGCGAGGAAACCGGCGCCGCCGGAGCGATTACTCCGGCCGCCAAGGCACCCGAAAAACCCCCCGCGGAGGCGCCGCCCCTGTCCGCACCGCCGCCAGCCCCCTCGGTGCAGCGCGCTGTGCCCTCGGAGACCGAATACACCGGCAAGACCACGACGATGACCGTGCGCGAGGCGTTGCGCGACGCGATGGCGGAGGAGATGCGGCGCGACGACACGGTCTTTCTGATCGGCGAGGAGGTGGCCGAGTACCAGGGGGCTTACAAAGTCAGCCAGGGACTGCTGCAGGAGTTCGGGGCGCGCCGCGTCATCGACACGCCGATCACCGAACAGGGCTTTACTGGGCTCGGCGTCGGCGCCGGCTTTGCCGGCTTGCGGCCGATCGTCGAGTTCATGACCTTCAACTTCGCGATGCAGGCAATCGATCAGATCATCAATTCGGCCGGCAAAACGCGGTACATGTCCGGCGGCCAGATGAGCTGTCCGATTGTCTTCCGCGGGCCGAACGGCATCGCCGCGCGCGTCGCGGCACAACATTCGCAATGCTATGCGAGCTGGTATGCGCACTGCCCCGGCCTCAAGGTCGTCGCCCCGTATACCGGCGCCGACCACAAGGGGTTGCTGAAGGCGGCGATCCGGGACCCGAACCCGGTTGTCTTTCTCGAACACGAGCTGGTGTATGGTGAAAGTTTCGCCGTGCCGGACGATCCCGAGTTCATCGTGCCGATCGGCCGAGCGCGAGTCGTCCGGGCGGGCGAGCACGTCACAATCATCGCATTTTCGCGCATGGTGAAACTGGCGATGCAGGCCGCCGAAGAGCTGGAGAAGGTCGGCATCTCCGCCGAAATTGTCGATCTGCGCACATTGCGGCCGTTCGACGTCGAAACGGTCGTCGCCTCGGTCAAAAAAACCAACCGGATCGTCGCGGTCGAAGAGGGGTGGCCCTTTGCCGGCATCGGCTCGGAACTGGCCGCGATCATGATGGAGGAGTGCTTCGATTGGCTCGATGCCCCGGTGAAGCGGGTCGCCGGGAAAGATGTTCCGCTGCCCTACGCGGCCAATCTGGAGCGGCTCGCGGTGCCCCAGGTCGAGGATATCGTCGCTGCGGCGCGCGAGGTCGCCTACCGCTGATCGGGCGGCGAGGGGAGGGGAGATGCCGATCGAAATCCTGATGCCGGCGCTATCGCCGACGATGACCGAGGGCAATGTCACGAAATGGCTGAAAAAAGAGGGTGACGAGGTTCATTCGGGCGACGTGCTCGCGGAGATCGAGACGGACAAGGCGACAATGGAGTTCGAGGCTGTCGACGACGGCCGCCTCGGCAGGATCCTCGTTCCGGAAGGCGCGGAGGGGATCAAAGTCAATCAGCCGATCGCATTGCTTCTGGGTGAAGGCGAGGACCCTTCAGCCCTCGACAAACTCGCCGAAAAGCCGGCCACGCCCGTTGCTGCGGCGTCAGCCCCCGAGCCCCTGCGGGCGGCCGAGCCCCGGCCGCTGGCCCAGCCGGCCCCCGGGAGGCGCGGCAACGGAAAAGGCCGCATCTTTGCCAGTCCCCTGGCGCGCCGCATGGCGCAACAGGCGGGGCTCGATCTCGCCGCGATCACCGGCTCGGGTCCGCAGGGCCGCATCGTCAAGGTGGATATCGAAGCAGCACTTTCTGTCGAACGGCCCATCCCCACCCCGCCTCGCCCAACTTCCCAACCCCAACCGACCACACTAGCTGCGCCGCCGAGCCTGTCCAAGGAGCGGGTCCTGGCGCTCGCCGGCAATCCGCCTTATACCGAGCGGCCGCTCACTGCGATGCGCCGCGTCATCGCCCGGCGACTCACCGAATCCAAACAGACAGTCCCGCATTTCTATCTGACCGTCGATTGCGAGATCGACGAGCTGTTGAAATTCCGCGCCGAACTCAACGGGAAATCGGACGCCTACCGGATCTCGGTCAACGATTTCGTGATCCGCGCGGCAGCGCTGGCCTTGCGGCAGGTGCCTGCCGCCAACGCCTCGTGGAGCGACGAGGCGATCCTCCTCTGGGAGACGGTCGACATCGCCGTGGCTGTCGCGCTCGAGGATGGGCTGATCACGCCGATCGTCAAAAACGCCGACCGCAAGGGGTTGGCGACGATCGCGAACGAGACCAAGGACCTCGCCGCGCGCGCCCGGGCAGGCAAATTGAAGCTCGAGGAGTTCCAGGGCGGCACCTTTTCGATTTCGAACCTTGGCATGTTCGGGGTCCGCGATTTCGCCGCGGTGATAAATCCACCCCACGGCGGGATTCTGGCGGTCGGCACCGGCGAGCAACGGGCCATCGTCAAGAACGGTGCGCTGACGATCGCAACCGTGATGAGCTGCACCCTATCCTGCGATCACCGGGCCGTCGACGGCGCCGTCGGCGCGCAATTCCTCGCCGCCTTCAAGAAGCTCGTCGAAGACCCGCTGACGATGCTGCTATAAGGCCGCCCGCTCCGCACGTTGTGCAGGAGGGTAAGGGCAGAATGGAGACGGCGGGATGGCGGAGAATGCGTTCGACCTGGTCGTTGTCGGTGGCGGGCCGGGCGGTTACGTCGCGGCAATCCGGGCGGCGCAGCTTGGCATGGAGACGGCGGTCGTCGAGCGCGAGCATCTGGGCGGCATTTGCCTGAACTGGGGCTGCATTCCGACCAAGGCCCTGCTGCGCAGCTCGGAAATTTATCACCTGCTGCACCGCCTCGACGATTTCGGCTTCTCCGCCAAGGACATCAGCTTCGATGCCGGGAAGGTGGTGGCGCGCTCGCGCGCCGTCGCCAAGCAATTGTCGAACGGCGTCGCGTATCTGCTGCGGAAGAACAAAGTCACGGTTTTCGACGGTCAGGGACGCCTGGCAGGAAAGGGCCGGCTGGCGGTGGCAAACGGCGGCAATCCCGTCGCCGAACTTGCCGCCGAGCACATCGTGCTGGCGACTGGGGCGCGGGCGCGCAGCCTGCCGGGGCTTGAGCCCGATGGCGAGCGCATTTGGACCTATAAGGAAGCGATGGTGCCGCCGGGAATCCCCAAATCCCTGTTGGTCGTCGGCTCGGGCGCGATCGGCATCGAATTCGCCAGCTTCTACCACGACATGGGCACCGAGGTGACGGTCGTCGAAGTCCTCGACCGCGTACTGCCGGTCGAGGACGAGGAGATCTCCGCGTTTGCGCGCAAGGCCTTCGAGAGGCAGGGGATCAAGATCCATACCGCGGCGACCGTGGCGGCCCTCGAGCACGACGGGGAGGGGGTCACCGCGCGGATCCAGGCGGACGGCAAAGGGTTCGAAGCCAATGTCGAGCGCGTGATCCTGGCCGTCGGTATCGTCGGCAATGTCGAAGATATCGGCTTGGAAGACACCGGCGTGGTCGTCGACCGGACCCACATTGTCGTCGATGAGTGGCTGCGTACCGGCGAGCCGGGGATTTATGCGATCGGTGATGTCGTCGGGCCGCCGTGGCTGGCTCATAAAGCCAGCCACGAGGGGGTGATCTGTGTCGAGCACATCGCCGGGATCAACGACGTGCACCCGCTCGACGTCCACAATATCCCGGCCTGCACCTATTGCCGCCCGCAGGTCGCCAGCGTCGGGCTAACCGAAAAGGCCGCGCGCGATGCCGGCTACGAACTCAAAGTCGGCCATTTCCCGTTCATCGGCAACGGCAAGGCGATTGCGCTCGGCGAGCCCGAGGGAATGGTCAAGACGGTCTTCGACAGCAAGACCGGCGAGCTGTTGGGTGCGCACATGATCGGCGCCGAGGTCACCGAACTGATACAGGGCTACACGATCGCCAAGACACTGGAAACCACCGAGACCGACCTGATCCGCACGATCTTTCCACACCCGACCCTTTCGGAGACGATGCACGAGGCCGTGCTCGACGCGTACGGGCGCGCCATCCACTTCTAGCCCAAAACAGCAGGCAGCGATCGTCGTCCGCGCCGCAGGGTTCGCTTTTTGCGGATCTCCTGCGCGGCAGGGTAACGGCTAGGCCGCGGCGCGGATCGCGACTTTCTTGATCTCGCTGCCGACGAAGGGCTCGTATTCGCGGAAATTAGCCTCGAAGCGCTGGGTCAGGCCGCGCGCGGTCTCGTCATAGGCCTCCTTGTCGGACCAGGTGCCGCGAGGGTCGAGCACCTCTTCCGGCACCTCGGGGCAACTTTCAGGCACTAAGAGGCCGAAATTCGCCTCCTTGCGGACCGGCGCCGCGGCTAGGCGGCCGTCGAGCGCGGCGCGCAACAGGGCGCGGGTATGAGCGATCGGCATGCGCCGCCCGGCACCATAGGTACCACCCGACCAGCCGGTATTGACGAGCCAGCACTGCGCTCCGTGCTCGCGGATCAAGCCACCCAGCATCTTCGCATAGACTGCCGGGTGGCGCGGCATGAAGGGCGCGCCGAAGCATGTCGAAAAGGTCGCCTCGGGCGCGTTGCTGAGCCCCTTTTCGGTGCCGGCCACCCGCGCCGTGTAGCCCGACAAGAAATGGTACATCGCCTGCTCGGGGGTCAGCTTGGCGATCGGCGGCATCACGCCGAACGCATCGCAGGTCAGCATCACAACATTGCTGGGATGCGGCGCAAGCCCGCGCGGATCGGCATTCGGGATGAATTCGATCGGATAGCAAGCCCGCGTATTCTCCGTCAGGCTTTGGTCGTCGACATCGGGCATGCGCGTTTCCGGGTGCAGCACGACGTTTTCGAGCACCGTTCCGAAGCGGGTGATCGTCGCATAGATCTCGGGCTCGTTGACCGGCGACAAATTGATCACCTTGGCGTAGCAGCCGCCTTCGAAATTGAAGATGCCCGTGGGGCTCCAGCCGTGCTCGTCATCGCCGATCAAGGTGCGCGAAGCGTCGGCCGACAACGTCGTCTTGCCGGTCCCCGAGAGCCCGAAAAAGATCGCGCAGTCGCCCTTCGGGCCGACATTGGCCGAAGCGTGCATCGGCAATACGCCGCGCGCCGGCAACACGAAATTGAGATAGCCGAAAACCGATTTCTTGATCTCGCCGGCGTATTGGGTGCCGCCGATCAGCACCAGCCGCTCGGCGAAATTGACCAAGATGAAGACCTCGGAATTGATCTTGTCCAGCTCGGGGATCGCGAGGAATTTCGGAGCGTGCAGGATGGTAAAAGCCGGCTCGAACTCCGGCAGCTCGTCAGCCGGCGGCCGAATGAACATGTTGCGCGAAAAGAGGCTGTGCCACGCGCCGTCGGTCACGACCCGCACCGGCAGCCGATACGCGGGATCGGCCCCGGCGTAGAGGTCCTGGACGAACAACTCGCGGCCCTGCAGGTAGGCGAGCAGGCGCTGATGCAGGCTGGCAAATTGCCCGAGAGAGACCGGCTGGTTGATTTTGCCCCAGTCCACTGTGTCTTTGGTGCCAGGCTCCTCTACGATGTATTTGTCCCGCGGCGTGCGGCCGGTGAAGAGACCGGTCGAGACCGAGAATGTGCCGCCCAAGGCAAGTTCGCCCTCGCCCCGCCGGACGGCGTGTTCGTAGAGCACCGGCGCGGGCTGGTTCCAGTGTACGGTCCCGAGGTGATGCATGCCTTGCCGGTCCAGGCCGAAGCGGCTCTTTTTTTCGGTCATCGGATCGTCTTCTTCATCGAACGCTTCCTCCTTCTGCGACCGGACCCCTTTTTGCATCCGCACCACCGGGCCAGGCGACGCCGTACCATAACACGGGCGACCATGTCAAAAGCCCCTCAACGGGTGCGCTATTTCCGCGCGTTCTGGGTGAGTTGCACAAGCGCGGTACGCGCCGCCGCCGGCGTCAGCACCGGCGCGGCAAAGTCGAGCCGGGCCGTCTCGCCATCGCTTTGCAAATCGGCACCTTCGGGATCGATCCCGGTCATCCGCCAGTCGACACCTACACGGCCGAGCAGACCCCGTGCGTAATCGGCTACCGCGTCGGCATGATGCTCGTTCATGTGCCTGAGGATCTCCGGCTCCGCCGCAGCGAGAGCGGCCACATCGGCGGTAAACAGTAGATCGCGACTTTCGATCCAGTGAATCCGGCCGAAACCGGCGACCAGGTGCCCGCGTTCGACCGCGACCCGATAGAGACGGAAATCGGCGAAACCGGAATAGACGGTACTCGTGGCGTGATGCGCGGTGAAACGGGCGAGACGTTGCTGGTCCGTGACTGCTCGGGCCTGCCCGATCACAGTCAGGCGCGGTCCGGTCAGCGGGTCCCGGTAGCCCGCCGTGCCGTCGATAAGTAGCGAGACCCGCGGATCGAACGCGATGTTCCGGCTGTGCTGCGCCAGATCGGACAGCAGCAGAAGCGGGCTAGCATCGAGATCGGCGGCGATAACGACGAGTGACGCGTAGGGCGCGCCGTGCATGCTCGTGGCCAGGGTTCCGCGCTGCTGGCGGCGCAACAATCGCCGGCCGATTCTCGCAGGATCGCCGTCCGGCTCGGTTTCACGCATTCCGCAAGTGAGCCGCACCGGCGCGGCTGCGTCAAGCTGCGCCGTGCGGCAGAAAACGTCCGCTACGATGCCTTGTGTAGGTAAACGAAGGCCCCTTGCCTGTAAATATCGCAGGGATAGGGCGCCGGCAGCCTGTCTAAAATAGGGAGAGTGGGTTTGCCTTTGCCGGATTTGGTCATATTTTAAACTTACAGGAACGGCTCACCTATCATCCGGCCGCGCAGAAGGATTTTGGGGGATATCAGGTGCCGAACACGATTGCTCTTGTCGACGACGACCGCAATATTCTGGCGTCCGTGTCGATAGCGCTTGAGGCGGAAGGGTTTGCTGTGCGGTGCTACAGCGACGGCACTGAGGCACTGAAGGGGTTGAGCGCCCAACCGGTCGATATCGCGGTCCTCGACATCAAGATGCCGCGCATGGACGGCATGGAGCTTCTCGGCCAGCTGCGGCGGCAGAGTCGACATCCCGGTCATTTTCCTGACCTCAAAGGACGACGAGGTCGACGAACTGCTCGGTCTGCGCATGGGCGCCGACGACTACATAAGGAAGCCGTTTTCGCAGCGGCTCTTGATAGAGCGCATCCGGGCGTTGATCCGTCGTGGCGAACTCGCGCGCGAGCGAGAGAACTCGCATGGCGAGCCGGTCATCGTGCGCGGGCAGCTGATCCTCGATCCCGCGCGGCATCTGTGCACTTGGAAGGGTGAACACGTCGAGCTGACGGTGACCGAGTTTCTGATCCTCAAATCCCTAGCGCACCGTCCGGGGCACGTCAAAAACCGCGACCAGTTGATGGATGCGGCCTATGGCGAGCACATTTATGTCGACGACAGGACAATCGACAGTCACATCAAACGCTTGCGGAAGAAATTCAAGAACGTCGATACGGATTTCGCGCAGATCGAAACACTCTATGGCGTCGGGTATCGATACCGCGACCGTTGAGCCCGCCGCCGCGCCTGCGTCGCCTTCGGCGGTAGCCGAGCATCCTTCTGCCCCTCGATCCGCCGCGAGAGCCGCGCCCAGTCTCGGCCCGAACGCCGATCTGCGGCCGAGAAGCGGAAGGCGCTGGACGGTCTCCCCGCTTACGCGGCGCATCCTTGCTGTCAATGTCTTGGCGCTTGCCCTTCTCGCCGGCGGGTTTCTTTACCTCGGGAAATACCAGGCGAGCCTCATCGGCCAACAGATCGAAGCTTTAAAGACCCAAGGCGAGGTGTTCGCCGCTGCGCTCGGCGAAGGCGCAGTTCTCGACTCGGTCGACGACGGGGAGGTCCTGTTGCCCGACCTTGCTCGCCAGATGATGCGGCGGCTCGTCGCGCCGACGCACACCCGAGCTCGGCTGTTTGACGTGCGGGGCGACATTATTGCCGACAGTCGAATTCTGCGGGGGCCGGGCGATGCCGTGTCGAACCCCCGACAGTGACGATGCATACCTTGTCCTCAGCTGCGTAACCGAGTTCGGCCCGGATCGCCTCCCGGTCGGCCAGCTCAGAAGGGTCGAAACCGGTGATGTAGTCTCCGGAGAAAGTCGTAGTGGGCCTCGGTCCAGGCCCGGATGGCGGGCAGGCCGGGGCCGAAGACGTCGGGGACGATGTTATCGGGCGCACCGACGAAGATCGCCCTGTCCCTGACGCGCGGGTAGCGGGCGATGTGCCCGATCATCTCGGCGTTGTAGTCGGCGGTCAGGAATGCTTCGTGCTGGCCGCCATCGGGCATTGGCAGCCAGCCGACGAAATCGGTCAGCCATGCATACGCAGCCCGTTTTTGCTCCGGGTTCTCGTGCAGGTAGTAGTCGAGTTCCCAGGCCTCATCGCCGATCCACAGGTCGTAAGGGTCCTCGCCGACAATGTTGTGGAAGACCATGAAGTTGGCCAGGAGGATCTCATCCATCCTCCGCCAGGCTTGGAAGCAATGCAGGTCATGGTCGGCGCACTCCCCCTCAATGTGGCCCGACTCGCTGGCGAGTTCGACGGAGGCCGGATGGATGCGTTCACCCTTGGCGGCCAGGAACGTGGTGACCGGGTGCTGGGCCAGCCAGTCGATCTCCAGGCCAGGATGCAACCTGCGCAGCTCATCAGCGATGGCCTGGTCCCGCCGGGCATGGCCCAGCCCGATGGGAGAGGAGATGTACAGGGCCCGCTTCGGGCGGCTGCGACCGCGGGTCCAGCGCTTCGGCGTCGCCCCCGGACCGGGTTCGAGCGCCTCAAGGAACTCGCGGATGAGGAGGTTGACCTTGACGGGGTCGCGGGCATGCGGTGAGTGGCCCGACCCGGCCAGCTCGACCAGCCGGGCCCGGCAGCCCAGTGCTTCGGCCAGCCTGGGGCCAGCGTCGGGCCCGACGATGGCGTCGTCCGTGCCTTGGATGACCAGGCATGGGCACCGCACGCCGTTGAGCAGCCCCGCCATGCTGTCGTTCGCCTCGCGGATGGCTCCCCGTCTGGTGTCTGTGAGCGTCTGGGATGTGGGCTCAAGCCCCCACATGACGCTGTTTTCCATGGGCTTCGTCGAGTGCGGTTCGGTGAATACCTGGGCGAAGAAGAATTCCAGGAACCCGCGGTAGTCCCGCTCCCAGTAGCGGGCATTGTCCTTGGCCCAGCCGTCCTCAGTGTTAGCGCCTCCTCGAATCGCCTGGCGAAAGGCAGTCGCGGCGGCGAAAACGGCGCTAGTGGCGTGGTCGGGCAGATGAAAAT
The DNA here is from genome assembly GCA_963695605.1 of uncultured Alphaproteobacteria bacterium. Lineage (GTDB taxonomy): Bacteria > Pseudomonadota > Alphaproteobacteria > ATCC43930 > CGMCC-115725 > AP-15. The sequence continues at coordinate 1,026 of CAVOHI010000037.1, read as the reverse complement.
CTGACCGATGACACGCTGCGGGCTGGCGACGCCCAGATGAAGCGCATAGGACGCGCCGCGTGACAGCGAGACCACCACGGCGCTGGCAGTGCCGGTGGCGTCCATGACGGCCAGCGCGTCAGCCGCGTATTCGGCGGACAGATAGCTGTCTGCCCCGGCGGGCCGGTCCGAGCGCCCGTTCCCCCGGCCGTCGAAGGTGATTACCCGGTAATGACGGGCCAGGAAAGGTACTTGCATCTTCCAGCTGCGTGAGTGGACCACCGACCAGGCTGGCAGGAGCAAGATAGCAGGCTCGCCGTCGCCAAAGACCACAAAGACTTTGACGCCCTCGCGCTCGACGTAACCATCGCGATCTGGTGTGCGCGCTCTCATCGCCTTCCTTCCCACCGGCATTTGCCCGTTACCGTGGAAGTCCTGCCAGCTTCAAGCTATCGTCGTGACCCGGGTCAGGTCCCGGCTGACTGCCGGGACCTGACCAGGGCATCGGCTAGGCTAGGGCCTGGCTTCGTACACGATGTTGAACGGTGTCTCGCTGACCCGGCGGAAGCGGGTCAGGCCCGCCGTGGTGACCACGTTGCGGATCCGGGACTCGCCGACCTGGGCGCCGAGCGCGAGCCCGACGTCCTGTGACAGCGACGCGGGCGTGCACAGCAGGGTCGAGAAGCCGTAGTAGGCCCGCCCGACCGGGTTGAGGTTGTCCTCTACCCGGTTGCCGCGGGCAGGCTCGACGATCAACCAGGTGCCGTCGGCCGCCAGGGACTGGCGTACGGGGCCGGGCCGCGCCCACGATCGCCCATGTCGTGGAGGCAGTCGAACACGGTGACCAGGTCATAGCTGCGGCCCGGAGAGGAGGAGGCCGCTACCACCTCGAAGCGGACCCGGTTGCTCACGCCGTCCTGGCCGCCCGCTGCCGCGCGGTCGCGATGGAGCCCTCATGGTAATCAGAGCCCACGAGGTCAGGCGGGGAAGGCCTGGGCCATCAGGATCGTCGACGCGCCGTGACCGCAGCCGACGTCCGCCGCCGCC